>CAVZWM010000019.1:0-106566 GCA_963778975.1 uncultured Actinomycetota bacterium
GGCCCCGATGCCCCTGGGAGACCTCCCCGAGGACGCCAAGGCCTGGGAACGCGGCGTCGACGAGCTGGCCGGGGAGGACGAGGACATCGCCGACTACGTCCGCGCGCTCGAGGAGACTCGCGACACCGCCGATCTCCCCGAGGCCACCGGCGAGGCCATCGCCCGGGAGTTCGAGCGCTACCTCAAGCGGCGCGACGAGGACTGAGCTCCCGAGCCCCCGCCAGCGGTGAGCAGAGCCGGTTCCCCGACGCCTGGACGGAGCGGCGGCGGGCCCACCGACCCGGCCGCACCAGAGTCAGGCTCGAGTCAGAGCGACAGGCCCAGTGCCGCGTCCAGCAACCGGCGTACGACCTCTGCCGCGTCGTGGTCGGAGGTGTCGGCGAGCCCGGTCGTCCCGAGCGTGGCGTCCACCCATTCCTGGACGATCCGGACCGCGGTGGGCGCGTCGAGGTCGTCGGCCAGCGCGGCCAGGACCCGCTCGACCACCGGCCCCGAGTCGGCTCCGGCGCCCAGGGCGAGGGCACGACGCCAGTCGGCGAGCGTGTCGACAGCGGCCCAGAGCTGGTCGTCGGTCCACTCCCAGTCGCTGCGGTAGTGGTGGCGCAGCAGCACCAGGCGGATCGCCATCGGGTCGACCTCGCTGAGCCTCAGCGCGGAGACGAAGACGAGGTTGCCCTTGGACTTCGACATCTTCTCGCCGTCGTAGGCGACCATGCCGGCGTGCGCGTAGGCGCGCGCGAAGCTCTCGCCGGGATGGGCCACCTGCGCGTGGCCGGCCGACATCTCGTGGTGCGGGAAGACCAGGTCGCTGCCGCCGCCCTGGACGTCGAAGGCGGTGCCGAGGTGGTCGAGGGCGATCGCGGTGCACTCGATGTGCCACCCCGGGCGCCCCGGCCCGAACGGGCTCTCCCACGACGGCTCGCCCGGACGCTCCGCGCGCCACAGGAGGCAGTCGAGCGGGTCCTTCTTGCCGTCGCGGTCGGGGTCTCCCCCGCGCTCGGGGAAGATCTGCAGCATCGTCTCGCGGTCGAGGCCCGAGATCGCACCGAAGTCGGCGTCCGCGGTGACGGAGAAGTAGAGGTCGTCGTCGACGCGGTAGACCGCGCCGGCCTCGTCGAGGCGCTGGATGAGGTCGATCACCTGCGGGATGGACTCGACGGCGCCGATGTAGTGGGCCGGCGCGAGGACGCGCAGCGCCTCCATGTCGTCACGGAAGAGCTGCGTCTCGCGCTCGGCCAGCTCGACCCAGTCGATCTTGACCTTCTGCGCCCGCTCGAGGAGCGGGTCGTCGACGTCGGTCACGTTCTGGACGTAGGTCACCTCGTGACCCGCGCTGCGCCACGCCCGGTTGAGCAGGTCGAAGGCGACGTAGGTCGCGGCGTGGCCCATGTGCGTCGCGTCGTAGGGCGTGATCCCGCAGACGTAGAGCCGAGCCGGGCCCTCGGGACGGGTCTCGACGAGCCCGGTCGTCGCGGTGTCGTGCACGCGGACTGCAGGCCCGGCGACGGGCAGTCGGGGGACCTCGGGGGACGACCAGGAACGCATGGCGCGAAGCCTATCCGTCGTGTGCTGGGCGATTCAGAAGGGCGGCCACGGGATGACCGGATACGACGAGGACGGCGGCGACGGGAACCGGCCGCGCTCCAGCAGCCGAGCCAGCCGGCGGGAGGCCCTGGCGGTCTCCTCGTCGCTGACCAGGCTGCGCAGCTGCTCGCGTAGCTCTCCGTCCAGGGCCTCGGCGAGCCGCGCCAGTCCCTCGATCTCGGGCTCGGTGAACGGCTCGCCCACCCAGCCCCACAGGACGGTGCGGAGCTTCTGCTCGACGTGGAAGGTCAGCCCGTGGTCGACGCCGTGGCGGTGACCGCCGGGCATCGGCAGCACGTGGCCGCCCTTGCGGTCGGCGTTGTTGACCACGACGTCGAAGAGCGCCATCCGGCGCAGCGCGGGCGAGTCCTCGTGGACGAGCGACACCGGCTGGTCGTGGGCGTCCAGTCCGTCGAAGACGTGCCGGAAGCCGGCGGGCACCTGCGCCTCCCCGACGATGTCGACCGGTGCCTGGTCGTCGTCCTCGTCGCACCACAGCTGGACCATGCCCGGCCCGTGCGGCCCCTCGCCCATGATCGTGGGCGGCACGATGTCCCACCCCAGCGCCTCGGAGACGGCGTACGACGCCACCTCCCGCCCCGCGAGCGTCCCGTCGGGGAAGTCCCAGAGCGGGCGCTCACCGGCGATCGGCTTGTAGACCACGCGGACGCCGTCGATCTCGCCGACGAAGGTCGCGTTGGAGGCCGGCAGGACGCGACCGTGGAGCGTCAGCTCGCCGGTCGGCCAGTCGTCACGGAGCATGACCTCAGGGGTCACGGCGCCGGAAGCCGTTGGCGCGCACGCAGAGGTGGCCGTCCGGGTCGACGGGCTCGCCGCAGAAGGGGCAGTCGGGGCGACCGGCACCGATCACGGTGCGCGCACGCTCGACGAAGGACCGCGCCGCCGCCGCCGGGAGGCGGACGAGCAGGAGCTCGTCGGGCTCGGGCTCGAGCAGGTCCTCGAGGTCCTCCTCGAGCTGCTCGGGCGACACGACGGCCGCCTCGGTGAAGGGGAACACCTCGATCACCACGCGCTCGTCGGTCGCCGTCCCACGACAACGTCATGGTGCCGGCGCGGAACTCCTCCTCGATCGGCTGCTCCAGCGGCTGGTTGTCGGACGTGCCACGGGGCGCGATCGCCGGGATGAGGAGGTCGTCGCCGGCGGCACGCATGAGCTCGTCGAGGAGCTCGTCGATCCGCTCGGCGAGCGCGGCGACCTGCTGCTTCTCCAACGAGATGCTCACCAGCCGGGTGCCCTCCCGGGCCTGGAGGAAGAAGGTGCGCTGGCCGGGTTCGCCGACGGTGCCCGCGACGAATCGCTCGGGCGGGTCGAAGCTGTGCACGACGGGCATGCCACTCACCCTAGGACCCCTTCCCAGCCGCTGCGGGTCCGGCTCCGCCGCCCACCTGGGCATCGCCCGACCGTCGCGCGCTTGGCACCGCCGCGTGCGGGCGGAGTCAGCCAGGCCAGGTCGCCAGCGTGGGTGTTGGTGCCGAGGACGTAGGGACGGGTCTCGGTGAACCGGACGACCGACACCGAGGCCGGGTCGACGTGGATGCGCTGGAAGAGGTCGAGGTGGGTGCCCGAGGGCGTCGGCCAGGATCGACTTGATGACGTCGCCGTGGCTCACCGCGAGCCAGACGGCTCCCTCGCCGTGCTCCTGGGTGATCGCGCGCGTCGTGGCGCCTGATGGCCGCGACTCCGCGGTCCTGCATGGCCCGCATCGACTCGCCCCCGGGGAAGGTCGCGGCCGAGGGCTGTGACTGCACGGTCTTCCAGAGCTTCTCCTTGGCCAGGTCCTTCAGCGGCCGGCCCTGCCACTCGCCGTAGTCGCACTCGCTGAGCTGCCGGTCGACGCTCGCGCGCAGCGGCGCGCCCTGGAGCCGGGTGATCTCACGGGTGGTCTCACGGCACCGCTCGAGCGGGCTGGTGACGGCGGCAGCGAGGCGTACGCCGCTGAGCCGCTCGCCGACGGCGACGGCCTGGGCCATCCCGGCCTCGTCGAGGTGGACGTCGGGGAGTCGACCTGCGAGCACCCCGGTCGCGTTGGCCGTCGAGCGGCCGTGTCGGACGAGGATCACGGTTGCCATGTCGGCGACCCTAGTGGGACTAGCCTGACCGCGTGATCGTGGACAACGCGCTCTACCACCAGGGCAGGCGGGTGCCCGTGGGCACGGGCGACGACCAGAGCCTCGGGCACGCGCGGGTGCCGTGCGACCCGGGCGACTTCCAGTGGATCGGCATCCACGACCCCAGCCCCGACGAGCTGCAGCTGATCGCCGACACCTTCGACCTGCACCCGCTGGCGGTGGAGGACGCCGGCGACTCCCACCAGCGACCCAAGCTCGAGCACTACGGCGACACGCTGTTCCTGGTCCTCAAGACGCTCTGGTACGTCGACGAGGAGGACGCGGTCGAGACCGGCGAGATCAACATGTTCGTCGGCAAGGACTTCGTCGTCACCGTCCGCCACGGTGAGGGCATCGACCTGGCCGACTCCCGCCGCGACCTCGAGGCCCGGGCCAAGGTGCTCGAGCACGGCCCGATGGGGGTCATGTACGCCATCTGCGACCGGGTCGTCGACGAGTACGAGCGGGTCGGCGCCGCGCTCGAGGAGGACGTGGACGAGGTGGAGGAGTCCGTGTTCTCCCCCGCACGCACCGACGACTCGACCCGCATCTACATCCTCAAGCGGGAGATCGCGGAGGTACGCCGTGCAGTGATGCCGCTCCGCGAGCCGATGCGGAAGTTCTCCACGCCCAACGACACCAATGGCACGCCCAGCGTCGCGATCATCACGCCGGAGACCGCGACCTACTTCCGCGACGTGGCCGACCACCTCCAGCGCGTCTCGGAGGTCATCGACAGCCTCGACATCCTGCTGTCGACGGCCTTCGACGGCCACCTGGCCCGGATCTCGGTCCAGCAGAACGAGGACATGCGCAAGATCTCCGCGGGCGCCGCGCTCGTCGTCGTACCGACCCTGATCGCCGGGATCTACGGCATGAACTTCGACCACATGCCCGAGCTGCACTGGACCTACGGCTACCCGTTCGCGATCGTGCTGATGATCGGTGTCGCGGGCGGGCTGCTCGCCCTGTTCAAGAAGTCCGGCTGGTTGTGAGCGCAGCCCCCGTCACGCGTCCCTCTGCGTGGCGGGTGGTGTGGTGGTTCGGCTTCGTCAGCCTGTCCGCCGACATGGTCTACGAGGGTGCCCGGTCGGTCTACGGGCCGATCCTCGCCGCCCTCGGCGCGTCCGCGGTCGTCGTCGGGGCGGTGACCGGCGCCGGCGAGGCCATGTCCCTCGTGCTGCGGCTGGTCTTCGGTCCGGTGGCGGACCGGACCGGTCGCTACTGGTCGCTGACGATCATCGGCTACGGCCTGACCGCGGTCTGCGTGCCGCTGCTCGCCGTGGCGCCCCGTCTCGGCGGCGCCGGGCTGGCGTTCGCCGCGACGATGATCCTCCTCGAGCGGCTCGGCAAGGCCGTCCGCTCGCCCTCCAAGTCCGCGCTGCTGGCCCACGTGGCCGGGGCGGTAGGGCGCGGGCGCGGATTCGGCGTGCACAAGGCGCTCGACCAGGTCGGGGCCTTCAGCGGGCCGCTGCTGGTGGCCGCCCTGGTGGCTGTCGGCTCGCTCTGGTGGGGCATGGCCGTACTGGCCGTCCCGGGCGCGATCGCGATGATGCTCCTGCTCACGCTGCGTCGCCGGGTGCCCGACCCGAGCGTGTACGACGACTCGCCGCCCGTCGACGCGCCGCCGCCACCGCGTCACGGGGCTGGTGGGCGGACGCGGTCGGCGCCGGTCTCTCCGGCGACTTCTTCCGCTACGCCGTCGCGGCCTCGCTCACCACCGGTGCGCTCGTGACCTTCGGCATCATCGGCTACCACCTCACCGTCGAGGGCATCGTCCCGGTGGCCGGCGATCCCGCTGCTCTACGCCGCCGCGATGGCCGTCGAGGCGGTCGCGGCGCTCCTCGTCGGCTGGGTCTACGACCGCACCGGCACCCGGATCCTGCTGGTCGTGCCGGTGCTGGTCGCGCTGGTGCCCGCCCTGGCGCTGGCCTCGTCGCTCGCCTACGTGCTCGTCGGCGTGCTGGCGTGGGGCTTCGCGCAGGGCGTCCAGGACTCCACGATCAAGGCGGTGGTGGCCGACCTCGTCGACGCACCGCGTCGCGCGACGGCGTACGGCGTCTTCGCGGGCATCCAGGGCGCTGCTCGCGATGCTCGGCGGCGTCGGTGCCGGCTGGCTCTACGAACGCTCGCTCGTCGCCCTGGTCGTCGCCGTGGCCCTCACCCAGCTGGTCGCGCTGGTGCTCCTGCTGGTGCGACGTTCAGGCGGTCAGCACGCCTGCACCCAGCAGGATGAGCGTCGCCGGCGCCGAGCACGATGCGGTAGATCACGAACGGCGTGTAGGAGTTCGTGCAGACGTAGCGCAGCAGCCAGGCGATGGCGGCGTACCCGACGACGAACGACACCACGGTGGCCGACGATCGTCGGGCCCCAGCCGTAGGCGTTGTCGCCGTGGGGGATCTCCTTGAGCTCGAAGAGCCCGGCGCCGACGACGGCCGGGATGGCGAGCAGGAAGGCGTAAGCGGGTGGCGGCCTCGCGGTCGAAGCCGAGCACGCGGCCCATCGAGATGGTCGCGCCGGAGCGGGAGACGCCGGGGATCAGGGCCATCGCCTGGGCGAGGCCCATCAGCACGGCGTCGCGGAGGGTGAGCTTGCCGATCGTCCGGTCCGTGCGGCCGACAGCGGTCGGCGATGCCGAGCACGATGCCCATGACGATCAGGGTGGTGCCGATGATCCAGAGGTTGCGGAAGTCCTGCTCGATGATGTCCTTGAGCAGCACGCCCAGGACGACGATCGGCAGCGAGCCGATGATGATGTACCACCCCATGCGGGCATCGACCCGCGCCGCGCCACTCCGGCTGGAAGAGCGAGCGCACCCAGGCGTTGCCGATGCGCCAGATGTCGTGGCGGAAGTAGATCAGGACGGCGAGCTCGGTGCCGATCTGGATCACGGCGGTGAAGGCCGCGCCCGGGTCTCCCCAGCCGAAGAGCTCGGGGAAGATCCGCAGGTGCGCGCTGCTGGAGATCGGCAGGAACTCGGTGAGTCCCTGGATGAGTCCCGAGCACCACGGCCTTGAGGAGGTCGATCACGCGTCGGAGCCTACGGGCGAGTCACGGCGAGCGTGGCACCGCCGGCGTGGCTATCTCACCTGCATGCAGCAGCGCTCGCTCGGCTCCACCGGCCTCAAGGTCTCCCGGCTCGGCCTCGGCACCATGACGTGGGGCCGTGACACCGACGAGCACGAGGCCCGCGACCAGCTGATCGCCTTCGCCGAGGCCGGCGGCACGCTGCTCGACACCGCCGCCGGCTACGGCGACGGCGCCAGCGAGGAGCTGATCGGCACCCTGCATCGGCGACGTGGTCGGCCGCGACGAGATCGTGCTGGCGACCAAGGCCGGCATCTCGCGACGCACCGGCGAGCGCGTCACCAACACCTCCCGCGGCCACCTGCTCACCTCCCTCGACGCCTCGCTCAAGCGCCTCGGGGTCGACCACGTCGACCTGTGGCAGGTGCACGTGTGGACCGACGAGACGCCGGTCGAGGAGACGCTGACCGCGCTCGACCTGGCCGTGTCGTCCGGCCGCGCGTCCTACGTCGGCATCTCCAACTACACCGGCTGGCAGACCGCGCAGGCCGCCACGTGGCAGCGCGCCGTGCCCGGGACGTACGACCGCTGGCGTCGACCCAGGTCGAGTACTCCCTGCTCAACCGCCGCGATCGAGCACGAGGTCGTCCCCGCCGCCCGCGCCCTCGGCCTCGGGGTGCTCCCCTGGTCACCGCTGGGTCGCGGCGTGCTGACCGGCAAGTACCGCGGCGGCACGCCCTCGGACTCGCGCGCCGCCACCGAGCACTTCGCGAGCTTCGTCAACACCTACCTCGACGAGCGCGGTCGCGGCATCGTCGAGGCGGTCGCCCGGGCCGCCGACGGCCTGGGCTGGACCCCGCTGGAGGTCGCCCTGGTGTGGGTGCGGGACCGACCCGGCGTCACCGCGCCGATCGTGGGCGCGCGGACCGCCGCCCAGCTGCGACGGCGCGCTCGGCGTCGAGGAGCTGACCCTGCCGTCCGAGATCGTCGACGCCCTCGACGACGTGTCAGCGGGACTGACCGTGTCCGCGCATCCAGCGTCGCCCGCCCGGCACGCGGGGTGGAGTGGGAGTTCGAGACGTTGATCCTGCCCCGCGACTTCTCCCGCAACGTGGTGACGCGCATGCTCGTCGAGCGCGCCGAGCACGGCGGGTGGGAGCTCGACCGGCTGCGGATCGGCCACGACGGCAAGCGCCGCGTCGTCCTGCGCCGCAAGATCATCCGCCAGCGGCTGACGCTCTTCGCCGGCTGAGCCGCCGCGCTCAGATGTCGTCGAGGAACCGGTCGAAGACCCGCGCCCCGAACTCCAGCGCGTCGACCGGCACCCGCTCGTCCACGCCGTGGAACAGCGAGGTGAAGTCGAGGTCGCCGGGCAGCCGCAGCGGCGCGAAGCCGTAGGAGCGCATGCCGAGCTTGCGGAAGTGCTTGGCGTCGGTGCCCCCGCTCATCAGGTAGGGGGCGACGAGGCCTCGGGGTCCTCGGCCAGCAGGCTTCGGGTCATCGCGCCGACCAGGTCACCGTCGTACGGCGTCTCCCACGGGTTCTGCTTGGACTCGAAGTCGATCTCGATGCCGGGCCCGGCGAGCTCGGCGATGGTGGCGAAGAACTCGTCCTCGAAGCCGGGCAGGAAGCGGCCGTCGACGGTCGCCCAGGCCTCGGTCGGGATGACGTTGGTCTTGTAGCCGGCCTGCAGCATCGTCGGGTTGGCGGTGTTGCGGATGACCGCGCCGAGCATCCGCGCGGCGTCGCCGAACTCCTCGACGAGCGACTCGGCGTTCTCGGGCGTGGCCTCGGTGCCGGCGAGCTCGCCGATGCTCGCCAGCAACACCTCCATCGTGGGCGTCAGGCGCACCGGCCACTGGTGGGCCCCGATGCGGGCGACGGCGCCGGCCGAGCCGGGTGACGGCGTTGTCGTCGTTGAGCATCGAGCCGTGGCCGGCCCGGCCGCGCGCGGTGAGCCGCATCCAGGCCATGCCCTTCTCGGCGGCCTCGATCAGGTAGACCCGGCGCCCGCGGACGGTGGCGGAGAAGCCGCCGACCTCGCCCACGGCCTCGGTGCAGTCGGCGAGCAGGTCGGCGTGCTCGTTGATCAGGATCTCGGCACCATGATGGCCGCCGGCCTCCTCGTCGGCGGTGAAGCACACCACCACCTCGCGGTCGGGAGCCGCACCCGCCGCGGCCCGTGCGCGTACGACGCTGAGCAGCATCGCGTCGAAGTCCTTCATGTCGACCGCGCCCCGGCCCCAGACCATGCCGTCCTTGATCTCGCCGGCGAACGGGTCGACCTGCCAGTCGGCGGCCTCCGCGGGCACCACGTCGAGGTGCCCGTGGACCAGCAGCGGCGGTCGCCCGTCGCCGCCGCCCCAGCGGGCCACGACGTTGGCGCGACCCGGCGCGCCCTCGATGATCGTGCTCCCGATGCCGACCTCGTCGAGCAGCGCCGGCGACGTACTCGGCGGCCTTGCGCTCCCCCGGTCCGTCGCCGTTGCCGTAGTTGGAGGTGTCGATCCGGATGAGCTCCTGGCACAGCTGACGACCTCGGCTGCGGGGTCGTACGACGGGCTCTCGGGTGGGTGGTCCATGTCGTCCATCCTGCCCCACGAGTGACCACCTTCCCCGATTGAATGTCGAGGGGATCGCTTTGCTACTGTTCTCCAGCACTCGTCCGGGTGGCGGAATTGGCAGACGCGCTAGCTTGAGGTGCTAGTGCCCGTATTAGGGCGTGGGGGTTCAAGTCCCCCCTCGGACACTGAAAAGGCTCCGGCTCCACGGAGCCTTTTCTTCATTTCTCCACCCGCGTCAGCGAGCCGCCTCGAGCTCCGCTCGCAGCAGCTCCGGGTCCACGACGGTGAGCGTCGCGGCGGGGTGCCGGATGCGGCCGACGAAGTCGATCGCGGGCACCGGCTCGTGGAACGACACGCACAGCCCCGGGCCGCCGGATGTCGTGAACGAGACGCCCCGGTCGGCGAACGACAGGTGCGGCGGCCCGGCGGTCTTGACGAAGGAGTAGCCGTCGGTCACCTGGCACTCGGCGATGTTGCCGAGCGGCGTACGCAGCCGCCAGGGTCCGTAGCGCACCGTGAGCTCCTGTGCATCCACCTCGACGCTGGCCGTCCGGTCGGTGACCCCGAAGAGCAGGCCCGGCAGGCGGTACGACGGGTCGAAGGCGAACCTGTGGATGCTCATGCCGCCCAACGTAGCCCGGCGGACAGGACGGACACGTGCGTGTGAGCCTTCCCTCAACCTGAGCGTGGAGGCATACCGTCGGATTGCGGTGACCACGTGGGCCTGCTCTGGTCGAGGGATGGCCACTGGACTCGAACACCCCCATGACCTGCCCACCCCCGACGAGCTGCACCCGGCCCTGGACGCGGCCGTCGACCCCACCGTGCAGCGGGAGCGCGGCCTCGACAAGCTCGTCTTCGGGGTGACCGCGGCGGTCAGCCTCGGGTTCCTCGTGTGGGGCTTCGTCTCCACCGCAACCCTTGCGACCGCCTCCTCGACCGGCCTCGACTGGGTGATGGGCAACACCGGCTGGCTGTTCGTGCTCACCTCGAGCGCCTTCGTGGTGTTCGTGATCTGGCTGGCCATGGGCAAGTTCGGCAACATCCCGCTCGGACGCGACGACGAGGAGCCGGAGTTCAACACGGTGTCCTGGGTCGCGATGATGTTCAGCGCCGGCATGGGCATCGGCCTGATGTTCTACGGCGTCAGCGAGCCGGTCACCCACTTCGTCACTCCCCCGCCCGGCACCGGCGAGGCCGGCAACCCCGAAGCCGCCCAGACGGCCATGGCGACCACGATGTTCCACTGGACGCTGCACCCCTGGGCGATCTACGCCGTGGTCGGCCTGGCCATCGCGTACGGCGTCTACCGCAAGGGCCGGCTCCAGCTGGTCAGCTCGGCGTTCGAGCCGCTCCTGGGCCGCCACGCCCACGGGCTCGGCGGCAAGGCCATCGACATGTTCGCGATCTTCGCGACCCTCTTCGGCTCCGCGACCTCGCTGGGACTCGGCGCCCTGCAGATCCAGTCCGGCCTCTCGATCGTGGCGGGGCTCGACAGCACCGGCAATGCCGTGCTCGTGGGCATCATCGCCGTCCTCACCGCCGCGTTCGTGCTGTCCGCGATCTCCGGGGTCGCCAAGGGCATCCAGTGGCTCTCCAACATCAACATGGTGCTCGCCGTCGGCCTGGCCCTCTTCGTCTTCGTGGTCGGCCCCACCGTCTTCATCCTCAACCTGGTCCCGACCTCGATCGGCAGCTACATCGCCGACCTGCCGATGATGGGCGCCCGGACGGCCGCCGAGGGCGCCGAGACCCGCGACTGGCTCTCGAGCTGGACGGTCTTCTACTGGGCGTGGTGGCTCTCGTGGACGCCGTTCGTGGGCATGTTCATCGCCCGGATCTCCCGCGGTCGCACCATCCGCCAGTTCGTCACGGGCGTGCTCCTGGTCCCGAGCCTGATCAGCGTGGTCTGGTTCTGCATCTTCGGCGGTGCCGCGATCGACCAGCAGAAGAACGGCACCGACATCGCCGGCGCCGGCGGCCTGGAGGCGCAGCTGTTCACGACCCTCGAGGCCTACCCGTTCGCCACGATCTCCAGCATCGTGGTGATGGTGCTCGTCGGCATCTTCTTCGTCTCAGGTGCCGATGCGGCCTCCATCGTGATGGGGTCGCTGTCCGAGCGCGGCACGATCCACCCGAGTCGCCCGACCGTCATCTTCTGGGGTGTCGCAACCGGTGCAGTCGCAGCCGTCATGCTGCTGGCCGGTGGTGCCGATGCGCTGGGAGGCCTCCAGACCATCACCGTCATCGCCGCCCTGCCGTTCGTGGTCATCATGATCGGCCTGGCCGTGGCCCTGGTGAAGGACCTCAACCAGGACCCGATGGTCGTCCGCCGCAAGTACGCCGATGACGCCGTCCACGCGGCCGTGATCGCCGGTGTCACCGAGCACGGCGACGACTTCGTGCTGACGGTCGAGAAGTCGCCCGATGCCACCGGCCGACCCTAGGCGACCGGTCGCCTAGGGTCGTACCCATGGCTGCCCGACCCGACCCGCTGCGCATCGGATTCGTCACCGGCGCCACCCCCGACAAGTGGGTCCGCCACTGGCGCGACCGGCGCCGCGAGCCCCTCGAGCTGGTGCCGGTCACCGAGGCGGAGCAGGAGACGCTGGTGCGCGACGGCACGCTGGACATGGCGCTGGCGCGGTTGCCGGTGAACCGCGACGGTCTCCACTGCGTCCGGTTGTACGACGAGCTCCCGGTCGCCGTGGCCTCGATCGAGCACGTCCTCGCGGCGGCGGACGAGGAGGTCTCGACCAGCGACCTGGTCGACGAGCAGCTCGTCCGGCCGCACCCCAGCGGATGGACCCCCGACGCCGAGCAGCTCGACTGGCCGCCGATGTCGGAGCAGGACGCCGTCGAGACGGTCGCCGCCGGCACCGGGATCGTCATCCTGCCGATGTCGATCGCGCGCCTGCACCAGCGCAAGGACGTCGTGCACCGCATCGTCAGCGACCTGGACCCCAGCACGATCGCCCTCATCTGGCGGCTCGACCGCGACGACGACGTCACCCAGGCGTTCGTCGGGGTGACCAGGGGCCGTACGGCGAACACGTCGCGGTAGGGAGCAGACAGCCCACGCCGGCTCTCGGTTCAGTCCGGTTCGCAGATGTAGAGCTGGAGCGCCGCATCTGCGGTGAGTGGCGCACGGGACCAGTCGCCGAAGCGTTCAACAGCCCGGAGACCGCCGAGCGAGAGCAGCAGCGGCAGCTCCTGGGGGAAGATGCTCCTGATCTCGAGCGGCGCGACAACGACGTCGGCCTCGGAATCGGTCGAGAAGTACCACCTCCCGTGAGTCACCTGCGCGGCCGCGTCGTAGGTCTCCGCGACATCGACATGCACTACGCCACGATCGGGATCCACGAACGACAACGCGTCGCGCCTGCGTCGAACGCCGTCGGCCTCGGCAAGCATCCGCACGCTCGGGTTGAACACGTCGAAGATGAGCCGCGCTCCGGGCGCCAGGTGCCTTCGCACCGACCGGAAGCAGTCCACCAAGTCCTCAGCCTCATGCAGATGGAGCAATGAGTTGGCGGCGATGAACACGAGGTCGAACGTTCGGCCCAGGTCGAACTCGCGCATGTCGCCCTGCACCCACTCCACCTCCACGCCGCGCTCGTCCGCCTTGCGCTGAGCCTCGGCAAGCATGTCCGGCGAGAGCTCCAGGCCCATGCACGGATGCCCGTCCGACGCGATCGGGATCAGCTTGTGTCCGGTGCCACACCCGAGCTCCAAGACACATCCGCCTTGCCGATCGGCCTCGGCCCTGTAGAAGTCGACGGCCTGTTCGCCGCCGGGGAACAACCGGTCGTACAACCTCGCATCCGAGTAGAACTGCTCGCTCATGGGGCGCACCCTCCTTGCCGGATCCTGGGCGTCTCGGGCTGCCCGTCAGCTCCGAAGACCACGTCGCTCACCCGCGCCTCAGCTGCCGCGAGCACCTCCGACTCCGCACTCACGACACGTTGTCCCGCAGCCACTTCCCCAGCGCCAGCCGCGGACACCTCGACGAGACTCGGCCAGTCCATCGCGCCCTCGTCCGCGCCGTCGGACACGTGCTTCACGAGGCGGACCCGGACGCCGGCCTCGCGGGCGGCGTACGCAACGGCGTAGCCCTCCATGTCCACCAGGTGGGCGCGTTCGGCCAGCCGGTCGCGGACCATCGGGTCGCTGACGAAGACATCACCGGTGGCGAGCACGATCTCCGACTCCCCCACGTCGAGGCGCTCCTGCGGGTCATGGCCCAGCGCCCGCACGAGATCGGCGCTCAGGTCGTGGTTGAGGACCACACCCGGCTCGTGGATCCCGGACAGCCCGGGGCGCAACGCACCGGCGCTGCCGATGTTGAGGATCGTGAGGCCCACCACGTTGTCGTACGTCGCCAGGGCGCGCGCCGTCGCAACGGCCGCGGCAGTCTTGCCCATTCCGGTGATCACGAGCGCGAGATCGGCGGGGACGTGGGCGGCCTCCGCCGTGGTCGCAGCAACCACGAGGTAGCGCGGCGTCACGACGGCTGCTCGCCGGCGCGGTGCTTGCCCGGGCGCGAGTGCGGTGTCGCCATGACCTCGTGGACCCGGTTCTGGTCGTAGACCTCGCCGAGCCACGAGAAGAGGCCGCGCAGCACCTCGGGGTCGGCGACGTAGTCGTCGTAGTGGACCCGGTGGACGGCATCACCCAGTCCCTCGGCCGCGGACAGCATCCGCTCCTCGATCCGCTGGACCTGGCCGAGCGGGTCGTCCTTGTGCGTCCAGTAGTTGCTGGCCGCCACGTCCGCGAGGTTGCGCGTGTTGAGCACGAACCGGCAGCCCGGGAAGACCTGCTGCAGGAAGGCGAGGTAGTCGGGGAGGTCCTCGTCGTACCAGCGGATCTCCTTGTAGCCGCTGACGCGCGTGTCGGGCTCGGGTCGCAGCAACGTCGCCTCGGCCAGCGCCCGGATGTGCTGCAGGGACGCGAGCCTCGGGGAAGCCGTCGATCCCGAACCACGGGTGGGTCGGCTGGCTCGCCCGCGCCGGATCGACGCGCGCCTTCTCCGCCAGGCCGCTGCGGTGGAACTCGTAGAGGTGGCGCATCGCGTGGCGGTTCTCGCCGCGCAGCAGCCAGCCGGGGATCGAGTTGAGGATGCCCATCAGCAACGTCGAGCCGGAGCGCCCGTAGGTCATCACGAAGACGTGGTGCAGGTCCCTCATCGCGCGATCACCACGACCCGTGGAGCGGGCGACCCTCGTGGAAGCCCGCCGCCGACTGGATGCCGACCACGGCCCGGTCGTGGAACTCCGCGAGGTCGGTCGCGCCGGCGTAGGTGCACGCCGAGCGGACGCCCGAGCAGATCTCGTCGATCAGGTCCTCCACGCCGGGGCGCTGGGGGTCGAGATACATCCGGGAGGAGGAGATGCCCTCCTCGTAGAGGCCCTTGCGCGCCCGGTCGTACGACGACTCGGCCGAGGTCCGGTTGGCCACTGCACGTGCCGACGCCATCCCGAAGGAGACCTTGAACGGGCGGCCCTCCGCGTCGTGCATCAGGTCGCCCGGGGACTCGTGGGTCCCGGCGAACCAGGACCCGATCATCACCGACGACGCACCGGCGGCGAGGGCGAGCGCGACGTCGCGCGGGTGGCGTACTCCCCCGTCGGCCCACACGTGCTTGCCGAGCTCGCGGGCAGCGGTGGCGCACTCGAGGACCGCGGAGAACTGGGGTCGTCCCACGCCGGTCATCATCCGCGTGGTGCACATCGCGCCGGGCCCGACGCCGACCTTGACGATGTCGGCGCCCGCCTCGATCAGTGCGCGCGTGCCCTCCGCGGACACGACGTTGCCTGCCGCGACGGGGATCGCGGGGTCGAGGCGACGGACGGCGGCGAGCGCCTGCAGCATCCGGTCCTGGTGCCCGTGCGCGGTGTCGACGACGAGGCAGTCCACACCGGCCGCGATGAGCTCGGCCGCCCGCGCCGCGACGTCTCCGTTGACGCCGACGGCGGCCGCGATCCGCAGTCCACCGTCCGCGTCGCGCGCCGGGGCGTAGAGCGTCGCCCGCAGCGCGCCGAGCCTGGTGAGGACACCGACCAGCGCGCCCGACGGGGAGACGGCCACGGCGAGCGGTGCCTTGGCACGCTCGATGGCGTCGTAGGCCTCACGCGGATCGGTGTCCGCCGCGACGGTCACGACGGCGCGGTTCATCACCGACGCGACCTGGGCGAAGCGGTCGACCTCGGCGCAGTCGCTCTCCGACACCACACCCACCGGCCGGCCCTCGTCGACGACCACCGCGGCGCGGTGCGCGCGCTTCGGGATCAGGCTCAGCGCCTCGGCGACGGTCTGGTCGGGCCGCAGCTCGATCGGGGTGTCGAAGACGTGGTGGCGCTTCTTCACCCAGCGACACGACGTCGGCGACGACCGGCAGCGGGATGTCCTGCGGGATGACGGTGAGACCGCCCCGGCGCGCGACCGTCTCGGCCATCCGCTTGCCGGCGATCGCGGTCATGTTGGCGACCACGAGCGGCAGGGTCGTGCCGGTGCCGTCGGAGGTGGACAGGTCGACGTCGTAGCGGCTGGCCACGGCCGAGTGGCGAGGCACCATGAAGACGTCGTCGTAGGTCAGGTCGTGCGGCCGGGTACGTCGTGGAGGAACTGCACGTCGCCGGACTCTACGCGGCGGGAAGCTTGGCGGGGCGCAGCCCGACGTCCGCCAGCTCGAGTGCCGCCAGCTTGCGGACCACGTCGGGGTCGCGTGCCCGCCAGGCTCCCGCCGGGTCGTCGCTGACCTTCGCCAGCACCCGCATCGGCTGGTTGGCGAGGGCCCGCAGCGCGAAGAGGTCGAGGTCCTCCTGCGCATCGATGAACTTCGCGCCCGCCGTCGCCTCCCGGATGAAGCGCCAGCGCAGCGGCAGGTGGATGGCGGAGACGATGAGGATCGGGATGAGCGCGACCGACAGTCCGAGGAGCAGCGCGAGGCGTCTCCACTGCCTCGACCGTGTCGCGGCCGGCCGCGGCGAGGCCGTCCGAGGCGTCCGCGGCCTTGTCGAAGGGCACCGCGAGCTCGTCGCCGATCAGCGGCGCCTCACCGAGCGCGCCGCCCGCGTCACGGAGCTGCTCGGCCATCGACGTGGCTGCGGAGTCCGTCTGCCGCGCGGGCCCGGCGAGCTCGAGCGTGCCGTCGTGGACGGCCATCCCGATCCAGACCCAGAGCACCAGCCAGGCCACGAAGAGGAGGTCGGCGACGACCTGCAGGGTGCGACGGACGGGCGTGTCGGCGAAGAGCTTCATGCGCCACACCATCTCAGCCCTGGGCCACAGCCGCCTTCTGCAGGGCCCGCCACGTGCGGTCGACGTCCGCCCGGGTCGTACGCCAGCTGCCGACGGCGAGCCGGATGGCGGCGCGACCGTTGACGGTGGTGTGGCTGAGGTAGGCCTCGCCGGACGCGTTGACCGCGCTCCATGGCCGCCATCGTCGCGCTCGTCCCCGGCCTTCAGCCGGAAGACGACGAGCGACAGGCACCGGCTCGGTGACGATCTCGAACCGGTCGTCCTCGCGCACCAGCTCGGCGACGTACGACGCCAGCTCGACGCCGCTGCGGATGTGCTCGCGCAGCCCGTAGAGCCCGTAGGTGCGCAGGACCGCCCACAGCTTGACCGCCCGGAACCGGCGGCCCAGCTGCGGGTGCCAGTCGCGGTAGTCGACCACCTCGCCCGACTCGGTCGCCGCGTTGCGGAGGTACTCGGGCAGGATCGACAGCGCCCCGGTCAGAGCGGCTCGGTCCCGCACCCAGAAGGTGCTGCAGTCGAAGGTCGTGAGCAGCCACTTGTGCGGGTTGGTCACGAAGGAGTCCGCCGCCTCGACCCCGTCGAGGTGCTCGCGGAGCTCCGGGCACACCGCGGCCACCCCGGCCCAGGCTGCGTCGACGTGCACCCACAGGCCCCACTCGCGCGCGATCTCGGCCGACCGCCGCGATGTCGTCCATCGCACCGGTCGAGGTCGTGCCCGCGGCGAGGTGCACCATGACGGGCCGGCGGCCGTCCTCGACGTCGTCGGAGAGCGGCGAGCCGGAACGCGTCCATGTCCATCGCCTGCGTCTCGGGGTCGACCTCGATCGAGCGCACCGCGTCCTCGCCCAGGCCCGCCATCATCGCGGCCTTCACCAGCGACGAGTGCGCCTGCGACGAGCCGTAGACCGTCCACCGCTCCTGCCCGACCCCGCCCTGCCGCACCTCTCCCCCGCTGGCGCGGTGGAGCGCGGCGAGCAGCGCGGTGAAGGTCGCGGTCGACGCGGTGTCCTGGATGACGCCGCCGCCGGGACCGTCGCTGCGGAACTCCGCCGGCAGGTCGAGCGCCTCGGCGAACCAGTCGAGGACGACCTGCTCGACCTCGGTGACCGCCGGGCTGGTGGCCCAGATCATCCCCTGCGCGCCGATGCCGCTGGAGAGCAGGTCGCCGAGGATCGCGGCCGGCGACGAGTTGGCCGGGAAGTAGGCGAAGAAGCGGGGGTGCTGCCAGTGGGTCAGCCCGGGCACGCACGATCTCGTCGAGGTCGGCGAGCAGGGCGTCGAAGGGCTCCCCGTCCTCGGGGGCCGCGGTCGGGAAGCGCTCGTCGTACGTCACCGGGCAGGACCTGCGAGCGCACCGGCAGGTCGTCGAGCGAGTCCCAGTAGTCGGCGATCCAGTCGATGGCCGCGTGGCCCTGGCGGCGGAACTCGTCGGGCGACATGTGGCCGGTCATGCGGAGAACGTACTCGGCACGGTTGAGCCGGCGTACTCAGCCGCGATCGGGTAGCGCACCGGATTCCACCCCGACCGGACCGGGACAGGCTTCGGGGCATGAACTCGAACCTCGCCTCCACCGCCAAGAACACCACCGCCTTCGCCGCCCAGGCCGCCATCTCGTTCGGCGCCGCGCTCTTCGCCATGCTCGTCGCCATCTACTTCATGGACGACCGACCCGTGGATCAAGGGCTTCCTCGCCCTCGGCACGCTCTACCTGACGACGTCGACGTTCACGCTCGCCAAGGTCGTGCGCGACATGCAGGAGGACAGCACGACCGTCCACCGCCTCGACCAGGCCCGCCTCGACAAGATCCTGGCCCAGCACGACCCCTACCAGTCGGCCTGACGGGTCACTTCAGCTCGGCGCTGGTCAGCCCCAGGATCCGGCGGGCCACGATCAGCTGCTGGATCTGCTGGGTGCCCTCGAAGATGTCGAGGATCTTGGAGTCGCGCGCCCACTTCTCCAGCAGCTCGGCCTCGCTGTAGCCGAGCGTGCCGCACAGCTGGACGCACGAGAGCGTGACGTCCGAGCCGACGCGGCCGGCCTTCGCCTTGGCCATCGAGGCCTCCAGCGAGTTGGGCTGGCGGTTGTCGGCCATCCAGGCCGCCTGCATCATCAGCAGCTGGGCACCTTCCCAGTCGGCCTCGAGCTGGATGAACTTCGCGGCGGCCGCGCTCTGCACCTGGCCGGGCCGGTCGTAGTCGATGACGACGCCGGCCTGCTCGAGCAGGTCGCGGGTGAGGTCCAGCGAGGCTCGGGCACAGCCCACCGCCATGGCCGCGACGAGCGGTCGGGTGTTGTCGAAGGTCGCCATCGCGCCGGCGAAGCCGGACCTGGTGTCGATCTCCGGCGAGCCCAGGAGGTCCTCGGCCGGCACCCGGCAGTCGGTGAAGGAGATCGCGGCGGTGTCGGAGGCGCGGATGCCGAGCTTGTGCTCGAGGCGCTCGACCTTCAGGCCGGGGTTGTCCTTGCGGACGACGAAGGACTTGATCGCCGCCCGACCGAGCTCCTTGTCGAGGGTCGCCCACACGACGACGCTGTCGGCGCGGTCGCCCGAGGTGACGTAGATCTTCTCGCCGTTGATGACGTACTCGTCGCCGTCCTTGACGGCCGTGGTGGTGATGCCGGCCGAGTCCGAGCCGATGCCGGGCTCGGTGATCGCCATGGCGGCCCACGTGCCCTTGTAGCGCTCGAGCTGCTCCTCGTTGGCGACGCGAGGCGATGGCCGAGTTGCCCAGGCCCTGGCGCGGCATCGAGAGCAGCAGGGCGGTGTCGCCCCAGCACATCTCGGCGACCGAGAGCACCGAGGCGAGGTTGGCGCCGTTCCTGACCTTGCCGGAGCGCTCGCCCTCGTCGCGTCGTACGCCGCCCGCTCCGGCGCCGCCGGTCGCGCCCGTCTCGGACACGCCGTCGATCAGCGCGGCGAGCATGTCGAGCTCCTTGGGGTACTCGTGCTCGGCCCGGTCGTACTTGCGGGAGATCGGCCGCAGCATGTTCATCGCCAGCTGGTGGGCCTGGTCGACGAGCGCGGCCTGCTTCTTGGGGGTCTCGAGGTTGATCATCAGACAAGCACCGCGCCTTCCATGACTCCGACGGCCCGCAGGTCGCGGTACCACCGCTCCACCGGGTGTTCCTTGACGAAGCCGTGACCACCGAGCAGCTGGACGCCGTCGAGGCCGATCCGCATGCCCCGCTCGGCGCACAGCTGGCGGGCGAGCCCGACCTCGCGGGCGAAGTCCTGCCGCGGGCCGCTCGCGAGGCCGCCTTCCAGGTGACGAGTCGCATCGCCTGCAGCTCGATGGCGATGTCGGCGACCATGAACGCGACCGACTGGCGGTGGCTGATCGGCTCACCGAACGCCTGCCGCTCGTTGACGTAGTCCGTGACGTAGTCGAGCACCGCCTGCCCGGTGCCGACCGCGAGGGCGCACCAGGCGAGCCGCGACAGCCGGACGCACTCGGCGTACGCCGTGCCGTCGGTGTCGCCGAGCAGCGCGTCCGTGCCGACCCGGACACCCGTCAGGTGGAGCCGGGTCAGGGCGGCGGCCCGCAGGCCCATGGACGGGTCGGCCTCGACCTCGAGGCCCTCCGCGCCGGACTCGACGAGGAACAGGGCGGGCTTGCCGTCGAGCCGGGCACCGATGACGAAGAGCTCCGCGTCGACACCCCGCACGACCGCGGACTTCACGCCGTCGAGCACGAAGCCGTCCCCGTCGCGCGTCGCCGTGGTGGCGGGTGCGAACGGGTCGAACAGCACGCTCGGTTCGGACAAGGTCAGGGCGGCTGCCGGGACGTCGCTCCCGGTGAAGGCGGGGAGGTAGGTCTGCTGCTGGGCCTCGGTGCCCCACAGGCCGATCGCGGTGGCGACCGCGCCGGGCGCGAGGGCAGCGACGGCGATGCCCATGTCGCCCCGGGCGAGGGCCTCGGCCACCAGCGTGCCGGCCATGGCCGAGCGCTCCTCCATGATGCCGCCGAGGGCTTCGGGGACACCGAGTCCCGGCAGCCCGATCTCCTGCGCGGCCTCGAGGAGCTCGATGGGTGCGGCACAGTCGGCGTCGGCCCCGGCGGCGGCGGGACGCACCATCTCGGTGGCCAGCTCGGTGACGACGTCGACGAGCATCTGCTCGTCCTCGGTCGGCGTCAGGTCGAAGACGCCGGTCGACGCGGCGCTGGCCGGCCGCTCGGCGGTTCCGGTGCCCCGGCCGCCCGCGCGGGCGAACGTGCGGCCCGCCGCGGTGGCGACGCGGAATCCGTTGCGGGTCGTGCGGAACACCGCCCGCTCGGTCTGCTTGCGCAACCCCATCCGGTCGATCAGCTCGCTCTGCGCCAGCCGGTTCACGGCCGCGACGGCGAGCCCGATCGGGTCGCGGGTCTCGCGCGACGACAGCCCGTGGCGACCGCCCGGCCGGAACGTCTTCATGAGGTACATGCCTCCACCGTAACTCTGAGTTACATTTCTGACCACCACCCGTCCGGTGGTGCGTGTCACGGTCGCCTCGGCAGTGGAGCCCGTCCCATCGCTGGCTAGGCTCCCGGCATGCCCGACGCCGACGCGACCGACGTACACGCACCCTATGGGCCGCTGCCGACCGGCGGCTCACCCCGAGCGATCACCCGGTGGGGAACGCCCGTCATGCACCGCGCACAGCAGCCGGTGACGTCGTACGACGACGCGTTGCGCACGCTCGCGGCGGACATGGTCGCCACGATGTACGCCGCCGACGGGGTCGGTCTGGCCGCCTGCCAGGTCGGCGAGGACGTCGCCATGTTCGTCTTCGACTGCCCCGACGACGACGGTCGCCGCACCGTGGGGGTCGTCTGCAACCCGGTGGTGACGCTGCCCGAGGGGAACGACCGCCACCTCGACGACGACGACGAGGGCTGCCTGTCCTTCCCCGGCTCCTTCGAGTCGTGCGCGCGCCCGGACTGGGCGCGGGTCGAGGGCACCGGCCTGGATGGCGAGCCGGTGGAGTTCGAGGGCGACGGGCTCCTCGCGCGCTGCCTGCAGCACGAGACCGACCACACCATCGGGACCGTCTTCGGTGACCGGCTCTCGGCCAAGGCGCGCAAGCGGCTGACCAAGAAGCACGATGCCGCCGCCGAGGACTTCCCGCCGACCTGGCCCGCCGAGGGCGGGTCGTCGCCGGCGTGAGCGACCTCCGGATCACCCGCGAGAACGCCCGCTTCCAGCAGTGGGAGGCGTTGCTGACCAACCGCAGCAAGCGTCACCGCAACCGCGAGTTCCTCGTGCAGGGGGTCCGCCCGATCACGCGCGCCGTGGAGGAGGGTTGGACCGTCCGCGCCCTGCTGCGCGTCGAGGACGCGGCATCGACCTGGGGCGACGAGCTGTGGAGCTCGGTGCCCGCCGAGAAGGTGGTCCTCTCCCCCGAGCTGCATGCGCGGCTCAGCGGCAAGGAGGACGGCGCCGAGCTGGTCGCCGTCGTGGAGATGCCCGACGACGGGGTCGAACGGCTGGCCGACACCACCCGCCCGCACGGGCCGATCGTCGTCTTCGACCGACCCACCAGCCCCGGCAACATCGGCACCCTCGCCCGCTCGGCCGACGCCTTCGGCGCCGGCGCCCTGGTCGTCACGGGTCACGCCGCCGACCCGTACGACCCGCAGGCGGTCCGCGCCAGCACCGGGTCGCTGTTCGCCCTCACCGTCCTCCGCGTGCCCGGCCCGGGGCCGGTGGTGGCGTTCGCGCACGAGCACGGCTATCGCATCGTGGGCACCGACGAGCAGGGCGCCGACCTGGCCGACGTGGACCTCTCCGGACGCGTGGTGATCGTCGTCGGCAACGAGACGCACGGCCTGGCCTCGGGATGGCGCACGTCGTGCGACGACATCGCCAGCATCCCGATGGTCGGCTCGGCGAGCTCGCTCAACGCCGCCGTTGCGGGCTCGATCGTCCTGCACGCGGCGCTGCGGCAGCGCGGCTGACCCGGCGGGCTTGCGCTAGCGAGCGGCTGCGACGTAGCAGGCGACCGCGCTCGCGGCAGCGACGTTGAGGGAGTCGATGCCCTCGCGCATCGGGATGATCGCCCGCCGGTCGGCGGACTGCTCCCACCGCGCGGACAACCCGTGGCCCTCCGAGCCGAGCACCAGGGCGAGCCGCTCGACGCCGGCGACGGCCGACTCGATCGGCACCGCGTCGGGAGCCAGGGTGAGCGCGATCGTGGTGAACCCCTGCCCGGACAACGCCGGGAGGGCGTCGTACCAGTCCGGGAGGCGGGTCCACGGGGTCGAGAACACCGCTCCCATCCCCACCTTGATGGAGCGGCGGTAGAGCGGGTCGGCGCACCGCGGGGCCAGCAGCACGGCGTCGAAGCCGAGAGCCGCGCCCGAGCGGAAGACCGCGCCGACATTGGTGTGGTCGACGAGGTCCTCGAGCACCAGCACCGACCGAGCACCCGCGAGCACGTCGGCCACCGGGCGTAGCGGTGGCCGGTGGAGCGAGGCCAGGGCGCCGCGGTGGACGTGGAACCCGGTGACCTGCTCGACCAGCTCCTCGGACATCACGAAGCAGGGACCGTCGCTTCGCTCGAGGACGTCCTCCAGCCCGTCGACCCACCGCGGGGACATCAGGAAGGAGCGGGGGACGAACCCGGCCTCGACCGCCCGGCGCACCACCTTCTCGCCCTCGGCCAGGAACAGCCCGTGCTCGACCTCGAGCGACTTGCGCAGCTCGACGTCGCGCAGGTCGCGGTAGTCCCCCAGCCGGGGGTCGCCGGGGTCGGAGATCTCGACGAGGTCAGCCACGCCCGTAGTGTGCCGGACGCGCCACCGCCACCACCTCGCCGATGACGATGATCGCCGGTGGACGCACCTCGTGGGACGCCAGGTCCGCGGCCAGGGACCCGAGCGTGCTGAGCACGACGCGCTCGGTCGGCATGGTGCCGTCGACGACCACGGCGACCGGCGTCGCGGCCTGGCGACCACCCGCCACCAGCGCGTCGGCGATGGCGGGACCGTTGTCGACCCCCATCAGGACGACCACGGTGCCACGCATCCGGCCCAGCGCGTCCCAGGCGACCAGGGACTCGGGGTGACCGGGCGCGAGGTGGCCGGAGACGACGGTGAACTCGTGGGCGACACCCCGGTGGGTGACCGGGATGCCGACCCTGGCCGGGACGGCGATCGCGGAGGTCAGGCCGGGTACGACGGTCACCGGGACGTCGGCCGCCGCACAGGCCAGCACCTCCTCGAAGCCGCGCCCGAACACGAAGTTGTCGCCACCCTTGAAGCGCACGACGCGCTTGCCGGCACGGGCGCGCTCGACGATGACCTCGTTGATGTAGTCCTGGGAGGCCGACCGACCCCGCGGGAGCTTGGCCACGTCGATCAGCTCGACCTCGGGTCCGAGCTCGTCGAGGAGCTCGCGGGGCGCGAGACGGTCGGCGACCACCACGTCCGCGGAGGCGAGCGCGTGCCGGGCGGCGACGGTCACGAACTCCGGTTCGCCCGGCCCGCCGCCGACGAGGACGACGCCGGGGGTGCGGTCGTGGGCCCCCTGCGCGGAGAGGTGCCCGTCGCGCAGGGCGGTGACGATGTCGTCCCGCAGGGCGGCCGACTTGCGGGGCTCCCGATTGCCCAGCACGCCCACGGTGACACTGCCGTGGTGGCCCACCGCGGGCGTCCACGCGGTGCCGCCGAGGGCGTTGTCGGCGCGGACGCAGAAGGTGTGGCGCCGTTCGGCGGCCGCGACCACGCGGGCATTGACGTCCGGGTCGTCGGTCGCGGCGACGACGTACCACGCGCCCTCCACGTCGGCTTCCTCGAAGTCGCGCAGCACGAGCGTGATCTCGCCGGCGAGGCCCTCCAGCGCCGGGGTGACCTCCGGGCTCACCACCGTCACGGCGGCGTTCACGGCCAGGAAGGCGGGGACCCGACGCTGGGCCACGTGCCCTCCCCCGACCACGACCACCTTGCGACCCGCAAGGACCAGGCCGGCCAGGTAGGGAGGTGCGTGGGACGCGCCGCGATCGGTCATGCCCCATTGTCTCCGGCCTCGGCTTCGCGCCGACGGCTAGGTTCGAGGGATGAGCATCGAGCGACCTCTGGCCCCCAACCCCTACGACTACCTCCCGCCGACCGCGTCCTTCGCGGTGACCAGCACGGACGTGGCCGACGGGGCTCCCCTCCAGGACGCCCAGGTGGCCGACCTGGGCAACACCTCCCCGCAGCTGACCTGGGACGGCGCACCCGAGGGCACCCAGTCCTTCGTCGTCACGTGCTTCGACCCGGACGCCCCCACGCCCAGCGGGTTCTGGCACTGGTGCCTGGTGGACATCCCCGCCGACGTCACCTCGCTGGACACCGGCGCGGCGGCAGGGGACCTTCCCGGGCAGTCCTTCCACGTCCGCAACGACGGTGGCGAGGCCGGATTCATGGGCGCCGCACCCCCGCAGGGCGACCACCCGCACCGCTACTTCTTCGTGGTCCACGCCGTGAAGGACGCCTCGCTCGGCGTCGACGACCAGGCATCCAACGCCGTGGTCTCCTTCAACCTCGCGTTCAAGACCCTCGGTCGCGCCATCCTGCACGGCACCTACCAGCACTGAGCCCGCGGCCGCGCCCGCGCTCGTCACCACCCTCATCGGGCCCGGTGGCCTGGACCCGATGGTCCAGACCACCGGGCCCGACTTTTGCGATTCCTGTCATGGGTGAAACCCTCAAGCCGGTTCTATCTGAACCAGACGGTTCCTGCGGGCTCTGTGTGGGTTCTTGACCCGCTCGACGGTCTGCGATCGAAGTAGGGGGCGGCGATTCGCCCAGAAGACATCCCTTGGGGTTAGCCTCGAGCAAGATTCACAAGGTTTAGTCAAGATTCGCCGCATCCCCGTTCGCGGATCTGTGTCCCTGGAGGTCCCCACCGTGCGCGCTCATCTCGCCTCACTGACGGCGTCACTGCTCGTCGCCGCAGCGGTCCTCCTGGCCCTGCCCTCGACGGCGCAGGCCGCCACCTGGCCGGTGCCCACGCGTGACCAGGCCGCCTCCGACGCCACCTCCCAGACGCTCACGCTCGACGAGTTCGAGACCGCCCTCATGGTGACCATCAACGAGGCCCGCCTCGCCAACGGCCGACGTCCGATCGCGCTCTTCGACTCCTGCACCGACCGGCTGGCCGAGCGCTGGGGCCGGCACATCGCCAGCACCGGGGTCTTCGCGCACCGCGACCAGGACCAGGTCATCCGCCGCTGCGACACCTCCTGGGCCGGCGAGGCCCTCGTCCGGGGCACCCGACTCACCCCGAGGTCCATGGTCGACCTCTGGATGGACTCGCCGCCGCACCGCGAGATCCTGCTCAGCCCGCGTGCCCGGCACGCCGGCGTCGCCGTCGTCCCCGATGCCCAGGGCCGCCTCATCGGCGTCCTGAACCTGACCCGCCCCTGATCGAGGTGCGCACCCGTCTCCTGATGTGAGACGATCCCCGGCCGCCTCGTGGGTGGGCCGGGGATCGAACTCCATCGAAGGGACGGGCGGATGCTTCATGTCGCCATCGCGACCCGGGCCTTCCGCCGCTACTCCACCTATCGCGCGGCCACGCTGGCCGGGATCTTCACCAACTCGGTCTTCGGCATCATCTACTCCTTCGCCTACCTGGCGCTGTGGGAGGCCAGTCCCGGCGCGGGTGGCTACGACTCCCAGGACGCGGTGACGTACGTCTGGCTCGGACAGGCACTGCTGATGACCATCGCCCTGTGGGGCGGCGGCACCACCGACGACCTCGCCGAGCGCATCCGCACCGGCGACATCGCCATCGACCTCTACCGACCGGTCGGGATCGTGGGGTGGTACCTCGCCAGCGACCTCGGTCGCGCCGCCTACCACCTGCTCACCCGCGGCCTCGCGCCCACGCTGATCGGCCTGGTGGTCTTCGACATCTCCCTCCCGGCCTCTCCCCTCAACGCGCTCGCGTTCGCGGTGTCGCTGGTGCTGGCCGTGGTGGTCAGCTTCGCCATCCGGTTCCTCGTCGCGAGCACGGCCTTCTGGCTGCTCGACCAGTCGGGGGTGAAGGTGATGAGCGGCGCCTTCGCCATCTTCTTCAGCGGGATGATGCTGCCCCTCGTCCTCTTCCCGGGCTGGCTGGGCACCGTCGCCCAGGCGCTGCCGTGGGCGTCGTACGTCCAGGTGCCCGCCGACATCTGGCTCGGCAAGCACGCCGGGTCCGGCCTGCTTGCCGCCCTGGGCTTCCAGGTGTTCTGGGCCGCCGTGCTGCTGCTCGCCTGCCAGGGCGTGCTCGCGCTCGCGACGCGCAAGGTGGTGGTGCAGGGTGGGTGAGCTGACCTACCTGCGCACCTACGGCCAGATCGCCTCGCTCTGGATCCGCGCCGCCTGGCAGTACCCCGCCTCGTTCGTGCTGCTCGCGGTGGGCAACGGCCTGATCACCGGGCTGGACTTCGTCGGCCTCTGGATCATGTTCACCCACCTGCACGACCTCGCGGGCTTCTCGCTGCACGAGGTCGCGCTCCTCTACGGCAGCGCGTCCCTCGCGCTGGCGATCGCGGACACGGCCATCGGCAGCGTGGAACGCATCGGCACCTACATCCGCACCGGCCGCCTCGACCAGATGATGACCAAGCCGGTGCCGCTGCTCGTGCAGGTCTGCGCCGACCAGTTCACGCTCCGGAGGATGGGTCGGCTGACCCAGGCGGCCGTCGTCTTCGGGTGGGCCTGCACCTACGTCGACTGGACCCCGCTGCGCGTCCTCGTGGCCGTGTCGATGATCGTCAGCGGCGCCCTGATCTTCTTCGGCCTCTTCCTCGGCTTCTCCTGCGTCCAGTTCTGGACCACCGACGCGACCGAGTTCGCCAACGCCTTCACCTACGGCGGCGCCACCGTCACGCAGTACCCCCTCAGCATCTTCCCGCGCGAGGTGCTGGTCGGGCTGACCTTCGTCATCCCGGTCGCCTTCGTCAACTGGTATCCCTGCCTCTACCTGCTCGGCCGCTCCGACCCCTTCGGCATGCCCGAGGCCTCCAGTTCGCCTCTCCGCTGGCCGGCGCCGTGACGGTCGCGGCCGCCCTGCTCGTGTGGCGCTTCGGCGTCCGCCACTACACCTCCACCGGGAGCTGACATGTCCTCCACAGCAGGGCCGCTGATCGACGTGCACGACCTCGAGCGCACCTTCGACGTACGACGCCGGGTGGAGGGCAGGCGTCGCCGCGTGCGTGAGCAGGTGGTGGCGGTCCACGACCTCACCTTCTCCGTCGACGCGGGCGAGATGGTCGGCTACATCGGCCCCAACGGCGCCGGGAAGTCGACCACCGTGAAGATGCTGACCGGCATCCTGGTGCCCGACCGGCGGCCAGGTGCGCGTGGACGGGCTCGACCCCAGCCGCGACCGGGTCGAGCTGGCCCGCCGGATCGGCGTCGTCTTCGGCCAGCGCTCGACCCTGTGGTGGGACCTGCCGCTGCGCGACTCCTTCGAGCTGCTGCAGAAGATGTATCGCATCCCCCGCGACCGCTACCGCGAGAACCTCGAGCGCTTCGTCGACCTGCTCGACCTCGGCGCCCAGCTCGACACCCCGGTCCGCCAGCTCAGCCTGGGCCAGCGGATGCGCGGCGACATCACCGCCGCGCTGCTGCACGACCCGGAGGTGCTCTACCTCGACGAGCCCACCATCGGTCTCGACGTGGTCAGCAAGGGCCGGCTGCGCGAGTTCCTCCGCTCGCTCAACGCCGAGCGCAACACCACGTTGATGCTCACCACGCACGACCTCCAGGACATCGAGGCGCTGTGCGAGCGGGTCATCGTGATCGACCACGGCACGTCGGTCTACGACGGGACGCTCAGCGGGCTGCACCTCCAGGGCGGCTCCACCCGCACGCTGGTGGTCGACCTGGTGGACGAGGCACCGGCGATGGAGGTGCCCGGAGCGGAGGTCCGCCGGGTCGAGGGTCCGCGCCAGTGGCTGTCCTTCCCCGCCGAGGCGAGCGCCGCACCCATCGTGGCCGCGGTCGCCGCGTCGTACGACGTCGCCGACCTCTCGATCCAGGAGCCCGACATCGAGGAGGTCATCCGCGAGCTCTACTCGCGCGGAGCCGCTAGCCGGAAAGACCGCGGAACGTCTCGGAGGCCCGCTCGGGCGAGGTCAACGGCTGGCGCTCGAGCAGCAGGATGGCGCGGTCGTCGTCGCCGCGCGGCACCTTCTTGAGGACGCGACGCGGCAGTCCGGTGAATCCGCGTGCGTCGACCACGTGCAGGGCCTGGTGGCGCAGCCACTCGATGCCGTCGTCGATGTCGCGGCTGCCGGCCTCGATCACACCGTCGGTGTAGAACATCAGCGCCTCGCCCGGGCGCAGGCGGCCATGGCTGGGTGAGAACTCGACGTCGGAGATGACGCCGAGGGCCATCCCGCGTGCGTTGTCGATGGTCCAGCCGCGGGTGCCCAGGTGCCAGTGCAGCGCGGGCGGGTGGCCGGCGCTGGTGATCGTGTAGTCACCCGTGAGCAGGTCGACCTTGAGGTGGACCGCGGTCGCCAGCGACTCGTCGGACTCCTGGCGCAGCAGGAAGCCGTTGGCGGCCGACATCATCTCCGCCGGCGGCATCGCCCCGATCAGCCCGCCGAGCGCACCGGCGAACTGCAGCGCCTGCGGACCGACCGACACCCCCTTGCCGCACACGTCGACCAGGGCCATCTCGAGCCAGCGCCCGTCACGCAGGTCCGCGACGAGGAAGTCGCCGGCATAGCTCGGTCCGTGCGCGGTGAGGACCGCGGACTGCGACCGCCAGCCGTTGGGCAGCGGCAGGGACCACACCTTGTCGCTGCAGCCGGTCGCGCAGCTGGGCGAGCACCGCCTCGCTCAGCGCCACCGGCAGGCCCGAGCGCTGGCGGCTGGACTGGACCAGCGCCAGCGCGGCGGCCAGCGCGAGGATGACCAGGCTCGACACCGACACGCGGTTCGTCGGGCCCGACGCGCGCCGACGCCCAGGCGGCAGCCGCCAGCACGGCGACCGTGACCAGGAGAAGCGGCAGGAACCGCAGCAGCATCACGCCGAGCATCAGGAAGACGACCCACAGCACCATCGGCACCACGTCGCCGAACACCAGGATGACGCCCACCGCGAGGCCGATCAGACCCAGCAGGACGCTCGTGACGAAGACCTGGCTGCCGCGGGTGCCGGTGCGCCAGCCGTCGACCTGCTGCTGGACGTAGGAGCTGAGCCCTCGCTGAAGGGACGCGATGGCGTTCGACACAGCCGAAGAATAAGTCGGGGGTAGGTGCCCCCGAGGCCTAATGCGAATACTCGACGGCGGGCCGAACGGCCCCGCGGCAACCCGGGTCTCGATATCCTCGGCCCATGCCAACCGAGCCGCAGTCCGACGTCCTCGGACCGGCCTACCGGGTCGAGACCATGTCCCTCCCGCCGGACGACGAAGGCCCGGTGGTCGCCACCCTCGTGACGCTGCCGGCCAGCCGGCCCACCGGCCGCGCGGTGCTGCACGTGCACGGCTTCGCCGACTACTTCTTCCACACCGAGTACGCCGAGTGGTGGGCCGAGCGCGGCTACACGTTCTACGCCGTCGACCTGCGCAAGTACGGCCGGTCGTTGCGCGACCACCAGACCCCCAACTACGTCGGCGACCTCCGCGAGTACTTCGCCGAGCTCGACCTCGCCTGGTGGCGCATCACCCGGCGTGACGGGCACACCGAGGTGATCACGTCCGGACACTCGACCGGCGGCCTGACCCTCCCCCTGTGGGCCAACGAGCGCCGCCCCGCCGAGATGACCGGGATGGTGCTCAACTCCCCGTGGTTCGACATGCAGGGCTCGGCGTGGCTGCGCAGCCCGGCCACCCGGGTGGCGATCGAGCGACTGGGCACCAGGCGGCCGAAGCAGGCGATCCCCCGACGGGTCAACAGCCTCTACGCCATGTCCATCCACAGCTCCCACGGCGGCGAGTGGGACTACGACCTGGCCTGGAAGCCGATGGACTCCCGACCGGTGTACGCCGGCTGGCTGCGCGCGATCCGGCGCGGCCACGCCGAGCTGCACGCCGGCCTCGACATCACCTGCCCCGTCGCTGGTGCTGTCGTCGACGCGCAGCGTGTCCCCCGCCGAGATGAACGACGACGTGCACGCCAACGACATCGTGCTCGACGTCCAGCAGATCCGCAGGTGGGCCTCGTCCCTCGGACGCCACGTCACCTCGGTCGCCGTCGACGGCGCCCTGCACGACGTCGTGCTCTCCCGGCCGGAGGTGCGTCGCCGCGCCTACGATCACATCGACACGTGGCTGCGCGCCTGGGTGGAGCAGCCCGACAGCGGCGTCAGACCAGGAAGACCACGAGGGCGGCCACGCCCACCACGACGATCACCACGCGTAGCACCGTCGGCGGCAGTCGGCGGCCGACGGTCGCCCCGATCAGGCCCCCGACCACCGATCCGAGGGCGATCAGCCCGGCGACGGCCCAGTCGACGTCGGCCACCGCGATGAAGATGACGGCGGCGACGCCGTTGACGAGCGAGCGCGAGGACGTTCTTGGTCGCGTTGTGGCGCTGCAGCGGTCTCGGCGACGCCGATCCCGAGGATCGCCATCAGCAGCACGCCCTGGGCGGCGCCGAAGTAGCCGCCGTAGACGCCGGCGACGCGACCACGGCCGGCCACACCCACCACACACCGTGGTCGGGGAGGCCACCGCTCCCCTCCGCCCGCGCGGCGACCGCACGCTGGATCCGCGGACCGACGAGGACGAGCACCACGCCGAGCAGGATCAGCGCCGGGCACGATCGTGTCGAAGGCGCTCGAGGGCAGCCACAGCAGCAGGACGCGCGCCGATCGATGCCGCCGAGCAGCGGAGGCGCGAGCCGAGGCGCAGCAGCCGGCTGCGCTGGCCGACCAGCTCGCGGCGGTAGCCGATGGCGCCCGACACCGACCCGGGGACCAGGCCGACGTGTTGCGAGACGTTGGCGGTGACCGGCGGTACGCCGAACGCCAGCAGGGTCGGGAACGTGATCAACGTTCCCGACCCCACCACGGTGTTGATGGTGCCGGCCGCCACCCCGGCGAGGGCGACGAGCACGGCTTCGAGCGGACTCACGCCGAGGGAGACTCCCCTGGTGCGGGAGGCTCGGTGCGGCGGCCGGCGGCGGACGCGGCGCTGCGGTCGGCGTCTGGCGCGGCCGACTCGGCCGCGGCGATGGCCTCCTCGACGGCCTTGCTCGTGGCGCTGAGCTCGGCGTCGCCCGAGCGAGCGCGGCAGCTGCGGCTCGGACGGGCCCATGTCGACCCGCGTGCGCGGCGTGGCCTCCCGGGGGATGCCGGCGATCTCGTGGATCGAGGAGCCGAGTCCCTCCATGGCCTTGGTGATCTCCGAGGGGATCACCCACACCTTGTTGGCGCTGCCCTCGGCGATCTTCGGCATCATCTGGAGGTACTGGTAGGCCAGCAGCGACTGGTCGGGCTGGCCGTCGTGGATCGCCTGGAAGACGGTCTGGATGGCCTGTCCCTCACCCTGGGCGCGCAGGATGGACGCCTCGCGGTCGGCCTGGGCCCGCAGGATCTGCGACTCGCGGTCACCCTCGGCGTTGAGGATCTGCGACTGCTTCGAACCCTCGGCGGTGAGGATCGCGGCCTGCCGCTGGCCCTCGGCGGTGAGGATGACGGCGCGCTTCTCACGGTCGGCGCGCATCTGCTTCTCCATCGAGTCCTTGATGGAGGGCGGCGGGTCGATGCCCTTGAGCTCGACACGGTTGACGCGGATGCCCCACTTGCCGGTGGCCTCGTCGAGGACGCCGCGCAGGCCGGAGTTGATGGAGTCGCGGCTGGTCAGCGTCTCCTCGAGGTCCATGCCACCGACGATGTTGCGCAGGGTGGTCATGGTGAGCTGCTCGATCGCCTGGATGTAGTTGGCGATCTCGTAGGTCGCGGCCACCGGGTCGGTCACCTGGAAGTAGATGACGGTGTCGATGGAGACGACGAGGTTGTCCTCGGTGATCACCGGCTGCGGCGGGAACGACACGACCTGCTCGCGCAGGTCGATGAGGTAGCGCAGCCGGTCGATGAAGGGGATGACGATGTTGAGGCCCGGCGGGCAGGGTGCCCTTGTACTTGCCGAAGCGCTCGACGATGCCGGCGCGCGCCTGCGGCACGATCCGTACCGTCTTGGCGAGCAGGACGATGACGAACAGGACCAGCAGCGCCAGCAGGATCAGGGCGATCTCCATGGACGTCTCCTTCGTGGGTCGGGCGTGTGGTTCAGGACTCGAGCCGGGCGACCGGGTGGACGACGGCCGTGGCGCCGCGGATCTCCAGCACCTCGACGGTCTCGCCCGCCGGGATGCTGGTGGTGTCGTCGTAGGGTTCGGCGGTCCAGAACTCGCCCGCGAGCTTGATCCTGCCGGCGGCCAGGCCCGAGATCTCGTCGGTCACGATGCCCTGCCTGCCGATCAGCTTGCCGTGTCCGAGCGCGAGCTCGGGTCCTCCGTGCAGACGCTTGACCATCGAGGGCCGCACCAACGCCAGCGCGGCCACCGAGGCGGCCGACGCGGCGAGGATCTGGAGCGGCGACGGGCAGATCGAGCACGGCGGCGACCATGCCGACGAGGGCACCGGCCGCGAGCATGATGAGGATCAGGTCGAGGCTGAACATCTCGGCGACGCCCAGCAGGATCGCCAGGCCGAGCCAGGTCTCCCACGCGTGATCTCTCAAGCCACTCCATGGCTCGACCCTATCCGGTGGCTTGCGCTCGGTCGCGTCGGCGGTGCCGCAAAACGGCGTACCGCCGTCCTCGTGGGTCAGCAGCGAGCGGCATCGCGAAGGTCTCCGACAGGCGTCGCCTCGGTGACGACGTCGCTCGACCGGCCCGGCGTCGACCACGCGCCCCTCACGCAGCAGGAGCGCGTGGGTGAAGCCCGGCGGGATCTCCTCGACGTGGTGGGAGACCAGGACGGTCGCCGGCGAGTCGGGGTCGAGGGCGAGCACGGACAGGGTCGCGACGAGGTCCTCACGACCGCCGAGGTCCAGCCCGGCGGCCGGCTCGTCGAGCAGCAGGAGCTCGGGGTCGGTCATCAGGGCACGCGCGATCTGGACGCGCTTGCGCTCGCCCTCGCTGAGGGTGCCGAAGGTGCGCTCGGCCAGCTGGGCGGCGCCGACCTCGGCCAGCAGCTGGGCGGCCCGGTCGTGGTCGAGCTCGGCGTAGTGCTCGCGCCAGCGGCCCACGACGCCGTACGACGCGGAGACGACGACGTCCCGGACCAGCTCGGACCTCGGGATCCGGTCGGCGAGCGCTGCACTGGTCAGCCCGATGCGCGGCCGCAGGTCGAACACGTCCGTCGTGCCGAGCACCTCGTCGAGGATGCCGGCCACTCCGGACGTCGGGTGGATCTGGGCGCCGGCGACCTGCAGGAGGGTCGTCTTGCCGGCACCGTTGGGCCCGAGCACCACCCAGCGCTCGTCCTCCTCGACCTCCCAGGAGACGTCGTCGAGCAGCACGGATCGAGCCACGGCGCACCGTGACTCCGGCGAACTCGATCACGGCGGACATGTCGGCAACCCTAGTCAGCCTCGCCCGGCGATGTCGACGCACGTCGGGCCGACCCCGCCCCACTACTCGCTGCCCCACTCCGCCGTGATGGCGTGGTGGCTGACGGCGTGGCTGCGCGGGCACGAGCAGACCGACACCGTGCTCGACGTCCTCGGCGACGCGGCGCACCTCCTCGCCGGGCGGCTCGCTGCGTCGACCTGCTCGGCGAGCGTGCGCCGGTCACAGGCGACGTACGCCGGACTGGCGCTGCCGGTCGAGGGCGACCCGCTCGGACTGGGCGGCCCGGTCACCTTCAACGCCGCGGCGCTCGACGCGGGCCAGGCGGTCGTCGTCGGCGAGCTGGGCCTGGTGCCGGAGGAGGTCGGCGAGACCGTGCAGTGGCACGCCCACCCGGCGGCTCGGCGCCAGCTCCCCGACGTGGGCGAGGCCGACCGGGCGCTGCGCGCGACCCTGGTCGACCACGGCCGACGACCTGGCCGACCTCGAGGTGGCGCGCTGGCGGCCCGAGGCGGCCGATGCCCTGATGAACCTGCACCACCGACCCACGCTCGACGCGCCGCTGGGCACACCCGCCGTGTGCGTCGACCTGGCTGCCCGGGGCATGCAGGCCTGGTCCATCGCGGACCTGGCCCTGGAGGACGACGGCGGCGCGCTGACGTCGTACGACGTGGAGCAGCGCCGTGGCCTCCTCCAGCCGCTCGAGCGCGCAGCGCGGCGCGCCGTCGTGGCCGCCTGCTCACCCGAGGTCTGGCCCGATCCGCGGACTTCGCGCCCTCCGGACACCCCCGGCAGCTAGCCTCGACACACCATGGAAGAAGCGCCGAAGACCCTGCTTGTCACGCTGACCGGCAAGGACCGGCCCGGTGTCACGTCGGCCGTCTTCGCTGCGCTCGCGGCCGCGGGCGTCTCGGTCCTCGACATCGAGCAGATCGTGCTGCGCCGCCGACTCGTGCTCGGCATCCTCGTCACCGCTCCCCGCGACTGGAAGAAGCTGCGCGACGTCATCGAGCGCACCGGCGCAGACCTGGGCATGACCGTCGAGGTCGACCGGGGTGCCGGGGACAACAAGACACGACAGGGCGACCGGTCGCACATCACGCTCATCGGCAGCCCGCTCAAGGCGTCGGCCATGTCGGCCATCGCGGGGCGCATCGCCGACTCCGGTGCCAACATCGACCGCATCGAGCGGATGGCCCGCTATCCGGTGACCGCCATCGAGATGTATGTGTCGGGTGCGCCGGCCGAGATGCTGCGACCGTTGCTCGCCGCCGAGGCGGTCAGGCAGGGCATCGACCTCGCCGTGCAGCGCGAGTCGCTGCACCGCCGCGGCGTCCGGCTGATCGTGATGGACGTCGACTCCACGCTGATCCAGGGCGAGGTGATCGAGATGATCGCGGCCCACGCCGGGTGCGAGGACGAGGTCGCGCGCGTCACCGAGGCCGCCATGCGCGGCGAGCTCGACTTCGAGGCGTCGCTGCGCCAGCGGGTCGCGCTGCTCAAGGGCGTGCCGGCCTCGGCCCTCGACGAGGTCTACGACTCGATCGTGCTGGCTCCCGGGGCCCGCACGCATGGTGCGGACCCTGCGGCGGCTGGGCTATCGGTTCGCCATCGTCTCCGGCGGCTTCAGCCAGATCACCGACCGGCTGGCCGAGGAGCTCGGCATCCACTTCGCCCGCGCCAACGAGCTCGGGATCGTCGACGGGGTGCTGACCGGCGAGATCGTCGGGCCGGTCGTCGACCGCGCAGGCAAGGCCGCCGCGCTGCGCGAGTTCGCCGAGGAGGTCGGGATCCCGGTGGACGCGGTCATCGCCGTCGGCGACGGCGCCAACGACCTCGACATGCTCAACGCGGCCGGTCTCGGCATCGCCTACAACGCCAAGCCGCTGGTCCGCGACGCCGCGCGACACCGCGGTCAACGTGCCCTACCTCGACACGATCCTCTACCTGCTCGGCATCTCGCGCGAGGAGATCGAGGCAGGCCGACGCCGAGGTCGGCATCGTCACGCCGGCTCCCCCGCTCGAGCAGCCGATCCGACCAGCAGGCCTGAGCCCGACCGCGACACAGCCGTCGACCTCGTCGTCGGTGACGCTCGCTGGTCTCCAGTCCGGCGGCGCGCATGGCACCGAGGGTGAGCGCCCGCTGGTGCCGGCTCGTCTCGATGAGCAGCACTCCGCCCGGGCGCCAGCCAGCCCGGAGCCTCCCCGGCCAGGCGCCGGTGCAGGTCGACGCCGTCGACACCTCCGTCGAGGGCGACGTGCGGCTCGTGGTCGCGTGCCTCCGCGGGCATCGCCGCGATCCGGGCGGTGGGGACGTAGGGCGCGTTCGCGACGAGCACGTCGACGCGTCCCGCCAGGCTCGACCGGCAGGGCGTCGAAGAGGTCGCCGTGGTGCAGCCGGGCGCCCGGGGCGTTGAGCGCCGCGCAGGCCAGGGCGGACTCGCTCAGGTCGGCAGCGTGGATCTCCGCCGCCATCCCCTCCAGCATCGCCGCCACCGGAGCGACGCCGCAGCACATCTCGACCACGACGTGGCGCGGCCGCGGCGTGCGCGAGCGTCGTACGGGCCAGCAGCTCGGTGCGGCGACGCGGCACGAACACGCCCGGGCGCCACCGCGAGGCGTCGGTCGAGGAACGCGACCCAGCCCAGCACGGTCTCCAGCGGCTCGCCGGCGACCCGGCGCGCGACGAGCGCCTCGAGCTCGCGCCGCGCTCGTGGCCGCGTCCACCAGGAGCAGCGCGGCCTCGTCCTCGGCCCACACGCTCCCGGCGGCCCGCAACACGGCCGCGACCCGGGAGCGATCGCTCACGAGCCGCCGACGTGGAAGAGCCGGACCGTGCCCGATCCGGCGGCGAGCTCGGACCAGCTCGCCGCGACGTCGAAGACCGCCACCGCCGAGGTCGGGAAGCCGCGGCTGACCAGGCTCGGTGATCGCGTCGTCGTCGCCCTCGCCGTCGTCGATGAGCTCGGCGAGGTAGGCCATCGTCGGGTTGTGGCCGAGCACGACGAGCGTCGCGCACCGCGGCCGGGGTCTCGCGGATCAGGTCGAACGCGGAGTCCGGACCGGCGGCGTAGAGCGCGGCGGAGAAGTCGGGCTCGACGTCCCACCCGGCACCGGCGGCGAGCCCGGCCCACGTCTCCTGGGCGCGCGTGGCGTCGGAGACGAGCGCGCCGTCGGCGACGATCCCCTGCGCGCTGGAGCCACCGGCCTGCCTCGGCAGCGTCGCCGTGCCCGCGCTCGGCGAGCGCCCGTTCGTGGTCGGACGGGGCACTCGGTTCGGCCTTGGCATGGCGCACCACCACCAGGCGTCTGGTCGTGCTGCTTGTCGACTGCTGCATCGCTCCACCCTTTCAGCCGCTAGCCTGCCTGTCATGCCCAAGGGACCACTCATGATCATCGGTGGCGCCGAGGACAAGATGCGCAGGCCGACCATCCTCAAGCACTTCGTCGCCGCTCAGCGGCGGTGCGGACGCCCGCATCGCCGTCATCCCGACCGCCTCGTCGCTCGGCCGCGAGGTCGTCGAGGTCTACGACGCCCTGTTCACCAAGCTACGGCGCCGCCCGCGTCGACGCCGTACGTCCCGAGACGCGCGAGCAGGCCCACGACCCCGCGCTCGTCAAGGTCCTCGACGACGCCACCGGCATCTTCATGACCGGCGGCAACCAGCTCAAGCTCTCCGGCGCGATCTGCGGGACCCCCGTCGGCGACGCGATCCTGCGTGCCCACCACCGCGGCGCGGTGGTCGCCGGTACGTCCGCAGGTGCGAGCATCCAGTCGTCGCACATGGTGGCGTTCGGCGTCGGTGGCTCGACCCCCAAGCAGCGGATGACCCAGGTCGCCGCGGGGCTCGGCCTGGTCGACACGACCGTCATCGACCAGCACTTCGACCAGCGCAACCGCTACGGCCGGTTGCTGATGATCGTGGCCCAGAGCCCGCAGCTGCTGGGCATCGGCGTCGACGAGGACACCTGCGGCCTGGTCGAGGACATCGACGGCGAGGCCGTGATGCGCGTGACGGGTCGCGGCGCCGTCACCCTCTTCGACGGGTCGCGGATGGTCACCAACGCCCACGAGGCCAAGCGCTCCGCGCCGATGCTGGCGAGCGGGGTCGTGTTCCACGTCCTCCCCGAGGGCTCGGCGTTCAACCTCGACACCCGCCAGCTGATCCCGCCGCCGCACCGGCCATCGACCCCGAAGAGGCCGACGAGCTGGCCGAGGCCGGGCGCGACCTGCGCCAGCTGGCCCGCGACATCGCCGCCAGCGGACGCGACCCCCGCGGCCATCCGCCGACGACTGGCCACGCAAGAAGAGGTCCCGGATGCGCCGTAGCACCGGCACCCCCGCCGCCACCGACCGAGGCGACCGCCCCGACCGAGGGAAGCGAGTACGCTGCTGAGCGAGCGTCCCACCCCCGACCTGCGGATCGTCGAGACGCGGGTCTACCGCGGCGCCAACGTGTGGTCCTACGAGAAGTCGATCCACCTGGTCGTCGACCTCGGCTCGCTCGAGCAGTTCCCCACCAACACGCTGCCCGGGTTCTCCGAGGAGCTCGTCTCGATGCTGCCCGGGCTGCGGGAGCACACCTGCTCGCGCGGGCGTCGCGGCGGCTTCCTCGAGCGCCTCAACGAAGGCACCTGGCTCGGCCACGTGGCCGAGCACGCCGCCCTCGCCCTCCAGCAGACCGTCGGCCACGACATCCGGCGCGGCAAGACCCGCGCGGTCAAGGGCCAGCCCGGGCACTACAACATCATCTACGGCTACATCGACGAGAACGTCGGCCTCACCGCGGGCCAGCTCGCCGTACGGCTCGTCAACCACCTCGTCGAGGGCGACCCCGACTTCGACTGGGAGGCCGAGCGCGACGACTTCATCCGTCGCGCCGAGCGCACCGCCTTCGGCCCCTCCACCCAGGCGATCGTCGACGAGGCCGTCTCCCGCGACATCCCGTGGATCCGCCTCAACCAGCACTCCCTCGTCCAGCTCGGCCAGGGCGTCCACGCCAAGCGGATCCGCGCCACGATGACGTCGCGAGACCTCCTCGATCGCCGTCGACATCGCCTCCGACAAGGACCTCACGACCAAGCTGCTGGGTGCGGCCGGCCTCCCGGTGCCGAAGCAGGACTCGGTCCGCACCGTCGAGCGGGCCGTCTCGGTCGCCAACCGGATCGGCTACCCCTGCGTGCTCAAGCCGCTCGACGGCAACCACGGCCGCGGGGTGTGCCTCGACCTGCAAGGACGAGGACGACGTACGCAACGCCTTCCCGATCGCCTACGACCAGTCCCGGCGGGGCAACGTCATCGTCGAGTCGATCGTCACCGGCAAGGACTACCGCTGCCTGATCATCGACGGCCGGATGGTCGCCATCGCCGAGCGGGTGCCCGGCCTCGGTGACCGGCGACGGCAGCGCGACCGTCCAGGAGCTGGTCGACCTCACCAACGCCGACCCGCGTCGCGGCGTGGGGCACGAGAAGGTGCTGACCCGCATCAAGGTCGACGAGGCGGCCCTCGAGGTCCTCGCCGACCAGGGCCACACGCTGGACTCGGTGCCCGCCGAGGGCGAGATGGTCAAGCTCGCGCTGACCGGCAACATGTCGACCGGCGGCATCTCGATCGACCGCACCTTCGAGGCGCACCCGGAGAACGTCGAGATCGCCGAGGAGGCCGCCCGGATGGTCGGCCTCGACATCGCCGGCATCGACTTCATCTGCCCCGACATCACCGAGCCGGTGCGCGAGACCGGCGGCGCGATCTGCGAGGTCAACGCGGCACCCGGCTTCCGGATGCACACGCACCCGACCATCGGCGAGCCGCAGTTCATCGCCAAGCCCGTCGTGGACATGCTCTTCCCGCCCGGGCGCGACGTCGCGCATCCCGATCGTCGCGGTCACCGGCACCAACGGCAAGACCACGACCAGCCGGATGATCGCCCACATCTTCAAGGGCCTGGGCCGCAAGGTCGGCATGACGTCGACCGACGGCGTCGTCATCGACGAGCGCCTCGTGATCCGCGCCGACGCCTCCGGCCCGCGGTCGGCACGGATGGTGCTGCAGAACCCGCGCGTCGACTTCGCCGTCTTCGAGGTGGCCCGCGGCGGCATCCTGCGCGAGGGACTCGGCTACGAGCGCAACGACGTGGCCGTCGTCCTCAACGTGCAGCCCGACCACCTCGGCCTGCGCGGCATCGACACGGTCGAGCAGCTGGCCGACGTCAAGGCCGTCATCGTCGAGGCGGTGCCGCGCGACGGGCACGCCGTGCTCAACGCCGACGACCCGCTGGTGCGCGAGATGCGGCGCAAGTGCTCGGGCCAGGTCGTCTGGTTCTCCATGGAGGAGCCCGGCAGCGAGGTGCGCGACATGATCGACGCGCACTGCCGCCGCGGCGGCAAGGCGATCGTCCTCAACCCCACCGAGCGCGGCGAGATGATGGTCGTCCAGCACGGCCGTCGCGAGATGCAGCTGGCGTGGACCCACCTCCTGCCGGCGACGTTCAACGGTCGGGCGCGGATGAACGTGCAGAACTCGCTGGCGGCCGCCGCAGCGGCCTTCGCCGCCGGCGCTCCCCTGCACGACATCCGTCAGGGCCTGCGCACCTTCTCGACCAGCTACTACCTCTCGCCCGGTCGCCTCAACGAGGTCGACGTCAACGGCGTGAACGTGATCGTGGACTACTGCCACAACGCGCCCGGGCATGAAGATGCTCGGCGACTTCGTGGACCGCGTCGGCGACTCGCTGGAGTCCTCCCACGACCTGGCCCGGCCCTCCCGGATCGGCATCATCGCCACCGCGGGCGACCGCCGCGACCAGGACATGCGCGAGCTCGGCCAGATCGCCGCCCAGCACTTCGACGTCTGCATCGTCCGCGAGGACGTGGCACTGCGCGGCCGCGAGCGCGGCGACACCGCCCAGCTGGTCGCTCGAGGGCGTCCGCGAGGCGATGGCGCAGGGAGCTCGCTGCAAGCAGGTCGAGCTGAGCCTCGACGAGATCGAGGCGGTCCGCCACGCGATGAACCGCGCCAACCCGGGCGACCTGGTCGTCGTCTGCGTCGACAAGCACGCCGAGGTGATGGCCGAGCTGGAGAACTGGTCGGACGTCGCCCAGGCCGGCTCGGGCGCCAACCCCGACGCACCCTCCGCCGACCCGGACTACACCCCGCCTGCGGAGGCCTGACGGGCCGGAGCCGCACCGACTGCGTCACGCCGAGGCGGCGCGGACCTTCTGCGACAACGTCTCGGGGGTGTCGGCGGTGCCGCCGTGCTCGGCGATCCAGTCGTAGGCCTCCTGCCGCTCCGCGTGGCACATCAGGCCGACGACGTCACCGGGCTCGGCACGCTCGACGAGCGCGGCGCAGGCACTCCACCTCGGTCGTGAACGTGTCGATGTCGGTGACGCCCACCCGCTCGGCGCCGGCCCGCAGCAGGCCGTCGATCTCGCCGATGGTGCGACCGCGCAGGTAGTGCTGCTTGTGCACGATCACGACGACGTCGCGTCCCTTGCGCCCCGATCTCGCCCGAGGCGCGTCGATGATCTCGTCGGTCCGGTCGCCGACGGCACCGAGGCCGAGCAGGTCCGGCGTGCGCCGGGGCGTCGTACGCCGCCCATGACCTCGAGCAGCGCCTCGAGCCCGGCCTCGTTGTGGGCGAGGTCGATGACCACCGTGACGCCCGCGGGGAGGGAGTAGACGTTCATCCGCCCCGGGTTGTGCTCGGCGTCCGGGCGCGAACGACGTCAGCCCTCGACCGACGGCCTCGCGCGGCAGCCCGACGCCAGCGCGGCCGAGGCGGCGGCCAGCGCGTTCTCGACGTTGAAGCGCTCAGCCCGGCCAGCGTCATCGGCACGTCGACCAGCTCGCACGAGCGGATCCGGATCGGCGTCGGGCGCGAGCACCGTAGATCCAGCCGTCGATCACGGTGGTGCCGCGACCGCCGGAGCCGAGCACCTCGCGCACCGACGGGCGAGTCGGGGTCGCGGCTGAAGACCCACGGCTGCGCGGTGATGATCACCGCGCATCGCCAGCACCCGCGGGTCGTCGCCGTTGAGCACCGCCCACCCGGACCGGCTGGTGATCCGCGGGACGACGGACTTCACCTCGGCGAGCTGGTCGACGGTGTCGATGCCCTGCATGCCCGAGGTGGTCGGCGGTGACGTTGGTGACGACCGAGACGTCGTTCTCGCGTGATGCCGATGCCCTTGAGCAGGATGCCGCCGCGGGCGGTCTCGGTGACCGCGAGCTGCACGCCGGGGTGCCCGAGCACGCGTGCTGCGCCGCTCGGGCCGGAGTAGTCGCCGGCCTCGACCAGGTCGCCGTCGACGGTAGATGCCGTCGGTGGAGGACCAGCCCACGAGCAGCCCGCGGTGCGCGCCGATGTGGCCGATCATCCGCGACGTCGTGGTCTTGCCGTTGGTGCCGGTGACCGCGACGACCGGGATCTTCGGGCGTGAGCGTGGTCGGCTCGCTCGCCCGTCGTCGGCGGCGCGCACCTCGGCCGCGGCGTCGCTGACCAGGCTGCCTCGATGTCGCGCGTGGGCAGGGCGTCGAGCACGCGGGCGACCGCCTCGCCCAGCGCGCTGGGCGCGGCCCCGGTTGCGCCACGGGTAGGCGACGACGAGCACGATGCACGTCGGAGGTCGGACGCACGCGGACGGCGAGCCGGTGACGTGCCCACCTCGGCGGCGATCTGCGCGCACCAGCCGCGCGACGGCACGCAGGCCGCGAAGCGCTGCCGGAAGCCCGAGTCGGCGGCGCCCGGCCGGGCGTTGCGCAGCCCGATGCGGCGCGCGAAGCGCGAGCGCGGTCTCGTCACCGGCCTCCAGCGATCGGCTCAGTCGAGGGTGAGCTTGACGGCCGCCCGCGGGAAGTAGAGGTTGGGGCCTTCGAGGATGCGCAGCTCGACGAGTGAGGTCACCGCGAGGAACTACCGAAGTCCGCCGGCTGCAGGCCGCTACAGCCCATCGCGTGGAAGCCGCCGTCGACGTGCACGATCTCGCCGGTGGTCGCCGGGAAGAAGTCGCTGAGCAGGGCGCACGACGGCCTGCGCGGTCGGCGTCCGTGGTCGGTCTCGTCCCAGCCGAGCGGGGCACGGTCCTTCCACTCCGACTCGAGGTCCTCGAAGCCGGGGATCGCCTTGGCGGCGAGCGTCTTGAGCGGACCGGCCGACACCAGGTTGCACCGGATCCCGTCGGGGCCGAGGTCACGGGCGAGGTAGCGGTTGCACGTGTCTCCAGGGCCGCCTTGGCGACGCCCATCCAGTCGTACGCCGGCCAGGCCGACGTCGCGTCGAAGGTCAGCCCGACGATCGAGCCGCCCGCGCGACATCAGCGGCCGGGTGGCGACGGCCAGCGACTTGAAGGAGTAGGCCGAGACCTGCACGGCCTGCGCGACGTCCTCCCACGGCCCGTCGAGGAACTTGCCGCCGAGCATCGTCTCGGGGTTGCCGTAGGCGATCGAGTGGACGACGCCGTCGAGGCCGTCGACGTGCTCACGGACCTGGTCGGCGAGACCGGCGAGGTGGTCGTCGTCGGTGACGTCGAGCTCGAGCACCGGCGGCTCGCTGCGGGAGCCGCTTGGCGATCCGCCGGGTGATGCCGAGCGCCCGGCCGAAGTTGGAGATGAGCACGGTGGCGCCCTGCTCCTGCGCGACCTTGGCCGTGGCGAAGCCGATGGACGAGTCGATCGTCACGCCCGCGACGAGGATGCGCTTGCCGTCGAGGATTCCCATGTCTGTCCTTGTCGTCGTCGTCGTCGTGGTCGTGGAGGAGCGGGTCGCTCAGTGGCCCATGCCGAGGCCGCCGTCGACCGGGATGACCGCCCCGGTGACGTAGCCGGCCTCGTCGGAGGCCAGCCAGCGGACGACCGCGGCGATCTCGTCGGGCGTGGCGTAGCGGCCGAGCGGCACCTGGCGTCTTGATGGCTGCCTTCTTCGTCGTCGGTGAGCACGTCGGTCATGTCGGTCTCGACGAAGCCGGGGGCGACCACGTTGGTCGTGATCGAGCGGCTGCCGAGCTCGCGGGCGAGCGACCGGGCCATGCCCGACGAGGCCGGACTTGGAGGCCGCGTAGTTGACCTGGCCGGCCGAGCCGAGCAGCCCGACGACCGAGGAGATGAAGATGATCCGGCCACGCTTGAGCCGCAGCATGCCCTTGGCGGCGCGCTTGGCGAGCGCGGAAGGAGCCGGTGAGGTTGGTGTCGATGACCGAGCGACCAGTCGTCCTCGCGACATCCGCAGGATCAGGGTGTCGTGGGTGATGCCGGCGTTGGCCACCAGCACCTCGACCGGGCCGTGCGCCTCCTCGACCTGCGCGAAGGCGGCCTCGACCGCGGCCGGGTCGGTGATGTCGCAGCGCACGTCGAGCGACCCCGTCGGCGGCTCCCCCGTTGCGGGTGGTGACGGCGACCTTGTCGCCCGTCGTCGAGGAACGCCTCGGCGATGGCGCGGCCGATGCCGCGGTTGCCGCCGGTGACGCAGGACTGATCTGAGGAGCTGTCGCGCTCACGACGTCGACGCTAGTGATTACCGCCGCGGTACGACCGAAAGCTGCTCACTCGTCCTCGAGCCGGAAGCCGACCTTCATGCCGACCTGGAAGTGCTCGACGGCATCGTCCTTGACCTGGCCGCGGATCTGGGTGACCTCGAACCAGTCGATGTGACGCAGCGTCTTGCCGGCCCGCTCGATGCCGTTGCGGATGGCCTGGTCGATCCCGTCGGGCGACGTCCCGACGATCTCGGTGACGCGGTAGGTGCGGTCGGACATGGTGCCTCCTGGCTGGGCGGACGGACGGACTGTCGCTCGGCCCTGTCGGGCCCGTGGGTGTTCGAGCCGTGAGCGACGTAGACTTTCGACATGCCTCGAGCCGGACGCCGTACGCATCACCACGGCACAGATCGAGCCAGCACCGAGGACATGGCGGCGCGCCAGCGGCGCTACGTGATCTCGATGGCGATCCGCACCGTGTGCTTCGTCGCCGCGGTGGCGGTCGGACCGGGGTGGCTGCGGTGGGTGCTCGTGGCCGGCGCGGTCTTCCTGCCGCTACTTCGCCGTGGTCATGGCCAACGCCGGAAACGCAGAAGGACGACGGATTCACGCTTCCGGGCCCGCCAGGCGCCCACGAACTGGAAGCGCCCGGCCGCGACGCTGAGGAAACTTGAGGAAATCTGGCCTGTGGCGGAGTTTGGAATCGTCGCTGGAGTCGTGAAACACTCAACTTCGCGAGCACAGCATCCCCCGTCTGAACGTCGCACTGAGGTGCCGGACAGCTTCCCCCCGTGGCTGTCCGGCACCTCACTTCCGGATTTCGGTCGAGCTGACGACACATGGACGATCGGCCATCTGCTCGGCCAAGGGCTGCCAGCACGACGCCACGGTGGGAGCTGCTGTGGAACAACCCGAAGATCCACACGCCTGAGCGCCGCAAGACGTGGCTGGCGTGCGACGAGCACCGGACGTCGCTGTCGGACTTCCTCGGGGCGCGCGGGTTCCTCAAGGACGTCGTGCCGCACTCCGGTAGCGGCTGAGCGCCCCGCTCAGCCGCCGATGGCGGACATCGGCCGGTCGGGCTGGAGGAACGACTCGTCGTCGATCCCGTGGCCGGGGCGCTTGCCGAGCATCGCGATGACCCAGCGCTCGGCGATCTCCTCGTCGGAGGCGCCCGCGCGCAAGGCCGTCCGGAGGTCGGACTCCTCGCGCGCGAAGAGGCAGTTGCGGACCTGACCGTCGGCGGTGAGCCGGACCCGGTCGCAGTCGCCGCAGAACGGGCCGCGTGACCGACGCGATGATGCCGACCGTCGCCGGCCCGCCGTCGACGTCGAAGAGCTCGGCCGGGTCGCTGCCGCGGGCCTCGCCGTGCGGGGTCAGCACGAACTCCTGCGCGAGCGCGGCGAAGATCTCGTCGGCGGTGATCATCTCGGTGCGGCTCCAGCCGTGCTGGGCGTCGAGCGGCATCTGCTCGATGAAGCGCAGGTCGTAGCCGTGCTCGATCGCCCAGCGCAACAGCTCGGCGGCCTGGTCGTCGTTGATGCCGCGCAGCAGCACGGCGTTGAGCTTGAGCGGGCCGAGGCCGGCCGCGCGGGCCGCCTCGAGGCCGGCGACGACGTCGCCGAACCGGTCGCGGCGGGTGATCGCGGCGAAGGTCTCGCGGCCGGATCGTGTCGAGGCTGACGTTGATGCGGTCGAGCCCGGCGTCGGCGAGCGCCTGGGCGGTGCGGGTGCAGGCCGAGCGCGTTGGTCGTCAGCGAGGTCTCGACGCGCCGAGGGCGTGCGTGCGGCCGACGATGTCGACGAGGCCGCGGCGCAGCAGGGGCTCTCCGCCGGTGAACCGCACCTCGGTCACGCCGAGGCGCTGGACGGCGATGGTGATGAGCCGGACGACCTCGTCGTCGGTCAGCGTCTGGTCGGTGGGCATCCAGTCGAGGCCCTCGGCCGGCATGCAGTAGGAGCAGCGCAGGTTGCACCGGTCGGTGAGCGAGACGCGCAGGTCCGTGGCGACACGGCCGTATCGGTCTGCCAGAGGTCGTCATCACCCGTCGAGTCTATAGAGGTGGGCGTCAGGCGCTCAGGCCGTGCCGGATAACCTCGCCGCGTGCACAAGCTGCGGTTCCTCGCCTCACGCCGCTGGATCGCCTTCGCGCTGGTCGTCGTCGCACTCGGCTGGGTGGCCTGGCGGCTGGGCGAGTGGCAGTTCAACCGGCTCGAGGACCGCAAGGAACGCAACGCCATCATCGAGCGCAACGAGCGCGAGGGTGCCGGCGCCGTCGAGGACGTGATGGCCCCGGGTCGCCCGGTCTCGCTCGACGACGAGTGGCGCATCGTGGAGGCGACCGGCACCTATGCCGTCGACGACACCGTGATCGTGCGCTACCGCACCCGGGAGGGATCGCCCGGCGTGGACGTGGTGGTGCCGCTCGAGCTCGCCGACGGCACGAGCCTGCTCGTGGACCGCGGCTGGTTCGCCACCGACAACCGCGGTGCGACCTCCGAGGACGTCCCCGCGCCACCCGCCGGCGAGGTCACCGTCACCGGCTGGGTACGCCGCGACGCGACCGGCGACAGCACGTCGGTCTCGGACAAGTCCACCCGGTCGGTCAACAGCGCGCGCATCGGCGAGGCCCTCGACCGCGAGGTGCTGGGCGGCTTCGTCGACCTCCGCTCGGAGTCCCCCGAGCCGGCCGAGGCGCTCGCACCGGTGGAGCTGCCCGAGATGAACAACGGGCCGCACTTCTTCTACGGCCTCCAGTGGTGGTTCTTCGGCGCGCTGGCGATCTTCGGCTTCATCTACCTCATCTACGACGAGTATCGCGGCGGCCGCGGACCGTGGGGCCGTGAGTCACAGCGTACGAAGCAGCCCGCCGTCGACCGGAAGCATGACGCCCGTCAGGAATGACGCGGCCGGCGAGAGCAGGAAGGCCGCGACGCGCCCCGAACTCCTCCGGCTCGCCGTAGCGCCGCAGCGGGATCGTGGCCTCGGCCGCGGCCCGCGCCGCGTCGGCGTCGCCGCTGAGGGCGTCGAGCTCGGCGACCCGGTCGGTCGCGATCCGGCCCGGGAGCAGCCCGTTGACGCGTACGCCGCGGGGCCCGAGCTCGTCGGACAGCGTCTTGGCGACCATCGCGAGGCCGGGTCGCAGGCCGTTGGAGATGGCCATGTCGGCCAGCGGGGCCCGCACGCTGGAGGACAGCACCAGCCCGAGCGCGCCCCCGGCCGGCAGGGCGGTGCCGATCTCGCGCGCCAGCCGTACGGCACCGAGGAAGACCGACTCGAAGGCCGAGGTCCACTGGTCGTCGCTCATCTGCGTCACCGGTCCCTTCGGCGGGCCGCCGACGCTGATCAGCGCGCCGTCGATGCGTCCCCAGGTCTCGTCGGCCGCGGCGAGCAGCCGTGCCGGGGTGCTCGCGGTCGGAGTTGTCCGCCGCCACGGCGACGGCGGCCGAGCGCCGGCCCGGTCGTCGAGGTCGGCGACGGCGGCGTCGAGGGAGTCCTGCGAGCGACCGGAGATCACCACCCGTGCGCCCTCGGCGACGAGGACCTCCGCGCTGGCGCGGCCGAGCCCGCGGGCTCCTCCGGTGACGATGAAGACGCGATCGGTGAGGTCGAGGTCCATCACCCGACCCTAGCCGGGCCGCGTCTTCCCTGAACTGGGTGGCGTGGAGCGTCGCGTAGAGACCGCCCGCGGCGAGCAGGTCGGCGTGGGTGCCGGACTGGACGACCCGGCCGTCCTGGAGGACGAGGATCAGGTCGGCGTTGCGCACGGTGGACAGGCGGTGGGCGATGACGAGGGACGTACGACCGCGCCAGCGCCGCGTCGAGCGCCCGCTGGACGGCGACCTCCGACTCGCTGTCGAGGTGGGCGGTGGCCTCGTCGAGGACGACGATGGACGGAGCCTTGAGCAGCAGCCGGGCGATCGCCAGGCGCTGTCGCTCGCCGCCGCTGAGAGCCGGTAGCCCCGGTCGCCCACCACGGTGTCCAGCCCGTCGGGCAGCGATCCGCACCAGGCTCGCGATCTGGGCGGCCTCGAGGGCGTCCCAGATCTCGGCCTCGCTGGCGGCCGGGCGGGCGTAGAGCAGGTTGGCGCGGATCGTGTCGTGGAACATGTGGGCGTCCTGGGTGACGTAGCCGACGACGTCCTCGCAGCGACTGCAGCGTCACGTCGCGTACGTCGTGGCCGCCGACCCGCACGGCGCCGGACCTGGACGTCGTACAGCCGGGCGACGAGGTGGGTGACGGTCGTCTTGCCCGCGCCGGACGGGCCGACGAGCGCGACCATCTGGCCGGGCTCGGCGGTGAAGGTGACGTCGTGGAGCACCTCGCCGGAGTCGCGCGACTCGACGCGCGCGATCGTCTCGAGCGACGCCAGCGAGATCTCGTCGGCGCCGCGGGTAGGAGAACGCCACGTGGTCGAACTCGAGCCGGGACGCGGTCGGCGGGCAGCGACGACGGCGCCGGGCTTCTCCTGGATCAGCGACGGCAGGTCGAGGACCTCGAAGACCCGCTCGAAGCTCACCAGCGCGGTCATCACGTCGATGCGCACGTTGGAGAGACCCTGGAGCGGTCCGAGCAGCCGGGTCAGGAGCACGCCCAGCGCGACGATGGTGCCGACGGACAGGTCGCCGCGGATCGCCAGGCACGCCGCCGATGCCGTAGACCAGCGCCAGTCGCCAGCGACGGCACGAGCGTCATCGCCGCGAAGAAGATCCGGGTCAGCAGCGAGATCCGCACGCCGAGGTCGCGCACGACGCGCGGCCTTCTGGGCGTAGACGACGTCCTCCTGGTCGCGTCGGCCGAACAGCTTGAGCAGCATCGCGCCACCCACGTTGAAGCGCTCGGTCATCGCGTTGCCGAGGTCGGCGTTGCCGTCCATCTGCTCGCGCGACAGGTCGGCCAGCTCGGACGCCGACGAGCTTCGAGGCGAGCAGCAGGATCGGGAAGAGGGCGAGGCAGAGCACGGTGACCGGCCAGCTCAGGAACAGCATGGTGACGCCGACCACGACGGCCGAGATCGATGTTGGAGACGGTGCCCTGACAGCGTGGAGGTGAAGGCCCGCTGCGCGCCGATCACGTCGTTGTTGAGCCGGCTGACCAGGGCGCCGGTCTGGGTGCGGGTGAAGAAGGCGAGCGACTGCCGCTGCACGTGCCCGAAGACCTGGGTGCGGAGGTCGTAGATCAGGCCCTCGCCGATCCGGCTGGACAACCAGCCGGTCGACCAGCGCCGAAGGCCGCGTCGACGATCGCCACCAGCGGCCATCAGCGAGCGCGAGCCAGGATCACCAGCGCGGCGTCGCCGGTGCTGACGCCGTCGTCGATGATCCGCTTGAGCAGGAGCGGCGGTGACGACGACGAGCGCGGCGTCGACGACGGTGACGGCGAGGAACCCCGGCGATCAGCCGCCGGTGCGGACGCGCGAACGCCAGCACCCGGCGTACGGTCTGGCGCTCGATCTTGTTCTCGACGACGCTCCGGTCGGTGCGCAGGTGACGCCAGGGCGGCCCGCCCGACCCGGGTCCCATCGACATGCGTGCTCCTTGTTCGGTTACTGGCGAGCAACACCCGGTCACGACGGGTTGTTCCTCGCGGCAGGTCGCGGTCAGTCAGCCCCCGAAGGCGGCCGCGACGGCACGGAAGCGTCGTACCTGCGCCTCGCGCTCCAGGCGGCGCTGCTCGTCGAGGTCGCGGTCGGCGGCGCCCTGCAGCAGCGCCTTGGTCTCGGGGACGACGCCCGGCATCGGTGCGGCCAGGGCTGCGGCGAGGTCGCCGACGGCGGCGTCGAGCTCGGCGGCGGGGACCGACGACGTGGCCAGCCCGATGGCGACGGCCTCGTCGGCTCCGACCATCCGTGCGGTGGCGCAGATCTCCAGGGCGCCGGGCGTAGCCGACGTGCTCGACCAGCGGCTTGGTGCCGGTGAGGTCGGGCACCAGCCCGAGCGCCGACTCCTTCATCGAGAACTTCGCGTCGTCGGCCACCACCCGCAGGTCGCAGGACAGGGCGAGCTGGAAGCCGGCGCCGATGGCGTAGCCGCGCACCTCGGCGATCGAGACGAAGCGCGGGTCGCGCAGCCAGGTGAAGCCCTGCTGGAACTCGTCGATCCGCGCGGAGGCGTCGTCGTCGCTCGAGCGAGAGCAGCCCCACGGACGCTCTCGCTCGGCCGGCGTCCGCCGGGTCGAGCATCGCGCGGTCGAGGCCGGCGGAGAAGGTCTCCCCTCGTGCCGGTGACGACGACGACGCGGACGTCGTCCGGGCAGGGTCCGTCCGATCTCGGCCAGCGCCAGCCACATGGCGGGCGTCTGGGCGTTGCGGACGTCGGGACGGTCCAGGACGACCGTCGCCACCGGACCCTCGACGTCGAGGCGGAGGCCGACTGCGGCGAAGCTCTTCGGGAACGTCATGCACGCCACGGTGACTGAGTCTGACGTGCCGAGCTAACGCTCAGGCGAGGGAGACCAGGTCGGCGTAGTCGTCGTTCCAGAGGTCCTCGTCGCCGTCGGGCAGCAGCAGCACCCGGTCGGGCTCGAGCGCCCGCACCGCGCCCTCGTCGTGGGTGACCAGGATGATGGCGCCCTCGTAGGTGCGGATCGCGGCCAGCACCTCTTCGCGGGAGGCGGGGTCGAGGTTGTTGGTGGGCTCGTCGAGGAGCAGCACGTTGGCGCGGGAGACGACCACGAGGCTGGCCAGCGCCAGCCGGGTCTTCTCGCCACCGGACAGCACGGCTGCGCACTTGTGGGCGTCGTCGCCGGAGAAGAGGAACGACCCGAGCACGCTGCGCGCCTCGGTGTCGGTGAGCTGGGGCGCGGCCGACTGCATGTTCTCGAGGACCGTGCGGGCAGGTGTCGAGGGTCTCGTGCTCCTGGGCGTAGTAGCCGACCTTGAGCCCGTGGCCGGGCACGACCTCGCCCGGTGTCGGAGGCGTCGACCCCGGCCAGGATGCGCAGCATCGTGGTCTTGCCGGCACCGTTGAGCCCCAGGATCACGACCCGGCTGCCCCGGTCGATGGCGAGGTCGACGTCGGTGAAGACCTCGAGCGAGCCGTACGACTTGGACAGCTCGCGCGGCGGTGATCGGGGTCTTGCCGCACGACGCGGGCGCGGGGAACTTGATCCGGGCCACCTTGTCGGCGGCGCGCTCGCCCTCGAGCCCGGCCATCATCTTCTCGGCGCGCTTGAGCATCGACTGGGCGGCGGTCGCCTTGCTCGCCTTGGCCCGCATCCGGTTGGCCTGGTCGGTGAGGGTCTTGGCCTTGCGTCTCGGCGTTGGCCCGCTCGCGCTTGCGACGGCGCTCGTCGGTCTCCCGCTGGGAGAGGTAGTTCTTCCAGCCCATGTTGTAGATGTCGATGACGCGCGCGGTTGGCGTCGAGGTGGAAGACCTTGTTGACGGTCTGCTCGAGCAGGGCGTTGTCGTGGCTGATGACGACGAGGCCGCCGCGGTGGGACTTGAGGAAGTCGCGCAGCCACACGATCGAGTCGGCGTCGAGGTGGTTGGTCGGCTCGTCGAGGAGCAGGGTCTCGGCGCCGGAGAAGAGGATGCGGGCGAGCTCGACGCGGCGGCGCTGGCCGCCGGAGAGGGTGCTCGAGCGGCTGGTCGAGGATGCGCGACTCGATGCCGAGGCAGTCGGCGATCTGGGCGGCCTCGGACTCGGCGGCGTAGCCGCCGGCGGCGTGCAGCTCGGCGTCGGCACGGGCCCAGCGCTTCATGCCGCGCTCGTGGACGGCCGGCGTCCGGGTCGGCCATCTCGACCTCGGCCTCGCGCAGGCGTCGTACGACGTCGTCGAGGCCGCGCGCGGACAGGATCCGGTCGCGGGCGAGCACCTCGGGGTCGCCGATGCGCGGGTCCTGCGGGAGGTAGCCGACGTCACCGGTGGTGATGACCGCGCCGGAGGCCGGCTGGGCCTCGCCGGCGAGGATCTGGTGAGGGTCGTCTTGCCGGCGCCGTTGCGCCCGACGAGGCCGACCTTGTCGCCTGCGGCGATGCGGAAGGAGACGTCCTCCATGAGGAGGCGCGCGCCCGCGCGGACCTCGAGCTGCTGGGCGGTGATCATCAGGCTCACTATCCTAGGAGCGGGGAGCCCCTCACCCGAATCGGCGGAGCGAGGCGCTACGGTTACGCCTGCCTCCACGTCCCGCCCCGCGGTGACGTCACGACCTGCGGAAAGGCGACACCCATGCGCTTCAACCCGAAGGCCGACTCGACACGGGCCGCGTGAGCGACGCGGCGGTGGCGGCGGCTGGGCGGCGGCGGGATGCGGATCCCGATCCCCGGCGGCACGCGCGCCGGCGGTGGCATCGGCGGCCTGATCATCATCGTCCTGTTCATCATCCTCACCCAGTGCATCGGCGGCGGGCGGCTCGGCGCCGACCCCGGGCGCGCGGGACGTACGTCGGGCACCGGCGCGAGCCGAGGGCATGGACGACAGCGAGCGCTACGCCAACTGCAAGACCGGCGCCGACGCCAACACCGACGAGGACTGCGCCGCGTCAAGGCGTCGCGTCTCGCTGGAGCAGTACTGGGACGAAGACGCTGCCCGAGCAGGGCGAACGCCGAGTTCACGCCGGCCACGATCGACGACCTTCAGCGGCGCCGTCCAGACCGGCTGCGGCCAGGCGTCCTCGCAGGTCGGCCCGTTCTACTGCCCGCCCGACCAGCAGATCTACCTCGACACCACGTTCTTCGACGACGTCCTCGAGGGCCAGCTCGGCGGGCAGGGCGGCGACTTCGTCGAGCCCTACGTCCTCGGCCCACGAGTACGGCCACCACATCCAGAACCTGCTCGGCACCATGGGCCAGGTCCGCACGCAGAAGGGTCCCGAGTCCGACGCCGTCCGCCTCGAGCTCCAGGCCGACTGCTACGCCGGCATGTGGACCAAGGACGCCAGCGACGGCGACGGCCTGCTCGTGAGGGCTCGACGAGGGCGACATCGACGAGGCGGTCGACTCCGCCAAGACCGTCGGTGACGACCGCATCCAGCAGCAGTCGGGCCAGGGCGTCGACCCCGAGGGCTGGACGCACGGCTCGTCGGAGCAGCGGCAGGGCCTGGTTCATGACCGGGGCTACAGCGAGGGCACGCTCGCAGGCCTGCGACACGTTCTCGGCCAGCGACCTCTGACCGCGCGTCGTAGTCCGTGACGAACGGACCCGCGGATCAGCGATCTGAGGGTCCGTTCGTCACGGACTATCGTCGGGTTCAGCCGAGCAGCGCCTCGATCTGGTTGACCTGGCGCTGCATCGCGAAGATGTACGGCGCGACGCTGGGGTGGCGGAACTTCCCGGCGAGGGCGCCCTCCCCGTCCGCGACGCGGGCGAGCGCCCAGTCGAGGCGGGTCAGCGCGGTGTAGACGGCCATCACGCGGGCCGCCGGTCAGCACGTCGTCGCGGGCGGCGAACCCGGGCGGCAGGGCGTCGGTGTAGGCCGCCACCAGTGGCTCGAGGTCCTCTCGGGCCGCCAGCGACAGGTAGCCCAGGTCCGCCCCGACCGGCCCCGGCCCAGGTGTGCCCAGTCGATGGCGACCGCGCCGTCGGCTGCTGCGTCCGGGGATGTTGGCCACGGACGGGTCGCCGTGCTGGGCCACCCGGGGCAGGGCGTCGCACCGGTCGAGCCACGGCGGACGCGATGGGCCCACAGGTGGTCGGCGACGTCTGCCATCGGCGTCCGCGCCAGGGTGCGCCAGCCTCCCCGTCGCTCGACGAGGGCGAGGCGCGAGCGCAGCTGGTCTCGTGCCAGCCACGCGTGCGTGCCGAGCTCCGCCGCCGCGAAGCGGCCCAGGCACGCAGCCAGCCACAGTCCCGGGGCGTCCTGCGTTCTCGACGCGCTCGTGCACCAGGGTCACGCCGTCGTCGTCCTCGTCGACCCGCACGACGGGGGCCTCGCGCAGCCCGGCGTGTCGGCCACGACACCGCTCAGCGCCACGTCGGCGGCGCGGCGCCAGTAGTTGACGTCGTGCGGTTGCGTACGCCGGGGGCATCGTGGGGGTCAGGGCGGCTGCAGCCGCTTGACGACGACGTCCCGGCCGCCGATGGTCGCCGCCCAGACCCCGAGCGTCGCCGGCCCTGCCCCGGGGAGGCGCTGCCACCCCGGCTCGGGCTGCCACCCGGACCCGTCCATGGCCCGGAACCTAGCGCACCTCGATGTCTCGACGGCGGAACATCGCCTGCCCCAGCGCGCTCGTGGCGGCCGCGACCAGGAGCAGCCCGACCAGCGGCTGCCACCGGAAGTCCTCGGCAGGGACGAGCGCCAGGTGGTGGAACGGCGAGATGTCCTGGACCCACTCCGGGATCTGCAGCAGTGCTCCGAAGAGCATGACCACCACCGCGAACACCAGGGCGACCCAGGCCAGTCCGGCCAGGCGAGGAGCCAGACCGTACAGAAGCCGCGCCAGGGCGCTCATCACGAGCACGGGGGCGACGTAGGTCAGGGTCGCGACGACGTACGACGCCCCGTGCCCGGGTCACCCGCGGACAGCGCATAGCCGATCCCCAGCCCCAGGCCGGCGGCCGACACCACCACCAGGGTCCCCAGCACGGTGAGCGCGACGTGCGCGCCCAGCCAGCGCGAGCGCGACAGGCCGGTCGCCAGCAGCACCTCGACCAGGCCCGAGGCCTCCTCGTGGCGCGGCCGCAGGGCGGTGGAGATGGCGTAGCCGCAGCTCATCAGCGCAAGCATGAGGATGGAGGTGGCGTAGAAACCTGCCGTGAGGTCGGTGCTGCCGCGGATGAACATGTCCTCCGTCGTGCTGCTGTCACCCAGCAGGGCACCCACGTCGCTGCCGAGGGAGCCGTAGGAGAGGCCGGTCAGGAACAGGCCCAGGGCCCAGCCGATCAGGGCGCCGCGCTGCAGCCGCCAGGCGAGACCGAACGGGGTGGTGAGCCCGCGACTCGCACGTGCGGGTCCGGGCCGTGCGGCCAGCACTCCCGCCCCGTGGTCGCGTCGGCCGAAGGTCCACAGCGCGGCGGCGCCCACGGCGACCGCGGCCAGGACGAGCAGGGCGATCGGCCACCACCGCAGGCCGGAGAAGGCGTGCATCCCCTGGAACCAGCCGATCGGTGAGAGCCAGGTCAGCACCGGCGAGCCGACGTCCCCGATCGCTCGCATGACGTAGGCCGTCCCGATGACCGCACCGGTGATCCCGTACGCCGCGCGCGGACTGCTGGTGCAGCTGGGCAGCAAGCAGCGCGACTGCCGCGAAGACGAGGCCCACCGCGGCCTGGCCGACGCCCCGAGCCCGATCGAGTCCGCGGCGGCCAGGGGAACCGTCAGCAGGCTGAGCGCCACGAGCACGCCGGTCACGACGTTGGCCACGACGGCGTGCAGCACCGTGGCGGCGGTGGTGGCTCGCCGGCCGACCGCAGCGGCGCGGAGCATCTCGTCGCGTCCCGACTCCTCCTCGGCCCGGGTGTGGCGCACCACGAGGAACATCGACATCAGCCCGCCGGCGATCGCACCGAAGGCGGTCGCCTGCCAGGCAACCTGGCCGCCGATCGTGTTGAGTGCGCGCGCCGGCCCGGCCATCGCGACGAGGGCAGCGCTCGACTCCATGGTCGCGGCGGCCTCGTCGAACTCGGCCTGGGTGCTGTAGAGCCCCTCGACGCTGATCGCCTGCGACCAGTAGAGGACGGTGATGCCCACCGACCAGGCCAGCAGCATCCATCGGTCGCGCCGCAGGAAGTGCCGCAGGAGCAACCAGGTGCCGGTCACCGGTCCGGGTCCCCGGGCTCGGCCGGCGCGTCACCGTAGTGGCGGAGGAAGAGCTCCTCCAGGGTCGGCGGCGTCGCCGTCAGGGTGCCGATGCCGGCCGGTGAGAGGACAGCGATCGCGGCGTCCAGCTCGGCGGTGTCGACCTCGAAGGCCACCCGGTGACCCTCGACCAGCAGGTCGTGCACTCCCGGCAGGACGCCGAGACCCTCGACCGGGCGGACGGTCTCGGCGCGCACCGTGGTGCGCGTCAGGTGGCGCAGCTCGGTGAGCGTGCCGACTCGACCGTGCGTCCGGCCCGGATGATGCTCACCCGGTCGCACAGCTCCTCCACCTCGGCGAGGATGTGGCTGGAGAGGAGCACGGTCCGGCCCCGGGCGCGGAACTCCTCGACGCACTGCTGGAAGACCGACTCCATCAGCGGGTCCAGGCCGCTGGTCGGCTCGTCGAGCAGCAGCAGCTCCACGTCGCTGGCCAGCGCGGCGACCAGGGCCACCTTCTGCCGGTTGCCCTTGGAGTAGGTGCGGCCCTTCTTCGTCGGGTCCAGCTCGAAGCGCTCCACCAGGTCTGCCCTACGGCTCTCGTCGAGGCCGCCGCGCAGCCGTCCGAGGAGGTCGATGACCTCGCCACCGGTGAGGTTGGGCCACAGCGTCACGTCGCCGGGGACGTAGGCCAGGCGCCGGTGCAGTGCGGCCGCATCGGCCCACGGGTCGCCGTCGAGCAGCCGGACCGATCCCTCGGTGGCCCGCAGCAGGCCCAGGAGCACGCGGATGGTGGTCGACTTGCCGGATCCGTTGGGTCCGAGGAAGCCGTGCACCTCGCCCGCCTCGACGGTGAGGTCGAGCCCGTCGAGGGCCCGGACGGTGCCGAACTTCTTGACCAGGCCACGGATCTCGATGGGGGTGCTCACACCTCCGACGATAGGGCGTCCGACGGCGCCCGGGCGCACCTGCCTACGCGTTGGTGACGTCGACCCGGATCGACCGGGCATCGAGGATCGCCTGGTCGAGGACCGCGCGACGCGGGTCGGGGACGGCGAGCCACGGCTCCACCGCCCGCATCCCGCGCAGTCGGGGGTCGTCGAGCACCTCCTCGACGGCCGGCCGGTCTCCCCCGGTCACCACCGGCCCCGGTCGCAGGATGCGGGCCGCGTGGTCGGCTGCTGCCTCGTAGGCCTGGCGCGCCTGGTTGTCGCGGCGGCGGGCGAAGCGCTGCTGGCTCTGGCCGCCGGCCTTGGTGCGGCCCTGCACGTGCCGCTGGCCGATCTTGTGCTCGACCAGCTCGATCCCGGCCAGGCGGGCGACCGCGAAGCCGCCCTTGCGGACCAGCAGGACGCCCCAGACCTCGGGCACCCGCAGCGGCGGCGACGAAGCGCCCGCCTCCGGCGGACCGTCGTACGCCGTCTCGAACGGCAGGCGGGCGGTGAAGTCCGAGCCGTCGTCGGCCACCCCCGCCAGGGCACCGTCGCGCCGACGAGGTCGAGTGTCCCCGTGCCGGGCGGTGAAGTTGTCGACCCAGCGGCGTCCGCGCGGCCGGCACCGAGGACCTCGAGCCGCGACTCGGTGCCCGATGGTCACAGGAAGTCGAGCGGGTCGAACTCGTCGATCGGGATGACCCGGACGCGCGGCAGCGGGGCGTTGAAGGCGCCGATGTCGTACTCGAGGTCGATGATCCGCACACCGGGAAGCGTGCGGAACTGCGAGTTCATGAACTCGCCGAAGCCCACCACGCCGACCTGTCGGCTGCCGTCGCACAGGCGGGAGACCTGGTCGACGAAGTCACCGTCGTGGCTGACGAGCACCACATCGGCCTCACGGTCCATCAGCGCCTCGGCGGTGCGCTGGATGGCGATGTCGACGATCTTGCCCTCGCCGCTCAGCGGGATCGGCTTGAACCCGATCGCGAGCAGGGCCTGCACGAAGCTCGTCGGCAGCTCAGTGGTGGCGGCGAGGAAGAACAGCCCGGTGACGTCCTGGTCGAAGGCCCGCTCGGCCCACTCCAGCAACCGGTCCCAACGAGGGCGCTCCTCGGGCCGCGGGCGACGGCCGAGGATCGACGTGCCGAGGGTGGCGTCGATGTTCTCGCCATCGACCAGCAGGTAGGTCATCCGCTCGGCCATGCGAGGACTCTCCCACACGGCGGCGGACCCCTTGACCGGTTCAGGCCTGGTAGACGACGCGGAAGGCCTCGACGACCTCGTCGGCGCCGACGGCCACCTCGGTCACCTCGACCAGCGCCCGGGGCTTGCCGGACGCCGTCGCACAGGATGGAGAGCACCCCGGCCTGGGGGATGTCGCCGGCGTAGTCCGCAACGGGAGCGGTGGTCTCGCCGGACTCGTCCGCGAGAACCTGCGCGCGAACTCGTCGGACTGGGCGGGTGTCTCGCCGAACGACCAGGCCGGCGGTGGCACCGACTCGAGGGTGGTGGGCCCGAAGTAGGACGGCGCCGCGTTGAGCTTGGCGTGGAACCTCGCCAGGTCCCAGAAGACCCGCAGCTCCTCGTGGTCGAACTCGATCTCGGACAGGTCAGTTTCCGGTTCGCCGTCGCCCATGCCCGGAGCCTAGCCGTCAGGCGATCGCCGCGACGTACGCCGCGAAGTCGCGCGCTGCGTCCATCGACCCGGGCCGTGGCCGGTCCAGCGGGTCCAGCCCGAGGTCGCGGTCGGCCAGCACCTGCTGGAGCAGCGGGCGCCAGCGCGGATCTGCGTGCATCATCGCCCAGCGCAGCGCGTCCCGCTTGCTGGCGACCTGCCCGGTCCGGACGGTGTGCAGGCTGCGGCAGGCCTGGACCACGAGGTAGCGCTGGCACCAGGCCATGTCCGGTGGGCACCACCCGAGGACGTCGTCGGTGATCGACGCGAGTCCCGCCCGAGCCGCGTCGCGGAGCACCTCGTCGGGCACCGGGTCGACCAGCTCGACGGGACACGGGCCGACGAGCGTGATCCCGTGCTCGCGCAGGATCCAGCGGGTCCACGGCGTGTTGCAGTGGTCGGACCACGTCATCTCGTCCCAGCCGTGGTCGACGTAGAGCCACTCCACGCCGAGCCCCGCCACGGTGCGCAGGTCGTCGGCGACGGCGTACGAGCCCTCGAGGTGGCCGCTCCAGTGCCCGTCACGGTGCGGGATCTCACGGTGCAGGTCGCGCAGCGCCGTCTCCCGCAGCGACGTCGGGTCGCTCGGTGACGACGACCAGGAAGTCGCAGTCGCTGTGGAGGTCACCCGCGCCCAGCGCGAACGACCCCTGCACGTAGGCGCCCACGAACGTGTCGCCCAGGGCCTCCTGGGCACCGGCGACGAGGTCGTGGAGCACGCCGTTGAGCTCGGCGTAGCGCGTGGGGTGGGGATTCTGCACCGCAGAAGCATCCTCCCGCGCCGCTCCCGGCGCCACGGAATATCGCGGCGTCAGCTCCTCGGGAGCTGCTCGGCCAGGAAGGCCAGCGTCCGCTGCCACGCCAGGTCCGCCAGGGCCGCGTCGTAGAACATGAAGTCGTCGTTGTCGAAGGCGTGACCGCCGCCCTCGTAGGTCTCGACGACCACCTGCGGCTGGGCGTCGAGCAGGGCGCAGACCGGCTCGACCACCGGCCGCGGGATGAAGCTGTCCGCCAGGCCCCAGTGGTGCAGCGAGGGGGCCGTCACCTGGGCGGGATCGATCACGGACAGCGACTCGTCACCGGGGTCGTAGGGCTCGACGCCCAGGAGCTGGGGCAGGGCCGAGCCGTAGTAGCTGACCAGCGCATCGGCCGGGCTCAGCGCCGCGACGTTGAAGCCGAGCCCTCCGCCGAAGCAGAACCCGACGATCCCGACGCGACCGGTGACGGCCTCGTGGCGATGCAGCGCCTCCAGGGCGACGACACCGTCGGCCACGGCCGCCGGCCAGTCGGTGCGGGCGAGCAGGCCGAAGGCCGTTTCCAGCGCGTCCGGCCCCTCGTCGACCCGGGAGACGCCGAGGCGCCAGAAGATCTCGGGCGCGAGCACGACGTAGCCCGCGTCGGCGAGGGCCTGCGCCCGGCGCTCGATGTAGCTGCTGACGCCGAAGATCTCCTGCAGCAGCAGGATCCCCGGTCCGGTCCCACCCTCCGGCAGCCAGAGGTGCGCCGGCATGGCGCCGTCGGGGGTGTCGATCGTGAGCGTGCTGCGGGTCATGCAGCGAACCTAGACCCTCAGACGTTGAAGCCCAGGGCCCTCAGCTGCTCGCGGCCGTCGTCGGTGATCTTGTCCGGACCCCACGGCGGCATCCAGACCCAGTTGATGGCGACGTCGTTGACGATGCCCTCGAGGGCGGAGTTGGTCTGGTCCATGATCACGTCGGTCAGCGGACAGGCCGCGGAGGTCAGGGTCATGTCGAGGACGACGTTGGAACCCTCGTCGAGGTGCACGTCGTAGACGAGTCCGAGGTCGACGACGTTGATGCCGAGCTCGGGGTCGACGACGTCCTTCATCGCCTCGGTGACGTCCTCGACGGTGACGGTGGACGTCGCTCCGGCCGACCGGTGGCCTCGGGAACGTCGGGCAGGTCGCCGTGGTCGATCGTGTCAGTCATCGGGCTTCTCCTTGGGTCTGGTGGTGGATCGGGTCGTGGCCTGGGCCTGGGCGGTGGCGTCCTTCCAGGCCATCCACGACAGCAGGGCACACTTCACGCGGGCGGGAAACCTGGCGACGCCGGCGAAGGCGATGCCGTCCTCCAGCACGTCCTCGTCGGGCTCGACCTGCCCCTTGCCCTGCATGAGCTCGAGGAAGGTCTGGTGGATCGTCATGGCCTCGTCGACGCTCTTGCCGATGACCAGGTCGGTCATCACCGACGTGGAGGCCTGCGAGATCGAGCAGCCGAGGGAGTCGTAGGAGACGTCCTGGACCACCCTTCCGTCAGGCCCGTCGGCGAGGTGCACCCGCAGGGTCACCTCGTCACCACAGGTCGGGTTCACATGGTGCACCTCGGCCTCGAACGGGTCGCGCAGGCCCTTGTGGTGCGGGTGCTTGTAGTGGTCCAGGATGATCTCCTGGTAGAGGTTGTCGAGCTCCGTGCTCATCGCTCAGCCCACCTTGAAGTAGCTGCGGGTGTGGTGGAGGCCCTCGACGAGCGCGTCGATCTCGGCCGGCGTCGTGTAGAGGTAGGACGACATCCGCGTCGAGCTCTGCACGCCGAAACGCGCGTGCGCCGGCTTCGCGCAGTGGTGGCCGGCGCGCACCGCCACCCCGCGGGAGTCGAGCACCTGGGCGATGTCGTGCGGGTGCACGCCCTCGAGCTCGAAGGAGATCGCTCCCCCACGCAGCGCGGCGTCCAGCGGCCCCATGACGGTGAGGCCGGGGATGGTCTGCAGACCGTCGAGGGCGTACGCCGTGATCGCCTGCTCGTGCGTGTGGATCGCGTCCAGCCCGATGTGGCCGAGGTAGTCGACCGCGGCGCCGAGGCCGATGGCCTCGACGATCGGGGGCGTACCGGCCTCGAAGCGGTGCGGCACCTTGGCGTACGTCGAGCGCGCCATGGTGACCGTCTCGATCATCTCGCCGCCGCCGTGGAAGGGCGGCAGCTCGTTGAGCAGGTCCTCGCGTCCCCACAGCACGCCGATGCCGGTCGGACCGCAGACCTTGTGACCGGTGAAGACCAGGAAGTCGCAGTCCACGGCGCGTACGTCGACCGGCAGCTGCGGAGCGGCCTGCGAGGCGTCGACGACCGACAGCGCCCCGACCGCGCGGGCGCGGGCGGTGAGGTCGGCGACCGGGTTGATCGTGCCGAGCATGTTGGACACCCAGGTGAACGCGACGACCTTGGTGTGCTCGTCGACCAGCCGGTCGGCGTCGGACAGGTCCAGGTGGCCGTCGTCGGTCAGGCCGAACCAGCGCAGCTCGGCGCCGGACCGCTCGCACGCCAGCTGCCACGACACGATGTTGGAGTGGTGCTCCATCTCGGTGATCACGACGTTGTCGCCGGGGCCCAGGTCGATGGTGCGGGCCAGCAGGTTCAGCGCCTCGGTGGCGTTCTTGGTGAAGATCACCTCGTTGCGCGAGGGCGCGTTGATGAACCTGGCCACCTTGTCGCGCGCGTCCTCGTAGGCCTCCGTCGACTCGGCGCCCAGCTGGTGCATCGCGCGGGCGATGTTGGCGTTGTGACGCTCGAGGTGGTCGACCATCGTGTCGATGACGATCTGCGGCTTCTGCGACGTGTTGGCGCTGTCGAGGTAGACCAACGGCATCCCGCCCGCGAGCGTGCGCTCGAGGATCGGGAAGTCCTTGCGGATCACGTCAAGATCCGGAAGCAGGCCGGGGATGGTCATGCTCAGACCGTCGCAGCCTTGAGGTACTTGTCGTAGCCGTCGGCCTCGAGCTGGTCGGCGAGCTCCTTGCCGCCGGACTCGGCGACCCTGCCGTCGACGAAGACGTGGACGAAGTCGGGCTCGATGTAGCGCAGGATGCGCGTGTAGTGGGTGATGAGCAGGACGCCCTTGCCCTCGCGCGCCCGGAAGCGGTTGACGCCGTCGGAGACGACCTTGAGCGCGTCGATGTCGAGGCCGGAGTCGGTCTCGTCGAGGACGGCGACCTTGGGGTCGAGCAGCTCGAGCTGGGCGATCTCGTGGCGCTTCTTCTCACCACCGGAGAAGCCCTCGTTGACGTTGCGGGTGCCGAACGTCGGGTCGAGGTTGAGCTGCTGGAGCGCGGCGTTGACGTCCTTGACCCAGGTGCGCAGCTTGGGCGCCTCGCCGTCGATGGCGGTCTTGGCGGTGCGCAGGAAGTTGGACACCGAGACGCCGGGGACCTCGACGGGGTACTGCATGGCGAGGAACATGCCGGCCCGGGCGCGCTCGTCGACGGTCATCGCAAGGACGTCCTGGCCGTCGAGGGTGACCGTGCCGCCGGTGACGGTGTACTTGGGGTGACCGGCGATCGAGTAGGCGAGCGTCGACTTGCCCGAGCCGTTGGGGCCCATGATCGCGTGGGTCTCCCCCTCGTTGATGGTGAGGGTGACGCCCTTGAGGATCTCCTTGGGGCCGTCCTCGGTGTCGACCGAGACGTGCAGGTCAGTGATGACGAGGGTGTTCATGCGGGGGTCACTCCGTTCAGGGTGGTGTCGACGTCGATCCAGACCTCAGGTCTGCCGTCGACGTCGCGGATCTCGATGGGGAAGGTGGCGACCGGCTCGGTGGCCGGCAGGTTGGTGGGCTTGCCGGTGCGGAGGTCGAACATCGACCCGTGCAGCCAGCACTCGATCTGGCACTCGGCGACCTCGCCCTCGCTGAGGGCGACCTCGGCGTGGCTGCAGAGGTCCTGCAGCGCGAAGACCTCGTCGCCGTTGCGGGCCACGGCCACGTCGTAGCGCCCGATGGTGACCGCGAGGGCCTCATCGGTCGGGACGTCGGCGAGGGCGCAGGCGGGAGCGAAGGTCATGAGTGGAGCTCCCGGTAGACGTTCTTGGAGAGCTCCGCCTCCACCGTGGCGAGCAGGCGGTCCTCGATCGAGGGAACGCCCACCTTGCGGATGAGGTCGTTGAAGAAGCCGTGCACGACCAGGCGCTGCGACTCCTTCTCGGAGATGCCGCGGGCCTGCAGGTAGAACAGCTGCTCGTCGTCGAAGCGGGCCGTCGCCGAGGCGTGCCCGGCACCGGCGATCTCGCCGGTCTCGATCTCCAGGTTGGGGACCGAGTCGGCGCGGCAGCCGTCGGTGAGCACGAGGTTGCGGTTCTCCTCGTAGGTCTCGATGCCCTCGGCGACCTTGCGGATCAGCACGTTGCCGATCCAGACCGTGTGGGCGCCCTGGCCCTGCAGCGCGCCCTTGTAGAGGACGTTGCTCTTGGTGTGGGGCGCGTTGTGGTCGGCGAAGAGCCGGTGCTCGATGTGCTGGCCGGCGTCGGCGAAGTAGAGGCCGAGCAGCTCGGCGCTGCCGCCGGGACCGTCGTAGCTGACGTTGGCGTCCATCCGCACGACGTCGCCGCCGAAGGAGATCGCGACGTGCTTGTAGGTCGCGTCGCGACCGACGAGCGCCTGGTGGTGCGACGAGGTGCACGGCGTCGTCGGCCCAGTCCTGGATCGAGACGACCGTGACGTCGGCGCCGTCACCGACGACGATCTCGACGACCGCGGCGACGGCGGCGCTGCCGGTGTGGTTGAGCGACCACGATGGCCGGCTGTGGGCGCCGAAGCGGAGCGCCAGGTGGCCACCCGAGGTCTCGTCGACGTCCAGCCCTGACCAGGTCGATCACGATCGGCTCGGGCACCTCGGCGTCGGCGGGGACGTCGACGAGCACGGTCGGCGGGCACCTCGGCCAGGACCCGGGCCGCGAAGCGGGTGTTGGGCGCCGAGCCCGCTGACGCCACGCAGGGCGCGCGCCTCGTCGCCGGTGACGACGCTGACGTCCGACACCCTCGGGCGTCGTTCCAGGTCAGCTTCGACGTGCGACCGAGCAGCGGCGCGTCGGCGTGCAGGCCCCGGAGCCGCTTGAGCGGGGTGAAGCGCCAGATCTCCTCGCGCCCGGTGGGCACGAGGTGGTCGGCGACGTCGAACGAGCCGACCGGGTGGAGGTGGCTCTCGACGCGGCTTGGCGGGCGCGGTCTGCTCGAGCGCGGAGCGTACGGATTCGATGACAGTCACTACTTCTCTTTCGTCGGGACGTGTGCGGGTGGGCGGGACGGCGATCAGCCGACCGCGCCCTCCATCTGCAGCTCGATCAGGCGGTTGAGCTCGAGGGCGTACTCCATCGGGAGCTCCTTGGCGATCGGCTCGACGAAACCGCGCACGATCATCGCCATCGCCTCGTCCTGCTCCATGCCGCGCGACATGAGGTAGAAGAGCTGGTCGTCGGAGACCTTGGAGACGCTGGCCTCGTGGCCCATCGACACGTCGTCCTCGCGGATGTCGACGTAGGGGTAGGTGTCGCGAGCGCGAGATCTGGTCGACCAGCAGCGCGTCGCACAGCACGTTGGACTTCGAGCCGTGGGCGCCCTCGTTGATCTGGATCAGGCCGCGGTAGGACGTCCGGCCACCGCCGCGCGCCACCGACTTGCTCAGGATCGAGCGAGGAGGTGTGCGGCGCAGCGTGCACCATCTTGGCGCCGGCGTCCTGGTGCTGGCCCTCGCCGGCGAACGCGATCGAGAGCGTCTCGCCCTTGGCGTGCTCGCCCATCAGGTAGATGGCGGGGTACTTCATCGTCACCTTGGAGCCGATGTTGCCGTCGACCCACTCCATGGTCGCGCCGGCCTCGCAGGTCGGCGCGCTTGGTGACGAGGTTGTAGACGTTGTTCGACCAGTTCTGGATGGTCGTGTAGCGGCAGCGGCCGCCCTTCTTGACGATGATCTCGACGACCGCGGAGTGCAGCGAGTCGGAGCTGTAGATCGGCGCGGTGCAGCCCTCGACGTAGTGCACGTAGGCGTCCTCGTCGACGATGATCAGCGTCCGCTCGAACTGGCCCATGTTCTCGGTGTTGATCCGGAAGTAGGCCTGCAGCGGGATGTCGACGTGCACACCCTTCGGCACGTAGATGAACGAGCCACCCGACCACACCGAGGTGTTGAGCGCGGCGAACTTGTTGTCGCCGACGGGGATCACGGTGCCGAAGTACTCCTGGAAGAGCTCCGGCTGCTCCCGGAGCGCGGTGTCGGTGTCCAGGAAGAGCACGCCCTGGGCCTCGAGGTCCTCGCGGATCGAGTGGTAGACGACCTCGGACTCGTACTGCGCCGCCACACCCGACACGAGGCGCTGCTTCTCCGCCTCGGGGATGCCGAGCTTGTCGTAGGTGTTCTTGATGTCCTCGGGCAGGTCGTCCCACGAGGTCGCCTGCTTCTCGCTGGAGCGGACGAAGTACTTGATGTTGTCGAAGTCGATCGTCGACAGGTCCGAGCCCCAGGTCGGCATCGGCTTGCGGTGGAAGAGCTTGAGGCCCTTCAGGCGCAGGTCGAGCATCCACTGCGGCTCCGACTTGAGCGCGGAGATGTTGCGGACGACGTCCTCGCTGAGACCGCGCTTCGCGTCGGCACCGACATCGTTCTTGTCGGACCAGCCGAACTCGTAGCGGCCGATGCCCTGGAGCTCGGGGTTCAGTTCTTCGATGGAGGTCATGCCTTCTCCTTCTGGGTGGATGACGACGTGATCGACGTCGGGGATGCAGGTGGTGCAGACGCCGTCGCCGTGGGCGATCGTCGCGAGCCGTTGGACGTGGGTGCCGAGGACGCGACCGATGGCTTCGGTCTCGGCCTCGCAGAGCTGCGGGAACTCGTGGGCGACGTGCGAGACCGGGCAGTGCTGCTGGCAGAGCTGGCTCCCACGACGGGGAGCTGCGCGCACCGAGGCGGCGTAGCCCTGCTGGCTGAAGACCCGGGCCAGCGCCTCGGCCGGGCTCAGGCCCGGGCTCGGCGCTCATCACGGTGGCGTAGTCACGCTCGACGAAGGCGACCCGGCGGCGGGCGAACTCCATGACGGCGTCGTCGCCCTGGGTCTCGGCCAGGAAGCGCAGCGCCTGCACGGCGAGGTCGTCGTACTGCTGGTCGAAGCTGTCGCGACCGGACTCGGTGAGCGCGAAGACCTTGGCCGGCCGGCCGCGACCGCGGCTGCCGTAGACCTTCTGCTCGCGTGCCTCGACCAGGCCTCTCGACCACGAGGTGGTCGAGGTGGCGGCGTACGGCGGCGGGCGTGAGGTCGACCCGGCGGGCCAGGTCGGCGGCCGTGGAGGGACCGTTCTCCAGGATGGCGAGCGCCACACGCTCACGCGTGGGAGCGTCCCCCTCCGGGGGTGCGGCCGTCCTGATGAATTCCACAACGACAGTGTGACGTTAATGCTGGCACTGCTTCAAGCAAGGGTCCCCTAAGTGAGCCCGTCCCGGGGGTCAGTCGGCGGTGCGCGACCGGAAGGTGCGGATCGCCAGCGGCGCGACCACGGCCGTGATCAGGATGATCCAGCCGATCGTGAACGGGATCGGGTGGTGCATGGGGAAGGCTGCCCCGGGCGCCAGCGGCTGGTCGTTGCCCCAGAGCACGCGGACGGCCTGGGTCAGCGACGAGATCGGGTTCCACTCGGCGATGAAGCGCAGCACCGTCGGCATCTGGTCGGTCGGGGCGAAGGTGTTGGCCAGGAACGTGATCGGGAACATGGTGGCGAACATCACCCCGTTGACCGCCTCGACCGAGCGCATCGCCGAGCCGACCCAGATCCCCACCCAGATCATCGCGAAGCCCCAGCCGAGGAGCAGCAGGTAGCCCAGGACCGCCTCGGGCACGCTGGTGTGGATCCGCCAGCCGATGACCAGGCCGGTGAGGGACATGACCACGAGGCCGATCGAGGAGTGGGCCAGGCTGGAGATGCTGCGACCCACCAGCACCGCGGCCGGGTTGATCGGCAGCGACCGCATCCGGTCGACGATGCCCTTCTCCAGGTCGGCGGTGAGGCCCACCGCGACGATGAAGGAGGCGAAGGCCACGGTCTGCGCCATGATCCCGGGGAGCAGCCAGGCGCGGTAGCCGGCCGGCGTGTCGACGTCGATGGAGGAGCCGAAGACGAAGGCGAAGAGCAGCACGAACATGACCGGCTGGATGGTCACGTCGAGCAGCATCTCGGGCATCCGCTTGATGTGGATGAAGTTGCGCCGGGCGATCGACACGGACTGCTGCAGGAGCCCGGTCTGGTGGATCTGGGGGCGCTCGAGCGTCGTCATCGTGAGATCTCCTCGGTCTGCTCGGCCTCGTCGTCGGCGGAGACTTCGGCCCGGTGGCCGGTCAGGTGCAGGAACACGTCGTCGAGGCTCGGCCGCTGCAGCCCGATGTCGTCCAGCACGATGCCGCTCTCGTCGAAGAGGCCGGCCACCCGCGTCATGTGGCCGAGCCCCTCGGCGGGGGCGGTCAGCCGGCGAGCCCCGGCGGTCGACGTGGACCTCGCGCACGTGAGGGATCAACAGCGCGCGCGCCGCCTCGATGTCGTCGGCGTGCGACACCGTCACGACCAGGGCCGCGGCCCCCGACTGGTCCTTCAGCTCGAGCTGGAGTGCCCTCGGCGATCACCGTGCCCCGGTCGATGACCACGATGTTGTCGGCCAGCTGGTCGGCCTCCTCGAGGTATTGGGTCGTGAGCAGCAGGGTCGTGCCGTCGCTTGACCAGCTCGCGCAGCACCTCCCACAGCTCCACGCGCGAGCGCGGGTCGAGCCCGGTGGTCGGCTCGTCGAGGAAGAGCACGGGCGGCGTCGCGATGAGGCTCACCGCGAGGTCGAGACGACGGCGCATGCCGCCGGAGTAGGTCTTGGCGGTCCGGTCCCCCGCGTCGCTGAGCGAGAAGCGGTCGAGCAGGTCGTCGCTGGCCCGCTTGATGTAGGACGCGTCGAGGCCGTAGAGCTGGCCGATCAGGCGGAGGTTCTCCCGCCCGGTCAGGAGCTCGTCGACGGTCGCGGCCTGGCCGGTCAGGCCCATGCTCCGGCGCACCGCCGCGGCCTCGTCGATGATGTCGTGACCGGCCACCCGGCCGGTGCCGGCGGTGGGGCGGGTGAGCGTCGTCATCATCCGGACGACCGTGGTCTTGCCCGCGCCGTTGGGGCCGAGCAGTCCCAGCACTGACCCCTCGGGAACCGACGAACGAGACACCGTCGACCGCGACAGTGTCGCCGAAGTGCTTGACGAGGCCCTCGGCCTCGATGGCGAGTGAGGATGACATGGAGACAACGCTAGCCGGAGGGTCCGACAGTGGTCGAAGCGTTTCCCGAGCGCGCCGACGGGCGATGCCCGCAGACGCCGGGTGGCCGACGCGGCGCTCGAGCCGCTCCCTAGACTGGGGAGGTGCCATCAGCCTCCCCCGCCGTCGAGATCGACGGCCTGGTGATGGCCTACGGCGACAAGGTCGCGGTCGACGGTCTGTCCCTCGTCGTGGAGCGCGGATCGGTCACCGCCGTGCTGGGTCCGAACGGAGCCGGCAAGACCACCACCCTGGAGACCTGCGAGGGATATCGCCGCCCGCAGGGCGGCACCGTGCGCGTGCTCGGACTCGACCCGCAGCGCCAGCGGGCCGACCTCCTGCCGCGCATCGGCGTGATGCTCCAGTCGGGCGGCGCCTGGAGCGGGGTCCGGGCCATGGAGATGCTCGACCACATGGCTTCGCTGCACGCCCGCCCGCTCGACACCGCGATGCTCAGCGATCGGCTCGGTCTGGGCGACTGCGGCCGTACGCCCTACCGCCGGCTCTCCGGCGGCCAGCAGCAGCGGCTCGGCCTGGCGATCGCCCTCGTCGGCCGCCCCGAGCTCGTCTTCGTCGACGAACCCACCGCGGGCATGGACCCCCAGGCACGGCGTACGACGTGGGAGCTGCTCGAGGAGATCCGCGGCGACGGGGTGACGGTCGTGCTCACGACCCACCACATGGACGAGGCCGAGCGGCTCGCGGACCAGATCCACATCATCGACCGGGGCCGTCTCGTCGCGAGCGGGACGCCGGGCGAGCTCACCCGGCACGGTCGGGTCGCGACGATCCGCCTGGTGGTCAACCGACCCTTCCCCGAGGGCGCGCCCGAGTCCCTGCGCGCCGACCTCGGCCCGGACGCCGAGGTCCGCCAGCTCGACGAGGTCAGCATGCTCATCCACGGCCCGGCCGACTCGACGACGCTGGGCCGGGTGTCGCGCTGGTGCGAGGCGCACGACGTGCTCCCCCAGAGCCTCAACCTGGGTCAGCGCAACCTCGAGGACGTCTTCCTCGAGCTCACCGGGCACGAGCTGGCGCCATGAGCGGCTTCGCACCCGCCCCGGGCGGCGCTCCCCTGCCCCGGATGGTCCTCGCCCAGTCGCGGATGGAGGCGCGGCTGATGCTGCGCAACGGCGAGCAGCTGCTGCTGGCCATCGTCATCCCGGTGATCCTGCTGGTCGGCGGAGTCGCGGGCGCCGATCGCATCGGCATCGACCTGGGTGGCCACCGTCCGGTCGACGTCCTCACGCCCGGGGTGCTGGCGCTCGCCGTGATGTCCACGGCCTTCACGTCCGTCGCGATCTCCACCGGCTTCGAGCGCAGGTACGGCGTGATCAAGCTGCTGGGCTCCTCACCGCTGCCCCGCCACGGCCTGCTGCTCGGCAAGGTGCTGGCCCTGCTCAACGTCGTCGCACTCCAGCTCGTGGTGCTCGGTGGTCGTCGGGCTCGCCCTCGGTTGGGAGCCCTCGCTGGCCGACCCGCCGCGGACCGTCCTGGCGCTCGCGCTCACGTCGCGCTCGGCACCGCTGCGTTCGCCGCCCTCGGGCTCTTCGTGGCCGGTGTGCTGCGGGCGGAGGCGACCCTGGCCCTCGCCAACCTCGTCTACCTCCTCCTCATGGCCGGCGGCGCCGTCGTGCTGCCGACCTCGTCCTACGGCTCGCTGTCCGCGGTCGTCCAGTGGCTGCCGTCGGCGGCCCTGGGCGACGCGATGCGGGCGGCCTTCATCGACGCCGAGGTCGACGTCCGTGCCCTCGTCGTGCTCGCCGCCTGGGCCGTGCCTCGGCACCTTCCTGACCGCCCGGACCTTCAAGTGGGAGTGATGGACTCAGTTCTCGCAGGCCCTGTCGCGCAAGCTCTGGCCGCTGGCGGTGGCCAACCTGGTGGCCAACATCGGCATCGTGGTCACCGGTGCGGCCGTGCGCCTGACCGGCTCGGGACTCGGCTGCCCGACGTGGCCCCGCTGCACCGACGCGTCGTACGTCGCCCACGGCGAGCTCGGTCTCCACGGCGCCATCGAGTTCGGCAACCGACTGCTCACCTTCGTGCTGGCCGCCGTGGCGGTCCTGTGCTTCCTCGCCGCACTCGGCGCGAGGCACCGCCGCGCGACGCGGCTCGCCCTCGCTGGTGGCGACTCGGGATCCCGCTGCAGGCGGTCATCGGCGGCATCACCGTGCTGACCGACCTCAACCCGTGGATCGTCGCCGGGCACTTCCTGCTGTCGATGGCGATGATCATGGTCTGCGTGGCGCTCGGTCGACGAGCTGCGCAGTCCCCAGCGCGATGCCGCGCCCATCGTGCCGCGCGTGCTCGCCTGGGCGACTCTCGCGTCAGGCTGGGTCGTGCTCTACCTCGGGACCGTCGTCACCGGCGCCGGACCGCACGCGGGTGACACCGAGTCGCCCCGCAACGGCCTCGACCCGTCCACCATGTCGCACGCTGCACGCGATCTCCGTCTACGTCCTCGTGGCGCTGACCGTCGCGCTCGCTGGTCGTCGCGCTGCGCGGCGGGCACCGATGGCTGGCGACCGTCACCGCGCTGGTGCTGCTCATCGAGGTGCTGCAGGGCGTGCTCGGATGGGTCCAGTACTGGCTCGACCTGCCGGTCGCGCTGGTCGCCCTGCACATGCTCGGGGCCGCCCTCCTTGCCGCGGGCCTCGCCAGGATCGCCCTGGCGGTCCTGCCGCACGAGCGCCAGCCTACGAGGCACGCGCGGACGGACAGGAGCAGGCCGAGGCCGCGACCCGGCTCTAGCGTCCGACCTTGCGGGCGAACACGACGGTGCGCCTGGAGTAGTCGTCCGCCTTGCAGCCGACCAGGACGATCCGCGCCGGCCCCGACACGGAGTAGAGGGCAGCCCATCCGGCGCTTCGCCGGCCAGAACTCGCGACGGGTCACCTCGAACCTGCAGCCGGCGACCTTGATCACGTCGCCGCGGCGCAGCTGACCCCACCGGTCGGCGACACCGTTGCCGGCACGCCAGGCGTGGCCGGCGTACACGGTGCTGCCGGTCGGGTCGCAGGGCGGATCGCCCCGGGACCAGGTGTAGACCGCGCCGCGGAGCTGGGAGCCCACGGCCAGCGTGTCGTTGCGCGCGGGCACCTTGATGATCGCCGCGTCGGTGCCGGTGCGCGCGATCCGGAGCCGGTCGGGGGCGGCGTGGGCCGCACCCTGACCGGCCACGGACGCGAAGCACACCCACACGAGCAGGAGCGCTCCGCGCCGCATCACGAACCGGTGTTCGGCGCGATCTCCGGCGCCTGCGCGCACGCCTTGCTCGTGAAGCTGATCTTCCAGACCTGCTTGCCCTGCAGCTGCGACCGTCGCGTCCGCGGCCTGGGCACGGATGGTGACCGAGCCGGTCCGACGCCCTCAGCCAGACACCTTGGCGCAGCACCTTGCCGTCGGCTCGTGTAGACGACGCCCGAGCGCTTGGCGACCTTGAACAGGTCACTGGCGCGACCGCACTTGTCGATGTGCTTGGCGTCGGCCTTGACCACGCGCACCTGAGCCGGCAGCACCTCCGGCGGGCTGACGACGGGCGGGGTCACCGCCGGGCGGGGTCACGACGGGCGGGGTCCACGGGCGGGGTCACCACCACCGGGCAGGGCTGGTTGCTGTCGACCGGCGCGGGGAAGGTGATGACGGTCTGCCCGTTGGGGAACTGGTGCCCCGGGGCGGCGGTCACGGTGAGGCTTCCGTCGGGGTTGGACGTCACCGTCCACGGTCCCGTCGGGACCTGACCGTAGCGGGCGTTGCCCGGCCCGCAGGCGTCGATGACCGGCACGGTCGTGACCTGGAAGGGCGTCGTCGTCACGACGCAGTTGTCGGTGAAGGTCACCGCCGGCGATCGTGCCGGAGTTGGTGGCGTGACGGTTGCCGTTGTCCCACCGGCCGCTTGAGGGTCAAGGCGACGTCTGACGTCGGCTTGGTGGTGACGGTCTCGGTGAACGTGCGCGTCTGGCGAGACGTCAGGACGGTGCCGACGGGGACCACGGAGCGGTTGGACGCGGTGATCGTCTCGGTTACGCGTCTCGCTGTTGGCGACCGTCCAGGTCACGGCCCAGCCGCCGCCCGGTCGCGCACGTCGACGGAGCCGGTGATCGTGTTGTGGTGGGCGCTCGACGGTGCCGCGATCCCCACCACGGCGAACGAGACCGCCATGACCAGGGCGGCAGCCCTGGCCAGCGTGCGGGTGTAGCGGGCGATTCCGCGCGTGTGCGCGACCAGCCCCTGTGTGTGATGCATCGAAGTCTCCCCATGACTGTCCTGAGGTCGCGGCATGCGACCCCTGTCAAGACCATTACCCACGCGACGGACTCGGGCACCGGAGGAACACCGCAGATTGGATCAAGAAGCCGTCAGGACATCGTGATATGCCTCAGCGCAGCAGCGGATCCAGGGCGACCGCCACGAAGAGCAGCGACAGGTAGAGGTTGGATGCGTGGAACAACCGCATCGGGTTGATCTCGCTGAGCACGTCGGAGGCCTTGGCGCGCGCCCACATCCGGTGGGCCTCGACGAGGAAGACCGCGCCGAGCACGGCGGCGGCCACCGGGTAGAACAGGCTGGTGTCGGCGACCGGCCAGAGCAGCAGGGACGACCGCCACCATGACCCAGCTGTAGAGCACGATCTGGCGACCGACCTCGGCGGCGGGCTTGACCACCGGGAGCATCGGCACGTCGACCCCGGCGTAGTCCTCGCGGTAGCGCAGGGCCAGGGCCCAGGTGTGCGGCGGCGTCCAGAAGAAGACGACGAGGAAGAGGATCACCGGGGTCCACGCCAGCTCGCCGGTGACGGCGGTCCAGCCGATCAGCGCCGGGAAGCAGCCGGCGAGGCCGCCCCACACGATGTTCTGGGTGGTGCGGCGCTTGAGCACCATCGTGTAGACGAACACGTAGAACGCGTTGGCCAGCACCGACAACCCGGCCGAGAGCCAGTTGACCCACACGCCGAGGATCACGGTGGAGAGCACCGCGAGGACCGTGGCGAACACGAGCGCCGAGGTGGCCGAGACGATGTGCCGCGGCAGCGCTCGTCGACGCGTACGACGCATCTGCTCGTCGATGTCGCGGTCGTAGACGCAGTTGTAGGCCGACGCGGACCCGGCCGAGAGCGCTCCACCGATCACCGTCGCCACCACGAGCCCGAGCGGCGGGACGCCGCGCTGGGCGAAGAACATGACGGGCACGGTCGTCAGGAGCAGCAGCTCGATGACGCGCGGCTTCGTCAGCCCGACATAGGCGGCGACGACGTCCTTGAACGAGGGCGTCCCGGCCGCTTGCTCCGCGTCCCCGTGAGGCGCCGACGGCTCGGCCGCGGAGGCTGACGAGCCAGCGTGGGACACAGTATGGAACCTCGGAGAATGGGAACTGGAGCGGGGTCGAGTCTATCCCCCGCCATGAGTAGGCTCGGACGCGCGTCCTGCCTTCGTGTCCCCGAGAGGAAACCCGTGACTGCCACCAACTCCGAGCTGCCTGCCAAGCTCGACTGGACCGACCTCGACCGACGGGCCGTCGACACGGCCCGCGTGCTGGCGATGGACGCGGTGCAGAAGGTCGGCAACGGCCACCCCGGCACGGCCATGAGCCTGGCCCCGGCGGCGTACCTGCTGTTCCAGAAGGTCATGCGGCACAACCCCGCCGATCCGCACTGGCCCGGCCGCGACCGCTTCGTGCTGTCGTGCGGCCACTCCAGCCTCACCCTCTACGTCCAGCTCTTCCTCGGCGGCTGGGGCCTCGAGCTCGACGACCTCAAGGCGCTGCGGACCTGGGGCTCGAAGACCCCCGGCCACCCGGAGTACGGCCACACCTCCGGCGTCGAGACCACCACCGGTCCGCTGGGCCAGGGCATCGGCAACGCGGTGGGCATGGCGATGGCCGCTCGCCGCGAGCACGGCCTGCTCGACCCCAACGTCGCCGAGGGCGAGTCGCTCTTCGACCACCAGATCTACGCCATGTGCAGCGACGGTGACATCGAGGAGGGCGTGAGCGCCGAGGCCTCCGCCCTCGCCGGCGTCCAGCGCCTCGGCAACCTCACCCTGATCTACGACGCCAACCGGATCTCGATCGAGGACGACACCGACATCGCGTTGTCCGAGGACGTCGCCGCGCGCTACGAGGCCTACGGCTGGCACGTCCAGACCGTCGACTGGACCCACGACGAGACGACCTACGCCGAGGACGTCCCGGCGCTCTACGCCGCGATCCGCAAGGCCCGCGCGGTCACCGACCGCCCCAGCTTCATCGTGCTGCGCACGATCATCGCGTGGCCCGCCCCGACCCTCCAGAACACCGGCAAGAGCCACGGCTCCGCGCTGGGCGCCGGACGAGGTCGCGGCCACCAAGAAGATCATCGGCTTCGACCCCGAGCAGACCTTCGAGGTCCCCGCCGACGTGCTCGAGCACACCCGCGCGGCCGTCGCCCGCGGCAAGGCGGAGCAGGCGGCGTGGAGCGAGGAGTTCGACCGACTGGGCGAAGAAGCCGTCGGCCGACGTCGCGCTCTTCGACCGCATGCAGACCCGCACCCTGCCCGACGGCTGGGCCGACTCGCTGCCGACCTTCGAGGCCGACGAGAAGGGCGTCGCCACCCGCGTCGCCTCGGGCAAGGCCATCAACGCCGTCGCACCGCAGCCTCCCCGAGCTGTGGGGTGGCTCCGCCGACCTGGCCGGCTCCAACAACACCACCATCGAGGGCGTCCCGTCGTTCCTGCCCAAGGACCGCTCCACCAAGATGTTCTCCGGCGACCCGCTCGCCGGCCGGGTGCTCCACTTCGGCATCCGCGAGCACGGCATGGGCGCGATCATGAACGGCATCGCCTCCCACGGCGGCACCCGCGTCTTCGGCGGCACCTTCCTCACCTTCTCCGACTACATGCGCCCCTCGGTGCGCCTGGCCGCGCTGATGCAGCTGCCGGTCACCTACGTCTGGACCCACGACTCGATCGGCCTCGGCGAGGACGGCCCGACCCACCAGCCGATCGAGCACCTCGCCGCCCTGCGCGCCATCCCCGGCCTCGACGTCGTACGTCCTGCTGACGCCAACGAGACGGTGGCGGCCTGGAAGGCCGTGCTCGACAACAACGACCGTCCCGCCGGCCTGTGCCTGAGCCGGCAGAACGTCCCGGTCTACCCGCGCGGCGTCGACGGATTCTCCGACACCTCCAACGTCCACCGCGGCGGCTACGTCCTGCTCGACACCGACGGCATCCCCGACGTCATCCTCGTCGGCACCGGCTCGGAGGTGCAGCTCGCCGTGCGGGCGCGCGAGCTGCTGGCCGCCGACGGCATCGCCGCCCGCGTCGTCTCGATGCCGTGCCGCGAGTGGTACGACGCGCAGGAGACGTCGTACCGCGAGACGGTCATCTCCCCGCTGGTGAAGGCGCGCGTCTCCGTCGAGGCCGGCATCGCCCTGGGCTGGCGCGAGATCGTCGGCGACCACGGCCGCATCGTGTCCATCGAGCACTACGGCGCCTCGGCCGACTACGAGCGCATCTACAGCGAGTTCGGCATCACCGCGGAGGCTGTGGCCCAGGCCGCGCGCGACAGCCTCGCCGAGGTCAGGGCCTGAGCCCTCCTCGCACCGATCGTCCGCACCGCTCCCTACTGGAAGGACCTCACCATGACCGACCGACTCAAGGCCCTGGCCGACGCCGGGGTGTCCATCTGGCTCGACGACCTGTCCCGCGAGCGGCTCGAGACCGGCAACCTCGCCGAGCTCATCACCGAGAAGCACGTCGTCGGCGTCACCACGAACCCGTCGATCTTCGCCGCGGCGCTGGCGGACGGCGAGCGCTACGACGCCCAGCTGCGCGAGCTCGCGGCAGGCCACGGCGACGTCACCGACAGCCTCGTCGAGGAGACCGTCTTCGCGCTGACCACGACCGACGTGCGGGACGCCTGCGACCTGTTCACCGAGGAGTTCGGTCGCTCCGGCGGCTACGACGGCCGGGTCTCGATCGAGGTCTCCCCCGACCTCGCCCACGACACCGGCGCCACGATCCACATGGCCAAGGACCTGTGGGCCGCGGTCGACCGGCCGAACTGCCTGATCAAGATCCCCGCCACCACCGAGGGCATGCCCGCGATCACGGCGGCGCTGGCCGAGGGGATCAGCGTCAACGTGACCCTGATCTTCGGGCTCGACGCGCTACCGCGAGGTCATGGAGGCCTACGTCTCCGGGCTCGAGCAGGCCGCCGCCAACGGGCACGACCTCGCCTCGATCCACTCGGTCGCGTCCTTCTTCGTGTCCCGCGTGGACACCGAGGTCGACAAGCGGCTCGACGGCATCGACGAGGACGTGACCGCCGTCCGCGGTCGGGTCGGCGTCGCCAACGCCCGCCTGGCCTTCCAGGCCTTCGAGTCGTTCTTCAGCGGCGACCGCTGGAACCGCCTCGCCGAGAAGGGCGCCCACCTGCAGCGCCCGCTGTGGGCCTCCACCGGCGTGAAGAACCCCGACTACCGCGACACGATGTACGTCGACGACCTCGTCGTGGAGGGCACCGTCAACACGATGCCCGAGAAGACCATGGAGGCCGCCGCCGACCACGGCGACATCGACGGCGACCAGGTGCACGGCCACTACTCCGACGCCAGCCGACGTGATGAAGGCGATGGAGGGCCTCGGCATCTACTACGACGACGTCATCGCCACCCTGGAGAAGGAGGGCGTGGAGAAGTTCGTCGACTCCTGGCACGAGCTCCTCGACACCGTCCGCGGACAGCTCGACGCCGCGCTCGCCGACGTGAAGCAGGAGCGTGCCGCGGAGCGCGCAGAGGTCCAGGGCTGATGGCCGGCGCGGCCGCGCCCGTGGATCCCACGACCACGGCCGCGTGGGCCCGGTTGTCCTCGATCGCCGAGGACTACACGCCCCGACCTCCGGGCGGCGCTGGCCGAGGACCCCGACTGGGTGCAGCACGTCACCCTCGACGCCGCCGACCTGCGCGTCGACCTGTCGAAGAACCTCGTGGGACGACGGGATCCTGACCACGCTGCTGACGCTGGCCGACGAGGTCGGGTCTGGCTGAGCGTCGCGACGCGATGTTCGACGGGCACGCACATCAACGTCACCGAGGACCGGGCGGTGCTGCACACCGCCCTGCGTCTCCCGCCCGACGGCGTCGCTGACGGTCGACGGCCAGGACGTCGTGGCCGACGTCCACGAGGTCCTGGACGCGGGTCTACGCCTTCGCCGAGCGGGTGCGGTCCGGTGAGTGGACGGGCGTGACCGGTCGACGGATCGAGACGGTGGTCAACATCGGCATCGGTGGGTCCGACCTCGGCCCGGTCATGGCCTACGAGGCGCTGGCGCCGTACCGCCAGGACGGGTTGACGTGCCGCTTCATCAGCAACATCGACCCGACCGACGCCGCGCAGAAGCTGTCCGGGCCTCGACCCGGAGACCACGCTCTTCATCGTGTCGAGCAAGACCTTCGGCACGCTGGAGACGCTCACCAACGCGCGGCTGTGCCGGGCGTGGCTGCTCGACCGGCTCCCGGACGGCATCGACGCCACCGAGCGCGGTCGCCCAGCACTTCGTCGCGGTCTCCACCGCCCTCGACAAGGTCGCCGAGTTCGGCATCGACCCCGCCAACGCCTTCGGGTTCTGGGACTGGGTCGGCGGTCGCTACTCCCTCGACTCCGCGATCGGCACCTCGCTGGTCATCGCGATCGGGCGGGAGCGGTTCGAGGAGCTCCTGGCCGGGTTCCACGCGATGGACGAGCACTTCCGCACCGCCGCAGCCCCACGCCAACGTGCCCGCTCCTGATGGGGCTGATCAACGTCTGGTACACCAACTTCCTCGGTGCCGACACGCACGCCGTACTCCCCTATGCGCAGCTGCTGCACCGCTTCCCGGCCTACCTCCAGCAGCTCACGATGGAGTCCAACGGCAAGGGCGTGCGCTCGGACGGGAGCCGCGGTGACCTACGAGACGGGCGAGGTGTTCTGGGGCGAGCCCGGCACCAACGGGCAGCACGCGTTCTACCAGCTGATCCACCAGGGCACCCAGCTCGTCCCGGCCGACTTCATCGCGTTCGCCAACCCGGCGTACGCGCTGACGGACGAGTCGACGGGCAGGACGTCGACGTCCACGAGCTGCTGCTGGCCAACTTCTTCGCGCAGACCAAGGCGCTGGCCTTCGGCAGGACCGCCGACGAGGTGCGCGCCGAGGGCGTGGCCGAGGAGGTCGTCTCCGCCCGGATCTTCGAGGGCAACCGGCCGACGACCTCGATCATGGCGCCGGACCTCACGCCCGGCGTGCTCGGCCAGCTGATCGCGCTCTACGAGCACCTCACGTTCGTCCAGGGCGTGGTGTGGGGCATCGACAGCTTCGACCAGTGGGGCGTCGAGCTCGGCAAGCAGCTGGCCCAGCAGCTGCGCCCCGGCCGTCGGCGGGGACGTCGCCGTGCTCGACGGGCAGGACGCGTCGACCCAGTCGCTGATCAGCTACTACCGGGAGCGGCGACGCTGATGGCTGACACCAACCCGCTGCGCGACCCGCAGGACCGCCGGCTGCCGCGCATCGCGGGGCCGTGCGGCCTCGTGCTCTTCGGCGTCACCGGCGACCTGTCGCGCAAGAAGGTGATGCCGGCGATCTACGACCTGGCCAACCGCGGCCTGCTGCCGCCGGGCTTCAGCCTGGTCGGCTTCGCCCGACGCGACTGGGCCGACCAGGACTTCGCGCAGATCGTCCACGACGCGGTCAAGGAGCACGCCCGTACGCCGTTCCGCGAGGAGGTGTGGAAGCAGCTCTCCGAGGGCTTCCGCTTCGTGCCCGGCAACTTCGACGACGACGTCGCCTTCGACCAGCTGCGCCGCACGGTCGAGGAGCTCGACCAGCTGCGCGGCACCGGCGGCAACATGGCCTTCTACCTCGCGATCCCGCCGTCGTTCTTCGGCACCGTGGTCGGCCAGCTCAAGGAGCACGGCCTCGCCGACGGTCGCGCCGACCAGTGGCGCCGGGTGGTGGTCGAGAAGCCGTTCGGCCACGACCTCGAGTCGGCGCGCGAGCTGAACGACGTGCTGGCCGGCGTCTTCGACGCCGGAGTCGATCTTCCGCATCGACCACTACCTCGGCAAGGAGACGGTCCAGAACATCCTGGCGATGCGGTTCGCCAACAACATGTTCGAGCCGATCTGGAACTCCAACTACGTCGACCACGTGCAGATCACCATGGCCGAGGACATCGGCATCGGCGGGCGCGCGGGCTACTACGACGGCATCGGCGCCGCCCGCGACGTCATCCAGAACCACCTCCTCCAGCTGATGGCGCTGGTCGCGATGGAGGAGCCGATCGCCTTCGACGCCGAGAGCCTGCGGATCGAGAAGCAGAAGGTGCTCGCCTCCGCGCTGCTCCCCAAGCGGCTCGACATGACCACCGCGCGCGGGCAGTACTCCCCCGGCTGGGCAGGGCGGCGAGAAGGTGATCGGCTTCCTCGAGGAGGAGGGGATCAAGAAGACCTCCGGCACCGAGACGTTCGCCGCGATCACCGTCCACGTCGAGACCCGCCGCTGGGCCGGGGTGCCGTTCTACCTCCGCACCGGCAAGCGGCTCGGGCGCCGCGTCACCGAGGTCGCGATCGTCTTCAAGCGGGCGCCGCACCTGCCGTTCACCGACCACCGCCACCGAGGAGCTCACGCCAGAACGCCCTCGTCATCCGGGTGCAGCCCGACGAGGGCATGACGCATGCGGTTCGGCTCCAAGGTGCCGGGCACCGCGATGGAGATCCGCGACGTCAACATGGACTTCGCGTACGGCGGCTCGTTCACCGAGGCCAGTGCGGAGGCCTACGAGCGCCTCATCCTCGACGTGCTGCTCGGCGACCCGCCGCTGTTCCCGCAGCACGAGGAGGTCGAGCTGTCCTGGAAGATCCTCGACCCGGTCATCGACCACTGGGCGACGCAAGGGCAAGCCGGAGGCCTACGACTCCGGCACGTGGGGTCCGGCGTCCGCCGACACCATGCTGGCCCGCGACGGTCGCGTCTGGAGGAGGCCCTGATGACGTCGAGCTCCGATCCGAGGCACCGAGATGTCGAGCTCACGACACCATCGTCGCCGCGGAGTTCGTCCGCTCCCGCACCCGCGCCGGCAGCCCGGCCATGGGCATGGTGATGACGCTGATCATCGTCACCCCCGACGAGGACGCCGTCGAGGCGATGAAGGCCGCCCAGCGCGCCTCGCGCGAGCACCCCTCGCGCGTGCTCGGCGTGATCCTCGGCGACGCCCGGGGCACGGCGCAGGTCAACGCCCAGGTCGGCAGCGGCGACGGGTGGGGCGGCGAGATCGCGCTCATCCGGCTCAAGGGTGAGGTCGTCAAGCACGCCGAGTCCGTCGTGCTGCCGCTCCTGCTCCCCGACTCCCCCGTCGCCATCTGGTGGCCGACCACCGCCCCCGGCCGACCCGGCGACGGACCCGCTCGGGACCCTGGCCAAGCGACGGATCACCGACTCGGCCGGCGTCACCCGCGGCAAGTCGACGGCGATGCTCACGCAGTGCCGGGCCTACGCCCCCGGCAACACCGACCTGAGCTGGACCCGGCTCACGCCCGTGGCGCGCCCTGCTGGCCGCCGCGCTCGACCAGCACCCGCTCAAGGTGACCGGCGCGTCCGTCACCGCCGAGCGGATCAGCCCGAGCGCCGACCTCCTCGTCGCCTGGCTGTGCCGACCGGCTCAAGGTCGAGGTCAAGCGCGCGCAACTCGGCGGGCCCGGCATCACCGAGGTGACCATGGACACCAAGGAGGGCCCGATCACGATCTCGCGCGCCGACGGCCGGCTGGCGACGTTCACCTCGCCCAACCGGCCCGATCGCCCGGTCGCGCTCAAGCGACGCGAGGTGCCGGCCCTGCTGGCCGAGGAGCTGCGCCGACTCGACGAGGACGACGTCTACGCCCGGACCGCGCGCCGACTCGTCGCGCTCCAGCAAGGAGCCGCGTGACCGAGCCGAGATCGGTCGTCGTACGAGGACGCGTCGACGCTCGCCGGCGACGTCGCCTCGCGACTGCTCGAACGGCTCGAGAAGGCGCAGGCCCGCGGCGAGGTCCCGCAGATCGGGCTCACCGGCGGCAGCATCGCCGACGCGATCCACCGCGAGGTCGCGCGGCGCGCCCAGGACTCCTCGGTCGACTGGTCGAACGTGGTGATCTGGTGGGGCGACGAGCGCTGGCTGCCCACGGTCCGACGATCGCAACGCGCGCCAGGCCCGCAGCCGCCTTCCTCGACCAGGTCGGCGTCGACGAGGCCAACGTCCACGAGGTGCCGGCGAGCGACGCCGGGCTGTCCGTCGAGGAGTCCGCTGCGGCGTACCCGACACGATGCGCGAGCCAGGGCGCCGGTTTCTTCGAGGTCCTGATGCTCGGCGTCGGCCCCGACGGCCACATCGCCTCCCTCTTCCCCGGACACCCGGCGGTCGAGATCACCGACACGATCGTCGTCACCGTCCACGACTCGCCGAAGCCGCCTCCCGTGCGCGTCAGCCTCACGTTCGAGGCCATGGATCGCGCGAAGGCGGTCTGGTTCCTGGTCAGCGGTGCCGAGAAGGCCGCTGCCGTCGCCGCCGCCACGTCGTGAGCGCGACGCAGGATCGCCCGAGGCGATCGATGCCCCGCGCGCGGGGTCGTGCGGCACCGAGGAGACGATCTTCTGGCTCGACGAGGCCGTCGCCTCCGACCTCCTGACCGGGCGCAAAGTTCCTCCCCGTCAGCCGCCGACCGGGCGCATCGCTCCCGGTCAGCGCCGACAGATCGATGTACGTCGGCGTGAGCTGCAGGCGCAAGTGCGACGCGAGCGCGGTCGAACCCCTGACGCAGCATCGGGGTGGCGGATCAGGTCCGAGCCGTAGACATGCTCCTTGTCGAACACGTCCATCGTCCACTGCCTCGTTGACTCGCAGCCAGGCAAGGCGCTGCTCGTCGCGCTCGCGATCTGTCGTCGCCGTGGAACTCCGCGCCGAAGTACTCGGCGCCGTAGCGCGTCTCCTCGGTGTCCGAGGTCGATCCGGAACGTCCGGGCGCCCGTCGTCCTCGTGCACCCAGATCTGCGGCTTCGGGCGTCGGGAGCTCCGCCTCGTGCCAGTGCAGGCGCAGCGCGCTCTCCGGCGGCGACTCAGCACCTCGGATCCGCGATCGGCGCCAGCTCCCGCAGCTGTCGGACGCCTCGATAGCCCTTGAACCGGTCGACGCTCGGCCAGCAGCTCGCCGTGATCGACTCCGACCCGGAACAGCCCGTCGAGCGCACCGATGGCGTCGTATCGCCACAGCCTGCCGCCCGACGTCGCAGGCGGTCCGCAGGTTCGTGGTCACCCGCAGGCCATCGATCGACCTCGATGTCGCCGGGACGCGAGATCGCGGATGCCGCTGGCGACGCCGTCGCCTGCGCATGCGGCTCTCGGCCGTGCGGAGACACCTCCAGACGGGGCATCTCGTAGATCGCCGCGGCGCGGGCAGCGCATCGACGCCGTGCAGCCAGCAGGCGCGTGCGGTCGACGACGACGGCGTGATCGGGCACCACGAGCTTGAGTGCGGCACGCGCAGCCGCAGCGAGTCCGGGACCTGGGTCGCGACGAAACGCCGTGCAGCACGCGGACGCAGGAGCCCGCGTCGCACCAGCTGCGCCAGAGTCGATGCCGACGACTCCCGGCTCGACGCGTCGCCGCGTGAACGGGCGATCGATCGGCAGCGGTGCGTCCGGGCCGAGCAGCGCGACGCTCGGACCAATGCAGCGTGACGTGCATGGCTCCACGCGTGCCGCGCTGCTCCCGAGGCGTCGCTGTCCGTCCACAGGCGCTGGCGCGACTGGCCCGGTCAGACCCGGCGCGGACGTTTGCGCCCGGTCAGCGCACCTGCGGGGACGTACGTGCCCGGTAGCTCAGAAGATGATGTCGCCGGACTTGCGGCGGCAGCGCAGCAGGGCTGGATGGCCTCGTCGAGGATGTCGGCCGCCTCGGTCTCGGAGCGACGCTCCTTCACGTAGGCGAGGTGCGTCTTGTAGGGCTCGATCTTCGGCGCCGGCGGCGGGTTGTCCCAGTCCAGGCTGGCGGGCAGCCCACACTTGGGGCAGTCCCAGGACTCGGGGGCGGTGGCCTCGACGGCGAACGTCACCACCGAGCGGTGCTCGTGCGAACAGAAGTAGGTGACGGTCTGCCGGGGTGCGGCCTCGCCTCGCTCGGCCTCGCCCATCGGACCCGCGCCGACCCGACTACCCCGGATCGCGTTTCCTCCACCAGCCACGACGACTCTCTTCTCGGGGGTGACTCAGTTGCCCTCGGTCAGGCCAGGAGCAGTCCGAGCGCGATGACGCACGCGAACCAGATGACTCCCATCCCGATGGTGAAGCGGTCGAGGTTGCGCTCGGCAACCGACGACCCGCCCAGGGAGCTGGAGACGCCACCTCCGAACATGTCGGAGAGGCCACCTCCGCGTCCCTTGTGCAGGAGGACGAGCAGGATCATGACGGCGCTCGTAGCAACGAGCAGGATGGTGAAGAGCAGAATCACGAGCGGAAGCCTACGTCACGGCTCCGGGGTGTCGGGCGCCTCACGCGCGGACCCGGAAAGGTTGGGCATCTAGTAGAAGCGGCAGATGCCGCCGAACTCGTCGACCTGCAGGCTGGCGCCGCCGACGAGACACCCGTCCACGTCGGCCTTCTCCATGATCCCGGCGACGTTGGCTGCCTTCACCGAGCCGCCGTAGAGCATCGCGCACGCCGTCCGCGGCAGCATCGCCGTGGACCTCGCGGATGCGCTCCCGGATGCGCCGAGCAGACCTCCTGCGCGTCGTCGGGGGTGGCGACCTCGCCGGTGCCGATGGCCCACACGGGCTCGTAGGCGATGACCAGGCCGGCGACCTGCTCGGCGCGTGAAGCCCGCGAGCGAGCCGTCGACCTGCGCCAGCGTGTAGGCGACCTGGTCGCCGGCCTGCCGGATGTCGAGGCCCTCGCCGACGCACACGATCGGCGTCATCCCGGCCGCGAGCGCCTTGTGCGCCTTGGCGTTGACGACCTCGTCGGTCTCGGCGTGGATACTCCGGCGCTCGGAGTGCCCGACCACGACGTAGGAGCAACCGAGCTTGGCCAGCATCGCCGCCGAGATCTCGCCGGTGTAGGCGCCGTTGTCGTGCGGTGGAGACGTCCTGGGCGCCGTACTTGATCGAGAGCCGGTCGCCGTCGACCATCGTCTGCACGGAGCGGAGGTCGGTGAACGGCGGCACGACGACCACCTCGACCTTGCCGTAGTCGTGGCGCTTGTCCGACAGCGTCCACGCGAGCTTCTGGACCAGCACCACCGCTTCCTGGTGGTTGAGGTTCATCTTCCAGTTGCCAGCCATCAGCGGGGTGCGAGCCATGTCAGTCAGTCCCTTTCGAGGACAGCGATCCCGGGCAGTTCCTTGCCCTCGAGGTATTCCAGCGACGCGCCACCGCCGGTGGAGATGTGGCCGAAGGCGGCCTCGTCGAAGCCGAGCTGGCGAACGGCGGCAGCCGAGTCGCCGCCACCGACGACCGAGAGGCCGTCGATCTTCGTCAGCGCCTCGGCGACGGCACGGGTGCCGCCGGCGAAGGCGTCGACCTCGAACACGCCCATCGGACCGTTCCAGAACACGGTCTTCGCGTCGGCCAGCGCCGCCGCGAACGCCGCGGCGGACTCCGGGCCCGATGTCGAGCCCGAGCGCGTCGGCCGGGATGGCGTCAGCGGCCACGACGCGGGGCTGCGGCTCGACGTCACCGGACGGGAACGTCGTGTCGACCACGATGTCGGTGGGCAGCACGATCTCGACGCCGCGCTCGGCGGCCTCGGTGAGGTAGCGACGGCAGGTCTCGAGCTGGTCCTCCTCGAGCAGGCTCTTGCCCACCTCGTGGCCCTGGGCCTTGAGGAAGGTGAAGACCATGCCGCCACCGATCAGCAGCTTGTCGGCCTTCTCGAGCAGGTTGTCGATGACGCCGAGCTTGTCGGAGACCTTCGAGCCGCCGAGCACGACGACGTAGGGCCGCTCGGGGTCGACGGTGAGCCGACGCAGCACGTCGATCTCGGTCGCCACCAGGCCACCCATCGCCGACGGCAGCCGCAGCGCGACGTCGTAGACGCTCGCCTGCTTGCGGTGCACGACCCCGAACCCGTCGGAGACGAAGGCGTCGGCCAGCTGGGCGAGCTGCCCGGCGAACGACGCGCGGACGTCGTCGTCCTTGCTGGTCTCGCCCTCGTTGAAGCGGACGTTCTCGAGTACGGCGACGTCGCCGTCGGCGAGGGCAGCCACCGTCTCGGCGGCGCTCTCGCCCGACGGTGTCGGTGGCGAACGCGACCGGGCGGCCGAGCAGCTCGCCCAGCCGGGCGGCCACCGGGCGCCAGGGAGTACGCCGGGTCGGGCGCGCCGTCGGGGCGGCCCAGGTGGGCGGTCACGACCACGCGGGCACCCGCGTCGGACGAGCTGCTTGATGGTCGGGACGCTCGCGCGGATCCGGCCGTCGTCGGTGATGGTCGTGCCGTCGAGCGGCACGTTGAGGTCGGAGCGGACCAGGACGCGCTTGCCCGTCAGGTCACCGAGGGAGTCGATGTCGGACATCGGGTCAGAGCGTCTCGCCGATGTAGCCGATCAGGTCGACGAGGCGGTTGGAGTAGCCCCACTCGTTGTCGTACCAGCCGACGACCTTGACCTGGTTGCCGATGACCTTGGTCAGCGGCGCGTCGAAGATGCAGGACGCCGGGTCGGTGACGATGTCGGAGGAGACGATCGGGTCGGTGGAGTACTTGAGGAAGCGGCCGTCGGCGGCCTTCTCGATGATGGCGTTGACCTCCTCGACCGTGGTCTCGCGGCCGGCCTCGAAGGTGAGGTCGGTGGCCGAGCCGGTCGGGACCGGGACGCGCAGGGCGTAGCCGTCGAGCTTGCCCTTGAGCTCGGGCAGGACCAGGCCGATGGCCTTCGCCGCACCGGTCGAGGTGGGGACCACGTTGAGCGCGGCGGCGCGGGCGCGACGCAGGTCCTTGTGGATGTTGTCCTGGAGGTTCTGGTCGGCGGTGTAGGCGTGGATCGTCGTCATCAGGCCCTTGACGATGCTGAACTCGTCGTTGAGCGCCTTGGCCATCGGGCGCCAGGCAGTTGGTGGTGCACGACGCGTTGGAGATGACGTGTGTGCTTGCGCCGGGTCGTAGTAGCTCGTGGTTGACGCCCATCACGACGGTGATGTCCTCGTTGGAGGCGGGCGCGGAGATGATGACCTTCTTGGCGCCGGCGTCGACGTGGGCCGCGCCTTGGTGGCGTCGGTGAAGAAGCCGGTCGACTCGACGACGACGTCGACGCCGAGGTCGCCCCACTTGAGGTTGGCCGGGTCGCGCTCGGCGAACGCGGTGATGGTCTGGTCGCCGACCTTGATCGAGGTCTCGTCGCTCGACACGTCGGCGTCGAGGCGCCCCAGGATCGAGTCGTACTTGAGCAGGTGCGCGAGCACCGCGTTGTCGGTCAGGTCGTTGACGCCGACGATCTCGATGTCGGCGCCCGAGGCGCGGACGGCCCGGAAGAAGTTGCGGCCGATGCGGCCGAAGCCGTTGATACCTACGCGGACAGTCATGGGTGATCGTCTCCTTGGGTGAGGGGCCTTCGGTGACCCCGTCGGACAACTCTGGCCTTCAGTGACCGGTCCCGACCCTATCGCTAGTCGCGCCGCCCTCCGAGCGCGGTCGTTCGCGGTACGGACAGGTAACCGTTGGAACGATCCAAGGACCCGGGGTCAGGCCTCGTCGGCCAGCATCTCCGGGGTCAGGGACGACTCGGTGTCGGGGATGCCGAGCTCCTCGGCGCGCTTGTCGGCCATGGCGAGCAGGCGCCGGATCCGGCCGGCGATCGCGTCCTTGGTCAGCACCGGGTCGTGCAGCTGGCCGAGCTCCTCGAGGGAGGCCTGCTTGTGCTCGAGCCGGAGGTGGCCGGCCGAGCTTGAGGTGGTCGGGGACCTCGTCGGCCGAGGATCTCCAGCGCCCGCTCGACGCGCGCACCGGCGGCGACGGCGGCCCGGGCCGAGCGGCGCAGGTTGGCGTCGTCGAAGTTGGCGAGCCGGTTGGCGGTGGCACGGACCTCGCGGCGCATCCGGCGCTCCTCCCAGGCCATCAGCGACTCGTGGGCGCCGAGCCGGGTCAGCAGCGCACCGATGGCGTCACCGTCGCGGATCACGACGCGGTCGACGCCGCGGACCTCGCGCGCCTTCGCGGAGATGCCGAGGCGACGGGCGACGCCGACGATCGCGAGCGCGGCCTCGGGGCCGGGGCAGGTGATCTCGAGCGAGGACGAGCGACCGGGCTCGGTCAGCGAGCCGTGCGCCAGGAAGGCACCGCGCCAGGCGGCGACGGCGTCGCAGCCGCCGCCGGAGACGACGGCGGGCGGCAGGCCGCGTACGGGGCGACCGCGCTGGTCGAGCAGGCCGGTCTGGCGGGCGAGCGCCTCGCCGTCCTTGATGACCCGGACGATGTAGCGGCTGCCCTTGCGGATGCCGTTGCCCTGCACCATCGACGACGTCGGACTGGTGGCCGTAGACCTCGGCGATGTCCTTGCGCAGTCGTCGCGCGCCGGCGCCGGTGTCGAGCTCGGCCTCGACCACGATCCGGCCACTGACGATGTGGAGACCGCCGGCGAACCGCAGCATCGAGGCCACCTCGGCCTTGCGACAGCAGGTCTTCGTGATCTGGGTGCTGGCGAGCTCTGCCTTCACCTGTGCCGTCATCGCCATGGGTCAGATCCTGCCATGCGCGTCAATCACCCTCGACCGGGACGTCGCTCATGATCGACTCGAACGCGGCCGCGAGCTAGTCGTCGGATCGTGGCGGTCGGCTCGCGCCGCGGCGGCGATGTCGGCGACCACCAGCCGGGCGCCCGACGCGGACCACGCCGATCGCAGCTCCTCGGGGTGCGCCACGCTGCGGACGAGGCGTCGGCCAGCACGGTGTGGATCGTTGAGCTCGGGCGCGTGCTCGAAGAGCGCGGCGAGGTGGTCCTCCGGACCGTAGCCCGGGTCTCCCCCTCCTGCGGCTCGAGGTTGAGCACGACGACCAGCCGGCCGGTCGTGTCGACCAGCGCCTGCCGCAGGCCCGGGCACCATCAGGTGCGGGATCACCGAGGTGAACCACGAGCCCGGCCCGAGGACGACCCAGTCGGCGGCGAGGATCGCGTCCGACCGACTCGGTGCACGCCTCCGGGTCGGGCGGGTCGAGGGCGACCGACACGATGTCGCCCTCGGTGGTCGCGACCTCCACCTGACCGCGTACGACGGTCCGCTGCGGTCGGGTCGTGCAGGGTCGAGCCCGCGCACCTCGGCGGTGATGTCCATCGGGGTGATCGCCATCGGCAGCACCCGCCCGTGGGCGCCGAGCAGCCGGCCCACCCAGTCGAGGGCCCGGACGTGATCGCCCATCAGCTCCCAGAGCCCGACGATCAGCAGGTTGCCGACGACGTGGCCCCGCATCTCGCCCTCGCCCGGCGAAGCGGTGCTGGACGACGTCGGCCCAGGTCCGGCCCCACTCGTCGTCGCCGCAGAGGGCGGCCAGCGCCATCCGCAGGTCGCCGGGGGGCAGCACGCCGAACTCGCCGCGCAGCCGACCCGACGAGCCGCCGTTGTCGGCCACGGTCACGACGGCGGTCAGCTCGTCGAGGGTCAGGTCGGCGTCGAGTCGGCGCAGCGCGCGTCAGCGTCGCCGACGAGCCCGTGGCCGCCGCCGAGGGCGACCGCGGCCTGGGCGGTGTCACGGGCCATCCGGTCACTCCCGCCCGAGGTCGCGGTGGGCGGCGCTGGCGTCGTAGCCGTGCCGCGCGCAGCCGCGCCGCGATCTCCTCGGTCATCGCCACGCTGCGGTGCTTGCCGCCGGTGCAGCCGATGGCGACTGTCATGAAGCGCTTGCCCTCGCGAGGTAGCCGCTCGGCAACGGTCTCCAGCACCGGGACGTACTGGTCCAGGAACGTCTCGGCACCCGGCTCGCATCTTGACGTAGTCGGCCACCGCCTCGTCGCGGCCGTTCTGCGGGCGCAGCTCGGGCACCCAGAGCGGGTTGGGCAGGAACCGCATGTCGGCCACGCAGTCGGCGTCGACCGGGATGCCGTACTTGAAGCCGAAGCTGATCACGGTGACCTTGAGCGCGGTGGACTCGGCGGTGCCGAAGTGCTCGGCGATCCGGTCCTTGAGCTGGTGGACGTTGAAGTTGGTGGTGTCGATGACGACGTCGGCGTCACCGCGCAGGTCGGCCGAGCACCTCGCGCTCGCGCTGGAGGCCGTGCGAGCAGCCGGCCGCTGCCCTGCAGCGGGTGCGGGTCGACGGGCGGCCTCCTGGCGGCGGACGAGGACGTCGTCGGTGGCCTCGAGGAAGAGCAGCGTGGTCGGCCGGCCGGTCACCCGCTGGTGCCGGTTGGCCTGGAGCGAGTCGAAGAACGACGCCGGAGCGGACGTCGACGACGACGGCGATCGGCTGCTGGATCCCGCGGCTGTCGTCGACGAGGCGTACGACGTCGCGCACCAGCGTGGGCGGCAGGTTGTCGACCACGAAGTAGCCGAGGTCCTCCAGCTCCTTGGCGGCGGTGCTGCGACCGGCGCCGGTCATGCCGGTGACGATGACGAGCTCGCCGGCGGTCGGGTCGACCATCACGTCCTCCTCCTCGAGGATCTCGCCGGTGGCGGTGTTGACCCGCCGGCTGGGCAGCAGTCTTGCGGGTGGCGTCGGCCTTCGCGACCGCCTCCTTGATCGCGGACGCCGTGCGCGGCCCGATGCCCGGCACCAGCGCGATCTCGTCGGCATCGGCCTCGCGCAGCTTCTTGAGCGAGCCGAAGTGCTTGAGCAGCGTCTTGCGGCGCACCTCGCCCAGGCCGGGCACGTCGTCGAGCATGCTCTCGACCATCGACTTCGAGCGCCGCGCTGCGGTGGTGGGTGATGGCGAACCGGTGGGCCTCGTCGCGGACCCGCTGGAGGAGGTAGAGGCCCTCGCTGGTGCGGGCCATGATCACCGGGTCCTCCTCCGCGGGCAGCCACACCTCCTCGAGCCGCTTGGCCAGCCCGCACACCGGGATGTCGGTGATGCCGAGCTCGGCCAGCGCGCCGCTGGGCGGCGGCGACCTGGGGCGGTCCGCCGTCGACGACGACCAGCCCCGGCGCGTAGGCGAACTTGCGGGGGCGGCCCGTCTCCGGGTCGACGAGCATCGGACCCGTGTCGGTGCTCGACCGCCTCGACTCTGGCCTGCTCGTCGAGCAGCCGCCGGAACCGCCGGGTGATGACCTGGTGCATGTGGGCGACGTCGTTCTGCCCGTCGACCCCGCGGATCACGAAGCGGCGGTACTCGCTCTTGCGCGCCAGCCCGTCCTCGAAGACCACCATCGAGGCGACCACCTCGGTGCCCTGCAGGTTGGAGACGTCGTAGCACTCGATGCGCAGCGGCACCTCGTCGAGGGCGAGCGCCTTCTGGATCTCCTCCAGCGCGCGGTTGCGGGTGGTGAGGTCGCTGGCGCGCTTGGTCTTGTGGAGCACGAGGGACTGCGCGGCGTTGGACGCGACGGTCTCCTGCAGCGTCGCTCTTGTCGCCGCGCTGCGGCACCCGGATGGCGACCCGGCTCCCCCGCCGCTCGCTGAGCAGCTCCTCGAGGACGCCGGCGTCCGGCGGCAGCGCGGGCACGAGCACCTCGCGCGGGATGGTGTCCCCCTCGTCATCGATGCCGACGCCGCCGTAGAGCTGGAGCAGGAACTCCTGGACGAGCCCGGCGGTGTCGCTGTCGTCGGAGCGGTCGGCGACCCAGCCGCGCTGGCCGCGGATCCGGCCGCCGCGGACGTAGAAGATCTGGACCGCGACCTCGAGCGGGTCCTCGGCCAGCGCGATGACGTCGGCGTCGGTGCCGTCGCCGAGCACGACCGCCTGCTTCTCCAGGGCCTTGTTCAGCGCGCCGAGGTCGTCGCGGAGCCGGGCGGCCTTCTCGAAGTCGAGCGCCTCGGAGGCGGCGTACATCTCGCGCTCGATGCGCCTGATGAAGGCCGTGGTGTTGCCGGCCATGAAGTCGCAGAAGTCGTCGACGATCGCGCGGTGCTCGTCGGCGGTGACGTTGCCGACGCAGGGCGCCGCGCACTTGTCGATGTAGCCCAGCAGGCAGGGCCGTCCGATCTGGCCGGAGCGCTTGAAGACGCCGTTGCTGCACGAGCGCATCGGGAAGACGCGCAGCAGCAGGTCGACGGTCTCGCGGATCGCCCAGGCGTGGCTGTAGGGCCCGAAGTAGCGGGTGCCCTTGCGCTTGGCACCGCGGCCGACCATCACCCGCGGGAACTCGTCGCCCACGGTGACCGCGAGCCACGGGATAGGACTTGTCGTCGCGGTACTTCACGTTGAAGCGCGGATCGAACTCCTTGATCCAGGAGTACTCCAGCTGCAGCGCCTCGACCTCGGTGTCGACGACGGTCCACTCGACGCTCGCCCCGGTCGTGACCATGGTGGCGGTGCGGGGGTGCAGGTTGCCGACGTCCTGGAAGTACGACGACAGCCGCGCGCGCAGGTTCTTGGCCTTGCCGACGTAGATCACGCGGCCCTTGGCGTCGCGGAAGCGATAGACCCCCGGGCCTGTCGGGATCGACCCGGCTGCGGGTCGATAGGAGCTCGGGCTGGCCACCTGACAACCCTACGGGCGAGCCCCCGACAGCGACTAGCGCGCGAGGTCCCTCAGGCCAGGGTGATCGAGTCCCCGTCGACCGTGATCTCGACCGCCGACAGCGGGCTGCTGGCCGGCCCGGACGTCGGTGCGCCGTCCTCCAGGGAGAACCGGCTGCCGTGGCAGGGACAGGGGATCTCACCGTCCGGGCTCGACTCGACGACGCATCCCTGATGGGTGCAGACGGCGGAGAACGCCTTGAAGTCGCCCTCGCTCGGCTGGGTCACGACGACCTTGGCCGCCGCGACGACGAAGCACCCCCCGACCGGGACGTCCGAGGTGCTGGCCAGCACCTCGCCCGCGGCGCCGTCCGGTGCTCGACGGGTCGGCGGCGGTCGTCTCGTCGCCGCCGCAGGCAGCGAGGACGGGTACGCCGACAGTGATGGCAGCTGTTCCAGACAGGGCGCGACGACGGTTGATGGCTGTCATGGCTGCGAGCGTAGCCAGAGTGCCTAGGAGGCGGCTGTGGACTTCCCGGCCGGCTTCTTGGCGGCAGTCTTCTTCGGCGGCGGCCTTCTTCGCCGGTGCCTTCGCCGCAGCAGCCTTCCTGGCCGCCGACCGCTCTGCACGCTCCGCGGCAGCGATCTTCTTCGCGGCGGCCTTGGTGATCGGTCGGACCACCTCGACGGGCTTGACCTTGCCCCGCGGCTGCGTTGGCGCCCGCGACCCGTCGAGCAGCGGCGCGAGGAACTGACCGGTGTAGCTGTCAGGGTGCGCGGCGACCACCTCGGGCGTGCCCTCGGCGACGACCATGCCGCCGCGCGAACCACCCTCGGGACCCATGTCGATGAGCCAGTCGGCGGTCTTGATGACGTCGAGGTTGTGCTCGATCACCAGGACGGTGTTGCCCTTGTCGACCAGGCTGGAGAGCACGCCGAGCAGCTTGCGGATGTCCTCGAAGTGGAGTCCGGTGGTGGGCTCGTCGAGGACGTAGACCGTGCGGCCGGTCGAGCGCTTCTGCAGCTCGCTGGCGAGCTTGACGCGCTGCGCCTCGCCGCCGGACAGGGTCGTCGCGGGCTGACCGAGCCGGACGTAGCCGAGCCCGACCTCGCCCAGGGTCGTCATGTGGCGCGCGATCGCCGGGACGGCCGCGAAGAAGTCGGCGGCCTCCTCGATCGGCATGTCGAGGACCTCGGCGATGGTCTTGCCCTTGTAGTGGACCTCGAGCGTCTCGCGGTTGTAGCGGGCGCCGTGGCAGACCTCGCACGGGACGTAGACGTCGGGCAGGAAGTTCATCTCGATCTTGATCGTGCCGTCGCCGGAGCACGCCTCGCAGCGGCCGCCCTTGACGTTGAAGGAGAACCGGCCCTGCAGGTAGCCGCGCATCTTGGCCTCGGGGGTCGAGGCGAAGAGCTTGCGGATGTGGTCGAAGACCCCGGTGTACGTCGCCGGGTTGGACCGCGGCGTACGGCCGATCGGCGACTGGTCGACGTGGATCACCTTGTCGACGTGCTCGGTGCCGGTGATCTTGGTGTGCCGGCCCGGGACGGCGCGCGCGTTGTAGATCTGCTTGGCCAGCGACGTGTAGAGGATGTCGTTGACCAGGGTCGACTTGCCGGAGCCGGAGACACCCGTGACCGCGCAGAAGACGCCCAGCGGGAAGCTGACGTCGACGTCCGTCGAGGTTGTGCTCGCGGGCGCCGTGGACGGTGAGCTCGCGGCCGACGGTGCGCGGACGGCGTACGGCCGGGATCGGGATCTCCCGGCGACCACTGAGGTACTGGCCGGTCAGCGAGTCGGGGTGCTCGAGCAGGCCCTGCACGCTGCCGGAGTGGACGACCTGACCGCCGTGCTCGCCGGCGCCCGGGCCGATGTCGACGACCCAGTCGGCGACCTTGATGGTGTCCTCGTCGTGCTCCACCACGATCAGCGTGTTGCCGAGGTCCTTGAGCCGGACCAGGGTCTCGATCAGGCGGTGGTTGTCACGCTGGTGCAGGCCGATCGAGGGCTCGTCGAGGACGTAGAGGACACCGACGAGGCCGGCGCCGATCTGCGTGGCGAGGCGGATCCGCTGGGCCTCGCCGCCCGACAGCGAGCCGCTGGGCCGGTCGAGGGAGAGGTAGTCGAGACCCACGTCGAGCAGGAACTGCAGACGCTCCTGGATCTCCTTGAGCACCCGCTCGCCGATCTGGCGCTCGCGCACGGAGAGGTCGAGGGTGCGGAGGTAGTGGGCGGCCTCGTTGATGGGCAGCGCGCAGACCTCGGCGATGTTCTTGCCGCCCTCGTCCCTGGCGCCGAGGGTGACCGACACCGAGACCGGCTTGAGCCGCGTCCCCTTGCAGGTCGGGCACGGCACCTCGCGCATGAAGCCCTCGAAGCGGTCCCGGCTGGTGTCGGTCTCCGCCTCCTTGTGGCGCCGCTCGATGTAGGGGCGGACGCCCTCGAACGCGGCGTAGTAGGCGCGTTGGCGGCCGTAGCGGTTCTTGGTGACGACGTGCACCTTGGTGCGGTGGCCCTCGAGCACCGACGACTGAGCGGTCGACGAGAGCTTGTCCCAGGGGGTGTTGAGGTCGAAGCCGAGCTCCTCGCCCAGGGCGTTCATCAGGCGCAGGAAGTAGTCGGCGACGTGGGCGCCGCTCCACGGCGCGATGGCGCCCTCGCCCAGCGTCGCGCCCGGGTCGGGAACGACCAGCTCGGGATCGACCTCCATCCGGGTGCCGAGGCCGTGGCAGGCCGTGCAGGCACCGAACGGGGAGTTGAAGGAGAACGAGCGCGGCTCGAGGTCGTCGGTGTCGATGGTGTGGTCGTTGGGGCACGCCATCTTCTCCGAGAACTTCATCTCGCGGCCCGGGTCCTTGGCCTCGAGGTCGACGAAGTCGAAGACCACGAGCCCGCCGGCCAGGCCGAGCGCGGTCTCGACCGAGTCGGTCAGCCGTCGCTTGGAGGACGCCTTGACCGCGAGGCGGTCGACCACGACCTCGATCGTGTGCTTGAGCTTCTTGTCGAGCGTCGGCGGCTCGTCGAGCGTGTGCGTCTCGCCGTCGACCCGGGCGCGGCTGAAGCCCTGCTGCTGGAGCTGGCGGAAGAGCTCGACGTACTCGCCCTTGCGGCCGCGGATGACCGGCGCGAGCACCTGGAAGCGGCGACCCTCCTCGAGCGCGAGGATCCGGTCGACGATCTGCTGCGGCGTCTGGCGCTCGATCGGCGCCCCGCACGTCGGGCAGTGCGCGCGTCCGGCGCGGGCGTAGAGCAGCCGGAGGTAGTCGTAGACCTCGGTGATCGTGCCGACGGTGGAGCGCGGGTTCTTCGAGGTGGACTTCTGGTCGATGCTGACCGCGGGGCTCAGGCCCTCGATGAAGTCGACGTCGGGCTTGTCCATCTGACCCAGGAACTGGCGGGCGTACGCGCTGAGCGACTCGACGTAGCGGCGCTGGCCCTCGGCGAAGATGGTGTCGAAGGCCAGGCTCGACTTGCCCGAGCCCGAGAGCCCGGTGAAGACGATGAGGGCGTCGCGAGGGAGATCGAGCGAGACGTCCTTGAGATTGTGCTCCCGAGCGCCTCGGATGATGAGCTGGTCGGCCACTGTGATCCTCGTATCGACTGTCTGTGCGTTCGAACAAGTGTTCGTCAACGGCGGTCGCTTGCGCAACCCGCCACGCCGCCGACGATCAGACTCTCACGCACCCCCAGCGGCGGAGAAAACGTTCACCCCGGAGGCGGTCGTCGGTGGGACGGGTGGGTGTTGGATGGCCCCATGAGCGATGACCACCACCTCCTCGAACTGATCCGTCGCGCCGACCATTCCCTCGTGCGCACGGTCGACGGCCTCCCCGAGGCGTCGTACGCCGAGCCGTCGTTGCTGCCCGGCTGGAGCCGTGGCCACGTGGTCGCACACCTCGCCCTCAACGCCGAGGGGTTGTCGCGCGTGCTGACGGGGGCGCACACCGGCCAGCCGGCCACGATGTACGACTCCAGCGAGGCGCGCGACGCCGACATCGACGAGCTCGCGGCCGCACCTGTGGCCGACGTCCGCAGCCGACTCCTCGCTGCCACGACCTCGTTCGAGCAGGCGGTCGTGGCCATGCACGACCAGGACTGGGAAGCGCGCTTCGAGCGCACGCCGGGAGGCCAGTCCCTCGGCGTCGCCAACGTCCCGCTGATGCGGGTGCGCGAGGTCGAGATCCACCACGCCGACCTGGGCACCGACTACTCCGCAGCGGACTGGCCGAGGGACTTCGCCGTGCTGTTGCTCGACTCGATGACCAAGCGGCCGTACCCGGCCGCGTTCACCACCGAGGCCACCGACCTGGGCAGGACCTGGTCGTACGGCGACGGCGACGGCGGCCCTCGGGTCACCGGCACGTCCGCCGATCTCGGGTGGTGGCTGACCGGCCGCGGCTCGGGCGAGGGCCTGGCCTGCGACACGGACGTGCTGCCTAGGATCGACGCATGGTGACCGACTCCTACACCGGCGACGTCTCCCCCGGCGGCGCGCCGGCCGTGCGTCAGCTCGACGGGCTGACGCTGACGAAGGTCGCAGTCGACCCGGAGATGTCCAACAACTGCTACCTCCTCGAGTGCGCCGGCACCGGCGAGGTCGTCCTCATCGACGCCGCCGCCGAGCCCGAGCGCCTCCTCGAGCTGATCGGCGACCGGACGCTGACGGCGATCGTCACGACACACCAGCACTGGGACCACCACCGTGCGCTCGCCGCCGTACGCGCCGCGCACCCGGCCGCGGTCGTGGTGGCCGGAGCTCCCGACGCCGACGCGATCACCGAGCAGACCGGCGTCGAGGTGGACCGTCGGGTCGGCGAAGGCGACACGGTGTCGGTCGGCACGTGCGCGCTGGACGTGATCCCCGTGGCCGGCCACACGCCCGGCTCGATCTGCCTGCACCGGGACGGCCACCTGTTCACCGGGGACTCGCTCTTCCCGGGCGGGGTCGGCGCGACCTTCGGCAACGCCGAGGCGTTCATCCAGCTGGTCGGCGAGGTGGAGGAAAAGGTCTTCGGCCGGCTTCCCGACGAGACGTGGTTCTACCCCGGCCACGGCGGCGACGGCGTGCTCGGCAACGAGCGGCCGCACCTCGCGGAGTGGCGCGAGCGCGGCTGGTAGGCCGCCCCTTCGGGTGTCGTGGCAGGCTTGTCGCATGAGCACTCGAGAGCTGACCCTGGCCGACTTCGAGCCGACCGTGACGGGTGAAGGCATCGTCCTCGTCGACTTCTGGGCGGAGTGGTGCGGACCGTGCCGCCAGTTCGCCCCGATCTTCGAGAAGGCGTCGGAGGAGAACCCCGACATCGTCTTCGCCAAGGTCGACACCGAGGCCGAGCAGCAGCTCAGCCAGATGGCGGCCATCTCCTCCATCCCCACGCTGATGCTCTTCCGCGACGGGATCCTCCTCTTCAACCAGGCCGGCGCGCTGCCCGCCCCGGCGCTGGCGGGTGTGATCAGCCAGGCCCGCGAGCTCGACATGGACGTCGTACGCCAGGAGGCCGCGGCCGCGCAGCAGGCAGCCGACGAGCAGCCCAAGGACGAGGTCGGCCTCGACGACTTCGCTGCCGCCCACAGCGCCGGCGCCTACGTGCTCGACGTCCGCGAGCCCGACGAATGGGCGACGGGCCGGGTGCCCGGCGCCGTGCACATTCCGATGAACGAGATCCCGACGCGTCTGGAGGAGCTGCCGAAGAACGACCCGTTCTTCGTCATCTGCGCCGTCGGGAGCCGAAGCCGTCAGGTCGTCGACCACCTGCGCGCGCAGGGGCTGAACGCCTACAACGTGGCCGGCGGCACCAGCGGCTGGGCCCAGCGCGGCTGGCCGCTCGAGGGCTGACGCCTCACAGCATCCGGGGCAGCAGTCGCTTGCCGACGACGAGCCCGACGTGGGCGACCAGGGCCGTCAGGAAGACCACGTGGCCGGCGACGTGGATCCACACGAGGTCGTCCTCGCCACTGAGGACCAGCGCGAGACCGCTGATCGGGATGACGAACAACGTCGCCAGCAGCGTCCGCTCGGTCCAGTGCGCGAGGCGACGCTGCCCCGGTGACAGCTGTTCCGCCCAGGGTGGGAGGCCCGCGACCCGACGCCAGACGACGCGGACGACGGCGAGCACGAGGATGGTCAGGCCGAGCGCGACGTGGACCTTGACCAGGGTGTCCGGGTCGTCGAGGTAGCCGCCGCCATCGCCACCGCGGCCACGCCCGCGTCCGCTGTCACCGCCGCGACCCCGCCCGCGTCCGCGACCCTGCCCGCCGTCGTCGGCGTCCATGGCGTAGCCGACCGCGAACTGCGCCGCCAGGGCGAGCACGGTCAGCCAGTGGAGGGCCTTGGTGGCGGGGCTGTAGCCGACCCCGGCGTGTCCCGCCGGTGTCATCGCACGGTCACCCGTCCTGCGTCGACCTCCCACCGCTGGTCGAGCTGGACGTTGGCCAGCAGGCGACGGTCGTGGGAGACGAGCAGCAGCGTGCCGTCGTACGACGCGAGGGCCTGCTCGAGCTGCTCGATCGCGGGCAGGTCGAGGTGGTTGGTGGGCTCGTCGAGGACGAGCAGGTTCACCCCGCGGGCCTGGAGGAGCGCCATCGCCGCCCGGGTGCGCTCGCCGGGCGAGAGCCGCTCGACGAGGCTGGCCACCTGGTCGGCCCGGAGGCCGAACTTCGCGAGCAGGGTGCGCACCTCGGCACCGCGTCATGGCCGGTACGGCGAGCTCGAACGCGTCGCCGAGCGGCAGGTCCTCGGCCAACGACGTGCGGGCCTGGTCGATCTCGCCGATCGCGACGCTGGCGCCGAGCGAGGCCCGTCCCTCGTCCGGCGGCGCGTGGCCGAGCAGCAGCCTGAGCAGCGTGGTCTTGCCGGCGCCGTTGGGGCCGGTGATGGCGATGCGGTCACCCGCGGAGACCTGCACCGACACCGGGCCGAGCACGAAGTCGCCTCGGTCGCGCGACGGCCGCGTCGAGGGTCGCCACGACGCTCGACGACCGCGGCGCGGACGCGATGTCGAACTGGAGCACCCACTCCTTGCGCGGCTCCTCGACCTCGTCGAGGCGCGCGATCCGCGACTCCATCTGGCGCACCTTCTGGGCCTGCTTCTCCGACGACTCCGTCTGTGCGCTTGCGCCGGATCTTGTCGTTGTCGGGGGACTTCTTCATCGCGTTGCGCACGCCCTGGGAGCTCCACTCCCGCTGGGTGCGCGCCCGCGACTGCGAGGTCGGCCTTCTTCTCGGCGAACTCGTCGTACGCCTCCCGCGCGTGCCGCCGCGCGATGGCCCGCTCCTCGAGGAAGGCGTCGTAGCCGCCGTCGTAGACCGCTGACCTGCTGCTGGGCCAGGTCGAGCTCGACGATGCGCGTGACGCAGCGGGCCAGGAACTCGCGGTCGTGGGAGACGAGTACGACGCCCGCGCGCAGGCCGCGGACGAACGACTCGAGCCGCTCGAGACCGTCGAGGTCGAGGTCGTTGGTGGGCTCGTCGAGCAGGACGATGTCGAAGCGGCTCAGCAGCAGCGCGGCGAGCGCCACGCGGGCCGCCTGGCCACCGGAGAGGGACGTCATGAGCGCGTCCGTGCCGACGGTCAGCCCGAGCTCGGCCAGGGTGGCGGGGGCGCGGTCCTCGAGGTCGGCGGCGCCAGCCGCCAACCAGTGGTCCAGGGCGGTCGCGTAGACGTCACCCGCGTCCGGGTCCTCGGACTCGAGCGCGGCCGCGGCCGCCTCCATGGCCTCGGTCGCCGCGGTGGCGCCCGTACGCCGCCCGAGGTAGCCGGCCACGGTCTCCCCCACGACGCGCTCGTGCTCCTGCGGGAGCGTGCCGACGAACGCGTCGACGGGCGCCGTGGAGACGGTGCCGGCCATGGGTGTCGCCTCACCGGCCAGCAGCCGCAGCAGCGTGGACTTGCCGGCACCGTTGGCGCCCACGACGCCCACCACGTCGCCGGGGGCGACCGTCAGGTCCAGGGACTCGAAGAGGGTGCGGTGACCGTGGCCGCCGGCCAGGTCCTTCGCTACGAGGGTGCCGGTCACCGGGTCAGCCTAGGTTCACGCCGCCCGGATCAGGTCGGCGAGGTGGCGTTCGGCCGGGCTCAGCTCGACTGCCGCTGGCCGAGGTCGAGATCCTGGAAGTGGTGGCGCCACCGACATGTAGGAGTGACCCGTTGGAGTGACTGCCTCGACCGCGTGACCTGTCGGCGCAGCTCCGACGTCGACGGCGGGACCGGCGACGACGTGCTCATCAGCCGCGCCATGGATCTCGACCTCGCGGTGTCGACGTCGACGATCCAGGGCTCGGCGACGACGTCCGCCCCATCGAGGTCCCCGTCCGCGACGTCCTGGACGGCGGCGAGGGCAACGACACCGCCGACGCCGGCAAGGGCACCGACAGCTGCTTGGCCGAAGTCCGCGTGGACTGCGAGCCCTGAGGTCCGGTCGCTCGCTCAGACCAGCGTGGGCGACCTGCCTGACCTTCGCGTCTGGGATCAGGGCGAAGTGGTGGGCCTATCGGACGACGGCAACCTCGTGGGCGTCCTGATTGATCTCATTGGAGCCATGATCCCGCTGCCATTTGGGCGAGCACCAGGGATCCAGACATCACTCCTGGGCGCCATCTCCCGTTCGGGCCAAGCGCTCGCGACTCAGATACCGAACCGGCTTGCCGAGCGACTCCGCGTAGGCAATCTCCCGTCGGGTCGACTCCCCTACATAGCCGCCCGGATCCACGATGTACACCTCGTCAGCCATGCGAATCTTCTGGAAGTGCATGGCGCCGAGCCGCCCCTTCAGGTCCGAGCAGTCGGCTGTCCAGTCGTAGCCCGGCAGGTCGGGGAGGCTGAACATTCCGAGGCTGATCACGACGCAACCATCCATCGTGAGCCGCTGGTTGACCTCCGCGAACTCGGCCTCGAACCTGGTCGAGCCGCAGAGCGTGATGACCTTCGCCTCACCCTCGGCCGACTGCGGTGTCTGCTGCTTCTCCACAAGGTTCATTATCGGCAACGGCAGGACGAGTCCATCGCCGCCCCTGGACGTCCGCTCATGCCTGATGACAGGACACCGTCGCGATCTCAGATCGCGCGCGAATGCCCCTTCAGCAGGTGGAGTCGGCTTCCTCTCCAGTGAAGCGAGCCGCGGTCCACTCGAGCAGGTCCGGCACCAGCGGCGAGTCATCGGCCACGATGCCGACGTGGTCACGGTCGGGGTACGTCCGGTAGTCGACCGGCCCACCACCCGACTGGCACCGCTGGTCGGCGTACTCCGCCTGGGCCGCAGGTACGACGAGCTGGTCGGTCTCGCCCTGGGCCAGGAGCAGCGGACTGCTGATGGGGCCGTCGGGCACGTTCTCAGCGAGGCGTTGGCCAAGGGGACCCGACGAGGGGTCCTCGTCCAAGACCGAGGTGTCCTGGACCAAGGACTCGATGACGTTCACGAGTGCCGCCGGCCCCGACAGGCATCGGGTGGCCATCTCCTCGACCTGCACCTCGGCCGCGCCACGGACGTAGTCGCTGAGCTTCACGTCGTCGTAGGTGTCGGCATATCCCTGCAGCACGTAGGAGGCGAAGATGCTGCCGCCGGTGACCTCGTCCAGGTTCGCCATCAGCCCGGTGAAGTTGCTGGCCGGGGCCATGGCCGCGACGCCGACCACGCCATCGTCGGGGGCGTAGCCGTCAGCAAGAATTCCGGCCCAAAGGGCTGCGTGCCCGCCTTGTGAGTGGCCCCAGACCACCGTCTGGTCGCCGAGCTCGATGCCCTCCACGCTGTGGGCCGCACGGACCGAGTCGAGGACCGCCCGCCCGGAGGGTTGCCCGACGAGGTAGTTGTGCGGACCCTCGGTGCCGAGACCGATGTAGTCAGTGGCGACGACCGCCCAGCCGTTGCCGATGGCGTCGTCGAGCGCGGGCATCGCCCCGGCAGCGAAGGGGTCGGCCAGCAGCGACGGGGCGCAGCCTTCGGCGACGCCGGTGGTGCCGTGGGCCCAGGCGATCACGGGAAGCGGGCCGGAAGGAGGTCCAGCCGGTGCAACGACCAGAGCGCTGGCGATCGCGGGAACTCCGTCGTCGCGGGTCGTCGTGTAGAGCACCCGCCAGGCCTCGGCATCGTCCGGGAGAGCTCGGTCGAAGGCCTCGGTGCGCAACAGTGCACCCGGCTCGGCGGGCAACTCGTCCGGCGCGGTGTAGAAGGCGTCCGGTTCGGGCGCACTCTCGCTGATGATCGACCCGAGGCCGGCGAGCCCGAGGGCGACGACCAGCGTGACGGCGGCCACGACGAACGACAGGCCCCGGCGCCACCACGGCAACGGAGCAGGCGAGCTGGGATCGTCCTCGACGAGGCAGCCTCTGATGGCCCCGTAGACCAGCTCGAGACCCGTCCAGGCGAGCTTGATGCCAAACACGACGGCGATGACGATCGTCGTCACGTCCGGCCACGCGAAGGCGAGCAGACCGAGGACGCAGTAGGCGACTCCTCGCAGCGCCCCGGTCAACCGACCGGGTCCGCGATCCCGGACGGCTGCGACGGTCGACAGCACGCCGTCGACGAGCAACGACCCTCCCACCACCCACACCACGGCGCGTACCGCCGAGCCCGGCCACAGCAGGACGGCGACGGCACCCACCGCGTAGACGAGTGACGGCAGCCACACGGTGGTCGGCCAGGGGCGCGGGTGCTGCGCGAGCCGCGCGACGGCGCTGACCAGGAGCCCGACGACCAGGAGGACGAGCAGGGTCGTCAGCGCCGCGAAAGGCCGGGTGAGGAGCGACAGACCGACAAGCAGGACGACAAGGCCCAGCGCCCCCACTCCCCACCTCGCAGAACGACGTATCGGCAACAGTCCTCCTCGTGCGCAGCCTTGCCCGCGGCAAGATGCTAGCGATTTGTTCATCTGCCGCGAATCGGTCGCTCCTGCCGCTCACCGCGCGGATCTGCCGAGATGACGGCGTTACGGCACAGGTCATCGGACGTGAGTGAGCGCCCTCGTGGAGCTGCCTGGTGGCGCATGGACCGAGTTGGGGCACGCCCGGTGCGAAGAGGCAGCTGGCTGTTCAGCGCTGGGTTCCGGGCGGGTGTTCCAACCTGAGGAGCGAGAAATGGACTTTCTGGGGGATTCCCCCCGACCCTTCGCCGCGGAAGACTGAAACTCTGGCCGAGATCACGAATCGAGGGTTTCCCATGTCCCAACTCGGCAGCCTCGCCGCCGCGGCCGCCCTTCTCGTCGTCGCTGCGGTCACCGGCGGTGGCGCCACCGCCGTCGCGAAACCGATCGAGCGCGGCACCATCCACAACGAAGACAGCTTCGTCCTGTCCGATTTCTGCGGCGTGGCCGGCCTGGACATCGATTTCGTAGGTGTCACCGACGTCGAGTTCAGCATCCGGTCCAAGGGCAGTGCCCAGGTGCCCTACTCCTCCCGCTACTTCAGGGGAACCTCAACCTGGACAAACCCGGACAACGGCCACTTCGTCACCGAGTCCTTCAACGTGCTCGACAAGGAGTTGAAGGTCACCGACAACGGCGACGGGACGTTCACGATCCTGGTGCTGGCGACGGGTAACAGCACCGTGTCCGGGATGGACGGCAAGCCGATCGCCCGGGACCCGGGCAGGCCCGATGGGAGGTCCTGATCGACAACGGTGGCACGCCGCAGGATCCGTACGATGATGAGTTCCTGGAGTTCCTGGGAGACGTCAAGGGGTCCACCGGCCGCACCGACGACTTCTGCGATGCAGTAGTCCCAGCGCTCACCTAGCCCTCGGATCGAACGGTTTCACCCCACCGTGACGGCCTTCGATGATGCGCTCTCGGGGTCGTCCAGTGGACCAGTGGTGGGGACCCGGCTACCCGACGAGGGGCGCGACCGGGAGTCCACCGGGTCAGCGTCAAGCCTTCGTCGCAGCTGACACGTCGGTGCAGACGATTCCCTTGTTGCCGTCCTGGTCGGCGATCACGGTGAGCGAGGGCGCGTTGCTGTCGTCGACGACGGTCCCACCCGCGGCGACGACGGCGGCGATCCGTTGCTCGGCCACTTCGGGCGGCACGTAGACCTCGATGTGGAACCGCTGACGCGGGGTCTCGTGCTCGTCGGCGTCCCGAACCACAAATTCGGTACCCGTCCTGCGGCGTCTCGGATTTCGTCGCTGGGGGTTCCGCGGCCCTGGGCCTCAGCGCTGCCGGTCAGCAGGACGGCCCACATCGGGGCGATGGTCGCGGAGTGAGCCGTGTCGAGGCCGAGCTCGATGTCGCTGACCGAGGCCGGGTCGGCGTCGAGCTGGTGGTCGGCGGCGATCTCGGTGATCCGTCGCGCGAGGTCGACGTCCTGGTGGGTCACCCATTCGACGACGTGTTCGGTGCCCTCGTCGTCGCGGTAGATGGCGTCGTCGGTGACCAGCTTGAGGTCGACGTACCCACCGCCGATCGACACGCGCGGGTGGTGGCCGAACGGGTCGCCTGCCTCGCCCACCGCGGCGACGAACGTGCGCCGTCGCCGAAGCTGTCGACCACGTACCGGGCGTGCAGTCCCTGGGCGAGCTTGCGCCAGTCGGTCAGGTTGGCGTCGGCGATCTGCTGCGCCCTTGAGCATGTCCATGCACGGGGACCCTAGCCCTGATTCAGCCGCGGCGCCTGGCGCCCGTAGGCGCTCGCGCTCGGGAGCGTCGGGCCGTCAGTTCAGCGCGCCACGCACCCGGTGCCGCGCCAGGCTCGCCCCCGCCCGCCACGTCCGAGGCGCCCGGAGCGCGTCGAGGATCGGGGCACGTTGACGCGTCCAGTCGGGGTCGCTGGGCAGCCCGGCCTCGGGCCATTCGCCCTGCGGCACACGCGTTCGGCGTACGGCGTCCGCCATCGACAGCAACGGCTCGCCGTCGGCAGGGACCCAGGTGTGCCCGGGTCGGCAGACCATGTCCTCGCGCAGCGAGTAGACGAGCGCGACGACGGTGCGGAACGGCGCCTGCACCAACGCGGCGACGGCCACTGCGACGAGAGGCGTCGGGGTCACGACGACGGGCACGGGCACCCGCACGCGCAGGAGGCGCTCCGCACGCGAGGCCAGCCCGAGGAGGCGCGGGTAAGGAAGAACCTCGGGACCGCCGACGTCGACGGCTCCCTCGAGGTCGGAGGAGGTGACCGCCTCGACCACGGCGCGTACGGCGTCGCTGACGGCGACCGGCTGCACCGAGCTGCGCAGCCAGGTCGGGACCGGCTGCACGACGAGCAGGGACGCGAGCTGGCGGACGACCTCCCACGAGGTGGAGCCGGCACCGACGAGCACCCCGGCCCGCAGCGCGACCGTCGAGCAGCGCGCTTGCAGGAGCTCCTCCTCCACCTCGAGCCGGGAGTCGATGTGTGCGGACAGCTGGTCGCGGGGCACGTCGGGGACCAGGCCGGAGAGGTAGACCACGCGTTCGACCGTGGACGCGTCGACCGCGTCACGCACGACCTGGGCCCCCATCAGGTCGCGCCCGCGAAGCCGGGGCCGGACAGGGAGTGCACGAGGTAGACGACGGCATCGACGTCGTCCAGCGCATCGCTCACCGCTTCGGCTGAGGTGACGTCGCACTGCGCCCACTCGACGTCGTGACCCCAGCTGAAGCGTTCGGGGTCGGGCGCCGACGACGAGGCGGCACGGACGTCGAGGTCCGCGTCGAGCAGGGCCGGCACGAGCCGCGAGCCGACGTAGCCGGTCGCTCCGAGGACGAGGACGCGCACTCCTCAGCCCTTCTGTCCGGGCACGGACTCGCGGATGTGGCGTCGTACGTGTTGCCCGAAGCGGTAGCCCATGCCGGCCACGATGGTGCTCATCACGCGCTCCACCGCAGGGCGGGCGAGGCGCGGCAGGGGCAGGTCGGCCCAGATGCCGATGTCGATGGAGACCTCGGTGCCCTCCGAGACTGGTCGGATGAGGTACTCCCCGTCGACGCCGGCGCGCTCGTCGGTGCGGGTCTCGTCGTGGCGGAAGCCGATGCGGTGGGGCTTGTCGAACTCCATCACCTCGGTGAACGACGGCTCGATCGCGGCACTGAGGACCGGCAGGCGCGTGAGGTGCCACGTCCACGGTCACCGTCGACGTCGATCCGCTTGAGGTTCGGCGTGAAGCGGACCAGCAGGTCGGGATCGACGAGCATGTCCCAGACCTGGTCC
>CAVZWM010000020.1:0-233835 GCA_963778975.1 uncultured Actinomycetota bacterium
GAGCACGCCGATCACCTGCCGTAGCTCCTCCAGCGCCTGCCGCGCAGTGGCCCGGATGATTCCCGCGGTCTGCGCCGCGTCAGCGGGCAGTCCGGGCTTCACCTCGAGTCCGCCGGCTTGCAGCGCGATCAGCGACACCCGGTGCCCGGGCACGTCGTGCATCTCCCGAGCAATCCGGAGCCGTTCGGACTGCCGGGCCTGCTCGGCGAGCATCTGCTGTTCCGTCTCGGCCCGCTCGGCCCGCTCCCGCAGCGAGCTCAGCAGCTGACGCCGGGCACGCACGAACAGGGCCCAGGCCAGCACTCCGGCGTACACCGCGGCGTTGAGCACCAGCCACACCCAGATCGAGCTGTCGGTCGGACGCAAGTAGGCGAAGAGCATGGCCGCACCGAAGTGCGCCACCGTGACCAGAGCCGCGATCGTCGTTCGGCGGTGGACCCCAACGGTGAACACCGCGATCAGTCCGGCGATCGCGCCCGAGACGGTCAGGGCCACCGGCACCAACATCGCGACCGCCAGCCCCACCGGCCAGCGCCGACGCAGCCACAGCGCCAGGCAACATGCGGCACCGACCGTGTAGTCGAAGACCAGCTCTCGCGGGGAGTACGGCTCGACCACGCTGTCGCGGAACGCGTCCATCGACAGCAGGCCACCCACGACGGCGGCTGCGAAGAGCGCCGTGTCGACGATCCAGTCCCGCCGCGATCGGCTGCGCGTGACCATGCGCTCAGAATACGGCGGCCACCGACCTGCCGAGGCGCCCGAAAGGTGAGCCTCGAGTACGACGAGGAAGTCGGCAGCCCGCGGGGCAGACCAGCGACGATCTGCCCGACGTCGTCGACGTCTGCCCCGATGTGGGTGGTCGCCGGTTCCGTCAGCCTCGAGTACATGATCACCACACACGAACTCTGCAAGAGCTACGGACGCACCCCGGTCGTCCACGACGTGTCGTTCGACTGCCAGCCGGGCACCGTCACCGGGTTCCTCGGGCCCAACGGCGCCGGCAAGTCGACGACTCTGCGCATGGTCACCGGCCTCACCCGTCCCGACAGCGGCACCGCCACCGTCCAGGGAAAGCGGTACGGCGACCTCGGCAACCCGGCCCGTGTGGTCGGCACGCTGCTCGACGCGTCCGCCATGCACAGCGGCCGCACCGGCCGGGCCACGCTACGGATCGCCGCCGACCTGGCTGGCGTCGACGCCTCCGAGGTGGACCGGGTCCTCGGCCTGGTCGGGCTTGCCGGCAAGGCGGCCGACCGCCGGGTCGGCGCGTACTCCCTGGGGATGCGGCAGAGGCTCGGCATCGGCCAGGCCCTGATCGGGCGGCCCCGCGCGCTGATCCTCGACGAGCCCGCCAACGGTCTCGATCCCGACGGCATCGCCTGGATGCGCGTCTTGCTCCGTCGACTTCGCCGACCGCGGCGGCACCGTGTTGCTGTCGAGCCACCTGCTCGGTGAGGTGCAGGCCACCGTCGACCGCCTGGTCGTCATCTCCGCCGGCCGCGTCGTCGCGCAGGGCGCGCTTGAGGACCTGCTCACCTCCTCCGGCCTCGTGCGTGCGAGCCACCGACACCGCGGCTCTTGCGCCGCGCCCTGGACGACGCCCTGATCGACCACCACCCACACGAGGACGGGTCGGTCACGGTCGAGAAGCACGACGGTGTCGACGCCGAACGCCTCGCCCGACTGGCCGCCGCGGCCGGCGTGCTCCTAGTCGAACTACGCGACAACGACCGGACCGGCCTGGAACAGCTCTTCTTCTCCCTCACCAGTGGCGCGCAGACCGCGCCAAACGCCGCACCGCAGACCCTGGAGGTTGTCCGATGACCACGCACACCCAGCACATCGACGCAACGCCCGTGACCACGTCCACCGCCGACACCGATCCACTTCCGGCGACTGCTGCGGGTGGAGTGGCGAAAGAGCATCGACACGCGTGCCGCCCGCTGGCTGCTGACCGCCATCGCGCTGCTCACCGCCGGCGCCGCCATGGTGCCGTTGTTCCTGCCCCAGGAGATACAGCAGGGCTGGCCGAGCTACCTCGGGATGACCGCACTGGTCCTGGCCCTGCTGTTGCCGCTGGTCTCGATCATGACGCTGACCAGCGAGTGGGGGCAGCGGTCGGTGCTGGTCACCTTCACCCAGGAGCCTCGGCGGGGCCGGGTGGTCGCGGCCAAGGTGCTCAGCGGCCTGGCCCTGGCCCTACTCGGTGCGGTCTTCGCCTCGCGATCTCTGCCGCTGCTATGGCGGTCTCGGACATCCTGGGTCGCTCGGTTACCTGGTCGATGGAGTGGCGGTACATCACCGGGTTCATGCTGTTCGTCATCGTGAACAGCCTGATGGGGATGGCCTTCGGTGCGTTGCTGTTGAACACGCCCGCCGCGGTCGTGCTGTTCCTGGTGCTACCCACGCTGTGGACGCTGCTCTCGTACGGTTGGCTCGCGGACATCGGCCGCTGGTTGGACACCGCGCAGACGTATCGGTACATCCTGGAGTCCGACTGGGACGCGCACACCGGCCCGATCCTGGTGTCACTGGCGGTGTGGGTCGTGCTCCCGCTCGCGTTCGGCACCGCGCGCACGCTGCACCGTGAGGTCTCCTGACCGCAGCCGGGCCCGGCCACCGGCCAGAGACGCGATGCTTCACACCTTTGACCGACGCGATCCGCGCCGTCACCCTCTCCCTCACTCCCTGGCCGGCCATCGCGATTGCAGCTGACGAGGAACAGCAAACCGCCCCCGGCATCCGTTGCCGAGGCATGCATGCTGCATCTTCGCGCATGGACTTCGCGGTGCACCTCTAGGCCTGGAGTCTGGGGTCTGGATCTCCTCGTCATCGTTGTTCCTGAGAGTCCAGACTCACCAGCCGCTGGTCGGAAAGCCTGCTCGCGGCGGAGACGGTCCATCACAAGAACGGTGTTCGAGACGACAACCGGCCGAGAGACCTGGAGTTGTGGAGCAGTCACCCCCAGCGGGCAGCGGGTCGAGGACAAGGTCGCCTACGCCGTAGAACTTCTGGCGCTCTACGCTGCGGAAATGTTGGCCTCGGTGTTCCACAACCCGTGAGCGGGGCGGCATGAACACGCAAAGAGGAACGGATTGTCAACGCCGTTTCCGGCTCGATTCGGCCCGCTTCGGAGCCGTTCCTACATCCTCCGTTTGGAGGACCCTTTATGGACACCCCAGCTTGACGTAGCCGAGGCGCTCGGCGCGCTGGTTGCTCGTGGCCCCCGTGATGCCCGGAACTAGGTGTGATGCCCAGCCAGGTTGTCCAACCTGGTGATGGGTGGGCCTTCCCGATGGCTGAGTGGGGCCGGTGGTGGTTGTACTGGTGGACCCATGCTGGCAGAGCGGCGAGTCGGGCTGACTCGGAGTTGTAGAACTTCTTGAATGCCCAGCCCTCGGCCAGGGTGCGGTGGAAGCGCTCGATCTTGCCGTTGGTCTGCGGCCGGTAGGGCCGGGTCTTCTTCGGTGTGATGCCCAGGTCGGCGCAGGTCTCGCGCCACAGGTGGACTGCGTAGCAGCTGCCGTTGTCGCTGAGCACCCGCTGGACGGTGACGCCGCGCTCGGCGAACCAGGCGACCGCGTTGCGCAGCACCTCGGTCGCGGTCTCCTTGGTCTCGTCGTCGCGGGCCTCGACGTAGGCGACGCGGGAGTGGTCGTCGATCACGGTGTGCAGGTAGCAGGTCCCGATCAGCGGGTTGCGCCACTTGCTGCGCGGCGCGCCGGTGCGGTCGACGGTGGCTGACCGGTTCTTCTCGCCCTGCTGGCGGCCGACGTAGCGCCAGCCGCCACCGTCGGGGACCTTGCCGAGCTTCTTGACGTCGACGTGGATCAGGTCGCCGGGCTGCTCGTGCTCGTAGCGGCGGATCGGTTCGCCGGTGGCCCGGTCGATGTGGGTGAGCCGGTTGATCCGGCAGCGCACCAGGACCGCGTGCACGGTCGAGGACGGCATCCCGAGCCGGTCGCCGATCTCGACCGGCCCGAGCCGCTGCTTCCACCGCAGGTGCACGATCTTGCGCACCACCGGGCCGGGGTCCGGTTCGGCTGGCGGTGCGGGCGCGACGACCGGTCGTTCATCCCGGCCGGCCCCTCCGTCGCGGTAGCGCTCGGCCCACTTCTTCGCGGTTCGCCACGACACGTCGTAGCGCTCGGCCGCCCGGGCCGGCGGCCAGCCGTGGTCGACGATCAGACGCGCCAGCCGGAGCCGGGCGCGAGGGGTCAGGGCAGCGTTGGCATGGGTAGCGTGGGACATGAAGACCTCCTGGTGGTGGAGCGGTTCCTAGACAGCTCCACTCCACACCGGGAGGCCTTCACCCGTCTACGACCTCAGATCGTGTCGTCACACGATCTCGACCAACGTGCCTGGGCATCACACCTAGCCCCGCGCGCCACGAGCAGCCCCCGCATCCCACCCCGAGGACTGGGTAGGTGTCGTCACGCACCTGCGTGACTACCTGTGGTCGTCGCTCCTGGAGGGCCCTACGGGACTATTACTCACCCTCGCGACTGGCCCCCCTGCCACCCCGACCGCCACTCGTGCCGTGCCTGCGAGTGAGAGCGGATCTGGATTCCGAAGTTTCGTTCGGGCCTGCGCACCACCATATCCGATGGCAATGACTATTAGCACACATGTTCTATCAGGAACCACACAGATCCCGCCCACGAGCGATCGACACCCCCCGCGGGGCCCGCGATCTGCGGGATCTCCGGTGTTCGGGCGGCGAGTTTCGGGCGAGACACCGACCCGAACGCGACGCTCGCCTCCTCGTCACGACCGGCATCGTCGCCGGAATCGGGACCGCCACCTGCCTGTAAGGAGGCGCGTCCCTCGCAGGGCCTCAGGCTCCGAGCGGAAGCCGAACTCGTACGACCGTGGCTCCCGGCGCGGACTCGACGCCGATCTCGCCGCCGTGCCGCTCGACGACGATGCGCCGGGAGATGTCGAGGCCCAGCCCCGTCCCCTTGCCGACCTCCTTGGTGGTGAAGAACGGCTCGAAGGCGTGGGCGGCCACGTCGTCGGTCATGCCGTGGCCGGTGTCGCGGATCTCGACCACGACGTGGCCGGTCGTCGGCGTACGTGCGGATCGGTCAGGGTGCCCGAGCCGTCCATGGCGTCGACGGCGTTGTCGATGAGGTTCGTCCAGACCTGGTTGAGCTCGCCGGGGTTGGCCGATGACGGTGGGTACGGAGTCGTCGTAGTCGCGCACGACGGTGACGCCGTCGCGCAGCTTGTGGCCGAGCATGATCAGCGTGCTCTCGAGGCCGTCGACGACGCGGACGGTCTGGACGGGGCGCGGTCGAGCTGGGAGTAGGACTTCACGGCGGACACGAGGTCGGAGATGCGCCGGGTGGCGTCCTGGGCCTCCGCGATCAGGGTCGTCGTGGTCACCGCGCTGGCCACCCACTCCAGGCCCGACTGCAGGGCGGGACCCGACAGGGAGGCGGCGGCGTCGTCCAGCCAGGAGGTCGGCACCCCGGCCCCGGCGAGGGCCGGAGCGATCACCCAGTCCCGGTCGACGGAGTGGTCGGTCAGCCAGTCGGTGAGCGACTCCTCGAGCTCGGCCAGCGCGACGCCCGTGGGAGCGCGACGACGGGTCGATCGAGCGCCGCAGGTGGTCGAGGGCGACGAACTGCTCGCGGTGATGCCCTGACCGGCGAGCCGCTGCAAGCGACGAGAAGACGTCGTCGCTGCTCTGCTGGAGGGCGCCGACCGACCGTACGGCGGCGGACGCGGGGTTGTTGATCTCGTGGGCGAGCCCGGCAGCGAGGGTGCCGAGGGCGACGAGGGCCTCGCGCTGGCGGGCGTTGGTCTCGATCCGGCGAGCCGTGCCGATCAGCCCGCGCAGCAGGTGGACGGCGAAGGGGAACCAGGACTCGCCGAGCCGGCGCAGCTCGGCGGCCGGCAGCGCGGAAGACGCGGCTCGGCTCCGATGCCGCGCGCCGAGCCCATGTAGATGCCGTGCTCGTCCCACGCGCGGAACCCGCCGGCCCACTGGCCCGGACGCTCCATCGTCGCCATGACCGCCTCCTCGTGGCCGATCCGGCGGACGAGGTCGATGCGCCCGGACAGCAGCACCCACCAGTCGTCGGCCGGGCGGCCCTCGTCGAAGAGGTCGGTCGCCCGCGGCGTACGCCACCTCCTCGCCCGCGGCGGCGAGCTCGGCCACCTGCTCGTCCGTGAAGCCGTCGAGGATCGCGACGGCACGCAGCTCGTCGGCGAGCGTCATGTCGCCGCCAGGTAGCGGTGGACGAGGTAGACCGACATCGCGCCCTCGCCGACGGCCGAGGCGACCCGCTTCATCGAGTCCCGGCGGACGTCGCCGGCCGCGAAGACGCCGGGCACGCTCGTCTCCAGCGCGAACGGGGTCGCGGTCCAGCGGCCACGACAGGTCGGCAGGCAGGTCGGGGCCGGTGAGCACGAAGCCGCGGTCGTCGCGGACGACCGCGGAGCCGAGCCACTCCGTCCGCGGGGCCGCGCCGATGAAGATGAAGACCGAGCTGGTGGCGACCTCCTCGACGGTGCCGGCGCCCTTGTCGCACAGCGTGATGCCCTCGAGGTGCCCGTCGCCGCGGTGCCGCACGATCTCCGCCTGCAGCCGGACCTCGACGTTGGGCGTCGTGAGGATGCGGCTGACGAGGTACTGCGACATCGACGCCTCCAGCGAGGCGCCGCGCACGACGAGCACCACCTGCTGGGCATAGCGGGCGAAGTTGAGGGCGGCCTGGCCGGCTGAGTTCGCCGCGCCCACGACGTACACGTCCTCACCGACCGTCTGCGTCGCCTCGCTCGCGCTGGCGCCGTAGTAGACCCCGCGGCCGACGAAGCCGTCGAGGCCGGGCGCGTCCAGGCGTCGGTAGGACACCCCGCTGGCCACGAGCACGGCACGCGCCTCGATGTCGCCGGAGCCGTCGAGCAGCACTGCCCGCACCGGGCCGCGGGTCTCGAAGCCGACGACGTCGCGCGCGAGCACCATCTCGGCGCCGAACCGCGACGCCTGGGCCACGGCCCGGTGGGTGAGGTCGGCGCCGGAGAGGCCCTTGGGGAAGCCGAGGTAGTTCTCGATCGACGCGCTCTGCCCGGCCTGTCCGCCCGGGGCGTCGCGCTCGACGACGACGGTCGCGCAGCCCCTCGGAGGCGGCGTACACCGCGGCGGCGAGGCCGGCCGGTCCGGCGCCGACGATGCACAGGTCGTAGAGCGGCTGCTCGGCGCGGGTGCGCAGCCCGAGGGCGTCGGCGAGCTCGATGGTGGTGGGCGAGCGGAGCGCGGCACCGTCCGGCAGCGCGACGACGGGGAGGTCGTCGACGCCGGCACCGGCGAGGTCGAGCAGCCGGGTCGCCTCCTCGCCCTGGTCGACCTCGAGCCAGCGGTAGGGCACGTGGTTGCGGGTGAGGAACGTCTTGACCTCGTGGCGTCCGCTCCGACCAGCGGTGGCCGACGACGCGCACCTCGGAGTCGCGGTCGGGGTGGCCGTGCGCCCAGTCGCGCAGCAGCTCGTCGAGCACCGGGTAGAGCCGCTCCTCGGGCGGGTCCCACGGCTTCATCAGGTAGTAGTCCAGCGCGATGTCGTTGATCGCCTGGATCGCGACGTCGGTGTCGGCGTACGCCGTGAGCAGCACGAGCTTGGAGTCGGGCGACTGCTGCCGGACCTCCTGCAGCACCTCGATGCCGGTCATCCCGGGCATCCGCTGGTCGGAGACGACCGCCGCGATCGGCCGGTCCTTGAGGAGCTGGTCGGCCAGGATCTCGAGCGCCTCGGCGCCGGAGGTCGCGCGCAGGATCCGGTAGTCCTCGCCGTACTGCGTGCGCAGGTCGCGCACGACGGCCGCGACCACGCCGGCGTCGTCGTCGACCGCCAGGATGGCGGGCTTCGCCATCGGCACCTCCCCGTTCCGTGGCCGCTCCCCGACCGGTACTGCCGCGGGAGCGGGGTGGACAGGGTGGTCGAGACCAGCGGCTCACGAGAAGCGCGAGGACGGGACGTGAGCTCGTGACGGAGAAGACCCACGGCAGGGGCAGGACCCCGACACAGGGGGGTGCCGAAGTTCGGCGGCCGCAACTGGACCATCGTCAGCGGCCTCCTGCTGCTGATCCCGACGCTGCTCTTCGCGGTCGCCGTGCAGAACCCGGCGACGCCCTACTGGGCGTTCTGCCTGATCGCCGCCACGGCCGGCGTCGGCGGCGGCAACTTCGCGTCCTCGATGGCCAACATCAACTTCTTCTACCCCGCCGACAGGAAGGGGACCGCGCTCGGCCTCAACGCGGCCGGCGGCAACCTCGGCGTCTCGCTGATCCAGCTGCTGCTGCCGATCCTGGTCGGTGGTGCCGGCATCTTCGGCCTGGTCCAGGCGTCCGACAGCGGCATCCACCTGGAGCGCGCGGCGTACTTCTATGCCGGTCTGGCGCTGCTCGCCACGGCCGCGGCGTGGCTCTGGATGGACAACCTCAGTACGGTGACGTCGTCGCCGCGCGAACAGATGCGGGTCGTCAAGCAGCGCGAGACGTGGCTGCTGTCGGTGCTCTACATCGGCACGTTCGGCTCGTTCATCGGCTACTCGGCCGCGATGCCGCTGCTCATCAGGCTCAACTTCTGGGTGCCCGATCCGGCGCCGCTCGGCACCGGCATCTACTTCGCGTTCTACGCCTTCCTGGGAGCCGGCGTGGGCTCGCTGACCCGGCCGTTCGGCGGTTGGTTGGCCGACAGGTGGGGCGGTGCGCGGGTGACGCTCGGCGCGTTCGTCGCGATGACGGTGTTCACCGTCGGCGTGCTCTGGACGGTCAACCAGCTCACGACGAACCCGACCGCCGACCCCGCGATCGCCACGCAGAACGCCGGCTGGTTCCCGCTGTTCCTCGGCTTCTTCCTCTGCATCTTCGCCGCGACCGGCATCGGCAACGGCTCGGTCTACAAGATGATCCCGTCGCTCTGGAAGGCCAAGGCGGAGCGGGCGACGACGCCGGGTACGCCGGAGCGCGCCGCTGCGCTGACCAGCGCCACCCGGCAGTCGTCCTCCGCCCTCGGCGTCATCGGAGCCGTCGGAGCAATGGGCGGCTTCCTCGTCCCGCTCGCCTTCTCCGCGCCGTGGGTGGCCGACCCGCTGTCGTCCACCAAGGGCGCCTTCGCGGTCTTCGCGGGCTACTACGTGATGTGCGGGATCATGACCTGGGCGCTCTACCTGCGCCGCCCGGTCCGGGCGCACGGCCTGGCCGCCGCCGAGATCTGATTCCCCGAGAGCTGATCCGAGTCTGATGACCGAAACCCACTGCCCCTACTGCTCGCTGCAGTGCGGCATGCGGCTGGCCGGGCGACGGGTGCCGGAGGTGTCGGCCTGGGAGGAGTTCCCGGTCAACCAGGGGCGCTGTGCCGCAAGGGCTGGTCGGCGGCCGGGTTGTACGGCTCTCGGGAGCGGCTGACGTCGCCGTTGGTGCGGGACCGGGGAACCGGCGAGTGGTCCGCGGTGTCGTGGGACGACGCCCTGGACCGCGTGGCCTCCGGCATCCGGGCCGCGCAGGCCCGTGGCGGCCCGGACGCGGTGGCGGTCTTCGGTGGTGGCGGGCTCACCAACGAGAAGGCGTACTCGCTCGGGAAGTTCGCCCGGGTCGCGCTCGGCACCTCGCAGATCGACTACAACGGCCGGTGGTGCATGTCGTCGGCGGCGTCCGCCGGCATCCGAGCCTTCGGGCTGGACCGCGGGCTGCCGTTCCCGCTCGCCGACGTCGAGGAGACCGACGTGCTGGTGCTCGTCGGGTCCAACCTGGTCGAGACGATGCCGCCCGCTGCTCGGCACCTCGACCGGCTGCGGGCACGCGGCGGCCGCGTGGTCGTCATCGACCCGCGTCGTACGCCGACCGCCGACCGCGCCGACCTCGCGCTCCAGCCGGTGCCGGGGACCGACCTCGCCCTGGCGCTCGGGGTGCTGCACCTGCTGGTCGCCGCGGGTGCGGTGGACGAGGACTACCTGGCCGAGCGGACGACCGGCTGGGACGACGTGCGCGAGTCCGTGGCCGGCTGGTGGCCCGAGCGGGTCGAGCGGGTGACGGGGATCGAGGCGGCGGAGGTGCGGGCGTTCGCGGCGATGCTGGCCGCGTCGCCGAAGGTCATGGTCCTCACCGCCCGCGGGGCCGAGCAGCACTCGACGGGCTCCGACACCGTCCTCGCCTGGATCAACGTCGCCCTCGCACTCGGCATGGTCGGCAAGCCGGGCGCGGGATACGGCTGCCTCACCGGGCAGGGCAACGGCCAGGGCGGGCGCGAGCACGGGCAGAAGGCCGACCAGCTGCCCGGCTACCGCCGCATCGACGACCCCGCCGCCCGCGCCCACGTGGCGGGGGTCTGGGGAGTCGAGCCCGACTCGCTGCCCGGCCCCGGGCGGTCGGCGTACGAGCTCCTCGACGCCTGCGGCACCGACACCGGCCCCTCGGCGATGCTGGTCCTCGGCTCCAACATCGTGGTCAGCGCACCCAACGCCACCCACGTCACGCAGCGGCTGGAGTCGCTCGACCTGCTGGTGGTCTGCGACTTCGTGATGTCGGAGACCGCGGCGATCGCCGACGTGGTGCTGCCGGTGACGCAGTGGGCCGAGGAGACCGGCACGATGACCAACCTCGAGGGTCGGGTGGTGCTGCGGCAGAAGGCGATCACGCCGCCGTCCGGCGTGCGCTCGGACCTCGACGTGATCGCCGATCTCGCCGCCCGGCTCGGCTCGCCGGTGCCGTTCGCGACCGAGCCGGAGGCGGTCTTCGCCGAGCTCGGCCGCGCCTCGGCGGGCGGGCCGGCCGACTACTCCGCGATCACCTACGACCGGATCCGCGACGAGGACGGCGTCTTCTGGGGAGGCGAGCGGCTCTTCGCGGCGTCGTTCAACCATCCCGACGGCCGCGCCCGGATGTACGCCGTCGAGCACCGTGGCGCTGCCGAGCAGCCGGACGACGACTACCCGGTCCACCTGACGACCGGGCGGGTGCTCGCGCAGTACCAGTCCGGCGCCCAGACCCGACGGGTGCGCGCACTGCCGGACGACGGGCCCTTCGTCGAGGTGCACCCGCTGCTGGCCGGTCGACTCGGCATCCTGTCCGGTGAGTCCGTGCGGGTGTCCACGCGGCGCGGGACCATGACCGCCCCGGCACGCGTGGTGACGACGATCCGGCCGGACACGGTCTTCATCCCGTTCCACTGGGTCGGCGCCAACCGGCTCACCAACGACGTCCTCGATCCGGCGTCGAAGATGCCGGAGTTCAAGGTGTGTGCGGCGTCGGTGACCGCCGCATGACTGAGCGCGTCGTCATCGTCGGCGGCGGCATGGCGGCCGTCCGCCTGGCCGAGCAGCTCGTGGGCGCCGACGTCTCGCTCACCGTGCTCGCCGACGAGCCCACGCGCCCTACAACCGCATCCTGCTCTCGGCCGTCCTCGAGGGGACCCACTCCTCCGACGCGCTCATCCTCCGCTCGCCCGCGTGGTTCGAGGCGCGCGGGATCGACCTGCGCCTCGGCGCGCGGGTGGTCGAGGTCGACCGCGAGGCGCGTGAGGTCGTGCTGGTGGACGGGGAACGGTTGGGCTTCGATCGGCTCGTCCTGGCGACCGGAGCGATCCCCACCCTCCCGCCGATCCGCGGCCTGGTCCGTCGCGACGGCACCCTGCACCCGAAGGTCCACCCGTTCCGGAGCCTCGAGGACTGTCGTCGGCTCGACCAGGCCGTCACGTCGTTGGTCGAGGAAGGCGCAGCAGCTCTGCAACGAGACCCAGAGCCGTCGTCATCGGGGGCGGCCTGCTCGGCCTCCAGGTCGCGCGGGCCCTGTCGGTCCGCGGCGTCCTCACCGAGGTTGTCGAGGGCGCGGACCACCTGCTCGCCAGCCAGGTGGGCCCTGCCGGGGGCTCCGTGCTCGCCCGCGACCTGCGCCGCCTCGGCACCGACGTCTACACCGGGGCGCGCGCCGTCCGGATGACCGACGGACGGCGTCCAGCTCGACAACGGCGCCGTCCTGCCGACCGACCTCGTCGTGCTCACCGCGGGAGGCCGTCCGTCCACCGCACTCGCTCGCCGTGCCGGGCTGATGGTCGGCCGCGGGGTCGTCGTCGACAGCACCCTCACCAGCGTCTCCGACGACCGCATCCACGCCATCGGGGACTGCGCGGAGCACCGGCGACGTACGACCGGCTTCGTCACACCCGCCTGGGAGCAGGCCGAGGTGCTGGCGCGGGTGCTGCGCGGGGAGGAGGCGACGTACGACGGTCTCCGCAGCGTGGCCCGCCTCCGCGCGACCGGCCTGGACGTCGCCGTCCTCGGCGATCCGCAGACCGCCGAGGGCGAGGTGGTGGAGGTGACCAACCCGATCGCCGGATCGCACCGCCGACTCGTGGTCCACGGTGGACGCATCGTTGCGCCGCGCTCGTCGGTGACCTGTCCCGCGTCGGGCTGATCACCCAGCTCTACGACCGCGGCACGATCCTCGGGCCCGACGAGCCCGGCCAGCTGCTCCTGCCCGAGGCCGCCGATGCGCCCACCCCGCTGCCCGACGAGGCCGAGGTCTGCGCCTGCGCCGGCGTGACGGCGGGGGAGATCCGGGCCTGCGGTTCGGTGGCGGAGTGCGTCGACCGGACCCGGGCGACCACCGGCTGCGGTGGCTGCGCCGATGTCGTACGCCGCCTGATCGGTGGGGCCAGACCCGCCCCGGTCGCAGTCGGCTGACCCGGTCCACACCACGCTTGACCGCACCGGCACCTGAGCCCCGATGATCAGGGGGACGCCGTCGAGGAGGGCCCCATGACCGATGTCCAGGAGTTCCGGATCACGCTGACCGTCGACGACTTCGACGCCGCGGTGAAGCTCTACCGCGACGCGCTCGGCCTGCCGCAAGTCGCGGACTGGAGCAGCGACCAGGGGCGGGTGCTGCTGCTCGACGCGGGCCGCGCGACGCTCGAGATCTTCGACGAGGCGCAGGCCGCGATGGTCGACGACCTCGAGGTCGGCCGGCGCGTCTCGGGCAAGATCCGCTTCGCGCTCCAGGTGGCCGACGCGGACGCGAGCACCTCGAAGCTCACCGACGCCGGGGCCGCGGCGGTCGCCGATCCCGTCGACACGCCCTGGGGTGACCGGAACGCCCGAGTCGCGGCACCCGACGGGATGCAGCTGACGCTCTTCACGCCGGGGGAGGCCTGACCGGCAGCTCCAGCGTGTGCCGTCGAGCCGACGTTGGACCGGTCTTGAGGATGCCCGCGGCGAGGACGATCATGGCGCCATGGGTGTCGTCGAGTTCGAGCTGCAGCGCACGATCAAGGCGCCCATCGCCGACGTCTTCGCGCGGCTCGCCGACGTGGAGGGCCACAACGAGTGGATGCCCAAGAAGGGCAGCATCCACCGGAACAGCACGCTGACATCTCCCGGGCCGGCCGCACTGGGCACGACGTACGTGGACTCGACGACCTTCGGCAAGACACCGGGTGAGATCGTCGAGTTCGACCCACCGCGGCGCCTGGTGCACCACTGGTGGGACAGCCACCTCGTCGGGCCGGATCAAGATGGAGGGGTGGCCCGGCTACAGCCTCGAGGCCGTGGGTGACGGCGAGACGCTCGTCCGCCACGACGTGAAGCTGGCGACGCACGGGATCTACGGCATGGCGACACCGGTCCTGAAGCGGATCGCCCTGCGGGAGCGGACCGCCACCCTCGACGCGCTCGAGAAGTCCTTCGAGTAGCCGCCCTCGCCCGTCGAGGCCAGGACGAAGTCCCGTCACGAGACCACGTCAGTCGGCTGACCTCCGCGTCGGGTGCGGCCGCCGCAGCGAGTCGGGCAGCAACCTCGCCCCCGACCCGCGCTCGGCATGGACGTCGTCCGGGTTCGAGAAGGCGCAGCTCCGCAGGCTCAGGCAGCCGCACCCGATGCAGCTGTCGAGACCGCCCTTGAGCCGCTCCAGCGCGGCGATCTGCTCGTCCAGTCGGCGCGCCCAGTGCCTCGAGATGCGCTGCCAGTCGGCCTTCGTGGGGGTCCGGTTGCCGGGCAGTCGGGCCAGCTCCTCGCGGATCTCCTCGATCGTCAGTCCGACGTTGGACGCGGCCCGGACGAAGGCCAGACGACGCAGGACGTTGCGCTCGAACCGCCGTTGGCCCGCCGCCGGAGCGGTGTGCCTCGATCAGTCCCTCGGACTCGTAGTAGCGGATCGCCGACGCGGCGAAGCCACTGCGCCGGGAGATCTCGCCCATCGGAAGAAGATCGCGGGAATCCATCATCACCTCTTGAACTCAAGTTCACTTGAACTTGAACCATGGTGTCATGACAACCAAGACGACAGGGCGGGTGGCGCTGGTCACCGGGGGATCGACCGGGCTGGGCCTGGCCCTGAGCAGGGCGCTCGTGCAGGTCGGGTGGCGCGTGATCACCGACGGACGCAGCGCGGAGAAGTTCAAGGACGCTGATCTCCCCGAGGCAGTGACGGTCGTCGTCGGCGACCTCACCGACGCCGACCACCGGTCGCGGCTGCGCGCGGAAGTGGCGTCGTACGGCCGCCTCGACCTGCTGGTGCACAACGCCAGCACCCTGGGCCCGCTCCCGATGCGCCCGCTGGCCGAGGTCGACATCGCCGACCTCCAGCACGTGTGGCGCACCAACGTCGGTGGGCCGCTGGTCCTCACGTCGACGCTGCTGCCGTGGCTGAGGGTGGCCGACGGGGTCCTGCTCTCGATCAGCTCCGACGCGGCGGTGAACCACTACGAGACCTGGGGCCTCTACGGCGCCAGCAAGGCCGCGCTCGACCACGTGACGCTGACGTACGCCGAGGAGACCGGTCTGCGGGCGTACGCCGTCGACCCCGGCGACATGCGCACCGCGATGCACCAGGACGCCTTCCCGGGTGAGGACATCTCGGACCGGCCGCTGCCGGAGAGCGTGGTGCCGCGCCTGCTGGCGATGCTCGACGCCCACCCCGAGTCGGGTCGCTACCGGGCGGAGGACTTCGGATGACGATGCTCGACGAGAGCCCGCACACCCGCTTCACCGCGTCGACCTTCGCGCCGCGGCCGGCCGAGGAGCGTGGTCTGCAGCGCGACGAGGTTCGGCTGTTGGTCGCGACGCCGGACGGGCTGTCGGACGGACAGTTCCGCGACCTTCCCGAGCATCTCCACGCCGGCGACGTCCTGGTGGTCAACACCTCCGCCACGGTGAACGCAGAGATCGACGCGGTCGTCGACGGATCGCCGGTCGTGCTGCACGTGGCGCATCGTCTCGACGACGGCGACTGCGTCGTCGAGCTGCGTACGCCACCGGATGCCGCGCGCGCCCTGCTCGACGCGTCAGCGCGGGGACGCCGTGACGGTCGGGGACGTACGTCTGACGCTGCGCTCGCCGTGGCCCAGCGAGTCGCCGTCCTCCCCGACCGGGACCGGGAACCGCCTGTGGCGGGCCTCGGTCCGCGGCGACCTGGACCGCCAGCTCGCGTGGAACGGCCGTCCGATCGCCTACGGCTACCTCGACCGGCGCTACCCGCTCCCGGCCTACCAGACCGTCTTCGGCATCCATCCCGGCAGCGCCGAGATGGCCTCGGCCGGACGTCCGTTCACGGACGCCCTCGTGACCCGCCTGGTGACGGCGGGCGTGCAGCTCGCGCCGGTCACGTTGCACACCGGGGTGTCCTCGCAGGAGGTCGGAGAGGCACCGGGCCCGGAGTGGTTCGAGGTGCCGCCCACGAGTGCGCGGGTGGTCAACGCGGCGCGGGACGGTGGAGGGCGGGTGATCGCGGTCGGCACGACAGCGACCCGGGCGGTCGAGTCCGCGGTGCGCGGACGGGAAGTCGTCGCCGGTCGCGGCTGGACGGAGCGGGTGATCACACCCGCCGACCCGCCGCGTGTCGTCGACGGTCTCATCACGGGCTGGCACGACCCGATGGCGTCGCACCTGCTGCTGGTCGAGGCAGTTGCGGGAGACCGGCTCACCCAGGCGGCGTACGACGCGGCGGTGGCGGAGGGGTACCTCTGGCACGAGTTCGGGGACTCGGCCCTGCTCCTGCGTCGGTGACGGGAGGCAGCCTCTGGATCATGCTCGTATTCTACCTAGGGCTAGGTAGAATAAGACGTGTGACAGCCCCCCAACGGATCACCGTCTCGACCCAGCTGGTGCTCGAGGCGCTGCTGGCCGAGCCCGGCAGTGAGCGGTACGGCGCCGAGATCGGCCAGCTCGCCGACCTCGCCAGCGGCACCGTCCACCCGATTCTCGCCCGTCTCGAGGGCTATGGGTGGCTCGAGTCCCGATGGGAAGATCTCGATCCCCGCACTGCTGGTCGGCCGGCACGCCGCTACTACCGCCTCACGGGCGACGGAGCCGCCTCGGCACGACGTCTGTTGGCACGGCGTACCAGCCGGCTGCCAGGCCTGAGGCCCCTTGCGGAGCAGTGATGCGCCAGAAGGGTCCCTCGCAACCACCGACATGGTGGGCGAAGCGCGGTGTCTACGTGTGCGCCGATCGGCTCCCCTGGCCAGACCGGATCCGCTACCGCCAGGAGCTCCTCGCTGAGCTGTACGGAATGAGCATCCGAGAGCAACTGACACACACGATAGGAGTCCTCGTCATGACACGCGCACTTCGCAAGGCTGTCACGGATCGACACGGCAGTGCCGCGGACCCGTCGGCACTGACACCACGTCGCTCCCTCCGCTGCCGCCTCCGACGCCATGCCTGGGTCGCGCGCAGCAACGAGCGCGGTGAACACTTCCTCGAATGCCGCCGGTGTCACAAGTTCAACGACCCGACGCCGTTCATGGGTCCCCCTGGGCGAGGGTGGTTCGCTGGGTGACACACCCCGAAGATCGGGGAAGTTCATGACAAGCGGGGCGTAGCGCCTGCGGATCCTGCGTGAGTGGGGGCATGCGGCACCTGCTGGCCACCACCACCCTCCGCGGGGTCACGAGCGTGGTCTGGTCCGCTGCGATCGCCGTCGTCGGTGCCTGGTTGCTGGTGCTGATCGCCGGGACGGTCGCGCTGCTCGCGGTGCTGCTCGTCGCAGGCTTCTACGTCCCGCTGCGGTGCCGAAGCATTGCGTAGGGACGAGATGGAACGCACGTCGTTCACGGCGACCACAGGGTCGGGCGGAATCGTCGGCTGGGTCGTCGGAGACGGGCCACCAGTGCTCGCTCTGCACGGGGGTCCGGCCCTGAACTTCGACTACCTGGACGGGGTGGTGGAGGAGGTCGGCGCTCGTCACCGTGTCGCGACGCTTTCAGCAACGCGGGTTGGCGCCCTCGACCGCCGACGGCGAGTTCACCATCGCGGAGGCGGTCGGAGACATCGTGGCGGTCCTCGACGAGCTCGGCTGGGACACCGCCTTCCTGATGGGTCACTCCTGGGGCGGACACCTCGCTCTCCACGCGGCCACGTGCGATCCCGGAGCGGTTGTCCGGAGTGCTGGCCGTCGACCCCCTGGGTGCGGTGGGGGACGGTGGATCCGCGGAGTTCGTGGCCGAGCTGGTCGTACGCATGCCCGAGGCGAACCGCTCCAGGTTCGACGAGCTCGAGGCCAAGGAGTCGGCCGAGGGTCTCTCGCCGCAGGAGGACGTCGAGCAGCTCGGACTGGTGTGGCCGTCGTACTTCGCCGAGCCGTCGACGGCACCGGCCGATGCCACCGGTCGAGATGTCGCAGTCGGCGTACGAAGGGTTGTGGGCCGACGTCAACGCGCGTCTGCCGGAGCTCGAGGCCGCCCTCCCGTCGATCAGGGTGCCGGTCGGTGTTCTCGTCGGCGAGCGCAGCCCGATCCCCACGAGGGCAGGCATCGACACCGCGGACCGCATCCCCGGAGCCTGGTGGCGTGCCGAACCGGGAGCAGGTCACTTCATCTGGCTGGAGGTGCCGGGTGCGGTCGTGGCGGCGATGGACCGGCTCACCGCACGAGTCCGCCCGGCCGATCGTTGATCGCCGCTCTGCCCCCTACCAGGTCGTCGGCTTCTCGGGCCGTGCGCAGCCAGATGTCGAAGAACTCGGTGAGGTCCTGGCCGGACTCCTCCTCGAAGACCGCGACGAAGTCCTCGGTGGTCCCGGTCGAGTCGTCGTAGCGCTCGAGCCACTCGCGCGTGGCGGCGAAGAACGCCTCGTCGCCGACCTTGACGCGCAACGCGTGCAGGGTCGCGGCGCCACGGTTGTAGACCTGGGTCGCGAAGAGCCCGAGCGGTGCCGGGTCGCCGATCGGCAGCGACCAGTAGGCCGCGGTCCGAGCCGGGGCGTACCAGTTGTTGAAGGCCTGCTGGGCCGTGGTGCCGCCGTTCTCCTCCGCCCACAGCCAGGCCGCATAGGTCGCCCACCCCTCGTTGAGCCAGATGTACTTCCAGTCATCGGGGCTGACCGCGTTGCCGAGCCACTGGTGCGCCAGCTCGTGCGCGACCGTGCCCTGGGACGCCGAGCCCGAGTAGACCAGGTCGGGTCTGGGTCTCCAGCGCGTACCCGACGCTGTCGTTGTCGACGATCGAGCCGAACGAGTTGAAGGGGTAGGGGCCGAACCTGGACTCGAAGAAGTCGATCATCCGCGGCTGCAGCGCCAGGCTGGCATTCGTGGTGGTGAGCGCGTTACGTCGTGAGCTTGCTGTCCACGAAGTCCAGGATGGGTACGCCGCTGGCCGACGTCGTCATCGGCCGCTGGACGAAGTCACCGACCGATGCGGTCGTGAGGTAGCTGGCCTGCAGGTCCGGGGCATCCCAGAACCAGGTGGTCCTGCCGTTCGACCGTGACCGGGTCCCCGTGCCGGGAGGCCGTTGGCCACCGCCGTCCTGCCCTCGGGCACGGTGATCTCGAAGCTGTAGGTGGCCTTGTCCGTCTGGTGGTCGCTGACCGGGTACCACGTCATGGACCCCTCGGGCTCGCTCACCACCATCGCACCGTCGCGCGTGGTGACCCAGCCGTAGAGCGCTCCTTCGATGTCGGTGGGACGCACGGTCTCGCCGCCGTAGGTGACGACGACCCGGGCCGACTGGCCGGTCTTGAGCTTCGGTCGCGGCTGGACGGTGAGCTCCCACTTCCGGGCGGCGTCGTCCTGGACCTGCCAGTACGCCGCACCTTCCACCTCGACCCCGGCAGCGGGCGGCTGCGACGCCGGTCGCACGCTTCCCGTTGATCGTCATGGCAGTCACGTCCATGCCGCGCAGGTCGAGGTTGAAGCGATCGAGGTCCTGGGTCGCGACGAGGTCGATCGTCGCCACGCCCTGGAGCTGTCCTCGGATCTGCGCGATCGGCGTCGCGGGGACCGTCGCCACCGGCGGCGTGTAGTCGATCGCGAGGTCGTAGTGGGTGACGTCGTAGCCACCGTTGCCGGCCAGGGGGAAGTACGAGTCGCCGGCCCCCTCTGCGCCGGCGGTGTATCGAGGACCGGCCGGGGGCGCCGCAAGGGCGCCCCCCGAGATGAGGAGCACGGCGGCGAGGCTTCCGGCGGCGAGCCCCCGGAACGATCTGACCAGAGAACCCATTGCACGACCTCCATGTAGCAGGGCGCAGTGCGCCTGTCTGGGCACTGTAGGCACCGAGTGACCGGACCGGCGTCTCCCAAGTTGATGATGAGCGGCGCCGCCGCGGAGCGAGTCGAGCGCTGGTGCCGACCTCAACGCCCGCGGAATGTGTTCACCGAGTAGGCAGCGGTGGCGAGGCCATACTGAGAAGGTGCGCGCAGCGGTTCGAACGGAGTACGGCGGCCCGGAGGTCGTCCGCTTCGAGGACGTCCCTGCGCCCGTGCCCGCGAGCGGTGAGGTCGTGGTGCGGGTGCACGCAACGACAGTGAACCGCACCGATTGCGCCTACCGGTCGGGTCGACCCTGGATCAACCGCGTGGTCTGCGGATGGCCGCGTCCCCGCGTGCAGGTGTTGGGATCGGAGTACGCCGGAGTGGTGGTCGAGGTCGGGGAGGGTGTTGGAAGTCGTACGCGGTGGGGGACCGGGTGTTCGGGTTCGTCGAGGGCCGGCCTGGCGCCCATGCCGAACTGGTCGCCGTCGCTGCGGACGGGCTGGTCGCCCAGGTGCCTGAGGCATGGGACCTGGTCGACGCGGCCCCCGGCATGGAGGGGGCGCACTACGCCCATGCCAGCCTCCGCGTGACCGGCCTGGGTCACTCCGACCGGGTCCTCGTCCACGGTGCCACCGGGGGCATCGGCACCGCTCTCGTGCAGTTGTTCAGTGGCGAGGGTGTGGAGGTGACGGCGGTGTGCGACAGGCTCCCGCCGGGCCGACCGGAGCTGCTGACCGAGCTGGGGGCCGCGCGCGTTCTCGAGCTGAGTGCTGGAGCACTGCCGGGCTCCTTCGGAGGGGGCTTCGACGCGGTGATCGACGCGACCGGACACCTCTCGTTCGGTGCCGCCCGGCCCCTGCTCCGACCGGGAGGCACCTACATCTCCTCCGAGCTGGGCCGCGGGTGGCAGAACGTCATTCTCGCCGCAGTCGGTCCGGCGGCCCGACTGTTGCGCCGCCGCCACGTGCGGTTCCCGTTCCCCCACGCGGACGCCGCTCTCGCCGCGCACCTCGCCCGGCTCATGGCCCGTGGCGCCTACCGCCCCGTCGTCGACCGCACCTTCGGCTTCGACGAGCTGCGCGACGCCTACGCCTATGTCGACTCCGGCCGCAAGGTCGGCAACGTCGTGGTCGTCATGCCCGCGGTCGACCGCGACGCGGGATGACCGCTCGGCCTAGGCTTGGCGCATGCCCGTCTACCGGCACTCCGTGACGATCGCCGCATCGCCTGCGCGAGTCTGGGCGGTCGTCACCGACGTCGAGCGCTGGCCCGAACGGATCCCCACGGTCGACGCCGTGGAGCGGCTGGAGCCCGGACCGTTGGCGGTCGGCTCGCGTACGCGGTTGCGGCAGCCGCGGTTGCCGGAAGCGGTCTGGACGGTCACCGAGCTCGACGAGGGAACGTCCTTCACCTGGCAGTCGCGGTCGCCGGGGATCACGATCGACGCCGGGCACCGTGTCGAGCCACAGGACGGAGGGAGCCGGCTCGGTCTCTCGGTCGCCATCACCGGTCCGCTGTCGCGGATCGGCTGGCTGATGACGAGGTCGCTGACCCAGACGTACGTCGAGACGGAGGCCGCCTCGATCAAGCAGGCGGCGGAGGCCACGGACGGCTGAGCGTGCGCGAGCGAGTCCACCCCGGTCTGGCGGTCAGTCCGCCGGCCGGGCTTCGACGAGCGAGATCGTCGAGATGGTCGGGACGACGCGGGTCATCCGAAGCCGGCGCGGTCGAGCAGCGCGCGCGAACTCCGCCTCCGTGCGCTCGCGACCACCGACGAAGAGCAGCATGTCGAGGTCGAGCGACTTCGCGAAGTGCGGCTCGTCGCCGGCGGTACGACGCTCTCCATCAGCAGGAGCGTGGCGCTCCGGGCGGCATGTGGCGGCGGAGGTTGGTCAGCAGCTCGACCGCCTGTGTCGTCGTCGAAGTCGTGGACGACGCGTCGCAGGACGTAGAGGTCGCCGTCGTCGGGCGCGGTCTCGAAGAACGAGCCCGCCGACGAGTCGGCAACGGTCGCAGCACGCCGGCCTCGCCGAGGTGCTTCTCGGCCGGCCGATCAGGCTCGGCTGCTCCAGCAGCACGCCGTCGGCGGCCGGCGCCGCGCCGAGCATCAGCGCGAGCAGCTGTCCGTGCCCGCCGCCGACGTCGACGATCGTGCCGAACGGCGTGAAGTCGTAGACCGCCGCGACCGTCGGCCAGTCGAGCTGCGTCAGCCGGCCCATCGCGTCGTTGAAGTGTCGCGCGTAGTCGGGGTCGCGGTCGAGCAGGTCCCACATCGAGACGCCGTGCACCGCCTCGGCGCGCGGGTCGCCCGTGCGTCACCGCCTCGGGCAGCTGGCCCCACACCGCCTGGTAGCGCGGGTCGCCGATCATCAGCACCACCGACCGCATCGAGTCGGGGCGGTCGGACGAGGAGCGTGCGACCGACGGCGCGTCAGGTCGAAGCGGTCGCCGACGTGGCGGACGATGCCGTACGCCGCGCAGGCGCGCAGGAGCCGGAAGGTCGCGTCGGGGTCCGGTCCCGAGGTCGGCGGCGACGTCCCGGCGGACCGCGGCCCGGCAGGCGAGGACGTCGGCGATGCCGAGCCGCGCGACGGCGTACACCGCGTGCGTCGCCATGAAGGCCGACGTCGAGCTCGAGGACGCCCCACCTCGGGCGGCACCATCCGGCGGGTGAGGCCCTGGATCGCGGTGCGGACGCCGGTGGCGGCGCGCACGACGCGGACGGGCGGAAGTCTGGTCATGGGGCGCCTCCCTATGATCGTCAGGGATGCTGACCATAATGGTCAGCAATGCTGACTACGTCAAGGGATGCGATGGACCTCGCCACGCTCATGTTCGTCTCCTACCGCGCGATGGACGACCGCGTCAGCACGCGATGCGCGAGGCGGGGTACGACGTCACCGTCGCGCAGTCGCGGCTCGCGCAGCGGATCGCCGACGAGGGCTCGCGGCTGACCGAGCTGGCCGACCGCGCGCAGGTGACCAAGCAGACCGCGAGCCTGCTGGTCGCGGCGCTGGAGCGGGAGGGGCTGGTCGAGCGGGTGCCCGACCCGAGCGACGGGCGGTGCCCGGCTGATCCGGATGTCCGAGCGCGGGCGCGAGGCCGCGGCGACAGGCGATGCAGGTCGTGATCGGCGGTCGAGCGGGAGTGGACCGAGCACCTCGGGCCGGAGCTGGCGGGCCAGCTGCGCGAGGGGCTGCTCAAGCTGCGCGAGATCACCGACCCCTACCGCTGACGTGAGTTCGTGCCACCCAATTTTCCTCACCGAAACATTCCGTGAGGCCGCCGACAACATCCGATTCCTACCGTCCTCGGCATGGGCACAAGCAAGCGTCAGCGGATCGTCGTCGTCGGGCACGGCATGGTGGGCCACCGGTTCGCCCAGGCCGCGGCCGAGCGCGGCCTCACCGAGACCCACGACGTGCTCGTCATCGGCGAGGAGCCGCGAGCGGCGTACGACCGTGTCGCCCTCACCAGCTGGTTCGGCCACGCGGCCGACGGCGCGGGCGCGGAGGCGCTCTCGCTCCTTCCCGGTGGGGAGTACGACGATCCGCGGGTGCGGCTGGTCATCGACAGCGTCGTGACCGGGATCGACCGGAAGGCGCGGACGGTGACGGTCGTGTCGCCGCCCTCCGCCGCCGGCGACCCGCTGGGCGACCCGCTGGGCGATCCCGGCACCGTCACCACGCACGAGTACGACGTCCTGGTGCTCGCCACGGGCGCGGCGCCGTTCGTCCCGCCGGTCGAGGGGCGGGGCAAGGACGGCTGCTTCGTCTACCGCACCATCGAGGACCTCGAGGCGATCAGGTGCCGCCGGCCTGACCGCGACGAGCGGTGTGGTCATCGGCGGCGGACTGCTCGGGCTCGAGGCGGCCAACGCCCTCGTGCAGCTGGGCCTGAGACCAACGTCGTCGAGATGGCGCCGCGGCTGATGCCGGTCCAGCTCGACGGTGCCGCCGGCTCGACGCTGGTGCGGCACATCGAGAAGCTCGGCGTGAAGGTCCACACCGGAGTGGTCACCGAGGAGATCGAGGGTGGCGACCGGGTCACCGGCCTGCGTGTGAGGCAGGCCGGCACCGACGAGGGCGCCCCGACGGACGTGATCGCCACCCAGGTCGTCGTCTTCTCCGCGGGCATCCGACCGCGCGACGCCCTGGCGCGCGAGTGCGACCTCGACGTGGCCCCGCGCGGCGGCGTGCTCGTCGACGAGCAGTGCCGCACCGCCGACCCCCACATCTTCGCGATCGGCGAGTGTGCGGCTCCCGGAGGCACGATGTACGGCCTGGTCGCCCCCGGCTACGCCATGGCCGAGGTCGTCGTCGACGCGCTCCTGCGACGGGCCCGGCACCTTCACCGGCGCCGACATGTCCACCAAGCTCAAGCTGCTCGGCATCGACGTCGCCAGCTTCGGCGACGCCTTCGCCACGACCGACGGCGCGCTGGAGCTGACGTACTCCGACGCGGTGAGCGGCGTCTACAAGAAGCTCGTCGTGAGCGAGGACGGCACGCGGTTGCTCGGCGGCATCCTCGTCGGCGACGCGTCGGCGTACGGCGATCCTGCGGCCGATGGTCAGCAGCGGACTCGCACTGCCCGACAACCCCGAGCAGCTCATCCTCCCCGGCCGGCAGCGGCGTCCAGCTGGGCATGCCCGACGAGGCGCAGGTCTGCTCGTGCAACGACGTCACCAAGGCCGACATCCTGCACGCGGTGGCCGAGCAGGGCTGCGAGGACGTCGCTGCCGTCAAGGCGTGCACCCGCGCCGGCAGCACGTGCGGCTCCTGCGTACCGACGGTGAAGAACCTCATCGAGGAGCACTTCGCCAGCGTCGGGAAGGTCGTCGACAAGGGGCTGTGCGAGCACTTCCGGCTGTCGCGCCAGGAGCTCTTCGACGTCGTGGCAGTGCACGGCTACCGCCGCTTCGACGACATCGTCGAGGCCCACGGCACCGGCCGCGGCTGCGACATCTGCAAGCCCGCGATCGCCAGCATCCTGGCCAGCCAGACCAGCACCCACATCCTCGAGCGCGAGACCGCCGGCCTCCAGGACACCAACGACGCCTACCTCGCCAACATCCAGCGCAACGGCACCTACTCCGTCGTCCCGCGCATCCCCGGCGGCGAGATCACGCCCGAGAAGCTGATCGTCATCGGCGAGGTCGCCCGCGACTTCGGCCTCTACACCAAGATCACCGGCGGCCAGCGGATCGACCTGTTCGGTGCCCGGCTGGAGCAGCTGCCGGTGATCTGGCGGCGGCTGGTCGACGCGGGCTTCGAGTCCGGCCACGCCTACGGCAAGTCGCTGCGCACCGTGAAGTCGTGCGTCGGCTCGACGTGGTGCCGCTACGGCGTGCAGGACTCGGTCGGCCTCGCGATCGCGCTGGAGCTGCGCTACCGCGGCCTGCGCAGCCCTCACAAGCTCAAGGGCGGTGTCAGCGGCTGCGCCCGCGAGTGCGCCGAGGCACGCGGCAAGGACTTCGGCGTCATCGCGACCGAGAAGGGCTGGAACCTCTACGTCGGCGGCAACGGTGGCGCGACCCCGCCCACGCGCGGCTCCTCGCCGGTGACCTCGACACCGAGACGCTGGTGTCCTACCTCGACCGCTTCCTCATGTACTACGTCCGCACCGCCGACCGCCTGCAGCGCACGTCGCACCTGGATCGAGCACCTCGAGGGCGGTCTCGACCGGGTCCGCGAGGTCGTCGTCGACGACTCCCTCGGCCTCGGCGCCGAGCTCGAGGCGGAGATGGGCCGGCACGTGGGTGGGTACGCCGACGAGTGGGCCGCGACCCTGGAGGACCCGGAGAAGCTCGCCCGCTTCGTGACCTTCGTCAACGCCCCGGACACCCCCGACCCGAGCATCGCGTTCACCACCGAGCGCGAGCAGATCCAGCCGATCTTCCCGGCGCTCATCCCGGTCGGGGCGCCGTCGTGATCGAGCTCGCGGTGCCTCGGATGACCGTCGGTGTGTGCGGTCGACGCGATCCCGCTCGAGGGCGGCGTGGCCGCGCTGGTCGACGGTCTCCCGGTCGCCGTCTTCCGCATCCACTCCGGCGAGGTCTTCGCGATCGGCAACGTCGACCCCTTCAGCGGTGCGTCGGTCCTCTCTCGCGGCATCGTCGGCAGCCGCGGCGACCTGCCGGTGGTGAGCTCCCCGATGTACAAGCAGGCCTTCGACCTGACCACCGGCCGCTGCCTCGACGACGACAGCGCCGGCGTGGCGACGTACGACGTCTCGGTGGTCGACGGCCTGGTCCTCGTGGGGTCGCGGCGGGAGCCGACGTGACGGCAGCGCGACCGCTCGAGGGCTTCCGGATCGGGGTCACTGCCGCGCGGAAGGCGGATGAGCAGGTCGCGCTGCTGCGCCGGCGCGGGGCCGAGGTCGAGTGGGCAGCGGCGCTGTCGCTGGAGCCCAACCACGTCGACCTCGCCGAGCTGCTGGCCGCCACCCAGGAGGTGCTGGCCGGGCCCGTCGACCTCTTCCTCGCCACCACCGGCATCGGGATGCGGACCTGGCTCGACGCCGCTGCCGAGGCCGGGTCGTACGACGACCTGGTGGCCGCGCTGGGCAGGGCGGAGATCCTCGCCCGCGGGCCCAAGAGCGTCGGCGTGCTGCGGCGACACGGCCTGCGCGAGCTGTGGGCGCCGGAGTCGGAGTGCTTCGAGGACGTCCTGGCGCACCTGCGGGGGCGCGACCTCACGGGGAAGCGGATCGTCGTGCAGGAGCACGGCCAGTCGCTGTCGATGTCGGCCCATGCGCTGCGCCGGCAGGGGGCGTCGGTGCTGACGGTGCCGATCTACCGGGTGGAGTCGGCCGACGACCCGGAGCCGATGTTCGGCCTGATCGACCTGATCGCCGACCGGCAGCTCGACGCGGTCACCTTCACCTCCGCTCCGGCCGTGGCCGCGCTGATGGAGGCCGCCTTCTCCGTCGGCAGGCGCGACGACGTCATCTCGGCCTTCCAGTCCGACGTGGTCGCCTCGTGCGTCGGCCCGGTGACAGCCGCGGCCTTCGAGATGTGGGGCGTGCCGACGATCTTCCCCGACCGCTCGCGCCTGGCCGGGATGATCAAGCAGCTGGAGACCGAGCTGCCGACGCGGCGCGACGGCGTCGACGTACGCCTGGCCGATGGGCGGACGCTCATCGTGCACAGCGACTCCCTGCTGCTCGACGGCATCCCGGTCGAGCTGTCTCCGGCGCCGCGTCGGTGCTGATGGCGCTGCTGGTGAACCCGGTCACGTCGTCTCGCGGCGGGCGCTACTCGCGGCCCTGCCGAGCGGGCAGGCCGGGTCGGAGCATGCGGTCGAGATGGCGGTCGCGCGGTTGCGGGCGGCGATCGGGACCAAGGCGGTGCTGACGGTCGTGAAGCGGGGATATCGGCTGGCGGTGGGCTGAAGCGCCCTAGGCTGCAGCGGTGAGCGACGTGCTGGACGAGGGCCGTTCTTCCACGGCACCAAGGCCGATCTGCGGGTGGGTGACCTCCTCACCGCGGGCTTCAGGTCCAACTACCGGCCCGAGGTCGTGATGAACCACATCTACTTCACGGCGCTGCGTGACGGCGCCGGGCTCGCCGCAGAGCTCGCGGCGGGCGAGGGTGCCCCTCGCGTGTACGCCGTCGAGCCGACCGGAGCGTTCGAGAACGACCCGAACGTGACCGACAAGAAGTTCCCCGGCAACCCCACCCGGTCCTACCGCAGCAGGGAACCGCTCAGGGTCGTCGGCGAGGTCGCTGACTGGATGCGGCTGACCCCCGAGGCGCTCCAGGCCTGGCGTGAGCGGCTGGCGGAGCTCCGCGCGGACGAACGCGGCCAGATCATCAACTGATCCAGCACAACCGGATGGTGCCCGGCCGAGTCCGGCTGCCTAGGGTGCTGGGAATGGCCGTCCGCTTGCACGCGCTCGTCGTCCGTACGCCCGATCCGGAGAGGTTGTCGACCTTCTGGGACGGCCTGCTCGCAGACTCGGAGGTGCCGTTCCTGCTGGCCTACGAGCCGAGCGACCAGCCGAAGGCCGGGTTGAACCAGATCCACGTCCACCTGACCAGCAACGTCCGCATCCCAGGACGCGACCGTCGCCCGGGCTCTCGAGCTGGGCGCGACGCACCTGGACGTCGGCCAGCTGCCCGATGAGGACCACGTCGTGCTCGCCGACCCCGACGGCAACGAGTTCTGCGTGATCGAGGCGGGCAACAACTGGCTGGCCGGGACCGGCTTCCTCGGCGAGCTCGCGGCCGACGGGACGCGTGAGGTCGGCGTCTTCTGGGCGGCTGCGCTCGACTGGCCGCTGGTGTGGGACGAGGACGGGGAGACCGCGATCTCGCCGCCCGACGGTGGCTTCAAGATCGCGTGGGGTGGGCTGCCCCTCAACGAGTACGTCGGTCGGCACCGGATGTACGTCGAGCTGGTCGCCGACGACGTCGATGCGGAGGTCGAGCGGTTGGTCGGGCTGGGGGCGCGGGAGGTCGCGCGGCACGACGCTCGGGTCGAGATGGCGGATCCGGACGGGAACGAGTTCTGGCTCAGGGGCTGAAACCGCCGCAGGTGCGGCGAGGTTGGTCGACGCGGGTCAGCGCGCGTCAGCGCGTCCGGAACCTCCACGTTGCCGCCTGGGCGCCGGTCTTCCGCGGGTTCTGGTCGAGGGCGTTGCCCGCAACGTCCACCACGCGCGTGTTGATCAGCGATCGCGATACGTGGTGTCGGGGCGCAGCCGACCCAGTCGGGTTCAGCACCAGGCGCTGGACGGCGCTCGTCGTAGCGCAGCCGCACGCGCACCGGGCGCGGACCGTCCCTTTCGCAGCAGGCGGACATTCGGCCTCGTCAGCAAGGCCGCCCGGACGTGCTCGGAGAAGGTGGCCTTGACCGTCGTGCCCGGGCCCACGCGCGTGGCACCTCCGCTCGGCGTGGCTGCGCGGACGCTCGGCGACTCGACGTCCGCAGGCAGGGCCGGGGACGGCCGGCGGCGGGACGGGCTCCCCGGCCGGGTTCTCCCACAGGGGGCTCACCCAGTAGGTGGAGTCCGGAAGCCGGCCGTCGGAAAGGAGCGACACGTTCGCCACGTCGTAGCAGTGCACGCCGTTGGGATCGCCCTCGACGGCACGCAGGGCGGTGACCGGCCCGCGGGTCAGCTGCTCGTCCCTGAAGAAGCCGTACGTGGAAGGCGTACTTGGTGGCCGGAGAGTAGTAGGAGGCCACGTAGGTCGTGCCGGGTGAGATCGCGACCGGGCGGGAGAAGGTCAGGTCCTGCCAGTCCTGCGCATCGGTCGGCGCGAACCTGCCGGTCGCCAGGCGGGACCCGTCGGCGTCCCACAAGGAGCCGGTGATCGTGGCGAGGTCGACGCGGTAGACCCGGATGCCGGTGATGAGCAGGTCGCGCGAGGTCTGGAACTTCACGCCGAGCTCGACACCGTTGCGGGCGTCGTCGGCGGTGCAGAAGCCGTGCACGTCGAGTCGCCAGCCCGCGCAGTCCGCGGCAGGCGTCTCTGCCCTGAAGTCGGGCTCCCAGAGGCCCACCACGACGGTCTCGGCGCTGGGACGACGGCGCCGGGGCGGCCATCGGCGGTCGTCAGGGATGACGGCACCAGCAACAGCGCGGCCAGCACAGCGGCGACCGACCTCAATCCCATCCCCAGCACCCCACTTCGGCGTCCCCGGGTCCCGCCGTCTTGGCCGAGAGGGTGCGCCGGATGATGACTTCGACGATATCTCGCAGCCGTGCGACGCGTGCAGGAATTGCGCTCACCCCGCTTGCAGCTCGACCGCCTCGGGCGTGTGCAGCCGCACCATGAACCGCCCGGCGTGTGCCGGCACGGTGCGCACGTGTCAGGCGCGAGACGACCACCATCGTCGCGATCCCGGCCGGCACGCTCCAGGCCGCGGGCTGGCCGAGCAGCACCGACGCCCAGCCGGTCGAGGCGGACGACCCGAGGGTCCAGGCGACGGCCGCGCCGGACCCGAGCCCGCCCACCAGCAGCCCGGCCACCGCGCCGGCGGCGGTCAGCCCGCGCCACCAGATCCCGAGCAGCAGCAGCGGCGCGAAGGTCGAGGCGGTGACGGCAAAGGCCAGCCCGACGGTGCGGGCCAGTGCCACGTCGCGCGCCAGCAGCGAGAGGACGAGGGGTACGACGACGGCAAAGACCGCCGCCACGCGGAAGGCCGCGACGCCGCCGAGCCGGCGCCCGCCCCAACGTCGGCCGATGACGTCCTGCGACAGCACGCCGGCGACCGCGATGGTCAGTCCCGAGCTCGTCGACAGGAAGGCCGCGAAGGCGCCGGCGGTGACCAGTCCGGTCAGCAGCTCGCCGAGCAGTCCCGGCACCATCAGCCGGGGCAGCTCCAGCACCAGGACGTCCGAGCGCCCGGCGGCCGCGAGGGACGGGGCGTACAACCGGCCGAGGGCGCCGTACAGCGGGGGGAGCAGGTAGAACACGCCGAGCAGGACCAGCACCGCGAGGGTCGTCCGGCGCGCGGCACGGCCGTCGGGGTTGGTGTAGAAGCGGACGACCACGTGCGGCAGGCCCATGGTGCCGAGGAAGGTCGCGATGATGAGGGAGTACGTCGTGTAGAGGCCCTGCATGCTGCCGCCGTCGGCGAGGGGCAGCGACCAGGTGGCGGGTGCGGTCGCGGACGGGTCGGCGGCACCGTCGCCGGCCCACACCACGAGCAGCACGCACACGGGCACGAGCAGCGCGGTCAGCTTGAGCCAGAACTGGAAGGCCTGGACGAAGGTGATCGAGCGCATGCCGCCGGGGCTCACCGACGCCAGCACGACCAGCGCGACGACGACGGAGCCCGGCCCAGGCGGGGCGCGCCGATCGTGGACTCGAGGGTGACGCCGGCGCCCTGGAACTGCGGGAGGAGGTAGAGCCAGCCGATGGCGACCACCAGCACCGAGCACATCGACCGGACCACGCGGGAGTCGAGGCGCGCCTCGGCGAAGTCGGGCAGCGTGTAGGCGCCGGACCGGCGCAGCGGCGCGGCCACCAGCACGAGCAGCACGAGGTAGCCGGCGGTCCAGCCGATGGGATACCAGAGCATCTCCGCGCCGAAGGTCAGCACCAGGCCGGCGATGCCGAGGAACGACGCGGCGGAGAGGTACTCCCCGCCGATGGCGCTGGCGTTGAGCCGTGGTCGCACGGTCCGCGACGCCACGAAGAAGTCGCTGGTCGTGCGCGAGATCCGCAGTCCCCACGTGCCGATGACCAGCGTCGCCACGGACACCAGCACGACGGCGATGACGCCGGGCAGGACGTCGGCGCTCACTCGGCGTCCTCGGCGGCACTGACCAGGCCGGCGAAGTCGCGCTCGTTGGCCTCGGCCCGTCGGATGTACCACCACCCCAGCAGCACCAGCCACGGATAGGCGAGCACGCCCAGCAGCAGCCACGCGAGCGGCATCGGCCCGACGTGGACTCCGGCCAGGTCGGGAACGAGCACGAAGACCAGCGGCAGGATGCCCAGCGTCAGGGCCAGCGCGGCCAGCGCGCCGACCGCCAGGCGCAGCTGCTCGCGCAGCAACGAGCGCATGAAGACCTCGCCGAGGGCGGTCTCGGCGTCGATCTCGCGCGCGACGTCGGGGCGTACGGCGTTGACCCGGCGCCGCGGCGGACCGGTGACGCGCACCCGGGTGGGCAGCTCCGGATTCGCTCACGAGCAGCTCACTCGGGCGCCTTGCGGGTCAGCACGCCGCGCAGCTCGCGGGTGTGCCGCCTGCTCACGGGCAGCTCCTCGCCGTTGACGACGACCGACACCCGGCCGGCGTCCGTGCGGACCTCCTGCACGTGGGGGAGCGAGACGATCAGCGACCGGTGGATCCGCACGAACCCGGCATCGGCCCACTGCTCGGCCAGCGTGGTGAGCGCGGTGCGGACGAGGTGGGAGTCGTCCCGGGTGTGCAGCCGGGCGTAGTCGCCCTGCGCCTCGACGTGGGTGATGTCCGAGCGGTTGACGAACCGGGTGACACCGCCCCGCTCGACCGGGATCTGGACGTCTCCGGACGTGGCGGGGGTGCCGGCCTCGACCACGCGGCGTACGGCCTCGGCGAGGCGAGCCTCGCGCACCGGCTTGAGGACGTAGTCGACCGCCCGCAGCTCGAAGGCCGACACCGCGTGCTCGTCGTGGGCGGTGACGAAGACGATCGGCGGCGGGGTGCGGAAGCGGGTCAGCACCTGCGCGAGGTCGAGCCCGGTGAGGCCGGGCATCTGCACGTCGAGGAAGACCGCGTCGACGTCGAGGTCCTGCAGCATCCGCAGCGCCTCGGTGGCGGAGTCGCAGCCGAGGACCTCGCCGATGCGCGGGTCGCGGCGCAGCAGGAAGCTCAGCTCGTCGAGGGCGGGGCGCTCGTCGTCGATGGCGAGGACGGTCAGCTTCTTCATGCGGCCATCACACCTGCACTCCGGGGGCGAACTTGGGCACCCGCACGATCACCTTGGTGCCGGCGCCGGGCGCGGTCTCGACCACCAGACCGTAGTCGTCGCCGTAGGCGTTGCGAAGGCGTGCGTCGACATTGCCCAGGCCGATCGAGTCCATCGACGCGTCCCCGGCAAGCGCCCGACGGACGCGCTCGGGGTCCTCGCCGGCACCGTCGTCCTCGACCTCGATGACGCACTCCTTGTCGAGGTCGCGCGCCACGATGCTGAGCCGCCCGGCCCCGTCGACCTTGTCGGCGCTGGCCTCGAGCCCGTGTCGTACGGCGTTCTCCACGAGCGGCTGGATGCAGAGGAACGGCACCGCGACCGGCAGCACCTCCGGCGCGATCTGCAGGGTGACCTGGAGCCGGTCGCCGAAGCGGGCCTGCTCGAGGAGGAGGTAGCGCTCGACGGAGCGGAGCTCCTCGGCGAGCGTCGTGTAGTCGCCGTGGCGACGGAAGGAGTAGCGGGTGAAGTCGGCGAACTCCAGGAGCAGCTCGCGGGCGCGGTCGGGGTCCGTACGCACGAAGCTGGCGATCGCGCCGAGGGAGTTGTAGATGAAGTGGGGACTGATCTGCGCCCGCAGCGCCCGCACCTCGGCCTCCATCAGCTGCGTGCGCGACGCGTCGAGCTGCGCGAGCTCGAGCTGGCCGCTCACCCAGTCGGCCACCTCCTCGGCCGCGCGGATCAGGGCACCGGTCGTGTGCGGGGTGCCGACGACGAGGGCACCGACCAGGGTGTCCTCGACGACCAGCGGGCTCACGATCGCCTGCCGCACCTCGCACCCGCCGTCGTCGCAGACGAGGATCCGCTCGTCGACGATCAGGGTGCGACCGGCCTCGGCCACCTCCTTCACCGTCGTCGGGAGCTGGCTGCGGTGGTGGCCGCCCAGGCCGTCCCAGGCGAGCAGGCCGCTGGTGTCGGCGAGGCCGGCAGCCGGTGTCCCGAGCAGCGCGCGCAGGTGTCGCACGCTCCGCTCGGCACTGGTCACCGTCAGTCCTTCGCGCAGCGCGGGGCCGGCCAGGAGGCGTTGTGGAGGGCGCGGAAGGCGGCTCGGTCGGCTTCGCCGCCGAGGTGGGTACGCCGCCAGCGCCACATGGCGTGACCCTAACCGTGGCGTCGGGCCGACGAACAGTCAGCGGAAGTCGATGAGCAGCATGTCCGTGTCGGTGCCGTCGCTCACGACTGGTCCCTGGTGGGATGCGCCGTCCTCGGGATCGGTTGCCGAGTCCTCGCGATCGTCGCGGACCTTCGCGCGGAAGCACTCGGTGACGTAGGGCAGCTGCATGCCGTCGTGGCCGCGGCCGTAGTCGTCGTAGAGCGCGCGGACCGCGTCGAGCCTGGCCTCGCGCTCGGCCTCGGGCAGGGAGGCGATGTAGGAGCGCGAGGCGACGATGTCGACGAGGGTGTCGCGGTTGACGTCGTGCCAGTGCGTGTACGACGCGTGCTCGACCTCGTCGAACAGGTCCGAGGCCGCCGAGGATCTCGCTGGAGTCGACGCGCTCGTAGGCGCCGCCCATGACCTCGACCAGGCGGCGTACCCACGGGATCCGCTGGTCGAAGAAGTTCCAGGTCAGGGCGAGGTGACCGCCGGCGCGCAGCACGCGCGCGATCTCCGGCAGCGCGCGGTCGTGGTCGAACCAGTGGAAGGCCTGCGCGGCGACGACGACGTCGACGCTGTGGTCGTTGGCGGGGATCTCCTCCGCTCCGGCGACCTTGGCGCTGACCTCGGGCACCCGGTGCTTGAGGACCTCGAGCATCGCCTCGTCGGGCTCGGTCGCGAAGACCGCATGGCCCTGGTCGACGATCTCGCGGGTCAGCTTGCCGGTGCCCGCGCCGAGCTCGAGGACGATCTTCGCCTCGCCGTCCATCAGCCAGGTGACGGCCTCGGCGGGATAGGACGGGCCGGCCGCGGTCGTAGGCGTCCGCCACGGCCCCGAAGGAGCGGGACAGGCGCTGCATGTCGGGCTGCTCGTCAGTCATCGGCCCAAGGCTACAAGCGGTCCCGGGCGCTCACGGTCAGCGACGGACCTCGGGATGCGGCGTGGGCGCGGAAGTTGCCGCGACTAGCGTTTCCCCTATGACCGACCCGCTCGCGTGGCTCACCTCGCTCGAGGGCGTGCCCTCGGCGTACGCCGCCGCCCGCGACGGCATCGACGTGCATGCTGCGCGACCGCGGACTGCGACGTACGTCGCCGGAGATGACGGCCGAGTCGTTGCTGCGTGGCGCCCACGCGAGCGCCGTGCTCGAGGGGTCGAGCGCCACGGCCGAGCAGGTGCGGACCGGCGACGGTGGACGAGATCGCCGCCGACGCCATCCGGCTCTCGGCCTCGCTGCTGGCGCTCGCTCCGCTGCTCAAGACCGCACCGCTGCAGGCGATCGCCCGGCTGCACGCGGTCGTCGCTGCGTCCTCGCTGGGACCCGAGGAGCTCGGGCGACCCCGGGACGCGGCCTCCGCCGACCGGCTGCGCGGTGTCTCCGAGCTGCTCCTCTCCGACACCGCAGGCCCCCGCCCTGCTGGTGGCAGCGGTCGCCCACGCCGACGTCGCCACGGCCGCGCCCTTCGCCTCGCACAACGGGATCGTGGCGCGGGCGCTCGAGCGGCTGGTGCTGGTCTCGCGGGGCGTCGACGCCAAGTCGCTCGTCGTGCCCGAGGCCGGGCACCTGGCCCAGCGCGCGGCGTACGAGTCGAACCTGCGCGCCTATCGCGACGGCGGCGCGCGCGGGGTCCACGCGTGGGCGCTCTACGCCGCCGAGGCCTTCGCGGCCGGCGCCGAGGCGTCACCGCTGCGGTCCTGAGGGGTGAGCGAGGTCGAGCACAGCGAACGGCACCCGAACGAGTTCGGGTGCCGTCGCTGACACGTGCAGCCCTTGGGCTACCAAGCGTGCATTCTCTAAGTCGCCGCCCTCGAGAGATTCTCGAATGGCTAGCACCCCATCGGATGGGTGGATCGCCGCGTGGGTACCCGGCTCACGTGTTGACTGTGGAGTTGTTTCCCCTCAGTTGTAGCCCGGTCCAGCCGGGTCCACAAGGGTTGACTTTGGCGTGGGAGGTGGGTGCCGGATCAGGCGCCGAGGATTCGCCGGCGTCGGCTCGCCCACAGGACGCCCCCGGCCGCGACGGCGCCACCGACGGCGAGCGCCGCGAGGGTCGGCTTCGCCGGCGGGAGGTGGAAGCGGCGGCTGCAGGGCGACGGGACGGACGAAGCTGAGCACCGGCCAGCCGTTGGTCTGGGCGACCCGGCGCAGCTCCTTGTCGGGGTTGACCGCGGAGGGATGACCGACGACCTGGAGCATGTGGACGTCGGTGATCGAGTCGCTGTAGGCGTAGCAGGCGCTCGAGGTCGTAGCCGTTGGTCTCGGCGAGCTCGGTGATCGCGCGCGCCTTCTCCTCGGCGTAGGCGTAGTAGTCGATGTTGCCGGTGTACTTCCCGTCGACGATCTCCATCCGCGTCGCGATCACCCGGTCGGCCCCGAGCAGCTGGCCGATGGGCTCGACGACCTCGGCTCCGCTCGCCGAGACGATCACGATGTCGCGCCCGGCGAGCCGGTGCTCCTCGATGAGGGTGACGGCCTCGTCGTAGACGAGCGGGTCGACGATGTTGAGCAGGGTGTCGGTGACGATCTCGCGGACCGTGGCGACGTCCCAGCCGGCGCAGAGCTGCGACATGAAGTGCCGCATCTTCTCCATCTGGTCGTGGTCGGCCCCGCCGACGAAGAACACGAACTGCGCGTACGCCGAGCGCAGCATCGCGCGTCGCGAGATCAGGCCGCCCGCCTGGAACTCACGGCTGAAGGCCAGCGTGCTCGACTTGGCGATGATCGTCTTGTCGAGGTCGAAGAAGGCCGCGGTGGGGCGGGTCATGGGTTCATCGTAGGCGGCGCGGGTCTCTCCCTTCCCGGGCCGCGAGCCGTCCACAGGCCGGTGGTGACGGGGCTTCTCCACAGGTTCGCGGCGGAGGGGCTGCCGGGCGTCGGTGCTCGCGGGGAGCCTCGGAGCCATGAACGCACTCCTCGTCACCGCCTCTCCCGAGATCCGCGACGACGGTCGCCCGGCTGAGCGCCGCAGCCGGCATCGACCCCGAGGTCTGCACGTCGCCGGGGCCGGCCCTGGCGGCGTGGTCGGGGGCCGGGGTGGTGCTGGTCGGCACCGACCTGGCGGCACAGCTGGCCGCGCTGGGTCCCGCTCGCCGCGGCGGGGTGCACGTGGTCGGTCCGGAGCCCGGGGAGGCGGCCTTCCGGGCCGCGGTCGTCCTGGGCGCCGAGTCGGTGGTCGACCTGCCGCGCGGTGCGGACCGGTTGGGGGAGGTGCTCGGCGAGGTGGACGAGCGATCCGGGCGTGGCCGGGTGGTCGGTGTCGTCGGCGGGGCCGGTGGGTCGGGCGCGACGACGCTGGCCTGCGCGCTGGGGCAGTGGCACGCCGCCCGCGGGCCCACCCTGCTGGTCGACACCGACCCCCTCGGGCCGGGGCTCGACCGGCTGCTCGGGCTGGAGGAGGCCGACGGCGTCCGGTGGGAGTCGCTCGTCGACACGGCGGGTCGGCTGGGGGCGCGGGCCCTGCGCGAGGGCGTGCCTCGCCGCGACGAGCTCGGGGTCGTGACGTGGTCCGGGCTGCGCCGTCGTCTCGACCTCCCGACCGTGCGTCGGGTCCTGCTCGCCGCCCGCCGTGGACACGACCTGGTGGTGCTCGACCTGGCGCGTCACGGGGGCGCGGACCTGGTGGAGCTCGCGGACCGGTGCGACGAGCTGCTCGTGGTGAGTCGCGCCTCGGTGCCCGGACTGGCAGCCACCGCGCGGCTGGTGGCCGAGCTCGGACGTGGCGGGCGGGCCGGGCTGGTGCTGCGACCGGGCGGGGTCAGTGACCTCGACGCCGAACGCGCGACCGGTCTGCGGCTGGTGGCGGCCATCCGCGACCAGCGCGGGCTGGCCGAGGCCCTCGACCGCGGGCAGCGGGCCGCTCGGCGAGCAGGGGCCCGCTGGTGCGGGCGGTGCGCGACCTCCTCCCGGAGGCCGCATGAGCGCGGTGACGCCGGCGGTGGTCGACGACGTACGCCGTCGGCTGGCCACCTCGGCCGGTGAGCTCACGCCGCACCGGGTCGCCGAGGCATTGCGTGCCTCGGGAGCCCCCGTCGGCGACGCGACGGTGCTCGCGGTCCACGACCTGCTGCGCCAGGACGTCCACGGCGCGGGACCGCTCGAGCCGCTGCTCCGGCTGCCCGACGTCACCGACGTGCTCGTCAACGGTCCCGACGACGTCTGGGTCGACCGGGGGCGCGGGTTGCAGCGCGCGGACGTCCGGTTCGCCGACGACGCGGCCGTCCGTCGCCTGGCCCAGCGGCTGGCCGCGTCGGGCGGTCGACGACTCGACGACGCGACCCCGCACGCCGACGTACGCCTGCCGGACGGCACCCGGTTCCACGCGGTCCTCGCGCCGGTGTCGCGACCGGGCACGGTGATCTCGCTGCGGGTGGCACGGCCGCGGGTGTGGCGACTCGAGGAGCTCGTCGCGTCCGGCGCGCTGCCTGCGGCCGGCGCGGTGCTGCTCGGCGAGGTCGTGGCCGCGCGGTGCGCCTTCCTCGTCACCGGGGGCACTGGAAGCGGCAAGACGTCGGTGCTGTCGGCGCTGCTGTCGCTCGTCGACCCCACCGAGCGACTCGTGGTGGTGGAGGACGCGAGCGAGCTGCGGCCCGACCACCCGCACGTGGTGGCGCTCGAGGCGCGTCCGCCCAACATCGAGGGCGTCGGGGAGATCACGCTGCGGACCCTGGTGCGCCAGGCGCTGCGGATGCGGCCGGACCGGCTGGTGGTGGGGGAGGTGCGCGGGGCGGAGGTCGTCGAGCTCCTCGCCGCCCTCAACACCGGGCACGCCGGAGGCTGCGGCACCCTCCACGCCAACTCGGCGGCCGACGTCCCGGCACGGATCGAGGCCCTCGCGCTCGCGGCCGGGCTGCCGCGCGCCGCCGCCCACAGCCAGCTGGCCGCCGCGCTCGACGTGGTCATCCACCTCGGACGCGACAGCGACGGACGTCGCCGGGTGCGCGAGGTGGCCGTCCCCGAGCGGGACCCCGACGGGTTCGTGGTGCTGCGGACCGCGGCGACGTTCGACGGTGATCGGGTGGTGCGTGGGCCGGCGGCGGCCCGGTTGGCGGCACGACTGGAGACGCCGGCATGGTGAGCGCGTGGCTGGCGGCCGCCCTGTGCGCCTCGGCGGTGGCCGTGCTGGTTCCGGGGCCGCGACGGCGTCCGCGGCGTCCGTCCGCCGGCAGCGGTGCTGGCCGGGTGCGCACCCGGCCGGGACCGTGGCGCCGACGCCGTCAGCGGGTGGCCGACACCGCGGCCGTGCTGGAGGTCTGCGACCTCCTGGCCGCCGAGCTGGCGGTGGGTCGTCCTCCCGGAGCCGCGCTGCGGGCGGCCGGGCAGCAGTGGGCGCCGCTCGGCCCGGTGGTGGAGGCGTTCCACCTGGGCGCGGATGTCCCGGCAGCCCTGCGGTCCCTCGCCCGCGACCGCCCGGGTGCCGCCGACCTCCGCCTGGTGGCCGGCGCCTGGCAGGTCGCGCACCACTCGGGGCACGGCCTGGCCGCTGCCCTCACCCGCACGTCGCGGGGCATCCGCGCCCGGCGGCGCACCCGCCGGCTGGTCGACTCCGAGCTGGCCTCGGCGCGGGCGACCGCCCGGCTGGTGGCGCTGCTGCCGCTCGCGGTGCTGCTGATGGGCTCGGGGGCCGGGGCCGACCCGTGGGGCTTCCTGCTGACCACGCCGATCGGGCTCGCGTGCCTCGCCTCCGGCCTTGGTCTGATCGGGCTGGGCCTCTGGTGGATCGAGCGGCTGGCCGATGCGGCAGCGGCGCCATGACCTGGCTGTCCGCGGCACTCGCGGCGATGGCGGTGCTGGTCCTGCTCCCCTCGCCGACCGGCGCCGCCGCGACCGACAGCGGTCGCACCTTCACGCCGGGGCGCGCGGTCGTTGCGCCCGGCGGTGGCGCTGGGCGCCGGCCTGGCCGCATGGGGGTTCGTCGGTGGATCGCTCGGTCCGGCGGTCGGGGTCGTCGGCGCTCTGGGGTCGTGGCTGGTGCTGGCCCGAGCCGAGCCTGCCGCCGTACGACGTGAGCGGGACGAGGTGGCCCGCGAGCTCCCCCACCTCGTCGACCTGTTCGCCTCGACGTTGCGCGCAGGCGCCGAGCCGGTGGCCGGGTTGGCCGCGGTGTGTCGTGCGCTGCCCGGCCCGGCGGCAGCCAGGCTCGCGCCGGTGGTCGACCGGGGTCGGTGGGGCTCCCCTCCGGAGGAGGTCTGGAGGTCGGTGGCCGACGACGAGGCGTTGGCCCCGCTGGCGCGGGCGATGGTCCGGTCGGAGTCCTCGGGTGCGTCGGTCGTCGACGTCGTCGAGCGGCTGGCCGACGAGCTGGAGGCCGAGGCCCTCGGCGCGGCGGAGGACGCTGCTCGACGGGTGGGGGTCTCGGCGGCGATCCCGCTCGGCGTGTGCCTGCTGCCGGCCTTCCTCCTCATCGGCGTCGCCCCGACTGTCGCCGGTCTGCTGGCATCGATCGCGCCATGACGGGCCGCGAGGTGTCCACAGGTGGGGCGGATGAGGGGTGCTCCACAGGTGGGGGCCCGACGAGGTGCGCGCGGCCGGCGGAGTGCCGAGGGTGGGACGGGACGGGCTCATCGGGAGTCCGGCGGACGGAGGAGATGGACCATGCAGGACACGCACCACCAGGACGATCGCGGCATCACGACGGCCGAGTACGCCGTCGGCACGGCAGCAGGGGCGGGTTTCGCCGGCCTGCTCTACAAGCTGCTCACCGGCGGCTTCGGCGACCAGCTGCTGGGGCGGCTGTTCGACCACGTCATGGGCCTGCTGGGGATCGGCTGACCGTGCCTCGCCGTGATCCGCGGGAGAGGGGGAGCAGTCACCGCCGAGCTGGCGCTGGGGATCCCGTTGCTGCTCGCCCTGACCGTCGGCCTGGTGTGGATGCTCGCCGTCGGCGCGGCACAGGTCCGGGTGATCGATGCGTCGCGCGAGGCCGCCCGGCGGTCGCTCGGGGTGACACCGCAGACGCCGCGGAGGCCGTGGCCCGGCGGATCGCCCCCGCCGGGGCGAAGGTCCGCATCGTCACCGCCGCTGGTGAGGTCACGGTCACCACGAGCGCCAGGGTCGACGGCGCCGGGCGGCCTGCTCGGTGCGCTCCCGGGCGTCACCGTCACGGACGAGGCCGTGGCCATGACGGAGGAGGGGGTGGGGGAGTGACGGGTCACGGCGCTCGGGGCGGCTGCGCCGGTGGCGGCAGCCGCGCGACGAGGGTGGCGCGGCCACCGTCCTGGTCCTGGCGATGGCCGGGGTGCTGATGTTCGTCCTCGTCGGGCTGTCGGCGGCCGCGGGGCTGGTGACGGCGCAGCGCCGGGCCCAGGCGGCCGCCGACCTGGCCGCCCTGGCGGGAGCGGCAGCGGTGGCTCGAGCGTGCTGACGGGTGCGCCGAGGCGGCGAGGATCTCGGCGGCCAACGGTGCGGCACTCGCCGCGTGCTCGACGGTCGCGCGCGAGGTGTGGGTGCAGGTCACCGTGCCCGGGCCGCAGTGGCCGGGTCGCCGCGTACGGGTCACGGCCGAGGCCCGCGCCGGACCCGGCTAGTTCGGCCGGCTGGTCAGGCGGTGCCGGTGGTCGGGCCGTTGTCGTCGCGGCGCTCGGCCTCGACGCGCTCGAGCTTCTCGTTGAGCTTGTTCAGCTCCTTGCGCTCCTTGCGGTGCGCCAGACCTCGCTTGGTGCCCCACTTGAGGATCGAGAAGCCCCACAGGATCGCGGCGCCGGCAGCGACGCCCACGAGGAAGGACTCGAGGGTGGTGACGTCGAAGCCCATCAGCTCCCCGCCGGTGCCGGGCTCGCTGACGAAGAGCGCCGACAGGATCGCGATGCCGCCGATGATGATGAGAGCCAGACCGAGGATGACCATGGCGCGAGTCTAGCGTCAAACCCCAGCGGTGGTGCACCCGCAAGGAGTACGTCGAGCAGCACGATCGCTCCGGGCTTGTCGAGCGGGTTGTTCTGGTTGCCGCACTTGGGCGACTGGATGCACGAGGGGCAGCCCGCCGGGCACTCGCAGCTGGCGATGGCCTCGCGGGTGGCGGTCAGCCACTCGACCGCCGCCCGGAACCCGCGCTCGGAGAAGCCGGCACCGCCCGGGTGGCCGTCGTAGACGAAGACGGTCAGCACGCCCGGTGTCGGCGTGACGCGCGGTGGACACCCCGCCGATGTCCCAGCGGTCGCACGTGGCGAAGAGAGGCAAGCAGGCCGATCGAGCAGTGCTCGGCGGCGTGCGCCGCGCCCGGCACGTCGAGGGCGGCGAGACCCGCCTCGGCCAGGACGTCGTCGGGCACGGTCCACCACACCGCCGTCGTACGCAGCGAGCGCTCGGGCAGGTCGAGCGACTCCTCGGCCGAGCACCTCGCCGCCGGGCTGGCGGCGCTTGAGGAAGGACACGACCTGGTGGGAGACGTCGACCTCGCCGAGCGAGAGCTCGCAGCCGCCCCACGAGCGGTGCTCGCGTGTCTCGACGATGCCGATGTCGGTGACCTCGCGGGCCGTCGTGGAGTAGGACGGGTCGTCGCGGTGCATCACCGCGACGTGGTGCTCGAGGTCGAGCGACTCGACCAGCCAGGTCTCGCCCTGGTGGACGTAGACCGCGCCGGGGTGGGCCTGGTTGTGGGCTCCTCCGGCGTCGACGGTGCCGATCACCCGGCCGGTGTCGGACTCGATCAGCTGCACGGGCGACCCGCCGGCGCGAGCGGATGTCGGCGAGGTCGGTGGCGCGGCTGCGGTCGGTCCAGAACCACCCGCGGGGCCGACGGCGCAGCAGGCCGAGCTCGGTGAGCTGGTCGACGACCGCGCGAGCGGTCGGCCCGAAGAGCGGCAGGTCGGCCTCGGTCAGCGGCGCCTCCTGCGCCGCGGCGCACAGGTGCGGGCCCATGACGTGCGGGTTGGCCGGGTCGAAGACCGACGCCTCGACCGGCGCTCCGATCAGCGTCTCGGGGTGCGTTGACGAGATAGGTGTCGAGCGGGTCGTCGCGGGCCACGAGGATCCCCAGTGCGTCCTGGGCGCCACGCCCGGCCCGGCCGACCTGCTGCCAGAGGGCGGCCCGGGTGCCGGGGAAGCCGGCGATCAGCACGGCGTCGAGCCCGCTGATGTCGATGCCGAGCTCGAGGGCGTTGGTCGCGGCGAGGCCCATCAGGTCACCCCGGCGCAGGGCGGCCTCGAGGGCGCGGCGCTCCTCGGGGAGGTAGCCCCCGCGGTAGGCCGCGACCCGGCCGGGCAGCGAGGGATCGACCTCGGCCAGCAGGTCGGCCGCGGTCAGCGCGACCTGCTCGGCACCCCGGCGCGAGCGGACGAAGGCCAGGGTGCGGACGTCCTCGGCGACCAGGTCGGCGAGCAGGTCGGCGACCTCGCTGCGAGGCCGCGCGGCGCACAGGTGCGCCGTTCTCGCCGCTGTGCGACGTGAAGGGCGGCTCCCACAGCAGCAGCGACACCTCACCGCGCGGGCGAGTGGTCGGGGGTCAGCGCCACCACGTCGAGGCCGGTCAGGCGCGAGGCGGTGACCTCCGGCTCGGCGACGGTGGCGGAGGCGAGGACGAAGGTCGGGTACGCGCCGTACATCGCGCAGACCCGCCGCAGGCGCCGCAGCACGTGGGACACGTGGGCGCCGAAGACGCCGCGGTAGTGGTGGCACTCGTCGACCACGACGTAGCGCAGCGACCCCAGGAGCCACGCCCAGCGGTGGTGGGACGGCAGCAGCGAGCGGTGGAGCATGTCGGGGTTGGTGAGGACGTACTCCCCGAAGTCGCGGGTCCAGTCGCGCTGCTCGCGGGTGCTGTCGCCGTCGTGGGTGGTGAGGCGTACGTCGAGGCCGAGCGAGGCGAGCCCGGCGAGCTGGTCGTGGGCGAGCGCCTTGGTGGGCGCGAGGTAGAGCACCGACGGCGCCCCGCTCGCCGCGCGGCCCCCGGGCGTCGCGGATCGCGGTGAGGGCGGGCAGCTGGTAGGCCATCGACTTGCCCGAGGCGGTGCCGGTCGCCAGGATGACGTGGTGGCCGGCGTGGGCCGCGTCCGCGGCGACGACCTGGTGGTGCCACGGACGCGCCACGCCCTGCGCGACGAAGGCGTCCCGGACGTCGTCGGGCACCCATCCGGGCCAGTCCTCGTGGACCGCCGGCCGGGCCGGGAGCACCTCGAGGTGCTGCAGCCGATCCTCGCGTCCGGGCACCGCGGTCAGGCGGTCGATCAGGGCAGCCACCGGGTGGCGCGCCGGGTCCGGCGGGTCTCACCCGCCGAGTGTGGCAAACGGCACCGACGGTGCTGCGCCACGAAGTCTGTGAGGAGGCCTGCGAAGCGGGTGTGACTCGTGGTTTGATACGACCCGGCAGCACTCGGGCAACGCGTCCCGTGACGAACTGTCTGAGTTGATTTCGGGACCTGGAGCAGTCGTGGATCTGACCCTTGCGACACGCGAGGTGGATGGTCGCGCCATCGTGTCGGTCGGCGGCGAGATCGACGTCTACACCGCGCCCAAGCTGCGCGACCAGATCACCGAGCTCGTCGGTGCCGGCTCCTACAACATCGTGATCGACCTCGAGGCCGTCGAGTTCCTCGACTCCACCGGCCTCGGCGTGCTGGTCGGCGGCCTGAAGAAGGTCCGCGCCCACGACGGTTCGCTCGACCTGGTCTGCACCCAGGAGCGACTGCTCAAGATCTTCCGGATCACCGGCCTGGCGAAGGTGTTCGTGATCCACGACTCCGTCAGCCCCGCCCCGACCGCCTGACCAGTTCACCCCTCGGTGTGGTCTGCGTCACCCCGATCCGTGATTCGGGTCACGTCTGCGTAGACTCCGGCGCGTTCATGGATCTACACCACTCCTAGGAGGACGCACATGACCGGGATCTTGCCCGCAGTCGTGAAGCCGGAGCTCGAAGGCGGCAACCTGATCCTGGTCGTCGTCGTCGCCCTGATCGCGCTCGGCGCGCTCGGGATGGCCGCGATGTTCAGGTCCCAGGTGCTGGCCGCCGGTGAGGGCACCGACAACATGAAGACCATCGCCCAGGCCGTCCAGGAAGGCGCCAACGCCTACCTGACCCGACAGTTCCGCACCCTGGCCATCTTCGCGGCGGTCGCATTCTTCGCGTTGCTCGTGTTGCCGGCCGACGACAACGTCGTGCGGATCTTCCGCTCGGTCTTCTTCCTCGTCGGCGCCGGGCTTCTCGGCCGCGGTCGGCTATCTCGGCATGAACCTCGCCGTGCGCGCCAACCTGCGCGTCGCCGCCGCCGCCGAGACCACGGGTCGCGAGCCGCCATGACGATCGGCCTGCGCACGGGCGCGATGGTCGGCATGCTGACCGTCGGCCTCGGCCTGCTCGGCGCCAGCCTCGTCGTGCTGTTCTTCCAGGACGAGGCGCCCCACGTGCTCGAGGGCTTCGGCTTCGGTGCCGCCCTCCTCGCGATGTTCATGCGAGTCGGCGGCGGCATCTTCACCAAGGCCGCCGACGTCGGCGCCGACCTGGTCGGCAAGGTCGAGCAGGGCATCCCCGAGGACGACCCGCGCAACGCCGCGACGATCGCCGACAACGTCGGTGACAACGTCGGCGACTGCGCCGGCATGGCCGCCGACCTCTTCGAGTCGTACGCCGTCACGCTGGTCGCCGCGCTGATCCTCGGCTCGCAGGCCTTCGGCGACAAGGGCCTCGTCTTCCCGCTGCTGATCCCGGCCATCGGTGCCCTCACCGCGGTCGCGGGTGTCTACCTCACCAAGCCCAAGGCCGGCGAGAACGGCCTGACGACCATCAACCGGTCGTTCTACATCTCCTCGGGCATCGCCGCCGTGGCGAGCGTGCGTGCTCTCCTACGTCTACCTGCCGAGCACGCTTCGCCGAGTTCACCAACATCTCCGACAGCCTCGTCGGCGCCGAGGGCGACCCCCGCTTCATCGCCGCGTCCGCCGTGGTCATCGGCATCGTGATGTCCGCCGGCATCCTGGCGCTCACCGGCTACTACACCGGCACCGAGTACCGCCCGGTCAAGGACGTCGGCAAGACGTCGCTCACCGGTGCGGCCACCGTGATCCTGTCCGGCCTCTCGGTCGGCTTCGAGTCCGCGGTCTACACGACCCTGGTCATCGGCGCGGCCGTGTTCGGCGCCTACCTCCTCGGTGGCGCCGCGCTGACGGTGTCGCTGTTCGCGGTGGCGCTGGCCGGCTGTGGTCTGCTGACCACCGTCGGCGTGATCGTCGCCATGGACACCTTCGGACCGGTCTCCGACAACGCCCAGGGCATCGCCGAGATGTCGGGCGACGTCAGCCCCGAGGGCGCACAGATCCTCACCGAGCTCGACGCGGTCGGCAACACGACCAAGGCCATCACCAAGGGCATCGCGATCGCGACGGCCGTGCTCGCCGCGACCGCGCTCTTCGGCTCCTACGCCACCTCGGTGTTCGAGTCGCTCGCCGAGGCCAACGTCGGCGTCGACGAGGCCTACCTCCTCGACTTCAGCGTCTTCAACCCCGCCGTCATCGTCGGCGTCCTGCTCGGTGCGGCCGTGGTGTTCCTCTTCTCGGGCCTGGCCATCAACGCCGTGGCCCGTGCGGCCGGCGCGGTCGTCTACGAGGTGCGTCGCCAGTTCCGCGAGATCCCCGGGATCATGGAGGGCACCGGTCGTCCGGAGTACGGCAAGGTCGTCGACATCGTCACCAAGGACTCGCTGCGCGAGCTCGTGACGCCCGGCATCCTCGCCGTGCTGGCGCCGATCGCCGTGGGCTTCGGCCTCGGTGCCACGGCGCTGGCCGGCTTCCTCGCCGGTGCCATCGGCACCGGCACCCTGATGGCCGTCTTCCTGGCCAACGCGGGTGGAGCGTGGGACAACGCCAAGAAGCTCGTCGAGGACGGACACCACGGGGGCAAGGGTTCGCCCGCCCACGAGGCCACCATCATCGGTGACACCGTCGGTGACCCGTTCAAGGACACCGCCGGCCCGGCCATCAACCCGCTCATCAAGGTGATGAACCTCGTCTCGCTGCTCATCGCGAGCGCGGTCGTCTCGATGAGCGTCGGCGACGACCAGAACGACGTGGTCCGCATCCTGATCGCCCTGGTGGCGGTCGCGATCATCACCGCGTCGGTGATCATCTCCAAGCGGCGCGAGGTCACGATCGCCGACGACGGTGACAACACCGGTTCGTCGTCGTTCACGCCGCACCCCGACCACGCCTGACCCGTACGCCGTCCAGCGGCCCGTCACTCCTCCGGGGGTGGCGGGCCGTTGACGTACGCCACCGGGAGCAACGTCATGAGGATCTCGTGTCCGAACACGCAGATCCCATGACGTCGGACGGGGTCAGGGTCCACGGGCGGACGGGTCAGCTCGTGGCGCAACCCGCCGAGCGCCACCTGGGCGTCCTCGTCGTCGTCGTGGGGACCGGCCAGCCAGGGCGTGAACGCCTGGATCTCCGCGAGGCGCCACTCGAGGTCGAAGAAGCGGACGAGGTCGGGGTCGGCGCGTTCGGCCTCGATCCCGGACTGGACGAGCGTGCCCAGGTCCCGCTCGGCCGGGGCGAGCAGCAGCGACTCCCAGTCGAGGAGGTAGGTCCGCCCGTCGGCCACCCACTGGTTGTGCTCGCCCGGCTCGCCGTGGGTGACGACGAAGCCGTCGCGGTCGATCGTCTCCAGGTGGCCGGCGTGCTCCTCGGACCAGTCACGTACCTGCGACAGTCGCGGCGACACCAGCGCGCGGGCCTGCTCGCCCAGCGGGCCGTTCTCCCACGGCTCCTCGACGAGCAGGTCGAGCTGGTCGGGCAGGTGGTGGTCGACGGTGCTGACCCACTCACACGCCCGGTCCGGGGCTGTCGCAGCGTGGAGCTGGTCGAGGAGCGGCGCCAGGTCGGTGGTCCCGGCCTCGGGCCGGCGAGCCCGTCCAGCCAGCGGGTGACGCTGAGGTGGCCGGTGCCGAGCGGCACGGTGTAGCGTCCCGTCCACGGTCGAGGGCAGCGACGGCCAGACGAAGTCGAGCGTCTCCGCGAGCGCCGCCGCGCTGGCGTACGCCGCCTCCAGGCTCGCCGGCGTGTGCCGGGGGAGGGGCATGTCGAGGGAGACGAACAACCGCGGCTCCCCCTGCACCTCGGCTCGCCAGTGATGGGCGCCGAAGCCCACCGCGAGGTAGGTCACCGCGGTCGACGTCCTCGTCCCAGTGCCGTCGAACCAGGTCGAGCACGTCGCGGTCGCTGACATCCCGAGGTCGGTCACGCATCGCTCCAGTCTGGCATCCCGCCCGACCCCGCCCGGCGTACGTCATGGCTGCTGGTCGCCCGGACAACCGCCCGCCATGACGTTCGCGCGGTCTGCGAGGGTGTGGCCATGGACTTCGTCGCCCCGCTCCGCGAGGCCCTGCTCGCTGCCGACTTCACCTACGACCGGGTCGCCGAGGCCATCGGCGAGGACGCCCATCGGGCGCTGGGTCGCAACGAGACCCTTCCGGGCCTGCGGCGTACGACGTCGGGCTCGGCGCTCGACTCGCTCGTCCGGCTCTTCCTGCTCCAGGCGCCGGTCAGCCGGGCCGCGGCGGACGAGGCGCTGCCCGGACTGGTCGACCGGCTGTGCAACGCCGGACTCCTCGAGCAGAGCGTGGGCGAGGTGGCGGCGCGACTGGACTGCCGCCCCTATGCCACCGAGGACCGCGACCTCTGGATCGTCTCCGACCTGACGCCCGGTCTCGACGGGGCGCCGATGCGGGTCGGCAGCGACCACGTGCTCGGCATCTCCAGCGCCTCGACCAGCCTCGCCCAGCTGACCATGCGCGAGCCGGTGGGCCGCGCGCTCGACCTCGGCACCGGGCTGCGGCGTCCAGGCCCTCCACCTGGCGGGCCATGCCGACGAGGTCGTCGCCACCGACGTCAACAGCCGGGCGCTGTGGATGACCCGCCTCAACGCGGCCCTCAACGAGGTGGAGGTCGACGTACGCGACGGCTCCTTCTTCGAGCCGGTCGCCGGTGAGCGGTTCGACCTGATCTCGACGAACCCGCCCTTCGTCATCTCGCCCGCGACCGGCGACCGGCTGGTCTACCGCGACTCCGGGCTGCCGGGCGACCGCGTCGTCGAGCACATCGTGCGCCGCGGTCCCGACCACCTCACCGACGGCGGCTGGCTGCAGGTGCTGGCCAACTGGTCGATCGTCGAGCGGACAGCCGTGGGACGAGCGGCTGGGCGTCGTGGCTGCGACCGGACTGCGATGCCCTGGTCGTGCAGCGCGAGACCCTCGACCCGGCGTCGTACGTCGAGCTGTGGCTCAAGGACAGCGGCCACCACGGCGGGCCGGACTACGCCGAGCGCTACGACACCTGGCTCTCCTGGCTGGAGCAGACCGGGATCGAGGGCATCGGCTTCGGGTGGATCAACGTCCGTCTCGGCGGGAGCGGAAGCGCACGAGCTCCTCGAGTGGCCCTACGACGTCGAGCAGCCGATCGGTCCGGCGATCCACGCCTGGGGTGGCGCGGTGGCCGAGCTGCACGACCTCACCGACGACGCCCTGCTGTCGACCCGCCTCACCGTGCGCTCCGACGTGCAGCAGGAGACCATCGGCCAGCCCGGTGCCGAGGACCCCGAGGCGATCGTGCTGCGCCAGCAGCGCGGCTTCCGTCGGGCGCGCACCGCCGACACCGTCGAGGCCGGGTTCGTCGGGGCCTGCGACGGCGACCTCACCGTCGACCAGCTCTTCGGCGCGTTGGCGCAGCTCACCGCGACCGACGACGCCGAGATGCGCTCGACCTACCTCCCGGTCGTCCGCGAGCTCGTCGGCGAGGGCTTCCTCGAGGTCACACCGCGGGCGTGATGTCGGTGGGGGTGACCTGGTCACGGCCCTCCTCCGCGAGGCTGCGATCCCGCAGGTCGACGAGATCCCGTCGCACCCCCGCCGACAGCAGCTCCACCCGCCCGACCGGCAGCAGCGCGGGAGCCTCGCAGCCCCAGGGTCGACGGCTCGACCACCCGATCCGGCGGACGTGACCCAGGACCTGGTGGCCGCTGGAGCTCAGCGCGGTCGTGCCGAGGTGATCGGCGACCCTGACCTGGGTGATCGGGCCCTCGGGACCGATGGCGGCGTTCGCCTTGCCGACCACCCACGCGATCCCGCCGGCGAGCCGGGCGGGCGTGATCCGCTCGGCGAGCTCGGGCAGCCTGCCCCGCACCAGCAGCAGGCACTCGCGCAGCGGGGCAGCGAGGTCGGAGGGGAGCAGCGACTCGCGCAGGTCGGTGAGGAGCTCGTCGGCGACCAGCCACGGCTCGTCCACGACCGGGTCGAGGTGATCACCGAGGCGCGGCAGGGCGACGGGGGAGGAGGTCATCGCCAGCAGCTCGTCGCGGCTGCCCGCCACGCGACTCCAGCCACGCGAGCGCCTGGACGTGGCGGGGCAGGGGAGGCGGGCTCTGCACCACGTGGGGCCGGCGCTCCTCGTCGTGGACCCGCGCCACGTCGTCGTACGTGCTGGACTCGACGCGCTCGCTCCACGCGTCGACGAGGCGGCCGTCGACGAAGACGAGGTGGCTGAGCCGACCGCCGTCCTGGAGTCGCTCGCGGGGCTCGCGCCAGAGCGTGTCGTCGTAGAAGCGGTGATCGAGCATCGGGTCCTCCGGAGGGTGGTGGGCGGGGCGTGTCACCACTGTCCGGAGGGCCCCCGACACTGCGGCGATGTCGTCCACAGGCCCGGGGGGAGGCGGTGATGTCCACAGGTGTGACGTGCCAAGGTGGGCCTCGATCGCCCCCGACCAGCCCGGTCCAGACCAGGGCGGGACGAGGTCCCGTACGCCCACTGGGCGTGGTGTTGTGGGCCGATGGCGCTACCGTTGCCGCGCTGAGGCAGCAAGCCGACGCAACAAGAGGAGCAGATCAGACGTGGCAAAACTCGTCATCGTCGAGTCCCCGGCCAAGGCCCGCACCATCGGCGGCTACCTGGGCACGGACTACGTCGTCGAGTCCTCGATCGGGCACATCCGCGACCTGCCCAACAACGCCGCGGACACCCCGGCCAAGATCAAGGACAAGCCGTGGGGCCGTCTCGCGGTCGACGTCGACAACGGCTTCGAGCCCTACTACGTCGTGCCGCGCGACAAGAAGAGCCACATCGCCAAGCTGAAGAAGCTGGTGAAGGAGGCCGACGCCCTCTACCTCGCGACCGATGAGGACCGCGAGGGTGAGGCCATCGCCTGGCACCTCCTCGACGAGCTCAAGCCGCCGAAGGGCCTGCCGGTCCACCGGATGGTCTTCCACGAGATCACCAAGGCCGCGATCCTCGCCGCGGTCGAGAACCCGCGCGAGATCAACGACGACCTCGTCCAGGCCCAGGAGGCGCGCCGCATCCTCGACCGCCTCTACGGCTACGAGGTCTCGCCGGTGCTGTGGAAGAAGGTCATGTCCGGCCTGTCCGCCGGCCGCGTCCAGTCCGTCGCCACCCGCCTGGTCGTCGACCGCGAGCGCGAGCGGATGAGGTTCAAGGTCGCCTCCTACTGGGACCTCGACGCCACCTTCGACGCCGGCAGCGGCCACGACCCGCGGATGTTCCCGGCCAAGCTCTACAGCGTCGACGGCGTCCGCGTCGCCCGCGGCGCCGACTTCGACGACCTCACCGGTGTGCTCAAGGGCAAGGCCGAGCGGCGTCCACCTCGTCCCGCGCCGACGCCGAGGCGCTGGCCGCCGGCCTCAGCGACACGTCGTACGACGTCCGCTCGGTCGAGTCCAAGCCCTACCGCCGCTCGCCGTACGCCCCCTTCCGCACCACCACGTTGCAGCAGGAGGCCAGCCGCAAGCTCGGCATGAGCGCCAGCGTGACGATGTCGGTCGCGCAGCGGCTCTACGAGAACGGCTTCATCACCTACATGCGTACCGACTCCACGACGCTCTCGGGCGGCGCGGTCGGTGCGGCCCGCGACCAGGTGCGTGAGCTCTACGGCGCCGAGTACCTCCCCGACTCGCCGCGGACCTACGCCTCCAAGGTGAAGAACGCGCAGGAGGCGCACGAGGCGATCCGTCCGGCCGGCGAGTCGTTCCGCACGCCCGCGCAGACCGGCCTGTCGGGCGAGCAGTTCCGCCTCTACGAGCTGATCTGGATGCGCACCGTCGCCTCCCAGATGAAGGACGCGGTCGGCAACTCGGTCACGATCCGCCTCGGCGGCGCTCGCGACCGACGGCCGCGACGTGGTCTTCAGCGCGAGCGGCCGCACGATCACCTTCCACGGGTTCCTCAAGGCCTACGTCGAGGACATCGACGACGCCTCCAAGCGCCGCGACGACGCCGAGACCCGCCTGCCCGCGCTCGAGCAGGGTGCCGCGGTGTCGGCGGCGACCGTGACGCCCGAGGGCCACGAGACCAAGGCGCCCTCGCGCTACACCGAGGCCACCTTGATCAAGGAGCTCGAGGACCGCGAGATCGGCCGCCCGTCGACCTACGCCTCGATCATCGGCACCATCCTCAACCGCGGCTACGTCTACAAGAAGGGCACCGCGCTGGTGCCGGCCTGGCTGGCCTTCTCGGTCGATCCGGCTGCTGGAGGAGCACTTCCCGCGGCAGGTGTCCTACGAGTTCACCGCCTCGATGGAGGACGTCCTCGACGAGATCGCAGGCGGTCGCGCGCGACCGCGCCACCGAGCTCGGCGAGTTCTACTACGGCGCCGGCGAGGTCGTCGGGCTCAAGACGCTCGTCACCGAGCTCGGCGACATCGACGCCAAGGAGATGGCGACCTTCCCGATCGGACCGCCCGAGGACGGCATCAACCTGCGCGTGGGTCGCTACGGCCCCTACGTCGAGGGACCGGGAGGACGAGGACGGCGCCCCGGTGCGGGCCAACGTCCCCGACGACCTGCCGCCCGACGAGCTGACCGTCGCGAAGGCCACGCGAGCTGCTCGCCAACCCGGCCGGCGAGGAGCAGGTGCGTGGGCAACCACCCCGACACCGGTCTGCAGATCGTCGCCAAGAACGGCCGCTTCGGCCCCTACGTCACCGAGCTGCTGCCCGAGGACGCGCCCAAGAGCGCCAAGCCGCGCACCGGTTCGCTCTTCAAGTCGATGACCCTCGACACCGTCTCCCTCGAGGAGGCCGTCAAGCTGCTCGACCTGCCGCGCGTGGTCGGGGCCGACGAGGACGGCACCGAGATCACCGCCCAGAACGGTCGCTACGGGCCCTACCTCAAGAAGGGCACCGACTCGCGGTCGCTGACCAGCGAGGACCAGATCTTCGACATCACCCTCGACCAGGCGAAGGCGATCTACGCCCAGCCCAAGCAGCGCGGGCGCGGTGCGGCCACGCCTCCGCTCAAGGAGCTCGGCAACGACCCGGTCTCCGGCCAGCCGGTCGTGGTGAAGGCGGGCCGTTTCGGGGAGTACGTCACCGACGGCGAGTACAACGCCACCCTCCGCAAGGACGACACCGTCGAGTCGATCAACCTCGAGCGTGCGGCCGAGCTCCTCGAGGAGCGACGCCAGCGGGGTCCGGCGAAGAAGGCGGCCAAGAAGGGCGCGAAGAAGGCCCCGGCCAAGAAGACTGCTGCCAAGAAGACGACCGCCAAGAAGGCCGCTGCGAAGAAGGCTGCCCGCCAAGAAGGCCGCGGCCAAGAAGGCCTGAGGCTCGACGCGGACCGCTCGTCCCGCGACCCTCGACCGACGCGGGCGAGGTGGCGATCCCTCGATCGCGACCGACGACCGGGCTGCCTGGTCCGTTCGTCCGCGTGGGCCTGCGCCGCGCGATCGTGCCTACAGCCCGAGGCTCCGCGCCGCCGTACGCACCGTCTCCGCGGATGACGTCAGCTGCTGAGCTCGTCCGCGCTGAGCGGCGTCGCGAGCACGCTCTCGATCCCGGTCCGGCCGACGACGGAGGGCATCGAGAGGCACACGTCGGACAACCCGTGCACGCCGTCGAGGCGCGAGGTGACCGGCAGCACGCGGTGCTCGTCGTGGAGGACGGCCTCGAGGATGCGGGACACGGCGAGACCGATCGGCGAGGCTGGTCGCGCCCTTGCCCGCGATGATCTCGTACGCCGCGGTGACCACCCGCTCGTGGATCCGTGCCCGGGCTTCGGCGTCCAGCCGGCCCGCCCCCGGGGACTCCCAGTCCTGCACCGGCACTCCTCCGATCGTGGCCGTGGACCACAGCGGCACCTCGGAGTCGCCGTGCTCGCCGGCGATGTAGGCGTGCACGTTCTGCACGGCCACGTGGGTGTGCTCGGCGATGAGGAATCGCAGGCGCGACGAGTCCAGGACGGTGCCGGAGCCGAAGACCCGGTGCGCGGGCAGCCCGGAGAACTCCAGGGCGGCCATGGTCACCACGTCGACGGGGTTGGTCACCACCAGGAGCAGCGCGTCCGGAGCGAGCGCGACGAGCGAGGGGACGAGGTCGCGGCACATCGCCACGTTGGCCGCGGCGAGGTCGAGCCGGGTCTGGCCCGGGTCCTGCTTCGCGCCGGCCGTGATCACGATGATGTCCGCGTCGGCGCACACGGCGAGGTCGTCGCTGCCGGTGATCTCCGCCATCGGCGTGAACTGCATCCCGTGGTTGAGGTCGAGCACCTCGGCCCGCACCTTCTGGGCGTTCAGGTCGAAGAGGGCCAGCTGCCGGCACACGCCGCGGATCTGGGCGGCGTAGGCGATGGCGGTGCCGACGGCGCCGGCGCCGACGATCGCGACCTTGGACATGGTACCCACTCTGGCACGTCGAGCTCCCGGCACCCGGCCCGTTCACGTGAAGGTGGTCGCGCCGTGGCGGGCCACCCCACGGGGGTCAGGCTTCTCACGGTGCCGCATGCCTTCGAGTCCTTGAACTAACGCCGCCCAGAACCTAGTGGTTGCGCTCCCCGTCCGGGCCCGAACCGCGAGTTCCGTCGGGAACGCACAGGGCGGCCATGCTGTCGTCGAACGGACCGAAGCGGTCGTACGCCGTCCGCGTCACGGTCCTCCCCATGTCCGTGCCGACAGTTCGGTCCGCCCGCCCGCGCGACATCGGTCCATCAGGTCCGCGTGTCGCACCCCGCCCGTAGGGTGTGCGCGTGAGCGCCGGAGTCTTCTCAGAGCACGGTCTCTTCGTCTGCTTCGAGGGTGGCGAGGGGGCCGGCAAGTCGACCCAGTCGCTGCTGCTGCGCCAGTGGCTGGTCGAGCGCGGCCACGAGGTGCTGCTCACCTTCGAGCCCGGCGACACCGAGGTCGGCAAGGAGCTGCGGCGGATCGTGCTGGACCCGGCGACCGGCGAGCTGTCCGACCGCACCGAGGCGCTGCTCTACGCCGCCGACAAGGCCGAGCACGTCGACCACGTCGTGCTGCCCGCCCTGGCGCGCGGCGACGTGGTGATCACCGACCGCTACGTCGACTCCACGCTGGCCTACCAGGGCGCCGGCCGCACCCTCGACGTCGCCGAGGTCGAGGCGGTGGCCCGCTGGGCGACCGGTGACCTGCGCCCGCACCTGACCGTCGTGCTGGATCTGGAGCCCGAGGCCGGCTTCGGCCGGTTCACCGGGCGCGACCGGATCGAGGGACAGTCGCTGGAGTTCCACCAGCGCGTCCGGCAGGGCTTCCTCGACCTGGCCGCCGCCGACCCCGACCACTACGTCGTGCTCGACGCGCGGGGGCAGGTCGACGAGATCGCCACCGCCATCCAGGAGCGGATCGCGCCCCTGCTGGAGGGGCGATGACGACGACGTCGACGGGGTCTGTCTGGGCCGGCCTGGTCGGCCAGGCCGGCACGATCGAGACGCTCCAGCAGGCCGCCACCGGTCACGGCATGACCCACGCGTGGCTCTTCACCGGACCGCCGGGGTCGGGCCGCTCCAACGTCGCCCTGGCCTTCGCGGCCGCGCTGCAGTGCGAGCGCGGCGGGTGCGGCCAGTGCTCAGCGTGCCGGTCCGTGCTGGCCGGCTCGCACCCCGACGTGCACGTGACCCGCTCGGAGACCTCGACCCTCTACATCAAGGAGATCCGCGGGCTGGTGCAGCGTTCGGCGCTGTCGCCGGCGCACGGCCGGTGGCAGGTCATGCTGATCGAGGACGCCGACCGGCTCGGTGATCCCGACCACGCCCGCGGCACCGGCAACGCGCTGCTCAAGGCGATCGAGGAGCCCACGCCCAAGACGGTGTGGCTGCTCTGCGCGCCGACCGTGCGTGACGTGCTGCCCACCATCCGCTCCCGGTGCCGCACCCTGACGCTCGCCACTCCCGGCGCCGCCGACGTGGCCACGTTCCTGACCCAGAGCGAGGGCATCAGCGAGACGGTCGCCAACTTCGCGGCGCGCGCCAGCCAGGGGCACATCGGCCGCGCCCGCGCGCTCGCGCTCGACGAGGAGACCCGCTCCCGTCGGCGCGAGGTGGTGAGCATCCCCGCGAAGCTGACCTCCCTCGGCTCGTGCATGACGGCCGCGACCAACCTCTCCGAGCTGGCCAAGGAGGAGACCGACGCGATCACCGCCGAGGCCAACGCCGCCGAGGTCGCCGAGCTGCAGACGATCTTCGGCTCCGAGCGCAAGGACACGACCAGCCGCGCCTACCGCGCCGCGATGTCCGATCTCGAGAAGATGCAGAAGCAGAAGGCCAAGCGCCGGGTGCTCGACGTGATCGACCGGGCGCTGATGGACCTCGTCTCCGTCTACCGCGACGCCATCGCCCTCGCGGTCGGTGCGCCGGGACAGCTCGTCAACGAGGAGCTCCGCGGCGATGTCGCGATCCTCGTGCGCGCCGCGTCACCCGAGACGCTGCTCCGGATGATCGACGCGATCTTCCTGGCCCGCGAGCAGATGCTGGAGTTCAACGTGCCGCCCCAGCTCGCCCTCGAATCCATGATGGTCGGCCTGCGGCTGCCCGGGGAAGGTCGTTGACGATGAAGAAGGTCGTGGCCCTGCTCGCGGTCCTGGCGCTGGTGCTGGTGGCGGTCGTGACCGTCGGGCTCGCCGTCGGTGGCATGTCGGCCGGCGCTCCCGAGCCACCACGTCGTACGTCCTCTCCCGCACCGGCCGAGCCCGCGCCCGCCTCGGTCACCGAGCCGCCCGCGCCGGAGCTGGCCCCGTTCTACTCCCAGACCATCGACTGGTCGCCCTGCGCCAGCAACGACAGCCACGACTGCGGCACGCTGACCGTCCCGGTCGACTACCAGGACCCGTCCGGCGAGACGTTCGAGCTCAACCTGCTGCGGGTGCCCGCCGACGGCGACCGGGTCGGCTCGCTCGTGGTGAACCCCGGCGGACCCGGAGCGCCCGGCACGTCGTACGCCGGTGCTGCTGGCGTCGTGTTCCGCCCGCCACTGCTCGACAGCTTCGACATCGTCGGCTTCGACCCGCGCGGCACCGGCCGCTCCAGCCCCGTCGACTGCCTCAGCGACGAGGAGCTCGACGCCTACGTCGCGAGCGACCCGACGCCCGACACCACCGAGGAGATCGCCGACTACGAGGAGACGATCCTCGGGCTCGGCCCCCAGTGCGAGGACAACACCGGCGAGATCCTGGGCCACGTCACCACCACCGAGGCCGCCCGCGACATGGACGTCCTGCGTGCCGCGCTGGGCGAGGAGGCGCTGAGCTACTTCGGGGCGTCGTACGGCACCAAGCTGGGTGCGACCTACGCCGAGCTGTTCCCCGACCGCGTCGGCCGGCTCGTGCTGGACGGGGCGGTGGACGTGAGCATCGACTTCCGGACGACCTCCCTCGAGCAGGCCACCGGCTTCGAGACGGCCCTGCGGGCCTACGTGCAGAACTGCCTCGACTCGACCGACAACTGCTTCCTCGGCGACAGCGTCGAGGAAGGCCTGGCGACGATCTCCGACTTCCTCGACTCGGTCGAGGAGGACCCGTTGCCGGCGGGTGATCGTGAGCTGCAGGTGGGCAACGCGTTCTACGGGATCGTCACGCCGCTCTACAACCGTGACTACTGGTTCCTGCTGAGCACCGCGCTCTCGTCGGCGCTCGACGGCCAGGGCTCGGCGCTGATGGAGCTCTCCGACGCCTACTCGTCCCGCGGTCCCGACGGCTACACCGACAACTCGATGGAGGCTTTCCTCGCGATCAACTGCCTCGACGACCCGAGCTCGGTGCCCTTCGACGAGGTGCCGGCGGAGTTCGCCGACTTCGAGGAGGCCTCGCCGACCTTCGGCCGGGTGTTCGCCTGGAGCCTGACGGCGTGCAGCGGGATGGAGGAGCGCTCGAGCGAGAAGCCGCTCGACATCCGCGGCGAGGGCGCGGCCCCGCTGCTCGTCCTCGGCACGACCCGCGACCCGGCGACCCCGCTGAAGTGGGCCGAGGCGCTGGCCGCGCAGCTCGACTCCGCGGTCCTCCTCCGTCGCGACGGCGACGGCCACACGGCCTACAACGCGGGCAACGAGTGCATCGACACTGCCGTCGAGGACTACCTGATCGACGGCACCGTCCCGGAGAACCCGACCGACTGCTGAGGGCCCGTCGACCACAGGACCTTCGGCTCTGCCACCCGACCTCCGCAGTGCCTACCCTCGAGGCATGTGGGGACCCGCGCGACGCATGCCGCGGTGTCCGCTACGCCCGGGTGACGCCTGCACCCTGTGCGTCCCCGGAGCCACCGGTCCCGAGGACTGCCCGACGGTCGCGGAGGTCATGCGGGATCCGGAGCTGCGCAAGCGCCTGGTCGAGCTGCGCCACGAGGTCGCCGAGTCCGGCTGATTACGCCGCCTGCGGGAGCGTCCGTTATTCTTCTCGGGTTGCCCGGCTGGTCTCGACCGCGCCGGGCAGCGCGCCGCCTTAGCTCAGTCGGTAGAGCGAGTCACTCGTAATGACTAGGTCGTCGGTTCGATTCCGACAGGCGGCCCCGACTCCCCCGTGGACCCGAGACCATGGGGGAGTCTTCTACGTCTGGACAGTGTTCAGCTCAACACAAGGTCCACATTCGAACCCCCACTCCGGACACCGTTTGGGTATGGCCGACAACCGACCTGCGGCGTAGCGTTGATGCCCCTCGCTTCCCGAGGACAGAGCAGCCGCGCGGATGGAATCTCCATGGACTGCCGGCTGTGCCGCACACACCCCACAGGATCGAGACGGGTCGTGGTTCTGGAGGCATTGACCAGAAAGGGAAGGACTGATGAGCAGATTCCGTATTCAGGCGTTCGCCGCCGTCCTGCTGGCAGGGGCGTTGCTGAGCTCGCCGCCCGCCAGTGCGTCCGGAAGTGAAACCGACGCAACTGCGGCCCAGCATCAAAGGTTTGTGCTGATCCAGGGCGACCCGGAGGAGTCGGGCGGCCCGATCGCAGCTACCGGACCGATCCACGCCCATGGCACAGACGTGGTGATGGGTGACTTCAAGGACCGGTTCAAGTTCCCCGATGGCAACGTGATCATCAAGCACAAGCCGAACAACGGCCTGACCACCGAGTCCTTTGACCCCGTCACCTGCCTGTTCACGTTCAGGGAGAAGGGCACTTGGAAGGCGATCAAAGGCACCGGCGCCTACACCCAGGTGCAGGGCCACGGCACCTACCGGGTGCTGGGCCAGGGCATCGGATGTGACGAGAACAAGCCGCCCGAGGTGTTCATCCTCCGGATCGTCGCACAGGGTCCGCTGAGCTACTGAGGCGTCAACGGCCAGCAGAAGCAGACCGGTGGGTCGAACCAACGCGCCGGCGCGGGTCGTCGGCGCGCTACCGCCTGACCCAGGGCCCGAAAGTTCGGCGATCCGCTGCCCAGTCCACACTGTCCGTGTTCTCGTCCTTGAACTGCACGGCGACGCGGACTCGGCTGGGGTTCTTCAAGCAGCGTCGTGGGATTCGGATCGATACTGGTCTGTCGGTGAAGATGTCAGCCCGTGCTCGCATACGGGGGCACTCAATGAACCGAGATCGAGGAGCACTGAAGGAGCGCACGACTCCTAGTACGCCGTCGAAGTCCGTGTTGGCTCGGAAAGCGACGCGATAATCCGGCCCTGGACCGTGGCCGGCGTCGATCCAGAAGGCATAGAGCTGTCCGACCGCAAGCGGAACGTCTGATCGAACACGCACAGTCACCGAGTCCCGGTGGACAACACGCACGTGGGAGATGTCCACGGAGGTCGAGTCTCCGATGGGGTCTTCGAACACCTCGGTGTCCGCGATCGCCGGCGCAGGAGACGTTGCGAGAATCAGGCCCAGCGTCCACATGGACAATCCGCGGATGGACCACCTCGTTGCCTGCATGCGAATCCCCCATCACGACGACGACCCTGTGAGCACATGGTCGGGTGTTTCGGCGCCCGTATCAAGGTTGCATCTTCATCCGTAGAGCATCGCGACTGCACTCATCGGCGATGCAGCAGCCAGAGGAATGTCGCCACCAGCTGCGGCCACGCCGTTTGGCTGATGGTCGACCGGCCTCAGTGGGGCGACTTCGGCCACAGGACGTCGGCGCGGCTGTAGTGGCCAGCCGCGTCGAACCAGCGCTTGGCGTGGAGCGTCTGCCGGAGGTCGCAGTCGGCGACGACGATGCCCTCGGCGTCGTACAACGGCCCCGCGATGACCTCGCCGGACGCGGGGGCGACGATGGCCGCCCCACCCCGGCCGAAGACGTCGCTGTCCGGGAGCGGCCAGGGGAAGTCGTCGCCGAATGCAGCGCGCTGGATGAACTGGGGCACCGACACGACAAAGGCGCCGGACTCGATGGCGATGTGCCTGATCGTGGCCTGCCATCCGTCGGAGTCGTCCGCAGTCGGAGCGAGCCAGATCTGCGGGCCGCCCTGGTAGACGGCCCATCGGGCCAGCGGCATCCGGTTCTCCCAACAGATCAGCCCACCGAGCCGACCCAGATGTGTCTCGGTGACCTGGAGGTCGTCGCCCGCGCCGAGACCGTGGAAGAGCCGCTCGTGGTGGGTCGGCATGAGCTTGCGGTGCTTGTTGAGCAGACCGTCCGGACCGACCAACAACAGTGTGTTGTAGAGGCTGCCGGGGCGCTCGAGCTCGCGCTCGTTGACGCCTATGGCGCAGAGGACGTCGTGCTCCCGGCACGCGGCGGCGATCCGGTCGACGACGGGGCCGGGGACCTCGACCGAGCTGGACCACAGCCGCTCCCACAGCGCGTCGCCGTCGCCGCCCGGCAGGTGAGCCCAGGCGTACGACGGGTAGAGCGAGAGGAACGTCTCGGGGAACACGACCAGCTGGGCGCCCTGCCCGGCCGCATCCGCGAGGAGGCCGAGCGCCTTGTCGAGGCTGGCTTCCAGGTCGAGCACCACCGGCATCGCCTGGACTGCGGCGACCCGGACCGTGGGCATCGTGGGCACGGACTCCATGTCGGCAGGGTATCGCTTCCTCAGGCCGCCGCCGAGGTTCTCACCACCAGGCCGGGGCATGGAACATCTCTCCGCCGGACGCGCGTCACCGACGCGGTCGCCACGCAGGTCAAGAGTCTTGAGGGGGCGGTCTGTAGAGCTGTTCCACCGCAGCCCCAATGTCCTCGTCACGCCGCTCGACCGGCTCCACGTACAGCCGGGCAGAGGCGATTCGATCCTCGCGGATGGTGGCGATGATGACCCCACACATGGCAAAGACCGCACCATCGCCGTAGTGGCCGTGCCAGTAGACCTCGCCCCACTCCACGTCTCGATCGCGACAGGTTGCCAGGAGTTCCGCTCGGAAGTCCGAAACCCCGGCGAAGACCGAGGACCAGTTCTCGTGGACCTGGGCTCGTCCAGAGAAGCGGCGACCAGGATGCGCGGGCTGATCGCTTCGATAGTCGTGCGCGAAGTAAGAGGCAAAGCGTTCGACGTCGTGGGCATTCTGCGCCTCGGTGAGGCGCTCGAGAAGTGTGTGCATGAAGTCGAATGTAAGACGGTGCTGGGCCACCGAACAGGCCTCACGAAGGCGACTCCACGGCGCGATCGCGGCCAACGGAACTTGTTCTGCCGCTTCTCGCCTAGTGCGTTTGCATGCAACGAATCGCAGTCATCTAGCGGCTGAGCGTCGTCTCGACGTCGATCATGCTGAGCTTCATGGGGTTGCGGACGGCGTAGATCCGGGTGATTCGTCGGTCGTCGACGACGAAGGTGATCGCGGTGTCGTATCCGTCTTCGAGTCCGATGATCCTGGCGCCGGGCGCTCCGTTGAGCAGGACCGGCAGGACGGTCGCACCCACCCCGAACTTCGGGAACGTGCGCAACAGGTTTGCCACCTTCTTCGCGCCCCTGACGGGGTTGGCGATCGCCTGAGCGATCCCGCCACCGTCCGCCACGAGAACCACATCGGGGGCGAGAGCATCAAGCAGGCCTTGCAGGTCGCCGCCTGTCACCGCCGCGAGGAACCGTTCGACAACCTGCTCCTGCTCGCTGCGGCTCACCTCCATCCGAGGTCGCCTGGCCGCGACGTGCTCCCGAGCCCGGTGCCCGATCTGACGCACGGCCGCCGCGGACTTGTCGACCGCACCCGCGATCTCGCCGTACGGCATGTCGAACACCTCGCGAAGCACGAAGACCGCGCGCTCGGTCGGAGTCAGCGTCTCGAGCACCGTGAGCATCGCGAACGACACACTCTCCGCCAGCTCGACATCCTCTGCGACGTCCGGTGCCGTCAGCAGCGGCTCGGGCAGCCACTCGCCGACGTACTCCTCACGCCGTCGCGCGTTTGCCCGCAGCCGGTCGAGCGCCTTGCGAGTGACCATCCGAACAAGGAACGCCCGCGGGTCCCTGACCTCGGAGCGCGCAGAAGAGCCGATGGCGTCCCAGCGGATCCAGGTCTCCTGAACAACGTCCTCGGCCTCGGAGGCCGATCCGAGCATCTCGTAGGCGACGGTGAAGAGGAGACCACGGTGGGTGACGAACGGGTCCTCGGGCACGGTCACGACCCTACGGCGGCGCGCTGGGCGAGCGGCTTGAGGCCGCACGCCGCGGCGAAGCCGTCGGACTCGATCCCGAGCGCGACGTTCGGGCGGGTCGTGAAGTTCGCGAACGCGATCACCGCGGTGAGCTCGATCAACGCGGGATCGCCGAGCTGCCCCCGAAGCGAGGTGACCATCGCGTCGGTCACGGTCGGCTCGGTCTCGGTCATGGCCTCGGCGTAGGCAAGCACCTCGCGCTCCAGCGACGTGAAGTCGTCGGATTCGCGCCAGCGCGGGATCTCTCGGGCCTTGGTCACGTCGAGGTTCTTGTTGTGCGCCTCGAAGTAGTTGAAGTCCAAGCACCAGCTGCAGCCGACCCTCGAGGCGACCGCCATGTGCGCGAACGACTTGAGCTGCTCGTCGCAGGTGTCCCACTTCTTGACCTTGCCTCCGACGGCGGCCATGTCCATCAGCACTCTCTGGTTGTGCCAATAGACACCGATCGAGCTCGGCACCTGACCCAGAGTCTTCCTGGCGAAGCGCTTGATCAGCGAGCCCTTGATGCCGGAGATCTCGGCGGCGGGGATACGGGTCGTTCCAGTCATGTCGTCCTCCTGTGGTGGTCGGTACGACATCAAGACGCCGGTGAGTGCCGGTTTTGTGACAACCGGCGAGCGGACCCGACCTACGGGGCCGCGAGGCGTCCGCTTCTGGCGGTGGGGCTACCTCCGGACGTGCGCGATGACTTGTGAGGCCAGCTCGACCGACGCTTCGATCTCCTCGCGCCGGATCGAGACGCTCTCGACATTGATGCCGAACGGCACGCCGAGTCGGCGGCAGTACTCGATGAGCTCGACTGCCGTCGTGACCGCTTGCTCCAAGGAGGCCGCCAACGGGTTGGCCGCATGTCGTAGGTCGTTCTCAATCCACCTGGGGACGTCGACCCCCAACCAGCGGAGGAACTCAAGAGTCTTCATCGAACCGCAGACCGAGAATGTGAACACGATCGGCACAGGAGCGATGTCCCGCGACTCACACTCAAACCGATAGTCCGAAACGAGATTCTTGGCGGCGTTGAGGTCGTAGACGACCTGGGTGACGAAGAACCGGCATCCCGCCACCTGCTTCGCAATAAGTCGGAGGTGCTCGTTCTCGCGACGACTGTGCCGTTCGGGGATCGCGACTCCGCCGAGGAGCAGTTCTGGATTGAGCTCGGCGCGCAGTGCCTGCGCATCAGCGAGCGAGACCGCTGGGGTCGAGTCGCTGGAGGCGGAGCCGACCATCACTGTCAACGTACGGCGCGGGTCCTGCTGCTCGATCCATCTGCTCAGGTCTTCGCGCTGATGCTTGCCGATCGCACGGTAGACGACGACCGGTGTCTGCCACTGATGCAGGTGATCGGCCAGGTACTCGGCGGGATCCACCGTGGGGCTGAACGGGAACGGCCGCTCGTCGGGATTGCGGGAACTCTCGTCATCAATGTCGTAGAGGACCAGTCCATCGAGATCGAGATGGCGGAGTCGGTCCATGGTTGCGTTGGCGATCTCAGGGAGCCGCTCGGCAGGAGTTGCTTGTCGGGGAGGGGTGACCGCGAAGAGAACGAAGCCGCCTTCGCCAGAGACGATCCGAGCGCTGAGGTCCACGACGCGACGCTAGCGGGTCACGTCCCCCGTTCATCGCCGAGACTGCAAGGTCTCAACGTGAGCGGTGTGGTGGCCGGGCGCGAGTAGCCGTCGCGGACTGCCTTGGCTGCGGCAGCCGGGCCCTTGCCGACGCCCTTCGGCCACTTCTCGCATTCCACCACGCACATCGAATCCCGGTGACACCCTGACCCGGTCAACGTCACAGTCACTGGGGAATCGTCTTGATCAAGCACGTCGCTCGGATGCTCGCGCTCATCGTCGCCGCAGCAGGCCTCGTCGGACTCGGGCAGCTGCCTGCGACCGCGATCATCGACCGGGACTGCGGCGACTTCGCCACGCAGGCGGCCGCTCAGGCGTTCATGATCGCGTCAGGGGTCGGCGACCCGCACGGTCTGGACGGCAGCGACAACGACGGCCGCGCCTGCGAGTCCAACCCCTGCCCCTGCGGCACGCCCACGCTGCCCCAACCCCTCGTCGGCAACACCAACGGCACTCAGACAGGTGGCGGGCAGGACGGTAGCGGCCAGACCGGTGGCGGGTCGACGAGCAGCAACAACGTCGTACGCCGCAACGTCGGCAACGTCGTCAAGGTCACCGACGGAGACACCCTCAAGGTCCGCATCCGCGGCGTCGGGATCCGCGACATCCGCATCATCGGCATCGACACCCCCGAGGTGTACGGCGGTGTGCAGTGTGGCGGTCGCAACGCGAGCCAGCGGATGAAGAGGCTCGCTCCCGTGGGGTCCACCGTCACCCTCATCAGCGACCCCAGCCAGGACGACCGCGACCGGTACGGCCGGCTGCTGCGCTACGTCGAGCGCAAGGGCAAGGACGTCGGGCGCGCCCAGGTGAACCTCGGTGAAGCCAAGGTCTACGTCTTCGATCGCCCGTTCCGCCGGACCAGTGGCTACAAGCGCGTCCAGCGCGACGCCCGACGCGACGGACGCGGCAGCTGGCGCCACTGCTGGTGATCTTCGGGTCGCCGGCCCACGACCGCCGGATCAGCTGACCACGTCGAGGAGGGTGAGCTCCTCCTCGCTCAGGTGGAGGTCCGCGGCAGCCAGGTTGGTCAGCAGGTGCGGAACGCTTGTCGTGCCCGGCAGGGGTACGACCGGCAGGCCGTGGCGCGGGCCCTGGTGGTGGACCCAGGCGAGCGCAACCTGTCCGGACGTGGTCCCGTGCGTGCGTGCGACGCGAGCCACCGCTTCTCCCAGAGGGGTGTCGGAATCCCGATGCAAGGCCCCGTGCGCGGTGGGGGAGTGTGCGACGAGAGTGACCCCCAGGTCGACCAGGGTCGGCAGCATGGCCTCGACGTCGCGCGAGGCGAGCGACCACTGTTCCTGCACGGCAAGCACCGGGTGCACGGCGTGCGCGCGACGGATGTCGTCCACGGTGACGTTGGACAGACCGATGGCGCGGATCTTGCCGGCTGTGACCAGGCCGGCCAACGCCGCCGACGGTCTCCTCGATGGGAGTCTGCTCACTGCGGTGGTGGAGGTAGTAGAGGTCGATCGTCTCGACGCCGAGCCGGCGAAGGCTTCCCTCGCAGGACGACACCACGGTCGCGGCGTCGGCCTGGACGCTCCAGTCGTCGCGACCTGAATTGCCCCATCGGATGCCGAACTTGGAGCAGAGGATGACGTCGTCCCGGCGGCCGGCGATCGTCCGGCCGACGAGCTCCTCGTTGCCGTACATCTCGGCGGTGTCCACGAGGGTGACGCCGGAGTCGAGGGCCGTGTGGACGAGGGTGACGGGATCACGTGTGAGGTCGTGAGCGGCGTCGAGAGCGACGTCTCTCAGTCGCATCAGGCCGAGCCCTTGGCGGGGCGGTTGGTCGTCAGTCCAGAGGGGAGCCATCAGCCGAGTCAGAACACCTGTGGCACGAAGGTCTGCTCGTGCATGGGTGTGCGGACGTAGGGGATGTCCCTCACCTCGGGCAGCACGACGGGGTCGGGCGCCACGTCCTCGTAGTCGAACTGGGCGAGCAGGTGGTTGATGCAGTTGAGGCGAGCCGCCCTCTTGTCGTCGGACGGCACGACGTACCACGGGGCCTGCTTGATGTCGGTGTACTGGAAGGTGACGTCCTTGGCCTCGGAGTAGCGGACGTAGAGCTCGCGCTCGGCGAGGTCCATGTCGGACAGCTTCCACCGCTTGAGGGGCTCGGCGTTGCGCGCCTCGAAGCGGCGCTGCTGCTCCTCGGCGCTGACCGAGAACCAGTACTTCAGCACCACGATCCCGGACCGGACCAGCATCCGCTCGAACTCGGGACAGCTGCGCAGGAACTCCTGGTGCTGCTCCTCGGTGCAGTAGTCCATCACCCACTCGACGTTCGAGCGGTTGTACCAGCTCCGGTCGAAGAGGACCATCTCCCCGGCCGCGGGCAGGTGCTCGACATACCGCTGGAAGTACCACTGGGTGCGCTCGCGATCGGTCGGCTTGGGGAGCGCGACGATCCGCACGGTGCGCGGGCTGGTGCGCTCGGTGATCCGCTTGATCACACCGCCCTTGCCCGCCGACCCGCGACCCTCGAAGATGACGAGGACCTTGAGGCCCTGCGACTGGACCCAGTACTGCAGCAGCACCAGCTGCTCCTGGAGGCGCTCCATCTCGGCCTCGTAGACCGACGACCGTAGGCGGCCCTGGGGTTGTAGCGGTCGTCGTGGCTGCGGTCGGGGCCGTCCGGGGTGTCGCTCATGTCGTCTCCTGTTGCGGGCACTCATCGTCGCCGTGGAGGGCTCGTCCGGCAAGGCCTGCGCCGAGAGCATCCAGGCCTGGCTCATGGTGGGACGCCAGAGGACTGAGGTGGCAGGGTCTCCTTCACCAGACCTCGACATCTCCAGGAGAATCCCGTGATCGACACGTCTCTCGTCCTGCAGCCCATCGGACGGGTCGAGTCCCCACTCGTGGACCCCGAAGCCGCGCCGTTGCAGGGCGACGAAGGTGCCCCGACCGCCTGGTTGGTCTTCGACGAGCGGGTGAGTGCGGGGCTCAAGGATCTTCGAGCCGGGGCGGAGGTCCTCGTGCTCACGTGGCTCGACCGGGCGAGCCGGGACGTGCTCACGGTCCACCCGCGCGGAGACATGAGCCGACCCGAGACGGGTGTGTTCAGCACCCGCTCACAGGATCGGCCCAACCCGATCGGGATCCATCGGGTGGAGCTCCTGGCGATCGACGGCCTGCGCATCCAGGTGGGCAACCTCGAGGCCCTCGACGGCACGCCCGTCCTCGACGTGAAGCCGATCCTCGAACGCGCCGGCGAGCGATGACCCGGTCCCGGGAGGTGGCTGACGTCGTCGTGCACGGTCCCGTGTCGTGGAACCTCGTCGTCGACCTGGACCAGCTGCCCGAACCCACACCCCACATGCGGTTCGCGGCCGCCCATCGAGAGGTTCTGGGAGGTACGTCGGCGGGCAAGGCGGCGCACCTGCACGACCGTGGCGTCGCCGTCGAGCTGCGGACCGTCCTCGGCACGGATCCCGCAGCGCAGGCCATCGAGACGGCCCTGCGCCGTGCGGGGATCCCGTACGTCGCGGCCCACGTCGACGGCTCGAGCGAGCGCCACCTCAACCTGATGGACCCCCGTGGCGCGCGCGTCTCGATCTACCTGGACGTGCCCGGCACCATGGACACCGACGTCTCCACCGCGTTCCGGGCGGGCCTGCTCGATGCCGTCGCCGGAGCCCGCGCAGTCGTGCTCGACCTCTCCCAGCCCTCACGGGACGTCATCGAGGAGGTGGCCGCCCTGGGAGTGCCGATCTGGGCCGACCTGCACGACTACGACGGGCGGAGCGACTTCCACGCGCCCTTCCTGCAGGCAGCGTCGTACGTCTTCATGAACGGAGACAAGCTGGACTCTCCTGGCGACTTCCTGCGGTCGTGCGTGGACGGGGGAGCGCTGCTGGCCGTCTGCACGCTGGGTGCCGAGGGCGCCATCGCCGTGGACGCGAGGGGCCAGGCCCACCTGGTCCCGGCAGAACCGGTGGCGGATGTCGTCGACTCCAACGGCGCCGGCGACGGCTTCTTCGCGGGGTTCCTCGCCGCCCACCTCGACGGCGCCGACGTGGCTGCCGCCGTGCAGGCCGGCGCGCGGCAGGCCACGAGGGCACTGGGCACGGTCCAGCTCAGTCCCCTCCTGGAGCATCCCGGCGAGTGACAGCCGGATGCACCCGGTCGCTGCCGGATCTGTCGCGAGGCCGCCGTCGACCGGGGGCTATGGATCAGGGTGGGACCCGAGTGCTGCCGGTCGCACCAGGAGAGCCGGATCGACGGTGCGCAGCGTGTCAGGCTTGAAGCCGTTCTCGATTCCCCACAACACCGCCTGGACACGGCTGTCGACCCCGATCTTGCGGTAGGCGTGGCGGATGTACGTCTTCAGCGTGTTGGGGCTGAGGAACACCCGCTGGGCGATCTCCTGGTTGCTCAGCCCCTGGGTGATCAGCGCCAGCACTTCGGCCTCGCGCGAGGACAGTCCCACGGAGCGGCCCGGCCAGTCGCCTGCGCCGCCTACGCTTGTCTCGTTCTCACCGGTGAGGATGACGATCTCGCCGGCCATGACCCGCTCCAGTGCGGCGACGATCTCAGGCCCGGTGAGGACCTTCGAGAGGTAGCCGCAAGCGCCGCCGGCCAGCGCCTGCTCGATCATCTGCCCCTTGAGATTCCAGCTGTAGATGACCACTTTCGCCCCGCTGTCCCGGACGAAGTGCTCCAGGTCGATGCCGACACCCTGCACCTGGCCGAACGTGTCGTACAGGACGATGTCGACATCGCTCGTGACAGGTGTCCCAGCCCCGGTCTCGACCACATGGATCCGTTCAGCGGCCAAGAACGAGGCAACCCCTGCGACTACCACGGCGTAGTCGTCCACGATCGCCAGCCTCAGCGGACGAGTCACTCTCCCCATGCTGTGACACTAGCCCGGGATCTCGGGCAACAGCGTGTGTCTCAACAGTTCACGGGCGCTGGGAGGAATCGGGATGCCCGGCTTCTGGCGCGCATCGGTTGAGGATCGATACGGCAGCATGGACGGAATGAGGCCACGCTTCGTGCTGCATGACCACCGGCAGCCGCGTCCCCATTTCGACTTGCGGCTGGAAGAGGGCGGAGTGCTACGCAGCTGGGCGGTCCCGAAGGGGCTGCCTGATGACCCAGCCCACGACCGGCTGGCGGTGGCGGTCGACGACCACGCTCTCGACCACCTCGACTTCGAGGACGAGTACAAGACCATCGCTGACGACGGCACGTGGGAGGAGCATGACCGCAACGAGCGCCGGATCGTCTTCTCGCTGTACGGGCGTTCCGGCGCGCGCCGCTACGCCCTGATCCATACGGGGCAGGAGCAATGGTTGCTGCACCTCACGAAGGACCAGCCTGAGCTCAGTCGCTAGTTGAGGTCCCACTCGTTGGTCGAGGAACGCCCCAGTGCTCATGCGTGAGTGCCGTCACTGCAGTACCGCGTAGGGGCCGGGGGTGTGATTACGACGTGAGTCGGCGCGACATGATGAGCCCGTGACCGAAGCGACCCAGCGGCTGAGTGAGTTCGAGCAGTTGGCGAGGGCGTTCGCGAATGCTCCTGACGAGAACGCTCGGCTGCAGCTGGCCGTGGACTCGGCGGTGACGCTGGTGGACAGGTGTGATCACGCCGGCATCACCGTCAACGAGGGCGGAAGGCCGTTCACGCGCGTGAGCAGTGACGACGTGGTCTACCGCGCCAACGAGCTGCAGTACGAACTCGAAGACGGCCCGTGCCTGAACTTCCAGCGAGACCAGGACACGCTCGTGGTTGCCGACCTCGCGACGGACGAGCGGTGGCCGGTATGGGCGCCGAAGGTCCATCACGAGCTCGGGGCACGTTCGATGATGTCGCTGCTGGTCTACACCGACGGCCATTCCTACGGTGCCCTGAGCCTGTACTCAACGGGCAGCCACGCCTTCGATGTCGACGACGTCGCCGTCGCGCAGGCCCTGGCCGGGCACCTTGCCCTGGCGATGTCTGCGGAGAGAGAGATCGATCAGCTGGGGATGGCGATCATCAGCCGTCTGGTCATCGGGCAGGCGCAGGGAATCCTGATGGAACGTCTCAACATCAGCGCTGATCAGGCGTTCGACTACCTGCGGCGCGCGTCGAACGACCTCAACCGCAAGCTCGTGAGCGTCGCCAGCGACATTGCACGGACCCGGGAACTTCCAGTGCTCCCGTGACGTGCCCAGCCCCAGGCGCCGATTGCTGGACACCTGGGACCCAAAGGCGCGAACCCTCCGCGCGGCGAGTCCGGCCTCTGCCTGCACGGTACCCACAGCCTTGCGTTCCATGCGGGGTCGCCGCCACTCGGATCAGTCGGTGCGGTTCCTGGTGTTGTGCTCTCCTACGACCTGTTCGGCGACGGTCCTCAACTTGGTGTTGGTGGTCGATGACAGTCGCGTCAGGAACGCGAAGGCGCGCGCGTCGTCCAGCCCGTACTGCTGCATCACCAGACCAACGGCCTGGCCGATCAACTGACGAGTCGCGACTGCGTCCTTCAGCTGGTCGATCTCGCGGGCGTAGTCGATGGCGAGCGCGGCCTGGTGGCTGAACAGCTCACCCAGCGACAGTCAGGTCGTCGAACGCGCCAGCCTTCTCGGCGTACAGGTTGAGCGCACCGTTGGACTTCTCGGCGTCGAAGAGCCGGATCCCGGCCTGGGCCTGGACGCCGGCTGCTACGGCGACCGGTGCGTAGCGCGGCCAGCGGGTGTCTTCGGCCAGACGAGGAGCGGCGACGTGCACGGTGTCGGTCGCAGCTTCGTAGCACGGGCCTTCGCGCAGGTCGTACTGGGCGGCGTCGAGGTCGCACAGGAAGTCGTGGGTGGGCGCCGCTGTCTCCAGCCGTCCGTCGGCGTGCTTGATGGTGATGCTGGAGTACTGCACGTCCGGGAGCACCTCTACCGCAGCGGCCGTGATCTTGGCGAGTGTCTCGTCGAGGTCGGCGGGCGTCAGCGCGGACCTCAGTCGGCGACTCAGCTCGACGAATTCGCTGTTGTTCACCGACCCAAGGTACTCGGGATCGGGAGCAAACCGTTGGGCTGGAAGGTCGGCGCCGGCCGAGAACCGCTCAGGCGCGATCTCCCGCGATCTCGATCGAGACCACGTCCCACTGGAGCGCACGCGTGTCGTGGTCGGCGCGGCAGGTGAGCCGGGCCGCCTCCGCCCGCCGACTGCTCACCACGACGACGCGAGCAACCGCGGGCGTGGACCCGTGACCAGACACCTGCACCGCCCACGTACCCGCGTCGAAGGTGCCCTCCTCACCGACGAGCCGGGTCTCGAGCCCAGCCGTGCCAGCCGGCCCCCAGTGCTCGAGGACCGCGCCGAGGGCGACCTGCTGCGCCGGGTGCAGCCCGGCCACGCCGCGCAGCCACGAGACGTCGGCCGATCCGGCCAGGTGGGCCTCGATGACGGGGACGGCCCGCTCGGGCGGCATGCCGGCGTAGCAGGCGAGGTCGGGGAGCACCAGGACGTTCGGGGCGAAACGGTCGCCACCGAGGTGGCTGCACTCGTAGGTCGCCTCGGGCCACCGCTCCGCGAGTGACCTGCGCCACCGGACGGCCCTTCACGGCGCAGCACACGTCGTGGACGCCATGGGTGCAGACGAGCAGCAGCGGACCGGCGTACGGCTCGCCCCCGTCCGGCGCCAGGCTCGCGAGCAGGTCGTCGGGATGCTGCCACAGCCCGGTGCGCAGCCGGCCGTCGCGACACACGAACCAGCGCCGTGGACCGTCGAGACGGTCGGGGGCGCCGGCGCGGCCGTGGCGCCGGATGAAGAGCGTCCTCAGCCCGGGATGCCCGAGTCGCTGCAGGAGGGCCGTGGGGAGGTCGGCTCCGAACGGGGCCGTGACCGGCCAGGGCGCCGGGTGCTCGACGAGCAGCCACTGCCGCTGCGGAGGGGCGGTGCCCAGCATCGGGTCTCCGCGCTCCGCAGCACCGTCGGAGCAGGGCAGCGTCATCCGGTGACGACCAGTCCCGCCTCGACCAGGGTGCGCGCCGCCGAGAGGCCCAGGTCTCCCGCCGCGATCACGTCACCGGCGAGCAGTCTCCTGACGACGGCGCTCGGCGCACCGTCCACGCTCACGGCACCGGCGCGCGACGTCACCGTCCCGTCGTCCAGTCGAGCGTCGAGGTGGTCGCGCAGGCGCAGGGGCGTGCCCTCGTCCAGGGAGGCTGCCAGCGCGTGCTGCGCGAGAGGGCCGACGGGTGCCGCGCGCTGGGCGGATCGTCGGCGTGCGCGCAGCCGGTCCGCGACGTCCTGGGGATCGAGCCGGTCGAGGGCATTGCGGAGCGTGGCGATCACGACCTCCGCGTCGAGCTGGCCGGAGGCGAGGTCGGTGCCGAGGGGGAGGGAGCCGCGGACCTCCTCGTCGTCGGCCACGTGGTCGAGCGCAAGGGCGACGAGCTCCTCGGCGACGTCGTACCGGGTCCAGCTGTGGATGCCCAGGGTGAGGTGCACGGTGACCCCGCCGAGGGCGGTCGCGGAGTGCAGGTAGCCGCGGGGGAGGTAGAGGACGTCCCCCGGCTCGAGGACGGTCTCGATGACCGGCTCCTGCCGGGCGGCCTCCCGGACGGCGTCGCGCCGGTCGGTCCACGGCTGGTCGCGCAACGGCGAGGGGTGCACGGGTGAGTGGATGGACCACTTCTTGCGACCCGCGACCTGGAGGACGAAGACGTCGTGGACGTCGTAGTGGTCGTCGAAGCCCTGGTTCTGCGGGGGAGTGACGTAGGCGTTGGCCTGGACCGGATGCCCGAGGTCGGCGGCCAGCTGCTGGCAGAAGGCGATGATCGGCGGCCAGACGCGGTGCAGTGCCTGGAGCACGAGGGTGGAGCCGCCGGCGAAGAGCGCGGTCAGCTTGTCGTCGCTGACCTGGTCCGCGATGCCGGCGCCCAGGCCACCGGGGGCCGTGAAGGCCGCATGCGGGAGCGTGCCGCCGTCCTTGGCGACGCGCAGGAAGGGCGTCCGCAGGCCGCGCTCGCTGAGCAGCTGGTCGACGTCTGCCCTCGGTGAGCAGGTCGGCGAAGCCACCCGGGTCGGCAGCAGACCTCAGGAGGGGTTCCCGGCCCCAGGTCTCACGGGCGAACGTCTCGACGTCACCGACGACACGAGCGAGGACCGGTCGGTCCGACGGAGCCGGGACAGCGGACCCGGAGAGCGCTCCGGGCCCGCTGTCGTCGACGAGCTGGGACATCAGGCGCCGCTGTCGGCACCGCCGTCAGCGCCGCCGTCGTGCACGCCGGGCGTGCCTTCGGCGCCACCGTCGGCAGGACCCTCGGCACCGCCGTCGGCTCCGCCGTCGTGCACGCCGGGCGTGCCTTCGGCGCCACCGTCGGCGGGACCCTCGGCACCGCCGTCGGCTCCGCCGTCGTGCACGCCGGGCGTGCCCTCGGCGCCACCGTCGGCGGGACCCTCGGTCTCGGACTGACTCATGTCGTCTCCTTGGTCGTCAAGGCCCGTGGGCCCCCTGGACGGGTGCCGACCGGCACCGTGGTCCCTGTATAGCCCTCGCAGCCAGGCAGGCACACCCCCGCAAGGATGCCGACGAGCGACTACAGCTTGTCCTGCTTGTCCGGGGACCCGTCGCTCCCGTCCTCGTCGCGGGTGAAGAAGGAGAACGACCCGTCGGTCTCCAGCACGCACAGCTCGATGTCGCTGAGCCGCCGGATGCCCTGCCCGCGGGCCGCCTCGTGGACGTCCTGGATCGTCATCCGCTCGCCCGCCAGGGTGTCGAGCAGCGGTTCGCCATCGCGTACGACGATCCGCGCCCGCCCCGCCAGCCACGGCCGGAAGCGTCGGGTAGCGGAAGGTGAAGGCGTTGAGCGCGATGCCGGCCAGCGTGAAGGTGGCCACGGCGATCACGGCCGCGGTGACGGAGTAGTCCTCCTGGACGATGCCCTGGCTGACGAGGTCGCCGACGGTGATCAGCAGGATCATGTCGAAGGCCGACAGCTGTGCCACCTCGCGCTTGCCGCCGACGCGCACCACGAGCCACAGGAACAGGAAGATGACGAGCGAGCGGATCAGGATGTCCATCAGGGAGCCCTCCAGGTCGTGAAGTCGGCGCTCACCACGGGTTGGTCGTCGACCAGGACGCTCGATCTCGCACTCGTCGCGGCCGCCGAGCTGGCCGGGGGCGACCCGCGCGTCGAGGCTGATGTCGAGGGTGGTGCCGGACGGCGGGGCGTCGAACTCGTAGACGACCCAGCCGGGCTCGCTCGTCTCGGCGGACGGGTTGGGGTACCACGACTGGAAGTCGAGGTGGTCGAAGTAGGAGTCGCAGAAGCGCAGCTGCGACGGTGTCGCCGAACTGCGAGCTCGTGGAGACGACGACGTGCAGCGGTGCCGGCTCGCCGGCACGCGCGATCTGCGGGTAGACCACACCGAGCGTGTAGCCGCCGCCCTCCTCGGTCAGCTCGCCCGTCCGGGGTCCGAAGAGGTCGAGACCGGCGCCACGCACGATCAGCGTCAGCAGCCCGACGCCGGCTCGCCGCCACCAACGACCGCTGCGGCTCGGAGGCCTGTCGATCAGGTCCGAGGTGGTCTCGTCAGCGTCGTCATGCGGCTCCGGCACGGACGACACCCTAGACCCGCGTGCGGGTGCTGAGGGGTCACTCGGAGCTCGCCCAGGTCGGCACCCTGAGGGTGTAGTGCGACTCTCGGCGATGGATTAACTTACAAGAAGCGCGCCGACAAGCCCCTTGAGGGTGTACACGTTCCGGCGCCTCATTCCTGCTGAAGACACCGGCGGGCACGAAGTCAAGATCCGTCGGAGATCGCAGATGCTTCCGAACGTCCCTGTCCCCAGCACCCTCCGCCCCTTTCCCGAGACGAGCGTCGCACGTTCACGGCGGCAGCGTTCCTCTCCGCCTCCGAGACGCACGACGACGCGGAGCGGGCCCACCTGCTCGACCAGGTGGTCATCGCCAACCTCGGGATGGCGCGCACCATCGCGTCCCGCTACCGCTCGCGCGGCATCTCGCTGGACGACCTCGAGCAGGTCGCCAGCGCCGCGCTCGTGCGCGCCGTCCACCGCTTCGACATCACGCTCGCCAGCGACTTCCTGGCCTTCGCCGTGCCGAGCATCCGCGGGGAGGTGCGCCGCTACTTCCGCGACAACGGCTGGATGGTGCGCCCTCCCCGTCGCGTCCAGGAGCTCCAGTCGCAGGTCCTCGACGCCCGCGACCGGCTGCGCTCCGAGAGCGGCGGTCCCGTGCACCGAACAGGCGATCGCGGAGGCCCTCGACGTGCCCGTGGAGGACGTCGTCGAGGCGTTGCGGGCCGAGGGTTGCTTCTCGCCCCGCTCGCTCGACGTGCCGCTGACCGACGGCGGGTCCACCCTCGTCGGCGATGCGATCTCCGATCCTCGCGGAGGCGAGCACCTGGCGGCGGCCGAGGCGCGCGTGATGCTGCGCCCCCTGGTTCGGCGATCTGTCCGACCGGGACCGCTCCCTGCTCCGGATGAGGTTCTTCGACGAGCGCACCCAGCAGGAGATCGGCGAGGAGCTGGGCGTCACGCAGACCCAGGTCTCCCGGATGCTGACCCGGGTGCTGGCCGACCTGCGCGGCTCCCTCTCGGCGTGACCGATCGGGCGGCAGTGTCGCTCGACGCATGAAGCAGGGCCAGGTGGTTACCGAGTGGTGCGCCCACGCACCATTCGGCAACCCCCTGGACTGACGCCTCATGAACTCCACGACCGACGCACAGATCCCGCGGGTGCTCCCGGTGGTGCCCGGCCTCGTCCTCGCTGGCCAGTACGCCCTGACCGAGCAGGAGCCGCAGGCACCGCGGCGACACCCTGGGAGCGTGCGTCCTGCCGGGCGAGCGGGTGGGGCTCATGGTGGCGGACGTGGTCGGCCACGGGGCCTGCGCCTCGCTGTCCGCAGCCGAGCTGCGCGCCCTTCTCTGGTCGTTCCTCTGCGACGGCGCGACCCTCGTCGAGGCACTCGAAGGGCTCGACCGACACGCCGCGCGGCACCCCGAGCTGGCCGCCACCGCCGTCGGCGTCGCGGTGCTGGACCTGCGCGAGGGTTCGATGGAGTACGCCGCGGCGGGCCTGGCGCCGCCGCTGGTGCTTCGCCCCGGTGGTGCTCCCGTCCAGCTCGAGGCTCCCGGCATGCGTCCGCTCGGCACGGGTGGGTCGATGCGCGCCCACAGCACGCCGACTGGGACCGGACGACATGGTCGTCCTGTCCACCAACGGCTTCCTCAACACGCGACGTCGAGGTCCCGGCGCGAGAGGCCGACGACCTGATCGTCCGCGCAGCCCAGGCCCTCGACGACTCCGTCGGACGTGGGTCGCCGCCCTGCGAGCGCGCCGACGACGTCGGCCGCAGCATCCTGTCGCGACAGTTCACCGCGCGACATGTGCGACGACGTGGCGGTCCTGGTCGCGCAGCGGATGCCGGCACCCGAGGCGCTGTCGCTGCGCCTGGACGCGGACACGCTCGACCTCGGCGAGCTGCACGGCAGGATCTCCGCGTGGCTCGACGACCTGGGGGCCGGTCTGGCCGACCACATCAGCCTCGGCCACGCGCTGATGGAGCTGGCCACCAACGTCGTCAACCACGCCTACCGCCGCAGCGACCTGGACGGGCGGCTGGGTCGACGGCCACGGCGACCGTCCCCTGCGGATCGAGGCCGCCCTGGACGAGACGGGCGCCGTGGTCGCGACGGTGTCGGACCGCGGCGAGTGGCGTGCGCCCGGCATCGGGACGCGGGGCAGGGCGAGGACTGACGATGGCCGGTGGCCTGGTCGACAGCCTGCGCGTCGAACGGTCATCGGGGGGGACCCTGGTGGAGATCCGCAGCCGCCTGGGTCGTCCCGTCCACCTGTGGCAGGTCGAGGCCGACCCGTCGGCCCAGGCGCCCGACACCTTCCCGGCCGAGATGTCCACGGTGTCTCCTGACCGGACACCTGACGGCGTCCGGGCCCGGTCGACGAGGCCTCCGCGGAGCTCTTCCACGCGGCCCTCGCTCGAGGCGACGCACGCGGGGACCGAGGCTGCGATCGTGGACCTGACCGGTGTCACCCTGCTGGCCAGTCCTGGGGTGCAGTCCCTGTTCGACCTCTCGGCGCGCAGCACCCGCTCGGGAGTGCGCATGGACATCGTCGCCCCCGAGCTCTCGCCCGCCCGGCACATCCTGGACCTCGTCGGCCTCGCCGCGACCTGAGCACGCCGTACGGGTACCCAGTCTCCAGGTCCGACCGGCGAGTGGGCTGTCGTCGAGCTGCTGGAGCAGGTCGCGCGGGCCGTCGTACATCGCGACTGCTCCGGCGGCACGCAGGTGCCGGCCATCGATTCCACCGCTGCCCAGTCCGATGCAGGGGACGCCGGCCGCATCAGCGGCCAGCACGTCCCAGACCGCGTCGCCGACGACGATCGCCGGCTCGCGACCCACACGTGACACCGCCGCCTCGACGAGGTCGGCGGCGGGCTTGCTGTGCTCCGCCTCGGAGCCGCTGACGACGACGTCGAGCCTGGCTCGCGCTCCGACCCGGTCGAGCATCTCCTCGACGAGGTCTGCCTCCGACGAGCTGGCCAGGGCGAGGTGGTGCCCCCGCTCGGCGAGAGCCGTGAGCAGGTCGGATGCGCCGTCGAGCTCGGAGATGGTGCGCAAGCCGGCACGGAAGTTCTTGTCGTGCAATGCGCGCACGTCGTCGCCGACCGCCGATTCGGCCGCGGCGCCGGCGACGTGGGACACCAGGCGGTCCCCTCCCATGCCGATGGCGTGGTGGACCGTGGTCGAGGCGACGCGAAGGCCCACGTCGTGGAAGGCACTCGTCCAGGCCACCACGTGGTGGTGGACCGAGTCGACCAGGGTGCCGTCGAGGTCGAGGACGACCGTCGGATAGGCGCAGGTGCTCGTTGCTCATCCATGTCGGTACCCAGTCCGGGCGCACGACATGCACGCCCGAGGCTGTCTGCCGTGGCACGCCCCGTCGGGTGTGGCAGGACGTGCTGCGTCGGAGGACTCTCGAAGTGGACACAATCACCCCACGGGCGAAGGAGTTCACATGCAGCTGCTGCCACAGAGCAGAGAAGCGCTGGACGAGTACGTCGCCACGGTCGACGACCTCGAGCACGAGCTGCGGGTCATCGAGGGTTGGGCGGTGCGTACCGTCCCGGAGTGCGTCGCGATGAGCGTGACGTTCCTGGACGACGACCTCACCTTCACGCTCGTCGCGAGTCCCGGGCCGGACATCGACCCCGGTCGGGGAGGTGCCCGCCACCAGCACCGACGATGACCCGGTCCGAGGGTGCGGGCACGGACCTGGGCGAAGCCGCCCTGGACGAGGGCTGGTGGGCCGAGATGGCGCGCTCGCGCGCCTGGGCAGGAATCGCCAGCACGGTGTCGCTCCCCGTCGTCGACCACGGGCGCGTGGTCCTCACGATCGATCTCTACGCCTCGACCGCGCACGCCTTCCACGGCCGCCTCGACGCCCTCGCCGAGGCGCTGGGCGCGTCCCAGGCCGGCGCCGTCACCAACGCCGACCTGGGCTTCGACTCCCGTCGGCGCGCCGAGGAGGCTCCCGGCCGGCTGCGCGACCAGCGCGTGATCGATGTGGCGGTCGGCCTCCTCGCGGCTCGTGAGGGCGTGGACGTCGACATGGCTCGGGCGCTCCTGCTCGCGGCGGCCCAGCGCGCCGGGATCGACGTGGTCCAGGCGGCACTCGTGGTGCAGGGGCTGCACCAGGGCTGAGCCCGGTCAGAGGCATCGCGCATGACCTCAGCGGAACGGGGTACCTCCGGGGATGGAACGACACAGCAAGACCCCGGGCCGCCCGATCGTCAGAGTGGCCGTCAAGGACGAGAGCGAGCTCGTCGTCCGCGGCATCCAGGCGATGCTCGCGCCGTACGCCGACCAGGTGACGGTGCTGCCCAGCCGCCCCGACCAGCCGACGCCGCTGAGCGACCTGACCCTCTACGAGCCCTCGCGTCACCGCGGGGCCGCCGAGGGGAGCGTCCCCCGCCGGTTCCCCACCCGGATGGTCGCCTACAGCTGGGACTGCACGCCCCAGATGGTCTCCACCGAGATGGCCCTCGGCGCTGCCGGCTACGTCAGCAAGTGGCTCCCCGCCCGACGCCTGGTCAGGGACCTGCTGCTGCTCGCCGACGGCCGCACCATCATCGACGCCTGGGAAGGTCCCCACGAGCCCGAGGCCGAGTCGCGGCACGAGTTCCGGCTGACCCAGCGCGAGACCGACGTGCTGTCGCTCATCGCCGCCGGCCGCTCCAACCAGGACATCGCCCTGCAGGAGCACATCAGCATCAACTCGGTGAAGTCCTACATCCGCAGCGCCTACGCGAAGATCGAGGTCACCTCGCGCTCGCAGGCCGTCCTGTGGGCGATTCGCCACGGGCTGCTGCTGTCGACCGACGCCGACCGTGACGCCCTGCGCGTCGCCGCTCACCGCTGACCCGGATCGCGAGAGGACCAGACCCCATGGCACAGAACAAGGCCAGGAAGGCCGCGTCCAGCAGGGCGCGGAAGACCGCAGACGTGACCGGCAACGGCGGTGAGCTCCACCAGGGCGTCGTCGGCGGCCAGCGGATGACCACCGACCAGGGCGCCCCGATCAGCGACGACCAGAACTCGCTGAAGGCGGGGGAGCGTGGTCCCACGCTGCTCGAGGACTTCGTCCTGCGGGAGAAGATCTTCCACTTCGACCACGAGCGGATCCCCGAGCGGGTCGTGCACGCCAGGGGCTACGGCGCCCACGGCACGCTCGAGACGCTGGAGGCGATCCCCGAGCTGACCCGGGCCGACCTCTTCCAGCGCGCCGGCGAGAAGACCGAGGCGTTCGTGCGGTTCTCCACGGTGGCCGGCAACCTCGGGTCCGCCGACCTCGCCCGCGACGTACGCGGATTCGCGGTCAAGCTCTACACCCAGGAGGGCAACTGGGACCTGGTCGGCAACAACATCCCGGTCTTCTTCATCCAGGACGCCATGAAGTTCCCCGACCTGGTGCACGCCGTCAAGGAGGAGCCGGACCGCGGCTGGCCGCAGGCCGCCTCGGCCCACGACACCTTCTGGGACTTCGTGTCGCTCATGCCCGAGTCCACCCACATGCTGATGTGGGCGATGTCGGACCGGGCGATCCCCCGGTCGTTCCGCTTCATGGAGGGCTTCGGGGTCCACACCTTCCGCTTCGTCAACGCCGACGGCGACTCGACGTTCGTGAAGTTCCACTGGAAGCCGCGCCAGGGCCTGCAGTCGGTCGTCTGGAACGAGGCGCTCAAGATCAACGGCGCCGACCCCGACTTCCACCGCAAGGACCTCTACAACGCCATCGACACCGGCGACCTGCCGCAGTGGGACCTCGCGGTCCAGGTCTTCGACGAGGAGTTCGCCGACAGCTTCGACTTCGACGTCCTCGACGCCACCAAGATCATCCCCGAAGAGCTCGTGCCGCTGCGCGTCATCGCCCGGCTCACCCTCGACCGCGTCGTCGACAACGTCTTCGCCGAGGTCGAGCAGGCCGCCTTCTGCACCCAGAACGTGGTGCCGGGCATCGACTTCACCAACGACCCGCTGCTGCAGGGCCGCAACTTCTCCTACCTCGACACCCAGCTCAAGCGGCTCGGCGTCGACCAACTTCACCCAGCTCCCGGTGAACGCGCCGCGCTGCCCGGTGATGCACTTCCAGCGCGACGGTCACATGCAGACCCGTCCGCAGCTCGGGCGGGCGGCGTACGAACCCAACTCGTTCACCGGCGCGGACCGCGGTCCGCGCGCCGACGTCGAGCAGGGCTACCAGACCCTGAGCGAGCCCAACGGCGAGACCCGCCGGATCCGGGCCGAGCTGTTCGCCGACCACTACAGCCAGGCGACGCAGTTCTTCGACAGCCAGACCGAGGTCGAGCAGCAGCACATCGTGAGTGCCTTCGCCTTCGAGCTCGGCAAGTGCGAGCGCGTCGAGATCCGCGAGCGGATGGTCGCCAACCTGCGCAACGTGGACGAGTCGCTCGCGCAGGCCGTCGCCGACGAGATCGGCCTGCCCCTGCCGGAGGCGTCCGTCCCGGCACGCCCGAAGGTCACCGGCCTGCCGGAGTCGCCAGTCCCTGTCGATCCTGAAGAACGGCCCCGACTCGTTCGCCGGTCGCAAGCTCGGGATCGTCGTCACCGACGGCACGGCCGCGGCCGCGCTCACGGCGCTGGAGAAGGCCTTCACCGACGCCGGCGCGACCGTCGAGCTGATCGGTGCAACGGCGGGTGACGTCAGGCTCACCGGCGGCAAGACCCGCGCGGTCGACCACGCCATCGTGGGCGCGCCCTCGGTGCTCTTCGACGCGGTGGCGCTCCTGCCGTCCGCCGACGGTGCCGCGGAGCTCGCTGCTCGCAAGTCGGCCGAGGACTTCGTCGCCGACGCGTTCGGCCACCACAAGTTCATCGGCTGGAACGCCGCTGCCGCCCCGCTCTTCGAGGCGGCCGGAGTCGAGGAGGACGCCGGCGTCATCGAGCTGAAGGGCACCGCGGCGTCGGCCAAGGCGTTCCTGCAAGGCCTGCGCGGCACTGCGGATGTGGGAGCGGGACGTCCAGCCGTGACCCGGTTCGGATACTTCCTGTCCTGCGAGGAGTACGCCCCCGACCAGCTCCTCGAGCAGGCCCGGCTGGCGGAGAAGGCCGGCTTCGACGCTCTCTGGATCAGCGACCACTTCCACCCGTGGACCAACGCCCAGGGAGCAGTCACCCACACGTCTGGTCGATGATCGGCGCCGTCAGCCAGGTGTGCGACCTGCCGGTGACGACGGCCGTCACGTGCCCCACCGTCCGCACCCACCCGGCGATGATCGCCCAGGCTGCGGCCACCAGCGCCGTCCTGCTGGGCGAGGGCCGCTTCACCCTCGGCGTCGGCAGCGGCGAGGCGCTCAACGAGCACATCCTGGGCGACGTGTGGCCGCACACCGAGATGCGGCTGGAGATGCTCGAGGAGGCGGTGGACGTCATCCGTCAGCTGTGGACCGGAGAGGTCGTCTCCCGGGAGGGCACGCACTACACCGTCGACACCGCGCGCATCTACACGTTGCCCGACACCCCGCCGCCGATCTACATGAGCGCGTTCGGTCCGAAGGCGCTCGAGGTGGCGGGCAGGATCGCCGACGGATTCATCACCACGAAGCCCGACGCGGATGCGGTGGAGGAGTTCCGCCGGGTCAAGGGCGCCGACGCACCCACGCAGGCGGGATTCAAGGTCGCGTGGGGACCGACTCGCGACGAGGCGATCGACACGGCGTACGAGATCTGGCCCAACGCAGGCGTGCCGGGGAGCTGAGCCAGGTGCTGCCCGAGCCCGCAGCACTTCGAGCAGGCGGCCGAGCTGGTGACGCGGCGAGAAGTTCGCCGAGAAGGGCGCCTTCGGCCCCGACGTCGCCGAGCACGTCGACGCCTATCGCCCGTTCGTCGACGCGGGCTTCGACGACGTGTACGTCGCCAACATGGGACCCGCACTACGAGGACATGCTGTCGGCCTACGGGTCGGACGTCCTTCCCGAGCTGAGGAGCAAGGCATGAAGGCACTGACGTGGCAGGGCAAGCGGCGACGTCCAGGTGCGCGACGTCCCGGACCCGCGGATCGAGGACACCGACCGACGCGATCATCCAGGTGACCTCGACGGCCATCTGCGGCTCCGACCTCCACCTCTACGAGGTGCTCGGCCCGTTCCTGAGCCCGGGCGACGTCCTGGGCCACGAGACGATGGGGGTCGTCCAGGAGGTCGGCACCGACGTCCACGACATCGCCGTCGGGTGACCGCGTGGTCATCCCGTTCAACATCTCCTGCGGCTCGCTGCTGGATGTGCACCCGCGGCCTGATGGCCGCCTGCGAGACGACCCAGGTGCGCGAGCAGGGCAAGGGGGCGGCACTCTTCGGCTACACCGAGCTCTACGGATCGGTGCCCGGCGGCCAGGCGGAGCTCCTGCGCGTCCCCCAGGCTCACTTCGGGCCGATCAAGGTGCCCGACGGGGTGCCCGACGAGCGCTTCCTCTACCTCTCCGACATCCTGCCCGACCGCGTGGCAGGGCGGTCGCGTACGCCGAGGTCCCGCCGGGCGGGACCCTCGCGGTCTTCGGGCTCGGACCGGTCGGGCAGCTCGCGTGCCGCATCGCGCGTGCACCGGGGCCTGCGGGTCATCGGCCTCGACCTGGTGCCGGAGCGCGCTGGCTCTCGCTGCGGAGCTTCGGGGTCGAGGTCGTCGACATCAGCGACGTCGACGATCGCCGGCCAGGCGGTCGCGCGACCTGACCGAGGGCCGCGGTGCGGACGGCACCGTCGACGCGGTGGGCATGGAGGCGCACGGCAGTCCCGGTCTTCGGCGGCGCGATCAAGGCCGTCGGCCTACGTTCCGGACGCGCTGGCCAAGCCCCTGATCAAGAAGGTCGGGGTGGACCGCCTCGCCGCCCTGCACGGGCGGCGATCTCGGCCGTCCGTCGAGGCGGCACCGTCTCGGTCAGCGGGGTCTACGGCGGCATGGCAGATCCGATGCCGATGATGGAGATGTTCGACAAGGGCATCTCGCTGCGGATGGGCCAGTGCCACGTGAAGCGCTGGATCGACGAGATCCTGCCCGTGGTCATGGAGGACGGGGACGTCCTCGGCCTGGAGTCGCTGGCGACGCATCGGCTGCCACTCGCCGAGGCGGCCCGAGGGCTATGACATCTTCCAGAAGAAGTCCGACGGCTGCGTCAAGGTGGTGCTCAAGCCGTGAGCGCCGGCGACCCGCCGGTCGCCCTGGTGGCAGGTGCCTCTCGCGGCCTGGGCCTGGCGGTGTGCCGGGAGCTGGTGGGCCGGGGCTTTGCCGTGCACGCGCTGGCCCGCGACGACGCCGAGCTGGCGAACGCCGCGTCGATCCTGGCGAGCGAGTTCCCTTCCCGTTCCGAGCTCAGGACGCACGTGTGCGACGTCTCGGTGGCCGACGACGTCGAGGCGACCGTCGCGGCCGTGCTGGCCCACGGAGGGACGCATCGACGTCGCCCTGCACGTGGCCGGCATCATCCAGGTCGGACCGCTGGAGTCGATGACGCTGGGGCACTTCCAGGACGCCGTCGGCACGATGCTGTGGGGTCCGGTCCACCTCAGCCTGGCGGTCCTGCCCGGCATGCGCGCCGCCCGTCGCGGTCGGATCGGCATCGTCACCTCGGTCGGTGGCCTGGTCAGCGTGCCGCACCTGCTGCCCTACTCCGTCGCCAAGTTCGGCGCGGTCGGGCTGGCGGAAGGGCTCGCAGCCGAGCTGGCCGGCACCGGCGTCACGGCCACCGCCGTGGTGCCGGGCCTGATGCGCTCGGGCGGACACCTGCACGCCCGGTTCACCGGCAACGCCGAGGCCGACTACGCCTGGTTCAGCGTGGGGGCTGCGACACCGATCGTCTCGATCTCCGTCGAGCGCGCGGCGCGGCGGATCGTCGACGGCGTGCTCGCCGGCCGACCCGTCGTCGACCTCACGCCCTGACCATGATCGGACGACGGGTGCACGGCCTGGCGCCGGCCACGACCGTGCGCCTGATGCGCGTCGCCTCGCGCCTCGCTCCGTCCGGTCCGCGACGGGCGTCGACGTCAGCGGGCGCCATGGACACCGCGACACCGAGCGTGTCCGGGGGCACCGCCCGTCGACGGCTCGGCTCCCGCGTCGTGGACGCCCTCGGGACGCTGGGCAACCGCGCAGCGCGTCGCAACAACGAGATGGGAGCGCCATGACGTCGTGGCAGCGTGACGACCTCGCCGAGCGGGCACGCGACCTGTCGCCGGGTGACCGCGCCGGGGCGCTGACCCTGGCCCGCGAGCTCTCCGGGGTCGAGGCGGGTCTGGGCCGCGGCGACACCTGGGGCTACTTCGGGGTCCTGGCGACGCTCGGGTCGGTCGACCTCACCGTCGCGCGCACGCTCGAGCCGCACCTCGACGCCCTGTCGATCCTCGACCAGGCCGGGCCCGGCGTGGACCTCGCCGTCGTCGGGGCGGATGCCTCGTCGACGTGGGGGGTGTACGCCGCCCACGCCCCGGGCGCCCGGCTGGACGCCGTACGCAACGGGTCGGGATGGGTGCTCGACGGCACCAAGCCGTGGTGCTCCCTGGCCGCCGACCTCTCGCACGCGATCATCACCGCGCACACCGGACCCACGTCCCGACGGGCGTTCGCCGTCTCGCTGGGTGACGGGGTCTCGCCGCTGCCGGGGACGTGGGTCTCCCGCGGTCTCGTCGACGTCCCCAGCGGCGGGCTGCGGCTCGACGAGGTCGCCGCGGTGCCGGTGGGGGAGGACGAGTGGTACCTCACCAGGCCCGGCTTCGCGTGGGGCGGGATCGCCGTCGCGGCCGTGTGGTTCGGAGCGGCCCAGGCCCTCCGTGCCCGGCTCGTCGCCACCGCCGGGCGTCGCGACCCGGACCAGATCGGGCTCATGCACGTGGGCCACCTCGATGCCGTGCTCTTCGCTGCCGAGACCTCACTCCGGCACGCGGCCGACGTGATCGATGCGGGAGGCGCCGACGGCACGGCGGGTGCGGTGCTCGCGGCCCGCGTACGCGCCGTGGTCGCGGCTGCGGCCGAGACCTGCCTGTCCGTCGTCGGCCACGCCCTCGGCCCGGCGCCGCTCACCGCCGACGAGGAGCACGCCCGTCGCGTCGCGGACCTCACCGTCTACGTCCGCCAGCACCACGCCGAGCGCGACCTCGCCGCCCTCGGCTCGCTGGTCCTCGAGAGCGGCTCGGCGCCGTGAGCGCGGTCGCCTTCACGCACGACACCCTGACCGCCTCCGAACCGCGGTGGCTGCTGTCGCCGCACTGGGACGACGTCGCCGACGTCACCACGGACGATCTCGCCGGCTCGGGACGGGTGGTGGTGCTGGCCGCCCACCCCGACGACGAGACGCTCGGGGTCGGCGGGCTGATGCACGACCTCGTCGCCGCCGGGTGCGCCGTCGTGGTCGTGGTCGCCAGTGACGGGGAGGCCTCGCACCCGCAGGCCCGCACCACCCCCGACTGGTTGGCCCGGACCCGCCGCGAGGAGTGCCGCTCCGGCCTCCGCCGGCTGGGCGTGCGCGAGGTCGTGTTCCTCGGCATCGCCGATGGCACAGGTGGGCGTGCCCGACCAGCCCCTGGTCGAGCTCATCGACCGGCACCTCGACGCGGACACCGTCGTCATCGCCCCGTGGACCGGCGACGGACATCCCGACCACGAGCGGCTCGGGGAGGCCGCCGCCACGGCGGCGCAGGGGGTCGGTGCGCGCCTGTGGTTCTACCCGATCTGGCTGTGGCACTGGGCCGACGAGTCCGGCCTGCCCTGGGACCGGGCCGCGACGTTCTCGCCGTCCGCCACGGCGCTCCACGCCAAGGAAGCGGCGATCCGCTGCCACCGGTCGCAGGTCGAGGCGTTGGGGCAGGACGAGGGCGAGGCCCCGGTGCTCACCGAGACCGGCCTCGGTCCCTCGCGCCGCGTCGTCGAGACACTCTTCCGAGGCGGTCCGACCGACGACTCCGACGACCCGTCCGCGGCGCCGCCGCCGGACGGTCGCGTCTTCGACGCGATGTTCGACGACGTCGACGACCCGTGGGGCTTCGAGAGCTCGTGGTACGAGGCCCGCAAGCGTGCCCTCACCGTCGCCGTGCTGGGGCGCGAGCGCTACGGCTCGGTCCTCGACATCGGCTGCTCGACCGGCGTGCTCACGGCAGAGCTGGCCTCGCGGGCCGACCACGTCACCGCCGTCGACGCCAGTGCGGCCGCCCTGAGGAGGGCCGGCACGCGGTTGCGCGACCACGAGCACGTCGAGCTCGTGCACGGATCGACCGGCAGCGACCTGCCGCGGACGACGTACGACCTGGTGGTGCTGTCCGAGGTCGGCTACTTCCTCACCGGTGCCGAGCTGCTGGCCCTGCTGCGATGGGTGCGCGGCATGCTCGCGCCCGACGGGGAGATCCTGCTCTGCCACTGGCTCCGACCGACCCGAGACGTGCCGCTGGACGGCCCGCTGGTGCACCGCCAGGCACGCGCGGCGCTCGACCTCCCGCTCGCGGCGTCCTACGCCGACGACGACCTGCTGCTGGACGTGTGGACCGCGTCGGACTCGGTCGCTGTGCGCGAGGGGCACGCGTGACGCGGCTGCACAGCGTCGCCGTGGTCGTCCCGGCCCGTGACGAGCAGGACCTGCTGCCCCTGTGCCTGGACAGCGTGCGCGTCGCCGAGGCGGAGCTGGCCCTGGCGCGTCCCGACGTGGCGTGCGAGGTGATCGTCGTGCTGGACGTGTGCACGGACGCGACCGCGTCGGTGGCGACCGCTCGCGGGGCCAGGGTCGTGAGCAGCTCACACGGCCGGGTCGGTGCCGCCCGGGCGCTGGGAGTGCGTACGGCGCTCGACGGCCGCGAGCCGGCCGGGGTCTGGGTCGCCAACACCGACGCCGACACCGTGGTGCCCGCCCACTGGCTGGTACGCCAGGCGGAGCTGGCCGAGGCCGGCCACGACCTGGTGACCGGCACCGTCGAGCCCGGTTTCGCCGACGAGGACCCCGACCTGCTGGCTCGATGGCACGCGCGCCACGTGCTGGCCGACGACCACCCCTATGTCCACGCGGCGAACCTCGGCATCCGGGGCAGCGTCTATGACCGGCTCGGTGGCTTCGAGCACGTCGCGACCCACGAGGACCTGCGACTCGTCACCCGCGCCGCCGAGGCGGGGATCGTCGTGACCGCGACCGACGCCATCCGGGTCCGTACCTCCGGCCGGCTGGTGGCCCGTGCCCCCGACGGCTTCGCGAGCTATCTCCGCGAGCTGGCACCCCCCGCCTGACCCTCCGGCACCTCGGGCGCTTGGGCCCGCACCGGATCATGGAGCCATGGAGACCTCCACCCGCGCGGCCTGGCCGCTCAGGCAGGCGGGCATCGTCGTCGGCTGCTTCGTCGCGCTGCTGTGGGTGCTCGAGATCCTCGACACGGCGTCCGGCCACCGCCTCGACGCCTACGGCGTGCAGCCGCGCACCGACGATGGTCTGGTCGGCGTCGTGGTCGCGCCCACGCTGCACTTCGGCTTCGACCACCTCATCAGCAACACCGTGCCGGTGCTGGTCCTCGGCTTCCTGGTCCTGGCCACAGGCGTCGCCCGTGGGCTCGCCGCGACCGCGGTGATCTGGGTCGTCGCCGGGATGGGCGTGTGGCTGGTCGGCGACAGCTCCTCCAACCACGCCGGCGCGTCCGCGCTGGTCTTCGGCTGGATCGTCTACCTCGCGGTGCGCGGGTTCCTCAACCGGAGCTGGGGCCAGGTCGCGGTCGGGATCATCGTGCTGCTGGCCTACGGCAGCGTGCTGTGGGGCGTGCTGCCCGGTCAGCCCGGTGTCTCGTGGGAAGGGCACCTCTTCGGTGCGATCGGAGGCGCCGTCGCCGCCCGCCTGGTCGTCGTACGGCGTCGGGCGGGCGTGCGCGGTCCGCTGACCTCCGCCCTCCCGGGCGGGTGTCAGAAGGTGCCGTCGGCGTCGTCCGGGGTCGCCTCGTGCCCCTCGCGACCCCTCGTCCGGCGCAGCTCCTTCATCTCGGCCTCGAAGACGTGGCGCCGCCCGTCGACCAGCGTGTCGAGGGCGTGCTGCTGGATGCCCTTCGCGCTGGCGTAGAAGCCGTCGTCGAACGCCTCGACCATCTGGAAGGACCACATGCCCGGCAGCGGGTTGCGGCCGAGGACCTCGCGGTCCAGGGCGTCGGCCACGTCGTCGTGACCCGCCTCGCGCAGGAGCGCGGTCGCCTCCTCCATGGTCCTCTCGGCGCTGCCCATCAGCCGGTGGAAGGCGTAGAGGTGCCCGCGGGCGTCCTCGATGTGGTCGGTCGCCGCGGACAGCTTGCCGAGGGCCTCGACGGTGTCGTCGCTGACCCCGTCGGGGCGCTGGTGCTCGGGGGCCGGTTCGTCGCTCACGCCCACGAGCCTCACACGGGCGTGTGGCGTTGGCCACGTTCGAAGGGGTAGACCGCAGGAGGGGCGCCCTGCGTTTATCCCTCATTCAGGAATGGTGCGTACCGTCGGTGGGGATGACCCACACGTTTCGCACCACCTCAGTCCTCGGCCTCTCGGCCGCCGCCTGCCTGCTCGTCCTGACCGCCTGCGGCGGGAGCGACGGCGATTCGTCAGGCTCCGCCGCCTCCGACGAGTCGAGCGCCCAGACCTCCGGTGCGGACGTCGACGGCATCCCCGAGGTCGTGGCCGAGGTCAACGGCGAGCAGGTGACCCGCGACGAGTTCGTCCTGATCTACGACGCGCAGCTCCAGCAGGCGACCGCGCAGGCCGAGGCCGGCGGCGAGGCGCCGGACGAGGAGGCGCTCAAGGAGCAGACCGCCAACAACCTCGTCGACACCGAGCTGCTGGCGCAGGAGGCCGAGCCGCGCGGCCTCACGGTCAGCGACGAGGACGTCGAGGCGGAGCTGACCAGCCTCGCCGAGTCGAACCAGCTCGGCTCGGCCCAGGAGTTCCTCGACGCCGTCGAGGAGCAGGGCACGACCGAGGAGCAGGTCCGCACCCAGGTCGAGATCCAGGTCATGGTCGAGCAGCTCGTGGCCGACGAGGCGGGAGCCTCGACCCCACCGAGAAGGAGCTCCGCACGCTCTACGCGCAGGCCAAGAAGCAGGCCCAGCGGCCAGCGGGCGGGCAGGCGCAGCAGATCCCGCCGTTCGCCCAGGTCCGCGACCAGCTCGCCGAGCAGGTGCAGACCGAGCAGGTGGGCGACCGTCGCCCAGGCGCTGGTCGAGGAGCTCCGCAAGGACGCGGACATCACGATCAACCTCTGACGGACGCCCCCGCCGACGCGACCCTGAGGCGCTCCGAGCACCACGCGCAGCGGCGCCCACTGCTCGCGGCCGTGGCGGGTCACGGCGTAGGCCCGCAGGACCACCGGCGGATCGGTCAGCGGCAGGACGCGCACGCCGCGACGCGTCGCGCGACCGCGCGGCAGCAGTCCGATGCCGTGCCCGGAGACGATGAGCTCCTCGACCAGCTCGAGGCTGTCGATGCGGTGCACGATGCGTGGGGTGAAGCCCGGCCATCGAGGCCAGGGTGCGCAGCGCGTCCTCGTCGGCGGTGTTGCGCGAGTTCACGATCCAGTCGCTGTCGGCGTACGACGCGAAGGGCGCGGGCCGGGCGGGTGACGGCACCCCCAGCCCCCACGGCACCGTCCACAGCTCGTCGGCGGTCATGTCGCTGCGCAGGGCGATCGGCGCCAGGTTGTAGTCGTAGACCAGCGCCAGGTCGACGTCGTCGCGGCCGAGGAGGTCGACGGCCTCGAGCGGTTCGTACTCGCTGAGGCGCACCTCGATGCCCGGGTGGGTCGTGGCGAGCTCGGCCACGACGGGCAGCAGCGAGCGCCTGATCGCGGTGGCGAAGCCGGCGACCCGGACGACGCCGTGGGGCTCCTCGCTCGGGTCGAGGTCGCGGCGAGCGGCGTCGACGGCCGCGAGGATGGTCACGGCGTGCTCGGCCAGCCGGCGGCCGGCCGGCGTCAGTCGCACCCGCCGGCCGTCCGGCTCCACCAGTGGCGAGCCGACCTCGCCGGCGAGCGCGGCGATGTGCTGGGAGACGCTGGACGTGGTCATGCCGAGCTCGTCGGCGACCTCGCGCATCGACCCGAGCCGCGACAGCTCGAGGAGGATCCGGAGTCGGCGGGGCTGCATGCGACAATTGTTCAGGATTCGTGAACGATATGTCCAGCAAAGTCGCGTGGACATGAACGGTGTCGCGGGTCTTCACTGGTCCCATGACCGACCTCCAGCAGCCCGTCACCGGCGGCACTCGACGCTCCGCCGCCCGGACCGGCGCCGGGCTGGCGCTCGCCTCGATGCTCTGCGTCCAGCTCGGGCTCGCGGCCTCGGTCGGCCTGATCGACGTCCTCGGCGCGGAGGGGACCGCGTGGCTGCGACTCGCGTGGGCGGGCGTGCTGCTGCTGGTCATCGTCCGGCCGCGGCTCTCGCAGTTCTCCGGGCCGGCCCTGCGCGCCGGCATCGCCCTCGGCGTGGTCACCGCGGGCGTCACCATGCTGTTCATGGCCGCGATCGAGCGGCTGCCGCTGGGCACGGCCAGCGCGCTGGAGTTCCTCGGACCGCTCGGCGTCGCCGCCTGGCGGGGCCGCGGGGCCGCCCGGCCTGGGCGGGGCTGGCCGCGATCGGCGTGCTCCTGCTGACCCAGCCCTGGACCGGTGAGGCCGACGCGCTCGGCGTCGCCTTCGCCCTCGGCGCCGCGGTGTGCTGGGCGGCGTACATCCTGCTCACCCAGCGGGTGGGCGACGAGGTCGCCGGCCTCGCCGGGCTGGCGATCTCGATGCCGGTCGCCGCGGTGGTGGCGACCCTGGTCGCCGGGCCCGGGGTCGTCTCGCAGCTGACGCCCGAGCTGCTCGTCGTCGGTCTCGGCCTGGCGATCCTGCTGCCGGTGGTGCCGTTCGCCTTCGAGCTGCTCGCCCTGCGGCGACTCACCACCGCGGCGTTCGGCACCCTGATGAGCCTCGAGCCGGCGATCGCCATGGTCATCGGCTTCGTGATCCTCGACCAGGAGCTCGGACTCGTCGCGGTCGTCGGCATCGGGTGCGTCGTGCTCGCCGGCATCGGCGCCGAGCGCTCGGGTCACGCTCCGGCCGCCCCACACGACGTGCCCGTGGTCGCATCGTCCGACGCGGTTTGAGGAACGCCGCGGCGTTCCGCGGCATCACCCCGCGCTGACCCGTGCGGGCGGTTACCGGGCCTCGTCCGGCATGCTGGTGCGCATGCGTTTCACCGAGCACGAGCTGACGATCGCGGTCACGGCGGCCGCCAAGACGGTGGCCGGCGCCAAGGGGCGACGGCGTACCGACGCCGACGCGGTCTGGGAGTCGATGAGCAAGCTCGACCGCTATCACCACCTGGAGGCGGTCGGCGGGCAGGTGCTGCCCGTGCTCCTCGCGCTGCCCGACGTGGAGGTTGCCGCCGGCACCCGGCCCACCTTCACCGACGCCCAGGTCCTGGCCGCCGTCGAGCAGTGCGTCGGCGACGGCGGCGGGCGGCTGCGCCGCAAGGTCACGGTCGCCGCGCAGGCGACCCTGGTCAAGGTGGCGCTCGCCCAGCTGCCCATCCGCCAGGACCCCGACGCGCTGGTCGTTCCGGACTCGCTCTGAGTCCGTGCTCGGCGCCGCGCCGGGGTGGCAGGATCGCCGCCGTGACGTCGTACGACCCGGTGGACGCGGGTGGGGTCCGCAACGGTGGTGTGTCGCACTGGCACGCCTCCCTCGGCCTGCCCGTGCCCGGGCCGGCGCTGCGCGTGACGTCTCGTGCGACGTGGCGATCGTCGGCGGCGGCCTGACCGGGCTGTGGACCGCCTACTGGCTCAAGCGTGCCGAGCCGGGGCTCGACGTCCGGGTGCTGGAGGCGGAGTTCGCCGGCTACGGCGCCTCCGGTCGCAACGGTGGCTGGCTGTCGTCCGAGCTCCCGGGCAACGCGCCCACTACGGCGCCGGCGACGCCGGCGTGGCAGCGATGGCGGCCGCTGTCCGCGGGACGGTCGACGAGGTGCTGGCCGCCTGCGAGCGCGAGGGGATCGCCGCCGACCAGCGACGGTCGGGAGTGATGTACGCCGCCCGCTCGGCCGCCCAGCACCAGCGACTGCTCGCCCATGGAGCCGTCGCTCCGAGTGTCCTGCTCGACGCCGAGCAGGCGCGGGCACGCATTGACATCGCCGGCCTGCGGGGTGCGCGCTTCGACCCCGACGCGGCGCGCGTGCACCCGGCGAAGCTGGTGCGCGGCCTCGCCGACGTGGTCCGCGGGCTCGGGGTGGAGATCCACGAGTCGACGAGGGTCACGTCCATCGCTCCCGGGGTCGCGATGACCGCCCGGGCGCAGGTGCAGGCCGGGGTCGTGCTGCGCTGCCTGGAGGGATTCACCTCCGGGCTGGCCGGCCACCGCCGGGACTGGCTGCCGATGAACTCCGCGATCATCGTGACCGCCCCGCTCACCGACGGCCCAGTGGGCGACCATCGGCTGGGCCGGCGAGGAGCTGCTGGGCGACGAGGCGCACGCCTACTGCTACGCCCAGCGCACCGCCGACGGCCGGATCGCGCTGGGCGGGCGCGGGATCCCCTACCGCTTCGGATCGCGCACCGATGTCCACGGCCGCACCCAGGAGTGGACGGTCGAGTCATTGCGCTCGACCCTGCACGCGCTCTTCCCGTCGTTGCGCGACATCCGGATCGACCAGGCGTGGTGCGGGGTCCTCGGGGTGCCGCGCGACTGGTGCGCGAGCGTGGTGTTCTCACGCGCCACCGGGCTCGGGCATGCCGGTGGCTACATCGGCAGCGGGCTCACCGCGACCCACCTCGCCGGACGGACCCTCGCCGACCTGGTGCTCGGCCACGAGACCACCCGTACCGACCTGCCCTGGGTCGGCCACCGCGTACGCCGGTGGGAACCCGAGCCGCTGCGGTGGCTGGGAGTGAAGGCGATGTACGGCCTCTACCGCGCCGCGGACCGTCGCGAGGACGCCGGGGCGTCGGGGACGTCGCGGTGGGCGACCCTGGCGGACCGGGTGTCCGGCCGCTGACTGTTGATCTCCTTGCCGCGGGCGTGCCGACGGCACTGTCAGGACCTGCTTTACCTGCATTTGGTTATGCGGCCAGAGGCCCGTCGCCGATAGGACTGCATCAGGCTCTGCGGAGGTCGCTCCGGGGCACGTCGTCAGGATCGCGGGTTGATTCTCGGTAGTGCTTGCTGTCCCTTGTGAGAGCGAGGAAGCATGTCCAGAGCCGCTGCATGGATGTCCGCCCTGATCATGGCGATCGGGCTCGTTCTCACTCCGGCGGTCGCCACGGCAGCCCCCGACGCCCCGGTGATCACCGGCTACCCGTCGGCGACCGTCGACACGCCCTATGCCGCGTTCAGCTTCCACGCCGCGACCGCCGATGCCTACGAGTGTCGGGTCTACGTCGCGGAACGCCCGAGGCCTCTCGCCCGGCGTTCTCGCATGCACCGGCCTCGGGGAGCACCGCACCGAGGCGCTGGCCGACGGGACGTGGACGTTCGAGGTGAGGGGCCTCGAGGGCGGTACGACCGGGCCCGAGCGCGACCCGCGACTGGGTCGTCACGTCGGACCCGGTGGTGCAGTGGGTGGTCGAGCCCTCGGGCAGCTATGCCGCGCGCGCGGTCGTCTGCGACCTTCACGGCCGCCGGTGCCACGTCGTTCGCCTGCCGGCTCGACGGCGGATCCTTCAGCAGCTGCGGCAGCGGGCGCAACGGCCACTGGATCTCCCCCATGCCGCCGGCGGGCCCCACACGCTCCAGGTGCAGGCGTCGGACGCCGGAGGCCCGGGACCGGTGGCGACCGCCACGTTCACGGTCTCGGGCTTGCTGGGAGTGGTCTGGCACGACAAGCCCGCAGGGGTGATCGACGGCCGGGTGGCCGTGTCGCGCGCTTCCGGCACCCGGGGCGACCGCGTACGAGTGCCGCGTGGCGTCGGCACCGACCCGCTCCCGGACCCTCTCCCGGATTCTCCGCGTGCGCCAGCGGTCGCAACGGGCCTGGCGCAGCGAGATCCTGGCTGACGGGGCCTGGCGACTCGACGTCCGCGCCATCGACGCCGTCGGGGCGGGTGCCGTGGCGTCGGCCGCATTCGACGTCGCTGTCGGGGATCGGTCGAGCTGGGTGGCTCGCCCGACCGGCACGGTCACCACCCAGGCGGTCTCCGCGACCTTCCGGGCTCCGGACGTGCGTTCCTTCTGGTGCCGCGCCTACCGGACCGACCCGGCCCCGGTCCCGTTGCCGGACTTCGCGTCCTGCGGCACCGGGCGGCAGGGACACTGGTCGTCGGAGCTGCTCGCCGACGGCGCCTGGCGACTGGAGGTGCGGCCCCAGGACGACACCGGCCCCCGGCCCGTCGTCGGCACCGACTTCACCGTCGCGCGTCCCGAGGGTGGTGTGGGACGTTCGCCCGACCGGAAACATCGCGGGCACCGCCTACGTGGCGGCCTTCCGGTCCCCGGGCGCCTACGCGTACGAGTGCAGGCTGGACGACGGCGCCTGGCAGGCCTGCGGCAGCGGCCGCAACGGGCACGTGACCGGGGGTGCGGACGAGGGGGCGCACACCCTCGACGTGCGTGGCGTGGACGGCACCGGCCCCGGACCCGTGGCCAGCACGACCTTCACGCTCGACGGTCCCGGCGGGTCCGGCTCCGACGTCGTGATCACGCTCGGCTCCGCGGTACATGATCACCAACGCCTGGACGGCATTCGCGTGGATGGCGGGCGAGGCTGAGTGCTACCGCTCCGTGCTCGACGGGACGACGAGGACCTCGACAGCGCGCCCTGCTACAACCCCATCAGCTACGGGGCGACCGCCCACACGGCCGCGTTCAACCAGCTGGACGAGGGGGCGCACGTCTTCCGGGTGCAGGCCCAGCCGCCGGCGGGACCCGGGGCGGTCACCACACGAGCCTTTGCGGTGGACACGAGCGAAGACTTCCTGACCGACGATCAGCTCCGGCCCGGCGGCCGGCAGCACGATTCCCACAGCATGGGCAGGCTTCGCCTGGGAGGCAGAGCAGTCCTTCTGCTTCCGCTGGGAGCTCGACGGTGAGGACGCGGACCTCGACGGGCGGCCCTGCTACGACCCCCAGGTCTACGGCGCCTTCGCGCACACCGACCGCTTCGACCAGCTGGCCGACGGCACGCACACGCTGCGCGTCCAGGGTCGTTCGTTGAAGCGCGCCTTTGGTCCCCTTGCGACCAGGACCTTCACGGTCGACACCACCGAGGGAACTCGGCCGCGCATCATCTCGGGCCCCTCGGCCGGTGCCACCGTTGCGATGGCGACGGCGGCGTTCGCCTGGACCGCCGACCAGGCCTTCTGCTTCCGCTGGGTAGTCGACGGTGAGGACGCCGACCTCGACGGGCGGCCCTGCTACGACCCCCAGGTCTACGGCGCCTTCGCCCACGGCGACGCCTACAACCTCCCCGACGGACCTCACACGATCCGCGTCCAGGCCCAGTCCTTCGGCAATACGTGGGTTGCGTCTCCACCCGCACGTTCACGGTCGACACCGCCGACGCGACCCGGCCGCGCGTCGTCACCGGCCCGGTGGCGCACGATGATCCCCAGCTCCTGGGCCGGCTTCTCGTGGACCGCCGACCAGGCTCAGTGCCTCCGCCGGAGCTGGACGGAGCAGACGCCGACCTCGACGGGCGGCCGGGTCATCGACCCCCAGGTCTACGGCAAGCTTCGCCCTCGGCGACGCCTTCAACAACCTCGCCGACGGCGAGCACATCCTCCGGGTGCAGGCGCTGTCCGGCGGCAACACCCCAGGGCGCGTCACCGCACCTTCCGGATCAACAGTGGCCCGTGGGTGACCGTCTCGTCGGGGCCGCGTCAGGCCGCCCTCCGGGACGGCAGCGATGGCCTGGTCCGCGCCGGGTGCCGGCTGCTACCGCTGGGAGCTCGACGGAGAGGACCCGACCTCGACGGTCGACCCTGCTACGACCCCCAGGTCTACGGCGCCTTCGCCCACGGTGACGCCTTCACCGGTCTCGCCGATGGGGCACACCTCCTGCGCGTCCAGGCTCAGGCCACCGGCGGTGCCTTGGGTCCGGTGACGCCGGTGCCCTTCACCGTCGAGACCAGAGCACCCCAGACCACCATCACGTCCGGACCGACGGGCTTCGTCTCCTCGACGAGCGCCACCGTGGAGTTCACGGCCGACGAGACGGCAACGTTCGAGTGCCGCGTCGACGGTGGCACCTTCCAGGCCTGCACCTCGCCGCTCACCCGCACGGGTCTCGCCCAGGGCGACCACACGGTGGACGTACGCGCCACCGACCTCGCGGGCAAGACCGACGACACCCCGGCCAGCCGCTCCTGGACCGTGGACACCGTGGCGCCGACCGTCATCGACCTGACCGGGCCCTCGGGCGTGGTCGTGGACCCGGACTTCGTCGCCGTGCTGTCCTACCAGGCCGACGAGCCCGCGACCTTCCAGTGCCGGCTGGTGCCCGCGGCCTTCGCCGCCTGCGGCACCAGCATCCAGTACGACAACTTGCCCGACGGGAACTACCGCTTCGAGGTCCGCGCCGTCGACCGCGCCGGCAACCTGAGCCCGGTCGCGTTCCGGGAGTGGAGCCTGGTCACCGACCCGCCGGAGACGACGATCACCTCCGGACCCGGGGCGCTCGTCAGCTCGACCTCGGCCACCATCACCTTCACGTCGCCGGACAGCCCGGTCACGTTCGAGTGCCAGGTCGACGGGGCGGCGTACGCCACCTGCAGCAGCCCGCTGCAGCTGACCCGGGCTCTCGCAGGGCGCCCACACTGTGCGCGTGCGGGCCGTGCAGCAGGGGAACCTGAAGGACCCGACCCCGGCCGAGATCTCCTGGACGGTGGACACGGTCGGGCCGACCACGACGATCACCTCCGGCCCGTCGGGCTCGGTGGGCGCAGGTGCCACCAGCTTCTCGTTCACCGCCAACGAGACCGCCACGTTCGCGTGCCGCGTCGACGGCGGCGCGGCGTTCGCGTGCACCTCACCGGCGAACCTCGGCGCCCTGGGATCCGGTTCTCACACCTTCCTGGTGCGCGCGACCGATGCCGCGGGCAACGCCGGACCCGAGGTCAGCCGCACGTGGAGCATCGACGCGCAGGCCCCGGTGGTCACGATCACCGGCCAGCCCGCCGCCCTCACCCAGCTGACGACCGGCACCGTGACCTTCACCGTCGACGACGCCGGCGCGGTGGTCGAGTGCCGCTTCGACGGGGGTGCCTGGACCACCTGCACCTCGCCCGTCACCCGGACCGGGCTCGCGGACGGCACTCATGTGCTCGAGGTTCGCGCGACGGACTCCGTCGGCAACGTGTCCGCGCCGAGGTCGGCCGACTGGCGGGTGGACACGACATCTCCGGTCGTCACCATCACGTCCGGACCCAGCGCGGGACCATCACCACCACGAGCGCGACCCTCACGTTCACGGTCAGCGAACCCGCGGACACGGTCTGCCGGGTCGACAGCGGGGCCTTCACGACCTGCACGTCGCCGCACACGTTCACCGGTCTCGGACAGGGTGCCCATCAGCTCCAGATCCGGGCGACCGACCCGGCCGGCAACACCGGGCCGGTGGCCCAGCGCGCCGTCACGGTCGACACGGTCGGGCCGACCGTGACGATCACGGGTGGCCCCACCGGGACGGTGGCCCAGACGAGTGCCAGCTTCACCTTCACGGTGGACGAGACCCCCGCGACCGTGCGATGCAGCATCGACGGCGGCACCTTCGCGACCTGCACCAGCCCGGTGGCCTACTCCGGTCTCGACCAGGGCGCCCACACCGTCCGGATCCAGGCCACCGACGGCGCCGGCAACGCCGGGCCGATCGCGTCGCGGACGTGGACGGTCGACACCCCCGAGCCGGAGACGACGATCGTCACCAGCCCTGCTGCGACTGAGCAACGACTCCACGCCGACCTTCGGGTTCACCACGGACACCGCGGGGGCGACCTTCGAGTGTCGTGTCGACGCAGGCGCGTTCGCTCCCTGCTCGAGCGGCCTGACCCTCGCGGCGCTGGCCGATGGTCAGCACGTGTTCCGCGTGCGTGCCGTCGCCAGCGGTCTCGCCGACCCCACGCCCGCGACGTACACCTGGACCGTTGACACGACGGCGCCCGGCATCGTCGTGACCCAGAGGCCGACGGGCGTGACCACGATCGCCGGCAGCCGCTTCGAGTTCACGGTGAACGAGCCGGGCACGATCGAGTGCCAGGTCGACTCGCTCGCGTGGGCAGGCCTGCGCCAGCCCGTTCACGCCGACGCTCAGCGACGGCCCGCACACCGTACGGATCAGGGTGACCGATGCGGCCGGGCAACGTCGGCACGTCGGGGCCGCATGCCTGGACCGTCGACGGCACCGAGCCCGACGTGGTCATCACCGCTGGCCCCTCGGGCGACCACGCCTCCCGGACAGCGACGTACACCTTCACCGTCGACGACTCGAGCGCCACGGTCGAGTGCCGCCTCGACGGCGGTGCGTGGCAGCCCTGCACACCGAGCCCGCGCAGCCTGCACCGGCCTCGCGGACGGTCCGCACAGCTTCTCGGTGCGCGCCACTGACCCGGCCGGCAACGTGGGCGGTGAGGGGCGCGCGCTTCTTCGTCGACGCGACAGCGCCGGTCGTGACGATCACCAACGGCCCACCGCCGGCCACCACCGCTCGAAGCGGCCTCGTTCACCTTCACCGTCGACGACGGGACCGCCTCGGTGCAGTGCCGCCTCGACGGGGCCGCCTTCGCCGCCTGCACGTCACCGGTGAGCTTCGCATCCCTGCCCGATGGTCCGCACCATCTCGACATCCGGGCCACCGACACGTTCGGCAACGTGGGCACCGCTGGTCGCGACTGGCTCGTCGACAACACCGCCCCGACCGTGACCATCACGTCCGGACCGTCCGGCACGGTCAACACCGACGACGTGGTTCTCGTTCGTCGCCAACGAGTCGGCCGTCTTCGAGTGCCGTCTCGACGGCGCATCCTTCGCGACGTGCGTCTCACACCCAAGCCGTACGACAACCTGCCGGTCGGCCCACACACGTTCGAGGTCCGTGCCGTCAACGGCGCCGGCCTGACCAGCGTGGTCGCCACGCCGCAGCTTCACGGTGGCCGTCGTCGGTGACCCCAACCTCACGGTGACCCTGTCGCCCGTCTCGACGGCGGGTGCCGCGCTCGCCGGCACAGGTCTGGGCGACGACTTCGTGCTGAGGGCCGCGGTGCGCAACTCGGGCGTCGCAGCGTCCGACACGACGACCCTCGCCGTGCCCCTGTCGGCCGACCTCCGCCTGGTCGGTGCGTTGCCGGCAGGCTGCACCTCACCCGACGCGGACGGTCCGGTCACCTGCGCGCTGGGCTCGATCGCGGCAGGAGGGACGACGTCGGTCGACCTCCGCGTGGAGGCCGCGTTCACGTGCACCATCTACGGCGACTCCGGTCCGCAGACCGGTGCCGCCGGCAACCTCCTCGGCACGACCGGCAACGACGTCATCTGCGGCGGCGGGGGCGGCGACGAGATCCTGGGCCGCGGGGGCAACGACATCGTGTGGGGCTACGGCCCAACCGGACTGGTGTCGACAGCAGCCTCCGTCACCTACGGTCCCGGCGCCAGGTCGGCGACCGCCCCCGTGGCGGCGGTGACCATCGGTGGCGCCGACGGCGACGACACCATCACCACCGCCCAGGGCAACGACACGGTCCGGTCCGGGGCCGGTGCCGACGTCGTCGCCACGGGTGCCGGCAACGACACGGTCGAGGCTGACGCGGCGACGACCGCGTGGACACCGGGACGGGCGACAGCAGCGTCTCCGGAGGAGCGGGTACGGACTCGATCACCGGGGGACCGGGAGTCGACTCCGTCAGTGGCGGCGACGACGGTGACACGGTGGTCACCGGTGACGGTGCCAATGTCGTCCTCGGCGATCCCGGCAACGACATCATCGACGCTGGCGCGGGTGCCAACACCGTCAACGGTGGAGCCGGGGACGACCGCGTCACCGGCACCACGGGCACGGTGGACGGCAACGACGGCAACGACACCCTCATCGGGACCACGGGCACGGCCGCCGGCGGTGCTGGCAACGACGCCATCTCGGGGACCCGCGGTCCTGCCAGCGGTGGCGACGGGAACGACGCGATGTCCGGCACGACCGGACCCGTGGACGGCGGTGGCGGCAGCGACACCGTCACGGCGACCACCGGGACCGTGGCTGCGGGCGAGGGTGACGACTTCGTGTCCGGCACCAGCGGCCAGGTGCTCGGTGGGGAGGCAACGACCGCGTCACCGGCACGGCCGCGGCCGACGTCGTGGACGGCGGTCCGGGCAACGATGCCGTCGACACGCTGGCCGGCAACGACACCGTCACGGGTGGGGACGGAGCCGACGCCATCAACGCCGGTCCGGGCGTCAACTCGGTCGACGCCGGCACCGGTGACGACACGGTCACCGGCTCCCCCGGCACCGTCCGGGGAGGCGCGGGCAACGACCGCATCACCGGAACGACCGGGGTGGACAAGGTCCGCGGCGACGACGGGAACGACAAGATCAGCGGCGCCGGCGGCGACGACGTCCTCGCAGGCGACGCCGGCGAGGACGAGATCAAGGCCGGCGACGGCAACGACGACGTGACCGGCGGCGACGATGACGACGACCTCTACGGCGATGATGGCAACGACGACGTGGACGGAGGCGCCGGGGACGACCGGGTCTGGGCCGGGGACGGACAGGACCTTGCCTTCGGTGGCGGCGGCAAGGACCGCATCCTCGGCGGCGAGGGCCACGACTACCTCGGTGGCAAGGGTGGTGCGGACTACCTCAACGGACAGGGTGGTCGCGACGTGCTGCGCGGCGACGGTGGCAACGACGACCTCGACGGTGGCGGGACCTCGGCCAGCAAGACGGACGAACCCCGCGAGCACTGGAACAGGCTCTACGGCGACGCCGGCACCGACGAGTGCCGTTTCGGTCCGGGCTCGGCAAGCAGATGACCAACTACCGTGACGACAGCTGTGAGCTGCGCAACGGGTCGCGGTCGCCGGGACAGGGATGGACGAACGGGTCGGCCATCCGCCTCGACCGGGGCCGCAACGACGGGGACTACCCCGGCTGACCCGTCAGCCCGTCAGACGTTCCGGCGGTACTGCCCTCCCACCTCGAAGAACGCCTCGGTGACCTGCTGGAGGGAGCACACCCGGGCCGCGTCCATCAGCACGGCGAACACGTTCTGGCCCGAGATGGCCGCCTCCTTGAGTCGGGCGATCGCGGCCTCCGACTCCTGCGTGTGCGAGGCCTGGAAGGCCCGCACCCGCGAGAGCTGCGACTCCTTCTCCGTCTCGGTCGCGCGCGCCAGCTCGATCTCCGGCGGCGAGACGTCGGAGTCGGGGCGCACGAAGGTGTTGACACCGATGATCGGGAGCGAGCCGTCGTGCTTGCGGTGCTCGTAGAGCATCGACTCGTCCTGGATGCGTCCGCGCTGGTAGCCCGTCTCCATCGCGCCGAGCACGCCGCCGCGCTCGCTGATGCTGTCGAACTCGCGCAGCACCGCGGCCTCCACCAGGTCGGTGAGGTCGTCGATGACGTAGGACCCCTGGAGCGGGTTCTCGTTCATCGCCAGGCCCCACTCGCGGTTGATGATGAGCTGGATCGCCAGCGCCCGGCGTACGGACTCCTCCGTCGGGGTCGTCACCGCCTCGTCGTAGGCGTTGGTGTGCAGGCTGTTGGCGTTGTCGTAGATCGCGATGAGCGCCTGCAGCGTGGTGCGGATGTCGTTGAAGTCCATCTCCTGCGCGTGCAGCGACCGACCGCTGGTCTGCACGTGGTACTTCAGCTTCTGGCTGCGCTCGCCGGCGCCGTACTTCTCCCTCATCGTCACCGCCCAGATGCGGCGGGCGACGCGGCCGAGCACGGTGTACTCCGGGTCCATGCCGTTGGAGAAGAAGAAGCTCAGGTTGGGCGCGAAGTCGTCGATCTTCATGCCGCGCGCGAGGTAGGCCTCGACGTAGGTGAAGCCGTTGGCGAGGGTGAAGGCGAGCTGGCTGATGGGGTTCGCCCCGGCCTCGGCGATGTGATAGCCGGAGATCGACACGGAGTAGAAGTTGCGCACCTGCTGCTCGATGAACCACTCCTGGATGTCGGCCATCATCCGCAGGCAGAACTCCGTGGAGAAGAGCGCCGTGTTCTGGCCCTGGTCCTCCTTGAGGATGTCGGCCTGGACGGTGCCGCGGACGTTGGCCAGCGCGTACGCCGCCAGGGCTGGCGCGCTCCTCGTCGTCGGGCTGGCGCCCCTCCTTCTCGACGAAGGCGTCGACCTGCTGGTCGATCGCGGTGTTGAGGAAGAAGGCCAGGACGGTCGGCGCCGGACCGTTGATGGTCAGCGAGACCGACGTCGTGGGGGCGACCAGGTCGAACCCGTCGAACAGCTCCTTCATGTCGTCGAGCGTCGCGACGGAGACGCCGGACGTGCCGACCTTGCCGTAGACGTCGGGGCGCGGGTCGGGGTCGCGGCCGTAGAGCGTCACCGAGTCGAACGCGGTCGACAGGCGGGTCGCGTCGTTGCCCGCGGAGAGGATCTTGAAGCGGCGGTTGGTGCGCGCCGGGTCGCCCTCGCCGGCGAACATGCGGGCGGGATCCTCGTTGTCGCGCTTGAAGGGGAAGACGCCGGCGGTGAAGGGGAAGTAGCCGGGCAGGTTCTCGCCGCGCCAGAAGCGGACGAGCTCACCGTGGTCGGTGAAGCGCGGCAGCGAGACGCGCGGGATCTTGTTGCCGCTGAGCGACTCGCGGGTCAGCAACGTGTGAATCTCCTTGTCCCGCACCACGACGACCTGCTCGTCGCCGGAGTAGGACTCGACCACCGCGGGCCAGCGCTCGATCTGGCCGCTCACGTCGTGCGGCAGCTCCTTGCGCGCCTCCGTCGAGGAGGCCGTCGACGCCACCGGTGGGCTCGCCCACGTCGGCCAGCTCGCCGCGTACGACGTCCAGGCGCTGCACGCGCCGTGCCGCGTCGGCGTACTCCTCGGTGCGCTCGTGGTAGCCGCGCACGGTCTCGGTGATCTCGGACAGGTAGCGGACGCGTTCGGCCGGCACGACCTGGCGGATGCCGGAGGAGTGGCGGACGAAGACATGGGGGAGCGTGCCCTCGGCGACGTCGAGGCCGGATTCGGCGAGTGCGCCACGGAGGTGCTGGTAGAGCGCGGTGACGCCGTCGTCGTTGAAGGTCGCGGCGCTGGTGCCGAAGACCGGCATGTCGGCGGGCTGCTTGCCGAAGGCCTCGCGGTTGCGGACCAGCTGGCGACCGACGTCACGCAGCGCGTCCTTGGCGCCGCGGCGCTCGAACTTGTTGATCGCCACGGTGTCGGCGAAGTCGAGCATGTCGATCTTCTCCAGCTGCGAGGCGGCACCGAACTCGGGCGTCATGACGTAGAGCGAGTGGTCGACGAGCGGCACGATGCCGGCGTCGCCCTGGCCGATGCCGGGCGTCTCGACGATGACGAGGTCGAAGCCGGCCGCCTTGACCACGTCGATGACGTCGCCGAGGTGGGCCGGCACCTCGTGGGCGCCGCGGGTCGCCAGGGAGCGGAAGAAGATGCGGTCGCCGTCGAGGGAGTTGGCGCGGATGCGGTCGCCGAGCAGGGCGCCGCCACCCTTGCGGCGCGTCGGGTCGACCGCGATCACGGCGACGCGCAGCTTGTCCTGCTGGTCGACGCGGAAGCGGCGCACGATCTCGTCGGTGAGGGAGGACTTGCCCGAGCCGCCGGTGCCGGTGATGCCGAGGACCGGCACGACCCGGCGCGAGGCCGCCGCGCGGAGCTCGCCGAGCATCGTCTCGTCGAGCCGGCCCGTCTCGGCGCCGGTGATGGCGCGGGCGATGGCGACGCGGTCCCCGGAGAGGACCTCCTCGACGCCGACCGACCGGTCCGCCCACAGGTCGAAGTCGCACTGCTGGACGACGGAGTTGATCATCCCGACGAGGCCCATCTTCTGGCCGTCCTCGGGGGAGAAGATGGTGACCCCGGACGCGCGCAGGCGGGTGATCTCGGAGGGCACGATGACGCCGCCACCACCGCCGACGACGCGTACGTGGCCGGCGCCTGCGGCACGCAGCGACTCCACGAGGTACTCGAAGTACTCCACGTGGCCGCCCTGGTAGGACGAGACCGCGACGCCCTGCACGTCCTCCTCGATGGCCGCGTCGACGACCTCCTGGACCGAGCGGTTGTGGCCGAGGTGGATGACCTCGCACCCCTGGCTCTGGAAGATCCGCCGCATGATGTTGATCGAGGCGTCGTGGCCGTCGAAGAGCGCGGACGCCGTGACGAGGCGGATCGGGTGCTGGGGGCGGTGGAGGTCGGCCATCCGTCGATAGTAGGACATCCAAGTAACTACTCGCGAGTCACCTCGTGGGTTGACATGCGGCGGTGCTGCGCTACGGGAGGTCGCCCAGCCCCGTCCGGAGCGCGGTCAGCCGGTCGGTCAGCTCGCGGACGTCGTCGCCGGGGAGGCCGGGGGTCTGGAACACCCGGTCGTTGAGCGCCGTCGTCGCCTGCTCGACCGCTTCGCGGCCGGCGTCGGTCAGCACTGCTCGTACGACGCGCTTGTCCTGGTCGCCGCGGACGCGCTCGACGTAGCCCTGGCCGACCAGCCGGTCGACCGCACTGGTCACGCTGGTGGGGTGCACCTGCAGCAGCGAGCCCAGTCGTGACATCGGCATCGCCGCGCCGCGCGTGAAGGACAGCAGGCGCAGGACCTCGTAGCGCGCGAAGGTCAGCCCGCGCGGCCGGAGCACGGCGTCGATGCGCTCCATGAGCAGCTGCTGGGCGCGAACGACCGAGGTCACCATCGCCATCCCGTCGGCGGCGTCCACCCAGCCGTGGGCCACCCACTGCCGGTGGGCCTCGCCGATCGGGTCGCGGGTCATGGCTGGAGGTTAGCCAGCAGCGCGTGCGCCTCGACCATCGCCGGGCCGTACCAGGTCAGCAGCCGCCCGGACACGAGCCGGGTCGGGACGCCGAACGCCTCCGGGCCGTCGTCGGCGGTGAAGACGTAGGGCTCGTCCGGCAGCAGTACGACGTCTGGGCGGGCGGCCTCGATGTCGCCGATCCCGACCGTCGGATAGCGCCCGTCGTGGTCGGCGAGCACGTTGGTCAGGCCGGCCCGGGCGAGGAGGTCGTGGGTGTAGGTCTCCGCCCCGACGACCATCCACGGGTCGCGCCAGATGGGGACGGCGACGCGCGCCCGGGGGGCTGAGGGCGCGGACCAGAGGCGGCGCGACTCCACCAGCCAGTCCGGCTCGGCCAGGTCGAGGGCCTCGGCGAAGAGGCGGGTCATCGAGTCGAGCGCTTCGGTGACCGTCTCGATCCGGGTGACCCAGACGGTGACACCGGCCTCACGCAACCGGCGTACGTCGAGCTCGCGGTTCTCCTCCTTGTTGGCGACCACGAGGTCGGGGGAGAGGGCGCGGATGGCGGCGAGGTCGGGGTTCTTGGTGCCGCGGACGCGGGCCACGTCGAGGTCGGCGGGGTGCGTGCACCAGTCGGTCGCGCCGACCAGCCGGTCGGGGGCCGAGGTGGCGATCGCCTCGGTGAGGGAGGGGACGAGCGAGACGACGCGCCGGGCCGCGGCGGGCAGGGGGACGTCGGCACCCAGGTCGTCGCGCATGGGGCGACGGTAGCGTTGGACGGGTGACCTTTCCCTCCCGGAACCCCGCAACGGGACAGGTGGTCGGCGAGGTGCCGGACTGCGGAGAGGCGGAGCTCGACGCCGCGATCGACGCGGCCAGGAGTGCCGTCGACGACCCGGACTGGGCGCGCGATCCCGGGCTGAGGCGCGAGTACGTCCGGCGACTGCACGACGCGCTGGTCGAGGAGTCCGACACGATGCGCGCGATGATCACCGCTGAGGTGGGACTGCCGATCCGCCTGGCGCCGACCCACCTCGACGAGCCCGTCGCCCGGCTGCTGACTGCCGTGGCCGCGGACCCGGCCGGGGTCGTCGCGGTCATCACGCCGTTCACCTCCCCGCTGGCGGTCGCGCTGGACGCGGTCGGCCCGGTGCTGCTCGGTGGCGGCGCCGTCGTGCTCAAGCCCGCGCCCGACGCCTCCCTGGTCGCCCTCGAGCTCGCCCGCATCGCCGCCCGGGCCCTGCCCGCCGGCGTACTCACCGTCGTGACCACCCGCGACGTCGACGTCGCGATCGCGCTCACGACCGACCCGCGGGTGGACGCGGTCCGCTTCACCGGTTCGGCGGTCAACGGCGAACGCGTCCGCGTCACCGCGATCGACGGCCGGCAAGCGCGTGGACCTCGACGTCGGCGGTACGACGCCGGTGCGCGCCGCCGACGATGCCGACCTGGCCGCGGTCGTGACCGCCGCGGCCACCGCGATGTGCGCCCACGCCGGCCAGGGCTGCCGGCTGCCGACGACGGTCGTGGTGCCCGAGACCCGCTACGACGAGGCGGTCGAGATCGCCGCCCGGACGATGGCCGAGATCGGCGTCGGCGACCCGACGGACCCGGCGACGACCTGCGGGCCGGTGGTCTCGAGGGTGCAGCGGGACCGGGTGCTGCGCTACCTCGCGCTCGCCGAGGCCGAGGGCGGGCGGTTCGCGACCGGAGGGCACGCGGTGGACCGCGACGGCGGGTGGTGGATCGCGCCGACGGTGGTCGCCGGGCTCACCGCGGAGTCGCGGCTGGCGCGCGAGGAGATCCTCGGCCCGGTGCTCGTCGTGCTGCCCGGGGAATGACGGACCTAGTCTGACGACGTGACCGACACCGCCCACGCCGTCTCGCCCGACTCCGGCACGCACTGGACCGAGCCCGGCGCCTGGTCCGTGGCCCCGGGGGTGCACCGGATCCCGCTGCCGCTGCCGATGGACGGCCTCAAGGCCGTCAACGTCTACGTCCTGGAGACCGGGGACGGGCTCACCCTCATCGACGGCGGCTGGGCGATCGAGGCGTCGCGCACGCTGCTGGAGAAGTCGCTCGCCGACCTCGGCGCCGGGATCGGTGACATCCGCCGGTTCCTCGTCACCCACGTCCACCGCGACCACTACACGCAGGCCGTGACCATCCGGCGCGAGGTCGGCTCGCACGTCAGCCTGGGCCTCGGCGACAAGCCGACCCTCGACCTGATCAACGCACCCGACCTCGGCGAGGACCCGCACCTGGCCATGTTCATCGAGGCCGGCGCGCCGCACATCGCCCGGGCCTGGGCCGACTTCACCCGCAACAGCACGCCCGACCTCGACCTCTGGGCCTATCCCGACACGTGGCTCGACGGCGACCTGCAGCTCACGGTCGGCGAGCGCACCCTCGACGCCGTGCACACACCGGGCCACACCCGCGGGCCACTACGTCTTCGCCGACACCGCGGGCGAGCTGCTCTTCGCCGGCGACCACGTGCTGCCCACCATCACCCCGTCGATCGGGTTCGAGCCGGTGCTCGCGCCCGATCCGCTCGGCGACTTCATGGGCTCGCTCGCCCGGGTCCGCGAGCTCCCCGACCTGCGGCTGCTGCCTGCCCACGGCCCGGTCGCACCGTCCAGCCACGCCCGGGTCGACGAGCTCCTCGCCCACCACGAGGAGCGGCTGGCGCTGAGCCTGGCGGCTGTCCGGGAGCGGTCGCGCAGACGTCGTACGACGTCGCGGGCGAGCTGCCGTGGACGCGGCACGGTCGCCGCCTGGCCGAGCTCGACGTCTTCAACTCCGCGATGGCGACGCTCGAGACGCGCGCCCACCTGTCCCTGCTGGTCGCCCGCGGCGACCTGACCCGCACCGAGACGGACGGCGTCGCGATCTACGCCTGAGCCGGCCGCCGCATCGGCACGTGCATCACGCCGTCCTCGTCGAACTCCGGGCCGGTGACCTCGAAGCCGTAGCCGGCGTAGAACGCGGTCAGGCCGGTCTGGGCGTCGAGCCGCACCTCGCGGTCCTCGCACACGGCCAGCGCCTCGTCCATCAGCACGGCGGCCAGGCCGCGACCGCGAGCGGACTGCGCCACGGCGACCCTTCCGATCCGCGCCCACTCCCCGTCGTCGAGGACGCGCAGGCAGCCGATCACCTCGTCGTCCTCGAGCAGCACGACGTGACGAGTCGTCGCCTCGAGGTCGCGGCCGTCGAGGTCGGGGTAGGGGCAGTCCTGCTCGACGACGAAGACCTGCTGGCGCAGCCGCCACAGCTCGTACGCCGTCCGCGGGGCGAGGTCGTCGAAGGCTGCGCGCACCACCTCGACCGACATGGTCGAAAGCCTAGGGGAGGTGCGGCGTACGATGACCACCACAACGACAGGGGAGCACGCGCAGGCGTGCTGAGAGTGCGGACCAGCCGCAGACCCTCCGAACCTGATCCGGTTAGCACCGGCGATAGGGAGTCCAGATGAACCACGCCTACGTTCGCGCTGCCGCCACGGCACTCGCCGCCATCTCCGTGGCAGGCTGCAGCCTCACCTCCTCCGGGCAGGACAGCGACCGCGGCACGGAGCCGACCGGTCAGACCGCAGACCGGTGGCACCGTGGTGCTCGCGACCCACGAGTCGTTCGCCCTGCCCAAGAAGCTGATCCGCCAGTTCGAGGCCGAGAGCGGCTACACCCTCGAGGTGCGCGCCGCCGGCGACGCCGGGACGCTGGCCACCAAGCTCAGCCTCACCGCCGACAACCCCATCGCCGACGCCGCCTTCGGCATCGACAACACCTTCGCCTCGCGCCCGCTGGGCGAGGGCGCGTTCGCCGAGTTCGAGCCGACCACGGCCCCGCCCGAGGCGTACGCCCTGGACGACGGTGCCGACCGGCTCGTCCCGATCGACACCGCGAGCGTGTGCGTCAACGTCGACTCGACGTGGTTCGAGGCCGAGCAGCTCGACCCGCCGCAGACGCTGGCCGACCTCGCCGACCCGGCGTACGAGGACCTCTTCGTCACCCCCGGCGCCTCGACCAGCAGCGTCGGGATGGCGTTCTTCCTCGCGACCGTCGCGGAGTACGGCGACGACTGGCCGGCGTACTGGACGCGACCTGCTCGACAACGGCGCCAAGGTCGTCGACGGCTGGGAGGACGCCTACTACGGCGACTTCACCGGCCGCCGCCAAGGCCGGCACGCGCCCGATCGTCGTGTCCTACGACTCCTCGCCGGCCTTCACGGTCAGCGACGGGCGTCGACGACCGCCGCGCTGCTCGACACCTGCTTCCGCCAGGTGGAGTACGCCGGCGTCCTCGAGGGCGCCGACAACCCCGCCGGCGCCGAGGCCGTGATCGACTGGATGCTCAGCGACGCCGTGCAGAGCGCGCTGCCGGAGTCCATGTACGTCTTCCCCGTCAGCGAGACGGCGACCGTCCCGCCGGACTGGGCGGAGTTCGCGATCCAGCCGGAGACGCCGTACGAGGTGGCTCCCGACGAGATCGCCGCCAACCGTGAGCAGTGGCTGACCGAGTGGACGGACGTCATCTCCCGGTGAGCAGCACCGTTGGTCGAGGAGGGCGCTCGGCGCCCGTCACGAGACCACAGGTGCATCGCCTGCTGGCCCTCCTGGCGCTGGCCTTCTGGCCGGTGCTGGTGCTCGGCGTGCTCTTCGTGCTGCCGGTCGCCGGCATGATCGCCGAGGGCTTCTGGGTCGACGGGCGGTTCGCCCCCGACGAGGTCCTCGAGGTCCTGGCGCGGCCGCGGGTGCACCGGATCGCGTGGTTCACGCTGTGGTCCTCCGGCGTCGCGACCGGCGTCGCCGTGCTGCTGGGCCTGCCCGTCGCCCACGCGCTCCACCGGCTGCGCCTTCCCGGTCGCAGCGTCCTGCGTGCTGCGGTGCTGGTGCCGTTCGTGCTGCCGACCGTGGTGGTCGGGGTGGCCTTCCGCACGCTGCTCGGGCGAGGGAGGGCCGCTCGGCTTCCTCGGCCTGGACGGCACCCCGGTCGCGATCATCGGCGGCCTGGTGTTCTTCAACGTCGCCGTCGTGGTCCGGGCGGTCGGCGTCGGCGTGGGAGTCGCTCGACCCGCGCCCCGGCGAGGCGGCCGCAGCGCTGGGCGCCACCCCGGTGCAGGTGCTGCGTACGGTCACGCTGCCGGCCCTGCGGCCCGCCATCGTCGGCGCGGCGAGCGTCGTCTTCCTCTTCTGCGCCACCGCCTTCGGGATCGTGCTCACCCTGGGCGGCGTGCGCTACGGCGACGATCGAGACCGAGATCTACCTGCTGACCACCACGGTCTTCGACCTGCAGGCCGCGGCGGCGCTGTCGGTGCTGCAGCTCGTCGTGGTCGTCGCGCTGCTGGCGCGTCTCCGCGCGCCTGCGCCAGGTGCCGGACCCGACCGCACAGCGGGTGGCGTCACGCCCCCGCGTCGGTCCGCCGCAGCGACTGGGCCGTGCTGTGCGCCACGGCCTGCGTCCTCGGCGCCGTGGCCCTGCCGATCCTCGCGCTGGTCCTCGGTTCCTTCCAGGTGGACGAGGGCTGGGGGCTGGGCAACTACCGCGCACTCACGACCGAGGGCGACAACCAGGCGCTGCTGGTCCCGGTGACCGCGGCGCTGGCGACGAGCCTGCGCACCGCCGTCGACGCGACCTGGATGGCGCTGCTGGTGGGCCTGCTCGTCGCCGCGATCGTCACCCGCCGCTCGCACTCGGTGCCCGAGCGACGCGTGCGGTCGGTGCTCGACGGCTTCTTCATGCTGCCCCTCGGGGTCAGCGCCGTCACCCTGGGCTTCGGCTTCCTGATCACCCTCGACCAGCCGCCGCTCGACCTGCGCGACTCCCCGCTCCTGGTCCCGATGGCCCAGGCACTCGTGGCCCTCCCGCTCGTCGTCCGGACCCTGTCCCCGGTGCTCGGCGGGATCGACGACCGCCAGCGCCAGGCCGCCGCGTCGCTGGGGGCGTCCCCCGCGCGGACGCTGCTCACCGTCGACCTGCCGGTGGTCTGGAAGCCGATGCTCGCTGCCGCCGGCTTCGCCTTCGCGGTGTCGCTGGGGGAGTTCGGCGCGACGTCCTTCCTCGCCCGCGACGACAACCCGACGCTCCCGGTCGTCATCTACCGGCTCATCGGGCACCCCGGCGAGATGAACTACGGGATGGCCCTCGCCGCCTCGGTCGTCCTCGCCGCGACCACCGCGTGCGTGATGCTCGCCGTCGAGCGGCTGCGCGTGCCGAGCCTGGGAGCGCTGTGATGGCAGCGGAGACCCCGATGCTCGAGCTGCGCGACGTGTCCGTCGCGCTACGGCCACACGCTCGCCGTCGACGACGTCACCCTCGACCTCCCGGCCGGGCAGGTGCTGGCCGTGCTGGGCCCCTCGGGCTGCGGCAAGTCGACCCTGCTGCGTGCGGTCGCCGGCCTCGAGCCGCTGAGCCACGGCACGATCCGCGCGGACGGCGCAGGACCTGGCCCGGGTGCCCACCCACCGCCGCGGCTTCGCGCTGATGTTCCAGGACGGCCAGCTCTTCGCCCACCTCACCGTGGCCCGCAACGTGGCCTACGCCCTCAAGCTGCGTCGTACGCCGTCCTCCCGCACGGCCGCGCGGGTCGCGCGAGCTGCTGGAGCTGGTCGGCCTGTCGGGCTACGACGACCGGCTGCCCGGCGACGCTGTCCGGCGGCGAGCGGCAGCGGGTCGCCCTGGCCCGCGCGCTGGCCGTGGAGCCGCGCCTGCTGCTGCTCGACGAGCCGCTGTCCGCACTGGACGCGACCCTGCGCGAGCGACTGGCCGGCGAGCTGCGCGAGATCCTCCGCCTCGCCGGGACGACGGCCCTGCTCGTCACCCACGACCACGAGGAGGCCTTCGCGCTGGCCGACCGGCTGGCGGTGATGCGCGACGGGCGCGTGGTCCAGTCCGGCGTGATCGAGGAGGTGTGGCGCGAGCCGGCGGACGAGGAGACCGCGCTGTTCCTCGGGTACGCGCGCGTGCTGCGCGACGACGCCGCCCGTCGCGTGCTCACCTCGGCCGGTCTGCCGGGTGCGGCAGCGGTCGCCGTACGACGCTCGGCGCTGGTCGTCGATCCGGCCGGGACGCTGCCCGCCACGGTCGAGTCGGCCCGCGTCACGCCCGAGCAGGTGCGCCTGGTGGTGGCGGTCGACGGGATCGGCGCGCTCGACGCCGTCGCCCCTCTCGGCAGCCGCGTCGCGCCCGGGCGAGCCGGTGCGGCTGCGCGTCGATGTGACCAGGCTCGCGGGCTTGCCGATCACGGACGATTCATGACCCGTCCCTAGACTGACGTCGCGTGCATCGCCCGGCCTATGCCCTTCTCGTCGGAGTCGCCGCCCTCATGGGCGCGCTGGCTCTGACCGCGTCGTTGACGCTGGATCGACCCCTCGTCGACCCGGAGGGGTTCCTCGGTCCGTCGTGGCTGCGGCTGCCGCTGCTGATCCTCGGCGCCTTCCTCCTCGACGTCCTGCCGCGCACGCTGTGGGTGTCGCGGATGCGCCCGGCGGCCATGCCCGACCTGGTCAGGGAGCGGGTGCGCGAGCACTGGGACCGCGAGCGGATCACGCTGGTGGTGGTCGGCCTGGTGACCTTCTACATCACCTACGTCAGCTACCGGAACCTCAAGTCGTTCCTGCCCTTCATCATGGGCGAGGACAAGTACGACCGCGAGCTGCACCTCATCGACCGGGCCCTGATCTTCGGCCACGAGCCGGCCACGATCCTGCACGCGATCTTCGGCACCGGCATCTCGGCGCACTTCCTCTCCACGATCTACCTGTGGTTCCTGCCGCTCGTGCCGCTGGCGCTCGCCGCCTGGCTGGTGTGGTCGCGCAACATCACCTTCGGCTACTGGTTCGCCACCTCGCAGTGCCTGGCCTGGGCGCTCGGCACCGCGTCCTACTTCGCGCTCCCGACGCTCGGGCCCGGCTTCCAGTACTCCTACCTCTACACCGACCTCGCCCGACCACCGGGTCGAGCGCGTTGATGGAGGCGCTGTCCTACGGGCGCAAGGACGTGTTGCGCGACGGGGCGGTGGGCTCTGTCCAATCGGTGGCGGGGTTCGCCTCGCTGCACGTCGCGATCACCCTGCTCGTGGCGCTGATGGTGCAGTACACCCTGCGCAACCGGATCCTCCACATCATCTTCTGGGCCAACTTCGCGATCACGGTCGTGGCGACCCTCTACTTCGGCTGGCACTACATCGCCGACGACTTCGCCGGCGTCGTCATCGCCCTCTTCGCCTTCTGGCTGGGCGGACTCGCGAGCGGGCAGAAGTTCGACAGGCACGGGTTGGCGTCGCATCCGACGTCGACCACCTCGCAGGTCCCCGTCGACGCCGACTGACCCGGCGTACGGTGCCGCGCCGTGCGCCCGGTCGGGGACGCTTCTGGCGATCCGGAGTCAGGTCACCGGAGACCCTTCAGCGGGATCGCGAGAATTACAACCTTGTAGTTCGTCAAGTCGACACGCCGATGAATGGTGAAAACTTTGGGGAATGTGTTCCCAGTGGGACAAAAGTTCACTAGCGTGCTGCGAGTTGCCCGTGCGAAAGGGAAGTCGCACGGGCACCCGCCACTCACCAAGGGGAACCCCCGTGCCCATCGCTGTGCCACCGGCAGACAGCTCCGCCCGACGTCGTACGACGTTGCGCTGGGCGACCGCGGCCACCCTGGTCGCCGGGCTCGTGCTGGGCGGCGCGCACGGTGCGGCGTTCGCCGACGAGGACACCGTCCCCACCGAGGCCGACATCGCGTCCGCCGAGAACCGGGCGGCAGCCGCCGGCGCGTGACGTCGCCGCGGTCCAGGCCGACCTCGATCCGCGCCAACCTCGCGCTCGACGAGACCGGCACGACCGCCGCCCAGGCCGCCGAGGCCTACAACGGCGCCCGGTGGCGCGCCGCCGAGGCCCGGGCCGAGGCGCGCGAGGCGCAGGCCGCGGCCGACGCCGCCCGCGACGACGTGGAGGCGCAGCGCGACCTCTACGCCAGCACCGTCGTGAAGTCCTACGAGGAGAACTCGCAGGTCCAGGGGCTCTCGGCCATCGTCGAGGCCGACGGCATCGAGACGCTCATCGACCGCTCCATCACGATGGGCAACGCCTCGCAGGCACTCGACGGCCAGTACGACGCCTACACCGCGTCCGCGACCATCGCCGACGTCACCGCCGTCGCCGGCGAGCGACGCCCTGGAGCGGGCCAGCCGCCGCAGCCGAGGAGGCCGACGCCGCGCACGCCGCTGCTGCAGCGGCCCAGGCCGATGCCGGAGCCGCAGGCCGAGGCGATCGCCGCCACCAAGACCGCGTTGATCGCCGAGCTCGCCGAGCTGGAGGGCATCAGCGTCCGCCTCGCCGAGAAGCGCCAGTCCGCCCTCGAGGAGGCCGCAGCCGAGGCCGCCGCGGCCGCGCGCCCAGGCCGCCGCCGAGGCGGCAGCCCAGGCCGCCGCGGAAGCAGCGGCGCAGGCCGCAGGCCGCAGGCGGCGCAGCCGAGGCAGAGGCACAGGCGCAGCGAGGCGCAGGCACAGGCGCAGGCCGAGCAGGCGCAGTCGACACCGACGCCCACGCCGACCGCCGACCCCGACGACCAAGCCGACGCCGACGCCGACGCCGACCCCGACGCCGACACCGACGCCGACCGCCGACCCCGACCGCCGACCCCGACGCCGACCCCCACCGCGACGCCGACGGCCACCCCCACGCCGACACCCACCCCCACGCCGACCCCGACCCCACCCCGACCCCGACCCCGACCCCGACCGCCGACGACCGGGGACGCTGCCGCCGCGATCGCCTTCGCCGCCGCGCAGATCGGCAAGCCCTACCGCTACGGCGCCAGCGGCCCGAGCTCGTGGGACTGCTCCGGCCTGACGGCGGCCGCGTGGGCCGCCGGCGGCACGTCGCTCCCGCACTACTCGGTCGCGCAGTACACCCAGTCCACCCGCATCACCGCCGCCGACCTCCAGCCGGGAGACCTGGTCTTCTGGGGCTCGTCGAGCAACGCGAGCTCGATCTACCACGTCGCCATCTACGTCGGCGACGGCCAGATCATCCACGCCCCGCGCACCGGGCGGAACGTGGGCCAGGAGTCGATGTACTACTGGCGGGCACCGAACTTCTTCGCCCGCCCCTGATTCACGCCGGCGCGACCCGCAGCGCGAGCTTCGCCGCCAGCTCGGCCGGGTCGAGCGTCCCGTCGAGGATGCGCCGGGTCGACCAGTGCGCGGTGTCGATGCCGGAGAGCTCCTCGAAGACGGCGAGGTCGGCGGCATAGAGGTCGGCCAGCCGGGTCAGGTCGGCCACGGTCGGCGGCGTACCGGGGATCTGGTCGGCGCCGGCGTGCCAGTTCCTCAGCGGCGGCACCCGCTCGAAGCGGGGCAGGCCCAGGAAGTCGGTGGTGCGGTGGACCGTCGGCTCGAAGTCGCCGAGCATCGCGCGCAGCTCCAGCAGCAGCCACTGCTCGCGGCCGAAGAGCTCGAAGCCGCGCTGCAGCTGCTCGCCGTAGAACCCGCGCGCCAGGCCGGTCATGTGCCGCCAGCGCATGGTGCGTACGTCGGTGGGCACCTCGTCGGGCAGCGAGGTGTGCGGCCACTCGGTGAGGAAGTCGGGCCAGTCCGGCCAGGCGAGGTTGCGTGAGCGCAGCATCACCCAGTGGGAGAAGAGCCGTTCGATCGGGTCGCGGAAGACCGCGATCAACGGCATGTCCGGGTTGAACGCCTGCATCCGCTCGAGGGCGTGCGGCCAGTAGAGGTAGGTCGGGGTGGCGTCCCCGACCATCCGGTGGATCGGCGCCCGGCGCGGGGCGACGTACGACACGTTGCGGTCGGGGGAGCTCCAGTCGATCGACTCGTCGTCGAAGTGGTGCGCCTCCTTGGTCGGGGGCTGGCACACCAGCGGATGCTGGTTGAGCGTCACCGCGAGCGTCGAGGTGCCGCCCTTCTGCACGCCGACGATGGCGAAGCTGTAGGCCATGGTGTCGGGGGTGGCGTTCATCGCAGCGAACCTATCGCGACGTGGGTACGGTTTGGCCATGGCCACTGACCAGGCGTCACCGCCCCTCGACCAGCAGGCATTCCGCACCCCGGAGGTCGATGTCGCGGAGCTGACAGCGCTGCTGGACGGCCGCTACCGCGAGGTGCGCCAGCTGGTGCGCGACAACCTCGTCGAGCACGCCCAGATCCTCGAGGACGCCGAGGAGATGACCCGCGCGGACTTCCGCGAGCGCGTCAAGGACGTCGTGGTGCAGATGGCGGGCACCGGCCAGACCGGCATGGGCTTCCCCGAGGAGTACGGCGGCGGCGGAGACATCGGCGCGTCGCTGGCGGCCTTCGAGACGCTCGCCTTCGGCGACCTGTCGGTGCTGGTGAAGGTCGGCGTGCAGTTCGGCCTGTTCGGCGGCGCCATCCTCCAGCTCGGCACCAAGACCCACCACGACCTCTACCTCGCCGACCTCATCTCCGGGCGGACCATGGGCTGCTTCGCCATGACCGAGACCGGCCACGGGTCCAACGTGCAGGCGCTCGGCACGGTTGCGCGCTACGACGCGGAGACCGAGGAGTTCGTCATCACGACTCCCGACGACGCCAGCCGCAAGGACTACATCGGCAACGCCGCCGCCCATGCCGAGCTCGCGGCCGTCTTCGCCCAGCTCGAGGTCGACGGGGAGTCCCACGGGGTGCACGCCTTCGTCGTCCAGATCCGCCGCGACGGTGCGGTCGTGGACGGCGTACGCATCGAGGACTGCGGCGACAAGATGGGCCTCGACGGCGTCGACAACGGACGCATCTGGTTCGACGGTCTCCGGGTGCCGCGCACGGCGCTGCTGAACCAGTTCGCCGAGGTGACACCCGAGGGGCGCTACCTCTCACCCATCGACAACCCCAACCGGCGCTTCTTCACGATGCTCGGAACCCTCGTGCAGGGCCGGGTCTGCGTCGGCGGCGCCGGCATCAACGCGGCCAAGGTCGCGCTGACCATCGCCACCCGCTACGCCGATCGCCGTCGGCAGTTCGAGGCGAGCAGCACCGACGAGGAGGAGCTTCTCCTCGACTACGGCATGCACCAGCGGCGCCTGTTCCCCCTCATCGCCGAGAACTACGCCCTGCACTTCGCCCAGGAGGTCGTCGCCGGGCAGCTGCACGACGTCTTCTCCGGGCTGACCACCGACGAGCAGGCGCGGCGGATGCTGGAGGCGCGCGCCGCCGGCACCAAGGCGCTCGGCACCTGGCACGCCACGCGCGCCATCCAGGAGTGCCGCGAGGCGTGCGGCGGGGCGGGCTACCTCAGCGAGAACCGCTTCACCGCCCTCAAGGCCGACACGGACGTGTTCACCACCTTCGAGGGCGACAACCACGTCCTGCTGCAGCTGGTGGCCAAGGGGCTGCTGACCGACTACTCCAGCGAGTTCGAGGACATGGACCAGTTCGGCATGGTCCGCTTCGTCGCCGGTGTGGCGGTCGAGACCGTCGTCGAGCGGACGGCGGTGCACAAGCTCTTCCAGTCGATCCGCGACCTGCTGCCCGGTGGCGACGACTGGGACCAGGAGGCCGGGCTGCTCGATCCCAACTACCAGCTCGCGATGCTGCGTTTCCGCGAGGAGCACATGCTCGGCGGCGTCGCCCGTCGGCTCAAGCGCGGCATCGACAGCGGGATGAATCCCGGTGCCGTCTTCTCCCGGGTCCAGGACCACGTCATCGCCACCGCCCGCGCCCACACCGAGCGGCTCGTCCTCGAGGCGTTCGTCGCCAAGGTCGCGACCGTCCCGGACGGCGACACCAAGGTGGCCCTCAACCTGCTCTGCGACCTCTACGCCCTCACCACGATCGAGGCCGACCGGGCCTGGTTCATGGAGCACGGCCGGCTGTCCAGCGCGCGCTCGAAGGCCATCAGCCGCGAGGTCAGCGGCCTGTGCCGCAAGATCCGGCCGATCGCGGTGGACCTGGTCGACGGGTTCGGCGTGCCCGACGCGATGCTGCGCAGCCCGGAGCTGCTCTGGTGAGGCTCCCCGGGTTCGGTGGCTGGAGCGAGGACCCGCTGTGGTCCTACGTCTACCCCTGGCTCGTCGACTCCGGGCACGTCGGCCGTACGGCGTGGCGCGTGGGCATGGGCAGCGACCTGGCGCTGCTGCACGAGGCGGCGGCCGAGATCGGGACCCTGCCCGCGGGGGCCCGGGTCCTCGACATCCCGACCGGGTCGGGCGTGGCGCTGCGCGGCCTGCGACCCGGACAGGGGGTCGACTTCGTCGCCGCCGACATCTCCACCACCATGCTCGACCGGGCGCGGGCCACCGCGTCCCGGCTCGGTGTCGCCGACCAGGTGACCCCGACCGTGGCCGACGTCGGCGACCTGCCCTTCGACGACGGCACCTTCGACCTCGTCGTCTCCTTCACCGGGCTGCACTGCTTCCCGGACCCGCGTCGGGCGATCGGCGAGATGGTGCGTGTGCTCGCCCCCGGCGGGGTGATCTCCGGCAGCTCGCTCTTCACCGACACCGGGCCGCGCTACGCGCCGCTGCGCCGGATCGGCACCCGGGCGGGCGTCCTCGGCCCGATGTGCACGTCCGGTGAGGCCCGCGCCTGGCTGCTGGATGCCGGGTGCTCCGAGGTCGACCTGTCCCTCCACGGTGCCCTGGGCTACTTCCGCGCGATCCGCGGTGGGTCGCGATGACCTTCGGAGGGCTGCCGTCCCGGTGGGAACCGTCCGGTAGGAGTCGCGGACTGGCGCTCGTCGCCCCCGGCCGGGCCTACCCGCCCTCCGCGCCGCTCCTCGACTTCGCCCGCCAGGCCCTGCTCCAGCACGGCTTCACGGTGCAGCAGCTCTGGTGGGACAGCACGACCCGCGGCGACGAGGACCCCGAGCACTGGGTACGCCGGCACGTCGAGGTCGCGCTCGCCGAGGAGCGCGCCGACCACGTGCTGGTCGTCGGCAAGTCGCTCGGCACCCGCGCAGCGTCGTACGCCGCAGAGCGTGGGCTCGACGCGATCTGGTTCACCCCGCTGCTCGTGGATGCTGCGGTCGCCGAGGGGATCGCGGCCAACGCCGGACGTCAGCTCCTCGTCGGTGGTCTGGCCGACGAGCTCTGGGACGCCGCGGTCGCGCGCGAGCTGGCCGACGCCGGGCTGCGACGTGCTGGAGGTCGCCGACGCCGACCACGGGATGGGCACCGGCGACGCCGTACGCACCGCCGAGATCCACCTCGAGGTCGCGCGGGCGGTCGAGGCCTTCCTGGCCTCGCTCTGAGCGAGCGCGGAGGCGCTGTCGGACGCGCGGATGTAACGCCGGGTTACAGCCTGTTCCACCCATGCTGCAGCGGGGGTAGAACAAGCAGTAACCCGGCGTTACAGCGGGCGCAGCCTCAGGCGTCCTCGCCGAGGCTCTCGTCGGCGATGTTGTCGAGGTCGTTGCCGTGGCCCTCGGTCTTGAAGCGCGCGAAGGAGGCGTGGACCTCCGCCTCGGCCTCGACGCGGCCGACCCAGTCAGCGCCCTCGACGGACTTGCCGGGCTCGAGGTCCTTGTAGACCTCGAAGAAGTGCTGGATCTCGAGCCGGTCGTACTTGGAGACGTGGTTGATGTCGCGCAGGTGCTCCAGGCGCGGGTCGTGCGACGGGACGCACAGGACCTTGTCGTCGCCGCCGGCCTCGTCGGTCATCCGGAACATGCCGATGGCGCGGCACTCGATGAGGCAGCCCGGGAAGGTCGGCTGCTGGAGGATGACGAGCGCGTCGAGCGGGTCGCCGTCCTGGCCGAGGGTGTTCTCGATGAAGCCGTAGTCGGCGGGGTAGGCGGTCGACGTGAAGAGCATGCGGTCCAGGCGGATGCGCCCGGTCTCGTGGTCGACCTCGTACTTGTTGCGCTCACCCTTGGGGATCTCCACCAGCACGTCGAACGTCAGCACGTCTTCCTCCACCTTCTCCGGCACGTCATCGGGCCATCTCGCAGCGCCCGGCGGGAGCCCGACGCGAAGTCCTGGGGGCAGTCTCGCGCACAATGACCCCGATGCGCGAAGCGACAGGGTCAAAACGTCGGGGACGTGAGGCACGCCACTGGGTGCCCACCCTCCTGGTCCTCGTGCTCCTCGCCTCCGGGCTGGCCGCCTACCGCTTCGAGCTCGGCCAGCGCTACCTCCCATGGCTGGCGGCCGACCCGGTCACCGAGCCCGAGGCGGTGGCGCCACCGGCCGGGCTCGACCTGCCGGACTGGATCGTCCCGACGCCCGACGAGGAACCCCTCGACACCACCCGCCAGATCGCCCCGGACAAGGTCGGCGCCGCCCTGGCCGCCGGCCTCGCCGATCCCGACCTCGGCCGTCACGTGGTCGCGGCCGTCGACGACCTGAGCGGCACCCCGGACGTCTGGACGTCCGGTGACGGCCGGTTCCTCCCGGCCTCGGTCACCAAGCTCCTCACCCTCGGCGCCGCCCTCGACCGGCTCGGCCCCGAGCACCGCTTCACCACCCGTGTCGTGAGCGGTACGACGCCGCGCGAGGTCGTCCTCGTCGGCGGCGGAGACCCCTACCTCGCCAGCAGGCCGGCCGCCCCCGACGAGGCGGCCGTCGTCTATCCGCCGCGGGTCGACGTCACCTCGCTGGCCTTCACCACGGCGCAGGCCCTCGGCGGGCGCGGCCGCGTACGGGTGAGGTTCGACGACAGCCTCTTCACCGGTCCGACCGACAACCCGGCCTGGCGCCGCGACTACGTCCCCGACGACATCGTCAGCCCGATCACCGCGCTCATGGTCGACGGCGGCCGGGAGCAGGACGGGTTCGACCGGTCCGCCGATCCCTCCCTCGCCGCCGCCCAGGCGTTCGCAGCCGGGCTCGCGCAGGCGGGGCTGAAGGTGGTCGGCAACCCCGAGCGGGTCGTCGTACGACCCGGGTCGGCGGAGCTGGCCGCCGCCGACAGCGCCCCGCTCGCCGACATCGCGGAGCGGATCCTCGACGTCAGCGACAACGAGGGTGCCGAGGTGGTCGGCCACCAGGTCGGGATCGCGGCCACGGGCGTGGGGTCCTTCGAGGCCGGCGCCGCGGGCGTCCTCGAGAGCCTCCGCGGGCTCGGCATCGATGTCTCCACCGCCGAGCTGTACGACGGATCCGGCCTGTCGCGGCGCAACCGGATCACCACCATCGCTGGTGCTGGGGCTGCTGCAGCACGCGGCCGGCCCGGACGGGGAGCGGATGCGCAGCCTGATCAGCGGCCTGCCGGTGGCGGGGTTCAGCGGGTCGCTGACCTACCGCTTCGACGGCGACCCGCCCGAGGCGCGCGGGCTGGTGCGCGCCAAGACCGGGACGCTGAGCGGGGTGCATGCGCTCGCCGGCACGGTCGTCGGTCGGGACGGTGGCCCGATGGTGTTCGTGGTCGCGGCTGACAAGGCACCACTCGACGACAAGGTGGACGCCCAGGAGGCGATCGACCGGCTGGCCGCCTCCCTGGCCGCCTGTCGCTGCTCGGCGCCCGTCGTTGGCTGACCGGCGCCCCGTTCGTCGTCCCCGGCTAGGGTCGGCGCATGAACAATCTGGTCGACTGGGACCTCGCGGTGACCCTGGGCTCACGGATCGCCGGGCCGGGCCCCGACGTCTCCTCCGAGGAGGCCGGCGCGGCGGTCGTCGAGCTTCGCGAGCACGCCAACGCGTCCACCCCGCTCGTCCGGGAGTTCACCGGCCTCGACGCCCCGGACGGCACCGCGCCCGTGCTGGTCGTGGACCGACCCGGCTGGATCCAGGCCAACGCGTCCAGCTTCTCCGTCCTGATGGCCCCGCTCTTCGACAAGGTGACCGAGAAGAAGGGCACGCCGTCCGGCGTCTCGGCCGCGGTCGGCTCCCGGGTGACGGGCGCCGAGGTCGGGCTGATGCTCGGCTTCCTGGGCACCAAGGTGCTCGGCCAGTTCGACCCGTTCCACGACCCCGCCGGCCGGCTGCTGCTGGTCGCGCCCAACATCGTCCACGTCGAGCGCGAGCTCCGCGTCGACCCGCGTGACTTCCGGCTCTGGGTCTGCCTGCACGAGGAGACGCACCGCGTGCAGTTCACGGCCAACCCGTGGATGCGTGACCACCTCCGCGAGCAGATGAACGTCCTGGTCGACACGATCGAGCCGCGCGCCCTCTTCGACAACCTGCGCCACGCGGCCGGGTCGATCCGCGGCGAGGGCGGCAGCATGCTCGACGTCCTGTCCACGCCCGAGCAGAAGGCCGTCCTCGACCGGATCACCGGTGTGATGTCGCTGCTGGAGGGTCACGCCGACGTCGTCATGGACGGGGTCGGTCCGTCCGTCATCCCCTCCGTGGAGACGATCCGCGCGAAGTTCAACGAGCGCCGCAAGGGCGTCGGCAGCCTCGACAAGCTGCTGCGCAAGGTCCTCGGCCTCGACGCCAAGATGGCGCAGTACCGCGACGGAGCGAAGTTCGTGAACCACGTCGTCGACAAGGTCGGCATGGCCGACTTCAACACCATCTGGACCGGCCCGGAGACCCTGCCGTCCAGGGCCGAGATCGAAGACCCGTCTGCGTGGATCGCCCGGGTGCTGTGACGCTGCACCCCTCGATCGCCGCGGTCCGGCTGCCGGTCCGCTCCACGCTGGCGGCGTTCGAGCCCGGCGACGTGGTCGTCGTCGCCTGCAGTGGCGGCGCCGACTCGCTGGCGCTGGCCTCGGCCGCGGTGTTCGAGGGGCACAAGCTCGGACTGAGGGTCCTCGGCGTGACCGTCGACCACGGTCTCCAGCCCGGGTCGGCCGAGCAGGCCGACCGGGTCGTGTCGCAGCTCGCCGCGATGGGCGTCGACGAGACGCTGACCGCGCGCGTCCAGGTCGACGGTGCCTCGGGCCTGGGCCCCGAGGCCGCGGCCCGCGAGGCGAGGTACGCCGTGCTGGAGGAGGTCGCGCAGCGTGTCGGTGCCCGCGCCGTGCTGCTCGGTCACACCCTCGACGACCAGGCCGAGACGGTCGTCCTCGGACTGACCCGCGGCTCCGGCGGCCGGTCGCTGTCCGGCATGCGGCGCGGCTTCGGCGTCTTCGCGCGCCCGCTGCTCGACGTACGCCGTGACGACACCGTCACCGCCTGCCAGGTCGAGGGCCTGGCGTTCTGGGACGACCCGCACAACGACGACCCCTCCTTCACGCGTGTCCGGGTACGTCGCACCGTCCTGCCCCTCCTCGAGGCCGAGCTCGGGCCGGGCATCGCCGAGGCGCTGGCCCGCACGGCCGACCAGCTGCGCGAGGACACGCTCCTGCTCGACGAGCTGGCCGACGGCCTCCTGCAGGCCGCGCGCCGGCCCGAGGGCCTGGACGTCGCGGAGCTGGCCTCCGCCCGTCCCTCGCTGCGGCAGCGCGTGATCCACCGCGTCGCCCTGGAGGCGGGCGCGCCACCGGCCGAGCTCACCCGCGCCCACGTGCTCGAGGTCGACAAGCTGCTCGTCGGGTGGCGTGGCCAGCGCTGGATCGACCTCCCCGGCCCGTTGCGCGCGATCCGTCGCGACGGGGTGCTGGTCTTCGAGTCGCCCTGACGGTGGCGACCACCGGCGCCGGAAGCCCTAGGCTGCCGCCATGGACTCGTCCCACATGGAGAACGACCTCGTCAACATCCTCTTCACCGAGGCGCAGATCCAGCAGCGACTGGGCGAGATGGCCGACCAGATCACCGAGGACTACGAGGGCCGCGACCTGCTCATGGTCGGCGTGCTCCGCGGTGCGGTCATGGTCATGGCCGACCTGTCGCGGGCGATGCCGCGACACCTGGAGATGGACTGGATGGCCGTCAGCTCCTACGGCTCGGGCACCAAGTCGAGCGGAGTCGTGCGGATCCTCAAGGACCTCGACACCGACATCTCGGGCCGCCACGTGCTGATCGTCGACGAGATCATCGACACCGGCCTGACGCTCAGCTGGCTGGTCAACAACCTCGGCAGCCGGAGCCCCGCGAGCGTCGAGATCGCCACCCTGCTGCGCAAGCCGGAGGCCCTGGCGATGCCCGTCGAGCCGAAGTACATCGGCTGGGACATCCCCAACGAGTTCGTCGTCGGCTACGGCCTGGACTACCGCGAGCGCTACCGAAATCTGCGCGACATCGGGACTCTCGCACCCCACGTCTACTCCTGATCAGGGGCGGACAGGATCGTCTCTCGCTTCACCCCGCCTGAAACAATGGGCTCACGAGCGACGTGTAGCGTCGCGCCCTCAACTCCCGAACCGGTGAAAGTTGCCTGTGAAGCGCTTATTCAAGGGTCCCTGGCTGTGGATCGTCCTGTCCGCCTTCGCGGTGCTGCTGGCGATCCAGTTCCTCGCGCCCAACGACGGCTCCGACGAGATCGAGACCTCACGGTTGTCCGAGTACATCGCCGCGGGCGAGGTCAAGGAAATCGTGTTCAACGGGGTGGACCAGGAGATCACGGCGACCCTCGACGACGGCGTGCGTGAGGACGGCGACGAAGTCGTCACCCACTACATCGACGGCCAGCAGGAGACGCTGCTCGCGCAGGTCTTCGAGCAGATCGACGAGGGCACGATCGAGACGTCCAACTCCGAGTTCCCCCAGCCCAGCTTCCTCGGCTCGCTGCTGGCGACCCTGCTGCCCTTCGCGCTGATCATCCTGCTCTTCATCTTCTTGATGAACCAGGCGCAGGGCGGCGGCCGCGGCGTCATGCAGTTCGCCAAGTCCAAGGCCAAGCTGATCACCAAGGACATGCCGAAGACGACGTTCGGCGACGTCGCCGGCTGCGAAGAGGCGATCGAGGAGCTCGGCGAGATCAAGGAGTTCCTCCAGGAGCCCGCCAAGTTCCAGGCCGTCGGCGCCAAGATCCCCAAGGGCGTGCTGCTCTACGGCCCGCCCGGCACCGGCAAGACCCTCCTCGCGCGTGCCGTGGCCGGCGAGGCCGGCGTGCCGTTCTACTCCATCTCCGGCTCGGACTTCGTCGAGATGTTCGTGGGCGTCGGCGCGAGCCGCGTCCGCGACCTCTTCGAGCAGGCCAAGGAGAACGCCCCGGCGATCGTCTTCATCGACGAGATCGACGCCGTCGGTCGCCACCGCGGCGCCGGCATGGGCGGCGGGCACGACGAGCGCGAGCAGACGCTCAACCAGCTGCTCGTCGAGATGGACGGCTTCGACGTCCGCGGCGGGGTCATCCTCATCGCGGCCACCAACCGGCCCGACGTGCTCGACCCCGCGCTCCTGCGCCCGGGTCGCTTCGACCGCCAGATCCAGGTCGATGCTCCCGACCTCAACGGCCGCCACATGATCCTCAAGGTGCACTCGCGCGGCAAGCCGATCGCACCCGACATCGACCTGCTCAGCGTGGCGCGTCGCACCCCCGGCTTCACCGGTGCCGACCTGGCCAACGTGCTCAACGAGGCCGCGCTGCTCACCGCCCGCACCAACGGCAAGCTGATCGACAACGTGGCCCTCGACGAGGCGATCGACCGCGTCATCGCGGGTCCACAGCGTCGTACGCGACTGATGAGCGAGCGCGAGAAGCTCATCACGGCCTACCACGAGGGTGGCCACGCGCTGGTGGCTGCGGCGCTGCCCGGCACCGACCCGGTGCACAAGGTGACGATCCTGCCGCGCGGTCGCGCGCTGGGCTACACGATGGTCCTGCCCGACCGCGACAAGTACTCCCAGACCCGCTCGGAGATGCTCGACAGCCTCGCCTACATGCTCGGTGGCATGGCCGCCGAGGCGCTGATCTTCCACGACGTGACCTCGGGTGCCGGCAACGACATCGAGAAGGCGACCGGTCTGGCGCGGGCGATGGTCACCCAGTACGGCATGACCGAGCGCCTCGGCGCGGTCAAGCTGGGCGACAGCAACTCCGAGCCCTTCCTGGGCCGCGACATGGGCCACACGCGCAACTACTCCGAGGAGACGGCCGCCGCGGTCGACGGGGAGATCAAGAAGCTGCTGGGCCACGCCCACCAGGAGGCCTTCGAGATCCTCGACGAGAACCGCGACGTCCTCGACTCACTGGTGCTGGCGCTGCTCGACAAGGAGACGCTCGACAAGGCCCAGATCGCGGAGATCTTCGTGCCGCTGCGCCGGAGCCCGGAGCGCCCGTCGTGGACCGGGTCGCCCGAGCGCATCGCCTCGACGATCCCGCCGGTCGACATCCCCCAGGAGATCCGCGACCGCGTCCACGCCAACTCCGTGCCCGAGGAGCCGGGGGGCGGCGCGATCCTGACGCCGCCGTCGGCCGGTGGCGACGTGCACGGCGGGCCCATCGTCGGGCCCGGGGAGCCCCCGGTTCCGCCGACAGCGTCGAGCCAGTCGTGACCAACCCCATCGCCGCGCCGGATCGCGACCCTGCCGAGATCCCCGAGTTCGACCTGCGCGGGCCGAGGCGGCCGTGCGCGAGCTGCTCGCGGCGATGGGGGAGGACCCCGCCCGTGAGGGCCTCCTCGAGACCCCGGCGCGCGTCGCCCGGGCCTACGCCGAGCTGACCCAGGGCCTGCGCCAGACGGCGCACGACGTGCTGACCACGACCTTCGACATCGGCCACGACGAGCTGGTGCTCGTGCGCGACATCGAGCTGTGGTCGATGTGCGAGCACCACCTGGTGCCGTTCACCGGCGTCGCGCACGTCGGCTACCTCCCTGCCGAGTCCGGCAAGATCACCGGCCTGTCCAAGCTGGCCCGTCTCGTCGACGTCTACTCCAAGCGCCCGCAGGTGCAGGAGCGGCTGACCACGCAGGTCGCCGACTCCCTGATGGAGATCCTCGAGGCCCGCGGGGTCATCGTGGTCATCGAGGCCGAGCACCTCTGCATGACCATGCGCGGCGTCCGCAAGGCCGGTGCCCGCACCATCACCTCGGCCGTACGCGGCGCCATGCTGACCAACCAGGCCACGCGCGCCGAGGCGATGTCGCTGATCCTCTCGGGCACCAGGTGATCGAGGGCTCCCGCCCCGCCCTTCCCCACATCATGGGGATCGTCAACGTCACCCCCGACTCGTTCTCCGACGGCGGGCTCCACGCCTCGACCGGCTGCCGCGGTCGCCCACGGGCTCGACCTCCTGGCCCGGGGCGCCGACATCATCGACATCGGGGGCGAGTCCACGCGCCCCGGCGCGACGCGGCCCCTGGTCGCCGAGGAGCTGGACCGGGTCGTGCCGGTCATCCGCGAGCTGGCACGGACGGGAGCCGTCGTGTCGGTCGACACCATGCGGTCCGAGGTCGCCGCGGCCGCGCTCGAGGCCGGCGCCCGAATGGTCAACGACGTCTCAGGTGGTCTGGCCGACCCCCGGATGCTCGAGGTCGTCGCCGACTCCGACGCCCACTACGTCGCCATGCACTGGCGTGGACACAGCGACCGGATGGCCGACCTCACCGACTATCCCGACGGCGTCGTGGAGACCGTACGCCGGGAGCTCGGCGCCCGCCGCGACGCGTGCGAGGCGGCCGGCATCGATCGCGACCGGTTGCTCCTCGACCCCGGTCTGGGCTTCGCCAAGGTTGCCGCCCACAACTGGGAGCTGCTCGCCTGTCTGGACGTGCTCGACGGCCTGGGCTGCCCGCTGCTGGTCGGCGCGAGCCGGAAGTCCTTCCTGGGGGCGCTGCTGGCCGAGGACGGCGAGCCGCGCCCGGTGGGAGAGCGGGAGCACGCCCACGTGGCGCTGGTGGCGCTGCTGGCCCAGCGGGGTGTGGCTGTCCTGCGCGTGCACGACGTCGGAGCGACCGCAGATGCCCTGCGGGTCGTGGCCGCGATGTCCGCCCGACCGCAGGGGGCCGCGTCCTGGCTGTCGTGGCGCACGGAATGATGGCGGCCGTGAACGCCGACCGAACGACCTACCAGCCCTTCGACCCGGCTCATGACGAGCTCGCCGTCACCGGCATCGAGTGCTTCGCCCACCACGGCGTCTTCGACTTCGAGAAGCGCGAGGGCCAGGTCTTCCTGGTCGACCTCGTCCTCGGTTTCGACACCCGCGCCGCGGCCGCCTCCGACGACCTCGAGGACACCGTCAACTACGGCAGCCTGGCCCTCGATGTCAAGGCCGCCGTCGAACGCGACCCGGTTGACCTGATCGAGACGGTCGTGCAGCGGATCGCCGATGTGTGTCTCACGGACCGTCGTGTTGAATGGGCGCGAGTCACGCTCCACAAACCTGATGCACCCATCGACGCGACGTACTCGGATGTCGCGCTGACGATCACCAGAACGCGAGGCCCTGCCCATGACTGAGTCACCCAACCCCTACATCGTGGACACCGACTCCCTCACCGGGGAGATGCACCCGATCCGCCGGGTGGTCGTGGCCCTGGGATCCAACCTGGGCGAGCGGTTCGCCGCCCTGCAGGGCGCAGTCGACGCACTGGCCGACACCCCCGACTTCTTCGTCACCGGCGTCTCGCCGGTCTACGAGACCGACGCGGTCGACTCCCCGGAGGACGCCGGGCCCTTCCTCAACGCCGTCGTGCTGGCCGACACCACGCTTCCGGCCGCGCGCCTGATGGAGCGGGCCCTGGCGATCGAGGACGCGTTCGAGCGCGAGCGCAGCGAGGTGCGCAACGCCCCGCGCACCCTCGACGTGGACCTGATCGTGGTGGGGGATCGTCGCTCCAACGAGGACTTCCTGCGCCTGCCGCACCCGCGCGCCCACGAGCGCGCCTTCGTCCTGCAGCCGTGGCACGACCTGGAGCCCGACGCCGTCTTCCCCGAGCTGGGACCGATCTCCGACCTGCTCGGCGCCACCGACGCCACCTCCGTCCGCAAGCGCGAGGACCTCACGCTCGAGGCCGAGTGAGCGAGCCCGACCCGGCCGAGCAGGAGCAACCCCCGCCCCGACGCGGCTCCCTGCGGCCCACGACGGGGCGCGCGCTGACCATCGCAGCCGTCTCCGGGCTCGCCGGCGGCTGGGCCAGCCACCTGGTCGTGGAGCGGCTGACCGGCCACCCGCCGCTCGTCTCGTGGACGCAGTCGCTGGCGTTGGTGCTGGTCGGCGCGATCATGTCGTTCCTGGCCTGGCAGACGTGGTTGACCGTGCAGGTACGCGGTGAGTGGCTCGAGCCGCAGCGTGCGGTGAACCGGCTGGTCCTGGCCCGCGCCTGCGCCCTCGGCGGCACGCTGGTGGCCGCCGGCTACGTCGGGTACGCCGTGAGCTGGCTCGACGACCCGTCCCAGCGGGCCGACCAGTGGATCCTGCGCGCGGTGGTGGCGGCCTTCGGAGCGGGCGTGGTGACGGTCGCCTCGCTGGTGCTCGAGCGTGCGTGTCGCACCGATGGGAGCGACACGCGGCCCTAGCATGGCCCCATGTCTTCCCAGCAGTCACAGCAGTCACAGGTGTCCCGTACGGCCGCCCGTCGTCGTCAGCGCAGCACCCGCCTGATGGTCGCCGCCGGTCTCCTCGTCGTCGCCGCCCTGCTCGTGATCGGCGCGATCGCCTCCGGCTCCTCGGTCCTCGTGACCGTCGCCGCGGTCGTCGCGCTCCTCGCTGGTGCCGCCGCGACCCGCATCACCCACTCCGAGCTCATGGAGGCGCGCCGCGAGGCCGCCCGCGACCGCGCCGCCCAGGCCCAGGACTTCCGCGTCCTGACGGAGCGACGTACGGAGGAGAACGCCGTGTTCGCGAGCGACATGAAGCGCAAGATCGCCGACCGCGAGCACGCCATCGACGTGCTCGAGCGGGCCCTGTCGAGCGCCCAGAAGAACGCTGCCGAGCAGACCCTCAAGCGCGGCCAGGAGGCCCGTCGTGCCGACGTGGCCGAGAACGGTCGTGACGAGGCCGACACACGTGCCGCCGAGGCGATCGTCCGGGTCATCGAGCTCGAGGCCGAGCTCGACGTCCTGCGCGCCGAGCTCGACGCGATGCGTGCCGACACCGCGCGTCGCGGTCACCGCAGCGCCTGACCGCGCCGCGACCCACGCCGTACGGCAGACTCGGCCTGTGATTCCTGAGGACAACCGGTTCGAGAGCGACCCCACCGAGGTCCTGCCCGAGGACGCCGTCCTGCCCGCCGGATGGACGGCTGACGCGCCCGACGGTGCCGACGCGGCCACGGTCGCCAGGCTCACCGAGCTGCTGCGTGCCCACGAGCGCGCAGCTCGTGGCTGGGCCGGGTCGGGCGAGGACGACGTCCTCGTCGAGATCTCGGAGCACGGACTCGCCATGCGCGAGAACCTCGTCGTACGCGATCCCGAGGGCCGCATCCAGGCGTGGGGGAGCGTCCACGACCGCGCCGAGGGTCGGATGCTCTTCGTCCACGTCGTCGACCGCACCCTGTCCGACGACCTGGGCCGCCGGTGCTCCGACGTCCTGTTCACGTGGGCCGAGGGCCAGGCCCGTGAGGTCGGCAGCGCCCGCGGCCTCGACGTCCAGCAGATCGACACCGGAGCCTTCGCCGACGACGACCGCCAGCACGAGTGGCTGGCCGCGGCCGGCTTCAGCAAGGTCCGCACCTGGTGGCAGATGACCCGGTCGGTGATCTCCGAGGAGGCGGAGCTCGTGGCGGACCCGGCCCGGTGGGAGCGCAAGGGGGTCGTCTTCCGGCTCGTCGAGCGCCAGGGCGACGGGATGCCCGACGAGGCTGACCTGCGGGCTGTCCACGACGTCCTCGAGGGTGCCTTCACCGACCACTTCAACTCGGCGGAGGAGACGTTCCACGAGTTCCTCCACCGGCTGCGCGAGGATCCCGGGCACCGCTGGGACCACTGGTGGCTGGCCGAGATCGTGTCGGCGGACGGCAACGAGGTGGAGGCGGCCGGCGCGCTGGTCGGCACCGTGAGCGAGTCGACCACCGGTCCCGCCGGGTCCTACGTCTCCTACCTCGGCGTCCTGGAGTCCGCGCGCGGCCGTGGTGTCGCCACCGGCCTGCTGCGCACGATCATCGCGGACGCGGCCAGCCGCGGGCGCGACCGCGTCGGACTCGAGGTCGACGCCGACTCACCGACTGGTGCCGATGGCCTCTACACCGCGATGGGCTGGGGCACGAAGTACGTCACCGAGTCGTGGCACCGGGACGTTCTCGTCCGCTGAGGCGAGGCCTCAGCGCAGCGACTCCCGCAGCGCGCGGTGCACCCCGGCCGGCGTGAGCACGCCGACGAACTGGGCGCCCTTCTTCACGCCGATCATCGGCTTGTCGTCGCGCAGGAGCGCGGCGAGAGCCTCCTCCAGCGAGGAGTCGAGGTCGATCGCCGCGCCGAGCTCGCCGCCGCGGACGCCGTCGAGGGGCTCGAGGTGGTCCTCGCGCAACCGGGTCACCGTCAGCGTCCGCAGGCCACCGGAGCCGACGAAGTCGGCCACCCCGTCGTCGGCCGGGTGCGCGAGGAGCTCGGCGGGAGTGGCGTACTGGGCGAGTCGACCGCCGGTCTCGAAGACCGCCACCCGGTCGCCCATCCGGATCGCCTCGTCGATGTCGTGGGTGACGAGCACGACCGTCTTGCCGAGCTCGGCCTGGAGCCGGCGGAACTCGGCCTGGAGCCGGCCACGGACGATCGGGTCGACGGCGCCGAACGGCTCGTCCATCAGGAGCACCGGCGGGTTGGCAGCGAGCGCGCGGGCCACGCCGACGCGCTGTCGCTGACCGCCGGAGAGCTCGTGCGGGTAGCGACGGGCGTACTGCTCGGGATCGAGGCCGACGGTGCTGAGCAGCTCGTGGGCGCGCTCGCGGGCGGTCGCCTTCGACTCGCCGTAGAGCAGCGGCACCGTCATCACGTTCTGCTCGATGCGCTGGTGGGGGAAGAGGCCGATCTGCTGGATGACGTAGCCGACGCCGCGACGCAGCTCCACGGGATCGACGTCGGTGACGTCCTTGCCGTCGAGCCAGATGCGGCCGGTCGTGGGCTCGATGAGCCGGTTGATCATCTTGAGCGTCGTCGACTTGCCGCACCCGGACGGGCCGACCAGGCACACCATCTCGCCGCGACGGACGTCCAGGTCGAGCTCGTGCACGGCCACGGTTCCGTCGGGATAGGTCTTGCCGACGCCCGTGAGCTGGATCATCGTGTCGGAGGCGGGGTCCGCCGTCATGGGTGAGGTCGTGCCGACCCCCGAGGCGGTAGCGTCCATGCGGTGACCCTACTCGTGGCGGCTGCTGCTGAGCCCAGCTGCTACAGCCGGACGGTCAACGACTGGTGGTGCCCCGCCTACCTCAGCGACTACCGCAGCGAGCTGGTCGACGCGACCGTCCAGCACCTGCTCATCACCATCAGCGCCGTCGTCCTGGGCATCGTCGTGGCCTTCCCGCTCGCCCTTCTCGCGCGGCGCTACGTCCGCCTGGAGACGGGGATCGTCGGCGTCTCGACCGCGCTCTACACCGTCCCCTCGCTGGCGCTCTTCCCGCTGCTGGTGCCGTTCACGGGAATCTCCGCCACCACCGTGGTGATCGGGCTGGCGCTCTACGCGCTGACCATCCTGGTGCGCAGCATCCTCGACGGCCTGCGGTCGGTGCCCGACGACGTACGCGAGTCGGCCCGCGGCCTGGGCTACGGCTCGACCTCCCAGCTGACGAAGATCGAGCTGCCCCTGGCCCTGCCGGTGATGATGGCCGGGCTGCGGGTGGCGACGGTCTCCACGGTCGCGTTGACCACGGTGGGCGCGCTCGTCGCCTACGGCGGCCTCGGGAACCTGATCGCCCACGGCGTGCTCACCGACTTCAAGGCCGAGCTCCTGGCCGCCTGCCTGCTGTGCGTCGCGATCGCGGTGCTCCTCGACGTGCTCATCGTCGTCGGGCAGCGTCTGGTGACGCCGTGGACCCGGACGCGGGTGGCCGGATGAGAGTGTTCGGCGACGTCTGGGACTACCTCACCACCGCCTCCAACTGGACCGGCACGGGCGGCATCCTCGACTACCTCGTCCAGCAGCTCCTGCTGACGGCTACCGCGCTGGCCCTCGCCATCGCGATCGGGCTGCCGCTGGCGCTCTGGCTGGGGCACATCGGCCGTGGCGGCTTCCTCGCGATCAACATCTCCAACGTCGGCCGGGCCATCCCCACCTTCGCGCTGCTGGCCCTGCTGGTCACCGCCGAGTGGCCCGGTGTCGCGACCTTCGGGCCGTTCGGCCGCGCGGGCATCGCGACCCTGATCGCCCTCACCCTCTTCGCGCTGCCGCCGATCATCACCAACACCTATGTCGCGGTCCGCGAGGTCGCCGGCGAGGTCAAGGAGTCCGCACGCGGGATGGGGATGACCGGCTGGCAGCAGTTCCGGCAGGTCGAGCTGCCCCTCGCGACGCCGCTGATCGCCGGCGGCGTACGACTGGCGCTGGTCCAGGTCTGGGCCACAGCCACCATCGCGGCGCTCGTCGCCGGCCCCGGGCTGGGTCGACTGATCACCGACGGCTTCGCCAACAGCAACTACGGGAAGGGAATCGCGGGTGCCGTGGTTGTCGCTGCCGTGGCGATGATCCTCGAGGTGCTCGCGACGCTCGCACAGCGAGCGCTCGACCCGGTGCCCAGCACCGACGTACGACACAAGTGAAGCCCTGCCCACGACCCCGTGAGCGGACCGGACACGCGTGGCCACCCGGCCGCGGGACACAGAAGGTGAACGAGATGAAGCTACGACGGATGGCAGCCACCGCGCTCGCGATCAGCACGGTGGTGCTCGGCTCGGCGTGCGCCGGCGACGACCTCGCCAGCGACGACACCGGCTCGGATTCCAGCGGCGGGGGTGACAAGGGCGCGGTGAAGATCTCCGGCCAGGACTTCGGCGAGGTGCAGATCGTCGCCGCGATGTATGAGCTGCTGCTCGACAACGAGGGGTACGACGCCTCGGTGCAGCTCGTCGGCACCCGCGACGTCTACATGGGCGCGGGGCAGTTCCCCGAGTCGATCCAGCTGGTGCCGGAGTACGTCGGCGGCATCGTCGACTACCTCAACGTCACCGAGAACGGCCCCGACGCCGAGCCGCTGACCACCCCCGACGCGGACGAGTCGGTCTCCGCCGCCGCCGACCTGCTCGAGGCCAAGGGCATCACGCTGCTCGACCCGTCGGCTGCGATCGACACCAACGCGTTCTTCGTGACGCAGGAGTTCTCCGAGAGCGAGGGCGTCACCAAGCTCTCCGACCTCGAGGGCATGTCGGTCGTCGTGGCGGCCGCCGAGGACTGCGCCGACCGCACCGACTGCGGCAAGGGCCTCACCGAGGACTACGGGATCGACGTCACCGAGTTCCTGCCGCTGGGCTTCGCGTCCGCCGACGTCTTCAAGTCGGTGGCCGACGGCGAGTCGCAGCTCGGCCTGACCTCGACCACGGACGGCACCCTGGAGTCGCAGGGCTTCGTGCTGCTCGAGGACGACAAGCAGATCCAGCCGGCCCAGAACCTCATCCCGGCGGTGTCGTCGGAGTGGCTGGCCGACCACGGTGACGTCGAGGGCATCCTCAACGACCTGATGGCCGCCCTGACCACCGAGAAGCTCACCCAGCTCAACGGCCAGGTCTCGGTCGACCGGGCCAAGCCGGAGGTCGTCGCCGAGGAGTTCCTGGCGGCCGAGGGCCTGCTCTGACCGCCCCTCGTCCCCGGCCGGCTCCGGGTAACTGCCCACCTGACGCTCCCGCCCCCACTGATGGGGGCGGGAGTGCTCGTGTGGGGCAGTTACCCGGGCGGCCGGCGGGTCAGACCTCGTGGGGGCGCAGCGCCAGCGCTGCCGGATCCACCGTGCTCTCGTCGAGCACCGAGGGAGGTACGGCGAGCCGCCAGGCCCCGGTCGCGATGTCCTGCGCGCGCGGGGCCGGCCCGTCGAGGGTGCCGACCCACTCCATGAGCGCGTGGACGTCCGCGCGCCGGTCCTGCTCGACCAGCCAGCCCGCCAACCGGTGCACGGGCGGCAGGCCGCTGTGCACCAGCGAGCGCTGCCCCCAGAGCTCGAGCACCCCGCCGCGCAGCAGCCGCCACCACTCCTCGCTGGCCCCCGGGACGAGCAGGAAGTAGCGCCACAGGTCGCCGGCCAGCACCCGGTCGACGAAGACCTCCTCGACCTCGGCGGAGCCGTGGGCCCGTACCGAGGCCAGGGCAGACCTCTTGGTCTCCCACCGGTCGCGCAGGTCCTCCAGCGACGCGCGCGTCTGGGTGATCGACCCCGCACGGATCCGCCAGTGGTAGACGACATCGTCGACCACGTCGAAGGTGCCGGTCAGGAAGGCCCGCGTCGTCGTCGGCTGGTCCTCGTAGCGCACGCCCTCGGGCCACGAGAGCCCCGCTGCGTCCCAGAAGCTCCGACGCCACAGCTTGTTCCAGGCGAAGACGTCACCGAGGACCTCGGGTCGCTGCTCGATCCGCGCCCCGCGCAACGGCTGGTGGAGCCGTCGCATCCACGGCGGCTCGGTCAGCGCACCGTCCTCCCAGCGCACGATCGAGCCGGTGGCGAAGTCGGACCCCGAGTCCTCGAGAGCGCCCACGAGGTCGGCGTACGCCGTGGGTGGCAGCACGTCGTCGGAGTCGAGGAAGGCGAGGTAGTCGCCGCGCACCTGCCCGGCACCGAGGTTGCGCGCCGCGCCGAGGCCGCCGTTGAGGCTGTGTACGACGCTGATCCGGACGTCGCGGCGCGCCCACTCGTCGGCGATCTCGCCGGTGCGGTCGACCGAGCCGTCGTCGACGATCACCGCCTCCCACCGCGTGTGCGTCTGCGCGAGCAGCGAGCGGATGCAGTCGTCGAGGTAGTCCTCCACGCCCCACGCGGGGATCACGACGCCGACCATGGGCGCCCGAGCAAACCACCGCTTCATGCGGCCGGACTCTAGCCGCCGGTAGTCTCCCGTCCGTGACTGAGCAGGCCAGAGCGATCGACGAGATCAACCCCGACGGAGTGCCGCGGAAGGTCCTCTTCGTCGCCGGCGCCGGACGCAGCGGCACGAGCACCCTGGCCGGCATCGTGTCCAAGCTGGGCATGCACGTGCCGTTGCCCGAGGTGCCGCCGGACGACTCCAACCCGCGCGGCTTCAGCGAGCCGCAGTGGGTCGTCGACGTCCACGACGAGTGGCTGGCCGAGGCGCTGGTGCAGGTCAGCGACGCGCGCCCGACCGCGTGGTTCGACACGGGCCGCATCTGCAGCCGCGAGCCCGCGCGGATCCGGGTCAGCGAGTGGCTCGAGCCGCACTTCGCCGAGCACCCCGAGCTGGTCGTCAAGGACCCGCGGCTGAGCTGGTTCCTCGGCCTGTGGCGCGTCGCCGCGATCCGTACGGGCGCGACGCCGGTCTTCGCGACGATGCTGCGGCCGCCGGCGGAGGTCGTCGGCTCCAAGCAGAAGTACTACGCCAACAAGCTCGGCTCGGCCCACCTCGCGGCCAGCTGGGTCAACATGCTGCTCCACACCGAGCGCGCCACCCGCCCCGCCGAGGGCGACGGCGGCCGCGTCTTCGTGCGCTACGAGGACCTGCTCACCGACTGGGTGAGGACCACGACGGCGATGGGCCACACGCTCGACCTGCAGACGATCATCCACACCCGCAGCGACCAGATCCGCGAGGTCCACCGCTTCATCGACCCCAACCTGCGCCGCGTCACCGTCGACCCTCGACGACCTCGGCCTGCCGAAGCGCCTGCACGACCTCACCGGCCAGACGTGGGAGGAGCTCAACAAGCTCGCCGACGAGGGCGGCGACACGACCGACGCGCACGCGACCTTCGACCAGCTGCGCGAGTCGTACGTCGACCTCTACGAGGAGGCCGAGGCGATCAGCCGCTCCACCGCCGAGCACGCCCGCCTCCAGGGTCGCCGCCGGGCGCTGGCGGAGGGTACGCCGGAGGAGGGGCACCGCTCGCTGTCGGACCGGCTGCCCCACGACGTACGCGCTGCGATCCCGCCGTCGTTGCGGCGCGGGGTGCGCAAGGCCATGAGACGCCCGCGGGACGCCCAGTGACGATCCCGATCGGCGCCGGTCACGGACTGACCAACATCGAGGGCCACACCGACTTCGACATCGTCTGGCCGTGGAACCAGCCCGGGGGACTGCGGCGGGGAGCGACCGCCGTGCTCCGCGTCAAGAACGAGGCACCCGGCCTGCGCTTCGTGCTCCCGCCGCTGCTGCGCGCCTGCGACCACGTGCTGCTGGTCGACAACGGCTCCGACGACGGCACCGGCGAGGAGGCCCTGCGCGTGGCCGACGAGCACGGACTCGGCCACAAGTTCACGCTGAAGGAGTACCCCTTCGCGGTCGCCCGCGCCGGCGGCGAGCACCTCGCCGTCAACGAGCGGTCGGTGCACTCGCTGGCCTACTTCTACAACTGGTGCTTCTCCCACGTCCGCACCCGCTACTCGTGGAAGTGGGACGGCGACATGGTCCTCACCACCGAGGGCGAGGTCTCGATGGCCGACCTGTCGTGGCAGGTCGGGATGGCCGAGGCCGTCATCCGCTTCCCGCGCCACGGGCTCTACATCGAGTCGGAGTCGAAGGCCTACCTCGACCTCGGCCTGCGCAACATCGAGGAGTGGGGCTTCCCGATGAGCCCGGACTACGTCTACGCCAAGGCGCCGGAGTGGGAGATCCGCACGACGCCCGACCGGATCGAGCAGTTCGCGCTCCCGCAGGGGCTGTGCGTCGAGCTCAAGTGGCTCGACGGCGACGAGTTCGCCCACTGGACCAACCCCGAGGCCTTCGCGACGTCGATCCGCAACCGCCGCAAGCGCCGCGAGTGGCTGGTGTGGAACGCGCTCCACGACGGGGAGGTGCCGGAGGGCGTCGTCGAGATCGTCGCCCCCGAGGGCGTCCACGTGGTCGACCACGTGTCCCACACCTGGCTGCCCCGCGCTCCGCGGCCGTTCGTGGTCGACGACCCGGATCACGCGCGGCTGCACCTGCGGCCTGACCCGCGGTGTAGTCAGGACGTTGTGGTCGCGAACTGGTCCGTCCATTCCGCACTACACGGGATGAGTCGGAATTCGCGTGGCATGCGTCACCTCCGCAGGTGGTTCCACCGCGGAATCCGCGGGCGTAGGCTCGATGTTGATCGAGTAGATCGGTACCCGCGAGGGACTGAAACGAAGAGGTCGACATGACGAAGTCCGATGCTGGGTTCCGTGTGGGTGTGGTCGGCGCCGGCCGCGTCGGTGCCGTGCTGGCCGCCGCGCTGCGCGCCGCGGGCCACGAGATCGTGGCCGCTGCCGGTGAGTCCGACGCCTCCCGCGGCCGCATCGAGGCGCTGCTGCCCGGCGTCGAGATGACCAAGCCCAGCGACGCGGCCCGGGCCAGCGACCTGCTGCTGCTGACCGTTCCCGACGACATGCTGCCCAACGTCGTCGCGATGCTGAGCGCCAGTGGTGCGATCCACGCCGGCCAGGTCGTCGTCCACACCAGCGGCCGTCACGGCCTGGCCGTGCTCGAGCCCGCCCGTGACGTGGGTGCCCGCACCATCGCGATGCACCCGGCGATGACCTTCACCGGTACGTCGATCGACCTGCCGCGGCTGGCGGGTTGCGTCTTCGGCGTCACGGCCGACGACACCGACCGCGAGCTCACCGAGTCCCTCGTCGCCGACCTCGGCGGCCGCCCGATGTGGGTGCCCGAGGACCGCCGCACGCTCTACCACGCGGGCCTGGCCCACGGCGCCAACCACCTCGTCACGCTCGTCACCGAGGCGATGGAGATCCTGTCGGCCGCCGGAGCCGACGACCCGGCCGCGACCCTGCGCCCGCTGCTCACCGCCGCCCTCGACAACGCGCTCGAGCACGGCGACGCCGCACTCACCGGCCCGATCGTCCGCGGTGACGTCGAGACCGTCCGCGCCCACGTCGCCGACCTGGTCGCCAACGCGCCGCAGACGCTGCCGTCGTACGTCACCATGGCGCGCGCCACCCTCGACCGTGCCGTCACCGACGGCCGGCTGCTGCCGATCCGCGCCGCCAAGATGCTGCGCGTGCTCGACGGGGTCCCGACTCCGCTCGACCACCCCGGTCGCTCGATGGAGCAGCAGGAGCGGTGACCTCGGCCCCCGTCCTCGCGCACACCCGCGAGGAGCTCGCAGCGCTGCTCATCGACGCCCGTCGGGCGCGGAGAGCGGATCGCCTTCGTGCCGACCATGGGTGCCCTGCACGACGGCCACGCCAGCCTGATGCGCACCGCGCGCGCGGCGACGTCCGGACCGGTGGTGGTCAGCATCTTCGTCAACCCGATGCAGTTCGCCCCGGGCGAGGACCTCGACCGCTATCCCCGCACCCTCGACGCCGACCTCGAGGTCTGCGCCGCCGAGGGCGTCGACGTCGTCTTCGCGCCGAGCGTGGACGAGATGTACCCCGGCGGCTTCACCCATGAGTCGGTCCGCGACGGGGTGACCGTGGCGCCGGGGAGGCTCGCCGACATCCTCGACGGGGAGTCGCGGCCCGGGCACTTCGACGGGGTCCTCACCGTGGTCGCCAAGCTCTTCGGCCTCGTCCGTCCCGACCTCGCGGTCTTCGGCCAGAAGGACTACCAGCAGCTCACCCTGATCCGCCGGATGGTCCGCGACCTCTGCATGGGCATCGAGATCGTGGGTGCGGAGACCGTGCGCGAGGCCGACGGCCTGGCCCTGTCGAGCCGCAACCGCTATCTCGATGCCGAGCAGCGACAGGCCGCGGTGGCACTCAGCCGCGCGCTGGCGGCCGCGCAGGCGCGGGCGTCGTACGGCGTCCCTTCCGCACGGTGGGCCGCGATGTCGGTCCTCAAGGCCGAGCCGGGCCTCGAGATCGACTACGTCGCCCTCACCTCACCCGACCTCGGCGAGGCCCCGCAGACCGGCGAGGGCCGGATCCTGGTCGCCGCCAGGATCGGGACCACGCGCCTGATCGACAACGCGCCCATCGTCTTCGAACGATCGGTTCCACAGGCGGGCACCGCACTCGCGGGCTCGACCAGCAACGAAGGGAGCAGCTGATGCTGCGCACGATGATGAAGTCCAAGATCCACCGGGCCACGGTGACCCAGGCCGACCTCCACTACGTCGGCTCGGTCACGGTCGACGAGGACCTGCTCGACGCCGCCGACCTGCTGGCCGGCGAGCTGGTGCACATCGTCGACGTCACCAACGGCGCCCGGCTGGAGACGTACACGATCGCCGGCGAGCGCGGGTCGGGCGTCATCGGCATCAACGGTGCCGCTGCCCGCCTCGTCCACCCCGGCGACGTGGTGATCCTGATCGGCTATGCCCAGATGGAGACCGCGGAGGCCAGGGAGCTCAAGCCGCACGTCGTCTTCGTCGATGCCGACAACCACGTGATGGCGACCGGATTCGACCCGGCCGAGACCTTCGGCGACAAGTCGCTGACCCGCGGCGACTTCATCGATCGCTAGCCTGCCCAGATGAACGCACACCGGCCGGTCCCGGGTCGACTCCTCGCCCCCGCCCCCGGCTGGACGACCCGCGCCGACGTCGTCGTCGTCGGATCCGGCATCGCCGGGCTCACCGCGGCGCTGCGCATCCACGCCGCCGACCCGTCGTTGCACCTGCTCGTCGTGACCAAGGACGTGCTCAACGCCGGGTCCACGCAGTGGGCGCAGGGCGGCATCGCGGCCGCCCTGGGTCCCGGCGACACCCCCGACCAGCACGAGCACGACACCCTCGTGGCCGGTGCCGGCGCGTGCGACGTCGAGGCCGTGCGGATCCTGGTCAACGAGGGTCCCGAAGCGGTGCGCGAGCTGATCGCCCTCGGCACGCAGTTCGACCACCACCCCGACGGCGAGCTGTCGCTGACCCGCGAGGGCGGCCACCACCGCGACCGGATCGCGCACGCCGGCGGCGACGCCACCGGGGCCGAGATCCAGCGCGCCCTCATCGCCGCCGTCGAGCGGGCCTCCGAGATCGAGGTCATCCAGCACGCGCTGGCAGTCGACCTGCTCCTGGCGGCTGACGGCGGGGTCGCCGGGCTGACCCTCCACGTCCTCGGCGAGGGCCAGCACGACGGGGTCGGTGCGGTGCACTGCCGAGCGGTCGTGCTCGCGTCCGGCGGTCTGGGCCAGGTCTTCTCCCAGTCGACCAACCCCTCGGTCTCGACCGGCGACGGGATGGCGGTCGCGGTGCGCGCCGGGGCGATCCTCCGCGACCTCGAGTTCGTGCAGTTCCACCCGACCGTGATGTGGCTCGGGCCCGACTCCCAGGGCCAGCAGCCGCTGATCTCCGAGGCCGTACGCGGTGAGGGCGCGTTCCTCGTCGACTTCGAGGGCACGCGCTTCATGCAGGGCCAGCACGAGCTCGCCGACCTGGCTCCCCGCGACGTCGTGGCCAAGGCGATCACCCGGCGGATGCTCGAGACCGGCCGGCCCCACATGTGGCTCGACGCACGCCACCTGGGCGCCGAGTTCTGGGAGAGGCGCTTCCCCACCATCCTCGGGGTCTGCCGCGAGCACGGCGTCGACCCGGTCACCGACCTGATCCCGGTCGCCCCTGCCCAGCACTACGCCTCCGGCGGTGTCGCCACCGACCTGTGGGGGCGCTCGTCGGTCCCGGGCCTGTACGCCACGGGCGAGGTGGCGTGCTCCGGCGTCCATGGCGCCAACCGGCTGGCCTCCAACTCGCTGCTGGAGGGACTGGTCTTCTCCCGCCGGATCGCCGACGTGCTGCCCGGCGAGCTGCGCGCCTGGTCCGAGCCGACCGCGGACGAGCGCCCCGAAGGCCTGATCTCCGGCGACCGGCGACGCGGCATGCAGGACGTGATGACCACCCGCGTCGGTGTGCTCCGCCATGCCGAGGGGCTGGGCGAGGCGCTCGCCTACCTCCGCTCCCTCGAGCCCGGCGACGCCACTCCGGGCACGCCCGCCTGGGAGACCACCAACCTGCACACGATCAGCACCGCGCTCGCCGAGGCCGCCGCCCTGCGGACCGAGACCCGCGGCTCCCACTGGCGCGAGGACTTCCCCGACCGCGACGACTCCCGAGCCGGCCACATCGACTCGTGGCTGGACTCCGGCGCTGTCGCCAGCAGGTGGACGTACGCCCCCTCGACGGACCCCGGCACCATCACCGAAGGAGCGTCGGCATGACCAGCCTCAGTGACGTGCCCACCGAGCTGCTCGACGAGCTGACCGCCGCGGGACTCGACCACGACTACGTGTGGGACACGATCCGACGCGCATTCGAGGAGGACCTGCCCGACCGGTCCAGGGTCGACCCGACGAGCTGGGCCACGATCTCCGAGGGGGCGCTGGGCGAGGCGGTGTTCGCGGCTCGCGAGCCGGGCGTGGTGTCCGGCCTCGGTGTCGCGGCCGTCGGTTTCTACATGGTCGGCACGGAAGTCACCGACCGTCTCCCCGACGGCACCCGGGTCGAGAGGGGCGACGTGGTCATGCGCGTCTCCGGCCGCACCCGCCAGCTGCTGGTCGCCGAACGCACCGCCCTCAACCTGGCCTGCCACCTCTCCGGCATCGCCACCGCCACCGCCCGCTGGGTCGAGGCGCTCGAGGGCTCGCCGACGCGCGTGCTCGACACCCGCAAGACCCTGCCCGGCCTCCGGGCGCTCCAGAAGTACGCCGTCCGCTGCGGTGGTGGCGTCAACCACCGCACCAGCCTCCAGGACATGGCGATGGTCAAGGACAACCACGTGATCGCCGCCGGGGGAGTCCTTCCGGCTCTCGACGCGATCCGCGGCCAGTTCCCCGGCCTGCCGGTCGAGGTCGAGGTGACGACGCTCGAACAGCTCGACGACCTCCTGGCGCTGCCCCAGCCGCCGGAGCGGATCCTGCTCGACAACATGACGGATGAGCTGATGACCGATGCCGTACGACGTACGGCCGGGCGGGTGCCGCTGGAGGCCAGCGGCGGGATCACCCTCGAGCGCGCCGCACGCATCGGCGCGACCGGCGTCGACTTCGTCTCGGTCGGTGCACTGACCCACTCGGTGACGGTCTTCGACATCGGCATGGACCTGGTCGGACCATGAGCCTGCTCGCGGCCGACATCGGCAACAGCCACACGTTCCTCGGCCTGCTCGACGGCCCGGACGTCACGGCCCACTGGCGGGTCAACACCGACGAGCGGCGCACCGCCGACGAGTGGTCGGTGCTGATCCGTGGACTGCTCGCCGACCGGGCCGAGGACGTCCTCGGCATCGCGGTCTGCGCCACCGTGCCCGCGGTCCTGCACGAGTGGCGCGAGATGCTGGAGACCCACTTCAGCGGGGTGCCTGCGATCGTGGTCGAGCCGGGCATCCGCACCGGCATCCCGGTGCTGATGGACAACCCGCGGGAGGTCGGGGCGGACCGCATCGTCAACTCGCTTGCCGCCGTCACGCTGCACGGCGGCCCCGCGATCGTGGTCGACTTCGGGACGGCCACGACCTTCGATGTGGTCAACGCCGCGGGACAGTACGTCGGCGGCGCCATCTCGCCCGGCATCGAGATCTCCCTCGAGGCGCTGGGACGTCGCGGTGCCCAGCTGCGCAAGGTCGAGCTCGCCCGCCCCCGGTCGGTGATCGCGAAGAACACCGTCGAGGCGCTCCAGAGCGGCCTGGTGTTCGGTGTCGCTGCGCAGGTCGAAGGTCTGGTCGCGCGGATGATCGCCGAGCTCGGAGAGCCGATCGAGGACGTCACCGTCATCGCCACCGGACATCTCGCTCCACTGTTGATGGATGAATGCGGATGTTTCACCCTGTATTCCCCGTGGTTGACGCTCCAGGGTTTGCGGATGGTTTTCGAGCGCAATTCCTGACTTTTAACCTGCGCCCTTTTGATATTGGCCCCGCGTTGCCCGACAATGGGGAATTGTCTGAATTCCCCCCGCACGAAGTGAGGCACGTTCCATGGCGCAAAAGGTGAACATTGTTCTCGTCGACGATCTCGATGGCAGCGAGGCGGACGAGACCGTCACGTTCGGCCTCGACGGCACGACGTACGAGATCGACCTCAACGACTCCAACGCCGCGGCCCTGCGCGAGGCGCTCAGCGGCTACGTCGGCCACGCCCGCAAGGTCACCGGCGGCGCGCGGCGCGGCCGCAAGGCCTCGAACGCGTCGGCCTCCGGTACCAACACCAAGGACGTCCGTGAGTGGGCCAAGTCCCAGGGCATGGAGGTCTCCGAGCGGGGCCGCATCTCCGCCGACATCCAGCAGGCCTACGACGCCGCACACTGACCGCGCATGTAACGCCGGGTTGCTGCTTGTTCCACCCATGCTCCAGCAGGTGGCGAACACCACGTAACCCGGCGTTACATCGGCCGCATTCCTGATTCGGGGGAATCATCATGGGGACCGTGACGCCTGCGCTGCGCGTCGGGCGCCTCCCCTGAGCGTGTTCGCTGTGAGCGGACCGACTCGTGTCGTGGGCGGGAACACGTAGGCTGATGTCAGGCGTTGAGCCCAGTGTCCGCACCCGACCGCCTGCGTCGGGGCCGCGGTCCACGCAGACGTAGAGGAGCGCACATGTTCGAGCGGTTCACCGACCGAGCCCGGCGAGTTGTCGTGTTGGCCCAGGAAGAGGCCCGCATGCTCTCCCACAACTACATCGGCACCGAGCACATCCTGCTCGGGCTGATCCACGAGGGCGAAGGCGTCGCTGCCAAGGCGCTGGAGTCCCTCGACATCTCCCTGGAGGCCGTACGCGCCCAGGTCGAGGAGATCATCGGCCAGGGCCAGCAGGCCCCGTCGGGTCACATCCCGTTCACGCCGCGCGCCAAGAAGGTGCTCGAGCTGTCCCTGCGCGAGGCGCTGCAGCTCGGTCACTCCTACATCGGCACCGAGCACATCCTGCTCGGCCTGATCCGTGAGGGCGAGGGCGTGGCCGCCCAGGTCCTCCAGAAGCTCGGCGCCGACCTCAACCGGGTCCGCCAGCAGGTCATCCAGCTGCTCAGCGGCTTCCAGGGCAAGGAATCGACGACCGCCGGCGCCCAGACCAGCGGCGGGGGCGGCGAGGCGCCGTCCAGCTCCCTGGTGCTCGACCAGTTCGGCCAGAACCTCACCCAGGCCGCGCGTGAGGGCAAGCTCGACCCGGTGATCGGTCGCGAGGCCGAGATCGAGCGCGTGATGCAGATCCTGTCGCGCCGCACGAAGAACAACCCCGTCCTCATCGGCGAGCCCGGTGTCGGCAAGACCACGATCGTGGCCGGCCTGGCGCAGGACATCGTCAAGGGCAACGTGCCCGAGACGCTCAAGGACAAGCAGATCTACACCCTCGACCTCGGCGCCCTGGTCGCCGGCAGCCGCTACCGCGGTGACTTCGAGGAGCGCCTGAAGAAGGTGCTCAAGGAGATCCGCACCCGCGGCGACATCGTGCTCTTCATCGACGAGATCCACACCCTCGTCGGTGCCGGTGCGGCCGAGGGCGCCATCGACGCCGCCAGCATCCTCAAGCCGATGCTGGCCCGCGGCGAGCTGCAGACCATCGGCGCGACCACGCTCGACGAGTACCGCAAGTACCTCGAGAAGGACGCCGCCCTCGAGCGCCGCTTCCAGCCGATCCAGGTCGCGGAGCCGTCGATCGCCCACACGATCGAGATGCTCAAGGGCCTGCGCGACCGCTACGAAGCCCACCACCGCGTCACCATCACCGACGAGGCGCTGGTCTCGGCGGCGACCCTGGCCGACCGCTACATCTCCGACCGCTTCCTGCCGGACAAGGCGATCGACCTGATCGACGAGGCCGGGTCGCGACTGCGGATCCGCAAGATGACCGCCCCGCCGGACCTGCGCGAGTACGACGAGAAGATCGGCGACGTACGCCAGCGCAAGGAGGCCGCGATCGACGGCCAGGACTTCGAGGCCGCCGCGCGCCTGCGCGACGAGGAGAAGCAGCTCACCGCGAAGAAGGCCGAGCGCGAGAAGCAGTGGCGTGCCGGTGACCTCGACGAGATCGCCGAGGTCGACGAGGAGCTGATCGCCGAGGTCCTCGCCGTCGCGACGGGCATCCCGATCGTCAAGCTGTCGGAGGAGGAGTCCACCCGACTCCTCAAGATGGAGGACGAGCTCCACAAGCGCGTCATCGGCCAGGAAGAGGCCGTCCGGGCCCTCAGCCGCGCCATCCGTCGTACGCGTGCGGGTCTGAAGGACCCCAAGCGTCCCGGTGGCTCGTTCATCTTCGCCGGCCCCTCGGGCGTCGGCAAGACGTGGCTGTCCAAGACGCTCGCGGAGTTCCTCTTCGGCGACGAGGACGCGCTGATCCAGCTCGACATGAGCGAGTTCTCCGAGAAGCACACCGTGTCGCGACTCTTCGGCTCGCCGCCCGGCTACGTCGGTTACGAGGAGGGTGGCCAGCTCACCGAGAAGGTGCGCCGCAAGCCGTTCTCCGTCGTGCTCTTCGACGAGGTCGAGAAGGCCCACCCCGACATCTTCAACAGCCTGTTGCAGATCCTCGAGGAAGGTCGCCTGACCGACTCGCAGGGGCGCGTGGTCGACTTCAAGAACACCGTCATCATCATGACGACCAACCTCGGCTCGCGAGACATCGCCAAGAGCGTCAACCTCGGCTTCGGCGCGGTCGGCGCCGACGCGGCCGGCTCCTACGAGCGGATGAAGAGCAAGGTCTCGGAGGAGCTCAAGCAGCACTTCCGTCCCGAGTTCCTCAACCGTGTCGACGAGATCGTCGTCTTCCCGCCGCTGTCGCAGGAGCAGATCGTGGCGATGGTCGACAACATGATCGCCGGCGTCGAGCTCCGCATGAAGGACCGCGACATGTCGCTCGAGCTGACCACGCCCGCGAAGGCGCTGCTGGCCGAGCGTGGGTTCGACCCGGTGCTCGGTGCGCGGCCGCTGCGCCGCACGATCCAGCGCGAGATCGAGGACGTGCTCGCCGAGAAGATGCTCTTCGGCGAGGTCGGCCCCGGCCAGATCGTTCTGGTCGATGTCGAGGGCGAAGGCCCTGCCGCGACCTTCACGTTCAAGGGTCAGAAGAACTCGACCGTGCCGGACATGCCGCCGCTCGAGACGGTGGACGCGGAGGGTGTCCCGATCGAGGGCCCTGACGACTCCGCCGGTCCGGTGGACGTCCCCCGCGACGACACGGCCTGACCTCCGCACCACCTCAAGCTGACTGACCCGGCAGACATCGTCTGCCGGGTCAGTGGCATTTCCGGGGGGTCAGGGCAGGGCCCACTCCTGCGGGCCGACCTGGGCGACGAGGCCGTCGGCCACCAGTGAGGCCAGGCAGCGCTCGCGTTGGTCCGCGTCGGTCCACACCGCGTCGAGGCGCGACCGGTGCACCGGGCCGGGGGAGTCGCGGAGCACGGCCATCAGCCGCCCTCGGCACTGACGGTCCGTGCCGGCCCAGGCCTGCCCGCGCCGGGGCGGGCCGTCGTACGCCGGGAAGCCGGCGCCGCGCCACGCGCAGGACTCGGCGATCGGACAGTCGGCGCAGCTCGGCGTGCGGGCGGTGCACACGAGCGCGCCGAGCTCCATGGTGGCGACCGCCCAGGTCGCGGCCGTCGTCGCGTCGTCGGGAAGCAGCGAGGTGGCGAGGTCGCGTTCGGCACGGGTGACCGCTGGAGCGGGGAACTCCACCCCGGCGACCGCACGGGCCAGCACCCGTCGCACGTTGGTGTCGAGGACGACGTGACGCTGTCCGAAGGCGAAGCTGGCGATCGCCGAGGCGGTGTAGTCGCCGACCCCGGGAAGTCCGAGGAGGTCGTCGTAGGAGCGCGGCACCTCCCCGCCGAACCGTTCGACGATGGCGCTCGCGGCCGCGTGCAGGCGCAGGGCGCGGCGTGGGTAGCCCAGCCGACCCCACATGCGTACGGCCTCGCCGGTCGGTTCTGCCGCGAGTGCCGCCGGCGTCGGCCAGCGCTCGAGCCAGGCAGCGTGGACCGGTAGCACCCGGATGACGGGGGTCTGCTGCAACATGAACTCGCTGACCATGATCGACCAGGCCGAGGCGTCGGGTCCGCGCCACGGGAGCTCGCGGGCGTGCTCGTCGTACCAGTCGAGCACGGGATCGTGGAGGTCGCTCATCGCTGGCGATCGTAGGTGAGCCGGTGCGCCTCCGCCGCGAGAGTCCCCCCGCTGCCTACCCTGACGGCATGCCGCCGACCGTGTCACCCCGTGGCCCGCTCCCGGCCCGGGTCTACTGGACCCGGCGCCTGCTCGTCCTCGGCGTACTGCTGCTGCTGGTCGTCGTGCTCGCGCGCGTGCTCGGCGGCTCCTCGGACGGCCGTGATGCGCCGGCCGACGGGCAGGCCACCCAGGCCGGTGCCCAGGTCAGCGAGAGCCCCGAGGCGCCCGCCGCCGGGCCGACGGCCCAGGCCGGCACCGCCCAGGACACGAAGGGCAAGAAGGGCAAGAACAAGAAGAAGAAGGACGTGCCCGTCGAACCGGTGCTGGCCGAGCCCACCGGACCGTGCACCGACTCCGACATCGTCGTCACCCCCGCGATCACGTCCGCCCCCGGTGGTTCGGACGTCCCGGTCACGCTCAACCTGCGCACCGCCACGACCGCGGCCTGCACGTGGCACGTGTCCGCGGAGACAATGACCGTCACGATCACCTCCGGTGACGACCACATCTGGAGCAGCCGGGAGTGCCCGGCGTCCATCCCCGAGCAGGACGTCGTGGTGCGCGCCGCCGTCGACGCCCCGGTCGTGGTCACCTGGTCTGCCAAGCGTTCCGACGAGACCTGCTCCACCCTCACCGAGTGGGCCCGGCTGGGCTTCTACCACGTCGAGGCCGCGGCCCTGGGTGGCGAAGCGACCGACGTCCAGTTCGAGCTGGTCGCGCCGGCCGCGGGCGTGGTCACCAAGACCGCCGAGCCCGAGCCGCAGGGCGGCAAGGGCAAGAAGAACCGCGACGGCGACGAGTCCCACACGCCCGGCGAGGACGGCGCGGGCAACTCCGTCGGCTGAGCCCTGCTGGGCGCGGGCTGCCGGCCTGGTCAGAGTCCCCGGGTACCCGGGGATTCTGGAGCCTCACCCCCGAAACTTCGCACTGGAACCTCCAGTTTCCCCGGTTACCCGGGGATCCCGACGTGTCGAGGATCGGGGCTGAGCCCAGCACTCAGATGTAGCGCTCGGTGATGCTCGACTCGGCGAGGCGGGAGAGGCCTTCTCGTACGCTGCGCGCGCGGAGCTCGCCGACTCCCTCGACGGCCTGGAGGTCGTCGATGCCGGCCGACAGCAGCTGCTGCAGGCCTCCGAAGTGCTCGACCAGCCGGTCGACGACCGCGGGGGGCAGGCGCGGCACCTTGGCGAGCAGGCGGTAGCCACGAGGGGCGACCGCACCGTCGAGGTGCTCGCTGCCGCCGAGGCCGATGGCCCGCGCGACCGCGGCCGGGTCCACCAGCTCGGTGGGGGAGAGGGCCTCGAGCTCGGCCAGGTGTGACTGGGGGCTGGCCTGGCGACGCTTGCCGGAAGGGAGGTAGTCACGCACCACGAGCTCACGCTCGGCGTCGACCCCGGTGACGAGCTCCTCGAGCTGCAGGGAGAGCAGTCGGCCGTCGGTGCCGAGCTCCAGGACGTAGTCCTCGATCTCGCTGGCGATGCGGGTGACCATCTCCAGCCGCTGGGCGACCACGGCCACGTCGCGCACGGTGACGAGGTCCTCGATCTCGAGGGCCGAGAGCGTCGCGGAGACCTCGTCGAGGCGCATCTTGTAGCGCTCGAGGGTGGCCAGCGCCTGGTTGGCCCGCGACAGGATCTTGCCGGAGTCCTCGAGCACGTGGCGGATGTCGCCGACGTAGGCCGCGATGATCTGCATCGACTGGGACACCGAGATCACCGGGTTGCCGGTCTGCTTGGCCACCCGGTCGGCGGTGCGGTGGCGGGTGCCGGTCTCCTCCGACGGAATGGTGTGGTCGGGCATGAGGTGGACGGCCGCGCGGTGGACGCGGGTGATGTCCTTGTCGAGGATGATCGCGCCGTCCATCTTGGCCAGCTCGCGCAGGCCGGTGGCGGTGAACGGGACGTCGAGGGTGAAGCCGCCGGTGGAGATCGAGTCGACGGTCTTGTCCTGGCCGAGCACGATCAGGGCGCCCGTGCGGCCGCGCAGGATCCGCTCGAGACCGTCGCGCAACGGTGTGCCCGGAGCGATCGAGGCCAGCGTCGCGCGCAGGCGCAACTGGTCGTCGGTGCGCTCGGCCACGGATCCTCCGGGTGATGAAGTCGGCGCCCCCGTGCGCCGTGCAGGTGCAGTCTAGGGCCGCTCAGGCCGGTGGCGTCAGACGGAGCGTCAGAAGCGCGCCGAACACGTCGTCGACCTCGATGACCTCCAGCCCGTCCACCAGCCGGGCCGTCGGGATCCCGCGCTCGCGCTCGGACGAGCGGTCGCGCGGCGCGACGGCCACCTTGAAGCCCAGTCGGGCGGCCTCGGCCAGTCGCTGGGGCAGGTCGCGCACCCGGCGCAGCTCACCGGCCAGGCCGATCTCGCCGATCGCGATGACGCCCCGGGGCGGGGCGACACCGAGGTGCGAGCTGGCGATCGCGACGGCCAGGGCCAGGTCGGCGGCAGGGTCGTTGAGCCGGGCGCCGCCCACGGTGGCGGCGAAGACGTCGCTGCCGTAGAGCTTGAGGCGGCAGTGTCGCTGGAGGACGGCGAGCACCATGTCGACGCGCGAGGACTCCACCCCCGAGACGGTCCGCCGCGGCCGCTCCAGCGGGGACGGGGTGACGAGCGCCTGCACCTCGGCCAGCAGCGGGCGCCTGCCCTCCATGGTCACCGCGACGCAGGTGCCGGCGACGTCCTGGGAGTGGTGCTCGATGAAGAGCCCGGTCGGGTCGCTGACGGCGGAGATGCCGTCGGAGGACAGGTCGAAGCAGCCGACCTCGTCGACCGGACCGAAGCGGTTCTTCATGGCGCGGAGCATGCGGAAGCGTGAGTTGCGGTCGCCCTCGAAGTTGAGGACGACGTCGACGAGGTGCTCGAGGACGCGCGGCCCGGCGATCGAGCCGTCCTTGGTCACGTGGCCGACGATGACGGTGGTGATGTTGCGGGTCTTGGCCACCCGGATCAGGGCGGCGGCGACCTCCTTGACCTGGGTCACCCCACCGGGCACCCCTTCGATGCCGGACGCGCCGATCGTCTGGATGGAGTCGACCACCAGCAGCGTCGGACGGACCTCCTCGATGTGCGTCAGGACGGCACCGAGGTCGGTCTCGGCCGCCAGGAACAGCTCGTCGTGCACGCCACCCGTGCGGTCGGCACGCATCCGGACCTGGGCCGCGGACTCCTCGCCGGTGACGTAGAGGGTGCGGTGCTTGATGCGGGCGGTCTGCGACGCGACCTCCAGCAACAGGGTGCTCTTGCCGACACCGGGCTCGCCGGCCAGCAGGATGGCGGCGCCGGGGACGAGGCCGCCGCCCAGCACCCGGTCGAGCTCGGGCACCCCGCTGGTGCGCGCGATCGACTCGCTCACCGAGACCTGGCCGATCGGGACGGCGGGGGTCGACACCGGCCCGGCGGCAGCCCGCAGGGTCGGGGCACCGACCTCGGCGACCGACCCCCAGGCCTGGCACTCGCCGCAGCGACCGACCCACTTGACCGTCTCCCAGCCGCACTCGGAGCACCGGTAGGACGATCGGACCTTCGCCTGCTTCGACATGGCGGTCACGGTAGGCGACGGCACCGACACCCCGCCCCGGGTGTCACCCCTCGTCCGACCAGCTGGTCTGCACCACCTCTCCACAGTTGTTCCCGCCAGCCTGTGGAACAAGCCCTCAACCTGTGCATGACGGGCGGAGATCTGGGGACGAGAACCCCCATTTCTGGGGATGACGGACACGGGTGGATCAAGCCCTTGCGCGTGCTGCCCGCGACCCCGTAGAACTTCTCCTACGCAGCCCCGCGAGGGGAGGCGGGATGGCTCGGAAACGAGGATCCGTACGGTCGGACCACTTCGGTGGATCGACCGCCGCGATGGGTGACGGTGTCGCGGGGATCAGCGGAGACGAGACGTCGACCGGAGGTCGTCACACGATCCGGTCACGCTGAAGGGCCCTTGCGACTCATACTCGCGAGGGCCCTTCACCCATTTCATGGGCTTATGCTGTGCGCGAGTTGGATCGATCAAGGGGGCGTGGATGTCGCGCAGCGACCACAGACCGGGCAGTCAGCTGCCGGTCACGCCGCCCACCCTCGCCGACGTCGCCGAGCGGGCCGGGGTCTCGCGCCAGACGGTCTCCAACGCGGTCAACAACCCCGACCTGCTGCGCCCCGACACCCTCGAGCGGGTCCGCCAGACGATCGCCGAGCTGGGCTACTCGCCCAACCGCGCCGCCCGCAACCTCCGCACCCGCACGTCCTCGCTGATCGGGCTCCGCTTCAACCCGGCGCAGGAGGGCACGGCCAACGCGATGATGGACCGCTTCGTCCACTCGCTCGTCGAGGCCAGCGCCGCCGCGGGCTACCACGTGCTGCTCTTCACCAGCGACGACGAGGACGCGATCGGCGGTTACGACAACCTGCTCCGCTCGACGGCCGTCGACGCCTTCGTCGTCACCGACACCTATCTCGGCAACCCGCAGGCGGCCTGGCTCAGCCAGCAGCGCGCGCCCTTCGTCTCGTTCGGCCGGCCGTGGGACGACAACGTCGCGCGGCACGTGTGGGTGGACGTCGACGGCGCCGCCGGCACCCGCCTGGCCACCCAGCACCTCATCGACCGCGGCCACACCCGCATCGCCTGGATCGGCTGGCGCAAGGACTCGCCCATCGGCGAGGACCGGCGCTCGGGCTGGCTGACGACGATGCACGCCAACGGCCTGTCGACCACCGGCCTGGCCTCGCGGGTCGAGGACATCGTGCTGAGCGGGGCGGAGGCCGCCGCAGTGCTCCTCGACGAGTCGCTGCCCACGGCGTTCGTCTGCGCGTCCGACACGCTCGCGATGGGCGTCCTCCACACGCTCTGGATCCGCCAGCTCGCGCCCGGTCGCGACATCGCGGTCGTGGGCTTCGACGACTCCCAGGTGGCGCAGGTCTTCCCGGTGGGCCTCACGTCCGTACGCCAACCGCTCGAGGACGTGGCCGTGGAGATCGTGCGGACCCTGAGCGCGCTGCTCTCGCACCAGCCGGTCGAGGAGCGGGGCGTCCTCCTGACGCCGACCCTCGCGATCCGCGAGTCGAGCTGAGGCTCAGAAGGCCTTCGACCACAGGTTGACCGCGTAGTCGACGTCGGTGCCGGTGTGCTCGGCGAGCACGGCGTCGGCGACGTCGCGGCTGAACTCGATCCGCACGACGGCCTCGAGGTCCTCGCGCGAGTCGAAGGTCCAGCCCATGTCGATCGGCGTCCGCGTCCAGCCGTGCCGCGACCAGAAGCGTTCGACCGCGATCGGGGTCGACGTCGGGATAGCCGCGTCGGAACCAGCCGCCGAACGTGGACCGGGTCGGGTCGTTGTCGATGACGAAGGCCGTGCCACCGCGACGCATCACCCGGTCGAGCTCGAGCAGCCCCGGCTCGCAGCCGGGGCCGAAGAAGTAGGCCCAGCGCGCGTGCGCCACGTCGACGGACGCGTCGGGGACGGGCAGCGCCTGCGCAGTGCCGGGGAGCACGGTGACGTTCGGCAGCTTCTTCGTACGACGTCTCGCGAGGGTCGTCAGCGGGCGGTGCGGCTCCACCCCGATCACCCGGTGCGCCGACGCTGCCCACGTGGGCAGGTGGAAGCCGGTGCCGCAGCCGATGTCGAGCATCGTGCGGCCCGACCAGTCGCCGATCTCGCGCATGGCGGCGGCGATGCGGCCGTGCGGGTCGGCGGCGAGGTTCTCGAGCTCGTAGAGCCCGGGGGTGTTCCAGATGTTGGGGCTGGGGCGGACGTGAGGCCTCACCTCGACGTCAGATGCGTACGAGCCCCGTGGGGGTCTGCAGCTGGACGGCGACGATGCCGGGGGTGCCGTTGGGGGCGACCCACTCGACCTTGACGTCCTCGAGCGGGGACTCGACGGTCTCGCCGAGCCACTCGCTGACGCGCTGCGGGTCGCCGGCGATCTCCAGGCAGGCCAGGGAGAAGTCGCCGGTGCCGCCGAAGCCGGGGTGGAGCTCGGCCGGGCTGTCCCAGCAGATGAAGTAGGGGAGCTGCGGGTCGGAGATCAGGCCGTTGACGCCGATCTGCTTCCAGAGCAGCTCGGTGCCGTCGGGGCGGTGCCGGTTGCCCTTGGCGGACTCGCGACCGAGGCGCTCCTCGACGGGACCCAGGTCGTCGACCGCGACGACCCAGCCCATCCAGCCGCCGCCGAGGGCGGAGCGGGCGCGCACGGCCTGGCCGAAGGGGGCCTTGTCGCTCGCCGGGTGGTCGAGCACCTCGACGATCTCCATGTAGACGCCACCCGCGAGGGGCAGGGTCATGTTGCGCGTGCCGAAGCGCGGGTGGACACCTCCACTGATGAACTCGGTGCCGAGCAGCCCCCCGATGCGCTGGGCGGTGCTGGCAAGTCCATCAGGTCCGGCGGCGAAGCTGACGTGATCCAGGCGCATGCAGAGATTCTCGGCCGAGTGCCCGGGCGACCTGACACCGGGGTCGGGATGTCTTGATGTCGAGAAAACTCCGGGCAGGAGTCAGCGCGGATCGGCCGGATGCAGCGCCAGCGCCGAGCGGGACCGGACATGGGCCTCGCAGTGGCGGGAGAGCTCGGCGTAGCCGGCGGCGCCCATGAGCTCGACCAGCTCGGCCTCGTGGGTCACGAAGACCGGCTCCAGGGCGACGTGGGCCTCGGTGTTGCCGGAGCAGTACCAGTCGAGGTCGTGCCCGCCCGGACCCCAGCCGCGGCGGTCGTACTCGCCGATCGAGACCTCGGTGTAGGACGTACCGTCCTGGACCTCGACCGTGCGGAACTGGCGGCGGATCGGCAGCTGCCAGCACACGTCGGGCTTGGTCTCCAGCGGGTTGCGTCCCTGCTTGAGGGCCAGTCCGTGCAGGGCACAGCCGGAGCCGCCCTGGCCGCCGGCCGGTGCGAAGTCGCCCCGGTTGTGGAACACGCACGCCTGCTGGCCGTCGTACTCGATGGCAAGGGTCTTGCGCTCGCCGTCGTCGTCGGTCTCGATCCAGTCGGACTTCTTCACCGGCCGGCCCGGGTGGAACTGCCAGTCCTCGGGCGTCAGCTGCGCGACGAAGCCGGCGACCCGCTTCTCGTCGTCCTTGTCGGCGAAGTGGGCGCCGAGGGTGCAGCAGCCGACGTCGGGTGCGTCGGCGTAGATCCCCTGGCAGCCCTGGCCGAAGATGCACATGTAGGAGGACGTCAGCCAGGTGAGGTCGCAGCGGAAGACCTGGGTCTCGTCGGCGGGGTCGGCGAACTCGACGTGGACACGGGGAAAGACCAGGTCGACTTCGGGCACAGGGTGAGCCTAGTAGTGTGGACCTCATGCGCCTGGGCGTCCTCGACATCGGCTCCAACACCGGCCACCTGCTGGTGGTGGATGCGCACGGTGGCGCCGCGCCGCTGCCGGCGTCCTCCCACAAGCAGGCGCTGCGGCTGGCCGAGCACCTCGACTCCGACGGGGCCGTCACCCAGAAGGGCGTCGACGCCCTCACCGACTTCTGTGCCGACGCGACGCGGATCGCCGACGACAAGGGCTGCGAGGAGATGCTCGGCTTCGCCACCTCCGCGGTGCGCGACGCCGTCAACTCCGACGAGGTCCTCGCCCACGTCGAGGCCCGAGACGGGAGTGTCGCTGGAGGTGCTCTCGGGCGAGGACGAGGCGCGGTTGACGTTCCTGGCCGTACGCCGCTGGTTCGGCTGGTCGGCCGGGCGGCTGGCCGTCTTCGACATCGGCGGCGGGTCCCTGGAGATCGCGGCCGGGACCGACGAGGCGCCGGACGTCGCGTGGTCGTTGCCGCTCGGCGCGGCCCGGATGGCTCGCCTGTGGTTCGGTGGCGGACGCCCCTCCGACGCCGACATCCGCGAGCTGCGCAAGCAGATCCGGGCCGAGATCGCCCGCGACGCCGGCCACCTGCTGCGCCCGGGAGTGCCCGACCGTGCGGCGGCGACGTCGAAGACCTTCCGGTCGCTGGCGAGGATCTGCGGCGCTGCACCCAGTGGCGACGGAGCGCTCGTGCCCCGGGTGCTGGAGCTGGACGCACTGTCGGCCTGGATCCCCAAGCTGATGGGTCTCTCGCCCGAGGAGCTCGCCGCACTTCCCGGAGTGTCGCCCAGTCGCACCCACCAGATCGTGCCCGGTGCGCTGGTCGCCGAGGCCTGCATGGACATCTTCGACCTGCCCGCCCTGGAGATCTGCCCGTGGGCGCTGCGCGAGGGCGTCATCCTCGAGAGACTCGACCAGATCTCGGTGCTCCCCGGTCTGGTCGCGGGCAGGCGCGGCTGACGTGCCGCCCATCGTCGGTCTCTCCACCGCCTCGGTCTATCCCGAGTCGACAGCGCACGCCTTCGGCTGGGCGGCGTCGGTCGGCTACGACGCCGTCGAGGTGATGGTCGGCATCGACGCCCTGAGCCAGCAGGTCGACACCGTCAAGCGGCTCAGCGAGCACCACGAGATGCCGATCTGCGCGATCCACGCGCCCTGCCTGCTCTTCACCCAGCGCGTCTGGGGCACCGACCCGTGGGGCAAGCTCGAGCGCTCGGCCGAGATGGCCGAGGCCGTCGGCGCCGACGTGGTCGTCGTACATCCACCGTTCCGGTGGCAGAAGGACTACGCCGCGGGCTTCGTCGAGGGCATCGCGTCGCTGGAGGCCACCACCGGGATCGCCTTCGCGGTGGAGAACATGTATCCCTGGCGCGCGTCCTCGCGTCGCGGCATGGAGATGTACCTCCCCGGCTGGGACCCCAGCGCGGAGGACTACGCCAACACGACCATCGACCTCTCGCACGCCGCCATCGCGCGCAGCGACGTGGTGGAGATGGCCGAGCGGATGGGCGAGCGGCTGCGCCACATCCACCTCACCGACGGCACCGGCTCGGCCAAGGACGAGCACCTCGTGCCGGGACGGGGCGTGATGCAGGCCGAGCGCTTCCTGCGCCACCTGGTCGGCACCGGCTTCGACGGCCACGTCGTGCTGGAGATCAACACCCGCCGCTGTTCCACCCGCACGGAGCGCGAGAACGACCTGCGCGAGTCCCTCGAGTTCGCCCGCGAGCACCTGGGCGTCCGCACGCCATGACCACCACCCGCGGTCGTCGTCCCGGTGCTCCCGACACCCGGGCCGAGGTCCTCGACGCGGCCAGGGTGCGGTTCGCCGAGCGCGGCTTCAGTCGGACGACGATCCGCGCGGTCGCGGCCGATGCCGGGGTCGACCCGTCGCTGGTGCACCACTACTTCGGCTCGAAGGACGACCTCTTCATGGCCGCGCTGGCGCTGCCGCTCGATCCGCGCGACGTGCTGGCGCCGGTCGTCGCTGCCGGGCCGGACGGTGCGGGCGAGCGACTGGTCGCGGACGCTGCTCTCGGTCTGGGACGACCCGCAGGTGCAGCCCGCGCTGCTGGCCGTCGCCCGGTCGGTGATCGGCGACGACGGCGGACGCCTGGTCAAGGAGGGGTTCATCCCGGTCGTCATCGGCCCGGTGCTGGCCACCCTGGTCGTCGACCGCCCCGAGGTCCGGATCCCGCTCGTCGCCAGCCAGCTGGTGGGCCTGATCGTGACGCGCTACGTCCTGGCGGTCCCCGGCATGGCCGACATGCCGCCCGAGGACGTCGTCGTACGCCTCGGCCCGACGATCCAGCGCTACCTGACCGGCGACCTGGGCTGATCGGCGTACGCCGGTCGCCTCCCCTCCCAGCGGTGAGCCAGACCGCTTCCGTGAGCCCGGAACCGGCCTCACTCACCGCCACCCCTTGACCCGGTGCCATGTCCAGGAGCACAATTCAACACATGGTGAATAACGTCGTGGAGGTGCGCGACCTCGTCGTCGTACGCGGTGAGCGGGAGGTGCTGCCCGGGATCTCGCTCGACGTCCCGGCCGGCGTGACGGGCCTGCTCGGGCCGAGCGGGTGCGGCAAGTCCACGCTGATGCGGTGCCTCGTCGGCGTGCAGCGGGTCCGCTCGGGCGACGGTCGAGGTGCTCGGCGAACCCGCGGGCAGCCCGACGCTGCGGACCCGGGTCGGCTACGTCACCCAGGCCGCCAGCGTCTACGACGACCTCACGGTCGCGGAGAACCTCGCCTTCTTCGCCCGCGTGCTCGGCGTCGACCGCGCCACGGTCGACGAGGCCATCGACGCGGTGGCCCTCGATGACCACCGGGAGCAGGTGGTCGGGCGGCTCTCCGGAGGCCAGCGCAGCCGCGTCAGCCTCGCCGTCGCCCTGCTCGGCGACCCCGACCTGCTGGTCCTCGACGAGCCGACGGTCGGCCTCGACCCGGTGCTGCGCCGCGACCTGTGGGAGTTCTTCCACCGCCTGGCGGACGGCGGCAAGGCCGTCCTCGTCTCCAGCCACGTCATGGACGAGGCGGAGCGGTGCCACCGGCTGCTGCTGATGCGCGAGGGCCGGATCATCGCCGACGGTTCGCCCGACGAGATCCGCGAGCGCACCGCACGCCTCCGACATCGAGCAGGCCTTCCTCAGCCTGGTCGAGCAGACGGGAGAGGTCGCATGAGCAGACCCGCGGATCACCCTCGCGGTCGCCGGACGCGTGCTGACCCAGATCCGCCGCGACCACCGCACCCTGGCGATGCTGCTCGTCGTCCCGTGCGCGCTGATCAGCCTGCTGTGGTGGATGTTCCAGGAGCTCCCGGGCGACCTGTTCGACCGCTTCGGGCCGGGCCTGCTGGCCATGTTCCCGTTCATCGTGATGTTCCTCGTGACCAGCGTGACGACCCTGCGCGAGCGCAGCAGCGGCACCCTCGAACGCCTGCTCACCATGCCGATGGGCAAGCTCGACTTCCTGGTCGGCTACGCGCTCGCCTTCGGCCTGCTGGCCGCCGTCCAGTCGGCGCTGGCCGTCGCCGTCAGCGTCGGGCTGCTCGGCCTCGACGTCCAGGGGCCGGTCTGGTTGCTCGGCGTGGTCGCCATCGCCGACGCCGTCCTCGGCACCGCCCTCGGCCTGCTCGTGAGCGCCTTCGCGACGACGGAGTTCCAGGCCGTCCAGTTCATGCCGGCCTTCGTGCTGCCCCAGATCCTGCTCTGCGGGCTCTTCGTGCCTCGCGAGGCGATGCCCGACGCGCTCGAGGCGATCAGCAACGTGCTGCCGATGTCGTACGCCGTCGACGCGATGCAGGAGCTCGTCGGTGCGGCCGACACCGCCGTGGTCTGGCGGTCGGTGGCCGTGGTCGCGGCCTTCGCTCTCGCCGCGCTCGCGCTGGGTGCGGCGACGCTGCGACGACGTACGCCCTGAGCCCGCTCAGGCGAGCCGGTCGCTGCGCCAGAACAGCCACGCCGAGGCACCGAAGAGCAGGGCGTACATGCAGCTGAGCCCGGCGACGTCGAGGAGCGAGGCGGCCTCGTCCGCCCTCACCACCAGCACCATGGCGACCGCGCCCGCGACCAGCGTGGTCACGGCAGCAGCCGCCAGCGCGGCCGCCATCCCGTGGGCCCGGAAGCGGGCCACGACCGCGCCGACGAGGGCGACGACGGGTGCCGCGAGGTAGAGCATGTCGCGGTCCCCGTCGCCCACGATGCCGAGCGCCCCGATGCCGAAGAGCAGGAAGAGCACGGTGGCCACGGCGAGTGCGGCGCCCTGGGCGTAGCGACGGCGGGACGCGGTCAGGGACGTGGTCATGGATTCCTCCGGGTGCTGGTCGTTGCCGCCGACGCTAGGGGGAGCGGTGGACGGTTCGGGTGGAGGACCTGTGAAGGTTCGGTGCGGATCGGCGTAGCCTTTGGCCATGTCGTTGCTCCGTCAGCCGATCCTCCTCCTCGCCCGCAGCACGAAGGTCAAGAAGCTCGTCTCGACCATGCCCGTCTCCTCGGGCATCGTGACCGCGCACGTCCCCGGCGAGACCACCGCCGATGCCGTACGCGCGACCCAGGGCCTCGTCGACGACGGCCTGCGCGCGACGCTCGACTACCTCGGCGAGGACACCACCGACGTCGCCCAGGCCGATGCCACCGTCGCCGCCTACAAGGACGTGCTCGCCGAGCTCTCCGCCAGGGGCCTGGCCAGCAAGGCGGAGGTGTCGGTGAAGCTCAGCGCGATCGGCCAGTTCCTCCCCGACCAGGGCCACAAGGTCGCGCTGGAGAACGCGCGCGAGATCTGCCGCGCTGCCCGCAACGCCGGCACGACGGTCACCCTCGACATGGAGGACCACACCACCACCGACTCGACGCTCTCGATCCTGCGCGAGCTCCGCAAGGACTTCCCCGAGACGGGCGCGGTGCTGCAGTCGATGCTGCACCGCACCGAGGCCGACTGCCGTGCGCTCGCCTACGAGGGCTCGCGCGTGCGCCTGTGCAAGGGCGCCTACATGGAGCCCGAGGAGGTCGCCTTCCAGGACAAGGTCGAGATCGACAAGTCCTACGTACGCTGCCTCAAGGTGCTGCTCGGCGGCCAGGGCTACCCGATGATCGCGACCCACGACCCGCGGATGATCCACATCGCCTCGTCGCTCGCGAGCCGCTTCGGTCGCCGCGCCGGGACGTACGAGTTCCAGATGCTCTACGGCATCCGCCCCGAGGAGCAGAAGCGGCTCGCCGCGGCCGGGGAGACGGTGCGCGTCTACATCCCCTACGGCACCGAGTGGTACGGCTACCTCATGCGCCGCCTGGCCGAGAAGCCGCAGAACCTCGCATTCTTCGCGCGCTCGCTCGTCTCCAAGAAGTAGGTTGCCCCCATGACCACAGCGATCATCGGCGCCGGCGTGATGGGGGAGACCCTGCTCTCCGGGCTGGTCCGGGCCGGCCGTCGGGTCGACCAGCTGATGGTCGGCGAGAAGCGCGCCGAGCGCGCCCGCGAGCTCGAGGAGCGCTACGGCGTCGCCGTCGTCTCCAACCGCGACGCGGCAGCCAAGGCCGACACGGTCGCGCTGGTGGTCAAGCCGCAGGACATGGCCGACGTGCTGGAGGAGATCGCCCCGGTGCTGCGCGCCGGACAGCTGCTCGTCTCGCTCGCGGCCGGCATCACCACCGCCTTCATCGAGTCCCGCGTGCCCGAGGGCGTCGCCGTCGTCCGGGTCATGCCCAACACGCCGGCCCTGGTCGACGAGGGCATGGCCGCGATCGCCCCCGGCTCCCACTGCGACGAGAGCCACCTCGCCGAGGCCGAGTCGCTGATGGCCTCGACCGGCAAGGTGCTGCGGATCCCGGAGAAGCAGATGGACGCGGTCACCGCGATCTCCGGCTCCGGCCCGGCCTACATCTTCTTCGTCGTCGAGTCGATGATCGAGGCGGGCGTCCACCTCGGCCTGCCGCGCTCCACGGCCACCGAGCTCGTCGTGCAGACCCTGGTCGGCTCGGCCACCATGCTGCGCGAGACCGGCACCCACCCCGCCGTCCTGCGCGAGCAGGTCACCTCGCCGGGCGGCACCACCGCCTCGGCCCTGCGTGAGCTCGAGATCCACCGGGTGCGCGCCGCGTTCCTCGCCGCGATGGAAGCCGCCCGCAACCGTTCCCGCGAGCTGGCCGAGGGATCCTGACCCCGAACTCGCGCACGTTCAGCTCTGTTCGTTGAACGGACTGCGGAGCGTGGGGCGGTAACGTCCCTCACATGGAGTGCTCCGGGCCGGCGACCGTCGTCTTCGACAAGTCCCTGACGGAGTACAACTTCGGCCCGACCCATCCCATGTCGCCGCTGCGCGTCGACCTGACGATGCGGCTCGCCGACGAGCTGGGCGTGCTGGAGCGGCTGCGGATCGTGGACGCGCCGATGGCGACGTCGGAGCAGATCGCGACCGTCCACGACGAGGCGCTGATCGAGGCGGTCACCAAGGCCGGTACGACCCCCGGCTGGGTCGACCTCTCCCGCGGCCTCGGCACCGACGACGACCCGGTCTTCCAGGACATGCACCTCGCCAGCGCCCACGTCGTCGGCGCCAGCCTGGAGGCCTTCCGCCAGGTGTGGAGCGGCGAGTCGCTGCACTCCCTCAACATCGCCGGCGGCCTGCACCACGCGATGCCCGACCGCGCTGCCGGCTTCTGCATCTACAACGACGTGGCCGTGGGCATCAAGCAGCTCCTCGCCGACGGCGCCGAGCGGGTGGCGTACGTCGACGTCGACGTCCACCACGGCGACGGGGTCGAGAAGATCTTCTGGGACGACCCGCGGGTGCTCACGATCTCGCTGCACGAGACCGGCCAGATGCTCTTCCCCGGCACCGGCTTCGCCACCGACTCCGGTGGCGAGGGAGCCGAGGGCTCTGCGGTGAACGTCGCCCTCCCACCCGGGACCGGCGACGCGGGGTGGCTGCGCGCGTTCCACGCCGTCGTACCTCCCGTCCTGCGGGCCTTCGACCCCGACGTGCTCGTCACCCAGCACGGCTGCGACTCGCACATGGACGACCCGCTGGCCCACCTGATGCTGAGCGTGGACGGCCAGCGGGCGGCGTACATCGCCCTGCACGAGCTCGCCCACGAGGTCGCTGACGGCAGGTGGGTGGCCACGGGTGGCGGCGGCTACGCCATCGTCGAGGTGGTCCCGCGGGCCTGGACGCACCTGCTCGCCGTCGCCGGTGGGCACCCTCTCGACCCGAGCACGCCGACGCCGCCGGAGTGGCGGGCGTACGTCGAGTCCGTGATCGGCGCGACGGCCCCGCACCGGATGACCGATGGTCGGACGCCGGCCTTCCGCGACTGGTCGAGCGGCTACGACCCCGAGGCGTGGCTGGACCGTGCGGTCCACGCGACCCGCACCGAGATCTTCCCGCTGCACGGCCTCGACCCCCTGCCCTGACGGCTGCCGGGGCGCCGGTCCGCGAGGCTGCTCGGCCAGGAATCAATCCGACACGCCGCGAGTCCCACAAGTTTCTTTGGCATTCCTCTTCCCCACGTGTCACGCGAGCCCTATTCTCACCAAGAGCGGCACGCCTGTGACGCCGGTGGGGAAGCCGGCGCCGTCCCGCAAGAAGGATCGGTGCACATCATGGCTGCTCACACCCCCGGAGACATGTCCGAAGCCCATTTCCTCACGATCGCCGAGGTCGCCGCGAAGATGCGCGTCTCGAAGATGACGGTCTACCGCCTCGTCCACGGCGGGGAGCTCCCGGCCGTCCGTGTCGGCCGCTCGTTCCGGGTCACCGAGGACGACGTCAACGAGTACCTGCGCAAGAGCTTCTACAACGCCGGCTGACCCCGCTCCCGCCTCCGTCCCGACGCGATTCCGCTCGGCGCGACCCTGACAAGTAGGGTGTGCAGGTCGTGCCGGCACGTGTCGGCCGGAAGGAAAGGTCTGATCACGTGGGTTCTGTCATCAAGAAGCGGCGCAAGCGCATGGCCAAGAAGAAGCACCGCAAGCTGCTGAAGAAGACGCGCGTCCAGCGCCGCAAGCTCGGCAAGTAACTCCCCGAACCATGGGACGGGTCGTGCTGGTCACCGGGATCTCCCGGGACATCGGTCGACGCTTCGCGCGCGCCGCGGCCAGCGACCCCTCCATCGATCGGGTGATCGGCGTCGATGTCGTGCCTCCACGGGGCGACATCGGCGACGTCTCCTTCATCCGCGCCGACATCCGCAACCCGGTCATCGCGAAGGTCCTCGCCAAGGAGGACGTCGACACGGTCGTCCACATGAGCGTGATCGCGACGCCCGGCTCGGCCGGTGGGCGAGGGACGATGAAGGAGCTCAACGTCATCGGCTCCATGCAGCTGCTCGCCGCGTGCCAGAAGGCGCCGAAGCTCGAGCGCCTGGTGGTGAAGTCGACGACCACGGTCTACGGCTCGGGTCCGCGCGACCCGGCCATGTTCACCGAGGACATGGGACCCAAGCGGTTGCCGTCCTCGGGCTACGCCAAGGACGTCTACGAGATCGAGGGCTACGTCCGCGGCTTCGCGCGCCGACGCCCCGACGTGGCCGTCACGATGATCCGCGCCGCCAACGTCATCGGCCCCCACGTCGTCAGCCCGCTGACCGGCTACTTCCGGCTGCCGATGATCCCGCGCGTCCTCGGCTTCGACCCGCGCCTGCAGTTCCTCCACGAGGACGACCTCATGGGAGTGCTGCGACACGCCGCCCTGAGCGGCATCCCCGGCACCTTCAACGTGGCGGGTGACGGGCTGCTCACGCTGAGCCAGGCCATCCGTCGCCTCGGCACGCCGGCGATCTCGATGCCGGGCTTCGCCGTGGGGCGCCTCGGCGCGACCATGCGCCAGGCCCGCCTCTCGGACTTCTCGCCCGAGCAGCTGGGCTTCCTGACCTACGGTCGTGGGGTGGACACCACCCGGATGCGTACGACCCTGGGCTTCGAGCCGTCCTTCACCACGGCCGAGGCCTTCGCCGACTTCTGCGAGGCCGTCGGTGGACGCACCCCGGCAGGAGCCTCACGTGCCTGAGGAAGCAGCGTCGCGCGACGCCGACGTCATCCCGATCGGCACCGGTGGCCGCCCGGGCCGCGGCACCGGTCGCGCGCGACCGTCGGCGGCGGCCCGCAACCTCGCGCCCACGAAGAAGACGGCGGCACCTCGAGCCGCCGCTGCCCGCAAGGAAGGCCACGAAGGCGAAGAAGGCCGCACCCGCGCCCGAGCCTGCTGCGAAGGCCACCCCGGCCGCACCGGTCGACCCGCCCCGCCCGGCCGCGACCACCGAGGACCGCAACCCGCTGGCCGGCATCCCGGTCGGCGACTGGCTGCAGGCGCTCCAGGCGGCGGCCGTGGAGATCTTCGGCGACGACTGGGAGCGCCGGGCCGCCGAGCTGATGGCGTTCGTACGCCGCCGGCTCGACGGCGACTACGTCGTGGACGACTACGGCTTCGACCGCGAGCTGACCGAGCGCTTCTTCATGGCGGCCCTGCGCCCGATCGCCCAGAAGTGGTTCCGGCTCGAGGTCCGTGGCCTGGAGAACATCCCCGCCGAGGGCGGCGCGCTGGTGGTCTCCAACCACTCGGGCACGATCCCGCTCGACGGCCTGATGACCATGCTGACGGTGCACGACCACACCGGCCGCTTCCTGCGCCCGCTGGGCGCGGACCTCGTCTTCAAGATGCCGGTCGTGAGCTCGCTGGCGCGCAAGGGCGGTGCCACCCTCGCCTGCACCGAGGACGCCGAGCGGATGCTCTCCGGCGGCGAGCTCGTGGGCGTGTGGCCCGAGGGCTTCAAGGGCATCGGCAAGCCGTTCAGCGAGCGCTACAAGCTCCAGCGCTTCGGTCGCGGTGGCTTCGTGTCCGCCGCGCTGCGCACCGGCGTACCCATCATCCCGCTCTCGGTGGTCGGCGCCGAGGAGATCTACCCGCTCGTCGGCAACATCCCGTCCCTGGCCCGCCTGCTCGGGGTGCCCTACATCCCGATCACGCCGTTCTTCCCGTGGCTGGGTCCGCTCGGCCTGGTGCCGCTGCCGTCGAAGTGGATCCTGGAGTTCGGCGAGCCGATCCGCACCGACTCCTACGACGCGGCCGAGGCGGAGGACCCGATGCTGGTCTTCAACGTGACCGACCAGGTCCGCGAGACCATCCAGCACACCCTCTTCGACCTGTTGCGCGACCGCGACGGCGTCTTCAGCTGATCCACGCAGGATCAGGGGAGCAGGCCGCCGGTCACGCCGGTGACCGTGCCGCCGGTGACCTCGTCGAGCGTGCCGGTGACCTCGCCGATCAGGCCCCCGGTGGCGTCGTCGAGCCCGCCGGTGAGCCCGCCGACCGCACCGCCGGTGACCTCGTCGAGGGTCTCGGTGACGCCCCCGGTGGTCTCGGTGACCGTGTCGGTGAGCCCCTTGACCGGGTCCTTCACCGGGTCCTTCACGCCGTCGGTCGTCTCCTTGACGGGCTGCTCGACCTGCGGGGTCGGCGTGGTGGTCGGCGGGGTGACCTGAGTGGTCGGCTGCGGCACCGGGCAGGAGGTCCTCGGGCACGGTGATCCCGGTGACGTCCTGGCCGGAGACCGGGGCCGCCTCCAGGGTCAGGTTGTCGACGTCGAGCCCGGCCGTCAGGTCGGCGGGCGCGCTGCTGAGGAGGAAGTCCGGGGTGGTGGTGATGCCGCCGCCGCAGGCCGGGCAGGCGATGCCGGCCTCGAGGTCGAGGTCGGTCAGCGTCCGACCGGCCGAGACCAGCTCGTCGCGGGCGCTCGCGGGGACCTGGTCCTCCAGCGCACCGAGGCGCTCCAGCGAGGTGGCGGTGAACTCCCGTGCCCGCTCCACGTCCGCCTCCGACCCGGACTGGGCGTACGAGGTCAGCAGGCTGGCGTACGCCCTCGCTGGACTGCTCGGTGAACGCGTCGAGGGTGTCCGGGACCGTCTGCTGCGCGGACGGGTCGTCGTTGGCCGTCAGGGCCTCGAGCTCGGTGAGACGGGTCTCGGCGTTGGCGAGCAGGGCGCGGCCACGCGCCGCGTCGTCGCCGGCGAAGCGCACCTCGGCCGCCTCGATGCCGCGCTTGACGGAGTAGAGGGACTCGCCGGGCAGGGCCGTCTGCGCCGCCACCGCCATGGTCGCGGTGGCGCCGACGATCGCGGCGCCGCCGAGCAGGACGGCCACCTTGCGGTCGCGACCGCGGGCCGGCATGGACAGCCGATCCGGGGCGGGTGTCGATCGGGTGGGCTGCGGCAGGAGGACGGTGTCGGCCTCGGTCATCAGGCGCTCGCGCAGCGACCCGGCGAACTCGGGTCGCGGCATCGCGTCGGGCACGGCGCGCAGGTCGGAGACGAGGGAGAGGAGCGCTGCGAAGCGCTCGACCTCACGGTCGGTGAGGGGAGTCTCCGGGGCTCGGGAGAGGAGCGCCTCGAACTCGTCGGCACGCCGCTGCGCCGAGAAAAGCCCTGTCATGGCTGTCGTCCTGTCTGACTTCTGGGTGGTCCTCCCACCCAGACGAACGACTGGGACCGCACGGGGGTTACGGGTGAGGTCATCAGTCCCGCATCCCTTCGGGCAGAAGCTTGGCCAGGTTGCGTACGCCGCGCAGCTGGAGCTGCTTGACGGCGCCGCTGGTGCGGTTGAGCGCGAGCGCCGTCTCGGCGATGGACATGCCCTGGAGGAACCGCATGATCAGGCACTCGCGCTGCTCGTTGGGCAGCTCGGTGAGGGCCGTGAGCAGCACCTCGTTGGTGAGGCTCGCGAGCACCGCCGACTCGGGGCCCTCCGTGGCGTCGTCGTGGGGAGACATGTCCTCGGTGGTGAGCTCGAGGCGGGTCCGTCCGGCCTTGAAGTGGTCGGTGGCGAGGTTGCGCGCGATGGTCATCAGCCAGGCGCCGAAGTCGCGGCCCTGCCAGCGGAAGTTGTTCATGCTGCGCAGCGCGCGGAAGAAGGTCTCGGAGGTGAGGTCCTCGGCGAGCGCCTGCGAGCGGGTGCGGTAGAAGAGGAAGCGGTAGACCGAGACGTGGTAGTGGTCGTAGAGCAGCCCGAAGGCCTCCTTGTCGCCGGCGCGCGCGAGCTCGACCAGGGCGATCATCCGCTCGCGGTCGCCCGCGTCGTCCTCGGAGGAGACCGCCTGGTCCTCGTCACCGATCCGGCCGGAGCCGGAGGATCCGGCGGGCCCGGGGCCCGAGGTCGTCGCCTCGGTCATGAGGAGCATGCCGCCGGCGGTCGCAGGAGCCGGCCGGAGGGCGAGCAGGACCGCACGCCGGAGCGCTTCGAGCCCTCGCTCGAGGTCGTGCGATGCCCGCATGCGGTTCCCTCCCGGTTGCAGCACCCCCACGATAGGTGGCCGCCCGGCTTCTGGGAACCCGTGGTAACTATGAGTTACACCTCAGACCCGTGCCCGCGACCCTTCAGGCTGATGCCGGCGGCGACGGCCCCGGAGACTGCGCCGGCGACCGCAGCAGCCATCAGGCCGGCGCGCGCCGCCTTGCGCCCGGTGCGGTAGTCGCGGATCCGCCAGCCCTGGGCCTTGGCGTGCGCCCGCAGCCGGGCGTCGGGGTTGATCGCGACGGGGTCGCCGACCATCGAGAGCATCGGCAGGTCGTTGAAGGAGTCGGAGTAGGCGGAGCACGCGGCGAGGTCGAGCCCCTCGCGGATCGCGAGCGCCTTGATGGCCTCGGCCTTGGCCGGACCGTGCAGCAGGTCGCCCACCAGGTGGCCGGTGTAGACGCCGTCCACGTGCTCGGACACCGTGCCCATGGCGCCGGTCAGGCCCAGGCGACGAGCGATGATGCTGGCGATCTCGATCGGCGCGGCGGTCACCAGCCAGACCCGCTTGCCCTCGTCGAGGTGCAGCTGGGCGAGCGCGCGGGTCCCGGGCCAGATGCGGTGCGCCATGCCCTCGTCGAAGATCTCCTCGCCCAGCTCCTCCAGCTCGGCGACGGTGTGCCCGGCGATGAAGCTGAGCGCGGAGTTGCGCGCCTCGGCGACGTGCTCGGGGTCCTCGACCCCGACGATCCGGAAGTAGGCCTGCTTCCAGGCCGCGCCGGCGATCTCCCGGGTGGTGAAGAACTTGCGGCGGTGCAGCCCGCGGGCGAGGTGGAAGATGCTGGCGCCCTGCATGACCGTGTTGTCGACGTCGAAGAACGCGGCCGCGGTCGTGTCGCTGGGCGTGACGAGGGCGCTCTCCACCTCTGCCGCGGCCGCGGCGGCCTCGCCGGCCATGGTCGACCGCTGTTGCAGGTTGAGGCGGCGCGGGCGTTCAGGCGGGGTCACCCGGCCAGACTAGTGGCGTGGGCGGGCCTCCCAAGGCCCCTTCGGGCACGAACTTGCTGTGGAAGGATCGGGCGCATGCAGCGCACCGACATCTCCGCGTTCGTGGCCGAGGCCGCCGAGGAGGTCCCCGAGCGCCGGGCGCTCGTGGAGAGCGGCGGGCGATCCCTGACCTGGGCGCAGCTGGAGGACGAGGTCGGTCGGATCGCCACCGGTCTGGGAGCCGAGGGCATCCGCGCGGGCCAGCGGGTGATGCTGGTCGTCGGCAACCGCATCGAGTTCGTCACCGCCTACCTCGGCGTGCTGCGTGCCCAGGTCGTCGCCGTACCGGTCAACCCGCGCTCGGCCCCCGGGGAGATCGCCCGGATGATCGCCGACTCCGGCACCCGCCTGGTCGTGGTCGACGAGTCCGCGCTCGACGTCGTCCGCCGGGCGCTGCTCGAGCTCGACGACGCACCGGCCCCCCGCATCGCCGTGGTGGGGACCGAGCCGGGGGAGGGCGAGATGGCGTTCGCCGCGCTGCGCGCCGACGTCGTACGACCGGTGCCGCCGCTGCCCGGACCCGGAGAAGCTGGCCGCGCTGCTCTACACCAGCGGCACCTCGGGTCGGCCCCGCGCGGCGATGCTCAGCCACCGTGCCCTGCTGGCCAACCTGGAGCAGGTCGCCTCCGTCGAGCCGCCGATGATGCACGGCGACGACGTCGTGCTGGGCGTGCTCCCGCTCTTCCACGTCTACGGGCTCAACGCCGTGCTGGGGGGCGTGCTGCGGCACCGCGCCCGACTGCTCCTCGTCGAGAAGTTCGACCCGCAGGCGGTGCTCGACCTGATCGACGACGAGGCCTGCAGCGTGGTCCCGATCGCGCCGGCGGTCTTCCCGCACTGGCTGCCCGACGAGCACCTCAAGGAACGGCTGGGCCCGGTGCGGCTGGTCCTCTCCGGCTCGGCGCCGCTCGACCCGGCGGTGATCGACGAGTTCACCGCGATCACGGCGATCCCGGTCCACCAGGGCTACGGCCTGACCGAGGCGTCGCCGGTGGTGACCAGCACGCTGTGCAGCGTCGAGCTCCAGAGCGGGTCCGTCGGGGCGGCGCTGCCCGGCATCGAGATCCGGCTCGTCGACGAGACCTTCCACGTCGTCGAGGGCGAGGACCCCGGCGAGATCGAGATCCGCGGCGCCAACCTCTTCAGCGGCTACTGGCCCGACGGGGCCGACGGTCCCGGACGCCGACGGCTGGTACGGCACGGGCGACGTCGGCTTCCTCGACGCGTCCGGCGACCTGTTCCTCGTGGACCGGGTCAAGGAGCTGATCATCGTCAGCGGCTTCAACGTCTATCCCACCGAGGTCGAGGACGTCCTGCGCGAGGTCGAGGGCGTGACCGACGCCGCGGTCATCGGTGCCCCGGACGCCGACTCCGGCGAGGCGGTGGTCGCGTACGTCGTCGCGCCCGGTGCCGACGCGGTCGAGCTCGAGGAGATCGTGCGCGACCACTGCGGTGAGCGGCTGGCCCGCTTCAAGCAGCCCACCCGCATCGAGGTCGTCGGCCAGCTCCCCCTCACCGTCACCGGCAAGGTGCAGAAGGGGCGGCTGCGGGGGATCGAGAGACGTCGCACGCTGGGGCTGCTCGAATGAGTACACGACGTTTCTCCGCCCCCGACAACGCCGCGGGGACCCGAGTGACGCACAGTGAGCGCTCGCGTCACGCTCTACACCCGTCCCGGCTGCCACCTCTGCGACGACGCCCGGGCCGTGGTCGCGCGGGTGTGCGAGGAGCTGGGGGAGTCGTTCAGCGAGGTCGACATCACCAGCGACGAGGACCTGCAGGACCGCTACGCCGAGGAGATCCCGGTGACGCTGGTCGACGGTCGCCAGCACGACTTCTGGCGGGTCGACGAGACCCGGCTGCGCGCCGCGCTGGGCTGACCGGACCGACGTCCCGACCCCCGGTGCCGGTGGGTCATCTCACATGTGCTGGGCGAGGGCGTCTGCGGTTTTGTTCTCCCGTTCACAAACTCCTACAGTGGCCGGGTCACGCGAGGTTCGCGGGACTGGAAAGAAGCAGCTGTGACCGCACGGACCCCCGACTCTGCCCGGGACATTCCCGAGGCAACTGTCGCACGGCTCCCCGTCTACCTGCGTGCCCTGACCGGCCTCGCCGACGACGGCACGACGACGTGCTCCAGCGAGGAGCTCGCCGCCGCAGCGGGCGTCAACAGCGCCAAGCTCCGCAAGGACCTCTCCTACCTCGGCAGCTACGGCACCCGCGGTGTCGGCTACGACGTGGAGTACCTCCGCTACCAGATCGCCCGCGAGATCGGTGTCACCCAGGACTGGCCCGTGGTCATCGTCGGGATCGGCAACCTGGGTCACGCTCTGGCCAACTACTCCGGTTTCCGCAGTCGCGGGTTCCGGGTCGTGGCGCTCCTCGACGCCGACCCGAGCCGCCACGAGGAGGTCGTCGCCGGCATCGACGTGCGCTCCTTCGACGACCTCGAGCAGATCGTCACCGACCACGGCGTCGCCATCGGTGTCATCGCCACCCCGGCGGTCGCCGCGCAGGACGTCGCGGACCGGATGGTCGCCGCCGGGATCACCAGCATCCTCAACTTCGCCCCGAGCGTGCTGTCGGTGCCCGACGGCGTCGACGTACGCAAGGTCGACCTCTCCATCGAGCTGCAGATCCTGGCCTACCACGAGCAGCGCAAGGCCGTCGCCGCCGGCGCGGAGGACGCCTCATGAGCGTTCTCGTCGTCGGCATCTCCCACAAGTCGGCCCCCGTGTCCCTGCTGGAGCGGCTGGCCCTCGACAGCGACGCCGCCCTCAAGCTGGTGGCCGACGTGGTGAGCGGCTCGCACGTCACCGAGGCGACCGCGATCGTCACCTGCAACCGGCTCGAGGTCTACGCCGAGGTCGACCGCTTCCACGGCAGCGTCGAGGACGTCTCGCGCCTGCTGGTCGAGCGGGCCGGTCAGACGACCGAGGAGCTCCTCCCGCACCTCTACGTCCACTACGACGAGGGCGCGGTGTCCCATCTCTTCAGCGTGGCCGCCGGCCTCGAGTCGATGGTCGTCGGCGAGGGCCAGATCCTCGGCCAGACCCGCGATGCGCTGCGCCTGGGCCAGGAGCACGGCACGGTCGGGCCGGCCCTCAACACGCTCTTCCAGCAGGCGCTGCGCGTCGGCAAGCGCGCACACGCCGAGACCGAGATCGACCGCGCCGCCCCGTCGCTGGTGAGTGCCGCGCTCCAGCGCAGCTCGCTGCCGATCGCCGGTGCCCGCGTCCTGGTCATCGGCGCGGGTGCCATGGCCTCGCTGGCCGTCTCCCACGTCTCGCGTGGCGGTGCCGACCGGATCGCGGTCGTCAACCGCACCTCGTCCCACGCCGACCGGCTGGCCGCGGAATATGGCGCGGTCTCGGTCCCCATGTCCGAGCTCGCCGCCGAGCTCGCCTATGCCGACCTGGTCGTCTCCTGCACCGGCGCGCCGGAGCTGCTCGTACGCCGCGACGCGCTCGCCACCGCGCTCGGCGGGTCCGGCCGGGCGATGAGCATCATCGACCTCGCGCTCCCGCACGACGTCGACCCGGCCGTGGTCGACATCGCCGGGGTCGAGCTGATCAGCCTGGCCGCCCTGGCCGACGAGCTGCGCGACACCGAGGCCGCCGCCGGCGTCGAGGACGTCCGCACCATCGTCGCCCAGGAGATCGCCGCCTTCCTGTCCGTACGTCGTCAGGCGAGCGTCACTCCCACCGTCGTGGCGCTGCGCTCGATGGCGACCTCGGTGGTCGACGCAGAGATGGAGCGACTGGCCACGCGCCTGCCCGACCTCGACGACGCCACCCGCGACGAGGTGCTCCAGACGGTGCGCCGGGTCGCCGACAAGCTGCTCCACGAGCCGACCGTGCGCGTCAAGGAGCTCGCCGACGCCGAGCCGGCCGTGTCCTACACCGCGGCCCTGGCCGAGCTGTTCCGCCTCGATCCCGAGGCCGTCGACGCGCTGACCCGGACGGAGGGCAAGCAGTGAGCACCCCACGACGTTCTTCTCCTCCGCTGCGCTCCCCCGAACAACGCCGCGGGGACCCCGCAGTGACCGGCACCCTGCGCCTGGGCACCCGTGCCTCCGCCCTCGCCACGACCCAGTCGAGCCTCGTCGCCGACCTGGTCCGCGAGCGGCTCGGCCGCGAGGTCGAGCTCGTCGAGATCGCCACCGAGGGCGACGTCAGCAGCGCCCCGCTGGCCACCCTGGGCGGCACCGGCGTCTTCGTCAGCGCCCTGCGCGACGCCCTCCTGCGCGGCGAGGTCGACCTCGCGGTGCACTCGCTCAAGGACCTCCCGACGGCTCCTGCGGACGGCATCGCGCTGGCCGCCGTACCACTCCGCGAGGACCCGCGCGACGTCGTGGTGGCCCGCGACGGGCTCACCCTCGGCGAGCTCCCGGTCGGCAGTCGCCTCGGCACCGGTTCGCCGCGTCGGGTCAGCCAGCTGGCCGCGCTCGGCCTGGGGCTCGACCTGGTCGGCATCCGCGGCAACGTCGACACCCGCATCCGCAAGGTGCGCGAGGGCGACTACGACGCCGTGGTCCTGGCCCGCGCCGGGCTCGCGCGCCTGGGCCGGCTCGACGAGGTCACCGAGGCCCTCGACCCCCTCCAGATGCTTCCCGCGCCCGGTCAGGGTGCGCTCGCGATCGAGTGCCGATCGGCCGATGTCGACCTCGTCGCGGCCCTGTCCGCACTCGACGACGCCGCCACCCGCGCCGCGGTCACGGCCGAGCGCGCGGTCCTCTCCACCCTCGAAGCCGGGTGCTCGGCACCGCTCGGTGCGTTGGCTGAAGTTGTCGAAGGTGACGACGGTGAGGAACTGTGGCTGCGAGCAGTGGCCCTCTCCGAGGATGGCGTCCTCTCCGTACGTATGAGCAGCACGGGCCCGGTCGACCAGGCCGAGGCCCTCGGAACACGCCTCGCGAGCGACATGCTCGACGAGGGAGCAGCAGACCTGATGCACGCACCACCAGTGAGGAACCAGCACGCATGACGCGACGACAGACCCCGCAGGACAGCACCTCGGCGACCCCGGCTCCCGGCTGGGTGTCGTTCGTCGGCAGTGGACCCGGTGACCCGGGCCTGCTGACAGTGCGTGCCGTGGAGCTCCTGAGGAGTGCCGAGGTCATCGTGACCGAGGCTCCCTCCCACCTCGACCTGGTGCGCTCGGTCCTCGGCCTGGCCGAGGGCGACGCCGGCCCGGAGATCGTCGACGGCGGCTTCGGTGAGGACGGCCAGCCGCTGACCCACGCGGCCCGCGCCAAGGTCGTCGTACGCCACGGCAAGAAGCAGCGCGTGGTCCGCCTGATGGTCGGCGACCCGTTCCTCTACGCCTCCGGTCCCGAGGAGGCGCAGGCCTGCGTCAAGGCCTGCGTCGGCTTCGAGATCGTCCCCGGTGTGTCCTCGGTCAGCGCGGTCCCGGCCTACGCCGGCATCCCGCTCACGACCAAGAACCACAAGGAGATGGCCGTCGTCACGTGCGGCGACAAGATCGACTGGAGCGCGTACGCCGACGACCGCACGCTCGTCCTGCTCTCCGGGGTCGGCAGCATCGGCGAGACCGCCGCGGCGCTGGTCGAGGCCGGGCGCTCGGCCGAGACGCCCGTCGCGATCACCCGCGTCGGCACCACGACCGAGCAGCAGACCCTGGTCTCCACCCTCGCCACGGTCGCCGCCGACGTGCGCGCCGCGCGCATCCAGCCGCCCGCCGTCATCGTCGTCGGCCAGGTCGTCGACCTGCGCCAGACGCTGTCGTGGTTCGAGACCAAGCCGCTCTTCGGCTGGCGCACCCTGGTGCCCCGCACCAAGGAGCAGGCCGGCACGCTGTCGCGTCGGCTGCGCGACTACGGCGCGGTGCCCGAGGAGGTGCCGACCATCTCGGTCGAGCCGCCCCGCAACCCGCTCCAGATGGACAAGGCCGTGCGCGGCCTGGTCGAGGGTCGCTACGAGTGGATCGCGTTCACCTCGGTCAACGCCGTCAAGGCGGTCCGCGAGAAGTTCGAGGAGTACGGCCTGGACGCCCGCGCGTTCTCCGGCCTCAAGATCGCCGCGGTCGGCGACAAGACCGCCGAGGCCATCGCGGCCTGGGGCCTGCGCGCCGACCTGGTGCCCTCGGGTGAGCAGTCGGCTGCCGGCCTGCTTGCCGAGTGGCCGCCGTACGACGACGTGCTCGACCCGATCAACCGCGTCTTCCTGCCGCGCGCCGACATCGCGACGGAGAACCTCGTCGCCGGCCTGATCGACCTGGGCTGGGAGTGCGACGACGTCACCGCCTACCGCACCGTGCGCGCCACCCCGCCGCCGGCGCCGACGCGCGACGCGATCAAGACGGGCAAGTTCGACGCCGTCGTCTTCACCTCGTCCTCCACGGTGCGCAACCTCGTCGGCATCGCCGGCAAGCCGCACCCGTCGACGATCATCGCGGTCATCGGGCCGGCCACCGCCAAGACGGCGGAGGAGCACGGCCTGCGGGTCGACGTGCTGTCGCCCACGCCCGACGTCGAGGTCCTCGTGGACGCGCTCGCCGACTTCGGTGCCGCCCGCCGCCTGGCCATGCTCGAGAACGGCGAGCCGGTCACCCGGCCCAGCGAGCGCACGCCGTCGGGTCGCCGGAAGGTGCGGGCGAAGTAGGTCTCGCTCTTGAGCGGTGAGTGAGGCCGCTTTCCCGGCTGGGAACCGGCCTCACTCACCGCTCTGCAGGGACTACGGGAGGATGACCGCATGAGTGACGACCGACCGATCGAGACCCCGCTGATCCGACCGCGCCGGCTGCGGCGTACGCCGGCACTGCGCCGGATGGTCGCGGAGACCTCCGTCGAGGCCCACTCGCTCGTCCTGCCGGTCTTCGTCCGCGAGGGCCTGGCCGAGCCGCGGCCCATCTCCTCGATGCCCGGCGTCGTCCAGCACAGCCGGGACTCCCTCAAGCGTGCCGCAGCCGAGGCCGCCGAGCTGGGTCTGGGTGGCGTGATGCTCTTCGGCGTCCCGGAGACCAAGGACGCAACCGGATCCGGCGGGATCGACCCGGCGGGCGTGCTCAACCTCGCCATCACCGACGTGGTCGCCGAGGTGGGCGACCAGCTCACGGTGATGTCGGACCTGTGCCTCGACGAGTTCACCGACCACGGGCACTGCGGGCTGGTCACTCCCGACGGCGTCGTCGACAACGACGCGACGCTCGCGGCGTACGCCGACATGGCGCGGGCGCAGGCCGCCGCCGGCGTCGACATGGTCGGACCCAGCGGCATGATGGACGGTCAGGTCGCGGTCGTGCGCCAGGCCCTCGACTCCTCCGGTCACCACGACGTCTCGATCCTCGCCTACTCCGCGAAGTACGCCTCGGCCTTCTTCGGTCCCTTCCGCGAGGCCGTCGACTCCTCCCTCGAGGGGGACCGGCGGACCTATCAGCAGGATCCCGCCAATGCGCTCGAGGGCGTTCGCGAGGCTGTGCTCGACGTGGCCCAGGGTGCTGACATCGTCATGGTGAAGCCGGCCCTGGCCTACCTCGACGTCGTACGCCGGGTGCGCGAGGCCGTCGACGTCCCGGTCGCGGCCTACAACATCTCCGGCGAGTACGCCATGGTCGAGGCCGCGGCGGCCCACGGGTGGATCGACCGCGAGGCCGCGATCATGGAGACCCTCACCTCGATCCGCCGCGCGGGCGCGGACGTGGTGCTGACCTACTGGGCGTCCGAGGTCGCCCGGCTGCTGCGCCGCTGAGGCGTACCTTCGATCGCGCCTGCGCCGCAGCTGCGGCGGTAGTGGCCCCCAGCCCGACGAATCCGAGGCCACATCCGCAGCACGTGCGCGGCGGCGCCTGCGGGCCGACTACGGGTTCATCAACCCGTCGATGCAGGCATTGAGCGCGGCAGTGTCTACGAGCAGGATGCCCTGGGCCAGGCACTGGGCCTGGGCCTGGGCGTACGTCAGCGGCTCGGTGATCGGGCTGACCGGGATCGTGGGCAGCTGGGTCGGCGCCGTCGTCGGCACCGTGGTCGGCAGGGACGTGGTGGTCGACGGGAGCGACGTCGGATCCTTCGTCGGCTCCTGGGTCGGCTCCTGCGTCGGCTGCTGCGTGGGCTGCTGCGTGGGCTGCTGGGTGGGCGTCTGGGTAGGCGTGCCGGTCGTCGTCGTGCCGCCGCCGCCGCCCCCGCCGCCACCACCGTTGCCGCCCTGGCCCTTGCCGCCCTTGTCCTTGCCGCCGCCCTTGCCACCCTTGTCGGGGTTGGAGCCGGACGTCGGGTCGGGGAGGATCACGCCGGAGGTCAGCGTCGAGGTCGGCACCGAGCTGAAGTCGCCGTCCATGTAGGCCTGCATGATCGACAGGACGAGGTCGACGTACTCGTTCGAGTGGTTGTAGCGGTAGACCGAGGCGCGCTGGCCCTTCTCGGCGGACAGGTCGTCGTCGCCCGAGCAGAGGTAGACCGCGGTCGCGAGCGCAGCGTCGTCCACGTCCTGCGGGTTGCGGGTGCCGTCGCTGTCGCCGTCGACGCCGACCACCGACCAGGTCGAGGGGATGAACTGCATCGGGCCGACGGCCCGGTCGAAGCGGGTGTCGTTGTCGTAGTCGCCGCCGTCGGTGTCACTGATCCGCTGGGTGTTGTTCTTGCCGTTGAGGGCGATTCCGTAGATGCCGGGTCGGGCGACGCCCTGCGCGTCGAGGCTGTTGCCGCCGAAGCGGCCGTGGTCGGACTCGACGCGACCGATGGCCGCGATGAGCTCCCACGGGATGTCGCAGCTCTTGTCGGCCTGGTTGATGACCGCCTCGGCTCGCTGGTACGCCGCGAGGGCGGCCTGCGGGATGCTGCTCGCCGAGCCGGGGGTCAGGCTGGCCGCGCGGGAGAAGGAGTCGCCGACGCTGGCCGGCGCCTGGATCGCCGCGGTGGGCAGGACGGTGCCGTCGGGGAGGGTGCCCGGGCCTTCGGGGTCGGCGCTCGCGGATCCGGCGCCCACGCCGGTGAGGCTGGCCGTCCAGGCGGCCGACAGGATGGCGAGCGGAATGATCGCCGTGGCCTTGTGCAAACGTCCGAAGGTCGACACTGCTGGAGCTCCCTGATTGCGCTGGTGTCACGAGGCCCCCTCCGGGCCCTGACACATCAACAACGAGAAGTCTCACACATGGTTACGTGTGGCCCAAGGCACTTCGCGGGGGCCGATGCGGCACCGGATTCGGGTGCCTTGGCCGACTGCGTGACAATGACCCGGTGACACCGACGACCACCCCGACCAGCACGGGGGCCAGCGCGGCGCTCTTCGAGCGCGCCCGCGCGGTGACCCCGGGCGGGGTGAACTCCCCGGTCCGCGCCTTCACCGCCGTGGGCGGGACCCCTCGCTTCATCAGCTCGGCGTCGGGCGCCTGGCTGACCGACGTGGACGGCAACGACTACGTCGACCTGATCTGCTCGTGGGGCCCGATGCTGCTCGGCCACGCCCACCCCGACGTCCAGGCCGCGGTGGCCGGCGCGGTCGCCCGCGGCACGTCGTACGGCACCCCGACCGAGCCCGAGGTCGAGCTGGCCGAGGAGATCGTCGGCCGTACGCCCGTGGACCAGGTCCGCTTCGTCTCCTCCGGGACCGAGGCCACCATGTCGGCCCTGCGGCTGGCGCGCGGCTTCACCGGCCGCGACCTGGTCGTGAAGTTCTCCGGCTGCTACCACGGCCACGTCGACGCGCTGCTCGCCGCAGCGGGCTCCGGCGTCGCGACGCTGGCGGTCCCCGGCACCAGCGGCGTCCCCGCCTCGGCCGCGGGCGAGACGATCGTCCTGCCCTACAACGACCGCGAGGCCGTCGAGGCCGTCTTCGCCACCCACGGCCCGCGCATCGCCTGCCTCATCACCGAGGCGGCCCCGGGCAACATGGGCGTCGTCCCGCCGATGCCCGGCTTCAACGCCTTCCTGGCCGAGACCTGCCGCACCCACGGCGCGCTCTTCATCAGCGACGAGGTGATGACCGGCTTCCGCGCCACCGCCGAGGGCGGCTGGGGCCTCGACGGTGCGATCGAGGGCTGGGCGCCCGACCTGATGACCTTCGGCAAGGTGATGGGCGGCGGCTTCCCCGCGGCTGCGTTCGGCGGCCGCGCCGACGTCATGTCGCACCTGGCGCCCGAGGGGTCGGTCTACCAGGCCGGCACGCTCTCGGGGAACCCGGTCGCGACGACGGCCGGCCTCGCGACGTTGCGCCTGGCGACGCCCGAGGTCTACGCCCGCCTCGACGAGACCGCGGCGACCATCCGCAACGCCGTGTCCGAGGCGCTCAGCGCCGCGTCGGTGCCCCACGTCGTCCAGCAGGCCGGCACGATGTTCTCGGTGTTCTTCCGCGAGGACCCGGTGCGCGACTTCGACGAGGCCGGCCGGCAGAACACCGCGGCCTTCGCCGCGTTCTTCCACTCGATGCTCGACCAGGGCGTCTACCTCCCGCCGTCGGCGTACGAGTCGTGGTTCGTGTCCGCGGCCCACGACGACCGGGCCATCTCGACGGTGCTGGATGCCCTTCCGGCAGCAGCCGTCGCCGCAGCGACCGTAGGAGATCTCTGATGGGCGTGCAGACCACCGTTCACCTGTTGCGCCACGGCGAGGTGCACAACCCCGAAGGCGTGCTCTACGGCCGTCGGGACGGCTTCCACCTGTCCGAGCTCGGGCACCGGATGGCGCAGCGCATCGGCGAGACGATCGGTGAGCGCGACATCGTCCACATCCGTACGTCGCCGCTCGAGCGCGCGCAGGAGACCGCCGCGCCGCTGGCCGGGGTGCGCGGACTCACGCCGACCATCGACCCCCGGGTCATCGAGTCGGCCAACGACTTCGAGGGACTCAGCTTCGCCGACGGCGCGATGACGATCGTCAAGCGCCCGCACCTGTGGCGGCACCTCTACAACCCGTTCAAGCCGTCGTGGGGCGAGCCCTACGACGAGATCGCCGGCCGGATGGTCGCCGCGGTGCACGACGCCCGCGACGCGGCGCGGGGCCACGAGGCCGTCGTCGTCTCCCACCAGCTCCCGATCTGGACGACGCGGTTGTTCCTGGAGAAGCGCAGCTACATCCACCACCCCAAGAACCGCCAGTGCACCCTGTGCTCGCTGACGAGCCTGGTCTTCGACGACGACCGGATGGTGCAGGTGCGCTACTCGGAGCCGGCCGGCGACCTCATCCCGGTGGCCGACCGGTCCGCTCCGTTCTCGGCCGGTGGCGCCGCGCAGGAGGATCGACCCTGAAGCTCGCGCGTGCCCTTGTCGCCCCTCTCGTCGTGCTGGCCTGCCTGCTCGCCCTGGTGGGCTGCTCCGGGCTGTCCGGCACCGGCGCCAAGGGCTACATCTCGGGTGAGGGTGTGCCGGTCGAGGTGAAGGCCGTCGACCGCGGCGCGCCCATCGAGCTCGCCGGGGAGGACCTCGACGGCAACCCGATCGACCTCGCCGACCTGCGCGGCAAGCCGGTGGTCGTCAACGTCTGGGCCTCGTGGTGCCCGCCCTGCCGGGTCGAGCAGCCCGAGCTCAACGAGGCGGCCGACGAGCTCGGGGACAGCGTGGCCTTCGTCGGACTCAACATCCGCGACGCCTCCGAGGACAACGCCCGCGCCTACGTGCGCAACTACGGCGTCCCCTACCCCTCGATCTACTCCGCGGACGGCTCGGGGCTGCTGTCCTTCCCCGGCACGCTCAACCCCCGGTCGATCCCGAGCACGGTCGTCCTGGATGCCGAGGGCCGGGTCGCGGCGTCGGTGAACGGCCGCATCCCGAGCACCCGCACCCTGATCGCCCTCGTCGAGACGGTCCTCGATGAGTGACTGGTTCTACGACACGGCTCTGTCGGGCTCGCTGATCCTGGCACTGCCGGTGGCCCTGATGGCGGGCCTGATCTCGTTCTTCAGCCCGTGCGTGATCCCGCTGCTCCCGGCCTACCTCTCCTACGCCACCGGCCTGTCCGGTGCCGAGCTGGCCGACGCGAAGCGCAGCCGGATGGTGCTCGGCGCGGTGCTCTTCGTGCTCGGCTTCTCGGTGGTCTTCATCCTCATCGGCAGCCTGACCGGCGCGGCCGGGGCGTGGCTGTTCACCCACACCCGCCAGCTCAACGTGGTGCTCGGCGTCATCACCATCCTGCTCGGCCTCGCCTTCCTCGGCGCCGTCCCGTTCCTCCAGCGCGACTGGCGCATCCACCGGGTGCCCGCGGTCGGGCTGGCCGCGGCGCCGGTGCTCGGCTTCCTCTTCGGCGTCGGCTGGACCCCGTGCGTCGGCCCGACGCTGGGGGCCATCAACCTGCTGTCGGTCAACGAGGCCACGGCGGCTCGCGGCGCGCTGCTGTCCGGCGTCTTCGCCCTCGGCCTGGGCCTGCCGTTCATCGCCGCCGCGTTCGCCTACCGCCGCATGCTCGGCGCCTTTGCCGTGGTCCGCCGTCACCAGGTGTTCGTCGTCCGGCTCGGCGGCGTGATGATGATCGCCGTCGGCGTCCTGCTCGTCACCGGCTGGTGGGACGTGCTCGTCCAGTGGCTCCAGCTGCAGGTGGTCGAGGGCTTCGTGGTGCCCGTATGACCGGCGGTGAGGACCGCCAGGCGACCGCACTGCCCAGCGACCTCAACGCCCGCGAGCTCGCCCGCTGGAGCTGGCGCCAGCTGACCTCGATGCGCACCGCGCTGGTCCTGCTGCTCCTGCTGGCGCTCGCGTCCATCCCGGGCTCGGTGATCCCGCAGGAGGACGTCGACTCGCTCGCCGTCTCGACCTGGCGCGAGGACCACCCCCGCCTGGCGCCGATCTGGGACCGGCTCGACCTGTTCTCGGTCTACTCCTCGCCGTGGTTCTCCGCGATCTACATCCTGCTGATGATCTCGCTCGTCGGCTGCATCATCCCGCGTCTCTTCGTCTACTGGCGGGCGCTGCGGGCGCAGCCGCCCCGGGCGCCACGCCATCTCTCGCGACTGCCGGAGAACACGTCGTACGTCACCGACGAGCAGCCGGACGTCGTGCTGCAGCGGGCCGCGGAGCTGCTGCGGAAGAAGCGCTACCGGGTCGCGACCTCGCTCGACCAGCAGGAAGCGGCCGACAGGGACTCGGTGGCCGCCGAGCGCGGTCACCTGCGCGAGGCGGGCAACCTGCTCTTCCACCTCGCCGTGATCGTGGTGCTCGTCGGGGTCGCGACGGGAAGCCTGTTCGGCTACAAGGGCGGCGTGATCATGCTGAACGGGGAGAAGTACGGCTTCTCCAACAACCTCACGCAGTACGACGACTTCGCCCCCGGCAGCCTGTTCGACCCGAGCGTGATGGAGCCGTTCTCCTTCAGCATCACCGACTTCGACGTCGACTGGATGACCGACGGGCGGCGGGCCGGGCAGGCACGCAAGTTCGTCGCCCACCTCGACTACGAGACCGAGCCCGGTGCCACCACGCAGGAGTACGACCTCCGGGTCAACCACCCGCTGGGCATCGGCGACACCGACGTGTTCCTGATCGGCCACGGCTACGCACCGGTCATCACCATCCGCGACGGTGACGGCGAGATCGCGCAGAGCGGCCCGGCGGTGTTCCTGCCGATCAACCCGCAGACCTTCGAGTCCTTCGGCGTCGTCAAGGCGCCCGACGCGAGCCCCACGCAGATCGGGCTCGAGGGCACGTTCTACCCCACCTTCTCGATGGGCCGCGACGGCGAGGGGAACCTGACCATGCCGTCGTCGATCTGGGGCGACGCCCTCGACCCGCTGGTCTCGCTGAACGTCTACACCGGCGACGTCGGCCTCGACGACGGCACCAGCGCCTCGGTCTACGTCCTCGACAAGTCGAGGAGCACCCAGCTCAAGAACGACGAGGGCCAGCCCTTCCGCATGGACCTCCGCCCCGGCGACACGGTCACCCTCCCCGACGGCCTCGGCAGCGTGACGTTCGAGGGCCTCGAGCGGTGGAACAAGATCCAGATCAGCCGGACCCCCGGCAAGCTCGTCGCCCTGGCCGGCGTCAGCCTCGCGCTGCTGGGCCTGCTCGGCTCGCTCTTCATCCGCCCACGCAGACTGTGGGTGCGGGCGCGACGACGCGAGGACGGCACCACGCTGGTCGAGGTGGCGCGGCTGGACCGCTCCTCGGGCGGCGACCCGGAGGACGGCATGGCCGAGCTCGCTGAGATCGTGGCAGCACTGACGAAGGAGAAGGCGTGACCGACGCACAATGGGAGACCCTGAGCAACCAGGCCGTCGCGGCCGCCGGGGTGGTCTACTTCCTCGCGCTGCTGGCGTACGCCGTCCACTGGGCCTCGCTGCGCGACCTCCCCGCCGACGTGCGTGAGCCCGACGAGGGCCGCGTGGCCATGGCCGGACGCCTCGGCCTGCTGCTCACCGGGATCGGCGCCCTGGCCCACTTCCTCGCGCTCCTGGGGCGCGGCATGGCCGCGGACCCCAACCGGGTGCCGTGGGGAAACATGTACGAGTTCACCCTCAGCGGCACGTTCTTCGTGGTCCTGATCTTCCTGGTCACCAACCGCCGGTGGCGGTTGTCGTGGCTCGGTCCGATCGTCGTCGGCTTCGTGCTCGTCGTCATGCTCGCCAACGTGCTGTGGCTCTACGAGCCGGTGGCGCCGCTGACCGAGGCGCTCGAGTCCTACTGGCTGGTGATCCACGTCGTCTCGGCAGTGATCGCGACGGGCGCCTTCACCCTCGGCGCGTTCACCTCGATCCTCTACCTGCTCAAGGCGCGCTCGACCAAGGACAAGGGCTACCTCGCCCGGCTGCCCGAGCTGGCCGCCCTCGACCGCATCTCCTACCGGATGCACGCCTTCGGCTTCCCGGTGTGGACGTTCGGCGTGCTGATCTCCGGACCCATCTGGGCGCACCAGGCGTGGTCGTCCTACTGGAACTGGGACCCCAAGGAGGTGTGGGCGTTCATCACCTGGGTGATCTACGCCGCCTACCTCCACGCCCGGGCGACCGCCGGCTGGCGGGGACGCAACGCTGCCCTGCTGGCGCTGGTGGGTGCGGCGACGCTGTGGTTCAACTTCATCGGCATCAACTTCTTCAGCACGACGAGCCAGCACTCCTACGCCGAGGGCGCCTCGGTGGAGAGGTCAGTCGTCCTCAGGCTTGCGGGGCCGGTCGAGACCTCGCAGGAAGTCCGGGTCGTCGTCCGGCCCGATCACCCGCGGTCGTGACGACCCGCCTCCGAGCGTGCGCTTGCCGACCAGTCGTACGAGCGAATACACCACGAAGGCGATCACAGCGACGACCAGCAGGATCTTCAGCATTCCTCCAATGTAGTCGGCCCGTCCTAGGCTGGTCGCCGTGAAGGAGTTCGTGGTCTACACCGCTATGCGGGTCCTGCTGTTCCTGGCGTCGTTCGGCGTCATCGTCGGCGTCTGGGGTCTCGTGACCGACGGAGGCGTGCCGCTGTTCTGGGCGGTGATCCTGGCCTTCCTGGTCTCCGGCGTCGCGTCCTACTTCATCCTCAACCGGCAGCGCGTCGCCTTCGCGCGCCGCGTGGAGGATCGCGCGGCCAGGGCGTCCGCGGCGTTCGAGGAGCGCAAGGCGCGCGAGGACGGCTGAGCCTGCTGCCGGTCCGTGCGGCTCAGAACCCGGTCAGGCAGTACGGCGGCTCGCTGAGGTCGGCCATCGCGGCGAGCTCGGCGACCGGGTCGTCGGCACCGTCGATCCGCCCGGCGCGGTGGAGCGCGCCGACGGTCACGCCGCCGAGGTAGAGCGACCCGAGCGTCTCGGAGGTCAGCGACACGTCGGCGGGCAGGTCGGTGCGGTTCACGAGCGCCTTGCCGTCGCGGGTCTCGATCTCGAAACGTCCCGCCGCGTGGCCCTGGGGGTCGTCGACGGCCAGCACGACGTGCCCGTCGGCAGTCCACGGCCGGGCGGCCAGCGACCGCTCGACGTCGAGGATGCGGATCCAGAGGAACTCCGAGGTGGCCGTGACCTTGACCCGGTTGAGGTCGGCGAGCGCCCACTGGAGGGGGTCGTAGGGGTGGGCGATGTTGAAGGTCACCTTCTTCACGTGGTCCATGTCGGCCAGGAAGCTCCAGAGGCTGAGCTGGGCGGCCGGGGTGAGCGCGACCATCTCCTCGACCTTGGTCGACTTCTCCTCGCCCGGCGTGAAGAGCACGAAGCCGTCGACGGTGCCGTCGGCGGCGAGGTGCACCGCGGAGCGGACCTTGCCGTTGGTGCCGCGGTCGTTGAAGTCGTACGCGCCGGTGTGGATGTCCTCGTACTGCGAGGGCCACTCCACCGAGCCGCGCTGCCGGGCGTGGAAGGTGTCGAAGACGCCCTTCACGTGGGGCCAGGCCTCGGCCGGCTCGATCAGCTCGACCCGGCCGGGGTCGGTGAAGGAGCGCAGCGCGAAGCCGGTACTGGCGTCGACCTCGACAGTCTGGCCGAAGGTCGCCGGCCCGAAGCCCCAGCGACCGTAGATCGTGGCCTCGGACGCGGTGAGCGCCGCGACCGGTACGCCCTGCGCGACGGCGTCGTCGAGGTCGTCCTCGATGAGGCGGCGCAGGAGGCCGCGGCGGCGGTGGGTGGCGCTGGTGGTGACGTCGGTGATCATCCGCAGCGGCAGCATCTCGAGGCCGGCGTTGAGGGTCTTGTCGAAGCTGGCGTAGGTCGCCACCGGCATCGGTCCGGCGCCGAACTCGCCCTCCGGCAGCCAGGCGCCGCGGCAGACCACGCCGTCCTTGCGGTAGTGGTCGACCCAGCGCGTGAGCATCTCGTCGTCGGGGCGCGGGTCGCGGAAGCCGCGCAGCACCGCGCCGATCCAGCCGCGGCGGCGCGCGACGGCCTCCTCGGAGTCGTCCGCGAGGTCGAGGATGGCGAAGTCGTAGTCCACCCGACCACGCTAGTGACCGGGACGGATCCCGGCCACGGCTTTTCCCGGCCCGCTAGCCCAGGACGAGGAGCGGAGCCGCCACCAGTGCGGCCCAGATGACCTCGGAGATGCCGGTGGCGGCCAGGACCGGGATCAGGGCCGGACCCGCTGCACCCTTCAGGACGTCGCGGGTGGGGCCGGCGATCCGGGCCAGGAAGCCCAGTCCGAGGAGCGCCCACCACGTCGTGGCCACAGCGACGGCGACCACTGCTGCCGCGGCCGCGACGACCAGCAGGGCGTACAGGCCGCGCGTGCGCTCGTCACCGAGCCGCACCGCGAGGGTGCGCTTGCCCGCGACGGTGTCGGTCGGGATGTCGCGCAGGTTGTTGGCGACCAGGATCGCGCAGGCCAGCGCGCCGACGCCGACGCCGGCGTAGAGGGCGGGCCATTCCCAGGTCCCGGTCTGGACGAAGGTCGTCCCGACGACGGCGACGAGGCCGAAGAAGACGAAGACCATCACCTCGCCGAGACCGAGGTAGCCGTAGGGCTTGCCGCCGCCGGTGTAGAACCAGGCGGCCAGCACGCAGACCGCGCCGACGGCGACGAGCCACCAGGCAGTGGTGGCGGCCAGGACCAGCCCCGCGACGGCAGCAACCCCGAAGGCCAGGAAGGCCGCGGTCTTCACGGCCTGCGGGGACGCCGTACCGGATCCGACGAGCCGCATGGGGCCGACGCGGTCGGCGTCGGTGCCGCGGATGCCGTCGGAGTAGTCGTTGGCGTAGTTGACCCCGACCTGCAGCGCCAGGCTCACGAGCAGCGCGAGGGCTGCCTTCCACCACACCGCAGTGTCGACGTACGCCGCGACGCCGGTGCCGGCCAGGACCGGGGCGACGGCGGCGGGCAGGGTGCGCGGGCGGGCGCCGGCGAGCCAGTCAGCGGGGGAGGTCACCGAGCGATTCTGGCAGGCGCCCGCGTCGGCTCAGGAGTGCGGGCTGACCCCACCCGGCTCGGCCGGCTGGACGACCGTCGGCGGACCGACCGGGGCAAGGTCGTCGGTGTCGTGGGCGGCGGCGTCGGCGAGCACGTCGGGCGGGACGTTGCGCTCGAGGAAGCGGCGCGCCATCGCGGTCGAGGGGTGGATGGCGGCTGCCGCGAGGGTGATGAGACCGGCGATGACCAGCCAGCCGACCGTGCTCCACGTCATCGCCAGGAAGGTGAAGGCAGCCGGTGCCCAGACGCGGCCGAGGGTGCCGCTGAGCTCGGCCGCTCCCTGGTATTCGCCGCGGCGGCGCGGGTCCATCAGCTCCGCCTCGAAGGTCCAGCTCGCGGCGGACAGGTAGAGCTCGGCGCCGGTCAGCGTGATGTGGCCGAGGAAGAACAGCAGGATCGTCCACATCCCGACCGTGTGGTGCGTCGACAGCGTGATGACGCAGGAGACGATGAAGAAGACCGTCGAGATCCGGATCGCGCGCAGCGCGGTGGTGACGTCCTTGATCCCGCGGGCGGCCGCCATCGGCAGGACGATGCACATCACCGTGTTGGTGCCGAAGAGCAGCGACAGGATCACCCACGGGGCGTCGGTCTTGTCCACCAGCCACAGCGGGATGACGATGTTGAGGATGACCTGGTTGGTCCAGAGCACGCCGCTGAAGAAGCTCGTGGCCAGCCAGCCGACGTTGCGCATCGGGCCGACGCCGGGGACCTTGACCTTGCGCTCCTCAGCGGTGCGCAGGTCGTGCGAGGCGTCCGGCAGACGTCGGATGTTGAAGGCGTTGACCATGAAGACCACCGAGGTGAACAGCGGCACCACCATCAGCAGCGTCAGGGACTCGGGACCGAGAGCGATGATGCCCAGCAGGGAGCCGAGGGTGAAGCCGACGTTGAGCGCGGAGTACATGTAGGCGCGAGACGTCACGCGCTCCCTGGGCGGCAGCACGTCGATCGTGTACGCCCCGTGCGCCACACCTCCGAGAGCCCCGATCACCTCCATGGCGACGGCCATCGCGACATAGCCCTGGAAGGTGTCGATGAACGGCCAGACGGCGAACATCGCGCCCTGCCCCGCCGAGCTGATGGCCCAGCAACGCTTGGCGCCGAGACGGTCGACCACCCGCCCCATCGGGTAGGCCGCGATGAACGCCGCGATGCCGGCGATGGTCAGCCCCAGGCCGACCTGGACGACGGACAGTCCGACCACCTGCGTGAAGAACACTGCCGAGCCGGCCATGAACGTGCCCTCGCCCAAGCGCGAAGAGGAGGGACTGGGTGGCCAGACGTCCCGCGAGCGGGGAGGGTGGAGTGGCCTGCTTCTTCACGTTCGCCCAGGTGCTCATCGCGGCCCATTGTGTCCCGTGGTACCGACCGGCGTCGCGCGATTATCGGACGTGAGTGTCACATCACGGTGACAATCCGGTCGGGGAGTCAGATGCGGGTCAGGCCCGGTTGGCGTTCACGGCCTCACGCACCAGCTCCACGAACGCCTCACCGTCGAGCTCATCACCCTTGAACACGTCGATGGCACGCCGCGTACCGGCGTCGAGGCTCGCGTTGAAGAGTCCCGACGGATCGTCGAGCGAGGCACCGCGGGCGAAGGTCACCTTCACCTTGTCCTTGTAGGTCTCGACCGTGCAGATGAGGCCGTCGAGGGAGAAGGTGGGGACGCCGTCGGGGTGGGAGGCCTTGCGCCACTTGGCTTCCTCGACGACACCCGGCGCGGCCTCCTGGATCAGTGACCGCACCTCGTCCACCACCTGGGTGCGCCAGCCGTCGCTCATGACGCCCGAGCCTACGCGCCCGGCACGACGCGCATGTCGCGGTCGGCTCCGTCGCCGAGTGCGCGGAGCGCCTCCTGGTAGGCCTCGCTGTCGTGGGCGGCGACGGCTGCCTCGACCGACTCGAACTCGATGAGCACGGTGCGGGTGGCCTCACCCTTCTCGAAGGTGGCCTCAGGCAGTCCGCGGGCCAGGAAGCGACCGCCCGCCGCACGCAGGGCCGGACCGGCGAGCTCGGCGTACGCCGCGACCTTGTCGGAGTCGTGCACGGCCGTGTAGGTGGTCATCCAGTACGCACTCATGGCGACGACCCTACGACCCACGCCCGACCTCAGACCGCCGAGCCGTGCCTCTCGAGATAGCGCTCGGCGGCACGCGCTGTCGGCCCCATCGTCGCCGTCCCGACGACCACGATCGCGGCGATGATGACCCAGCCCGTCGCCCCGTGCACCATCGCGAGGTAGGTGTAGAGCGCGGGCGCCCAGACCGAGCCGAGGGTGCCGCCGATGTGGGCGGCACCTTGGTACTCCGCACGCTGGTCGGCGTCGGTCAGCTCGGACATGAAGCCCCAGTGCCCGGCCGACTGGTAGAGCTCGGCGCCGGTCACCGTGACGTGGCCCAGCCAGACGAGGAAGATCGTCACCCAGCCGAGGGTGTCGTGGGTCACGAGCACGATCGCGCAGGACAGGACCATGAACCCTGCCGAGATGTACGACGCCCGCAGCGCGCGGGCGGCCGAGTTGACCCCGCGGGCGGCCGCGACCTGCAGCAGCACCGCCATCACGGTGTTGGTGGCGAACAACCACGCCAGCAGCACGCGCGGTGCGTCGGTCTCCTCGACGAGCCAGAGCGGGATCACGATGTTGAGCAGCACCTGGTTGGTGCCGAGCACCCCGTCGCCGGTCATCAGCGCGAGGAAGGCCCGGTTCTTCAGGGCTCCCGGCTTGATCACCGCGTCGTCGGCGTGGACGGGGGGCTTCGCGGGCGGGGTGGGCAGCCGGGTGATCCAGTAGGCGTTGCCGAGCAGGATCAGGCCGGTGAGGACCGGTACTGCACGGACGACGTCGTCACTGTTGGTCGCGAGGGCGAGCCCTCCGATGAGGGCGCCGATGGTGAAGCCGATGTTGAGCGCGGCGCGCATGAACGCCTGTGACTCGACGCGCTCCTCCTTCGTGAAGATGTCGATCGTGTAGGCACCGCGGCCGCTCCACCCGGCGACCGAGACGGCCTCGAGGACGATCATCATCGCGAGGTAGGCGGTGAACCCGTGGATGAACGGCCACACGAGGTAGAGCGCGGCGGTGACGGCGGCGCTGATCGCCCAGACCCGCTTGGTGCCGACCCGGTCGGCGAGCTTGCCGGACGGCACGGCGATGAAGAACGACACGATGCCGGCGACGGTCAGGCCGATCCCGACCTCCGCGGCGCTGAGCCCCACGATCTGGGTGAAGAACACCGCCGAGCCGGTGATGAACGAGCCCTCGCCGATCGCGAAGAGGATCGACTGCACCGAGAGCTGACGTGCGAGCGGGCTGGGCGGAAGCTGTCTGCGCCACCAGCTCGCGCGCGTGGCGGTGTCGGTCCCCGAGGTGTCCATCGCGCGCAGTCTGCCAAAGGCGTTTACGGTGCGTCCTGTGAGTTTCCTGCGCCCGTCCGACGAACCCTCGGTGGCGGTCGCGCAGCTCACCCGCTGGCTCGAGGCCGATTCCCCCGATCCGCTGCTCATCTCGACCTCGGGATCGACCGGTCGGCCCAAGGGGGTCGTCCTCTCCCGCGACGCCGTGCTCGCCAGTGTCGAGGCGTCGGCCAGGCGCCTGGGCGCCACCGGGCAGTGGGTGCTGACCCTCCCGTCGTCGTACGTCGCCGGGGTCCAGGTCATCGTCCGCTCCCTGGTGGCCGGCCACCAGCCGATCGTGGTCGACGGGCTCGACCTGGCCTCCGCGATCGCCGAGGGCGACGACGTACGCCGCTTCCTCTCCCTGGTCCCCACCCAGCTGCACCGGTTCGTGGACGACCCCGTGCAGGCGGCGGCCCTGGCGCGCTGTCACACGGTGCTGCTGGGCGGCGGCCCGATCGACCCGGACCTGCGTCGACGCGCGGAGGACCTCGGCATCCACGTCGTCGCGACCTACGGCGCATCGGAGACGGCCGGCGGCTGCGTCTACGACGGTCTGCCGCTCGACGGCGTCGGGGTCACCATCGCCGCCGACGGTCGGGTGCGACTCGCCGGCCCGATGCTCTTCTCGCACTACGACGGCGACCCCGAGCTCACCCGTCGTACGCTCGTGGACGGTTGGTACCTCACCTCCGACGCGGGGCGCCTCGACGAGGACGGACGGCTCCGGGTCCTGGGCCGCATCGACGACGTCGTCGTCAGCGGCGGGGTCAACATCCCACTGTCGGCGGTGGCCGCGCGACTGCGCGAGCACCTGCTGGTCGAGCAGGTCGAGCTGGTCGGCGTACCCGATCCGGAGTGGGGCCAGCGGCTGGTCGCGGTCGTCGTCGGGGCCGGCACCGAGGACACCCTGCGCGACTGGGTCAGCGAGGTGCATCCGCGGTCGTGGGCACCTCGCCAGTTCGTGTGGGTGGACGCGCTGCCGCTGCTCCCCAACGGCAAGGTCGACCGCGTCGCGCTCCGGGACGCTCTGTGATGCACGTCTTCTCGATCCCGCTGCGCACGCGCTTCCGCGGCATCACCGTCCGCGAGGGCGTGCTGCTGCGAGGTGACGCCGGGTGGGGCGAGTGGTCGCCGTTCCTGGAGTACGACGCCGCCACCTCGCGTCCCTGGCTCGACTGCGCCCGCGAGGCGGCCGACCTGGGCTGGCCCGAACCGATGCGCACCCACATCCCCGTCAACGTCACCGTCCCGGCGACCGACCCGCAGCGCGCCCATGCGATCGTCACCGCCGGCGGCTGCACGACGGCCAAGGTCAAGGTCGCCGAGCGCGGCCAGAGCCTGGCCGACGACATCGCCCGCGTCGAGGCCGTCCGCGACGCGCTCGGTCCCAGCGGCCTGATCCGGGTCGACGCCAACGGCGCCTGGGGCGTCGACGAGGCGCTCCTCGCGATCGCCGCCCTCGACCGGGCCGCCGGGGGACTGGAGTACGTCGAGCAACCCGTCGCCTCGGTCGAGGACCTCGCTCTCGTACGCCGCCGGGCCGCGGTGCCGATCGCGGCCGACGAGTCGATCCGGCGGGCCGAGGACCCCTACCGGGTGCGCGACCTGGAGGCCGCCGACATCGCCGTCCTCAAGGTCCAGCCGCTGGGCGGGGTGCGCGCCTGCCTGCGCATCGCCGAGGACATCGGCATGCCGGTCGTGGTCTCCAGCGCGGTCGAGTCGAGCATCGGGATCGCCGCCGGTGTCGCCCTCGCGGCCGCCCTTCCGGAGCTCCACCACGCGTGCGGCCTCGCGACCGTCCAGCTGCTCACCGACGACGTCGTGGTCGACCCGCTGCTCCCCGTCGACGGGATGCTGCCGGTCGGGCGGCCACGAGGTCGACGAGGCCGCACTGGCGCGGCTGGCCGCCCCCGCGGACCGGGTCGCCCACTGGCAGGCCCGGATGGCGGACGTAGGGCAGGATCGATCCTCGTGAACCCCTCGACCGAGCTCGCCCGGGCCGTGGTGACGGCGCTCCGCGGCGCGGGCGTCCGTGAGGTGGTGCTCGCCCCGGGGTCCCGCAACGCGCCCCTGTCCTTTGCCCTGTACGACGTCGCGCAGGCCGGCGGCCTGCGGCTGCACACCCGGATCGACGAGCGCACGGGTGCCTTCCTCGCGCTCGGCATGGCCAAGGTCAGCGGACGAGCGGTGGCCGTGTGCTGCACGTCCGGGACCGCGGTGGCCAACCTGCTGCCGGCGGTGGTCGAGGCCGCCCACGCCGGCGTCCCGCTGGTGGTCGTGACCGCCGACCGCCCGGCCCGGCTGCGCGGCACGGGCGCCAACCAGACCACCGACCAGGTCGGCATCTTCGGCCCGTTCGCGCCGACGTTCGACGTCGACGCCGCGGATCTCGACGAGCTGCTCGCCTTCGTCCGCACCCACGAGTTCACGCGGCCGGTGCACCTCAACGTCCAGCTCGACGACCCGCTGCTGCCGGACGACGGGTGGGACGGGGGCGAGGTGCCCGAGTGGGCGGTCACTCTCGCGGCTCCCCCATGGACACGAGAGGTCCTCGACGTCGGGCCGCGCACCGTCGTCGTGGCCGGCGACGACGCAGGCCCCCCGGCACGGGTGCTCGCGGAGAAGGCCGGCTGGCCGTTGCTCGCCGAGCCGTCCAGCGGCTGCCGCACCGGTGACAGCGTCATCCGGACGTATCGCCTCCTGCTCGGGGGCGAGCTCGGTGACCGGATCGAGCGCGTCGTGGTCTTCGGCCACCCGACCCTGTCCCGCCCGGTGTCCCGGCTCCTGGCGCGCGACGACGTCGAGGTGGTCTCGGTGCGACACCGTGGCATCTGGAGCGAGCGACCGTTCGCCGCCGCCCGCGAGGTCGACCAGGTCGACGTTCGAGGCCCGGACGACCCCGCCTGGTTCGGCGCCTGGCGCGACGCCGACCGCTCCGTCGCCCGCCAGCTCGACCGGCTCCTCGCCATCGAGCCCGACCTGACGCCGTACGAGCTGGCCGGCGCCGTCAGCCGCGCCGTCCCGGCCGGCGGGCTGCTGTTCGTCGGGGCCTCCAACCCGATCCGCGACCTCGACCTGATGGTCGCGCGCCTACGGCGTCGGCGGACGCCGCAAGGTCATCGCCAACCGCGGGCTCGCCGGCATCGACGGGACCGTCAGCTCGGCGATCGGTGCCGCACTCGGTCGCCCCCGGTCCACGCGCGCGCTGGCGCTGATGGGCGACGTGACGTTCCTCCACGACACCACCGGGCTGGTCCTCGGCCCCCGCGAGGAGCGGCCCGACCTCACGATCGTGGTGGCCAACGACGACGGCGGCTCGATCTTCGCGACCCTCGAGCAGGGTGCGCCGGCGTACGCCGACCGCTTCGACACCCTCTTCGGCACCCCGCACGGCGTCGACGTCGCGAGCCTGTGCGCTGCCACCCGTACGCCGCACCTGCAGGTCCGCAGCCTGCCCGAGCTCGAGCAGGCGCTGGCCTCGCCCAACGGCGGCATCGAGGTCGTCGAGGTGATCGTGCGCCGCGACAACCGGGCGGACCTCGACAAACGAATCCGCGCGCTGGCCCCGTAGGAGGGCCAACGCGCGGATCGCGTGGTTCAGCTGGAGCGGGTCAGGAGACCGGGGTCTCCCAGACGCGCACCCAGTCGACGTACATGTGCTGCGGCAGCTTCTTGTCCGGCAGCTCGAGCGCCTCGTAGTCGGAGGCGAGCAGGCTGAGGATGAGGTACTGCTGGGCCTTGGAGACGCGGGCCGACGTGCGCCAGGTCTCCTTGCCGTCGATGCGGAAGATGATCGTCTGCGGGGTCCACTGGACCGAGAAGACGTGGTAGTTCTTCGACCAGCCGTCCTTCTTGTTCTTCAGGAAGGACTCGGACTGCTTGATCCACGAGCCGGTCTTGATCAGGCGGTTGCCCTTGTACCAGTGGATGAAGCTCGTCAGGCCGCCCTGCGGGTGCTTGTCACCGAAGTACTCGATGATGTCGATCTCGTGACCGTCGCTGCCCGGCTGGTTCTCGCCGACCGGCTGCATCCAGAAGCTCGCGTGCTGGCCCTGCATCTTCTGCATCTTGATGCGGGCGGCGGCGACGCCGTACTTGAAGTCGAACGTGCCGGCGGTGCCGACGTGGCCGTTGAGGCGGTAGCTGATCTTCTTCGTCTCCTTGCGCGACTTCGCCGTGCACTTGCCGCTGCGCGAGCGGTCCTTGATCACGCTGAGCCGGAGTGCGCCACCGCCCACCTTGGTGGCGGAGGGGTCGCCCTTCGAGCACACGCGCTTGCTCGTCGGCTCGTAGTCCTGGCCGCGGTGGCTCCAGACGGGGCCGAGCGTCGAGCCGGAGAACTCGTCGGTGAAGGTCGGGGTCAGCCACTTGCTGGTGTCGACCGTCTTGCTGGTGGTGGCCTTGAGGCCCTTGAACTTGGTCGCCTGGACGCGGTAGGTCAGCGGCTGGCCGCCCTTGGAGACGAGGGCGGCGAAGTTCACGCTGCCGTTCTTCTCCTGCTTGGCGGTGCCGACCTTCTTCCAGGAGCTGCCTCGGCGCTGCTGGAGGATGACCTTGCGGCCGACCTTGACGGGCTTGATCTTGGCCGTGATGGCGGCCTTGGCGGAGTTGGCACTGGCGGTGCCACGGCCCTGCTGGACGATCTGGGGCAGTGCTTCCAGCGAGATGCGCTGGGAAGCTGCCTGACGCACGGACGACGTCGCGGCGCTGGCCGCGGAGTCAGTGGCCGAGCCGGACTCGGTCGTCATGAGCAGGGACGCGGGCATGAGCAGGGCAAGGGTGCTGCCGACGAGCACGCGGCGAGCAGACATGTGAACTCTCTTCGTATCGGGTGCGGTTTGCGTTCCCCCAGGGCATTCCACCCGCAGAGGGCGCGCCCACCCTAACCGCGTTCGACAAGGGTTTCCGATTCATCGGAGAACTAGGGTGAGTCACATGCGTCTCACCAAGTTCGGCCACGCCTGCGTGCGGATCGAGTCCGGCGGATCGGTCGTCGTGGTGGACCCGGGCGTGTTCACCGACCCCGAGGCGGTCGACGGCGCGGACGTGATCCTGATCACCCACGAGCACCCCGACCACTACTCCGCGGACCGCCTGCGCCGCACCGACGCGGCCGTGTGGACCATCGACGCCGTCGCCGACGTGATCGCCGCCGACGCACCCGACGTCGCCGAGCGCGTACGACGGATCACGCCGGGGCAGTCGTTCGAGGCCGCGGTGTCGGTGACGGCTGTCGGCGAGCTCCACGCGGTCATCCATCCGGAGCTGCCGCGCATCACCAACAGCGGCTACCTCCTCCGCGTCGACGGCCTCGCGGTGTTCCATCCCGGCGACGCCCTGACCGGACCGGGGGAGGACGTCGACCTGCTCCTCCTGCCGGTCAGCGCCCCGTGGCTGAAGGTGTCCGAGGCGATCGACTTCGCACGCGAGGTGGGCGCACCCCACAACCTCGCCATCCACGACCGGGTCTACTCCGAGCCGGGGCTGGGGATCGTCGACGGCCACCTCGACCGGTTCCTGTCGGCGGCAGGCCAGCGCTACGTCCGCATCCCCGACGGGACCGACCTGACGGGGTTGTGAGCTACAACGACTCGAGGGCGTCGCGCACCGGCACGAACTTGGCCTGCGACTCCGCGAGCTCGGCCTCCGGGTCGGAGTCGGCGACGATCCCGCACCCGGCGAACAGGCGCACGCCGCTCCCGGTGACCACCGCCGAGCGCAGCGCGATGCCCCACTCGCCGTCCCCCGACGCGTCCATCCAGCCGACCGGGCCGGCGTAGCGGTCGCGCGGCATGCCCTCGAGGTCGGCGATCAGCTGCCGGGCGGGAAGGGTCGGCGTGCCGCCGACGGCCGCCGAGGGGTGCAGCGACTCGGCCAGCTGCAGCGACGTGGCGACGTCGTGGACCACGCCGTTGACGTCGGTGGCGAGGTGCATGACGTTGGGCAGGTGCAGCACGAACGGCGCCTCGGGCACGTTCATCGAGGAGCAGTGCGGCTCGAGGGCGTCGGCGACCGAGCGCACGGCGTACTCGTGCTCCTCGAGGTCCTTCGACGAGCGGGCCAGGGTGGCCGCCAGGGCCAGGTCGCGCTCGTCGTCACCCGTACGCCGGATGGTGCCGGCGAGCACGCGCGAGGTCACGAGACCGCGCTCGCGGCGCACGAGCATCTCGGGGGTGGCGCCGAAGATGCCGTCGACGTGGAAGGTCCAGCACATCTCGTAGTGCTCGGCGAGCCGGCGGAGCGGCCAGCGCACGTCGAGGGCTTCGTCGGTGCTGGCGATCAGGTCGCGAGCCAGGACGACCTTCTCGAGGTCTCCGGCGTTGATCCGGGTGACGGCGTCGGCAACGACGCCCATCCACTCCTCGCCGTTGAGGGCGCCGTCGGAGAAGGTCAGCCCGACTGGTGCTCGCGGCGGCGTCGAGGGCTTCAGGGTCGGGGTGTCGACGGAGACCGTCGTGAGCCAGGTGCGGTCCCCGCGCCGCCCGACGATGACCTGCGGCACGACGAGCACGGACCGGCCGGGCTCGTCGGCGAAGGCGAAGGCGCCGAAGGAGACCAGACCGGTGCCGGGCTCGTTGACCCGGTCGTCGACCTCGGCGCGGGCCACGGTCTCCGACCACCACTTCACCGCGTCGCTGAAGCGGGTCGGGCCGGAGGTGTCCAGGCGGGCGGCGACTCCCCAGCCCACCAGACCCTCGCCCTTGCGCAGCCAGGTGACCGGCTCGTTCTCGGGCACCAGGTCGAGCAACGCCGTTCCCTCGAGGTCCACGGGGACCGTGCGCACCGTCAGCGCAGCGGCCGAGGCGGTGGCGAGGTCGGAGGTGGCCGGTTCCGAACCGGCGGACGCGGGGGTCGTCACGAGCCGAGAGCCTACGCAGGGGCCCGCAGCGCGGTGCCGGGAGATCGGCCAAACCGCGAACAGGAGTGGCCGCCATCACCTAGGTTCCGACGTTAGTCGTTCGTCGTAGGAGGCGCATCGTGCGTGCCCAGGAATCCCCGCTCGCCCGGTTGCAGCGCCATGCCCGCGACCGGGGCACCACCGTGGCCGTCATCGAGCAGGCCGCGGAGCAGGACCACGGCTCGTGGCGGTCGCTGACCTGGAACGAGCTCCACCGCCACGTCATCGACGGTGCGGCCGGCATGATCGAGGCAGGGGTCAACCCCGGCCAGATCGTGGTCATCCGCGTCCCCACCGGCATCCGCCAGCTCGAGCTCGAGCTCGCCACCCGGGTGGCCGGAGCCGTTCCGCTGCTCCTCCCCGACCACCTCGACCCGACCGAGGTCGGCCGCCTCCTCGACGAGATCGAGGTCCGCCTGGTCGTCGTCGACCATGCCCGGCGGCTGACCCTCCTGCGACGCGCCGGTCTCACCGAGGCCCAGCTCTTCGAGTGCGACGACCGGTCGTGGGAGCGCCTGCGCGGGATGGGCCTCGAGCGCCGCAAGCGCGAGCCCGACGTGCTGCTCCGCGCCGACGGCGTACGCGACCGGGCGCACTCCGGCAGCGTCCTGGGGCTGCCGCGTGAGAAGAGCCTGGCCTGGTTCTTCCGGCCCGAGGCGTCCGGCGCGCTGTCCGACCTCACCGCCGACGACGTCGTCCTGCTCACCGGTCAGGCGACGGACCGGTTCACCACGGTCGTCCGCGACGCCCACCTGACGGCCGGGTGCACGCTGGCGTGGGTGGAGTCCCCCGACCAGGTCGAGGCCGCCCTGGCCCACGTCTCGCCGACCCACGTCTTCCTCGACCACGTCACCGCCAAGGGCCTGGAGGACCTGCTGGTCGGTGCCTCGGTCGACGGCGCGACCTGGCACGAGACTCCGCGCGACGTGCTCGACGCCTCCTCGGCGCGCGCGGCCGAGGCCAAGCTGCAACGCCCGCACGAAGAAGCTCGCCGCCGACGTGACCGCACTGGCGCCCTGGTGGGGCGGAAGCCTGCGCCAGCTGGTCCTCGATGCCCGCGTCAACCGGACGGTGACCGGGCTCGCAGCGGCGCTGGGCTTCCAGATCGGACGCATCGCCCACCACCCCGCCATCAAGCTCGACCTGGCGGCCGAGACCCGGTCGGTGTCCGCCGCCGCCGCGTTCGCGGCAAGCGCCCCGGTCGCGGCTCCCGAGCCGGCGCTCGAAAGCTCGGACTCGCTGCCGCGGCGTGCTCGCAGCGGCCTGGACTCCGCGTTCTCGCTGGCCGGCCTGCCGGGCTCGTGATCCCGAGCCGCCCTGGCCGTCAGGAGCGGTAGACGATGACCGTGTCGCCGAGGCGCACGTGGTCGAAGAGCCATGACACCGCGGCGCGGTCGCGCACGTTGACGCACCCGTGGGACGCGCCGTTGTAGCCGTTGGCCGCGAAGTCGGGGGAGTAGTGCACCGCCTGGCCGCCGGAGAAGAACATCGCGAACGGCATCGGGGTGTCATAGAGGCTCGACACGTGGTCGCGCGACTTCTTGAAGACCGAGAAGGCGCCCTCGCGAGTCGGCAGCTCGTCGGACCCGAAGCGCACCTCGACGGTCCGCACCACGACGCCGTCGACGACCCAGCGCAGCGACCGCGAGCTCTTGTCGATGCACAGGACACGGCCGGTGACGCAGCGGGCGTCGAGGGCAGCTCCTGCCGGGACGATGTTGAAGAGCTCGGCCTTGGTGGGCTGCCGCGTCATGTCCTTGAGCCGCGTGAGCGTACGCCGGTCGACGGCGCCCGTGACCGGGATCCGGCGCTTCTCCTGGAAGCCGGCCACGGCGGCGCTGGTCGAGCGCGCGTAGCGGCCGCTGACCTTCCCGGAGAACCACTGCAGCTGCTTGAGCCGGGCCTGCACCTGGCGGACCCAGATCCCGGTGTCGCCGCGCTCGAGGAGCGGCCGACCGGGCTGGTAGATGTTGTGGAGGGCGTCGCTCGTGGGCTCCTCGGTCAGCGACACGATCTTCACCCACGTGCGCTCGTCGAGGACGCCGTCCGCGGCCCAGCCACGGCGGCGCTGGACGGTCGCGACACCCGACTGCGTCTCGCGGTCGAACCGGTCGGTGACGACCTCGGAGTGCAGGTCGAGCTGGTGCAACCGGCTCTGCAGCAGGCGCACCCTCCACCCGCTGTCGCCGAGGCGAAGCGGGGCGAAGTCCGCGCGGGCCGCGGTGGTGGCGCCGGCCGACGCCGTCGCCGGCGCGACGACACCCGCTCCCAGACCGGTCAGCAGGCAGAGCAGGGCGAGCAGCAGGGCAGTGGCACGGCGTGACATGGACGGATCCCCCAAGAAGCAAGTGAGTGGTCGAGTCTAGAGACGCACGGACCGACCCCCAAGTTGCGTCGAGGTGGATCGGGACGCCTACCCTTCGAGCGTGGCCCGCGCTGACCTGGACAAGCAACCGACCGACGTACGTCGCATGTTCGACACGGTCGCCAAGCGCTACGACCTCACCAACGACCTGATGACGGCCGGCATCCAGCGCATCTGGCGGCGCGCGATGGTCGAGGCCGTGGCTCCGCGGTCGGGTGAGCTGGTGCTCGACCTCGCTGCGGGTACCGGGTGCTCGAGCGAACCCTTCGCTGCCCACGGCGCGACGGCCGTGCCCTGCGACTTCTCGGTCGGCATGCTCCGCCAGGGCAGGATCGACCGACCCGGGCTGCCGTTCGTCGCGGGCGACGGGACCCGGCTGCCCTTCCTCGACGAGACCTTCGACGCGGTGACGATCTCCTACGGCCTGCGCAACTTCGTCGACCCGGTCGCCGGACTCCGCGAGATGCTACGGGTCACGCGCCCCGGTGGCCGTCTCGTGGTGTGCGAGTTCAGCACCCCGGTCAACCGCGCGTTCCGCACCCTCTACCTCGACGGCTTCATGCGCGCCCTTCCCGCGATCGCGTCGACGACCGCGAGCGCCTCGGATGCCTACGTCTACCTGGCGGAGTCGATCCGCGCCTGGCCCGACCAGGCTGCGCTGGCCGCGCTCATCGACCGGGCCGGCTGGCAGGCCCCGGAGTGGCGCAACCTCACCGGCGGCATCGTCGCCCTGCACCGCGCCACCGCCTGAGGCTCCCCGCCGGCGCCGCGCAGCCCTACGGCTCGGTGCCGAGCTCCCACTCCAGCACCGACCGGTACGTCTCGCCGGGTCGCAGGATCGCTGACGGCCACGCGGGCCGGTTCGGCGAGTCCGGGAACAGCTGGGGCTCCAGGGCGATGCCGTCGCCCTGGCGGTAGCGGCCGCCGCTCGTGGACCGTCGGGTGCCGTCGAAGAAGTTGCCGGTGTAGACCTGCAGCCCGGGCTGGTCCGACCGGACGCTGAGCCGGGTGCGGGTGAGCAACGACTCGAGGACGGCGGCCGTCCGCAGCCCGGCGCCGTCGATGACGTAGTTGTGGTCGATGCCCCGCGACTCGACCACCTGCGGGTGCTCCCGGCGCAGGGTCGGCCCGATCGGTGCGGCGGTCCCGGAAGTCGAAGGGCGTGCCGGCCACGGGGGAGTGCTCGCCCAGCGGGATCCCGGTCGCGTCCACCGGCGTGTAGAGCGTCGGCCGGCACGGTCAGCAGGTGGTCGTCGATCGTGCCCGCCCCTTCGCCGTCGAGGTTGAAGTAGGCGTGGTTGGTGAGGTTGACGACCGTGGCGGAGTCGGTCGTCGCCTCCATGACGACCAGGACCCGGTCGCCCGCCACGCGGTAGTGGACCCGGGCGCTGACCGTGCCGGGGAAGCCCTGGTCCCCGTCGGGGCTCACGAGGGACAGCACGAGCTCGTCCTGCCCGTGCTCGACGACGTCCCACACCCTCCGGTCGAAGCCGTCGGGCCCGCCGTGCAGGCTGTTGCCGCGGTCGTGCGCGCCGACGTTCACCTCGAGGCCGTCGAGCTCGAAGCGCCCGGCCGCGATCCGGTTGGCGTAGCGGCCGATGGTGCCGCCGACGTAGTCGCCGCTGGCCAGCCGCTCGGCCGTGTCCGGGTGCCCCAGCACCACGTTGCGACGTACGCCGTCACCGCACGCGACCTCGAGCCGGTGCACGGTGGCGCCGAGGGTGAGGACCTCGACCACGGGGCCGGGGGGCGCGCCGATGGTGAGGACCCTGACCTCGTTGCCCTCAGTCCGGCTCATGCCGGGCATTGAACCAGTCCGCCCGCCAGGGGTCTGTGAGACTCCTCGGCATGGACACGCGAACCCTGGGACGTACCGGCCGCTCCGTCTCGGTGGTCGGCCTCGGCACGTGGCAGCTCGGCGCGGACTGGGGTGAGGTCAGCGAGAGCGACGCCCTCGCCGTGCTCGAGGCCTCGGCCGCGGCCGGCGTCACCTTCTTCGACACCGCCGACGTCTACGGCGACGGCCGCAGCGAGCAGATCGTCGGCCGCTTCCTCGCCGACCACCCGGACGCCGGCTTCACGGTGGCGACGAAGATGGGCCGGAGGGCCGAGCAGCTGCCCGAGAACTACGTCGAGGGACGCTTCCGGACCTGGATCGACCGGTCCCGGCGCAACCTCGGCACCGATCGGCTCGACCTGGTCCAGCTGCACTGCCCGCCCACCGCCGTGGTGGAGGACGACGCGACGTACGACGTCCTCGACACACTGGTCGACGAAGGCCTGATCGCCGCCTACGGCGTCAGCGTCGAGACCGTCGACCAGGCGCTCGCCGCCATCGCACGGCCGCACGTCGCGACCGTGCAGATCATCCTCAACGCGTTCCGGATGAGGCCGCTCGACGAGGTGCTCCCCGCCGCCGCACGCGGCCGGCGTCGGCATCATCGCCCGGGTCCCGCTGGCGTCGGGCCTGCTGTCCGGGAAGTACGACCTGGGCACCACCTTCGCCGCCGACGACCACCGCTCCTACAACCGCGACGGCAGCGCCTTCGACGTGGGCGAGACCTTCTCCGGGGTCGACTACGCCACCGGGGTGGCGGCGTCGAAGGAGTTCGCCGAGCTCGTCGCCGACAGCGGCCTCGACGTCACGCCGGCGCAGGCGGCCATCGCCTGGGTGTGCCAGCAGCCGGGGGTCTCCTCGGTGATCCCCGGGGCGCGCAACGTGGACCAGGCCGAGGCCAACGCCGTGGCGGGCTCGCTGGCGCCGCTTCCCGACGAGCTGGCGACGGCCGTCGCCGGCCTCTACGACGACCGCATCCGGGCGCAGGTGCACGCCCGCTGGTGACCCACCACGAGCGAAATAAGGGCACGATCACATGCGCTAAATCGGCTGTCCGGGAGCGGTCTGCACCCCGTCCGCCCCCGGCGTGACGAGTCGGCGCGAGCGTCCTACACTGTGGGCTGCGCCACTCGTGAAGTCATTCACAAAGTCACATGGCGGCGGTCCAGGAAAGGGAAGCGATGGAGCTCTACACGCCGGTTCTCGCGCTCGCACTCATCGCGGCAGGCTTCGCGGTCTTCTCCGTGATCATGAGTGCCTTCATCGGCCCCAAGCGCTACAACCGGGCCAAGCTCGACTCCTACGAGTGCGGCATCGAGCCCACTCCGCAGCCCATCGGCGGCGGCCGCATCCCGGTGAAGTACTTCATCACCGCGATGCTCTTCATCGTCTTCGACATCGAGATCATCTTCCTCTACCCGTGGGCCGTCCACTTCGACGCGATGCGCCTCTTCGGCCTCATCGAGATGGTCCTCTTCATCGGCACAGTCTTCGTCGCCTACGCATACGTGTGGCGACGCGGCGGATTGGATTGGGACTGATCCATGGGACTTGAGGAAAAGCTGCCCAGCGGCGTGCTCCTGACCACGGTCGAGGGCGTCGCCGGCTACATGCGCAAGGCCTCGTTCTGGCCCGCGACGTTCGGCCTCGCGTGCTGCGCGATCGAGATGATGACGACCGGTGGCCCGAAGTACGACCTCGCCCGCTTCGGCATGGAGGTCTTCCGCGCCAGCCCGCGCCAGGCCGACCTGATGATCGTCGCCGGCCGCGTCAGCCAGAAGATGGCCCCCGTCCTGCGCCAGATCTACGACCAGATGCCCGAGCCCAAGTGGGTCCTCGCGATGGGTGTCTGCGCGTCGTCGGGCGGGATGTTCAACAACTACGCCGTCGTGCAGGGTGTGGACCACGTCGTCCCCGTCGACATGTACCTCCCCGGCTGCCCGCCCCGCCCGGAGATGCTGATCGACGCGATCCTCAAGCTCCACGACCAGGTGCAGGCGACCAAGCTGGGGTCCAACCGCCAGAAGCAGATCGCCGAGCTCGAGACCAACGCGCTGCGCGCCCTCCCCACGTCGGAGATGAGGGGCCTGCTGCGATGAGCGACCAGGACAAGGACGACAAGGCCAAGGGCTCGAAGGACTCGGCCGAGAACGACCCGGTCGAGAAGACCCTCGAGGACGCCAAGGCCACGACCGGCACCGGCAGCTCGGTCGACCAGCCCGCCACCGAGACAGGACCCCGCCAACGTCCCGGCCCAGACCGGCGAGGTGCGCGCCGTCGGCGAGCGCCGCGGCATGTTCGGCGTCAGCGGCAGCGGCGACACGTCCGGCTACAGCGGACTCGTCCGCCAGACGGTCTACCCCGCCGCGACCCAGCGCCCCTTCGGCGGGTGGTTCGACGAGGTCTACGACGCCCTCGAGGCACGTCTGACCTCCACCGACCTGGTCTCCGCGATCGAGAGCGTCGTGGTGCACCGCCGCGAGATCACCTTCCACGTCCGCCGCGAGGACCTGGCCTTCGTGGCGCAGATGCTGCGCGACGACGAGGCACTCCGCTTCGAGTTCTGCGCCGGCGTGAGCGGTGTGCACTACCCCGACGACGCCGGCCGCGAGCTCCACGCCGTCTACCACCTGCTCTCGATGACCCACAACCGCCGCATCCGGCTCGAGGTCACCGCCCCCGACGCGGACCCGCACATCCCCAGCCTGGTGAGCATCTACCCCACCAACGACTGGCACGAGCGCGAGACCTTCGACATGTTCGGCATCATCTTCGACGGCCACCCCGCTCTCACCCGCGTCCTCATGCCCGACGACTGGCCGGGCCACCCGCAGCGCAAGGACTACCCCTTGGGCGGCATCCCCGTGGAGTACAAGGGCGGCAGCATCCCGCCGCCGGACCAGCGAAGGTCGTACAACTGATGACATCGGACACCAGCCAGCAACAGGACTTCTACGCCGCCCCGGGCGAGACCAGCCAGGGCCGCGTCTTCACCGTCACCGGCCAGGACTGGGACTCGGTCACGCAGAGCATCGGCGACGCCGCCGAGGAGCGCGTCGTCGTCAACATGGGCCCCCAGCACCCGTCGACCCACGGCGTGCTGCGGCTCATCCTCGAGCTGGAGGGGGAGACGGTCACCGAGGCCCGCTGCGGCATCGGCTACCTCCACACCGGCATCGAGAAGAACATGGAGTACCGCTCCTGGGTGCAGGGCACGACCTTCTGCACCCGGATGGACTACCTCTCTCCCTTCTACAACGAGATGACCTACGTCCTGGGCGTCGAGCGCCTGCTCGACATCGAGGACGACATCCCGGAGAAGGCGGAGGTGATGCGCGTCCTGCTGATGGAGCTCAACCGCATCTCCTCCCACCTGGTCTGCATCGCCACCGGCGGCATGGAGATCGGCGCGCTGACCGTGATGACGATCGGCTTCCGCGAGCGCGAGCTGGTGCTCGACCTGTTCGAGCTGATCACCGGCCTCCGGATGAACCACGCGTTCATCCGTCCCGGCGGCGTCGCCCAGGACCTGCCGCCCGGCGCCCTCGACGAGATCCGCGACTTCATCGCGCTGATGAAGAAGCGCCTCCCCGAGTACGCCGCGCTCTGCAACGCCAACCCGATCTTCAAGGCCCGCCTCGTCGACGTCGGCCACCTCGACCTGTCCGGCTGCCTCGCACTGGGCATGACCGGTCCCGTCCTGCGGTCCACCGGCTACGCCTGGGACCTCCGCAAGACCGAGCCCTACAGCGGCTACGAGGACTACGACTTCGAGGTCCAGACCTGGGACACGTGCGACTCCTACGGCCGCTTCCGCATCCGGCTCAACGAGATGTGGGAGTCGCTGAAGATCGTCGAGCAGGCCGCCGACCGCCTCGCCGGGCTGGAGGGCGCGCCCGTCATGGTCGCCGACAAGAAGATCGCCTGGCCCAGCCAGCTCTCGATCGGCACTGACGGCATGGGCAACTCCCTCGACCACATCCGCCACATCATGGGCGAGTCGATGGAGGCCCTGATCCACCACTTCAAGCTGGTCACCGAGGGCTTCCGCGTCCCGGCCGGCCAGGCGTACGTCCCCATCGAGTCACCCCGCGGCGAGCTCGGTGCCCACGTCGTCTCCGACGGCGGTACGCGCCCCTTCCGCGCGCACTTCCGCGACCCGTCGTTCACCAACCTGCAGGCCACCAGCGTGATGAGCGAGGGCGGCATGGTCGCCGACGTCATCGTGGCGATCGCCTCCATCGACCCCGTCATGGGAGGAGTCGACAGATGACCGTCGAGAAGAGCGCCGGCAACGGCGTGGACCAGAAGAGCCTGGACGAGAAGACCTGGAGCGAGCTGCGCGAGATCGCGGCGCGCTACCCCGAGAAGCGCTCGGGCCTGCTGCCGATGCTGCACCTCGTGCAGTCGGTGCAGGGCCGGGTCACGCCCGAGGCGATCGAGGCGTGCGCCGAGGTGCTCGGCATCAGCGCCGCCGAGGTCAACGGTGTGGCGACCTTCTACACGATGTACAAGCGCAAGCCCGTGGGCGACTACCACGTCGGCGTCTGCACCAACACGCTCTGCGCGGTCATGGGCGGCGACCTGATCTTCGAGCGGCTCAAGGAGCACCTCGACGTCGGCAACGACGAGACCACCCCCGCGGTGGAGGGCCAGCACTCGATCACCCTGGAGCACGTCGAGTGCAACGCGGCGTGCGACTACGCCCCGGTGATGATGGTCAACTGGGAGTTCATGGACAACCAGACCCCCGAGTCGGCCATCCAGGTCGTCGACGACCTGCGTGCCGGCACCGAGGTCCACTCCACCCGCGGCCCCCGCCTCTGCACGTGGCGCGAGGCCGAGCGCGTCCTCGCCGGCTTCCCCGACGACCTCGCCGACGAAGGCCCGACGGCAGGACCGTCCTCGATCGCCGGCCTGAAGATCGCCCGCGACAACGGCTGGACGGCGCCCGAGGCCGACCGTGGCCCGCAGGCGGTCGAGCAGCCCGAGACCAAGGAGGGCGCGGTCACCGAGGCCGACACCTCGCGCGCCCAGTCCGAGACCGTCGAGGAGACCACGAAGTGACCGACACACTGACCCCGGTCCTCACCGACAACTGGGACCAGGAGCGCGCCTGGACGCTCGCGGCGTACGAGGAGCGCGGCGGCTACGGCGCCCTCGACAAGGCGCTGGCGATGCAGCCCGACGACGTCATCACCGCGGTCAAGGAGTCCGGCCTGCGCGGGCGCGGCGGCGCGGGCTTCCCCACCGGCATGAAGTGGGGCTTCATCCCCCAGGACAACCCCAAGCCGAAGTACCTCGTCGTCAACGCCGACGAGTCCGAGCCGGGCACCTGCAAGGACATCCCGCTCATGATGGCGAGCCCGCACACCCTCGTCGAGGGCGTGATCATCAGCTCCTACGCCATCCGCGCCCACACCGCCTTCATCTACGTCCGCGGCGAGGTCCTGCACGTCGTCCGCCGCCTGCAGCGCGCGGTCCAGGAGGCCTACCTCGCCGGGCACCTCGGCAAGGACATCCACGGCTCCGGCTACGACCTCGACCTGATCGTGCACGCCGGTGCCGGCGCCTACATCTGCGGCGAGGAGACCGCCCTCCTCGAGGGCCTGGAGGGCCGCCGCGGCCAACCGCGCCTGCGCCCGCCGTTCCCGGCCGTGGCCGGCCTCTACGCCAGCCCGACGGTCATCAACAACGTCGAGTCCATCGCGTCGGTCCCCAGCATCATCGACAACGGGGCCGCCTGGTTCGCCTCGATGGGCACCGAGAAGTCCCAGGGCTACGGCATCTTCAGCCTCTCGGGCCACGTCACCCGCCCCGGCCAGTACGAAGCGCCGCTGGGCATCACCCTGCGCGAGCTGATCGACCTGGCCGGCGGCATGCGTGAGGGACACGAGCTGAAGTTCTGGACGCCGGGAGGCTCGAGCACCCCGCTCCTCACTCCCGACCACCTCGACATCCCCCTCGACTTCGAGGCCGTGGGCGCCGCGGGCTCGATGCTCGGCACGCGCGCGCTGCAGCTCTTCGACGAGACGACCTGCGTCGTCCGCGCGGTGCTGCGGTGGACGGAGTTCTACAAGCACGAGTCCTGCGGCAAGTGCACCCCGTGCCGCGAGGGCACGTGGTGGCTGACCCAGACCCTGGCCCGGATCGAGAAGGGCGAGGGCAGCGAGTCGGACCTCGACGTGCTGCTCGACCAGTGCGACAACATCCTGGGCCGCGCCTTCTGCGCCCTGGGTGACGGTGCGACGAGCCCGATCTCGAGCTCGATCAAGTACTTCCGCGACGAGTACCTCGCCCACCTGACCCATGGCGGCTGCCCGTTCGACCCGGCCGCCTCGACCGCGTTCGCCTCCGACGAGCGCACGCGTGGGAGCCGACGCATGACGACCACCCCCGAGAAGACCGCCACCGGTCGAGACCGTCACGCTGACGATCGACGGGGTGCAGGTCAGCGTCGCCAAGGACACCCTGGTGATCCGCGCCGCCGAGGAGATCGGCGTCTCGATCCCGCGCTTCTGCGACCACCCGCTCCTCGAGCCGGTCGGCGCCTGCCGCCAGTGCCTGGTCGACATCCCCGATGCCGGCAACGGTCGCGGCTTCCCCAAGCCGCAGGCCTCCTGCACGCTGCCGGTCGCCGAGGGCATGGTCGTCAACACCCAGGCGACCAGCGAGGTGGCCGACAAGGCCCAGCAGGGAATGCATGGAGTTCCTGCTGATCAACCACCCGCTCGACTGCCCGGTCTGCGACAAGGGCGGCGAGTGCCCCCTGCAGAACCAGGCGATGAGCAACGGGCGCGGCGAGAGCCGGTTCGCGGAGACGGGCGGGGTCAAGCGCACCTTCCCCAAGCCGATCAACATCTCCGCCCAGGTCCTGCTCGATCGCGAGCGCTGCGTGCTGTGCGCACGCTGCACCCGCTTCTCCGAGCAGATCGCCGGTGACCCGTTCATCGCGCTCGCCGAGCGCGGCGCGCTCCAGCAGGTCGCGATCTACGAGCGCGAGCCCTTCGAGAGCTACTTCTCCGGCAACACCATCCAGATCTGCCCCGTCGGTGCCCTCACCTCGGCCGACTACCGCTTCCGCTCGCGGCCCTTCGACCTCGTCTCCACCCCGGGCGTCGCCGAGCACGACGCCTGCGGCGCCGCGATCCGCGTCGACCACCGTCGCGGCAAGGTCATGCGCCGCCTCGCGGGCAACGACCCCGAGGTCAACGAGGAGTGGATCAGCGACAAGGACCGGTTCGCGTTCCGCTACGCGCAGGTCGCCGATCGCATCACCTACCCGATGGTCCGGGAGGACGGCGAGCTGCGACCCGCGTCGTGGCCCGAGGCCTTCGCGGTCGCTGCCCGCGGCCTGCAGGCAGCCGGCGCCGGGCGCCGTGCTCACCGGCGGACGCGTCACCGCCGAGGACGCCTACGCCTACGCCAAGTTCGCCCGCGTGTCGCTGCAGACCCACGACATCGACTTCCGCGCCCGCCCGCACAGCGCCGAGGAGGCCGCCTTCCTGGCGTCCGCACGTCGCGCTGTCCAGCGGTGTCGACTACGCCGACCTGGAGGCCGCCCCGCTCGTGGTCCTCGTCGGGCTCGAGCCCGAGGACGAGGCCGCCACGATCTTCCTGCGCCTGCGCAAGGCCTCGAAGAAGGGCACCCGCGTCGTCTCGATCGCGCCCTACACGTCGCGCGGCCTGGCCAAGATGCGCGGCCAGCTCATCGCGACGGCCCCCGGTGCCGAGGCCGACGCCATCGCGGCGTTGCCCACCACCGCCGGGCTCGGCAAGGACGCCATCGTCCTGGTCGGTGAGCGACCTGGCCGGCACCCACGGTGCGCTGACCGCCCTGGCCGACCTGGCCGCCAGGACGGGCGCCCGGCTGGCCTGGGTCCCGCGTCGCGCGGGTGACCGCGGAGCCATCGAGTCCGGTGCACTCCCCAACCTGCTGCCCGGTGGCCGACCGGTCGCCGATGCCGGCGCCCGCGTCGATGCCGCTGCGGCCTGGGGCGTCGAGTCGCTGTCGGCCAAGGCCGGTCGCGACGGCGACGCGATCGTGGCCGCACTTCTCAAGGGCGAGCTCGGCGGCGCTCGTCGTCGGCGGCGTCGACCCCGACGACACCAGCGACCCCGCTGCCTTCCGCGCTGCCCTCGACGCGGCCGGCTTCGTCGTCAGCCTCGAGCTGCGCGAGACCGACGTGACCCGCGCGGCCGACGTCGTGCTCCCGGTGTCGCCGGTGGCCGACAAGGCCGGCACGTTCGTGACGTGGGAGGGACGTACCCGTTCCTTCGAGGCGGTCTTCACCAACCCGGCCTCGCTGCCCGACCTGCGCGTGCTCGCCGGCATCGCCGACGAGCTGTCCGCGCTGGGCCAGGGAGCACCCCTGGGCTTCCGCACGGTGTCGGAGGTCCGCTCCGAGATGGAGGCGATGGGCCCCTGGGACGGCGCCCGCCCCGCGCTCGACGCCGGCAAGGCGCCGCGTCCCGCGCAAGGCAGCCAGGAAGTCGTCCAAGGACGGCCACGCCATGACGCTCGCGACCTGGAAGCAGCTCGTCGACCTCGGGTCGATGCAGGACGGCGAGGAGCACCTGCGGGCCACCGCGCGGCGCCCCGTCGCCCGCCTCAGCCAGACGTCGTACGACGCGGTGTTCGGGATGCTGGACGGGGAGGCCGGTCAGCAGGCCGAGGTCACCGTCACCGGCGACCGCGGCACCGTGACCCTGCCCGTGGAGATCGCCGACCTGCCCGACGACGTCGTGTGGGTCCCGGCCCGCTCCTTCGGCCGGGGTGTCCTCGCCGAGCTCGCCTCACCGGGCAGCCCGGTGGCCGTGAAGTCCGGCGTCAAGAAGGGGGTCAGCACGTGACCGCGCTGCTCATCTCGCACCTCGCGATGGTCGAGGACCTGCCAGACCCCGGTCTGGCCGCGTTCGGTCAGGACCCCTGGTGGGTGATCGCCCTCAAGGCGGTCTTCATCTTCCTGATCCTCGTGCTGCTGACGCTCTTCAACATCTGGTTCGAGCGTCGCGTCGTGGCCCGCATGCAGCACCGCGTCGGCCCCAACGTGCACGGACCGTTCGGCCTGCTGCAGTCGCTGGCCGACGGCGTGAAGCTCGCGCTCAAGGAGGACATCGTCCCCAAGGCGGCCGACAAGGTCGTCTTCCTCCTCGCGCCGATCATCGCCACCGTGCCGGCCTTCATCACCTGGGCCGTCATCCCGTTCGGCCCGGTGGTCAACTTCTTCGGCCACGAGACCCCGCTGCAGCTCACCGACATGCCCGTGGCCGTGCTCTTCATGCTCGCGATCGCCTCCATCGGCATCTACGGCATCGTGCTCGGCGGCTGGTCGTCCGGCTCCACCTACTCCCTGCTCGGCGGCCTGCGCTCGAGCGCGCAGATGATCTCCTACGAGGTCGCGATGGGCCTCGCGCTCGTCGCGGTGTTCCTCTACGCCGGATCGATGTCGACCTCGGAGATCGTGGCGGCCCAGGACGACCTGTGGTTCGGGCTGATCCTGATGCCGTCCTTCGTCATCTACGTGATCTCGATGGTCGGCGAGACCAACCGCGCGCCCTTCGACCTCCCCGAGGCCGAGGGTGAGCTGGTCGGTGGTTTCCACACCGAGTACTCCAGCCTCAAGTTCGCGCTGTTCTTCCTGGCCGAGTACATCAACCTCGCCACCGTGTCGGCCATCGCCACCACGCTGTTCCTCGGCGGCTGGGCCGCCCCGTGGGGCATCGAGCACGTCTGGGAGGGCGCCAACTCCGGCTACTGGCCGCTCCTGTGGTTCTTCGGCAAGGTCTTCATCTTCGTGTTCTTCTTCGTCTGGCTGCGCGGCTCGCTGCCCCGCATGCGCTACGACCAGTTCATGGCGCTGGGCTGGAAGATCCTGATCCCGGTCTCGCTGGCCTGGATCGTCGCCGTCGCGACCATCCGCGTGATCTCGCTGGAGGGCGGCATCAACCGCACCTACCTCGTCGCGGCGATCGCCGTGCTGCTGGTCCTGACGGTGGCGCTGCTGTTCGTCGGCGACGGCAAGGGCTCCGACGACGAGTCCCAGGCCGAGGCCGATGCCAAGGCCGAGCCGCACGACGCCTTCGCCGGCGGCTTCCCCGTCCCGCCGATGCCCACCGGTGGCGCCGTACGCGGAGCTGCCGCGCCGCTGACGTTCGCCGAGGGCCGCACCACCGTCACCGCTTCAGCGGAGGAGAACCATGAGTGAGTCCAAGGGCGTCAAGGAGAGCCTGTGGGACCCGATCGCCGGGTTCGGCGTCACCTTCCGAACGATGTTCAAGAAGGTCGTCACCGAGCAGTACCCGTTCGAGAAGCTCCCCACGGCCCCGCGTTTCCACGGCCGGCACCAGCTCAACCGCTGGCCCGACGGGCTGGAGAAGTGCATCGGCTGCGAGCTGTGCGCGTGGGCCTGCCCGGCCGACGCGATCTACGTCGAGGGCGGCTCCAACAGCGACGGTCCCGACGGGGAGCGGTTCAGCCCGGGTGAGCGCTACGGCCGCGTCTACCAGATCAACTACCTGCGCTGCATCCTGTGCGGCCTGTGCATCGAGGCCTGCCCGACGCGCGCGCTGACCATGACGAACGAGTACGAGCTGGCCGACAACAACCGCGCCGACCTCATCTACGAGAAGAGCGACCTCCTCGCCCCGCTGCTGCCGGGCATGGAGCAGCCGCCCCACCCGATGCGCCTCGGCGACGACGAGGGCGACTACTACCGGGGGAGTGCGCGATGACCTTCTGGCTCCTCGCCCCGCTGATGGTGGCGGCGGCGCTCGGCATCCTGTTCGTGCGCAAGGCCGTGCACGCCGCGCTGCTCCTCGCCGTGGTGATGATCAGCGTCGCCGTGCTCTACGCCGTCCTGGACGCGCCGTTCCTGTTCGCCGTGCAGATCATCGTCTACACCGGCGCCATCCTCATGCTGTTCCTCTTCGTGATGATGCTGATCGGCGTCGACGCCTCCGACTCGGTCGTGGAGACGATCCGCGGCCAGCGGGTGATGGCGATCGTCCTGGGCCTGCTGTTCGGCTCGGTCCTGGTCATCGCGCTCAGCCAGGTCACCCTCGGCACCGTGGTCGGGCTCGACGAGGCCAACGCCGGTGGCAACGTCCCGGGCATCGCCAACATCCTGTTCTCCAAGTACGTCTTCGCCTTCGAGGCCACGAGCGCGCTGCTCATCACCGCCGCCCTCGGCGCCATGGTGCTGGCGCACCGCGAGCGGCTCACGCCGAAGCCCGGCGCAGGCAGACGCTCGCCGCCCAGCGGCTGCGCGACTACGCCGAGTCCGGCAAGCACCTCGGCCCGCTGCCCTCGCCCGGCGTCTACGCCCGCCACAACGCGGTCGACACCCCGGCCCTGCTGCCCGACGGCACCGCCTCGGAGCTGTCGGTCAACCGCGTGCTCGCCGCCCGCGGCACGGTCCGCTCGGCTCCCGCGCTGGCCGACGACATCGACGACGTACGCCGTCAGCTGACCAGCATGGACCGGTCCGGTGATCCCACGGACCAGCCCGGCACCTCCGGTCGCTCGGGCGCCGCGGCCAACACCGAGGAGGACGAGAAGTGACCCAGTACGTCGTCCTCTCGGCGATCCTCTTCACGATCGGCTGCGTCGGTGTCCTCACCCGCCGCAACGCCCTCGTGGTCTTCATGTGCGTCGAGCTGATGCTCAACGCGCTGCAACCTCGCGTTCGTGGCGTTCGCCCGCCAGCACGGCAACCTCGACGGCCAGATCGCCGCCTTCTTCGTGATGGTGGTGGCGGCAGCCGAGGTCGTGATCGGACTCGCGATCATCATGACCATCTTCCGCACCCGACGTTCGGCCTCGGTCGACGACGCCAGCCTGCTGAAGTACTGAGGGAGCTGACGTGACTTCACTTGTGTCCTTGCTGCCCACGGGCGGCCTGTCGCTCGAGGGCGCCGACATCCCCGTGGTGTCCCCCGACACCGGGGCGGGGGAGTGTTCGACCTGCTGTGGCTGGTCATCGCGCTCCCACTGCTCGGTGCCGTCCTGCTGCTGGTCGTGGCCCCGATGCTCCGCGGCACGCTCCAGGTGCGCGCCGAGAAGAACGGTCACCTCGTCGGCACCGCCGCCGCGATCGGCTCCTTCGTGCTCAGCCTGGTGCTCTTCATCGCGCTCCTCGGTCGCGATGCCGAGGAGCGCCAGCTCGGCCAGCAGCTCTACACGTGGTTCGAGACCGGTTCGCTCAGCGTCGGCATGGACCTGCTCTACGACCAGCTCGCCGCGCTCTTCCTGCTGCTGATCACCGGTGTGGGCTCGCTCATCCACGTCTACGCCATCGGCTACATGGAGCACGACCCGCGTCGTCGCCGGTTCTTCGGCTACCTCAACCTCTTCGTCGCGGCGATGCTCATGCTGGTCCTCTCGGCGAACTTCGTGGGCCTCTTCCTCGGCTGGGAGGGCGTCGGCCTGGCGTCGTACCTGCTGATCGGCTTCTGGCAGCACAAGCCCTCGGCGGCGGCAGCGGCCAAGAAGGCCTTCGTCATCAACCGCGTCGGTGACATCGGCCTGTCGCTGGCCATCGCCCTGATGTTCGCCACCTTCGGCACCACCGACTTCGCGCAGGTCAGCGAGCTCACCGGCGAGGCGGAGCAGAACACGCTCACCGCGCTCGGGCTGCTGCTGCTCCTCGGCTGCCTGCGGCAAGTCCGCGCAGGTGCCGCTGCAGGCCTGGCTCCTCGACGCGATGGAGGGCCCGACCCCGGTCTCGGCCCTGATCCACGCGGCGACCATGGTCACCGCGGGTGTCTACCTCGTGGTGCGCTCCAACTTCATCTTCGACCTGGCCCCGATCGCGCAGACCGCCGTGGTCGTCGTCGCCACCGTCACGCTCCTGTGGGGCGCGGTCCTCGGTTGCGCCAAGGACGACATCAAGAAGGCGCTCGCCGGCTCGACGATGAGCCAGATCGGCTACATGATGCTTGCCGCCGGACTCGGCCCGGTGGGCTACCCGTTCGCGATCGCCCACCTGCTCACCCACGGGTTCTTCAAGGCCAACATGTTCCTCGGCGCCGGCTCGGTCATGCACGGCATGAACGACGACGTCGACATGCGCCACTACGGCGGGCTCAGCAGGGCCATGCCCGTCACCTTCCTGACCTTCGCCATGGGCTACCTCGCGATCATCGGGTTCCCCGGCTTCTCCGGCTTCTGGTCCAAGGACAAGATCATCGAGTCGGCCCTGGCCGAGAACCTCCTCGTCGGCATCCTCGCGATGATCGGCGCCGGCATCACCGGCTTCTACATGACGCGCCTGATGCTGATGACCTTCTTCACCGAGAAGCGCTGGGAGGAGGGCGTCCACCCGCACGAGTCGCCGAAGGTGATGACCGTGCCGCTGATCGTGCTGGCTGCGCTGTCCGTGCTGGGCGGCGTCTTCTTCGTCGCCGACTGGATCGTCACGTGGCTCGAGCCCGTCACCGGTCACGCCGAGCACCACGAGCCGCCGCTCCCGGCCATCGTCATCACGCTCCTGATCACCCTCGTGGTGGCCACCGGTGTGGCTGCGGCATGGTTCCTGTTCGGCACGGCGCGACATCCCGCGCGAGGCCCCCCAGGACGTCTCCTTCGCCACGAGGGCGGCTCGCGCCGACCTCTACGGCGACGCGATCAACGACGCGGTCGTGGTGCGCCCGGGTGCCTCCCTGGTCGGTGGGCTCACGACGTTCGACCGGGTGGGTGTCGACGGCACCATCGAGGGCGGGTCGTCCGCCGTCGGCGGCATCTCCCACGCGCTGCGCCGCCTCCAGAACGGGTTCGTCCGCTCCTATGCCCTGTCCGTGCTCGCAGGCGCCCTGCTGGTCGTCCTTGCCCTCCTGGCGGTGAACCTCCGTTGAACTACACACTGACGATCCTGATCCTGCTGCCCCTGGTGGGCGCAGTGGTCACGGCGTTCATGCCGACGCGGGAGCTGGCCAAGGTGGTCGGCCTCGGCTTCTCCCTCGCCACCCTCGCCGCCGGTGTGGTCGCCCTGGTCCAGTACGACGTGGGCGGGGGCATGCAGCTGACCGAGACCCACGTCTGGATCGAGGCGCTGGGCGTCCACTACGCCCTCGGCGTCGACGGGCTCGGCATCCTCATGGTCCTGCTGACCGTCGTCCTGGTGCCGATCGTGCTCCTCGCCGGCTGGCACGAGGCCGATGACGAGGGCAACGGCGGCGGACGCTCCTTCTTCGCCTGGGCCCTGGCGCTGGAGGCCATGTCGCTGGCGGTGTTCACCGCGACCGACGTGCTGCTGTTCTACGTCGTGTTCGAGGCGACGCTCATCCCGGCGTACTTCCTGATCGGCGGCTTCGGTCGCTCGGGTCGGGGCCGCGCCGCGACGAAGTTCCTGATCTACCAGCTCGCGGGCGGGCTGGTGATGCTCGCGTCGGTGATCGGCCTCTACGTCGTCTCCTCCAACAACGGCAACCCGAGCTTCCTGCTGACCGACCTGGCAGCGCTCGACATCGACCCGATCACCCAGCGCTGGCTGTTCCTCGGCTTCTTCATCGCGTTCGCCATCAAGGCGCCGATGTTCCCGGTGCACACGTGGCTGGCCGACACGACCGAGAAGACGACCACCGGCACCTCGGTGCTCCTGGTCTGCATCCTCGACAAGATCGGCACGTTCGGCATGCTGCGGTTCTGCCTCGGGCTGCTGCCCGACGCGTCGCAGTGGGCCACCCCGGTCGTCGTCGTGCTCGCCCTCATCTCGATCATCTACGGCGCGCTCGTGGCGATCGGCCAGGACGACGTGCTCCGCCTGATCGGTCTGACGTCGCTGTCGCACTTCGGCTTCATCGTGCTCGGCATCTTCGTCTTCAGCCCCACCGGTGGCACCGGCGCGATCCTCTACATGGTCAACCACGGCATCGCGACGGCGATGATGTTCCTGGTGGCCGGGTTCCTGATCCGCCGCACCGGCACGGCGTCCATCCGAGAGATGGGCGGGGTCGAGAAGGCCGCGCCGGTGCTGGCCGGGTTCTTCCTGGTCGCCGCCCTGGCCGCGTGCGGACTGCCCGGCCTGGCGCCGTTCGTCTCCGAGATCATGGTCATCATCGCGGCCTTCGAGCACCACTGGCTGGTCGGCACGGTGGCGGTCCTCGCCATCGTCCTGGCGGCCTTCTACGCGCTCTGGCTCTACCAGCGCACGATGACCGGCCCCGGCCGCGTGGGCGTGGCTCCGGTCGCCGACCTCGACCGCCGCGAGGTGGGCATCCTGGCTCCGCTGCTGCTCGCCCTCCTCCTGTTCGGCTTCTACCCGATGCCGCTGCTCGACGTCATCAATCCCGTCGTCCACGACACCCTCGTCGGCGTCGGCGTCACTGAGGGGGGTCACCAGTGACCGAGTTCGTCAAGCCCAGCGTCGAGTACTTCGAGCTCTGGCCGCTGCTCGTCGTCTTCGGTGTCGCCTGCGTCGGCGTCGTCGTCGAGGCGTTCGCGCCCCGCTCGGTGCGCTACGTCACGCAGGTCTGCCTGGCCCTCGCTCGGCCTGGTCGTCGCGCTCGTCGGCGTGGTCCTGGTCGCCCAGGACGTCGAGGTCTACGAGGAGGGTGCCGCGCGCGGCATCCTCGCCGTCGGCGGCACGATCGCGGTGGACGGACCCAGCCTCTTCATCTGGGGGCTCGTGCTGGCGCTGGCCATCGCGGGCGTGCTGCTCTTCGCCGAGCGCCACCTCGACGGCGGCGTCTCGGCGTTCGCCGGCCAGGCGGCCGCGCTGCCGGGCACCGACGCGGAGTCGGAGGCGCTCGCGGCCAACCGGGAGCACACCGAGGTCTACCCGCTGATGATGTTCGCGGTCTTCGGCATGATGCTCTTCCCGGCCGCCAACGACCTGCTCACCATGTTCGTCGGCCTGGAGATCCTCTCGCTCCCGCTCTACCTCCTCAGCGGCCTGGCCCGTCGCCGGCGCCTGCTCAGCCAGGAAGCCGCCCTGAAGTACTTCCTGCTCGGAGCCTTCTCGTCGGGCTTCTTCCTCTACGGCTGCGGCACTGCTCTACGGCTACGCCGGCTCGATGGAGTTCTCCGCGATCAACGAGGCCGTGCGCAACGACGTCGGCAACTCGAGCATGCTGCTGATCGGCACCGGCCTCGTGTCGGTGGGCCTGCTGTTCAAGGTCGGCGCCGTGCCGTTCCAGGCCTGGACCCCCGACGTCTACCAGGGTGCTCCGACGCCGGTCACCGCCTTCATGTCGGCCGGCACCAAGGTCGCCGCCTTCGGCGCGCTCATGCGCCTGTTCTACGTCGCGCTCGGTGCCGACCGCTGGTCGTGGCAGCCGATGCTGTGGATCATCGCGATCCTGTCGATGTTCGTCGGATCGGTGCTGGCCATCACCCAGAGCGACATCAAGCGGCTGCTGGCCTACTCCTCGGTCGCCCACACCGGGTTCATCCTCACCGGCGTCCTGGGCCTGCAGGCCACCGGCCAGCTCGCCTCCAGCGAGATCACGTCCCTGCAGGCGGTGCTCTTCTACCTCGCGACCTACGGCTTCACCACCCTCGGTGCCTTCGCCGTGGTGGGCCTGGTGCGCGACTCCGGGGGCGAGGCCACCGCGATCTCGCGCTGGGCGGGCCTGGGCAAGGAGTCTCCGGTCGTGGCCGGCGTCTTCGCCTTCTTCCTGCTCGCCATGGCCGGCATCCCGCTGACGTCGGGCTTCGTGGGCAAGCTCGCCGTGTTCTCCGTGGCGCCTGGCCGCGGGTGCCTGGCCGGTCGTGGTCGCAGCGGTGGTGGCCAGCATCATCGCCGCGTTCCTCTACGTCCGGGTCATCAAGGTCATGTACTTCGACAAGCCGGTCGGCGACGGACCCACCGTCGTCTACCCGTCGGTCCTGACCGCCACGACCATCGCGGTGGCCGCGGCCACCACGCTCGTCCTCGGTGTCATCCCGGGTCCGCTTCTCGACCTGGCGGCCGTTGCGGGAGAATTCATCAGGTGACCGCCGCTCCTGCCTCCAGCCTGGCCCTCCCTGTCGTCGACGCCGACCTCGAGCATCGTCTGACGGAGCGGCTGGCGCGCATCGAGGTGCTGCTGGCGGGGCACTGCCAGTCGCGGACGCCCTACGTCTCCCGCGCGGCCGCGCACCTCATGGCGGCCGGCGGCAAGCGCTTCCGGCCCCTGCTCGTGCTGCTGGCAGCCGAGACCGGCGACCACCCGGACGCCGAGGAGGTCCTCACCGCGGCGTGCGTCGTCGAGCTCACCCACGTGGCCTCGCTCTACCACGACGACGTCATGGACGAGGCCGACCTGCGCCGCGGGGCCGACACGGCGAACGCACGATGGGACAACCACGTGGCGATCCTCACCGGCGACTTCCTCTTCGGCCGCTCCTCGGAGCTGACCGCCGACCTGGGGCCCGACGCCGTACGCATCCAGGCGCAGACGTTCACCCGCCTGGTCGAGGGCCAGATCCTCGAGACGGTGCCGCCGGAGCCGGGGCAGGACCCGCTCGAGCACTACCTCGAGGTCGTCGCGGGCAAGACCGGCTCGCTGATCGCCACGTCCGCCCGTTACGGCGCGATGTTCGGTGGTGCACGACCCGAGGTGGTCGACGCCCTGCACGCCTACGGCGAGATCGTCGGCTCGGCGTTCCAGCTCTCCGACGACATCCTCGACGTCGCCTCCGAGTCGGACACCTCGGGCAAGACGCCCGGCACCGACCTGCGCGAGGGTGTGCCGACGCTCCCGGTGCTGATGGCCCAGTCCTCCACCGACCCCGCCGACGCCCGCCTGCTCGAGCTGCTCGCCGCCGACCTCACCGACGACGACCTGCACGCCGAGGCGCTCGACCTGCTGCGTCAGCACCCGGCCATGGCGCGGGCCCGCGACCACGTCGAGGCCGAGGCTGCCCGGGCCAAGGCCCTGCTCGCCGTGCTCGACCCCGGCCCCGTGCGTACGGCCCTGGAGTCCTTCGCCGACATCGTGGCGAACCGCTCCGCCTGACCGTCGAGCAGGTCTCAGCAGGCGCTGGCCTCCGCCACCAGCCGCAGCTGGCGACGACGGTGGTTGAGCGCCTCGACGGTGAAGACGACCAGCGCCAGCCACACGAGGGCGAAGCCGACCCAGCGGCCGAGCGGCATGTCCTCGTGGAAGTAGAAGACGCCGAGGAGCGAACTGGATGGTGGGCGCGAGGTACTGCAGCAGGCCCAGCGACACCATCGAGACGCGGATCGCGGCGGCGCCGAAGAGCAGGAGCGGGACGGCGGTGATGAGCCCGCTCGTCGTGATCAGGGCGGCGTGGCCCAGGCCGTGCGACCCGAAGTTGGACTGGCCGCTGGCCACCAGCCACGCGACGTACGCCGCTGCCACCGGCGCGAGCACCAGCGTCTCGACGGTGAGGCTCTCCACCGGGCCGACGTTGGCCTGCTTCTTGGCGAGCCCGTAGGTGCCGAAGGAGAACGCCAGCACCAGCGCGATCCACGGCACCCGCCCGTAGTCGAGCGTGAGCACGACGACAGCCGCGAAGGCGACCCCCATGGCGATCCACTGCAGGCGCCGCAGGCGCTCGCCGAGGATGAAGACGCCCATGAGCACGGTCACGAGCGGGTTGATGAAGTAGCCCAGCGACGTCTCCACGACCCGGCCGTTGTTGACGCCCCAGATGTAGGCGCCCCAGTTGACCGAGATCACGACGGCGGCGAGCGTGAGGAGCAGGAGGGTACGCCGGTCGCGCACCACCGCGAGCAGGGCGGGCCCGCGACGCCAGAGGGCCACGATGACCACCATCGCGACGACCGACCAGATGACCCGGTGGGCCAGCAGCTCCACGGCACCGGCCGGCTGGAGGTGGGTCCAGTAGAGCGGGAAGACGCCCCACAGGACGTAGGCCAGGGCTCCGAGCGTCAGCCCGCGACGGTTGTCCGGCACTCCCGGAGTCTAGGTCGGCGATTGCGCCTACGATGGGCCGGGTCGCGGGGCGAGGTCACGTGACGTGTCAGCTCACAGATCTCCGAGGGGGAAGTTCCATGCGGATGTTCCGCAACGTCGTGGCGGTCCTGCTGGCCGCGTTCCTGGTGACCGGTCTGGTCAGCGCCACCACCGTGGGTGCCGGGGCCAGCTCGCTGCCCAAGCGCATCATCGACGAGATGCCGCCGGGCGACAGGCAGGTCACCTACAACGCCTTCAAGCTCAAGGGCACCGTCACCGAGCCCCAGGCCGACGGCATCACGGTGCTGCCCTACGCCAAGCAGAAGGTGAAGATCCTCAAGAAGGCGTGCGGCACCTGCAAGTGGAAGACCGTGAAGAAGGTCAAGACCGACGAGAACGGCGTCTTCAAGACCCGCATCTACGCCCCCGACAAGGGCCGCTGGAAGTGGCGTTCGAAGGTCGACCACTCCAACGGCTACGGCAACACCAAGGGCAAGGTCTGGACGCTCTACTTCGACTGAGCGCTCAGGCGATCGTCCACGTGTCGCCGCCGCCGATCAGCGCCGCCAGTCGAGCGGTGCGGTCGGCGGCGTCGCCGTTGGTGGCCAGGCGACCTGGGCGCGCGCCTGGTCGTCGTACGTCGACCGCTCCACCTGCCGGAAGATCCCGATCGGCGAGGTGTTGAGGTAGCCCGAGTCGGTCAGCCGCGAGATCGCGAAGGCCATGCTCGGGTCGGGGCTGTGGGCGTCGTGGACGAGGATGTCGGCGGCGGCCACGTCGGCGGTCTGCACGACCTTCACGCCACCGGTCGCGGTGTCACGCACCAGCGCCTTGGCACCCTCGACCCCGAAGGTGATCGGCTCGCCGTGCACCAGCGGGATGATCGCGTCGGCCTTGGTGTCGGGGGACTTGATGGCGTCGAACGCGCCGTCGTTGAAGATCGGGCAGTTCTGGTAGATCTCCACCAGCGAGGTGCCGCGGTGATCGGCGGCTGCCTTCAGCACGGCGGTCAGGTGCTTGCGGTCGGAGTCGATCGTCCGTGCGACGAAGCTGGCCTCGGCGCCGAGCGCGAGGGAGACCGGGTTGAAGGGGTGGTCGACCGAGCCCATCGGTGTGGACTTGGTGACCTTGCCGGTCTCGGAGGTGGGGGAGTACTGGCCCTTGGTGAGGCCGTAGATCCGGTTGTTGAAGAGCAGGATCGTCATGTTGACGTTGCGGCGCAGCGCGTGGATGAGGTGGTTGCCGCCGATCGAGAGCGCGTCGCCGTCACCGGTGACGACCCAGACCGAGAGGTCCTCGCGGGCCGTGGCGATGCCGGTGGCGATCGACGGCGCGCGGCCGTGGATCGAGTGCATGCCGTAGGTGTCGAGGTAGTAGGGGAAGCGCGAGGAGCACCCGATCCCCGAGACGAAGACGATGTTCTCGCGGCGCAGGCCCAGGTCGGGCAGGAACGACTGGACGGCCTTGAGCACGGCGTAGTCGCCGCACCCGGGGCACCAGCGCACCTCCTGGTCGGAGGTGAACTCCTTGCCGGTCTGCGGCTGGTCGGTCGTGGGGACCAGTTCGGTGCCCGACCGCAGTCCGGGGATGCCGAGCTCGGTGCTCATGCGATGTCGTCCTCTCCGTCGGTGGTGGGCACGAGGTCGACCTCGATGCCCTCGGCCTCGGACACGAGGCCGCCGATCACGTCGGCCAGCACGGCTGCCTTGAGCGGCAGGCCGCGTACCTCGTTGTAGCCGACGACGTCGACGAGGTACTTCGCCCGCAGCAGCAGGGAGAGCTGGCCGAGGTTCATCTCCGGGACCAGCACCCTGTCGTAGCGCTTCAGGATGTCGCCGAGGTCGTGCGGGAACGGGTTGAGGTGGCGCAGGTGGGCCTGCGCGACGTGGTAGCCGGCCTTGCGCACGCGTCGTACGCCGGCGCCGATGGGGCCGTAGGTCGAGCCCCAGCCGAGGACCAGCACCTTCGCGGTGCCGGTCGGGTCGTCGACGGCGAGCGGCGGCAGCGAGTCGGCGATCCGGTCGACCTTGGCCTGGCGGGTGCGGACCATGAAGTCGTGGTTGGCGGGGTCGTAGGAGATGTTGCCGTGGCCGTCGCCCTTCTCGAGGCCGCCGATGCGGTGCTCGAGCCCGGGCGTGCCGGGGATGGCCCAGGGGCGGGCCAGTGTCGCCTCGTCGCGGAGGTAGGGCCAGAACTCCGCCTTGTCCTCGACGCCATCGCCCCCCTCGACGACATAGTTGGTGGCGGTGGCGAAGTCGGGGTCGATCGTGGGCAGCTCGCTGAGCTCGGGGATCCGCCACGGCTCGGAGCCGTTGGCGAGGTAGCCGTCGGACAGGATGATCACCGGCGTGCGGTAGGTGACCGCGATCCGGACGGCCTCGATCGCGGCGTCGAAGCAGTCGCCGGGGGACTGCGGCGCCACGATCGGCAACGGAGCCTCGCCGTTGCGGCCGAACATCGCCTGCAGCAGGTCGGCCTGCTCGGTCTTGGTCGGCAGGCCGGTGGAGGGCCCGCCGCGCTGCACGTCCACCACGACGAGCGGCAGCTCGGTCATGATGGCGAGGCCGATCGCCTCGGACTTGAGGGAGATGCCCGGGCCGGAGGTGGTCGTGACGCCGAGCTGGCCGACGAAGGACGCGCCGATGGCCGCACCGACACCGGCGATCTCGTCCTCGGCCTGGAAGGTCGTCACACCGAAGCTCTTGTGCTTCGAGAGCTCGTGGAGGATGTCGCTGGCCGGGGTGATCGGGTAGGAGCCCAGGAACACCGAGAGGCCCGACTGCACGCCGCCGGCGATCAGGCCGTACGACAGCGCCAGGTTGCCGGTGATGTTGCGGTAGGTGCCGCGCGGGCATCGGCGCCGGCTTGATCTCGTAGCGCACGACGAACGTCTCGGTGGTCTCACCGAAGTTCCACCCGGCCTTGAAGGCGGCGATGTTGGCGTCGCGGATGTCGGGCACCTTGGCGAACCGCTTGGTCAGGAACGAGGTGGTGGACTCGGTCGGGCGGCCGTACATCCACGACAGCAGGCCGAGGGCGAACATGTTCTTGGCGCGCGAGGCGTCCTTGCGCGAGAGGCCGAACTCCTTGACCGCCTCGATGGTCATCCCGGTGAGGTCGACCGGGTGCACGGCGAACTCGGCCAGGCCGTCACCGTCGAGCGGGTTGGTGGTGTAGCCCGCCTTGGTCAGGTTGCGCGCGGTGAAGTCGTGGGTGTCGACGATGATCGCCGCGCCCTTGGGCAGGTCGCCGAGGTTGGCGCGCAGGGCGGCGGGGTTCATCGCGACGAGCACGTCGGGGGCGTCGCCGGCGGTGAGGATGTCGTGGTCGGCGAAGTGGACCTGGAACGACGAGACGCCCGGCAGCGTGCCCTGGGGGGCGCGGATCTCGGCCGGGAAGTTGGGCAGGGTGACCAGGTCGTTGCCGAAGACCGCCGTCTCCTGGGTGAACCGGTCACCCGTGAGCTGCATCCCGTCGCCGGAGTCACCGGCGAAACGGATGATGACGCGGTCGAGCTGCTTGACCTGCTTGGTCGGTGTGGGTCACCTCTAGCCTGCTTCCTCACGGTGATCGTGGACGTGCGCTCCCGCCGCCACGATAGTCGCGCGGGCGCCGACGTGGCGTGGATGCTCCCCCTGCGTGGACGGAGGTCGTGATCCACGACACGCGGACCAATGTCACCTAGCGTCGATAAAGTCATGTATCTTTCTCGACATTGCAGCCCTACAGTGAAAGTCGAGATCCCCCCATGCAGATCCGTTCACGTGCCGCCATCGCGGCCTCCCTTCTCGGGGCACTGGCCCTCACCGCCTGCTCGCCGGGCGGCGCCAGTGAGGCCAGTGACGAGAACACCATCCACATCGTCGGCTTCGCCGTCCCGGAGGCGGCCAACAAGAACATCGCCGCCGAGTTCGTCAAGACCGACGAGGGCAAGGACGTGAAGTTCGAGACGTCCTACGGTCCCTCGGGCGACCAGAGCCGCGCGGTCGCCGCCGGCCTCGAGGCCGACTACGTCCACTTCTCCGTGCCGACCGACGTGACCCGTCTCGTCGACGAGGGTCTGGTGGCCGACGACTGGGACTCCGGTGAGAACAAGGGCGTCGTGTCCACCTCGGTCGTCGTCTTCGGCGTCCGCGACGGCAACCCCAAGAACATCCAGACCTGGGCCGACCTGATCAAGCCCGGCGTCGAGATCGTCACGCCGAACCCCGCCTCCTCGGGCGCGGCCCGCTGGAACGCCCTGGCCGCCTACGGCCAGGTCATCAGCGACGGTGGCACCGAGGAGGAGGCCACCGACTACGTCAACAAGTTCTTCAAGAACGTCGTCTCCCTGCCCGGGCAGCGGCCGCGACGCCACCACCGCCTTCCTCGGCGGCACCGGCGACGTGCTCATGGCCTACGAGAACGAGGCCATCCTGGCCGCGCAGAACGACGAGCCCTTCGAGTACATCATCCCGGAGACCTCGCTGAAGATCGAGAACGCCGGCGCCATCCTCGAGGAGGCCTCCGAGCCGTCGCAGGCCTGGCTCGACTTCGTCCTCAGCGACGAGGGTCAGGTCCAGTTCGCCCTGACCGGCTTCCGTCCGCTCCGCGACGACGTCGACTACGGCGGCACCGTCGAGGGCGCCACGGACCCGTCCGACCCGTTCCCCGACCGTCCCCACCCTGCTGACGGTCGACGAGGACTTCGGGGGCTGGGACGAGGTCTCGACGAAGTTCTTCGACGAGGAGAACGGCCTGATCTTCGAGGCCATCCTCGGCGCCGGTCTCTCGCTCGAATGATCGCATGACCTCCACCGAGATCGCACGCGTCCGACCGGCGAGGACTCCTCGCCGGTCGGGCCCGCGCTCCACGCTCACGCGTTCGTCGGGCATCGGGCTCGGCATCGCCATGATCTGGTTCAGTGCGCTGGTCCTGATCCCCCTCGCCGCCGTGGTCGTCACCGCCATCGACGGCGGCTGGGACGTCTTCTGGAGCGACGATCACCAACGGGCAGACCGCCGCCGCCATCAAGCTCACCGTCTTCACCGCGCTCGGGGTGACGCTGGTCAACGTCGTCATGGGCCCGCTGATCGCGTGGGTGCTGGTGCGCGACCGCTTCTGGGGCAAGTCGGTGCTCGAGGTGCTGATCGACATCCCCTTCGCGCTCCCGACCATCGTCGCCGGCCTGGTGCTGCTGTCGCTCTACGGCAACCGACAGCCCGCTGGGCATCGACATCGCCAACTCGCGGCCGGCCGTCTTCCTGGCCTTCCTCTTCGTGACGCTGCCGTTCGTGGTCCGCATGGTCCAGCCGGTGCTCGAGGAGCTCGACCGCGACGTCGAGGAGGCGGCCGCGTCCCTGGGCGCCAGCCGGTTCACCACCTTCCGCCGCGTCATCCTGCCGAGCCTGGCCCCGGCCATCGCCGCAGGTGCGGCACTGTCCTTCGCCCGTGGCGTCAGCGAGTACGGCTCGCTGGTGCTGCTGTCGGGCAACCTCCCGTTCAAGACCGAGGTCACCTCCGTGCGGATCCTGAGCAGCATCGAGAACGACAACGTCGCGGGGGCCGCGGCCGTCGCCACCGTGCTGCTGGCCATCTCGCTCGCGGTGATCGTGGCGCTGGACCTGATCCAGAGGCGGGTGGCTGCACGTGGCTGACACGCTGGTCCACGACATCGCCGATCCGCCACCGGTCGAGGAGCGCCGACGCGACGCCGCGCGTCCGCAAGACCCCGACGACGTACGTCCTGCGCTTCATCGCCACGGCGTACCTGTTCTTCCTGGTGGCGTGGCCGGTGTCCCTGGTCGCGGTGAACACCTTCGACGGACGGCTTCGGCTCGATCCGCGCTGCTCCTCGAGGACCCCGACATCGTCGTGGCGCTCCAGCTGAGCGTGTACGTCGCGTTCTTCTCGGTCGTGATCAACACGGTGTTCGGCGTGGGGATGTCCCTGCTGCTGGTGCGCTACGAGTTCCCGGGCAAGAGGCTGCTCAACGCCCTGCTGGACCTGCCGCTGTCGGTGTCGCCGATCGTGGTCGGGCTCGCACTCGTCCTCGTCTACGGCGGTCGCAACGGGTGGCTCGGTCCGACCCTGGCCGGGTGGGGGCTCGACATCATCTTCTCCACCCCCGGGATCATCATGGCGACCACCTTCGTGGCGCTGCCGCTGATGATCCGCGAGCTCGTGCCGGTGCTCGAGGAGATCGGCATCGAGCAGGAGCAGGCGGCCCAGAGCCTCGGCGCCAGCGGGTTCCAGCGCTTCCGGCGGATCACCCTGCCGTCCATCAAGTGGGGCATCGTGTACGGCGTCGTGCTGACCCTGGCGCGCTCGCTCGGCGAGTTCGGCGCGGTCAAGGTCGTGTCGGGCAACGTGCTCGGCCAGACCCGCACCGCCACGCTCGTGGTCGAGGAGAAGTACCTCAACTTCGACCAGCAGGGCGCCTACGCGACGGCCTTCCTGCTGGCCATGGTCTCGGTCGCCTGCATCGTCATCGTCGCCATCATCCGTCCCAAGAACCACGCCTGAGTCCTGCTCAGCACGACCCACTCCGAAAGGTCCACCCATGAGCATCCACGTGTCAGGGCTGAACAAGAACTTCGGCGACTTCGTCGCGCTGGACGACGTCAACGTCACCATCCCGACCGGTCAGCTGACCGCCCTCCTCGGGCCCAGCGGTGGCGGCAAGTCCACCCTGCTGCGCATCATCGCCGGCCTCGAGAAGGCCGACAGCGGCTCGGTCACCATCGAGGGCGTCGACGCGACGCACCTGCCGGCGCAGAAGCGCAACGTCGGCTTCGTCTTCCAGCACTACGCCGTCTTCAAGCACATGACCGTGGCCAAGAACGTCGCCTTCGGCCTGGAGATCCGCAAGCGCCCCAAGGACGAGATCGAGCACCGCGTGCACGAGCTGCTCAAGCTCGTCCACCTCTCGCAGTTCGCCCACCGGCTGCCCTCGCAGCTCTCCGGCGGTCAGCGCCAGCGGATGGCGCTGGCCAGGGCGCTCGCCGTCGAGCCGTCCGTGCTGCTGCTCGACGAGCCCTTCGGCGCACTCGACGCCAAGGTCCGCAAGGAGCTGCGCGACTGGCTGCGCCGCCTCCACGACGACGTGCACGTGACCACCGTCTTCGTGACCCACGACCAGGAGGAGGCCCTCGAGGTCGCCGACGAGATCGTGGTCATCAACGAGGGCCGCGTCGAGCAGGTCGGCACGCCCGACCAGCTCTACGACGAGCCGGCCAACGACTTCGTCATGTCGTTCCTCGGCGAGGTCACCCAGGTCGGCGGTGTGGCGCTGCGTCCCCACGACGTCGACGTGGCGACCAGCCCGAGCTTCGCCGGCTCCATCGAGGGCAACGTCTCGCGACTGGTGCGCATCGGGTTCGAGTCGCGCCTCACCGTCCTCACGGTGGGCGGCGAGGAGGTCAGCGTCGTGATGTCGCGCACCGAGCAGCGGTCGCTCGGCGTGACCGAGGGGTCGACCGTCTGGGTCACCCCGGCGCCCGGCGCCATCGTCGTGCCGTCGATGCGAGTCGCCGGCTGACACCCGTACGGGGGAGCGTCGCGGCCGTTTCGAGGGGCGCAGCGATTACGCTATCAAGCGTGGGAGAGACCCTGGTGCGGACCGAGGACCTGTGGTCCGCCATCGACGCCTATGACGGCGAGGCGGCCGAGGCCGCCCTCAGGGTGATGATCGCCGACCTCTCCCTCGGCGACGTCGTCCTGCGCGTGGTCCTGCCGTTCCTCGAGCAGCTGGGCGAGCGCTGGGAGGACGGCACCCTGTCGGTGGCCCACGAGCACTTCGCGAGCAACCTGATGCGACGCGAGCTGTGGACCCTCACCGCGCAGCCCAGCGCCGAGGTGTGGACGTCCGACGGTCCCGTCGTGCTGCTCGCCTGCCCGCCCGGCGAGCGCCACGACCTCGTCCTGCTCTGCTTCGCGCTGCTGCTGGGCGAGACCGGTGCCCGGGCACGCTACTTCGGGGGCGACACCCCGATGGCGGCGATCATGGCCGCGGCGCGGACGGCGCAGGCCGACGCCGTCGTGCTGGCGACCACGCGCCCCACCGCGCTGACCGCCCACGCGAGCGCGGTGTCGCGCCTCGCCCTCGACCACCAGGTCTTCATCGCCGGACGTGGCGCCACCCAGGAGGTCGCGCAATCGATGCGGGCCCACCTGCTCCCGCACGACCCGGTCGCGGCGGTGGGCTTCCTCGTCGCGGTGCTCCAGCGCGTAGGCTCGCCCGCCCCAGGGCCACCCGGACACCGTCCGCCCTCGTGGCAGGCTCGTCGCATGAGCAACAGAACCAGCGTCACCTTCAGCGACGGCGAGACCACGACCTTTCCCGAGAACGTCAAGGTCTCCATCGAAGACCACGGCGTCCTCGTGATCGCCGACGGTCAGGACGTGCGGGTGCTCGCAGCCTCACGCGTGGGTCGAGATGCGGGAGAAGAAGCGGGCCGGCGAGGTCTGGGGCTTCAGCCGGACTTCCCCAGGGGTGTATCAGCACCCTTGACGCGAGCCTAGCCTCTGATCATCGGTGCACCCGCCACAGTGTTGGGGGACACCCGTGACTCCACGCACCGAGGCCACCCGGCGTCGGGACCGGTCTCCGAGACGGCTCGGCGGCGGGTGGCTGCGTTCACCCGGATGAGGGTGTCGCGTCCGGTCGACGCGCGCTCCTACCCTCCGGAGCAAGGTCGCGCTGGCGCGCACGACTCCGCACGTTCGGCTCGCCAGGCGCGATCTTCGTCAGGGTCGCCGAGGTCCTCAGCGGTAGTTGGTGAACTGCACGGCGAAGTCGTAGTCCTGCGACTTCACCAGCTGCTGCACCGCCTGCAGGTCGTCGCGCTTCTTCGACGACACCCGCAGCTCGTCGCCCTGCACCTGCGCCTTGACGCCCTTGGGGCCCTCGTCGCGGATGAGCTTGGAGATCTTCTTGGCGTCCTCGGAGGTGATGCCCTCCTTGAGCGCGATGTCGATCTTCGACACCTGGCCGGACTGGCGCGGCTCGGAGGCGTCGAGGATCTTGAGGCTCTGGTTGCGCTTGATCAGCTTGTCCTGGAAGACGCTGAGCACGGCGCTGGCGCGGTCGTCGGCCGAGGCGGTGATCTCGATCGCCTGCTCGCCCTTCCACTCGATGCTGGCGCCGGTGCCCTTGAAGTCGAAGCGGTTGGCGATCTCGCGCGCCGCCTGACTGAGAGCGTTGTCGACCTCCTGACGGTCCAGCTTGCTCACGATGTCGAAGCTCGAGTCAGCCATGGTGTGCCTCCTGCCGGGTGTCCCGGCGATTCGATCCGGTGTGGTGCCTGCGCTATTCTTCCGTCTTGGCTCGCGGCCCTCAACAGGGGTGCGGACTATTGGCAGATTGCCCGAGCGGCCAATGGGAGCGGACTGTAAATCCGTCGGCTTACGCCTTCGAAGGTTCGAATCCTTCATCTGCCACTGAGCCCCGCCTCGTGCGGGGCTCAGGTCATTTGTCCCCGGGGCCCACTGCGATGCTGTCCCGGTGACGGCTGAGCAGATCCACGACATCGGCCGGCGTCGGGCGTGGGCGATCTGGGCCACCGCGCTGGCGGTCTACGTCCTGGCCGTCTTCCACCGCAGCTCGCTGGGTGTCGCGGGCATCATCGCCACCGATCGCTACGACCTCAGCGCCACCGGCCTGGCGGCGTTCACGGTCCTCCAGCTCGTCGTGTACGCCGGCATGCAGGTGCCGGTCGGCGTCCTGCTCGACCGGTTCGGCCCGCGCGCGATGCTCGTCAGCGGACTCGCGCTGATGACGGTCGGACAGCTCGTCTTCGCGTTCAGCACGTCCTTCACGGGGGCGGTGCTGTCGCGTGCGGTCGTCGGCGCCGGCGACGCGATGATCTTCATCAGCGTCATCCGCCTGGTCGCCGTCTGGTTCCTGGTCCGCCAGGCACCGATGGTCACCCAGCTGACCGGGCTCACCGGACAGCTCGGCGCGATCGCGGCGGCGGCACCGTTGGCGTACCTCCTGCAGCGAGCTGGGCTGGACGCGGACGTTCGCGCTGACCTCCAGTGTGGGCGTCGTGCTGCTCGTCGCGACGCTCGTCGATCGTCAAGGACTCGCCCTACCGCCGCGACCAGGTCGTCGCGGTCAAGCTGCGCGCGCTGGCCGGGTCGGTGCGCACGGTGTGGGGCAACCCCGGCACCCGACTGGGCATGTGGTCGCACTTCACCGCGCAGTTCTCGGCCACCGTGTTCGCCCTGCTCTGGGGCTTCCCGTTCCTCGTCCAGGGCCTCGGCTGGTCGGCGGCGGGGGCCAGCGGCCTGCTGATGGCGATGACGGCGTGGGCCGTCGTGAGCGGGCTGGTGCTCGGCCCGGCTGGTGTCCCGGTTGCCCTACTACCGCTCCTGGATCGTCATCGGCGTGGTCGTGGCGATGATCGTGCCGTGGACGGCGGTCCTGTTCTGGCCCGGTCCGGCTCCGGACTGGCTGGTCGTCGTGATGGCGTGCACGACCGCGAGCGGCGGACCGGCCGCGATGGTGGCCTTCGACCTGGCCCGGTCCTTCACCCCCATCCAGGCGATCGGGCGCGCCAACGGCCTGATCAACGTCGGCGGCTTCACCGCCTCGTTGCTCACGATGGCGCTCATCGGCGTCGTGCTCGACCTCGTCGAACCGGCGGGTATGTCCGCCTACACGTTGGACGACTTCCGGATCGCCCTGTCGGTGCAGTACCTCTTCTGGGCGCTGGGGATCGTGCAGATCCTGCGCTACCGACGGCGTGGGCTGGCCCACCTGGCGCGCGTGCACCCGGGATCGATCGAGCAGCTGCGCGCCGGCGAGCCCTTCGTCCACCCCGGCATCGGGCGCGAGGGCGTCTGACCGGTGCCCTCCGCCGTGACGGGTGGCGGCACACGATGCCGCCAGGGTGGAGCGCCGGGCCGCAGAGACCTCAGTCGATCGGTCGATGTCGGGACGGCCGTCGTGGTCGGCGTCCAGGTCTCCCGTCGGGTCGGCCGCGCTCGCGTCGTCGAGGAAGGCGCCGCCGACCGGCTCGCCCTGCCAGGAGACGAGCTTCCAGCCGGCGTCCGGGTCTCCCTCGAGGACGATCAGGGCGGTGTTGTGGAGGGGCTCGGTGGCTGCCGGGGCGCCCTGGTCGGGCAGCATCCGCGACGAGGTCCACGTCCGGAGCGCCGCACCGTGGCTGACGATCAGCGCAGCGCCGTGGCCGGCGTCGAGGATGCTGCGGACTGCGGCGTCGTAGCGGGCGAGGAACTCGTGGCCGGTCTCGCCTCCCGGCATCCGGCGGTCGAGCTCGCCCTCGATCCAGGCGGCGACGGTGTGGATGTAGCCGGCGACCGCGTCGTGGTCGTTGCGCATCTCGAAGTCGCCCGCCTGGATCTCCTCCAGCCCCTCGACGAGCACCGGGGTCAACGATCGCGCCGCGGCGGTGGGTGCGGCGGTCTGGTGGGTGCGGACCCGGCTCGAGACGTAGATCGCGTCCAGGTGCTCTCCCGCCAGCGCCTGGGCGGCGGTGGTGGCCTGGGTGTGGCCCAGGTCGGTCAGCTCGAGGCCCGGGTGGGCCGTGTCGAGCTCGCCCGAGACGTTGGCATGGGTCTGGCCGTGGCGCATGAGGAGCAGTCGCACGTGGGGTCCTAGGAGTTGAACGGGGAGGTCTTGGAGGAGGCCAGCTCGCGGGCTTCCTCGACGCTGACGGTCTCGAGCGCCTCGGCGATGTCCAGCCCGACGTGGTTCACCTCGGTGCCGCGCTCGAGCGGGACGAGGGTGTGCACCAGGCGGTCGTCGTAGGTGTGGACCATGGTGAAGGCCTGCGCGGCGTCGACGCCGGAGACGAAGCGGTCCACCGGGGCGGGGTCTGTGGTGTAGCAGCTCGCCGACGCGACCGAGACGGGGACGCCGGCGAACGTGGACCAGGTCGAGAAGTGCAGGTGGCCGGCGAGGATCCCTCGCACATCGGTCCCGGCGATCGACGTCGGCGAGCGGCTTGCTGGTCGTGGAGCTCGATCAGCTCGGCGGCGCGCAGCATCGGCAGCGGGAGCGGCGGGTGGTGCATCGCCAGCAGGGTGCCGTGCTCGGCCGGGCGTCGCCAGCACGTCGGCCAGCCAGGCGAGCTGCTCGGGCCGGAGCGCGCCGTGGTGGTAGCCGGGGACGCTGGTGTCGAGCGCGACGATCCGCAGCCCGTCCACCTCGTGCACGCGGTCCTGGACGCCGTCGTGGTCGGAGTCGTAGAGGCCGCGGGCATAGGCCGCCCGCTCGTCGTGGTTGCCCATCGTCCAGACGACGATCGCGCCCATCGCCTCGGCCGCCGGCTCGACGACCTCGCGGAGGGTGGCGTACGCCTCGGGCTCGCCCTGGTCGGCCAGGTCTCCGGTGAAGACCAGCGCCTGCGGAGGAGGATGCACTGCAGCCAGCCGGTCGAGGGCGCGCCGCAGGTTGGCGACGTTGTCGACCACGCCGTAGTGCAGCCGCCCGCCTCCGATCAGGTGCGGGTCGGAGAGGTGCGCGATCGCGTGCCGGGGGGCGGCGTACTGGCCGAGCTGCTTCACGGCGCCAAGCCTAGGGCTCAGCCCTCGCGAGCCGGCACGATCCGTCCGGTGACCTCGCCGAGCGTGATGCGACCCGCCGGACGTCCCGGGCGCGGAGTAGCGCAGGGCCACCTCGTCGCCGTCCTCGAGGAAGGTCCGCTCGCGTCCGCCCGCCGTGAAGGGCTCCTTGCCGCCCCACGACAGCTCGAGCAGGGAGCCGCGCTGGTCGCGCTCGGGGCCGGAGATGGTGCCCGAGCCCCACAGGTCGCCGGTGCGCACGCTCGCGCCGTTGACCGTCGTGTGCGCGAGCATCTGGGCCGGCGACCAGTACATCGTCCGGTAGGGCGGCCGGGACACGACCTCGCCGTCGAGCACCACCTCGACCTCGATGTCGAGCCCGGCCGGACCGTCGACCCGGAGGTAGTCGAGCGACCTCCGGGTCGTCCTGGCCCGGCAGGTCGGTCCAGGCCGCCTCGAGGGCGGCCAGCGGGGTCACCCAGGCGCTGATGGACGTCGCGAAGGACTTGCCGAGGAACGGGCCGAGCGGGACGTACTCCCACGCCTGGATGTCGCGGGCGGACCAGTCGTTGAGGCCGACCACGCCGAAGGTGTGGCGCGCGAAGTCGGCGGTGGTCACCTGCGAGCCGAGCTCCGAGGGCACGCCGACGACGAAGCCAAGCTCGGCCTCGATGTCGAGGCGCGCCGACGGTCCGTACGTCGGCAGGTCGTCCGTCGGCAGCCTTCCGCTGGCCGCGCGGGCGGATGACGTCCGTGCCCGACACGACGACCGTGCCCGAGCGCCCGTGGTAGCCGACCGGCAGGCTCTTCCAGTTGGGGAGCAGCGGTTCCTGGTCGGGGCGGAACATCCGGCCGACGTTGGACGCGTGGTGCTCGGAGGCATAGAAGTCGACGTAGTCGCCGACCGTGAAGGGGAGTCGCATGGTGACCGAGTCGACGGGCGACAGAGCCGGCTCCACGAGGTCGCGCTCGGTCTGGTCGGTCAACAGCCCGGTGACCCAGGCGCGCGTCGAGTCCCACACCGTCGGCCCCGCCGCCATGAAGGGGTTGAGCGTGGGCTGGTCGAAGAGCTCGTGGGTGTCCACCATGTCGGCGGCGGCCACGACGCTCAGGTCGAGCACCTGGTCGCCGATGCGGACCGCGACCCGCGGGTGCTCCCCGGAGCGGGCGAAGACGCCGAAGGGCAGGTGGTCGACGTCGAACCCGGAGCCGGCAGCGCCGGGCACCCAGGTCTGGCGGTGCGTGGTCATGGCTGCTCCGTGCGGTCGGGGGAGGGGGCGAACGGGGCGTCGGAGGAGAGGAGGCCGAGGGCGACCAGGTCGTCGAGGGGTTCGACCACCGAGCACGAGCCGAACGAGGTGAACCAGCGCCGGACGTTGCCGAGGTCGGCGGCGGCCAGGGTCGCGCCGTCTCGCTGCTCGAGGGCGTCGGTCGCGTCGGCGACCGACCCGCCGTCCCACAGGGTCGCGGTCGCGACCATCACGTTGAGGAAGCCGTGGGTGCCGCCGCCCTCGGGCTCGTGGCGTACGGCGCGGTGCAGACCGGCCGTGCCCTTGAAGGGCGTCTCCCGGTCGAGCGCAGCGTCGATCCAGGCGGCCACGGTGGCCGAGTCCGGGACCAGGTCGTGGTCGACGTGGCCGAGCCGGAGCTTGAGCCGGTGGCCGGCGGCAGCGACCTCGTCGGCGGCCGCGAGCCAGCCGCCGGTGGCCGGGCCGGGGACCTCGATGTGCACGGGTACGTCGATCCCCGCGTCGCGCACCGCGGCATCGACGCGACGGACGTTGCCGGCGAGGTCGTCGAGGTCGCGCAGGGCGATCTCGAGGCCTGCAAGGTGCAGTCCCAGAGCGGTCGCACAGGGCGGCCGGGCCGGCGACCTGGCCGGCGCCGCCGGTGACGACGACCGACACCGGTCCGGCGAACCCGCGGACCAGCGGCAGGTCGGTGTCGCGCAGCACGAAGGTGGCGACCAGGCCGGCCGCTGCGCCGGTGCGGTCGGCGTACGCGGCCGTCGCGTCGTGGAGGGGCGCGTTGCCCGGCGGGAAGATGGCAGCGTCGTCGATGAGACCGCGCCAGGGCTCGGGCACGGAATCGGCAGGTGCGGGAACGGGAGTCACGGGTCTACTCTAGCCACCAGATAGCGGACACAAGTGTCCGATGATCGGACGAACGGAGCGGATGATGGCCCACTACCGAGCGGTCGGCACGTTGCCA
>CAVZWM010000021.1:0-13368 GCA_963778975.1 uncultured Actinomycetota bacterium
GCGTTCTTCACCAGGCCCTGGCCGTACGGGATGCTGGTCTCGGCGGCATATCCGATCGCCGCTGGTGTGCCCGACTCCGGCACCGGTATGACGAGGTCGGCCTCGACGGCATGCTCGCGGGCGAGCCGACGCCCGATCTCGGCGCGCACGGTCTGCACCCGCTGTCCGCTGATCAAGGTGTCCGGTCGGGCGAGGTAGACGAACTCGAACAGGCAGCCCTTGGGCTTCGGCCTCGGCGAAGTGCTGCGTACGCAGGCCGTTCTCGTCGACGGCGATCAGCTCACCCGGCTCGACCTCGCGGACGAACGACGCACCGACGATGTCCAGGGCGGCGGTCTCCGAAGCGACCACCCACCCTCGCTCGAGCCGTCCGAGGACCAGCGGCCGGATGCCCTGCGGGTCGCGCGCGGCATACAGCGTGCCCTCGTCCATGAAGACGAAGCAGAAGGCGCCCGTGAGCGACGGAAGCACTTCGAGGGCAGCCTGCTCCAAGGTCAGATGCGGGTAGGAGGCCAGCAGCGCGGTGACGAGATCGGTATCGGTGGAGGCGTCTCGGCGTGCGCTGGCAGCGCGAGTTGGCCGTTGGTCGCAGCAAGCTCATCGACACGCTGCAGGAGGTCGCCGGTATCGATCAGGTTGCCGTTGTGGCCGAGCGCGATCGAGCCGGTCGGGGTCGAGCGGAAGGTCGGCTGGGCATTGCGCCAGACGCTGGCACCGGTCGTGGAGTAGCGCGAGTGGCCGATGGCGAGGTGCCCCTTAAGTGACTCCAGGGTCGGCTCGTCGAACACCTGCGAGACCAGGCCCATGTCCTTGTAGACCAGGATCTGCCGACCGTTGCCGACCGCGATACCGGCCGACTCCTGGCCGCGGTGCTGGAGGGCGTAGAGCCCGAAGTAGGTGAGCTTGGCGACGTCCTCTCCGGGGGCCCAGACTCCGAAGACGCCGCAGGCGTCCTGGGGTCCTTGTTCTTGTGGGTCGAGATCGTGGGTCAGACGCCCATCTCCGCGAGGCACACCCGGAGTTACGTGACTCCAGGGCCGCTCGGGCGGCGCGCGTCCGCATCGACGCTCGCGGCGATGCGTGATGGGTCAGGTGAGGTTGGCGAGGTTGGTGAGCAACAGGGCCTCGGCGAGGCAGACCCGCTCGAACTCAGCTAGGTGGAGGCCTTCGTTGGCGCCGTGGGCCCGCGTGTCCGGGTCCTCGACGCCGGTCACGAGGATCGCGGCGTCGGGAAAGGCCTGCGCGAACTCGGCGATGAACGGGATCGAGCCGCCGACGCCCGATGTCGACCGGCGCGGTGCCGTACCACGCGTCCGGAACGCCGCGCGGGCCGCGTCGTACGCCGGGCCGCTGGCGTCGATCGCGAACGGCTCGCCGAGGTCGCACGACGGTCGTGACCTGTGGCACCCCACGGCGCGTGCGTCTCCAGGTGGGCCGCAGGTGCCGGATCGCGCTGCCGGGATCGTCGCCGGGGGCGATGCGGACGCTGACCTTGGCGCGGGCGGCGGGGATCAGGGTGTTGCGCGCCATCGACCTTGGGGTCGCGTCGAAGCCGGCGATCGACAGCGGCGGGCTTCGTCCAGATGCGGTCGACGACGACTGCCGGTGCCGATCAGCTCGACGCCCTCGGCAAGCACCGGACTCCGCGCGCAACCGCGTCGATCGGGGTAGTCGAGTCGGCGGCCTCGCCGGAGACGAGGCCCTCGACCGCGACGTTGCCGGCGTCGTCGTGCAGGGTCGCGAGCAGTCGGCACATGGCCGTGAGCGCAGTCGGGCACGAGCACCGCCCCACATGCCGAGTGCACCGCGTGGTCGAGTGTCCGGAGCTCGACGACGCATCGGACCAGGCCCCGCAGGGAGGTGGTCAGGGCTGGCTTGCCGATGTCCCAGTTGCCGGAGTCGGCGATCACGATGACGTCGCCTGCGCAGCAGCTCCTGGTAGCTCGGTCGAGCAGCTGCGTCGAGGGTCGGCGAGCCGATCTCCTCCTCGCCCTCGACGAAGCATCACCAGCCGACCGCGAGGTCGTCGCCGAAGAGCCGGACCGCGGCGAGGTGGGCGGCGATGCCGGCCTTGTCGTCGGCGGCGCCGCGGCCGTAGAGGCGACCGTCTCGCTCGGTCGGCTCGAACGGCTCGGAGTCCCAGTCGGCGTGGTCGCTCTCGGGCTGGACGTCGTGGTGCGCGTAGAGCAGCACCGTCGGCGCGCCCTCGGGGCCGGCTTTCGTCGCGATCACTGCGGGCGGTGCGCCGTCGTACGCGCGGACGATCTCGGACTCGAAGCCCTCGGCCTCGAACAGGTCGCGCGTGGCCGCGGACTCGCTCGACCTCGTCGACGCGGGCCGGGTCGGCGCAGACGGACTGGATGCGGACGAGGTCCTCGAGGTCGCGGCGGATGCCGGGCATGACCTCGGCGAGACGGGCGGTGATGTCGACAGTCATGCGAGACACCTTAGGACTCGTTCATTGCGGCCCACTCGCCGCTGCGCTGCTCCATCATCAGCTGGCGTTCGGAGTCGGTGAAGCCCGAGGCGGCGGTAGAGACCGATGGCCTCCCCGTCGGTGTCGGCCACGATGACGAGGGTGCCGACGCCGAGTGGTCCAGGGCGTGCTGACCGGCAGCGTGCGTGACGGCGCCCGGCCAGTCCCCTGCGTCGGTGGTCGGGGTGCGTCTCGACGCTCTGGAAGCGGGCGACACCGTCCTCGGTCACGAAGCAGCCGGCCGTCGAGACGCAGCGCAGCCCTCGACGAAGGCACCGAAGCGCTGGCCACGGCCGGCGTCGACGAGCTTCTCTCCTGCGCGTTGGCGCGGGCGAAGGTCATGAAGGCCTCCTCCGACGTCTGGGGGTAGAGCTGCTGGCTGAGCCGGGCGCGCCTCCCAGTCCTCGTCGGAGACCAGGGTGCGCACCTCGGCCTCGACCTCGCGGGGAGCAGTGAGGCGCGAGGCGGTGAGCACGGTGGCGAGGTCGACCGTCAGGCCGGCCGCCTCGAAGGCGGCGCGGGCGTCGTCGGTGAGGTCTTCGGAGTCGATGCCGATGCTCACGTGGTCGGCCTTCGGGAACTCGGTGTGAAAGGCGGCCACGACCTCCTTCTCGCCGCCCAGCACCGGCGGCTCGGCGAGGAGCAGGAAGTTGCCCAGAAGTAGGACGGGTTCTCCGGCGAGCGGATCACGAGGTGGGTGCCGCGGTCCTCGACCAGGCTGCCGGCCGCGGTCAGGAGGGCAAGGTCGGTACGGAAGCCGAGGGAGGTCACGTGCATGAGCGGAGATTAGCCCTGCACGACGTTGACGTGCTGCTCGCCGGCTGCGAGGCGTACGAGCTGGGCGCGCACGAGCGCGGCGATGCGTGGCAGCATCGCCGGTCGTTCCACCCGCGACGTGCGGCGTGACGAGTACGTCCGGGCGCCCCACAGCGGGTGCCCGTCGGGCAGCGGCTCGGGGTCGGTGACGTCGAGTGCGAAGCGCAACCGCCCGGCGTGACGCAGGACTGCGGCCGTGTCGACCACCGGGCCGCGGGCGACGTTGACGACCAGTGCGCCGTCGGGCAGGTGGGCGAGGAAGGCGTCGTCGACGAGGCCTCGGGTGCCGTCGGTCAGCGGCACCAGCACCACCACGACGTCCTGGTCGGGGCAGCAGCTGCGGCAGGTCGGCGGTGGCGCGGACGCGACCCACGAGGTCGTCGTCGCGCTCCCGGCTCGCCACCGCGGTGACCTCGGCCTTCATCGGCAGCAGCCGCTCAGCCAGGGCACGGCCGATCGAGCCGTAGCCCAGGACCAGCACCCGCGAGTCGGCCAGCGAGCGCCGGCCGGGCATCCGGCGCCAGTGCCCGTGTCCGCGCACCGCCTCCGGTATCCCGCGCAGGCTGGCCAGGATGAGCCCGACCGCGTGCTCGGCCGTCGCGTCGTCGTGCACCCCGCCCGCGTTGCAGAGGGTGATGCCGTCCGGCAGCCGGTCGGCGACGCCGTCGTAGCCCGCGCTCTGCAGCTGCACGACGCGCAGGCCGCGCAGCTCGTGGCCGCGGTCGATCACGTCGGCGCTCGTCGCATAGTGCGGCACCCACAGGTCGACGTCCCCCTCGGGAGCCGGGGCGTCGCCGTTCCAGACGACGATCTCGACGCCGGCGACGGGGCCGACCGCCTCGGCGAGCTGGGCCGTTGCGAGCGCGGCCCTCATGGCCGGTCGAGGGGGAGGTAGGGCGTGAGGTCGGTGCGCTCGCCGCTGGCGACGACCGTGCCGTCGTGCACGGCCTGGTGCCAGCGACGTACGACCGGTGGCGAGGGCGAGCCACGTCTCACCGTCGGTCTCGATGACCGCCGGCGGGGTGCCGCGCGTGTGGCGCACGCCCGGGATCACCTGGACGGCGGCGTAGGGCGGATGCGCACCTCGACCGAGTTGCCGGGCGCCCGCTCGGCGAGGACGGCGAGGTAGTGCTTGACCAGCGCCATGGTGTCGGCGCCGGCGAGCTCGGTCGGCGGTCAGGATCCTGAGTCGGGCGGGCACGGTGGAGGCTAGCGCCGACACAGCCTTGACACGGACTACGCCGGGATGGAGTCGAGGACGTCGCACGATCGAGCTCCACGCGTCGCTCTCGATGTCGATCACCCCGAAGTGGCCGCCGGTGACCTCGACGAGCGTGGCGTCGGCACCGCGGCAGTCGCCGCCGCGACGTAGCCCTCGGACTGGCTGATGGGCACGACGTCGTCGTCGGGGGCATGCACCGCCCACACGGGCACGTCCAACGGAATGTGCCGCGTCGGGTCGGCCAGGTCGTACGACGGGTCGCTGGGGCCGGCCCCCATCAGGGCGTCGACCGCGCCGCCGCCCAGTCCCTGCTCCTGCGCGGTGGTCAGGTCGAGGACGCCGGCCTGCGAGACGACGTGGGTGACCTCGACGCCGCCGGACCACTCGTCGAAGCGGGTCCGGGCCGCTGCCCAGGTCGCCAGGTGACCGCCGGCGGAGTGGCCGAGAGCGACGACGGTGGACGTGTCGACGTCGGTGCCGGCGAGCAGGTCGATGGCTGCTGCGACGTCGTCGAAGGTGGCCGGGAAGCCGCCGCCGTTGCCGACGCGGCGGTACTCGACGTTGAGCACCGTCCACCCGCGACCGCTCAGGTCCTCGGCGAGCGGCGTGCCGAGCGAGGCGTCGTACTGCGCCGCCAGAAGCCCCCGTGGATGACCACGACGACGCCGCGCGAGGCGCTGGTAGGTCGGGGGTGTAGAGCTCCGCCCACTGGCTGGGGTCGTCGCCGTAGGGCAGTCGGTCCATGGTGATCTCCTGTGACGGGGCTGGCGGGCTGGGCTCGGAGCCGCGGCGCAGGCCAGCGGCGCGATCGCCGCCACGGCGAGCGCCACCGACGGGTGAGCTCACGAGGCAGAGTCTGCCCGGTTGAACCGCCGCCGACCTCGGCGATCCGCTCAGCCAGCTCCGGCGGCGACTCGACGACGAAGTCGGCACCCGACGAGGCGAGCACGATCACCGGCCAGTCGAGGGAGTCGACGTTCATCTCGAGCACGCACCCGTCGCCGTCGGGGGTAACGCTCGCCCAGCGTCCGACCTCGCGCTGCAGCACCTCGACGGCGACCGCCACCCGGACGCGTACGGCGTACTGCTGGGGCATCGACGGATGCCCTGCTGGACGAAGGTCGAGCGCGTCGTCGGCGGGCAGATCGCGTGGCCGGAACTTCAGGCCGGTGGGGCGGGGATCCTCGATCCGGTCGAGCCGGAAGCTGCGCCAGTCCTGGCGATCGCGGTCGTAGGAGACGAGGTACCACCGGCGGCCGAGAGCGACGAGGCGGAACGGCTCGGCCCGGCGGTGCGTGGTCTCCGCCTCGCGCGCGGTGTAGTCGAACTCGACCAGCTCGTCGTCGCGGCAGGCCTGGGCGAGCGTGGTGAGGACCGTCGCGTCGACGGTCGGGACCCTCCACGGTGCCGGGCGTCTCGGTCTGCGAGGAGACGGCGTCCATCTGCCGGCGCAGCCGCGGCGGCATGAGGGCCAGCACCTTGGCCAGCGCCTGGACCGAGCGGTCGTCGGTGCCGGCCACCGCGCTCGTCGCCGCCGTGCGCAGACCGACCGCGACGGCCACCGCCTCGTCGTCCTCGAGCAGCAACGGCGGGAGCGACCGCCGGCGCGAGCTGGTAGCCACCGGCGGCACCGCGGACGGCATCGACCGTGTAGCCCAGGTCGCGCAACCGGTCGACGTCGCGACGCAGCGTCCGCGGGCTCACCTCGAGCCGGCCGGCCAGCTCCGGGCCGGGCCAGTAGCGGTGCGTCTGCAGCAGCGACAGCAGCCGCAGCATCCGCTCACTCGTGCTCATGTCCTGGAGAATACTTCGAAAGCGGTCAGGAACTGGCCTGATCGTTCCTAGCGTTGTGGCATGACCTCACACGACCTCACATCCCGCGATCGTGACCCGGGGACTGACCCGCCACTTCACCGCGCACAAGCAGACCGTCGAGGCCGTGCGCGGCCTCGACCTGGAGATCGCCCAGGGCGAGCTGGTCGCCCTCCTCGGGCCCAACGGCGCCGGAAAGTCGACCACCCTGCGGATGCTCACCACCCTCATCGCGCCGACCTCCGGGACCGCCGCAGGTCGCCGGCCACGACGTCGTCACCGCCCAGCGCGACGTCCGCCGCGCGATCGGCTACGTCGGCCAGGGCAACGGCGCCGGGCACCGCCAGCTCGGGCGCGACGAGCTCATCAGCCAGGGCCGTGCCCACGGGTTGTCCCGCACCGACGCCCGGCGCCGGGCCGGCGAGCTCATCGACGACCTCGACCTCGGTGCGGTCGCCGACCGCAAGGTCTCCTCGCTTTCCGGCGGCCAGCGGCGTCGCCTCGACATCGCGATGGGGCTGGTCCACCTGCCCCGCGTGCTGTTCCTCGACGAGCCGTCCACCGGGCTCGACCCGCAGAACCGCGCCAACCTGCAGGACCTCGTTCGCCGTCTGCACGAGCGACACGGCACGCACGGTCGTGCTCACCACGCACTACCTCGAGGAGGCCGACGCCCTCGCCGAGCGGGTGATCGTGGTCGACCACGGCCAGATCATCGCCGACGACTCGGCGGCGCAGCTGAAGTCCGGGGCTCGGCGACCTCGTCACGACTCGGCTTCGCGTCCGACCTCCGACGCGGCGGCAGCGGCCGTACGCCTGGGGCGGGCGCCGGCGCCCGGGTCGAGGTCGACGGACGACACCGTGACGTCCGGGTCTCGGACGGCACCATGCTCGTCGGATCAATGCTCGCCGACCTCGGCGAGTCGACGTCGCGCCGATCAGCGTCGAGGCCTCCGACCCACCCTCGATGACGTCTTCCTCGGCCTCACCGGCCGCAGCCTCGCGCGAAGCGGCACCGACGACCACCGATGCAGAGACCGACACCGAGAGCGAGGTCGCCGCATGAGCACCCTGACCGAGACCCGTCCGCCGTCACCGTCACCGACACCCCCCGGGAAGCTTCTGGTCCGACACCCTCAACGTGATGACCCGCGAGCTCAAGCCCGTGTGGCGCGAGCCGATGTCGGTGGTCTTCGCGATGATCCAGCCCCTGGTCTTCCTCGGGCTCTTCGCGCCGCTGCTCCCGGAGACGGCGTCCGGGTCGGCGCTGCAGTGGTTCGTGCCCGGCATCGTGGTGATGACCTGCCTGATGGGCGCGTCCTTCACCGGGGCCAACCTGATGGAGGAGATGCAGAGCGGCTCCCACGAGCGCCAGCTCGTCTCGCCGCTCGCCGATCCTCGTTGCTGGTCGGACGATCCCTCAAGGAGGTCGTGCCGATGCTGATGCAGGTCGTGATCATCGTCGCGGTCGTGACGCCCTTCGCCTTCGACCTGCACCTCGGCGGAGTCGTGCTCGGTGCCGCGCTGCTCTGCCTGTTCAGCGTCGGCGTCGGCGCGCTGTCCTTCGCCCTGGCGCTCGCGTCGAAGGGACAGGACTGGATGTTCTGGACCGTCCAGCAGACGCTGCTGTTCCCGGTCCTGCTCACCGCCGGCGTGCTGCTCCCGATGGACGGGGCGCCGCGGTGGCTGGAGGTCGTCTCCTCGCTGAACCCGATGACCTACGTCGTCGAGGCCGTCCGCGCGTTGTTCGCAGGCACCTACCCGATGACCACCCTGGCCCAGGGTCTCGCGGGTGCGCTCGTCGTCGCCGCCCTCGGCCTCGTCGTCGGCATCCGGACGATGGCCGGGCCGACTCGAATCACCCCGGCAGCTCGGCCCGCTTGCCCTTGAGTCTCTCAGGGACTCGAGGGCGAGTCTCAGCCGTTGAGGGCCGCCGGGAGGGTCGCCTGCCAGGCCGCGAGGGCGTCTGCCACGGCGACCTCGAACTGGCCCTCGACGCTGATCGTGTCGCCGCCGGTCTGCGCCGAGCGGCGTGAGGGGTACGCCGCGGTGCTGGGCCAGCTCGACCAGTGCATCGGCGTTGTCGGTGGTCGTCGTCACGATGGCTCGAGCAGCGGACTCGGCGAAGAGGGCGACGAAGGCGTCGCCGCCGGCCACGGCGTCCACCGACACCGAGACCCCGACCCCGTTGCGGAAGGAGGCCTCCGCCAGGGTCTGGGCCAGTCCCCGTCGGACAGGTCGTGGGCACTGGTGACAACTGCATCGCGCGCGGCGTCCTGGAGCAGCGCGGCCAGCGACTGCTCCGCGGCCAGGTCGACCCGCGGCGGGAGACCACCCAGGTGACCGTGGACGACGTGCGCCCATTCGAGCCGGAGAGCTCCTCGCGGGTCTCGCCCAGCAGGAAGACGCGCTCGCCGGCGGCGCCGAACCCGGTCGGCGTACGACGCCTGACGTCGTCGATGACGCCGAGGACGGCGACCACCGGCGTGGGCAGGATGGCGATCTCGCCGGTCTGGTTGTAGAGGCTGACGTTTCCGCCGGTCACCGGGATGCCGAGCTCGGCACAGCCGTCCTTGAGCCCGCGGCAGGCCTCCGCGAACTGCCACATGACATCGGGGTCCTCGGGCGAGCCGAAGTTGAGGCAGTCGGAGACGGCGAGCGGGCGGGCGCCGCCCGTGGCGACGTTGCGGAACGACTCGGCGAGCGCGAGCTGGGCCCCCGCGTAGGGGTCGAGCTTGGCGAAGCGACCGTTGCAGTCCGTGGCCACCGCGACGCCGAGGTGGGTGTCGGCGTCCACGCGGACCATGCCGCTGTCGGAGGGCTGGGACAGCACGGTGTTGCCCTGGACGTAGCGGTCGTACTGGTCGGTGATCCAGGAGCGGTCGCACAGGTTGGGGCTCGCGACCAGCGTGAGCAGGGTGTCGCGGAGCTCGTCGCCGGTCGACGGCCGGGCGAGGCCCTCCGCGCCGTCCGCCTGCAGGGCGTCCTGCCAGTCGGGACGGGCGAAGGGTCGGTGATAGGTGGGGCCGTCGTGGGCGACCGAGCGCGGGGGCACGTCGACGACGCGCTCGCCGTGCCAGTCGATGTGCAGACGACCGGTGTCGGTGACCTCGCCGACCACCACGGCCTCGACGTCCCACTTCGCGCAGATCGCCATGAAGGCGTCGACGTCGGCCGGGCTCGACGACCGCCATCATCCGCTCCTGCGACTCGCTCATGAGGATCTCCTCGGGAGCCAGCGTCGAGTCACGCAGCGGCACCCGGTCGAGCTCGACGTGCATGCCGCCGTCGCCGGCCGACGCGAGCTCGGACGTGGCGCACGAGACCGGCGCCGCCGAGGTCCTGGATGCCGGCGACGAGGCGCGCGGCGAAGATCTCGAGCGTGCACTCGATCAGCAGCTTCTCCATGAAGGGGTCGCCGACCTGGACGCTCGGACGCTTGGCGGGACCATCCGCGTCGAAGGTCTCGGACGCCAGCACGGAGACGCCGCCGATGCCGTCGCCGCCGGTGCGGGCGCCGTAGAGGATGACCTGGTTGCCGACGCCCGACGCCTTGGCGAGGTGCAGGTCCTCGTGACGCAGCACGCCGACGCAGAGCGCGTTGACGAGCGGGTTGCCGAGATAGGTCTCGTCGAAGACGGCCTCACCGCCGATGTTGGGCAGGCCGAGCATGTTGCCGTAGCCGCCGACGCCGGCCACGATCCCCGGCAGCACGCGGTGGGTGTCGGCGGCGTCGAGGGGGCCGAAGCGCAGCGGGTCCATCACGGCAACCGGGCGCGCACCCATCGCGAGGATGTCGCGGACGATGCCCCCGACGCCGGTCGCCGCACCCTGGTAGGGCTCGACGTAGGACGGGTGGTTGTGCGACTCGACCTTGAAGGTCACCGCATAGCCCTGGCCGATGTCGATCACGCCGGCGTTCTCACCGATGCCGGCGAGGGTCTTGCCGAGCGGCGTCTCCTGCGGCAGCTCGGAGAACTGCTTGAGGTGCACCTTGGAGGACTTGTAGGAGCAGTGCTCGCTCCACATGACGGAGTACATCGCCAGCTCCGAGCTGGTGGGACGACGGCCGAGGATCTCGCGGATCCGGGCGTACTCGTCGGCCTTGAGCCCGAGGTCGGCCCACGGCTGCTCGCGCTCGGCGTCGGACGCCGCGACCGCCACGGTGTCGAGGGTGGACTCTGGCCGTGGGGCACTGGTGTCGGGCACGACGCCAGTCTACGAGCGGGAGTCCCGGGGCTGCTCGCCGGGCGCGACGTCGACCACGTCAGCCCGGCGGCCGCGAACTACAGGCCTGTAGTTCACCCAAACCCCTGTTACCTGTGTGACTGGTGTGGTTTTCTGGCGGTCGCCTGCACCTTCCCCGCCTGATGCCGGAGCCACCATGCGCCGCCTTCTCCGTACGTTCGCTGCCGCGACCGTCGTCGCCCTCGTCGTCCCCCTGGGCGGGCTGGTCTCGACGACCGCCACCGCGGGAGACAGCGCGTCGAGCAGGCTCGCGTCGCAGCGCCAGATCGCGCTCGCGACCCCCGGGGACTTCACCGGCTACGGCTTCGACCAGTGCCTGGCCCCGACCCAGTCGGCGATGGACACCTGGTGGAAGAAGTCGCCCTTCTCGGCGGTCGGCATCTACATCTCCGGCGACTCGCGCGCCTGCCGGTCGCAGCCCAACCTCAGCCCGACCTGGGTGGCGACCCAGGTGGCCCGCGGCTGGCGGCTGCTGCCGATCGCGCTCGGTCCGCAGGCCTCCTGCCAACCCCGCTTCCCGCGCTATGCCGACGACTTCAAGATCAGCCCGAAGCCCACCGGCGGCTACGCCCTGGCGGCGGCCCAGGGGTCGGTCGAGGCCGACAACAACGCCGCCGACGCGACGGCGTACGGCATCGGCGCGGGCAGCACGATCTGGTACGACCTGGAGGGCTTCAACCTCGGCGACACCCACTGCCGCGAGTCGGCCCTGGTGTTCGTGAGCAGCTGGGTGACGCGGATCAAGGCGCACGGCTACGTGGCCGGCTTCTACTCCAGCGCCAGCTCGGGCATCAAGATGCTGGACGACACGCGCACCCAGCGCCCGGCCAGTTCGCCCTGCCCGACCGCATCTGGATCGCACGTTGGGACGGCGCGGCCAACACGTCGACGACCTACATCCCCGAGGACGGTGGCGTCCGGGCGGTCGGATGAAGCAGTACCTCGGCGGGCACAACGAGACGTGGGGCGGCGTCACGATCAACATCGACAGCAACTTCATCGACCTCGGCGCCGGCTCCAGCGCCGTACCCGAGGGGCGCTGCCCCGGCACCCGACTCGGCTTCTGGAAGTCACCCCACCCTCTCCCCCGCCGCTGCCCGGGCCACGCGGGTCAAGGCCCTCCAGTGCCTGCTGACCGAGCAGGGCACCTACTCGGGTGCGATCGACGGCGCCTACAACGCGGCGACCGTCGCCGCGGCTCGCGCTGGCAGGCCGCGCGCAAGTTCACCCCGACCAGCACGTTCGAGAAGCGCCACTGGACCGCCCTCCTCGCCGGCGGCAGCCGTACGACGATCAAGCGCGGCTCCTCGACGAGTCGGTCTACCGGCTCCAGCGGGCGCTGAATGCGGCCGGCGCCGGCAGGTTCCGGGCGACGGGAGTCTTCGACACGAAGACCGAGGCCGCCCTGCGGTCCTACCAGTCGCGCCTGCGGATCGCCGTCTCCGGCGTCGCCGACCCCGCAGACCTGGAACAAGCTGCAGCGCGGACTCTGAGCCGGATCCCGGTGAGCCGTGACAGACGGACCGGATCAGCGATCTGAGGGTCCGTTCGTCACGGAGCTACCAGGCGGCGGACGGCTCAGGCCGGCGGGCCGACCAGCAACGCGAGGCGCGGTGAGCCCGGCGACGGCGCCCACGAGCAGACCCGCGGCCAGCCGGTGGTGGCGCAGCAGCCAGCACACGGCGCGCTCCGAGCCGTCGGGCTGTCGTGGCGCGAGAGCCACTCGGGACCGAGCAGGCCACGGCGATCGGCGTACGCCTCGAAGAGCAGGGTGGCGAACGGCGGCACCGCGGCGGCCAGGCCCAGCACGGTCCGGCCCGGCGACCACCGCTGGTCGATCGCGACGACCAGGGTCACCAGGCAGTAGGCGATGAAGACGACGCCGTGCACCATGCCGAAGATGCTGACGCCGAGCTCGCGTGGTCTCGGTGACGTACTTGAGGAACATGCCGCTCAGCAGCAGCGCCCACGTGATCGCTTCGCCGACGGCCAGCGCCCCGGAAGAGGCGGCGCGGGGTCAGGGCGCTCACACGAACGCGCTCTCGACGAGCGAGGTGAAGAACGCCGAGCCCGTCCGTGCCGGGACCGGTGAGGTCCTCGACGGCGTGCTCGGGGTGGGGCATCAGCCCGACGACGTTGCCGCGCTCGTTGGAGATGCCGGCGATGTCGCGGTACGAGCCGTTGGGGTTGTCGTCGAGGTAGCGCGCGACGACGAGGCCCTCGCCGTCGAGCCCGTCGAGCGTCGGCTCGTCGGCGACGAAGCCGCCTTCACCGTTCTTGAGCACGATGGCGACCTCCTGGTCGCGGCGTAGGCCGAGGTCCAGGGCGGTCGACCCGCTCGATGCGCAGTCGCTGGTCGCGGCAGACGAACTTGCGGTGGTCGTTGCGGATGAGCGCACCGGGCAGCAGGTGCGACTCGCACAGGATCTGGAAGCCGTTGCAGATGCCGAGCACGGGCAGCCCGTGTCGGCCGGCTCGATGACCGACGTCATCACCGGCGCGAACCGCGAGATCGCGCCGCAGCGGAGGTAGTCGCCGTACGAGAAGCCGCCCGGCAGGATGATCGCGTCGACGCCCTCGAGGTCTCCTCGCCGTGCCACAGCGCGACCACCTCTACGCCGCCGATGGCACCGCGCGACGCGCGTCGACGTCGTCGAGCGACCCGGGAAGGTGACGACGCCGATCTTCACTGCGCGTGCACCTCGAAGTCCTCGATCACCGGGTTGGACAGCAGCTTCTCGGCCATCTCCCGCACCTCGGCGAGGCTGGCGTCGGAGGCGTCACCCTCGATGTC
>CAVZWM010000022.1:0-197226 GCA_963778975.1 uncultured Actinomycetota bacterium
GGCGCGTCCTTCACCGGGGCTACCTGATGAGGATGCAGAGCGGCTCCCACGAGCGCCAGCTCGTCTCCCCCTCGCGCCGGCCCTCGCGGCTCGTCGGCCGCTCGCTGAAGGAGGTCGTGGCCGATGCCGCTGTAGGTCACGATCATCGTCGCGGTCGTGACGCCGTTCAGCTTCGACCTGCACCTCGGTGGGGTTGTCGCCGCAGCGCTGCTCTGTCCCTGTTCAGCGTCGGCGTCGGCGCGCTGTCCTTCGCGCTGGCGCTCGCGTCGAAGGGGCAGGACTGGATGTTCTGGACCGTCCAGCAGACGCTGCTGTTCCCGGTCCTGCTCACCGCCGGCGTGCTGCTCCCGATGGACGGGGCGCCGCGGTGGCTGGAGGTCGTGTCCTCGCTGAACCCGATGACCTACGTCGTCGAGGCCGTCCGCGCGCTCTTCGGCGGCACCTACCCGTTGACCACCTTGGCCCAGGGTCTCGCGGGTGCGCTCGTCGTTGCCGCCCTTGGCCTCGTCGTCGGCATCCGGGCGATGCGCCGGGCCGACTGACCGTCGTACGGGGCGGCGGCCCCGCGTCCGCGCCGCGGTAATCCAGTGACAAACGGTCGTCAGATCGGCGGTCCAACAGCCGATCACCACTGGATTACCCCGGCAGCTCGGCCGCTGGCCGTGAGTCTCGACAGACGATGGCCGAAGTCTAGCTGTTGACGAGGGCCGCCGGGAGGGTTGCCTGCCAGGCCGCGAGGGCGTCTGCCACGGCGACCTCGAACTGGCCATCGACGCTGATCGTCTCGCCGCCGGTCACGCCGAGTGGCGCGAGGGGTACGCCGTGGCGCCGGGCCAGCGCGACCAGGGCATCGGCGTTGTCGGTGGTCGTCGTCACGATGGCTCGAGCAGCGGACTCGGCGAAGAGAGCGATGAAGGCGTCGCCGCCGGCCACGGCGTCCACCGACACCGAGACCCCGACCCCGTTGCGGAAGGAGGCCTCCGCCAGGGTCGGCGAGCTCCACGCCGTCGGACAGGTCGTGGGCACTGGTGACAACGGCATCGCGCGCGGCGTCCTGGAGCAGCGCAGCCAGCGACTGCTCCGCGGCCAGGTCGACCCGAGGCGGAAGACCGCCCAGGTGACCGTGCACGACGTGCGCCCACTCCGAGCCGGAGAGCTCCTCGCGAGTCTCGCCCAGCAGGAAGACGCGCTCGCCGGCGGCGCCGAACCCGGTCGGCGTACGACGCGTGACGTCGTCGATGACGCCGAGGACGGCGACCACCGGCGTGGGCAGGATGGCGGTCTCGCCGGTCTGGTTGTAGAGGCTGACGTTGCCGCCGGTCACCGGGATGCCGAGCTCGGCACACCCGTCCTTGAGCCCGCGGCAGGCCTCGGCGAACTGCCACATGACATCGGTCTCCGGGCGAGCCGAAGTTCAGGCAGTCGGAGACGGCGAGCGGGCGGGCCCCACCCGTGGCGACGTTGCGGAACGACTCGGCGAGCGCGAGCTGGGCTCCCGCGTAGGGGTCGAGCTTGGCGAAGCGACCGTTGCAGTCGGTGGCCACCGCGACGCCGAGGTTGGTGTCGGGGTCCACGCGGACCATGCCGCTGTCGGAGGGCTGGGACAGGACGGTGTTGCCCTGGACGTAGCGGTCGTACTGGTCGGTGATCCAGGAGCGGTCGCACAGGTTGGGGCTCGCGACCAGCGTGAGCAGGGTGTCGCGGAGCTCGGCTCCGGTCGACGGCCGGGCGAGGCCTTCCGCGCCGTCCGCCTGCAGGGCGTCCTGCCAGTCGGGACGGGCGAAAGGTCGGTGATAGGTGGGGCCGTCGTGGGCGACCGAGCGCGGGGCACGTCTCACGACGCGCTCGCCGTGCCAGTCGATGTGCAGACGACCGGTGTCGGTGACCTCCCCGACCACCACCGCCTTGACGTCCCACTTCGCGCAGATCGCCATGAAGGCGTCGACGTCGGCCGGCTCGACGACCGCCATCATCCGCTCCTGCGACTCGCTCATGAGGATCTCCTCGGAGCCAGCGTCCAGTCACGCAGCGGCACCCGGTCGAGCTCGACGTGCATGCCGCCGTCGCCGGCAGACGCGAGCTCGGACGTGGCGCACGAGAGACCGGCGCCGCCGAGGTCCTGGATGCCGGCGACGAGGTGCGGCGGCGAAGATCTCGAGCGTGCACTCGATGAGCAGCTTCTCCATGAAGGGGTCCCCGACCTGGACGCTCGGACGCTTGGCGGGACCATCCGCGTCGAAGGTCTCGGATGCCAGCACGGAGACACCGCCGATGCCGTCGCCGCCGGTGCGGGCGCCGTAGAGGATGACCCGGTTGCCCGCACCCGAGGCCTTGGCGAGGTGCGGTGGCGCAGCACGCCGACGCAGAGCGCGTTGACGAGCGGGTTGCCGACAGAGGTCTCGTCGAAGACGGCCTCACCGCCGATGTTGGGCAGCCCGAGCAGAACCGCCGTAGCCGCCGACGCCGGCCACGATCCCCGGCAGCACACGGTGGGTGTCGGCGGCATCGAGAGGCCGAACGCAGCGGGTCCATCACTGCAGCCGGGCGCGCGCCCATCGCGAGGATGTCGCGGACGATGCCCCCGACGCCGGTCGCCGCACCCTGGTAGGGCTCGACGTAGGACGGGTGGTTGTGGCGGACCTGGACCTTGAAGGTGACCGCATAGCCCTGGCCGATGTCGATCACGCCGGCGTTCTCACCGATGCCGGCGAGGGTCTTGCCGAGGGGTCATCTCCTGCGGAAGCTCGGAGAACTGCTTGAGGTGCACCTTGGAGGACTTGTAGGAGCAGTGCTCGCTCCACTATGACGGAGTACATCGCCAGCTCCGAGCTGGTGGGACGACGGCCGAGGATCTCGCGGATCCGGGCGTACTCGTCGGCCTTGAGCCCGAGGTCGGCCCACGGCTGCTCGCGCTCCGCGTCGGACGCCGCGACCGCCACGGTGTCGAGGGTGGACGCTGGCCGGGGCACCGGGTCGGGCACGGCGCCGTTCTCTACCAGCGGGAGTCCCCGGCCTGGTCGCCGGGCGTGACGTCGACGACGGACAGGCTGGCGGCGGCGAACTACAGGACTGTAGTTCCCCCGAACCCCTGTTACGTGTGTGACTGGTGTGGTTTTCTAGCGGTCGCCTGCACCTTCCCCGCCGATGCCGGAGCCACCATGCGTCGCCTCCTCCGTACGCTTCGCTGCCGCAACCGTCGTCGCCCTCGTCGTCCCCCTGGGGGCGGAGGGGTTCCACCTCACCCCCGGCTATGGGGACAGCACGTCGAGCAGGCTCGCGTCGCAGCGCCAGGTCGCGCTCGCGACCCCGGGGGACTTCACCGGCTACGGCTTCGACCAGTGCCTGGCTCCGACCCAGTCGGCGATGGACACCTGGTGGAAGAAGTCGCCGTTCTCGGCGGTGGGCATCTACGTCTCCGGCGACTCACGCGCCTGCAGGTCGCAGCCCAACCTCAGCCCGACGTGGGTCGCGACCCAGGTGGCGCGCGGCTGGCGACTGCTGCCGATCGCGCTGGGTCCGCAGGCTTCGTGCCAGCCCCGTTTCCCGCGCTACGCCGACGACTTCAAGATCAGCCCGAAGCCCACCGGCGGCTACGCCCTGGCAGCGTCCCAGGGGCTGGCCGAGGCCGACAAGAACGCCGCCGACGCGACGGCGTACGGCATCGGGGCGGGCAGCACGATCTGGTACGACCTGGAGGGCTTCAACCTCGGCGACACCCACTGCCGCGAGTCGGCCCTGGTCTTCGTGAGCAGCTGGGTGACGCGGATCAAGGCGCACGGTTACGTGGCGGGCTTCTATCCAGCGTCAGCTCGGCGTCAAGATGCTGGACGACGCGCGCACCCAGCGCCCCGGCCAGTTCGCCCTGCCCGACCGCATCTGGATCGCGCGCTGGGACGGCGCGGCCAACACCTCGACGAGCCTACATCCCCGAGGACGGCTGGCGTCCGGGCGGCCGGATGAAGCAGTACCTCGGCGGGCACAACGAGACCTGGGGCGGCGTCACGATCAACATCGACAGCAACTTCATCGACCTCGGCGCCGGCTCCATCGCCGTACCCGAGGGTCGCTGCCCCGGCACCCGTCTCGGCTTCTGGAAGTACCCCACCCTCTCCCCCGCCGCCGCCCAGCCCACGCGGGTCAAGGCCCTGCAGTGCCTGCTGACCGAGCAGGGCACCTACTCGGGTTGCGATCGACGGCGCCTACGACACGGCGACCATCGCCGCGGCGCGCGCCTGGCAGGCCTCCCGCAAGTTCACCCCGACCGACACGTTCGAGAAGCGCCACTGGACGGCCCTCCTCTCCGCCGGCAGCCGTACGACGATCAAGCGCGGCTCCTCCGACGAGTCGGTCTACCGGCTCCAGCGGGCGCTCAACGCGGCCGGCGCCGGCAGGTTCCGGGCGACGGGCGTGTTCGACGCGAAGACCGAGGGCGCGCTGCGGACCTACCAGTCGCGCCTGCGGATCGCCGTCTCCGGCGTCGCCACCCCGCAGACCTGGAACAAGCTGCAGCGCGGCCTCTGAGCTTGGGGCCGGAGTAGTCCGAGGCGGCGGACGTCAGGCCGGCGGGCCGACCAGCAGCGCGAGGCCGGTGAGCCCGGCGACGGCGCCACGAGCAGATGCCGACGCGGCACGCCGGTGGTGGCGCAGCAGCCAGCACACGGCGCGCTCGCGAGCCGTCGGGCTGTCGTGACGCGAGAGCCAGTCGTCGACCGCAGCAGGCCCGCGCCGATCGGCGTACCGCTCGAAGCGCAGCGTCGCGAACGGCGGCACCGCGGCGGCGAGGCCCAGCACCGTCCGGCCCGGCGACCAGCGCTGGTCGACCGCGACGAGGAGGGTGACGAGGCAGTAGGCGATGAAGACGACGCCGTGCACCATGCCGAAGATGCTGGACGCCGAGCTCGGTGGTCTCGGTGACGTACTTGAGGAACATGCCGATCAGCAGCAGCGCCCAGGTGATCGCCTCGCGCGACGGCGAGCCCGCGGAAGAGGCGGCGCGGGGTCAGGGCACTCACACGAACGCGCTCGCGACGAGCGAGGTGAAGAACCCGAGGCCGTCGGTGCCGGGACCGGTGAGGTCCTCGACGGCGTGCTCGGGGTGCGGCATCAGGCCGACCACGTTGCCGCGCTCGTTGGTGATGCCGGCGATGTCGCGGAGCGAGCCGTTGGGGTTGTCGTCGAGGTAGCGCGCGACGACGCGGCCCTCGCCCTCGAGCCGGTCGAGCGTCGGCTCGTCGGCGACGAAGCCGCCCTCGCCGTTCTTGAGCACGATGGTGATCTCCTGCGCCCTCGGCGTACGCCGAGGTCCACGGGCGTGTCGAGTCGTTCTCGATGCGCAGCCGCTGGTCGCGGCAGACGAACTTGCGGTGGTCGTTGCGGATCAGCGCACCGGGCAGCAGGTGGGACTCGCACAGGATCTGGAAGCCGTTGCAGATGCCGAGCACCGGCATGCCCCTGCCGGCGGCCTCGATCACCGTCGTCATCACCGGCGCGAAGCGCGAGATCGCGCCGCAGCGGAGGTAGTCGCCGTACGAGAAGCCGCCCGGCAGCACGACCGCGTCCACGCCCTCGCAGGTCGTGGTCGCCGTGCCACAGCGCGACCGCCTCGTTGCCGCCGATGCGTCACCGCGCGCTGCGCGTCGACGTCGTCGAGCGAGCCCGGGGAAGGTGACGACGCCGATCTTCACTGTGTTCGCGGCGGTCGCACCCTCGACTGACGGCGAAGTCCTCGATGACCGGGTTGGACAGCAGCGTCTCGGCCATCTCGCGCACCTCGGCGAGGCTGCGTCGGAGGCGTCGCCGTCGATGTCGAGCTCGAACCGCTTGCCCTGGCGGACGTCCGTGACCCCGGCGAAGCCGAGCCGGGGCAGGGCGCCGAGGACGGCCTTGCCCTGCGGGTCGAGGATCTCGGGCTTGGGCATGACGTCGACGACGTAACGGGCCACGGAAGGCTCCTGGGGACGGGCGGGGGTGGGCGAGCCGAGTCTAGTGATGCACCCGCCTGGGGAACGCTCGGGTCCGGCCGTACGTCACTCGCGTGCGGCGCGCGGCCACCACGATCAGCGCCGACGCCGAGGCCCGCGATCACCGGCCCGACGATCGCCCAGAGGGTCTGGTCGGTCATCGCGCTGCCCTCGACGTAGCCGAGGCCCTGGAAGGTCAAGACGGCACCCGACCAGGACCATCACCGCGCCGACCGCGATGAGCAACGGCCGCATCAGCGCAGCTCGCGCTTGAGGATCTTGCCGGTCGCGGTCATCGGCAGCGCGTCGACGAACTCGACGATGCGGGGGTACTTGTAGCGCCGCCATCTGCTCCTTGCCCCACGCGACGAGCTCGTCCTCGGTGACCGTCGACGCCGTCGTTGCGGATGACGACGGCCTTGATCTCCTCGCCGTGGCTCTCGTGCGGTACGCCGATCACGGCGGCGAGCGAGACCTCGGGGTGGGTCAGCAGCACCTCCTCGATCTCGCGCGGGTACACGTTGAAGCCGCCGCGGATGATCATGTCCTTGGAGCGGTCGACGATGTAGTAGTAGCCGTCCGCGTCCTTGCGGCCGAGGTCGCCGGAGCGGAACCAGCCGTCGTGGATCGCCTCCGCGGTCGCGTCGGGGCGGTCGTAGTAGCCCTTCATGATGTTGGGGCCCTTGATGGCGATCTCGCCGACCGTGGCCTCCGGGTCGTCGCCCTCCTGCACGTCCTCGCGCACGCCGGGCTCGGGGTTGATGAGCTTCATCTCGACACCCGGGATCGGTACGCCGATCGAGCCGACGCGTGCCGGCTCGCCCTACGGCGAGAAGCTGGCGACCGGCGACGTCTCGGAGAGGCCGTAGCCCTCGAGGATCGTCACGCCGAAGCGCTTCTCGAAGTCCTTGTGCACCTCGACCGGCAGCGCCGAGCCGCCGGCCGCGGCGACCCGCAGGGTGCCGGCGAGCTTCTTCACGTCGACACCGGAGTCGTCGAGCGCACCGAGGAGGCCCCAGTACATCGTCGGGACACCGGCGAAGAACGTGACGTCCTCGCGGTCCATCAGCTCCAGCGCCGGGCCGGCCTCGAAGCGCGGCAGCATCACGACCGTGCCGCCGAAGGCGAAGCCCGCGTTCTGGATGACGGTCTGGCCGAAGGAGTGGAACAGCGGCAGCACGCACAGTAGCGTGTCGGGGTTGTCGGCGTCGGCGCCGAAGAGCGCGTCGCTGGCCATGGCGTTGGAGATCATGTTGCGGTGCATCAGCTCGGCGCCCTTGGGCTGCCCGGTGGTGCCGGAGGTGTAGAGGATGACCGCGGTGTCGTCGTCGTCCGACCTCGACGGTCTCGAAGGTCGGCGGCTGGCCGGCCAGCGCCTGGCCCAGCGTCTCGGTGCCCTCGATCGGGGACTCGGCGGCCGGGTCGGCGGTGATCATGAAGAAGTGCTCGCAGCCCTCGGCCTGCTCGAAGCCGGCGTGGCCCTCGGCGCCGATGGCGAGCTCCGGCGTGCCCTGGAAGCAGAAGTAGGCCTTCGCGTCCGAGTCGTCGAGGTGGTAGGCCACCTCGCGGCCCTTGAGCAGCACGTTGAGCGGCACCACCGTCGCGCCGGCCTTGAGGATGCCGTAGTAGACGATCGCGAAGTAGGGCAGGTTGGGACAGCTCAGGGCGACCTTGTCGCCGGGCTTGATGCCGCGCGAGACCAGCAGGTTGGCGACCTGGTTGGCGGCGCCGTTGACCTGCGCGTAGGTCAGCCGGGTGTCGCCGAGCACCACGGCCGTACGGTCCGGGTAGGCCCGGGCGGAGCCTTCGAGCAGCGAGGCGAGGTTCGACATGTCGCCAACCTACTCAGCGGTCGTGACGCGCGTCACCCGTCCGTCCCGCAGAACCTTCAGCGCGACGCGCGCTCGCCCAGGATTCGGCCGGCCTTGCGCAGGTCGGCCGCGATGGCCGTCGATGCCAGCAGACCGGCGGCCGAGGCCGGCACCGCCCATGGCACCACTCGCCCGACACCTCGCCCTCGGCGCGCACCCGCGAGCCGCCGGGGGTGTCGGCGAAGTGCAGGGTCAACGTGGCGGTCACCCCGCGCCACGTCCCGCGCTCGGTCCAGACGGCGGAAGGGCGCCAGCTCGGTGGTCTCCATCCGCGGGCGCACCCCGACCGACGTGGTCTCGAGCCAGGCCTGGCCCAGGTGCGGTTCCTCGTCGGCCGGCACGTCGACCGAGCGCAGCGACGACTGCCACTCCGGCCGGTTGCGCGGGTCGACGAGGTAGCGGAACGCCACCTCCGCCGACACGGGCATCTGCACGTCAGCCGTGAAGCGCCGAGCGCTCACCACGACTCCCCGGTGAGCAGCTCGTAGGCCTCGACGTACCGCGCACGGGTGCGCTCGACGACCTCGTCGGGCAGCGGCGGCGGCGCCTCGCCGGACGTGCGGTCCCAGCCGGACTCCTCGGAGAGCAGCCAGTCGCGCACGATCTGCTTGTCGTACGACGGCTGGGCGCGGCCCGGCTGCCAGTCGGCCGCCGGCCAGAACCTCGAGCTGTCGGGGGTGAGCACCTCGTCGGCGAGGATCGTCGTGTGGTCGGGTCGCCGGCCGAACTCGAGCTTGGTGTCGGCCAGGATGATGCCGCGCGTCGCGGGCCAGCGCGTGCGCCTTGCCGTAGACCTCCATGGTCAGCATCCGCAGCTCCGCGGCGTCGTCGTCGCCGATCGCCTCGACGACCGCTTCGTAGTCGACGTTCTCGTCGTGGTCGCCGAGCTCGGCCTTGGTCGCCGGCGTGAAGATCGGCTCCGGCAGCCGGCTGCCGTCCTGCAGGCCGGCGGGCAGCTCGATGCCGCAGACCTCGTCGGTGCGGCGGTAGTCGAGGAGCCCGGAACCGGTGAGGTAGCCGCGGGCCACGCACTCGACCGGGAACATCTCGAGGCGCTCGCAGATCACCGCGCGCCCGGCCACGGCCGGCGGGCACGTCGGTCGAGACGACGTGGTTGCCGACCAGCCCGTCGAGCTGGTCGAACCACCACAGCGACATCCGGGTGAGGATCTCGCCCTTGTCGGGGATGGTGGAGGCGAGGACGTGGTCGAAGGCCGAGATGCGGTCGCTGGCGACCATCAGCAGCCGACCGGCGTGCTCGCCTCCGTCGATGGCGTAGAGGTCGCGGACCTTGCCGGAGTGGACGTGGGTGGTGCCCTCGATCGCCGGGGCGGCGGGGATGTTCAGCACGACGCCCGAGCCTAGTGCGGCGCCGAGCCGCGCCGGCGTACGGCAGGCGTCAGCGGTGGAGCCACCACGACATCCGGCGGGTGATCCACGGCAGCAGGACGTAGGTCATCACCGGCGTCAGCACCACGATCGAGGTGAGCACCCGCAGCGGCAGGGGCCAGTCCGCGATCGGGGTCTGGCTGAGGACGACAGTTGATCGCCAGGCTCAGCGGGAAGAACCCCATGAAGATGATGACCATCTGCTTCCACCGCGGCGGCGCCGGCGGGGTGGCGGACATCGACTCGACGGTGGACGGCTCGTCGAACCAGCCCTCGATGCCCGTACGACGCTCGACGCGCGTCGACTCGATCCGGCCCTGGGCCGCCTCGATCCACCACGCGCGCTGCGGCGAGGCCTCCCACGGGCGAGGGAGTCGGCGTCGGCGAAGCGGTAGAGCATGTGCCAGTCGGCCGAGTCCACGCTGGGCCGGACCCACCCGGAGCCGAGGAAGCCGTCGAACTTCTCCGCCAGCGACGTCCCGGCCTGCACCCACGCGAGCATCTCGTTGGAGCGCGACGGGTCGACGTGGCGCGTGACGGAGACGGTGACGGGGGCGGACATGGCTGCCATTGTCCGGTGGGCAGCGGGCGCTGCGCGAAGCCCGCGACGACGAGATCCCGGACACCTCCCGGACGCACTGGTCAAGGCATTGTCGAGTGACTTAGTGTTGTTACACCACTCCACTCGCGAACGGGGCCCCACCGTGACTCGTGCTCCTCGACCCGACTTCCTGGTGATCGGCGCGCCCAAGGCCGGCACCACCGCGCTGCACGCGGCGCTCGCCCAGCATCCCGGACGTCTTCGTCACCTCGCCCAAGGAGCCGAAGTACTGGCTCTGCGACGACGCCCCGCCCCCGGCCTGGGGCGGGCCGGGGGACAAGCACTCGCAGCAGGAGTGGATCTGGCGCGCCGACCGCTACTTCCCGCTCTTCGAGCCCGCCGCCGCCCACCAGGTGCGCGGCGAGAGCACGCCGTTCTACCTGTGGAGCCGCGGCGCCCACCGCCGGATCGGCGAGTCGCTGCCCGACGTCCGGCTCATCGCCGTGGTCCGCGACCCGGTCGACCGGGCCTACAGCAACTGGATGCACCTGTGGTCCGACGGCCTCGAGCCCGAGGCCGACTTCGCGACCGCCTTCGAGCGCCAGGACGAGCGCGTGCGGGCGGGGTGGGCGCCGTTCTGGCGCTACCGCGAGCTCGGGATGTACGGCGAGCAGCTCGGCGCACCTGCACCGCTACGTCGACCCCGAGCGGATCCTCGTCGTGCGCTACCGCGACCTCATCGACGAGCCGCGGACGAGCCGTCGACCGGGTCAGCCGGTTCCTCGGCATCCGCGAGGGACTGGTCGACTCGATCCCCCGCGACAACTCGCGCAGCTTCGTGCCGCCGGGGTGGCGACCGCGCGTGCTCGGGCCGGTGGTGCGCGGCGGGGCACGGCTGGGCCAGTTCGCGCCGCCGGAGGTGTGGCGTCGGCTGCACCCGCCGCTGGTCGCGGCTGCTCTCCGCCGAGGCGGACGCGGCGCCGGCCGCGCCTCGACCCGCTGCAGCGTCGACGGATGGTGGCGTCGTACGCCGACGACATCGACCTCCTCAGCCGGCTCACCGGGCAGGACTTCGGCGACTGGCTCTCAGCGGAGAGCCGCGGGTCCTACGCGCAGCGCGCGGCCACGGTGACGCAGCTCAGCGCACACAGGTGACCAGGTCGTGCGCCCCGTCGGGGCGGGCCGCCTCGACGTAGTAGCGCGTCCGACCGTCGGGCAGCGGCACGGCGCTCGCGTAGCGGAAGGCCCCGTCGGCGTGGGGTGAGGCGATCGGCGGCTGGGCGGTGCGGGTCAGCGCGGTGCCGTCCCACGTCGCCACCCCGGTCGTCTCGAACCAGTTGGACTCCGCGTCCGGGCGCCCGTCGTAGAGCACCGTGCCGTCGGGCAGGACCGCGCTGACCCGGGCACCGCGCGCGTCCCACTGCCCGTCGCGGCCGGCAAGCACCTCGCCCCGGTCGTCCCACTCGAGGCCGTCGCTGCTCGTCAGGCGACGCGTCGTCATCCGGTCCTCGTGGCCGGCCTCGTCGAGCGGGTGGCAGCACAGCCACATCTCCCAGCCGTCGTCGCCGACGGTGATCACCGGGTCCTTGACGCCGGTGTCGCGGTCGCCGGCGTGCACCACCCGTCGTACGCCGGCGGGCAGGCCCTCGACCGTGTCGGCCGTGAGGCTGTCGACCCACCAGTGCTTCGAGCCGGGGGTGGCGCAGGAGAGGTAGAGCCGCCACCCGCCTCCGGGCAGGGCGACGATGACCGGCCGCTCGAAGGACTCGGCGCCGAAGTCCTCGCGGGACACCTCGGTGACGTGCTCGAAGCTCACGCCGTCGGCGGACCGGGCCACCACGACGGTGACGCCGCGCCCGTCGGTGAGCGGGCGGCGGACACGCCAGGTCAGCCAGAAGACGTCGTCGACGAGCACAGCGCTGGCAGCGCCGGCCCAGTTGCCGGCTCCGGGACCGGGCGCGGGCACCACGACCTCGACGTCGTCGTAGGTGGGCGGAGCTGCGGTGGTCGTTGTCATTCCCCCACGATAGTCGACAAGATCACTCCAGTTTGTCAGGCGGACGCCTAAGACTTAGTGGCGACCAAAGATAAGGCGAACTCCCGATCCGCAGCAGGACTCCTCAGCGGCAACCTCGGTCATGTCCGCACCACCCACCGAGGAGCCCACCATGTACACCAGCTACAGCATCGAGAAGATCGCCAGCAGCAACCGCCACGAGGCGTTGGCAGCCGCCGCGGAGCGCCGGACCGCACGCGCGTTCCGCGCCACCGCGCCGGCCGAACCGCGGCAGGAGTCACCCGCCACCGGCACCATCCGGATCCCGCGCCAGCGCCGCTGGTTCGGCATCGCCACTGCGGCCCGATGACCCGATCCGTTGCCGTCCATGCCCTCGCGCCGGCGCCTCGTCCCGTGCCACGATCCTGTGGTGGCATCCGCACGGCTCATCGGCCGGGACGAGGACGTCGCGACCCTCCGCGACGCGGTCGTGAGTGCCCGGGCGGGCGGTGCCCCGCTGCGTGCTCGTCACCGGCGAGGCGGGCATCGGCAAGAGCCGGCTCGTCCGCGAGGCGCTCGACCGGGCTCGACGACGCACTCGTCGTCACCGGCCACGGCGCCGACATGGCCACCGGCGAGATCCCGTTCGGGGTCCTCGCCGACACCCTGCGCGACCTCGTGCACCGGTCCGGGCCCGACGCGCTGACCGCCGGTCGAGCGCGAGGCCCTGGCCCCGCTGCTGCCCGGGTCGGTCCCGCCGGGGCACGTCGAGCGGGTGCAGGTCCTCTCGGCGTTCGTCGACCTGCTCCAGCGCCTGTGCACCGAGCGGCCGCTCGTCTGGGTGGTCGAGGACCTGCACTGGGCCGACGCGCGCCACCCGCGACCTGGTCAACCTCGCGGTGCGGACGCTTCGCGGCGGGCTGGTCGTGGTGGCGACCGTGCGCACGGACGACCCGGAGCGCACCCCGGCCGACGAGGCCGCCCTCACGTCGTACGTCGCCGGGCTGGCGCGGATTCCCGGGACGACCGTGCTGCGCCTCTGGGCCGGCTGACCCCCGACGAGGTGCGCGCCCAGCTCCTCGACCTGGTCGGGGCGACCCTGCCGCCGGGCGTCGCCGACGCGGATCGAGCAGCTCAGCGACGGCGTGCCGTTCGTGGTGGAGGAGCTGGTCGCGGCCCGCGGCAGGCCCGAGGTCGCGACGGCGTCGGGCGTCGCCGCCGGTCGACTCGCCGGGCTCTCCGCGGAGGCGCGACGACTCGTCGAGGCGGCCGCCGTCGGCGAGGGACACCTGCGGCATCGGACTTCTCGAGCAGGTGGTCGACGCGACGCCCGACGAGCTCGACGCGCGCCCTCGTCGAGGCGGTGCGCGCCGGCATCCTCACCACCGACCACGCGACGGACGCGGTGGCGTTCCGCCACGCCCTGCTCCGCGAGGCCGCCGACCGCGAGCTGGGACCGGGAGCACGGCGGTCGTGGCACCGACGGTGGGCCGAGGTGCTGGAGGCCAACCCCGGCGTCCTGGCCGCGGACCCGGCCGCGCTCGCGATCGCCGAGCACTGGCACCAGGCCGGCGACGTACGCCGAGCGCTCGCCGCGCACCGTGGCGGCGCTCCCGGCGGCGGCGCGCATCGCCGACCGCGACGAGGAGGTCGGTGCTCTGGACGCGGATCATGCAGGGCTTCGGCGCGCCTCGACGACGCGGAGCGCCGTCGCCGGGATCGACCCTGCGCGAGGCGCTGGCCCAGCGCGCTCGTCTGCGCCCGGTCGCACACCTCGCCGACCCTCGTGCGAGCGACTTCTCGACGCCGTGCCGCGTCGACCTGCTACGACCGGCGACGAGCGGTCGGTCCGAGGTCATGGTCACGCTTCGACAACGGCAAGGGCGAGGCCAACGCGGCTCACCGCGAGGGACCGGTCGTCGCAGCCGCGCGACTCGTTCGAGGGGTCCACGCCGGACCTGCATCTGCACATCCTGACGTTGGGCACCCGCCGGCGTCGCGACGACGCCGCGGCGCGGGGCAGACCGCTCGTGCAGCGGTCGCAAGGACCGCCGCGACAGGAGCTGCGGAGCCCCGCGCGCGAGTGCGTGGTCGAGGCACGGTCGGCTCCTACCGCGCACAGTTCGAGCGGCGACCCGGCGGCGGCTGCCGGACTGATCCGCGAGCGCGAGCTCCGAGCTCCCCGACGAGGCATGGGACGGCGTGCTGCATCCTCGACGGCAACCTGGTGTGGTGCCGAGCCGGTGCTGGGCGAGCACGACCGCGCCGAGCAGGCGCGGCCCGAGCGCGCTGGCCCGGCTCCGCCACCCGCACCTCTCAGGCTGGGCGTGTGGGAGCACCTCGTCGAGAACGCCACGTTCAGCCTGACTCTGCACGGGGCAGTGGGACCGCGCCCGGGCGCTGCTCGAGGAGTCGTCGCCGTGGTGGGAGGACGACCTGCGCAGCAGCAACGTGCGGCTGCGACCTGCTCGACCTGCGGCAGCGGGGCGCCGTCGACGTCGGAGCGGTGGCGCGCCCACATCGGTGGCGACCTGCGCCCGGCGGTGCCCCGCAGGCGATGGTCCGGGACGTGGTGGCAGCCGCCTCGGCGTCGCGGCCGGCGACCTGCGCGGCGCCTGCGCGACGTACGGCGCGGTCTGGACCGACCGAGACGATGCTGCTGTCGACGACTACGCTGTGGCAGCTGGTCGTCGATGCCGCCCGGACCGAGGCAGACGCCGCCGTCGCAGGGTCCGCGCGGGACGACCAGGCACCGCCGCGGAGGCTCACCTGGGACGATCGTCGCGAGGCGCCGGCGCGGTTCCGCCGCTACGGCCGGCTCGGCGAGGTCTGGCCGCTCGACCTGGCCGCCCAGCTCGACCGGTTCCACGGTCGCGACGCGCGGCCCGCCCTCGAGGCCGCGCTCGCGGGCTGGGAGCGGATCGGCCACGTCCCCGACGTGGCCGTCACCCACCTCTCGCTCGCCGAGGCGCACGCCCTCCACGGCGACCGCGAGGCCGCGCGACGCCACCTGTCCGCCGGGCGGGAGATCGCCGCCCGGCTCGAGGCGCGTCCGATGCTCGCCCGCGCCGACGCGCTGGCCGACCGCTACGCGCTGGCCTCCCGCGAGCGGCGTACGACCGACGTCCTCACCGACCGCGAGGCCGAGGTGCTGGCCCTCCTCGCGGAGGGCCGGACCAACGCGGAGATCGCGGCCACGCTGTTCATGTCACCCAAGACCGCGAGCGTCCACGTCTCGCACATCATCGCCAAGCTCGGTGCCGGCAACCGGACCGAGGCTGCCGCGACGGCCCGTCGCCAGGGACTGCTTCAGTAGCCGACGTCGAACGAGCTCGCACCCGTCGGTGTCGCGTCGCGTGCCGCCACCTGGGCCACCTTGGCCATCGACGGCCCGGTCCGGCACCACTCGACGAGCGCGTCCACGGCGTCGTCGTCACCCTCCGCGTGCAGGAGGACCGAGCCGTCCGGCTCGTTGCGCACCCACCCGCGCACCCCGAGTCGTCGCGCCTGCTCCTGGGTGTACCACCGGAACGAGACGCCCTGGACCCGGCCGGTCACCCTCGCCTGGATCGCCTTCACGCTCCTATCATGCGCCGACCGTGGCGCGGGGTGAGAGGCTGGCTCGCGATGACGCAGAGCGAGGAGACCGACGCCGCGCGCGCGGACGAGTCGGCGTACGTGCCCGGACCCGCGGCGCTGGCGGGTGCTCGCGGTCTCCCTCGTCGTCGGCTTCATGTCGCTGCTCGACGTCACGATCGTCAACGTCGCGGTGCCGTCCATCCGCGCCGGCCTGGAGACCAGCGCCGCCACGATCCAGTGGGTGGTGTCCGGCTACGCCCTGGCCTTCGGCATGACCCTGGTGGCCGGCGGACGGCTCGGTGACGCGTACGGACGACGGCGGCTGATGACCATCGGCCTGGTGGGCTTCATCGTGTCCAGCCTCGCGGTGGGCATGGCGCCCAACGCCGCCGCGATCATCGTGGCCCGGTTCGCCCAGGGCGCGAGCGCGGGACTGCTGACCCCGCAGAACTCCGGCCTCATCCAGCAGCTCTTCCGAGGCCCGGAGCGGGGCCGTGCGTTCGGGATGTTCGGCTTCACCGTCGCGGTCGCCTCGGCGGCCGGTCCGCTGATCGGCGGACTCCTGATCGGGCTGCTCGGCGAGGAGAACGGCTGGCGCTCGCTCTTCCTCATCAACGTCCCGATCGGCCTCGTGGCGCTGGTGCTCATCCAGCGGCTGGTGCCGGACAACGACATCGGAGCCGATGCCGAGCGCGACCCGCGCGTCGACCTCCCGGGTGCGCTGCTCCTCGGCCTCGCCGTGCTCGCGGTGCTCTACCCGCTGATCAGTCTCGAAGGTGGCGCCGGCCTGCCGCTGCTGCTCGCTCCTGGCGTTCCCGCTGCTGGCGTGGGCGTTCGTCCGGTGGGAGGTGCGCACCATCGCCGCCGGCCGACCGCCGCTGCTCGACGTCTCGCTGCTGCGCGGTCTGCCCGGGCTATGCCAACGGCCTGCTGGTCGGCACCCTCTACTTCACCGGTTTCACCGGCATCTTCCTGGTGCTCTCGGTCCACCTGCAGGAGGGCGAGGGCTTCTCGCCACTGGGGGCGGCACTCCTGATGACGCCGTTCGCCGTCGGCGCGGCCACGACGTCACCGCTGGCCGGGAGGCTGGTCGGGCGGATCGGGCGACGGGTCACGCTGCTGGCGCTCTCGGTGATGATGACCGGCACCGCCCTCGCGGCGTGGCTGGTGACGTCGCCCTCCGACACCCTGTGGTGGACGCTCGCTCCGGCGATGTTCCTGGCCGGCGTCGGCGGCGGTGGCGTGATCTCGCCCAACTTCACCCTGACCCTGGCCGAGGTGCCGCCGCGGATGGGCGGTGCTGCCGGCGGGGCGCTGCAGACCGGCCAGCGGATCGGCTCCGCCCTCGGCGCGGCGCTGCTGATGACGATCTACCAGGCGGTCGCGTCGGTCGCCTCGGCCCCGGTCGCGGCGCGGTCGGCCCTGCTGGCCGCGCTGGTCGTGCTGTCGATCGCGCTGGCGGCCGCCGTACGGTCCTGGCGCCACGGCGACTGACCAGCGATCGACCGGGCTAGAGGATCGCGCCCGGGACGTACGCCGCGGCGCCGGGATGGCGGGCAGCGAGCTCCTCGATCCGGGCCACGACCGCCCGGGTCTGGGCCACGGCAGCACCGGTGAACTCGATCGGGTCGGCGACGAGCGCGTCGATCTGGTCGCGCGTGAGGCCCAGCCGGTCGTCGGCGGCGAGCTTGGCGAACACGTCGTTGTCGGCCTGACCTGCCCGCATCGCGAGGGCGGTGCCGACGGCTGCCTCCTTGATCGCCTCGTGGGCGGCCTCGCGGCCCACGCCGTTGCGCACGGCGGCCATCAGCACCTTGGTGGTGGTGAGGAACGGGAGGTAGCGGTCGAGCTCGCGCTGGATGACGGCGGGGAACGCGCCGAACTCGTCGAGGACGGTGAGGAAGGTCTGGAAGAGCCCGTCGGTGGCGAAGAAGGCGTCCGGCAGCGCGACGCGGCGCACGACCGAGCAGGAGACGTCGCCCTCGTTCCACTGGTCGCCGGCGAGCTCGCTCACCATCGAGAGGTGGCCGCGCAGGATGACCGCGAGGCCGTTGACGCGCTCGCAGGAGCGGGTGTTCATCTTGTGGGGCATGGCCGAGGAGCCGACCTGGCCCTCCTTGAAGCCCTCGGTGACCAGCTCGTGCCCGGCCATCAGCCGCACCGTGGTGGCGAGGTTGGACGGTCCGCTGACCAGCTGCACGAGCGCGGCGACGACGTCGAAGTCGAGGGAGCGCGGGTAGACCTGGCCGACGCTGGTGAGGACCTGCTCGAAGCCGAGGTGGGCCGCGACCCGCCGCTCGAGGTCGTCGAGCTTGTCGGCGTCGCCGTCGAGCAGGTCGAGCATGTCCTGGGAGGTGCCCATCGGGCCCTTGACCCCGCGCAGCGGGTAGCGGGCGAGCAGCTCCTCGATCCGCTGGACGGAGATGAGCATCTCGTCGGCGACCGTGGCGAAGCGCTTGCCCAGGGTCGTGGCCTGGGCGGCGACGTTGTGCGAGCGACCGGCCATGACGGTGGCCTCGTGCTCGGCGGCGAGCCGTCCGAGGCGGACGAGCGCAGCCACCGCCCGGTCGCGGACGAGCTCGAGCGAGCGGCGTACCTGCAGCTGCTCGACGTTCTCGGTCAGGTCGCGGGAGGTCATGCCCTTGTGAATGTGCTCATGACCGGCGAGGGCGGAGAACTCCTCGATGCGCGCCTTCACGTCGTGGCGGGTGACCCGCTCGCGGGCCGCGATCGAGTCGAGGTCGACGGTGTCGACGACCCGCTCGTAGGCCTCGACCACGCCGTCGGGCACGTCGATGCCGAGGTCGCGCTGTGCCTTGAGGACGGCGATCCAGAGCTGTCGCTCGAGGACGATCTTGTGCTCGGGCGACCAGATCGCGGCGAGGTCGGCGCCGGCGTAGCGGTTGGCCAGGACGTTGGGGACGGTCACGGGGGGATCGTCCCATCGGCCGAGGCGGCCGCCGCACCCTCGACCACGCCCAGCGGCTCGGCCGCGATGTCGCGCCGCCACTGCGCGCCCGGGAAGCTGATCGAGGCGACTGCCCTCGTAGGCCTTGGCCCGCGCGTCGGCGACGTCGGACCCCACAGCGCGTACGGCGAGCACGCGACCGCCCGCGGTCACCAGCTGCTCCCGCCGGACGGGCCGGTCGGGAGCAGGGCGGTGCCGGCATGGATGACGTCGACGTCGGTCTCCTTGCCGAGGGTCTCGGAGCCGACGATGACGTCACCGGCGCGGGAGCCCTCGGGATAGCCGGCGCTCGCCATGACGACGGTGACCGACGCGCCGTCGGCGAAGGTCGGCGGCGAGACCGACGAGAGCTCCCCGTCGGCCGCGGCCTTCAGCAGCTCGCCGAGCGGCGAGGTCAGCAGGGCCAGCACCGGCTGGATGTCGGGGTCGCCGAAGCGGCAGTTGAACTCGATCACGCGGGGACCCTCGGCGGTCAGCGCGAGCCCGACGTAGAGCGTGCCGACGAAGGGCGTGCCGGCGACGCACCATCTCGTCGAGGGTCGGCTGGACGACGGTGGCGAGCACGATCTCGGCCAGGTCCGGCGGCGCCCAGGGCAGCGGCGAGTAGGAGCCCATGCCGCCGGTGTTGGGGCCGCGGCCGCCGTCGAAGATGCGCTTGAAGTCCTGGGCCGGCTGGAGGGCGTAGGCCGTCGAGCCGTCGCAGACGGCGAAGACCGAGACCTCGGGGCCGTCGAGGAACTCCTCGATCACGACCCGCTCGCACGTCGCGGCGTGGGCGAGGGCCTCGGCCCGGTCGGAGGTGACGACGACGCCCTTGCCCGCGGCCAGCGCGTCGTCCTTGACGACGTGCGGCGCCCCGAACTCGTCGAGTGCGTCCGCCGCCTCCTGCGGTGTCGTGCACGTGCGCGAGCGAGCCGTCGGGACGTCCGCCGCGGCCATCACCTGCTTGGAGAAGGTCTTCGACCCCTCGAGCTGGGCCGCGGCACGGGACGGGCCGTAGCAGGAGATCCCCTGCTGGCGTACGGCGTCGGCGACGCCCGCGACCAGCGGGGCCTCCGGTCCGACGACCACCAGGTCGGCACCGATGCGGGCAGCCAGCGCGGCCACGTCGTCACCGTCCATCGGGTCCACGTCGTGCAGCGTCGCGACCTCGCCGATGCCCGGGTTGCCGGGGGCGGCGTGCACCTCGGTCACCGAGCGGGTCCCGGGCCAGGGAGAGGGCGAGGGCGTGCTCGCGGCCACCGGTTCCGATGACGAGGACCTTCACGGGTGGACGACCACCGTCTGCTCGCGCCCGGGTCCCACCCCGACGCCCCAGATCTTCGCGCCGGAGATCTGCTCGAGCGCCTCGACGTAGACCTGCGCGTTCTTCGGCAGGTCGTCGAAGGAGCGACAGCCGGAGATGTCGGACTTCCAGCCCTCGAAGTACTCATAGATCGGCTTCGCATGGTGGAACTCGGTCTGCGTCATCGGCATCTCGTCGACGCGCTGTCCGTCGATCTCGTAGGCCACGCAGACCGGGATCCGGTCCCAGGCGCCGAGGATGTCGAGCTTGGTGAGGAAGAACTCGGTGAGGCCGTTGACCCGGCTGGCGTAGCGCGCGACGACGGCGTCGTACCAGCCGCAGCGCCGGGTGCGGCCGGTGGAGACACCGATCTCGCCGCCGAGCTTCTGCAGGTTGATGCCGTCCTCGTCGAAGAGCTCGGTGGGGAACGGGCCGGAGCCGACGCGGGTCGTGTAGGCCTTGATCACGCCGACCACGCGGTCGATCCGGGTCGGGCCGATGCCTGCGCCGACGCACACGCCGCCGGCGACCGGGTTGGAGGACGTGACGAACGGATAGGTGCCGTGGTCGACGTCGAGCATGGTGGCCTGGGCGCCCTCGAAGAGCACGGTCTGGCCGCGGTCGAGCGCCTCGTTGAGGAGCAGCGAGGTGTCGCACACCATCGGCCGCAGGCGCTCGACGTAGGACAGCAGCTCCTCGACGACGGCCTCGACCTCGATCGCGCGGCGGTTGTAGACCTTGGTGAACAGGTGGTTGCGCACGTCGAGGGCAGCCTCGATCTTCTGGCGCAGGATGCCCTCGTCGAAGAGGTCGGCGATGCGGATGCCGACGCGGTTGACCTTGTCGGCGTACGCCGGGCCGATGCCGCGGCCGGTGGTGCCGATCTGGTTCTTGCCGAGGAAGCGCTCGGACACCTTGTCGATCGTGGCGTGGTAGCTCGCGATGACGTGCGCGTTGGCGCTCACCTTGAGGTCGGCGAGCTCCACCCCGCGCTCGATCAGCCCGTCGAGCTCGCGGAAGAGCGCCTCGGGCGAGACGACCACGCCGTTGGCGATGACGCTGGTGGCGCCGGGCGTCAGGATGCCGCTGGGCAGCAGGTGGGTGGCGTACTTCTCACCACCGATGACGATGGTGTGGCCGGCGTTGTGGCCGCCACTGGTCCGGACCACGAAGTCGATCGGGTCCGTGGTGGCCAACAGGTCGGTGGCCTTGCCTTTGCCCTCGTCGCCCCACTGGGCGCCGAGCACGACGATCGCGGGCATCGGAGCCCTCCTCGCACGAAGTGGTCTGCGCTGACATGCAAGGGGCCCCGGCACAAGGCAGGGGCTCTTGCGGAGTCACGCTACCGACCGCGCCGGTGGGACCGCCGTCGGCCGCGCCAGGGCGGGACGGTCGCCGCGGGCTAGTGTCCGCCTCGTGCGCTCCTTGCTCGTGATCACCAACGCCGATGCCGGCACCTCGGACGAGGAGACCCTCGCAGCGGCGCTCACCGTGCTGCGCGTCCGGCGCCTCCGTCGAGGTCGCCAAGACCTCCAACCCGGGCGAGCTCGACGGGGTCCTGCACCGCGCCGGCGGCCGCACGATCGTGGTGGCGGGTGGCGACGGAAGCCTGCACGCGGTCGTCAAGGCGCTCCACAAGCGTCACGAGCTCGCCGACGCGACCCTCGGCCTGCTGCCCGATGGGCACCGGCAACGACTTCGCCCGCGGCAACGAGATCCCCCTCGAGATCGAGGACGCCGCCCGGCTCGTGCTGGACGGCGAGGCACGCCCCGTCGACCTGATCGTCGACGAGACCGGCAGCATCGTGGTCAACAACGTCCACGTCGGCGTCGGCGCCCAGGCCAGCCGCAAGGGCGCGAAGTGGAAGGGCCGGCTCGGCTCGGTCGGGGTCGGCAAGGTCAACCTCGGCAAGCTCGGCTACCCCATCGGCGCCCTGCTCTCCGCGTTCCACCCGCCGAGCTGGCACCTGCGCATCGAGATCGACGGCAAGGTCGTCAACGACCTCGACCGGCCGGTGCTCATGGTCGCGATCGGCAACGGCGGCAACGTCGGCGGCGGCACCGAGCTCAACCCCGAGGCCGACACCGAGGACGGCCTGCTCGACGTGATGATCAGCCGGGCCGTGTCGCCGACGGCGAAGCTCGGCTACGTCTCCCGCCTGCGCAAGGGCGAGCACGAGGAGCGCGACGACGTGCTGTCGCTGCGCGGGCGCTCGGTCCAGGTCAGCGGCGACGAGTTCTGGCTCTCGGCGGACGGGGAGATCTCCGGTCCCGAGCGCAGCCGGAGCTGGCGCCTGGACCCGGCGGCGTACTCCATGATCCTGCCCTGACGTGCGTGCCTAGTAGCCAGCCGCGGCGGACGGCCTCCACGCCCGCCTGGAAGCGGGTGTCGACGCCGAGCTCGCTCATCAGCGAGGCGACCCGCCGACGGACCGTGCGCAGGCTGAGGTCGAGGTTGCGGGCGATCTGCTCGTCCTTGACCCCGTCGGCCAGCTCGGCCAGCAGCAGCCGGCGCTGGTCCCGCAGCCCGATCTGGCCCGCGACCGGTTCGACGCGCGTCGAGGACTCCCAGAGCTCGTCGAAGTAGGCCTGGAGGATGCCGACGATGGCCGGCTGCCGGATCACCACGCGGGTGTCGGAACCCACCCCGAGCGGCTCGGGGAGGATCGCGCGACGCGGACCCACGACCACCATCCGGGTGAACACGCTCGGCACCACGCCGATCTCCTCGCCGATCTCGGCCCGGGTGCGCAACATGTGCGGAGCCTCGGTCAGCGCCCGCGCCGGATAGATCGCCCGCACCCGCTGCCCGTCGCGGACCGCGTTGCCGACGGCCACCGCCATCTCCGACTCGCTGGGGAAGCGCCACTGGTCGGGACGCAGGAAGCACAGGTCGCCCCGCTTCTCCCGGATCCAGCGACTGATCAGGGACGGTACGTCGCCCTCCCCGGAGACGTCGCCGTCGATCGTCTCCCCGTCGGCGACGACGTGGGACTCCCGGCCCTCGGCCAGGACCGGGATCGCGTCGGCGATCCGGGAGATGTCGCGACTCGCCCGGGACAGGGCGGCGGCCTGCGCCGCCAGGGCGAGGCGGGTTGCCACGGCCGGCTCCGCGACGTGCAGGACACCCGCCTCCACCCGGACGATGCCGAGCCGGATCAGGGGATCGAGCTGCGCGAGGAGCTTGGGTGGCCGGATCAGCAGGCTGGCGGCGATCTCCTCCACGGTCCGGCCGGAGCCGGGACGTACCTGCATGTAGAGGTGTTCGAGCCACTCCGGTCCCTTGACGTGGTCCAGGCCCCATTCGCTCACCCGTGGCATCTTAGTGCCAACGGCCATTTCGAGCCACCCGATGTCAACCCCGAGATGGCACAATGCTGCCGACCGTCGGGCAGCTCGGCGCGGACGCGGGGGTGACCGTGCCGATACGTGTCTTTCGTGACACCGACGGTCGGCGTCGGAGTCGTCCACGGGGGTCGGCTCCGGCGCCATTTTCTCGCGCCGGGCTCGGGCGGAGCGGTGGACGGCCCGCTCGCCCGCCCCGTTAGCCTGTGCGCCATGGCACGAGGCGGACGGCAGGGGCAGGACCAGGGAAATCCGGTCGACTGGGTGACGCGGGCGGCGGACGACGCCGTACGCCACGCGGGCGAGGGCAAGCCGGTGACCGTCTCCTCGGGCGCCTCCCCCTCGGGTCCGGTCCACCTCGGCAACCTGCGCGAGTTCCTCACCACCCACTTCGTCGCCGACGAGCTGCGCCGCCGCGGGCTCGAGGTGCGCCACCTGCACGTCTGGGACGACTACGACCGCTTCCGCAAGGTGCCTGCCGGGGTCCCGCCCGAGTGGGCCGAGCACATCGGGCGCCCGCTGACCGGCGTGCCGGACCCGTGGGACTGCCACGACTCGTGGGCGTCGCACTTCAAGGAGCCCCTGCAGCAGGCGCTGGCCGAGCTCGGCGTGGAGATGGAGGAGATCTCCCAGACCGAGCTCTACGGCAACGGCACCTACCGCGAGGACGTGCTCACGGCGGTTCGGGCCCGGCACGAGATCGACGCCGTGCTGGCGCGCTACCGCACGAAGAAGAAGCCCGCCGCCCCTGCCTCCGACGGCGAGGCCAGCGAGCTGGAGTCGCAGGAGGCCGCGGCGCTGGCCGACTCGGTCGCCGCCGACGAGGAGACCGGGAGCACCGAGCTGGCCCGCTTCCCCTTCAAGCCCTACTGCCGCGAGTGCGGGCGCGACACCGTCACCCTGACGTCGTACGACGACGAGTCCACCGACCTCGCCTACACCTGCGAGTGCGGCTACGCCGGCGTGACCAACCTGGCCACCCAGGACGAGGGCAAGCTGGTGTGGAAGATCGACTGGCCGATGCGCTGGGCGCACTACCACGTCGACTTCGAGGCGGCCGGCTCCGACCACGCGACCCCCGGCTCGTCCTTCACCGTCGGCCACGAGCTCGTCGAGACGTTCTTCGACATGCCCCGACCGGCGTGGTTCGGCTACGGCTTCGTCGGCTTCGCGGGCATGCAGAAGATGTCGTCGTCGTCCGGCGGCGTGCCCACCGCGACCGACGCACTGCGGGTGCTGGAGGCACCGATCCTGCGCTGGCTCTATGTCCGCCGCGCGCCGAAGCAGACCTTCACCATCGACTTCGGCCCCGAGGTCGTCCGGCTGTACGACGAGTGGGACGCGTTCGGCCGCAAGGCCGCCGACCCGGCCAGGCGCGACGGCGCCGTGCTGGCCTGGGAGCGGGCGTCGGGCGTCGCCTCGGGCCCGCTGCCGACCTCGCCCGTCGTCGTACCCTTCCGGACCCTGTCGTCGGTCGCCGACGTCACCGCCGGGTCCGCCGAGCAGATCAGCCGGCTCATCGGCGCGGTGGGCTTCCCCCACGACTCCGTCGACGACCTGCAGCCGCGACTGGGCCGGGCGATGGCCTGGACCGAGGAGTTCGTCCCCGCCGCCGACCGGACCCTCGTCCGGGAGACCCCGGACGCCGAGCGGCTCTCCTCGCTGAGCGAGGACGAGGAGCTGTGGCTGCGGATCTTCCTCGACCGGCTTCCCGACCCGATGGACCTCGACGAGGTGACCGCGGTCGTCTACGGCGTGCCGAAGGTCGCCCGCGGGCTGGGCTTCGAGGACGCGCCGACCGACCAGGTGAAGGCCGACCAGAAGGACTTCTTCCGGCTGCTCTACAACCTGCTGGTCGACAAGGACCGCGGGCCGCGGCTGCCGACGCTGATCCTGGCGCTGGGGTCGGACAAGGTCCGCAACCTGCTCACGCCGCCGGCCTGATCAGCGGCGCATCTCGGCGGGCTCGCCGGCGAACCGCTCGAGATCCGCGCGGACGACGTCGCTGATCGGCCAGGCGGACTGCGCCGTGTGGTCCCACAGCACGTTGACGCACTCCCAGACCGCCGCCGGGCCGCCGCCCGCCTCGACGCGGAGCTCGGCGGCGACGGTGAACGAGGACCGGCCGATCCGCGTGACCCAGAGCGACGCGAGGAACGGCTGGTAGGGCACGAACCGCATCTCGGAGTGGTACTCGATCGTCTGGGAGGCGACGAGCTCGGACACCCCGTCGTCGATCCCGTGGAGCAGGCCGGTCGCGCCGTCGGGCAGACCCGGGAGGTGCGCGAACCGCAGGAACTCGTAGCGGGCCTCGTCCAGCACCCGGACCGCCTCCACGTTGTCCACGTGCCCCGCGAGGTTGATGTCGCGGTAGCGCGCCTGGATCTCGGTGGTGAAGGTCTGGCCCATGGGAGCAGTCTGCCGGGGAGCCATGACAGGCTGGCGGCATGTCCCACTTTGACCTGATGGCCGGTCCCCCGCCCACCCACCTGCCCGTCGACCCCGCCGCCGCCGAGCTGACCGCCGGCGACGCGCCGGTGGACGTCGTACGTCGTCACCCGGCGTCGCCGGCCGCGTGGGCCGCCCTGGCGGCACAGGCACGCAGCGAGGGCGCCGACGACGTGACGGTCTACGCCTACTCCCGGGTCGGCTACCACCGCTCGCTCGACATGCTGCGCCGCAACGGCTGGAAGGGCCACGGCCCGGTGCCGTGGGAGCACGAGCCCAACCGCGGCTTCCTCAAGGCGCTCGCCCTGCTGGCCCTCAGCGCCCGCGCGATCGGGGAGACCGACGAGTGGGAGCGGTGCTCGACGTTCCTCCGCGACTCCAGCGCGACTGCGGCGGACGAGCTGCTCGGCTGACCGCTCGCCGCCCCAGACCGACCGCTGGCCGCACTCGGCCACCCCCACCGGGCGTGACGGCAGTCACTCCGGGTCTAGGGTCGCCGCATGAATCTCGGGAACACAGCCCAACAGTCGCGCCCTGAACCAGAAGTCCCGCCCACCGACAGGCGCAAGATGGCGCTCGCCGGCGTCCTGCTGGCGATCCCGATCGTCGTGCTCCTCTGGGTGCCCCACTACGCCAAGATCGAGCCGAGGCTCTTCGGCTTCCCCTTCTTCTTCTGGTACCAGTTCCTCTGGGTCTTCATCTGCTCGGCCCTCACGTGGACGGCCTACCGGCTGACGCTCTCGGCCCGCGGCAAGACCACCCACAAGGTGGGTGAGGACCGATGACGCCGCAGCTCACCGTCCTGGCCGCCGACACCGGCGGCGTCAACGGCGTCGCCCTCGCGGTGCTGCTCGTCCTCTTCGGCGTGGTCACGATCGCCGGCTTCATGGCGAGCAGGTTCATGCGGGCCGACTCGATGGAGTCGCTCGACGAGTGGGGCCTGGGCGGTCGCAAGTTCGGCACGTGGATCACGTGGTTCCTGCTCGGGGGCGACCTCTACACCGCCTACACCTTCGTCGCGGTGCCCGCGGCCATGTTCGCGACCGGGGCCGTGGCCGGCTTCTTCGCGGTGCCCTACACGATCATCCTCTACCCGATCATCTTCATCTTCATGGCGCGACTGTGGTCGGTGAGCCACCGCCACGGCTACGTCACCACGGCCGACTTCGTCCGCGGGAGGTACGACGACCGGGTGCTGTCGCTCGCCGTGGCCATCACCGGGTTCGTCGCGACGATGCCCTACATCGCGCTCCAGCTCGTCGGCATCCAGGCGGTGCTCGAGGTGGCCGGGCTCGGCGGCGGCGACAGCATCCTCGCCAAGGACGCCCCGCTCCTGATCGCCTTCGCGCTGCTGGCGGCGTACACCTACTCCAGCGGCCTGCGGGCGCCCGCGGTGATCGCGTTCGTCAAGGACATCCTGATCTACCTCGTCATCATCGTCGCGATCATCTACTTGCCCGGCCAGGTCGGCGGCTGGGAGGCGATCTTCGGTGCCGCCGAGGACAAGATGGACGCCAACAACGCGGCCGCGGTCGAGGCGGGCCTGCCGCCCAGCTCCTCGTTCATCCCCGGTGCCGGGGCCTTCTGGGCCTACGCCACCCTGGCGCTGGGCTCGGCGATGGCGCTCTTCATGTACCCCCACTCGGTCACCGCGTCGCTGTCGTCCAACTCCCGCAACGTGGTGCGCCGCAACGCCGCGATCCTGCCGGCGTACTCCTTCGTGCTCGGCCTGCTGGCCCTGCTCGGCTGGGTCGCCATCGCCGCGGGCACGCAGCCGATCGGCCTCGACGGCGAGGCCAACGCGCAGCTGGTGATCCCGCAGCTGTTCGAGGACATGTTCCCGGCGTGGTTCGCCGGCGTGGCCTTCGCCGCGATCGCGATCGGCGCGCTCGTGCCGGCCGCGATCATGTCGATCGCCGCCGCCAACACCTTCAGCCGCAACATCTACAAGGAGTGGCTCAACAAGGACGCCACACCCGCCCAGGAGGCCAAGGTCTCCAAGCTGATGTCGCTGCTGGTGAAGGCCTTCGCGCTGGTCTTCGTGCTGACGCTGGACAAGCAGAACGCGATCAACTTCCAGCTCCTCGGCGGCATCTGGATCATGCAGACCTTCCCCGCCGTGGTCTTCAGCCTGTTCACCCGCTGGTTCCACCGGTACGGCCTGCTGCTGGGCTGGGCGGCCGGCATGGTCTACGGCACGGTCGAGGCCTACCAGGTCGTCAACCCGGTGACGGGCAACCACTTCGGCGGCTCGCTGGGCCTCATCCCGGGCATCGAGCAGATGGGCTACATCGCGGTGACCGCCTTCGTGATCAACGTGGTGATCGCCGTCGTGGTCAGCGCGATCCTCAACGCCCTGAAGGTCTCCAACGGCAAGGACGAGACGATCGCGTTCGACTACTTCGCCGACGCGGACGACCCGCGCGTGCAGAAGGACCTCGCCGAGCACGACTCGCACGCCGAGCCCTACGGCGATCCCGACGACGTCCCCGGGAACGCCCCGGCCCGCTGAGCCCGGGCCCGTTGCCGCGGCCAGGGGTTGCCGCGGTAACGGGTCCGAACGTGCACTCCCGCCCCCACTGATGAGGGCGGGAGGTGCACGGATGAGGCAGTTACCCACGCAACAGAGCACGAGTACGTCGTGGAGCGGGCCAGGTGGCGTCCACAGGACCACGCCACCGGCCCCCGTCCACAGGCTCACCGCCCTCGCACCCTGCACGTCCGCGGCTGCGCCGAGTCTCGTGGCATGGACCTGACCAGCTACCTCCCAGCCGTCTCCCAGCACGGGCTGCTCACCCACGCGCAGGCCCTTCGTGCCGGCCTGGACGCGCGCGACATCGCGCGGCTAGTGCGCGACGGGACATGGATCAGGGTGCGCAAGGGCGTCTACGCCGACGGCGTCGCCTACGCCGACCTCGACCCTCACCGTGCGGCGCCGGTGCTCAGGATCCACGCCGCACAGCTCGCCATCGCCCGGACCTCTCGTCTTCAGCCACGACTCGTCAGCCGTGCTCCACCGTCTCGGCGTGCCCGACTCCAGGACGTGCGCCATCCATGTCGCCCGAGTGGAGCACCGAGCGACCAGGACGTCCGGAGGGATCGTGACCCACGGCGCACCGTACGGCAGGCATGAGGTCGTCGACATCGGCGGCCTCAGGGCCCTCGGTCCGGCGCGTACGGCCATCGACATGGTGCGGCTCCACGGGCTCTGGCCGGGTGTCGCTGCGTGTGACGCGGCGCTGCGAAGCGGCCTGGCCCGCACCGACCTGACGGATGCCGCCGACCGCATGCAGGGCTGGCCGTACAAGACCGTGGTCGACCGGGCGATCGCCCTCGCAGATCCGGGGGCCGAGTCCTACCTGGAGTCACTCGGTCGTGGACTCGTGATCGAGCTCGGCATCGGCACGCCCGTGACCCAGTTCGTCCTCAGCGACGGCCATCGCACGGTCCGCGGCGACATCCGGGTCAACCGGCACCTGTTCGAGATCGACGGCAGGCTGAAGTACTTCCTGCAGCAGCAGGGTCGAGCTCCGGAGGAGATCCTGTGGGAGGAGAAGCTCCGCCAGGACTTCATCACCGGCTTCAAGCTCGGCGTCTCCCGCATCACCGCATTCGACTGCCACGGCGGCCGGCAGGCAGCGCTGCGGCGGCTCGCGCCGGGAGTACGCCGACACGGTGCAACGCTTCGGCACCGACACGAGCGACCTCGCGCCGTACACGGCACCGGTCGCGCGGCACTCGTGAGCAGGCGCACGCACCGCCCGGCACCGCCGGCACGCCGCACACCTCTGGGTAACGGGCCCAAACGCGCACTCCCGCCCCCACTGATGGGGGCGGGAGTGCACGGATGAGGCAGTTACCCGGACAGGTCGGGCTGCCCGGAGGCGAGAGGGACGAGAGGGGCGTCAGATCCCCAGCGAGGTCCCGGCGGAGCGCAGGTTCTCGCACGCCTCGACGATGCGGGCGGCCATGCCGGCCTCGGCCGCCTTGCCCCAGGCGCGCGGGTCGTAGGACTTCTTGTTGCCGACCTCGCCGTCGACCTTGAGCACGCCGTCCCAGTTGGCGAACATGTGGGCCGCGGCGGGGCGGGTGAAGGCGTACTGGGTGTCGGTGTCGACGTTCATCTTCACCACGCCGTAGTCGACGGCCGCGCCGATCTCCTCGGCACTCGAGCCCGATCCACCGTGGAAGACCAGGTCGAAGGGCTTGGCGTCGGCGTCGAGGCCGAGCTCGGCGACGACCGCCTGCTGGGCGGTCTGGAGGATCTCGGGACGCAGCTTGACGTTGCCCGGCTTGTAGACGCCGTGCACGTTGCCGAAGGTCAGGGCGGTGAGGTAGCGGCCCTTCTCGCCGGTGCCGAGCGCGCGCACCGTGGCGAGGGCGTCCTCGGGGGTCGTGTAGAGCTGGTCGTTGATCTCGTTGGCGACACCGTCCTCCTCGCCGCCGACGACGCCGATCTCGACCTCGAGGATGATCTGCGCGGCCGCGCAGGCGGCCAGCAGCTCCTCGGCGATCTGGAGGTTCTCCTCCAGCGGCACGGCCGAGCCGTCCCACATGTGCGACTGGAAGAGCGGGGCCTCGCCGCGCGCGACGCGCTCGGCGGAGATGGCGATCAGCGGCCGGACGAAGCCGTCGAGCTTGTCCTGGGGGCAGTGGTCGGTGTGGAGCGCGATGTTGACGGGGTAGTTCTTGGCGACCTCGGCGGCGTACGCGGCGAAGGCGACCGAGCCGCTCACCATGTTCTTGACGGAGGGACCGGAGAGGTACTCGGCACCGCCCGTCGAGACCTGGATGATGCCGTCGGAACCGGCGTCGGCGAAGCCCTTGAGGGCGGCGTTGAGAGTCTGGGACGAAGACACGTTGATGGCCGGGAACGCGAAGCCCTTCGACTTCGCGGCGTCCAGCATCTCGGCGTACTTCTCGGGGGTGGCGATGGGCATGATTTCTCCTCGAGCACGGGGTCGAGCACGTCGTTCGCCACCCTAGTGGCTACTGACGGGTCGCTTCCCGACGCCCGGATCGTGACAACCGATGCCCGGACCGGGCCGACGGCCCGGCCGGACGTGCCCGGGCTCAGCCCCGCCAGGCCGCCTCGCCGGACAGGTCGGCGTACTCCCGCACCCAGCTGTGCATCGCGATCGCGGCGGCCGAGCTGGCGTTGATCGAGCGGGTCGAGCCGAACTGGGCGATCGAGAAGGTGCCGTCGCAGACCTCCCGCGCGCCGTCGGACAGGCCGGGGCCCTCCTGGCCGAAGAGGAAGCAGACCCGGCGAGGCAGCTCCATCGTCTCCAGGTGCTCGCTGCCGGGCAGGTTGTCGATGCCCAGCAGGCGCACCGGCTCCGTCGCAGCGAGTGCAGGTACGCCGCCAGGCCGGGGACGTCCTCGTGGTGCCGGACGTGCTGGTAGCGGTCCGTCACCATCGCGCCGCGGCGGTTCCAGCGCCGGTTGCCGACGATGTGGACCTCCTCGGCGAGGAACGCGTTGGCGGTGCGGACGATGGTGCCGATGTTGAAGTCGTGCTGCCAGTTCTCGATGGCGACGTGGAAGCCGTGCCGACGGGTGTCGAGGTCGGCGACGATGGCCGCCATCGTCCAGTAGCGGTAGCGGTCGACGACGTTGCGGCGATCGCCCTCGCGCAACAGGTCGGGATCCCACTGCTCACCCGCCGGCCAGCTCGCCCTCCCACGGGCCGACGCCGACCTCGGGCGGTCCGTGCGGCATCGGGTCGTAGGGAGCCCGCTCGTCCTCGTGCATGCCAGAACCCTAGGGATCGCTGGCTAGGGTGACGCAGGTGAGCGCACTCCTGGACCTCCAGATCGTCGTCCAGCCCCTCCTGCTGGGCATCGACTGGATGGACCCCAACTGGCTGCTCGACCGGTTCGGCGCCGAGCTGTTCTGGATCAGCATGGTCATCGTCTTCGTCGAGTGCGGGCTGTTCTTCCCGATCCTGCCGGGCGACACGCTGCTCTTCGCCCTGGGCCTGTTCATCGCCACCGGCCAGCTCGACCTCTTCCCCGGCCCGCCCTTCGTCGAGCTGCTGATCGCGATGGCGATGCTGACCGTCGCGGCCTTCCTCGGCAACGTCGTCGGCTACGAGATCGGGCGCAAGCTCGGGCCGCCGCTCTACGAGCGCGACGGCCGCATCATCAAGCGCAAGTACTTCGACCAGACCACGGCGTTCTTCGACAAGCACGGCAACAAGGCGCTCGTGATCGGTCGCTTCGTGCCGTTCGTCCGCACCTACATCACGGTCGTCGCGGGCGTCACCCGCATGGACCGGGCCCGCTTCTTCCTCTGGAGCCTCGTCGGCGCCGTGCTGTGGGTGGCCTCGATCTGCCTGCTCGGCTTCTTCCTCGGCGACGCGTTCCCCCACCTGGGCGAGAGCATCGACAAGCTGATCATCGTGATCCTGGCGTTCTCGGTGATCCCGATCGCTCTACGAGTGGTGGCGCCACAAGCGCACCCACGCCCCCGGGGCCGAGATCGGCCCGCAGGACGGCGGCCCGGACCGCGACATCTCCGGCCGCAACGTCGACTGAGCCCGTCCGCCGTCGCTCAGCCGCGTACGGCGTCCAGCTCCGCGCGCGTCAGCACCGACCTGACCTCCAGGCCGACGTCGGCCAGTGGGTTCTCGCCGGCCGGTGACCGGTCGATCGCGCACACGACGACCTCGACGACCGCGCCCAGCTCGCGCAGGGCGTTCGTCGCGTCGCGCACCGCGCCCCCGGTGGTGATGACGTCCTCGATGATCGTGACCCGACGACCGGCGACGTCCGGGCCCTCGGCGAGCTTGGCGGTGCCGTACTCCTTGGCCTGCTTGCGCACGAAGAGCGCCGGCAGCCCGGTGCGCGCGCTCACCATGGTGGCGATCGGGATGCCGCCCGAGCTCGAGCCCGCCGAGCAGCTCGGTGCCCTCGGGCAGCAGGCCGACCATCTGCGCGGCGACGCGGTCGAGCAGGGCGGGCTGGGCCTCGAAGAGGTACTTGTCGAAGTAGGTGTCGGCCACCTGGCCCGAGCGCAGGGTGAACTCGCCGGTCAGGCGGCAGATGGCGTCGATGTCGGCGGCGAGGGCGGCGTCTGGGGTCATGGGGCGATCCTGCCAAAGGACCGGCCGGGAACTGGACCGGACCGGGGTGCGGCGTCCCGCGGTCAGGCGTAGCGTCGATCGGTAGGCAGGGGAACCCCGATGCAGAGGAGACACTGATGTTCGTACAGGTGTTCCAGGGACCGGTCTCCGATCCCGCGAAGGTCAAGGAAACGCTCGACCGCTGGGTGGCCGAGCTCGCGCCCGGCGCCGACGGTTGGTTGGGCAGCACGGCGGGCGTCACGGACGACGGCACGTTCGTCGGGCTGGCCAGGTTCGACTCCGAGGAGGCCGCCCGGCGCAACAGCGACCGACCCGGAGCAGGGCGCCTGGTGGGCGCAGCTGGCCGACCTCTTCACCAGCGAGCCGGTCTTCCACGAGAGCACCGACGGTCGACGTCGACGACCACGGCGACCTCGACTCGGCCGGCTTCGTGCAGGTGATGCAGGGCCGCACCAGCGACGGCGACCGGGCGCGCGAGCTGATGAGCGACGACGACCCGGCGTGGGAGAACTTCCGCCCCGACGTCCTCGGCAGCCTGAGCGCCAGCCACGACGCCGACGCAGTGGACGATGGCGATCTACTTCACCAGCGAGGCCGACGCGCGGGCCGGTGAGCAGCAGGAGCCGCCGGAGGCGATCCGCAAGGTGATGGCCGAGCTGGACTCGCTCTCCGTCGGCGAGACGTCGTACTTCGACCTGCGGGACCCCTGGCTGGCCAGCCCGTCCTGAGCGGCGTGGCCCGCACCGTCGGTCGTGCCGTCTCGCTATGTTCGACGGCATGACCGACGCACGGCTGTCCCACCGCCTGGCCGACATCCCGCCCACGATCTTCTCGGAGATGTCCGCGCTGGCGGTGCGCACGGGTGCGCTCAACCTCGGCCAGGGCTTCCCCGACGTCGACGGGCCACCGTCCGTCATCGCCGCCGCGGTCGACGCGCTCGAGCACGGCGCCAACCAGTACGCCCCGGGCATCGGCATCGCGCCCCTGCGCGCCGCGATCGCCCGCCACCAGCAGCGCCACTACGGCCTCGAGGTCGACCCGGATCGCGAGGTCGTCGTCACCACCGGCTGCACCGAGGCCATCGCGGCCGCCCTGCTGGGGCTCATCGACCCGGGTGACGAGGTCGTCGTGCTCGAGCCCTACTACGACTCCTACGTCGCGATGCTCACCATGTGCGGCGCCGTCCGGCGGCCGGTCACGCTGCGCGCCCCGGAGTTCCGGCTCGACACCGACGAGCTGCGCGCGGCCGTCACCCCGCGCACGCGGGCGATCCTGCTCAACACGCCGCACAACCCCACCGGGACGGTGCTGACGCGCGAGGAGCTGCAGGCTGTCGCCGACGTCGCGATCGAGCACGACGTGGTCGTGATCACCGACGAGGTCTACGAGCACCTCGTCTTCGACGACGCCGAACACATCCCGCTGGCGACGCTGCCCGGCATGTGGGAGCGGACGCTGACCCTGTCCAGCGCGGGCAAGAGCTATTCGTTCACGGGCTGGAAGGTCGGCTGGGCCACCGGCCCGGCGCACCTGGTGCAGGCGGTGCTGGCGGCCAAGCAGTGGCTGACCTTCACGTCCGGCTCACCGTTGCAGCCGGCCGTGGCCCACGCCCTCGACCACGAGCCCGACTGGCCGCAGGCCCTCGCCCGCGACCTGCAGGCCCGGCGCGACCTGCTCTGCGACGGGCCTGACGGACGCCGGCCTGACGCCCCGCATCCCCGAGGGCACCTACTTCGCGACCACCGACATCTCGCACCTCGGTTGGGCCGACGGGCATGAGTTCTGCCTCGCGCTGCCCGAGCGCGCCGGGGTCGTCGCCATCCCGACCCAGGGCTTCCACGACGACGTCGAGGCCGGCCGTCACCTGGTGCGGTGGGCCTTCTGCAAGCAGCCGGACGTGATCGTCGAGGGCGTACGCCGGCTGGCCGGCGCCGACCTCACCCGCTGATCAGCGACCGGGGTAGTCGGTCGGCGGGTAGTCGGTGCCGCTCGGTCCCTGTCCCTGCTGCGGCGGGTTGCCGCCGGGAGGCGGGGTGCCGTAGGGCTGGTTCTGGCCCTGGCCGCCGTAGCCGCCCGGTGCGTCGCCGTACGGGGAACCGGGCTGCTGCTCGCCGTACCCGGAGCCGTAGCCCTGGTAGCCACCGGCCCCGGGTCCCGACCTGCGGCCGAACCAGTCGCCGGCCCCGCCGACGAAGAGCATCGCGATGACCGCGATCGCGCCGATCAGCCAGACCACGGACAGTCCGCTGGTGATGCTCAGCAGCGAGCCGACGGCCACCACCGCAGCGGACATCACCAGCAGGATGCGCGCGACGTTGGAGCGGCGGAGCACGAAGATGCCGAGCACGAGCGAGATCACGGCCCAGATCACCAGCACGAGCATGAAGGCCACCATCACGCCGACGACGGAGTCGGGGTCGAGGTCGGCCTGCTCGAACTCCGGCACCCGCTCGAGCTCGGCGACGATCGAGTCGCGGGCGACGAGGAAGAGCAGTCCGACGATGCCGAAGAGAGCGGCGCTCAGGCCGGACAGGACGATCGTGATCCACCCGGCTGCCGTGACCGTTCCCGGGCGGGAGTCACCGCCGCCGGACGGGGAGTAGGGGGTGCCGTAGGGCTGCGGCTGCTGGCCGTAGGGCTGCGGCTGGGGTGACTGCGGCTCGCCGTAGGCCTGGCCGTAGGGGTTCGGCGTCGACGGCTGCTGCCCATAGGGGTTCGTCGGCTGGCCGTAGGGGTTCTCGCTGGGGCCGGGCTCCTGCTCGCTCATGGGTACATCTCACCACGTGCGACCTGAGCCGGTCAGCGTGGAACGGGTGCGAACCAGCGGCGGACCTCGGTCCGACCCAGGCAGGCGACGGTCGTCATGGCCGCCACGGCCGGGACGATCAGGAACGGCGCGCTGAGCGCGACGAGGAGGCAGGTGCCCGCGCTGAACGCCGCCGTGATCATCAGCCCGCGGCGGGCCCAGGCGCGCCGGGCCATGGCGAAGCCGGCGAAGGCGAGCGCCACGCTGCACCACACGATCGCGACCCCGGCCGAGACGTAGGTCGAGAAGCGCAGCTGGTCGGTGGTCAGGCCGTCCGCCACCAGCTCGGGCTGCTGCCGCTCCAGCTCGGTCATGATCAGCTCGGGCGAGAGCCCGACGATGGCGAGCGAGAGCACCGAGACGACCAGCACTGCCCCGGCCGTGAGGACCGTGAGCACGAAGGCGGCGACCATGGCCCGCGGGCGATCGTGGAGCTGCTGGTCGGCCGGTGCGTGCGCCGGGTGCGCGAGGGGGGCCTGCGGCGCCGGCTGCGGCTGGTGCTGGAAGGCCTGGGTGCCGGGGCGCTCGCCCGGCGTGACCGACGGCGTCCACGGCGTACGACGCGTCGCCTCGGCCGCAGCCGAGGCAGGCGGGGGCGGGGGCGTCCACATGCCGGTGGCGAACCACTCGCGGGCCGGTTGCATCCACAGCATGGCCGCGCCGGCGGCGACGAAGGAGGCGGCGAAGCCCCCGGCGGTCAGGCCGGTGACGAACAGCGGCACGGCAAGGATGGTGATCGCCCGGCGGGCTGACGTGTCGGGCTTGAGGACGTACCACCCCAGGATCGCGGTGGCGGTCGCGCACAGCGCGGCGATGACGCCGGAGACGTAGAGGATCTGCATCGCGCCGTCGAAGTCGAGTCCGAGGCGGCCGACCGTCGGCTCGGCCAGCATGTCCTCGACGCCGTTGCGGGTGTCGAGCGAGCCCAGCCCGGAGAGCCGTTCGAAGGCCGTGAGGAGCACCAGCACCGAGGAGAACATGACCACCCCCGCGGCCATGGTGACCTGGGGTGGACGCTTCGCGGTGGGTTGACTCACACCACCATGGTCTCAACCGGGTGGTGAGGGGTACATCGGTGGGGCCGGGGGTTTCTCGGGGTCGATCTCAGGGGGCGACCGGGCACGGTCCCCGATGTGCGCGTCGGCGGCTGGGCACGAGGGTTGACCCATGATCACCGTTGAGTCCCTCACCAAGCAGTACGGCGCCTTCACGGCCGTCGACGACGTGTCCTTCACAGCCGCCACCGGTCGTGTGACCGGCTTCCTCGGCCCCAACGGCGCGGGCAAGTCCACCACGATGCGCATGATCGTGGGGCTGACCCGGGCCACGTCCGGTCGCAGCCAGATCACGGGCCGCGACTACCACGACCTGGTCAACCCGGGCCTCGAGGTCGGTGTCCTCCTCGACGCCTCCGCCCAGCACGCCGGCCGCACCGGACGGGAGATCCTCACCATCGCGCAGCAGACGATGGGCCTCCCCAAGTCGCGGGTCGGTGAGACCCTCGCCCGCGTCAGCCTGACCGAGGACGAGGCTGGTCGCCGCGTACGCGACTACTCCCTCGGCATGCGGCAGCGCCTCGGCCTGGCCACCGCGCTGATCGGCGACCCCGAGGTGCTGATCCTGGACGAGCCCGCCAACGGCCTCGACCCGGCCGGCATCCGCTGGATGCGCGACCTGCTGCGCGGCTTCGCCGACACCGGCGGCACCGTGCTGCTGTCCTCGCACCTGCTGCACGAGATCGAGGTCATCGCCGACGACCTGGTCGTCATCGGCCAGGGCAAGATCGTGGCCAGCGGCACCAAGGCCGAGCTCCTCGCCGCGGCCGGCACCCTCGTCCGCACCAGTCCGACATCGAGGCCCTCGACCGCGCCCTGCGCGCGGCCGAGCTCACCACCAACCCGATCGACGGCGGCCTGCGGGTCGACGCCGAACCCGAGCTCGTGGGCGAGGCGGCGCTGCGCGCCGGCGTCGCCCTGCGCGAGCTGCGCGCCGCCGACGGCGCCGGCCTGGAGGAGATGTTCCTCGAGCTCACCGCCGACACCGCCCGCGAAGGAGCAGCAGCATGACCGCCACGACCCTCACCCCAGCTCGTCCGACGTCGGGCGCGCACGCCGAGCGTGCAGCCCGCACGATCACCCCCATCCCCATGACCCGACTCGTCAAGGTCGAGCTGCGCAAGACCTTCGACACGCGTGCAGGGTTCTGGCTGATGGCCAGCGTCGGCATCGTCGCCGTCCTGGCCACCGCCGCGGTGATCCTCTGGGCGCCCGACGAGGCGATCACCCAGGAGACGTTCTCCACCGCGATCGGCATGCCGCTGTCGGTCGTGCTGCCGATCATCGCGATCCTCGCGATGACCAGTGAGTACAGCCAGCGCACCGGGCTGACGACCTACACCCTCGTGCCCTGGCGCGGCCGGGTCATCACCGCCAAGGTGCTGGTCACCCTTCTCATCGGTGTGGTGTCGATGCTGTCCGCGCTGGCGATCGGAGCGCTCGGCAACCTGCTGGGATCGGCGATCACCGGCCTCGACCCGGTGTGGGACATCGGCGTCGAGACGTTCTCCTACATCGTGCTGGCCAACATCCTGGGCATGCTGATGGGCTTCATGCTCGGCGTGCTGTTCCGCAGCTCGCCCGCAGCGGTCGTGGGCTACTTCGTCTACTCACTGGTGCTGCCGGTCGCGTTCGCAACGCTCGCCGCCTTCCAGGAGTGGTTCGCCGACCTCCAGCCGTGGATCGACGTGAACTACGCCATCACCCGCCTGTTCGACCAGACGATGACCGCGGAGTACTGGCAGCAGCTCGGCGTCACCACGCTCGTGTGGTTGTGGATCCCGCTGGCCCTCGGGCTGCGCGCGGTCCTGCGTGCCGAAGTGAAGTAGCACCTTCGGTACATCCATCAGCGGCTGCCGGTCGGGGGACCGGCGGCCGCTGATGTGCGTGCGACCTGCGCTCGGCCGTCGGCCCGCCTCTGACAGGCTGGCCCGCATGCACCCCGACGCCTGGCTGGTCGTGATCGACCCGCAGCGCATCTTCGCCGACCCGTCGAGCCAGTGGGGATCCCCGATGTTCCCCGCCATCGTCGACCCAGTACGACGTCTCGCCGGGGGCGTTCGCCTCCCGCACGGTCGTCACCCGCTGGGTCGCACCCACAGCCCCCGTGGGCAGCTGGGCGGCGTACCTCGAGGCGTGGCCCTTCGCTGCCGTCCCGTCCGACGACCCGTTGTTCGACGTCGTGGACGAGCTGTCGGACCTCTCCGACTCGGCTGCCGCGGTGGTGACCGCGCCGACCTTCGGCAAGTGGGGCGCCGACCTCGTCGCCGTCACCGGGCCGACGCCCCACCTGGTGCTGGCCGGTGTCTCCACCGACTGCTGCGTGATCTCGACCGCGCTGGCTGCGGCCGACGCCGGCGCGACGATCACCGTGGTCACCGACGCGTGTGCCGGCTCGACCCCGGCGAACCACCGGGCGGCCCTCGACGTGATGGCCCTCTACCCGCCGCAGATCACCCTCGCGACCGTCGAGGAGCTCCTCGGATGAACCACCCCACCGAGTTCCCGGTCTCCCCCGATGCGCTCCGCCGTCCGACAACTCGTCGGGGACCCCGATGAGCCGGGTCATCCACACCGGCCAGGCCCTGGTCGACGTGGTGGTGGAGGTGCCCGACCTGCCCGCGCGCGGGCAGAACGTGATGGCCACCACCGCCACCGACTACGCCGGAGGTGCCGTCACCGTGCTCGTGGCGGCTGCCCGCTTCGACGCGGACTGCGTGCATGCCGGGGCTCACGGCACCGGACCCCATGGCGACCTGGTCCGCGCCGCGCTGGCCGCCGAGGGCATCGAGCTCTCCGCCGCGCCGGTCGCCGACAGGGACACCGGCATCTGCGTGGTGATGGTCGAGCCGAGCGCCGAGCGCACCTTCGTCACCACCCTCGGTGCCGAGCGGCAGATCACCGTCGAGTCGCTCGCCACCTCCGAGCCGGGGGCCGGTGACCTGGTGTGCGTGACGGGCTTCTCGCTGGCCCTGGAGAGCACGCGCGACCCGCTGCTCGCGTGGTTGCCGACGCTCGACCCCGACGTGGTCGTCGTACTGGATCCGGGCGCGGCGTTCGCCGGGCTCCCCGCCGACGTCCGCGCGGCGATGCTCGACGTCACCGACGTCTGGTCGAGCAACGCGGAGGAGGCCGAGGACCTGCTCGCCGCCGTCGGCGGGACCGCTCCCGGCGACCTCGCCGCACTCACCGCCGCCGTCGCTCCCCTGCTGCGCGGCGACGCCGTCGCGATCGTCCGCGACGGGCCGGAAGGGTGCGCCGTCCACGTCGACGGCGAGACGACCGACGTGCCCGGCTATCCGCAGACGCCGGTCGACACCAACGGAGCCGGTGACACCCACACCGGCGCGTTGCTGGCCGAGGTCGCGGCCGGCACGTCATGGGTCGAGGGCTGTCGTCGCGCCAATGCGGCAGCAGCCATCAAGGTGACGCGGCGCGGCCCGGAGTCGGCGCCGACCGCGGACGAGGTCGACGAGTTCCTGGCGCGCTCGACGTCTGGACCAGTGGGCGCTCCTGACGACGACGGGTAGGCACGGGCCAGCACCCGGTGTGATGATGGACGTCAGCCGGCCGAGCCCCCGCCGTTCTTCGACCTCATCGGGATGGGGATCTTCATGGTTGCGAACGACGCCTCACACCGCGCGCCTTTCTCTGTCGGCGCGCTCGCCCTCGCACGCTCCCGGTCCTCCCGCGCCCCCGACGTGAGCACGCGATGCACGATGTCCGGTGCGTGGTTGGTGGTGGAGGTCGCCGGAGAGCTGGACCTCCAGGCCGTCCCGCTCCTCGACACGCTCGGCATCGACCCGTGCTTCGTCGTGCTCGACCTGCATGGGGTCACCTTCATGGACTGCTCCGGTGTCCGGGCCCTCCTGGAGGCGCGGCACCGGGCTGTCGCCGCCGGTGGCTCGGTGCACGTGGCGGCTCCGTCCCGGCACGTGGTGAGCCTCCTCCGGCTCACCCATCTCGGGCGGGCGCTGCCCGTCTTCGACTCCGTGTCCGAGGCGATCGTCGCGCCGGTGGGGGTGGGCGGCGGGTACCCGAGGCCGAGGCTCGTCCACTCTCAGCGGAGCGGTGGCGACGGAGAGCGTCCCGAGTAGGATCACCGAACAGGGCGACCAGCCCGCCATCGATCCGCCGTGGTGTCCGGGCGGCGCGCCACCGGAGGTTGTCGTCGTGACGAGTGCGGCCGGCAGACGAGTGGTCCGCGCGTGAACCGCCCCCAGGACCGCGCCGCGGACGTGCGGGCGTTGATCGCCGAGCAGCCGCAGCTCGCGGGGGACGAGCCTGGCGCAGTGGGCAGCATGCAGCGGTTGTGCCGCACCGCCGCGGACGCCCTGTCGGCGACCGGCGTCGGTGTCGGCCTGATCGGCGAGGACGGAGTGCAGGTGACGATCGGCCGCCTCCACGTCACCGATCGAGCGGATCGAGCAGCTGCAGTTCTCGCTCGGCGAGGGGCCGTGCCTCGAGGCGTACAGCACCCGGCGTCCGGTGCTGGTGCCCGATCTTCGGGCGGCGGACGCGAACCCCGTGGCCCGCGTACGCCCGCGCGGCCAGGGACCACGGCGTGCGCGGGGTGTTCGCGTTCCCCCTCCAGGTGGGCGGCGCGCGTCTGGGTGCCATGGATGTCTACCGCGACACGGCCGGGGCGCTGAGCACGGAGTCGCTCGGGCTCGCGCTCACGTTCGCCGAGGTGGCGACCGAGACGATCCTCGACGCGCAGGCTCCCGGTCCCGGCGACTCCCGCTACCAGGTGCTACCAGGCCCAGGGCATGGTGACGGTCCAGCTCGGCGTCACCCTCGCCGAGGCGATGGCCCGGATCCGGGCCCACGCCTACGCCCAGGATCGGCAGCTCAGCGAGGTCGCAGAGGACATCCTCGCGGGTAAACTCGTCCTCGAGTCGGATGCACCATGACACCGCGGTCCACTGCAGCCCGGCCCCCTGCGCGAAGGATGTCCCCGCATGACGAACGTACCTGCCGAGAGGCTCGCGGAGGTCCTGGTGGAGGTGGCCGACACCCTCGTGGACGAGTTCGACCTGATCGAGTTCCTCCACATGGTGACCACCCGCACGTCCGAGCTGGTCGGGGCCGAGGCGGCCGGCATCCTGCTGGCGGACCACCACGGTCGGCTCCAGCTCATGGCCTCGACCGACGAGCGCACGAAGATGCTCGAGCTCTTCCAGGTCCAGGCCGAGGAGGGCCCCTGCCAGGACTGCTTCTCGCAGGGGAAGGTCGTGGAGGCGGCCGACCTCTCCGAGATCGACCGGTGGCCCAGGTTCGCCCCTCGCGCCACCGCGGCCGGCTTCCACTCGGTCCACGCCTTCCCCCTGCGGCTGCGCCGGCAGGTCATCGGCGCGCTCAACCTCTTCAGCGGCACGACCGGCACGCATGGAGGAGCCCGACGTGCGCATCGTGCAGGCGCTGGCCGACATCGCGACCATCGGGCTGCTCCAGGAACGCGCCATCCGGCGGGGCGAGCTGGTCACCGAACAGCTGCAGGGTGCGCTGAACAGCCGGGTGAGCATCGAGCAGGCCAAGGGAGCACTCGCGCAGATCCACGGCATCAGCCCGGACGAGGCATTCGAGCTGATGCGCTCCTACAGCCGTTCCCAGCGGCGACACCTCAGCGACGTGGCCGCGCTGGTCACCGGGGACCCGTCGGGTGTCCCGGGCCTGACCCGCCGCGTCGAGAGTCCCTGAATACTCAGCAGAACCCGGCGAGCCTCTCCAGGGCCGGCGCCGTGTGCTCCGCCAACCGCTCACGCGCATCGTCCAGCTCGGGAGAGCCCGGATACGCCGCGGGCACCCGTGCCGGGTTGAGGGCGACCCCGTCGGCCCACTCCTTGATGTCCGGCTCCGCCGAGAACGCCTGGGTGTTGCGGGTCCCGAGCAGGTTCATCGAGGCCCACTGCTCCAACGAGTTGCCGAACTGGGACGCCGAGCAGACGCGGTTCTTCTCCGCGTCGTCGTCGCGGGTGGCCTCGACGTAGCCGACCAGCGCGGCGCCGAAGCAGGGGAACCCCGCCCGGATCGGCTGGATGGTGATCTCGGCGGGGCGCCACACCGGCACGATCGGCGGGTTCTTCAGGCCGTCGGCGGCGCAGTGCACCACGAGCGCGTCGTCTGCGATGACGACCGAGCCGTCGTCGAGGTCGAGGCGACCACGCGAGACCGACCGCACGTGCCCACGGCGTACGACGTCCTCGACGGACCGCAGCAGCTCGAGCTCCCACTCGGCGAGCGTCGGCGCCTTGGCCATCGTCGGGATGACCGAGCGATCGACGCGCATCATCACGCCCGCGTCCTCCATGCGCAGGAACGCCTCGTCCAGCGAGGACGAGGTCGCGACACTCTGCATGATGTCGGCGGCCAGCCCGAAGAAGACCGCCGGGTCGGGCTGCACGCGGGCGCGGTTGAGCATCCACGGCTCACGAGGGCGTACCCAGCAGATCGCGTCCGGGTCGACCCCCCGCCCGAGGAGCCAGACGATCGCGTCGGTCGCGGTCTTGCCCGACCCGACGATGACGTACTGGCTCGGCGCGGCCTCCAGCCGCGCGAGGTCGTTGACCGCCACGACCCTGGCGTCGTCGGAGACGGCGAAGGGCGGTGGGACCTCGGCCGGGATGGTCGGGGCGAGGTAGTGGGCGTTGACGATGCGGCACGTCTCCGGGACCTCGAAGCGCTCACCGGAGATGCGCGAGACCACCGTGCGGTGGCCGTCGAAGTCGCTGTTGGGGATGAACTCGACGCGACCCGTGCGGACCAGCCTGTCGAGGACGCGTGCGTAGTAGGCCACGATCTCGGGCTGGGAGGCCCGCTCCTGCAGGCCTTCCTCGGGTCCGCTCGTCTGCAGCTCACCACCGCCGAGCAGCGTCGAGGCGACGCCGTAGAAGCACGACGACTGGTGGAGCCGGACGAAGGGATAGGCCTCCAGCCAGTGACCGCCGACCCCGTGGCGGCGGTCGACCACGACGACCCGCGCGTCGGAGTGGTCGACGAGCGTGTCGGTGAAGCCCAGTCCCAGGGCGCCGGCGCCGACGACGAGGTAGTCGGCCTGGAGGACGCGAGTCGAGCGGGTCACCCGTCGAGCGTAGACGGCAGCGTCAGGGTCACCGTGGTCCCGCGTCCGAGCTGCGACTCGAGGCCGATGTCGCCACCGTGACGACGCACGATCCGCTGGACGATGACGAGACCGAGGCCGGTACCGGGGCGGCGCAGGGCCTCGGGGTTGCTGGAGCGCTGGAACTCGCGGAACAGGTTTGCCTGATCGTCGTCCGAGATGCCCAGTCCGTGGTCCGTGACGGACAACAGGACGTCATGCTCGCGCTGCTCGAGCCGGACGTGAACCAGCGATCCGTCCTCGGAGTACTTGATGGCATTGCCTGTCAGGTTGGCCAGCGCCCGGTGCAGCTCCTCGGCGCGTCCAGGCACGTGGACCGGCTCGTCGGGCAGGTCTGCGGTCAGGACGATGCTCCTCGCCGCGGCGGCGTGCCCGCACTCCTCCGCCACGTCGCGTACGACGTCGCGAAGGTCGACGTGGACAGGGTCGAAGATCACGTGCGGATCGGAGAAGCGGGCCACCGTGAGGAGGTCGTCGATGACGGCCTCGATACGTCGCGCACCGCGGAGCGCCGCCTCGACCGATCGCCGGCCGGGCTCGGAGAGCTGGTCCTCGAACTCGGCCATCTCGAGGTTGCCCATGACGGCCGTCAGCGGCGAGCGCAGCTCGTGCGCCACGGTGTTCATCAGCTCGGCGCGGTAGTCGTCGATCTCACGCAGGGCGGTCACCAGGGCCCGCTCCTTCTCGAGCTGGCGGGCGTTGGCCACCGCCCGGCCGAGGTCGTGGCCGATGTCGAGCGCCGCATCGTGCTCGATGTTCGTCCACGCCGGGTCGTCCGAGATCCGGGAGAGCACGAGGAAACCGAGGCACTCAGCCCCCGCACCGAGCGGGACGAACAGCACCGAGCCGATGTCGGTGCCACGGAGGAAGTCGAGCAGGAGCTGAGCTTCGTCCGGGGTCAGGCACGGGTGCTCGTCGTGGGTCTGGGAGAAGTGGGCGACGTACTGGTCGTCCCAGTAGCGGCGAGCCAGTCTGCTCGCGAGGTCACCCACCGACTCGAAGGGCGGCCGACCGTGGCCCCTCTCGGAGTACCACGTGCTTGACAGCCCTCCGTCGGGATCGAACGCCGAGAGCCACATGCCGACCGCGTCGAACGCCCGCACCACGCCTGAGCGGCAGGCCTTGACGACGAGCTCGAGGGACGGCTCGCCCAGCGCCCGGCGGACGAGCTCGCGGACCTCGGTCATCAGACGGACCCGTTGCTCCAGCTCCTCGCGCTCGAGAGCCATCAGCACCGACGTACGCGTCACGCCCGCATAGCGTCCCAGCACCTCTCGCTGGGTGAGGTCGGGTCGCAGCCCGTCGACCGGCACGTCCACCGTCAGCAGGCCGCGCAACGTCCCCTCGTCGTCGTAGATGGGCGCCGCCAGGAGGTCCATGGGGTGCCAGCCCTGCGGTCCCGTGCCCGGTTCGACGTCGGGGACGAAGCTGTAGTGCAGCACCTCGTCGCCGACCCGGTCGTGCGGCACGAACCTGAGGTCGCCCCACTCGTCGGCCCGGGCGAGCTCGCTCTCGAGGACCTCGACCGGGATGGAGGTGCCCAACAGCTCCTCCAGCTCAGGCGACGACGTGGCCACGACCTCGAGCACCTCGCCGCGTCGGACGTTGATGACCGCGTGCCGGAAGCCCGACAGCAGGGCCACGCTCTCCGCCACCACCTGCAGGGACGCGCGCGTCGGTGCGTCCGACCACGGGTTCGCCGTCGCCTCGCGACCGTCCAGGGCTGGATCCATGTCTCACTCTCCGATTGCGGAGGGCCCCCCGGACCCACCGCTGCCACAGCCCATCACAAGTCTCGCGTCGGTGCACGGGAATCGCCCACGGCGTACGGTGCGCGCGTGACCTCGGACGCCCTCCTCGTCGGCTGCGGAGACCTCGGCTCGGCGATCGGGCTGCGGCTCGCCGCGCTGGGCCACGACGTGCTGGCCCTGCGTCGCAACGCCGACCGGGTGCCCGCCCCGCTGCACGGGCTGTCCGTCGACCTCACCCGCGAGACTCCCGTCCTTCCCGACCTCCGGGCAGACCTGCTCGTGGTCGCGCTGACCGCCCGCCCGCGGACCGAGGCGGCCTACCGGGCGACGTACGTCGACGGGCTGGCGCGTGCCCTCGACGCCCTGGCGGCGACCGGTCACCGTCCCCCGCCGGGCCGTGCTCGTCTCCTCGACGGCCGTGCACGGCGGCGACCCGGCGCTGCAGGACGAGACCTCGCCGCCGCAGCCCTCCGACGGACCCGGCCGGATGCTGCTCGCGGCCGAGCAGCTCTTCGCCGACCGGCTGCCCCGCGGGACGGTGCTGCGGCTCTCGGGGCTGTACGGCGGCGACAGCACGCGCCTGGTCGACACGGTGCGCGACGGTCGGGTCGAGGACCCCCACCGCTGGACCAACCGCATCCACCGGGAGGACGCGGCCGATGCGGTCGTGCACCTGCTCACCATGGACGCGGAGCCCGACACCGTCTACCTCGGGCACCGACGACGAGCCGGCCCAGCTGGGCGAGGTGGCGGCCTTCCTCGCCGACCGGCTCGGGGCACCCGCGCCGCCTCCCGCGGATCCGGCCCGCGGGCACGGGAAGCGACTGTCCAACGCGCGGCTGCGCACGACCGGGTGGGCACCGGCCCGGCCGAGCTATCGCGAGGGGTACGCCGACGTGGGCACGTCCTGACGTCGTCGCTCCGCGCGGGCACACTGGACTCCCCACCCTGCGCAGCACCGGCTCCCGGAGGACCGCGATGAAGCTCGACCAGTTCCCCCGCCATCCGCTGACCTTCGGACCCAGCCCGGTCCACCACCTCGAGCGGCTGTCGAAGCACCTCGCCGACCAGGGCGGCGGCGCCCAGGTGTGGGCCAAGCGCGAGGACGTGAGCTACCGGCTGGCCTACGGCGGCAACAAGATCCGCAAGCTCGAGTACATCGTCCCGGACGTGCTCGCCAGCGGTGCCGACACGCTGGTCTCCATCGGCGGCGTCCAGTCCAACCACACCCGCCAGGTGGCCGCCGTCGCGGCCCACCTCGGGCTCAAGTGCCGCCTCGTGCAGGAGAAGTGGGTGCCGTGGGACGACCCGGTCAACGACAAGGTCGGCAACATCCTGCTGTCGCGGATGATGGGCGCCGACTCCCGCCTCGACCCGCAGCGGCTTCGACATCGGCATCCGGCGACTCGTGGAACGACGCGATCCGTGAGGTCGAGGAGGCGGGCGGCACGCCGTACGCCATCCCGGCCGGCGCGAGCGAGCACCCGCTGGGCGGCCTCGGGTTCGCCAACTGGGCCTTCGAGGTCGCCGAGCAGGAGAAGCAGCTCGGCGTCTTCTTCGACACGATCGTCGTCTGCACGGTCACCGGCTCGACCCACGCCGGGATGATCGCGGGCTTCGCCGCACTCGAGGACCTCACCGGCGTCCGGCGTCGCGTCCTCGGGATCGACGCCTCCGCGACGATCGAGAAGACCCGCGACCAGGTCGGCCGCATCGCCCGCCACACCGCCGAGCTCATCGAGCTCGGCCGCGACCTGCGCGACGACGAGATCCAGGTGCTGGAGGGCTGGGCCGGCGACCTCTACGGCATCCCCGTCGAGTCGACCATGGACGCGATCGCGGCCGGCGCCTCGCTCGAGGCGATGATCACCGACCCGGTCTACGAGGGGAAGTCGCTCGCCGGCCTCATCGACCTCGTCACCACCGGCGAGATCCCGGCCGACTCCACGGTGCTCTACGCCCACCTCGGCGGCCAGCCCGCGGTCAACGCCTACCACCGGCTGTGGGACCCCGCGCCCCTGACGTGACCGGGCACGAATGTGCCCCCAGCTCGCCGACCGGGCACGAATGTCCGGACATTCGTGCCCGGTCGCGGCGCTTCAGCGGACATTCGTGCCCGGTCGCGGTGGCTCAGCGGACGAGGCAGGGCCGCTTCGGGTCGAAGCTCCAGTCCTCGACGAGGTACTGCATCGCCATCGCGTCGTCGCGGGCGCCCAGGCCGTGCTCGAGGTAGAGCTCGTGCGCCTCGGCCAGCCGGGCGCGGTCCAGCTCGACACCGAGTCCCGGCGTCTCCGGCACTGCGATGGCACCGTCGACGATCTGCAGCGGCTCCGTGGTCAGTCCCTGCCCGTCCTGCCAGATCCAGTGCGTGTCGAGCGCGGTGATCTCACCGGGCGCGGCGGCGCCGACCTGGGTGAACATCGCGAGCGAGATGTCGAAGTGGTTGTTGGAGTGCGAGCCCCAGGTCAGACCGAAGTCGTGGCAGAGCTGGGCGACCCGGACCGAGCCGGCCATCGTCCAGAAGTGCGGGTCGGCGAGGGGGATGTCCACGGCGTTGGTCCGTACGGCGTCGGCCATCTGTCGCCAGTCGGTGGCGACCATGTTGGTGGCCGTCCGCAGCCCGGTCCGCCGCTTGAACTCGGCCATCACCTCACGGCCGGAGAAGCCGCCCTCCGCGCCGCAGGGGTCCTCGGCGTAGGCGAGCACGTCGTCCGTGCCCTGCAGCAACCGGACGGCGTCGTCGAGCAGCCAGCCACCGTTGGGGTCGAGGGTGATCCGCGCGTCGGGGAAGCGCTCGTGCAGCGCGGTCACCGCCGCGACCTCCTCCTCGCCGGCCAGGACGCCGCCCTTCAGCTTGAAGTCGGCGAAGCCGTAGCGGGCCTGGGCGGCCTCGGCGAGGCGTACGACGGCCTCCGGGGTCAGCGCCTGCTCGCGCCGGACCCGCTCCCAGGCGTCGGCGCCCTCGGGCTCGCGCAGGTAGGGCAGGTCGGTGGCGTCCGGGTCGCCGACGTAGAACAGGTAGCCGAGCATCGGGACGCTCGTCCGCTGCTGGCCGTCGCCGAGCAGCTCCGCGACCGGCACCCCGAGGGCCTGGCCGGACAGGTCGAGCAACGCCGACTCCAGCGCGGTGACCGCGTGGATGGTCGTGCGCAGGTCGAAGGTCTGGAGGCCGCGTCCGCCCGCGTCGCGGTCGGCGAAGCGGGCCGCGACCGTCCGCAACAGGCTCCGGAACCCGGCGACAGGCCTGCCGACCAGGATCTCGGCGGCATCGGTGATGGTCTGCCGGATCGCCTCGCCGCCCGGCACCTCGCCGACGCCCTCACGGCCCTCGGAGTCGGTGACGATGGCGATGTTGCGGGTGAAGAACGGGCCGTGGGCGCCGCTGAGGTTGAGGAGCATCGAGTCGTGGCCGGCCACCGGCACGACCTCGACCCGGGCGATGGTGCTCACGTCTCCAGCACCCCGTCCACGCGCCGGGTCAGGCCCCACGGGTTGTCGTCGCGGAGGGCCTCGGGCAGCAGTGCGGCCGGGACGTCCTGGTAGGCGACGGGTCGCTGGAAGCGCTCGATGGCGAGGCTGCCGACGCTCGTCGTGCGGGAGTCGGACGTCGCCGGGAACGGACCGCCGTGGACCATGGCGTGACCGACCTCGACGCCGGTGGGCCAGCCGTTGAAGAGGACGCGGCCGGCCTTGACCTCGAGGACCGGAAGCAGCGCGCGGGCGGCCTCGTGGTCGACGTCGGTGGCATGGACGGTGGCGGTGAGCTGGCCCTCCAGTCCCGCGAGCCTGGGGAGCAGGTCGTCGACGGAGTCGAAGCGGACCACGACGCCGGAGGCACCGAAGACCTCGTCGGTCACCGGCACCTCGAGGACCGGGGACTCGACGACCTGGGGGGCCGGGGCGTGCTCGCCGCCCGCGGCGCCCTCGCCGACGACGCGTACGCCGTCCACCGTGCGCAGCGCGGTGCTGCCGCTGCGGTAGGCCTCGGCGATGCCGGGGGTGAGCATCGGCTGGCCGGTCGCGGCCCGCACGGCCTGCCCCGCCAGCGCGGAGGAAGGCGTCGCCGTCCTCGCCCGAGGGGAGGAAGAGCAGACCGGGGTTGGTGCAGAACTGTCCGGCACCCAGCGTCAGGCTGCCGACGTACGCCGTGGCGAGGGCAGTCGCCGTCGCTCGGCGCGAGGGCACCGGGGAGGACGACGACCGGGTTGATCGAGGACATCTCGGCGTAGACCGGGATCGGGACCGCGCGCGCGGCCGCAGCCGCGACGATCGCGAGCCCGCCGCCGCGGGAGCCGGTGAAGCCGACCGCCGTGATCCGCGGGTCCGTGACCAGCTCCTGGCCGGTCTCGATGCCCGCCCGAGGACGAACGAGAACGTGCCGGCCGGGAGGCCGGACTTCTCGACGGCGCGGGTGATGGCGCGGGCGACGAGGGTGCCGGTGACCGGGTGGGCGGGGTGGCCCTTGACGACGACCGGGCAGCCCGCGGCGAGCGCGGAGGCGGTGTCGCCGCCGGCGGTGGAGAAGGCGAGCGGGAAGTTGCTGGCACCGAAGACGGCCACCGGGCCGAGCGGCACCATCCGCTGGCGGATGTCGGCGCGTGGCAGGGGCTGCCCGGTCCGGCAGTGCCGGGTCGATGCGGACGCCGAGGTGGTCGCCCGGCGGACGACGCCGGCGAACATCCGCAGCTGGCCGGTCGTCCGTCCCACCTCGCCGGTGATGCGCGCCTCGGGCAGCGCGCTCTCGCGCACCGCCTCGACGATGATCGTCTCCTTGTCGGCCTCGATCTCGGCGGCGACCGCCTCGAGGAAGTCGCCCCGCTGCTCGGGAGTGGTGGCGCGGTAGGTCGCGAACGCCTCGGCCGCGGCGTGCGTGGCGGCGGCCACGTCGGCCTGCTCGCTCTCGGTGCCGGCGATGATCGAGGTTGCCTGGTCGGTCATGGATGTCCTCTCAGGGAGCGTCGTGCGGGGTGGTCAGGAGATCCGGGCGATGAGCTCGTCGCAGCTCCTCGACCTCGGAGTCGGCCAGGTCGGAGAGCGGCGGACGGACCGGACCGGCCGGGCGGCCGACGGCGGTGAGCCCGGCCTTGACGATCGAGACGGCGTAGCCCTGCGTGCGGTCGCGGATGTCGAGGTAGGGGATCACGAACTCGTTGAGTCGACGGTAGACCTCGTCGCGGTCCTGGGCCCGGACGGCGTCGTAGAAGTCGATCGCCCACTGGGGCACGAAGTTGAAGAGCGCCGAGGAGTAGGTGCTCACGCCGAGCTGGAGCAGCGGCAGCGCGAAGGTCTCGGCGGTGGGCAGCCCACCGACGTAGGTCAGTCGGTCGCCGACCCGGGCGTAGGTGCGGGTCATCTGCTCGATGTTGCCGACGCCGTCCTTGAAACCGATCGAGCGTCGGGTTGCGGTCGGCGATGCTCGGCGACGGCGTAGTCCTTGAGCACGGCGTTGGCGCGGCTGTAGACCACGACGCCGAGACCGGTGGCCTCGCAGACCCGGGAGACGTGCTCGACCAGGCCCTTCTGGCCGGCCTCGGTCAGGTAGGGCGGCATCAGCAGCAGGCCGTCGGCCCCGGCCGCCTCGGCAGCCTTGGCCTGGGCGACGGCGTTGAGCGTGGAGCCCGTCGCAGGCGCGAGGACGGGTACGGCGCCGGCGACCTCGTCGACGGCCGCGCGCACCACGGCGTCGGTCTCCTCGTTGGTGAGGCAGAAGCCCTCGCCCGTCCCGCCGGCGGCGAAGAGCCCGGCGACCGGGATACTCGGCCAGCCAGGCCAGGTGCTTGCGGTAGCCCGCCTCGTCGAAGGACAGGTCCGTCGGTGAAGTGCGTGACCGGGAAGGAGAGCAGGCCGCTCTTGAGCTGGGCGGCCAGGTCGGTCGGGCTGTAGGCGGTCACGTCGCGTCCTTCGGTTGTGGTGTGGCGGTGATCACCACGCTAGGGACGCGCGACGATGCCTGTCCAAGCCCGATTTTGTATCTGGTGATGCATGAGGGGTATGGCGTCGGAGTCCGGATCACCCGGTGGGCATCGCACTGATCACGTCGAGCACGCGTCGTACGACCGGGCTCACCGACTCGCGCGACCAGATCGCGTGCAGCTCGACCGGCCGCTCGGGGTCGGCGTCGAGCCGGGTGTCACCGCCGCCGTGGTCGAGCGGCAGGAAGACGACGCCCGGACACGCCGAGCGACGCCGCGGACGCCGGCGCGAGGGTGAGGCCGCGGTCGGCCGCGACCAGGAGCATCGCCGTCAGCACCTGGTGCACGCGCTGGTCGAGGCGCGGGTGGGCGTTGGCGAGGAACCGCACCGACAGCTCGTGGAAGTAGCGCGACTGGTCGGGGTGGTAGCCGATGACCGTCTGTCCCTCGAAGTCCGTCGGCGTCAGCGGACCGGTCGAGCCGCGGTGAGCGGGTGCCCCTCGGGCACGACGGCCATGAGCGGCTCGCGCAGGACCACGCGCGAGCGCATGAGCGAGGTGTCGAACGGCGGACGGGCCAGGCCGATGTCGAGCTCGCCGCGGCGGATGCCGTCGACCTGGGCGCCGGTCACCCGCTCGCTCAACATCACCTCGACGTCGGGCAGCTCGGCGGTCAGGCGACGCAGCAGCGGCCCGAGGATCGAGATCGCGGAGACGGCCGTGAACCCGAGGCGTACGACGCCCGCCGCGCCCGCGTCGACGCGCCGCGCGAGGTCGCCAGCGCCTTCGACCAGGTTGAGGAGACGGTAGGCCTCGTCGAGGAAGGCCGCGCCGGCACCGGTCAGCTCGACGCGCCGGTTGTCGCGCTCGAGGAGCCGCGCGCCGACGGACTTCTCCAGCTTCTGGATCTGCCGCGACAGCGGCGGCTGGGTCATCTGGAGCCGTTCGGCGGCGCGACCGAAGTGCAGCTCCTCGGCGACCGCGACGAAGGAACGCACCTGGTCGAGGGTGATCACGAGGCGACCCTACGATGCACGGGGTGGATCAGTCCATGCCCAATCGGGCTTGGACGGGCATCATGGTGCGATCCTAGTGTCGGTGGTCACACCCCGATCAAGGAGCCCACCATGCGCAAGCAGACCCTCAGCCTCGCGGCGATCGCCACCGGCGCGGCCCTCGCCCTGTCCGCCTGCGGCGGCGTCTCGAACACGACCGGCGGGGACGACGGCGGCGAGTACCCCTCCGGCTCGGTCGAGATGTACGTCGGCGCCGACCCCGGCGGCTCGAGCGACCTGATCTCCCGCCAGGTCGCCACCGGCCTGACGGACGAGCTGGGCGAGACCTTCTCCGTGATCAACCGGTCCGGCTCCAACGGCGCCCTCGCGGCGGCCGAGGTCGAGCAGGCCGAGCCCGACGGCAACATCATCGCCATCCAGAACGCCTCGCTCTTCGCCATCACGCCGCTGGCCGTGGCCGAGGAAGAGGTCACCAACATCGACGACTTCGACGTCGTCGGGGGCGTCTCCCGCGACGACTACGTCCTGGTGACCAACGTCGACAACGGCTGGACGACCATCGACGACGTCAAGAGCGCCGGCAAGAAGGTCACCTACGGCACCACCGGCGTCGGCACCGGCTCGCAGCTCTCCTGCGCGCTCACCTACTCGACCGCCGACATCGACTCGGAGGCCGTGCCCTTCGACGGTGGTGCACCGGCACTGACCGCGCTGCTCGGCAACCAGGTCGACACCGCCTGCCTGCAGGTCGGCGAGGCCCGGGAGAACATCGAGAGCGGCAAGATCACCGCCCTCTCGGTCTTCGCTCCCGAGCGCATCGACGCCCTCCCGGACGTGCCGACCGCCACGGAGCAGGGTGTCGACGTCGAGGTCTACCAGTACCGCTTCATGACCACGCCGAAGGGCACTCCTCAGGACGTCAAGGACACGCATCTGGGAGGGCATGCAGGCGACGTTCGAGACGGAGGAGTACCAGGCCTTCAACGAGCAGAACAGCCTGACCCCGATGGAGATCCCCGGTGACGAGGTCGTCGAGTCACTGGAGTCGGACAAGCAGCGCTACGCCGACCTCGTCGAGCAGTACGACATCAACCTGGCCGAGTGACGGCCCACGCCACATCCGGACCATCACCGAGGAGTCGACATGAGTGACGAGCACAGCCGCACCGGCGGCCGGGGGGACATCCTGGCCGAGCTCGAGGCCGAGGTGGCCCACGAGCTCGAGGAGCAGCGCCCGCCCGCGGGCGGACCGGCCTACCAGGTCGCGGCTGCGCTCGTCACACTCGCCATCGGCGTCCTCGGCGCGGTCCTCGCCTACGGCTACGGGCTCGGGTCGCTGCGGCGACCCGGCCCGGGCCTGTGGCCGTTCGTCATCTCGACGGTCATCATCGTCCTGTCGGTCGTGCTGCTGGTCATCGGTCGCCGACTGACCGACAGCGAGCAGTTCAGCCGCTCGAGCCTCCTGCCGCTGGTCGGCCTCGTCACCTTCGTCGGGTTCGCCTTCCTGCTCCCGGTGATCGGGTTCGAGATCCCGGCCCTGCTGCTCAGCATCGTCTGGCTGCGGTTCCTCGGCGGGGAGTCGTGGCGCTCGCACCATCGTCGTGTCGGTGGGCACCGTGGCGGCCTTCTACGCCCTGTTCCTCTACGGCCTCGGCATCCCGCTGCCGCACCTGATCTGAGAGGCGACCTCGATGGACGCGTTCCTCGACGGCTTCGCCGTCGTCAGCCAGCCCGAGAACCTGCTCTACTGCCTCATCGGCGTGCTCATCGGCATGCTCATCGGCGTGCTGCCCGGCCTCGGCCCGGCCGCCACCATGGCGATCCTGCTGCCGATCGTCGTCACCGTCGACCCGGTCGCCGCCGTCATCATGCTGGCCGGCATCTACTACGGCGCCCAGTACGGCGGCACCATCACCTCGGTGCTGCTCCGCCTGCCGGGCGAGGCATCCTCGGTGGTCACCGTCTTCGACGGGTTCGCCCTGGCCAAGCAGGGCAAGGCCGGCACCGCCCTCGGCATCGCCGCCATCGGCTCCTTCGTCGGCGCCACCTTCTCGATCATCCTGCTCAGCCTCAGCGCCCCACTGGTCGCGTCGTGGGCGCTCGACTTCGGTCCGGCCGAGTACGCCGCCCTGGCGCTCCTCGGCGTGCTGCTCATCGCCACCATCGGCAGCGGCCATCCCGTCAAGGCGCTCATCGCCGCCTCGATCGGCCTGCTCTTCGCCACCGTGGGACGTGACAGCTTCAGCAACTCCCAGCGGTTCAGCTTCGACAGCATGCAGCTCGCCGACGGCCTCGACTTCGTCGTCGTCGCCATGGGCCTCTTCGGCGTCGCCGAGATCCTCTACAACCTGGAGGAGCGCCACGGCAAGGTGCACGTGCCCGCGGCCGTCAACAACATCTGGCCCTCCCGCAAGGAGCTCAAGGAGGCCAGCCCCGCCATCGGGCGCGGGTCGGTCATCGGCTTCTTCCTCGGCGTCCTTCCCGGTGGCGGTGCCGTGATGGCCTCGCTCGCGGCGTACGCCACCGAGAAGCGCATCTCGAAGACGCCCGAGCGCTTCGGCCGTGGCGCCATCGAGGGCGTCGCGGCCCCGGAGAGCGCCAACAACGCGGCCGCCACCTCGTCCTTCATCCCGCTGCTCACCCTCGGCATCCCGGCCAACGCCTCGATGGCGATGCTGTTCGCGGCCCTGCTCGTCCTCGGCATCACGCCCGGCCCACAGCTGCTCGAGGAGCGACCCGACCTCTTCTGGGGCGTCGTGAACTCGATGTACATCGGCAACGTGCTGCTGCTCATCCTGAGCCTGCCGCTGGTCGGGATCTTCGTGCGCATCCTGCGGGTGCGGCCGGCGATCCTGGCCCCGATCACCGCGCTGATCACGATCCTGGGCGTCTACACGATCAACAACTCGACCTTCGACATCTTCGTGATGATCGCCTTCGGCATCGTGGGCTACCTGATGAAGAAGGTGGGCTTCGAGCCCGGCCCGATGGTGCTGGCGTTCGTGCTCGGGGCCCTCCTCGAGAACAACGTGCGCCGGGCCCTGCTGATCTTCGACGGCGACCCGACCGGCTTCGTCTCCCGACCCATCTCCGGCACGATCCTGGCGCTCTTCCTGATCGCCGCCCTGTTCCCGATCATCCAGGCCGTGCGCCACCGGCTACGCCCCTCGCCGCGACACCGCCGACGACACCGCTGACGACACCCGTGCAACCACGGCGACCGCCCCTCTGAAGGAGACGACCATGACCATCGTGATCGGCTACGTGCCCACCCCCGTCGGCGATGCCGCGCTCGACGCCGGCCTGGCCGAGGCCGCCGCCCACGGCGACGACGTGGTGATCCTGAACAGCCCCCGGCGCCGCAGCACCGTCGACGGCGACCTGATCGACGAGACCGCGGCGGCGGACCTGCTCGCCCGCGCGCGGGAGGCGGGCGTGAGCGCGACCGTCGACCATGCCGAGCACGGCGCCGAGCTCGTGGACACGTTCCGGACGGTCGTCGAGCGCACGTCCGCGCGACTGGTCGTCATCGGCCTCCGTCGCCGCTCCCCCGTCGGCAAGCTGGTCATGGGCAGCGACGCCCAGCGGCTCCTGCTCGAGCTCGACGGGCCGGTCCTGGCCGTCAAGCCCGCCCGATGACGCCGTCCCGGATCTCCCGGGTCGTCGTCACCCCGGTCGCCTTCTCCGACCCGCCCCTGCTCAACGTCGTCGGCGTCCACCAGCCCTGGGCCCTGCGCTCGATCGTCGAGGTCCACACCGACGACGGGCTGCTCGGGCTCGGTGAGACGTACGCCGACGAGGCCCACGTCGCCCGGCTGCAGGCGGTCGCCGCCGAGCTCGGCGGCCACGACCCGTACGACCTCCACGGCCTGCGCCGCCTCGTCACGCGGGTGCTCGCGGCCGGTGACGGCGGTGCCGGTGCCAGCTTCGGCGGGATGCTCGACGTGGACTCCGCGGTCGACACCGTCCACTCCCCCTTCGAGGTCGCCTGCCTCGACATCCAGGGCCGACGGGCCGGGGTGCCGGTGAGCTCGCTGCTCGGCGGCGCCGTCCGCGACCGGGTGCCGTTCAGCGGCTACCTCTTCTACAAGTGGGCCGGCCACCCCGGCCAGCCCGACGACGTCTGGGGCGAGGCGCTGACCCCCGACCAGCTCGTGGCGCAGGCGCACCGGATGGTCGACGGCTGGGGCTTCGGGTCGCTGAAGCTGAAGGGCGGGGTGCTGCCGCCGGCACAGGAGTGCGAGGCGATCGAGGCGCTGCGCGACGCGTTCCCCGACCTGCCGCTGCGCCTGGACCCCAACGGCGCGTGGGGCGTCGACACGTCCGTCGCCGTCGCCGACCGGCTGTCCGGCGTCGTGGAGTACCTCGAGGACCCCACCCCCGGGATCCCCGGCATGGCGGCGGTCTCCGCGCGCACCGACGTACCGCTCGCCACCAACATGTGCGTCATCGCGCTCGACCACCTCCCGCCGAGCATCGCGTCCGACGCGGTGCAGGTCGTCCTGTCCGACCACCACCTGTGGGGCGGGCTGCTGAACTCGCGCCTGCTCGCCGGGATCGCCGACACCTGGGGCCTCGGCCTGTCGATGCACAGCAACTCCCACCTCGGGATCTCGCTCGCCGCGATGACGCACCTGGCCGCGGCGACGCCGAACCTGACGTACGCCTGCGACACCCACTACCCGTGGAAGACCCAGGACCTCATCGCACCCGGCGTCCTCGACTTCGAGGGCGGGTCGGTCGCGGTGCCCACCGGTCCGGGCCTCGGCGTCGAGCTCGACCGCGACGCGCTCGGCGGTGCTGCACGAGCAGTACCTCACCTGCGGCGTCCGTCGCCGCGAGGACACCGTCTACATGCAGTCGATCGAGCCGGGGTTCACCCCGAACACCGCCCGCTGGTGACGCGGGCACGAATGTGCCTGAAAACTCGCTGACCGGGCACAAATGCGCCTCACAGCGCGCCGACCGGGCACAAATATCCAGACATTTGTGCCCGGTCGGCGACGTCAGACGGACATTCGTGCCCGCTCGGCACTGTCCGGCGGACATTCGTGCCCGCTCGGCGTCAGGTGAGGCGGCGGCGGGTGTTGCCCAGGTGCACCCGCATCGCGGCCCGCGCGGTCTCGACGTCCCCGGCGAGCACGGCGGCAGCGACGTTGTCGTGCTCGCGCTGGACGCGCTCGACGTGGGAGGCGTCGGTCATGGAGTACGCCTCGTCGAGCCGGGTGCGCGGCAGCATGATCATCATCGGGCCGAGCGAGCCGAGCAGGTCGACGTAGAAGCGGTTGCCGGTCGCCCGGGCGACGGCGAGGTGGAAGGCGAAGTCGGCCTCGACCGCCCCCTCGTGGCCGGCACGGGTGAAGCCCGACATCGCCGCCTCGATCGCGGCCGCGTCGGCGTCCGCGTGGTGGGAGGCGGCCAGCGCGGCGGCCTCGCTCTCGACACCGATGCGGAAGTCGAGCATCGCCATCACGTCGGCGTGGGTGCGGATCGCCGACGCCTCGACGCTGAACGACGACGGCTCGGGGACCGCGAGCACGAAGGAGCCGCGGCCCTGCTAGGTCTCGACCAGGCCCTCGGCCCGCAGCCGCGTCACCGCCTCGCGGACGACGGTGCGCGAGACGGCGTACTCCTCGATGAGCTCCGACTCCGACGGCAGCTTCGAGCCCGGGCCGAGGTCGCCGGCCAGGATCTGGTCCTTGAGGCCGGCGACCACGCGCTGGGCGAGAGTGGTGGTCACGCGAGGTCCTGGGTCACGCCGAGAAGGTAGCGGTCTCCACGGTCAGCGAGCGCATCTTCTCGGTCAGCGTGAAGCCGAGGCCCGGGCGGTCCGGCACGAAGATCTGGCCGTCGTGGATGTCGATGCGCTCCTCGAAGAGCGGGTTGAGCCACTCGAAGTGCTCGACCCACGGCTCGGTGGGGTACGTCGCCGCGAGGTGCAGGTGGATCTCCATGGCGTAGTGCGGCGCGAGGTCGAGGCCGGGGTGGGCGGCGAGGGTGGCGAACCTCAGGAACGGCGTGATGCCACCGATGCGAGGCGCGTCGGGCTGCACGATGCCGCGGTAGCCGGCGTCGACGAGGGCCATGTGCTCGGGCACCGAGGTCAGCATCTCGCCGGTGGCGATCGGGGTGTCGAAGGTGCGCGACAGGTCGGCGTGGCCGACGTGGTCCCAGGCGTCGAGCGGCTCCTCGATCCAGACCAGGTCGAACTGCTCGAGCTCGCGGCACATCCGGCGGGCACGGGCGCGGTCCCACTGCTGGTTGGCGTCGACCATGAAGGCGCCGTCGCCGAGGTGCTCGCGGAGCGCGGCGACGCGGCGCAGGTCCTCGCGCCAGTCGGGCTGGCCGACCTTGATCTTGATGCCGCCGATGCCGGACTCGAGGGAGGCGGTGGCCTTCTCCTTGATCTCCTCGACCGACGCCTGGAGGAAGCCGCCGGAGGTGTTGTAGACGCGGCAGGAGTCGCGGTGCGCGCCGAGCAGCTTGGCCAGCGGGAGGCCGGCGCGGCGCGCCTTGAGGTCGTAGAGCGCGACGTCGAGGGCGGCGACGGCCTGGGTGGCGACGCCCGAGCGGCCGACCGAGGCTCCGGCCCACATGAGCGACTCGTAGATCTTCGCGATGTCAGTGGGGTCCTGGCCGATCGCGACGTCGATGACCTCCTTGAGGTGGGCGTACTGCGCCGTGCCGCCGGCCCGCTTGGAGTAGCTGAAGCCCATCCCCTCGAGCCCCTGCTCGGTGGTCAGCTCGACGAAGAGCATCACGGTCTCGGTCAGCGGCTTCTGCCGACCGGTGAGCACCTTGGCGTCGCTGACCGGGTTGGCCAGCGGCAGCACGACGTGCGACAGCGTGAGGCTGCGGATGCGGTCGCCGGTCACGGCAGTGGTGGCGTGGGGGGTCAGGGTCTGCGTCATGGGGGTTCCTCGGGTCGGCACGAACTTGTATGATGAGTGTGCAACTCATCCCATGAGTTCGTCAAGCGCCCGAGGAGGACCGCCACGTGTCAGACCTGGACGACCGGCGTCAGCAGGCGGCCCTGCTCAGGAACGCCTCGACGTTGGCCAGCGCCAGGTCGGTCATCGCCTGCCGCGTCTCGACGGTGGCGCTGCCGACGTGCGGCAGCAGCACGACGTCGTCGCGCCCGAGCAGTGCCTGCGGGACGTGCGGCTCGTCGGCGAAGACATCCAGGCCGGCACCCGCGATCGCCCCGCTCTCGAGGGCCGCGACCAGTGCGGCCTCGTCGACGACGGAGCCGCGGGCGACGTTGACCAGGAAGCCCGTCCGGTCCGAGCGCGTCGAGCACCGCGGCGTCGACGAGGTGGCGCGAGCCGGCACCTCCCGCCGCCGCGAGGACGAGGACGTCGCACCCGGCCGCCAGCGACGACGACGTCAGGGGCATAGGTGTACGACACGTCCGTGCGGGGACTGCGGTTGTGGTAGCTGATCGAGGTCCCGAAGCCCTCCAGCCGCGCGGCGATCGCCAGGCCGATCCGGCCGAGGCCGACGATGCCGACCCGGGCACCGGTGACGCGCCGCGCGAGCGGCGGCGTACGACCGTCGGCCCACTCGCCGCGGCGGACGAAGCGATCCGCGGCGGACAGGCCGCGCATCATGTCGATCACCAGGCCCACGGCCGTGTCGGCGACGCAGTCGGTCAGCACGTCGGGGGTGTTGGAGACGACGATCGCCGCGGCGGGTGGCCTCGTCGACGTCGGTGGCGTCGTAGCCGACGCCGAAGTTCACGATCGCCTCGAGCGCCGGGCAGCCGGTCGAGGTGCTCGGCGCGCACGCCCCACACCCCGCTGGTCACGGCCACCCGCACCGCGGCGGCGGCCTCGCGCGTCGAGCACACCGAGCTCCCGGGCGCCGTGGTCCTGCTCCAGCCGGGCCACCAGCTCGGGTCGCAGCGTGCCCACCATGACAACAGTCGCGTCTCCCACTCCTCGACGCTAGGGACGACCGGTGGGCATCGTCCATTGCCCATCCGGCATGGCGGCCGACGCGGCGGAACCGCGGCACCACTGCGAGCATGGGAGACCTCATGGACCTCCTGATCGGCTTCGCGACCATCCTCGTCGTCATCGCCGCCGGAGCCGGGCTGGCCCACGTCGGCGTGCTCGACGCGCGCTCGCAGCGGACCCTCGGTGAGATCGCGTTCTTCGTCGCCTCCCCGGCGCTGATGGTGATCACGATCAGCCAGGTCCAGCTCGGAGGCAGCGGCGGCCAACCTGGTCGCCTCGAGCGTGTCGCTGGCCGCGTGCTTCGCGGCGTACGCCGTGTTCGCGCGGCTGGCGCTGGAAGCTCGGCACCGGCCCGCTGCTCATCGGCGCGCTCGTCGTCGTCGTACGTCAACGCCGGCAACCTGGGCATCGCCATCGCGGCCTACGTCGTCGGCGACATCACCGTCGTCGTGCCCACGCTGCTGGTGCAGATGCTGTTCGTGCAGCCGGTCGCGCTGATCGTCCTCGACCGGCTCACCGGTCGCGGCGAGGGCGTCCTCGCCGCGCTGCGCCGACTGGTCACCAACCCGCTCACGCTGGCGGCCGTGCTCGGGCTCGTGCTCGCGCTCACCGGCTGGCGGCTGCCCGCGGCTGTCGAGTCGCCGCTGGAGATGCTCGCCGGGGCGGCGATCCCGCTGATGCTGATGTCGTACGGCGCGGCGCTGCGGTTGAGCCCACCGTTGGGCCGGGCCGGCCACAACCGCGAGGTCCTGCTGATCAGCGTCCTCAAGCTCGGCGTCATGCCGATCGTCGCCTGGTCCGTCGCGGTGGCCCTGGGACTCGACGGCCGGGTGCTGCTGGGCGTGGTCATCACCGCCGCCCTGCCCACGGCGCAGAACATCTTCCTGCACGCCACCCGCTACCGCGTCGGCGAGGACGTCGCTCGCGAGACAATCCTCGTCACGACCCTGGCGTCGCTGCCCGTGGCCCTCCTGGTCGCCGTCCTGCTGGGCTGACACACCGCTGCGAAGAAGGAGCACACCTGTGACCGACGACCTGCTGGAGCGCCTGCGCGAGACCGTGGGCGGCGAGCACGTCCTGACCGACGAGGCCGACATGGCGGCGTACGTCGTGGACTGGACGGGTGCCTACCCGGGCCGGGCGCTCGCGGTGGTGCGACCCGGATCGACCGCCGAGGTGGCGGCCGTCGTCACCGCCTGCCACGCCGCGGGCGTCGCGATCGTGCCGCAGGGCGGCAACACGGGACTCGTGGCGGGCGGCGTCCCGGACGCCTCCGGGACCCAGGTCGTGCTGTCGCTGGGGCGGATGCGGAAGATCCGCGACGTCGACCCGGTCGCGGACACGATCACCGTCGAGGCCGGCGTCGTGCTGGCCGACGTGCAGGCCGCGGCGGCCGAGGCCGGCCGGCTCTTCCCGATGTCGCTGGGGTCGGAGGGCAGCTGCACCATCGGCGGCAACCTCGCGACCAACGCCGGCGGGACCGCGGTGCTGCGCTACGGCATGACGCGCGAGCTCACCCTGGGCCTGGAGGTGGTGCTGCCCGACGGCCGGGTGTGGGACGGCCTGCGCGGACTGCGCAAGGACAACACCGGCTACTCCCTCAAGGACGTCTTCATCGGCTCCGAGGGCACCCTCGGCGTCATCACCGCGGCGGTGCTGCGGCTCTTCCCGCCGACCCCGGCTCGGGCGACGGCCTGGGTCTCGGTCGCCGACGTGGCGTCCGCGGTCGACCCTCCTCGGTCTCGTGCAGGCGCACGCCGGCGCGCACCTGGCCACCTTCGAGATCGTCAACCGGACCGCCCTCGACCTGGTGCTCACCCACCTGCCCGGCTCGCACGACCCGGCACCCGGTGCCGGTGCCGACTGGTCCGTCCTCGTCGAGCTGGCAGGCACCGTCCGACCTCGACGCCCCGCTGGAGGCAGCCCTGACCGAGGCGGTCGAGCGGGGGCTCGTCGAGGACGCCGCCGTCGCCGGCAGCCCGGCCCAGCGCGCCGCGCTGTGGGCGCTGCGCGAGGGGATCTCCGAGGCCCAGAAGGTCGAGGGCGCCACCCTCAAGCACGACGTCACCCTGCCCATCGCCGACCTCGCCGCCTGGACCGAGCGCATCGGCCCGGCCATCGAGGCGATCCTGCCCGGCGTGCGCCGGGTGACCTACGGCCACGTCGGCGACGGCAACCTGCACTTCAACCTCAGCGCACCGGTGGTCGCCGGGGACAGCGACGACGACGCCCTGCGCGCCGCGGCCGACGACCTCACGACGGCGATCTACGACTCCGTGGCCGACGCTGCCGGGTCGATCAGTGCGGAGCACGGCCTCGGCTCGACCAAGGCGGCGGCAGCGGCGTCGTACAAGTCGGAGGTGGAGGTCGACCTGATGCGGGCGCTCAAGCACGCCCTCGACCCGCAGGGCCTGATGAATCCCGGCACCCTGCTGCCCTGACGCGCGCCCCTACGCTGGGGGCATGGCGATCCTGCAGACCTCCGCACGGCTCCTCCTCGGTACGGCCATGGTCGGCGCCGGCGTGCTCCACCTGACGACCCAGCGCGAGGAGTTCCGGGCCCAGGTGCCCGGGTGGTTCCCGATCGACGAGGACCTCACGGTGATCGCCTCCGGAGTCGTCGAGATCGGCCTGGGCGCCGCCTTCATCGCTGCCCCGCAGCAGAAGCGCCTGGTGGGCGGCCTGCTCGCCGCGTTCTTCGTCGCGATCTTCCCCGGCAACGTCGCGCAGTACGTCGAGGGCACCGACGCCTTCGGCCTCGACACCGACCGCGCACGACTGGTCCGGCTGTTCTTCCAGCCCGTGCTGGTGCTGTGGGCGCTGTGGGGCGGCGGCTGGCTGCGGCGTACCTCGCGCGACTGACGTCAGAGGGTCGGCAGCCAGCCGACCCGATCGGCCAGGACGGCGTACCCGACGAAGGCGCCGACGTCGAGCAGCGTGTGGGCCACCACGAACGGCCCGACCCTGCCCCAACGACGGTAGAGCCAGCCGAAGAGCAGTCCCATCGCGAAGTTGCCGACGAACCCGCCGAGGCCCTGGTAGAGGTGGTAGCTCCCCCGCAACAGCGCGGCGAGCCCGATGGCCGCGGAGTCGCCGAAGCCGAGCTGGCGCAGCCGCACCTGCACGAAGCCGAGCACCACGAGCTCCTCGAGGACGGCGTTCTCGGCCGCGGCGAGGACGAGCACCGGCACCTGCCACCACTCCCCCGGGAGCGACTGGGCCACGACCGTGAGGTTGGTGCCCAGCGCGAACGTCGCGAGGTAGAACACGACCCCGACCGAGCCGACCGCCAGCGCCAGCCAGGCCCCGCGGCCCAGGTCGCCCCACGTCGCCCAGCGACCACCGCGCGCCCAGACGTCCCGGACGCGCGTGCCCGACCGCACCAGGAGGTACGCCGCCAGCGCCACCGGCACCAGCGCGAAGGCGATCCGCAGGAGCTGGTAGGTCAGGTCGAGCCAGGGCCGGTCGGGGGCGAGGGAGTTGTTGAGGTTCGCTGCCTGCGACGACAGGGCTCCGGGCGCGGTCAGCGCCGAGACGATGCTGACGACCGAGTAGACGGCCGAGCGCCCCAGCGAGAGCAGGAGCACGATCGCGAGCTCCGCCCAGAGCAGGGCGCGCGCCAGCTCGGGCACGCCGCCGGGCACCGGGGTGTCGGGCAGCCGCCACCACGCTCGGCGCACCGGCGCCGCCAAGGACTCACTCACCGGCCCAGCATCCCGCAGTCGGCTGAGCGGCCGCTGAGGAACGTGCCCGGGCCCGCGATCACGACGGTCAGGTCGCGAGGACCAGGCCGTCCTCGCCCACGTCGACGGTCACCGACCCGCCGTCGGTCACCTCGCCACCGATCAGCAGCCGCGCGAGCGGATCGCCGATGGCGGTCTGGATCAGCCGCCGCAGCGGTCGCGCACCGTACGCCGGGTCGTAGCCCGTCTCCGACAGCCAGGCCCGCGCGGCGTCGGTCACCGCGATGCTGATGCGGCGCACCGCCAGTCGCTTCTCCAGCAGCGCGAGCTGCAGGTCGACGATGTGCGCCAGCGCGTCCTTGCTCAGGGCATCGAACATCACGACCTCGTCGAGCCGGTTGAGGAACTCGGGCTTGAAGTGCGCCCGGACGACACCCATCACCTGCTCGTGCTTCGCCGCGGGCTCCAGCGTCGGGTCGACCAGGTAGTTGGAGCCCAGGTTGGAGGTCAGGATCAGCAGCGTGTTGCGGAAGTCGACCGTGCGGCCCTGGCCGTCGGTGAGGCGACCGTCGTCGAGCACCTGCAGCAGGATGTCGAAGACCTCCGGGTGGGCCTTCTCGACCTCGTCGAGCAGCACGACGCTGTAGGGACGCCGGCGCACGGCCTCGGTCAGCTGGCCGCCCTCGTCGTAGCCGACGTAGCCGGGCGGGGCTCCGACGAGACGGGAGACCGAGTGCTTCTCGCCGTACTCGCTCATGTCGATGCGCACGATCGCGCGCTCGTCGTCGAAGAGGAAGTCGGCCAGCGACTTGGCGAGCTCGGTCTTGCCGGTGCCGGTCGGCCCGAGGAAGAGGAACGAGCCGGTGGGCCGGTTGGGGTCGGCGATCCCGGCACGCGAGCGTCGTACGGCGTCGCTGACCGCGTTGACCGCGGCGGCCTGGCCGATGAGTCGGGCGCCGATGACCGTCTCCATCTCCAGCAGCTTGGCGGTCTCGCCCTGGAGCATCTTGCCGGTGGGGATGCCGGTCCACGCCTCGACGACGTCGGCGATCTGCTCGGCGCCGACCTCGTCACCGACCAGCGGCTCGACGTCGGCCTGCTCGGCCTTCTCCACCTCGGCGATCTGCTTCTCGAGCGTCGGGATCTGGCCGTAGTTGATCTCGCTGGCCGCCTGGAGGTCGCCCTCGCGCAGCAGCTTGTCGGCCTCGATCTTGAGCTGGTCGAGCTGGCGACGCAGCTCTCCCTCGCCGTGCAGCTGGTCCTTCTCCCGCTCCCACCGCGACTCGAGCCCGCGCAGCTCCTCCTCCTTGTCGGCGAGGTCCCGGCGCAGGGCGTCGAGCCGCTCGACCGACGCGGCGTCGGTCTCCTTGGCCAGCGCGTACTCCTCCATCTTCAGGCGCTCGACATGGCGGCGGAGCTGGTCGATCTCCTCGGGGCTCGACTCGTGCTCCATGCGCAGCCGCGAGGACGCCTCGTCGATCAGGTCGATGGCCTTGTCGGGCAGCTGCCGGCCGGTGATGTAGCGATCGCTCAACGTGGCCGCCGCGACCAGCGCGGCGTCGGTGATCCGGACGCCGTGGTGGGCTTCGTACTTCTCCTGGATGCCGCGCAGGATCTGGATGGTGTCCTCGACGCTCGGCTCGCCGACGAAGACCTGCTGGAAGCGTCGCTCGAGGGCGGGGTCCTTCTCGATCCGCTCGCGGTATTCGTCCAGCGTCGTCGCACCGATCATGTGCAGCTCGCCGCGGGCGAGCATCGGCTTGAGCATGTTGCCGGCGTCCATCGCCGAGTCGCCCCCCGCACCCGCGCCGACGACGGTGTGGAGCTCGTCGATGAAGGTGATGACCTGCCCGCCGGCGTCCTTGATCTCCTCGAGCACCGACTTGAGCCGCTCCTCGAACTCCCCGCGATACTTCGCGCCGGCCACCATCGCGGCCAGGTCGAGGCTCAGCACGCGACGGCCCTTGAGCGAGTCGGGCACGTCTCCCGCGACGACGCGCTGGGCCAGGCCCTCGACGACCGCGGTCTTGCCGACGCCGGGCTCGCCGATGAGCACCGGGTTGTTCTTGGTGCGCCGCGACAGCACCTGGATGACGCGCCGGATCTCGGCATCACGCCCGATGACGGGGTCGAGCCGGCCGTCCTCGGCCGCCTGGGTGAGGTCGACGGAGAACTTCTCCAGCGACTCGTACGCCGCCTCGGCGTTCTCGCTCGTGACCCGACGGTTGCCGCGGACGGCCGTGATGGCCTCGCGCAACCCGTCGGCGGTGAGCCCGGCGTCGATCAGCACCTTGCGGGCAGGCGACTCGACGGTGGCGATCGCGACGAGGAGGTGGTCGGTGGCGACGAAGTCGTCCTTCATGGAGCCGGCCAGGTCGAGCGCGGAGGCGAGGACCCGCGTCAGCGCCGCGGAGCCGCTGGGCTGCTGGACGGTCGAGCCGGTGGCGCGCGGCAGGGACTGGAGGGCCGCCTCGGCCGTGGCCGTCAGCGCCGACGCGTCGACCCCCGCCTTCATGACGAGGTTGCGACTCGTGCCGTCCTCCTGGCGCAGCAGGGCGACGAGCAGGTGGATGGGCTCGGTGTTGGAGTTGCCGCCGGTCGTGGCCGACAGCTGGGCGGCCTCGATGACCTCGCGGCTGCGGGTGGTGAACTTCTCTGCACCGAACTGGCTCAACTCGGGTCCTCTCGGGTCGCGATGCTCAACGGGGCCACTGTGGTCCCACCCGGCGCAACGCGCCAGAAGTTGAGTCGATTCCCCTCAACTCTGGGTCGAAAGACTTTACCTTCCATCTGTTTCATTCTCCGGACAACAGGGCACAGTTGATGTATGAGCAAGCTGATCGGCGACAACCGGGTGATCGTGGCGCTGTTCCTCGTCCTCACCGTGGTGAACGCCTTCGCGATCCAGAACAACTGGTACGCCTGACCCCTCGGTGACGACACCGCCGCCCGCGTGAGACCCGCGGGCGTTGCTGACTGTCCACAGCCCCTCGGGCGCGGGTGTCCCGATGTCGGTGCTCCGTGCCATGGTGCGGGTTCCGCATCGAGGGGGATCGCAGATGAACGACGACAAGCTGGCCAGGATCCGCAAGCTGCTCGCGCAGGCGGAGGATCCGGCAGCCACCGCGGCCGAGGCCGAGGCCTTCAACGCCAAGGCCGCCGAGCTCATGGCCCGGCACGGCGTCGACGCCGCCCTGCTGGCCGCCGGCGACCCGGGCCGCGACGTGGTCGGCGACCTCACCGTCGAGCTGCTCGCCCCCTACGCCTACGAGAAGGCCAGCCTGGGCACGGCCGTGGCGCGCGGCCTGAGATGCAGCGCCGTGCTCCGCAAGAGCACGAGCCCCGGCAGAGGCAGACCACCTACGCGTTGCACCTGTTCGGCCACGCGACGGACCTGGTCCTCACCGAGATGCTGCTGACCAGCCTCCTGGTGCAGGGCACCGGCGAGCTGACCCGCCGCCGGGTGCCTCCCGGGGAGCACCCCGCCGCCTATCGTCGGACCTGGTGGCTCGGGTTCGCCTCCGCGATCGCCACCCGTCTGGCGGAGGCCGAGGCGGCGGCCGCCCGCGAGTCGGAGCCGGCCTTCGCCGCCGCCGGTTCCTCGGCGGCCCTGGTGCTCGCTGACCGGGCCGCCCTCGCCGAGCAGTCGGCGGGCCAGGCCTACCCGCAGCTGCGCACCGCGAGACCGCGCTACCTCTCCGGCGGCGGGGTCGTCGACGGCCGAGCAGCCGGCCAGCGCGCCGACCTGGGCCGCACCAGCAGGGTCACCTCCACGGAGCGCAGGCGGCTCGGCTGAGTGTCACCCGTGGAGGACCCGGCACCGCGTCGGCAGCCGCTCCTGACATCGTGGGTCCCGTGACCCTTCCGGTGCTCCAGTCCGACTGCTCCCAGTGCTTCGCACTGTGCTGCGTGCTGCTGCCCTTCTCCGCGGTGTCCGGCTTCGGCGTCGACAAGCCCGGCGGGACCCCCTGCCTCAACCTGCTCGACGACGACCGGTGCGGCATCCATGCGTCCCTGCGGGCGGATGGCTGGCCGGGGTGCACCGTCTTCGAGTGCTTCGGTGCCGGGCAGCAGGTCTCCCAGGTCACCTACGCCGGTGTCTCGTGGCGCGAGCAGGACAACCTCGCCGAGATGGGTGCGGTCCTGTCCGTGATGCGCCAGCTGCACGAGATGCTCGTGCACCTCTCGGAGGTGGCGCGCCGCTCGCCCCACCCGTCCGCCCTCGCCGCACGGGACGAGGTCGCGGCACTCACGGCCGGCGATCCCGAGTCGCTGCTGACGGTCGACGTCGACGAGCTCCACGAGCGGGTGGGGCGTCTGCTCGCCGACGCCAGCACCCGCGTCCGGCGACGCTGGCCCGACGCGGTCGACCGGACACGCGCCGACCTGGCCGGTCGACGACTGTCCGGCGACCACCGCGGGTGGTCACTCAGGGGCGCGACCCTCATCAAGGCCGACCTCCGTGAGGCCGACCTCGCTGATGTCGACCTGCTCGGCGCCGACCTGCGGGACGCGGACGTACGCCGCTGCGACCTCTCGACAGCCCTCTTCCTGACCCAGCCCCAGGTCAACTCGGCCCGGGGCGACGCCGCGACCGGCTGCCCACCGGACTCGAGCGGCCGGGGCACTGGCCCTCCGGCTGAGCGCGCTCAGCCCAGGTCGCCCAGGCGTGGAGGCGGGCCGGCGACCGCGATCAGGAGTAGCGGTGGCTCTTGGCGGCGTGGCCGCGCTCGCGCGTGCAGGAGCGACCACTCATGTTGCGGTGACCGCAGAGCTCGTCCGCGTCGGCCTCGACACTGGTGGAGGCGACCGGCGCGGCCTTGCGCTTGCGGCGGCGGCCGGCGGCGCGACCGGTGGGCGGGCAGCCGTCTTCTTCGTCGCGGCACCTGCACGCTTCTGCATCTCCGCGTGGCGGGCCTCGCGCATCGCCCGCAGTCCGTCCATCTTGCTCATCGCTCACTCACACGCAGAACCTACTCGCCCGCACCGACAGCCGTGGAGGCGCGTCCCGAGGTCGGCGATCTCGCGGGCACGACCTCGCTGACCGACGGGCTACTGCGGGCGGCGCCAGACGACGACGGACTGGGCGGCGGCCTGGTGGAGGACGGGCAGCTTGTTGACCACGGCCTCGGCTCCGCGGACGGCGTACGTCTGCCGCAGCGCTGCGCGGGCAGCCTCGAGCTCGGCGAGGAGGTCCTCGTTGCGGGCGCGCAGCGCATCGACCTGCAGCTCCAGCGCCATGATCCGGCGTACGCCCTCGAGGCCGATCCCCGCGCCGGTGAGGTCGGCGATCTGGCGCAGTCGCTCGAGGTCGCGGTGGGAGTAGCGGCGTCCGCCGCCGACGGTGCGACCGGGCGCGATCAGCCCGAGGCGCTCGTAGGCCCGGAGGGTCTGCGGGTGCAGGCCGGTGAGCTCGGCCGCGACGCTGATGACGTAGACGGCCGCGTCGGGCGAGGGGACGCCGAAGGTGCCGCTCATGATTCGAACAACCCGTTGCGGAGGGGCTTGCCCGCCATGGCGGCGCGGAACGACTCGACGGCCTCGCGTGCGGTCTGGTCGAGGGTGGCCGGGACGTGGACCTCGACCGTGGCGAGCAGGTCGCCCTTGCTGCCGTCGCGCCGTGAGGCTCCCTTGCCGCGGACGCGGAAGGTGCGCCCGTTGGGGGTGCCGGCAGGAAGCTTGAGGGTCACCGGGGCGCCGCCGAGCGTCGGGATCTTCACCTCCGCGCCGAGCGCGGCCTCGTCGAAGGAGATCGGCACGGTGATCGTGAGGTTGTCGCCGCTGCGACCGAAGACGCGGTGGGGGCTGACCTTGACCGTGACGAAGAGGTCGCCCGCGGGACCACCGTTCTCCCCCGGCGCGCCCTTGCCCTTGAGCCGGATCTTCGCGCCGTCCTTGACACCCGCGGGGATGCGCGCCTGGATCGACCTCGCCGAGGTGCCCCGGCCGCTGCCGTGGCACGTCGGGCAGGCGTCGTCGTAGACGAGCTGGCGCCCACCGCACGCGGGGCAGGTCTCGTTGATCGAGAACGCCCCTCCCGTGCCGGCGACGACGAAGCCGGCGCCCTCGCACTCGGGGCAGATGTGCGGCCGGGTCCCGGGCTTGCCGCCGGTGCCCTGACAGGTGGCGCACGCCGCGTCCGAGGTGAGGCGCAGCGAGATCGTCACGCCGTCGATGGCGTCGGTGAAGCTGATCGTGGCCGAGCTCTCGACGTCCTGGCCGCGGCGCGGTCGCGCCTGGGTGCGCGGGCGCTGGGTGCCGCCGCCGAAGAGGTCGCCGAACATGTCGCCCAGCCCACCTCCGGCCCCGCCGCGGTCGCGCAGCAGGTCGTCGATGTTGAAGCCGCCGCCGGCCCCGCCGCCGAAGCCGCCGCCCATGCCGGGGCCGAAGCCGCCACTGGACTGCAACCGGCGGAACTCGTCGTACTTCGTGCGCTTGTCGGCATCACCCACGACGTCGTACGCCTCGGCCACCGACTTGAACTTGTCGTGCTTGGCGTCGTTGCCGGGGTTGGAGTCGGGGTGGTTCTCGCGGGCGAGCTTGCGATAGGCCTTCTTGATGTCGGCCGCGCTCGCGTCCTGGGCGACCCCGAGGACCTTGTAGAAGTCCTTGGCGGCCCAGTCGTTGCGGAATCCGTCTGTGTCAGCCACTCCCTACCTCCTCTCGTACGACGTCAGGCTCGGGTCAGGCCTCGACCGGGTCGACGACCAGGACCTGGGCGGCACGCACCACGCGGTCGCCGATCTTGTAGCCGGCCTTGGCGATGTGGCGGCACGTGACGACGTCCACCTCCGGGTCGGTGCCCATGTGGCTGAGCGCCTCGTGCAGGTTGGGGTCGAACGCGTCGCCGGGCTGGCCGAAGCGGGTCAGGCCCAGGTTGGACACGGTCAGCTCGAGCTGGTCGGCGACCGCCTTGAAGCCGCCCTCGACCTCGCCGTGCTCGCGGGCCCGGTCGATGGTGTCGAGCACCTCGATGATCGGGGCCAGCACGCGGTAGGTCGCGTTCTCGGAGATCAGCTGGCGGTCGCGCTCGACGCGCTTGCGGTAGTTGGCGTACTCGGCCTGCAACCGCTGCAGGTCGGAGGTGCGCTCGGCGAGCTGCTCCTCGACGGACGGGCCGACCTCGGTGTCGATCTCCGCAGCAGGTTCCTCGCTGAGCTGTTCGCCCGACTCGAGTGTCGGCTCGGGAGTCGGCTCATCGTCGGGCGCGGCGCCGGCCGAGGCCGAGGCACCCTCAACGGGTGCCTCGACCTCGGTCTCGTTGGCCATCTCCGCGGCTCCGTCACCGAAGGAGTGGGTCACTTGGACTCCTCCTCCGGAGCGTCACCCTCGGCCGTCTCGTCGACGATCTCGGCGTCGACGACGTCGTCGTCGGACTCGCCGGTCGCCCCGGTGGCACCGCCCGCGGCGGCCTGCTCGGCCTCGGCAGCGGCGTACATCGCGGCACCCATCTTCTGGCTGGACTCACCGAGCTTGGTGACGCCGGCACCGATCTCCTCGGAGGTGGCGTCCTCCTTGGCGAGGGTCTCCTTGAGGGCGTCGAGGTCGGCCTTGACCTCGGTCTTGACGTCCTCGGGGAGCTTGTCGTCGTTGTCGGCGAGGAACTTCTCGGTCGTGTAGACGAGCTGGTCGCCCTGGTTGCGGGCCTCGACCGACTCGCGACGCTTGGCGTCCTCCTCGGCGTACTGCTCGGCCTCCTTGACCATCCGGTCGATCTCGTCCTTCGACAGCGCGCTGCCGCCGGAGATCGTCATCGACTGCTCGCGACCGGACGCCTGGTCCTTGGCGGAGACGTGGACGATGCCGTTGGCGTCGATGTCGAAGGTGACCTCGATCTTCGGCACGCCGCGCGGGGCCGGCGGGAGGCCGGTCAGCTCGAAGTTGCCGAGCGGCTGGTTCTGCGACCACATCTGGCGCTCGCCCTGGGCGACCTTGATCTCGACCGACGGCTGGTTGTCGTCGGCGGTCGTGAAGATCTCGGAGCGCTTGGTGGGGATGGTCGTGTTGCGCTCGATGAGGTTGGTCATCACGCCGCCCTTGGTCTCGATGCCGAGCGAGAGCGGGGTGACGTCGAGGAGCAGCACGTCCTTGACCTCGCCCTTGAGGACACCGGCCTGGAGGGCGGCGCCGATGGCGACGACCTCGTCGGGGTTGACGCCCTTGTTGGGCTGCTTGCCGCCGAGCAGCTCGGTGACGAGCTCCCCCACGGCGGGCATGCGGGTGGAGCCACCGACGAGCACGACGTGGTCGATCTTGTCGACCGCGACGCCGCCGTCCTTGAGCACGTTCTTGAACGGCGCGCGGGTGCGCTCGAGCAGGTCGGCGGTGAGCTTCTGGAACTCGCTGCGGGTGAGCTTCTCCTCGAAGTGGAGGGGACCCGACTCGCCGTGGGTGATGTAGGGCAGGTGGATCGTGGTCTCGCTCGAGGAGGACAGCTCGATCTTGGCCTTCTCGGCGGCCTCCTGGAGGCGCTGCTTGGCGATCTTGTCGGCCGCGAGGTCGACCCCGTTGGCGTTCTTGAACTTGGTGACCATCCACTCGACGACCTTGTTGTCCCAGTCGTCGCCACCGAGGTGGTTGTCGCCGGAGGTCGCCTTGACCTCGACCACGCCCTCACCGATCTCGAGCAGGGACACGTCGAACGTGCCGCCACCGAGGTCGAAGACGAGGATCGTCTGGTCGTCGCCCTTGTCGAGGCCGTACGCCAGCGCGGCCGCGGTGGGCTCGTTGACGATGCGGCTCACGTTGAGGCCCGCGATCTCGCCGGCCTCCTTGGTCGCCTGGCGCTGCGAGTCGGAGAAGTAGGCGGGGACGGTGATGACCGCGTCGGTCACCGTCTCGCCGAGGTAGGCCTCGGCGTCGCGCTTGAGCTTCTGCAGCACGAACGCGCTGATCTGCTGGGCGGTGAAGGTCTTGTCGTCGATCTCGACCTTCCAGTCCTCGCCCATGTGGCGCTTCACGGACCGGATGGTGCGGTCGACGTTGGTGACCGCCTGACGCTTGGCGACCTCGCCGACGAGGACCTCGCCGGACTTGGTGAAGGCGACGACGGACGGAGTGGTCCGGGCGCCCTCGGCGTTGGTGATGACGGTGGGTTCGCCACCCTCGAGGACGGAGACGACGGAGTTCGTCGTCCCCAGGTCGATGCCGACCGCTCGTGCCATGTGTCTTACCTCCTGCTGTGACCCGGGAGAACCGGGATCTGTGTGGTCTGGGTTGTCCGCCGTCGGTGAATGCTTCGCATCCGCTCTGGCACGACAGTTGAGCCGATGTCACTCAACTCTACGTACATGCTTCAACGCAAGGTCCAGCCGGATCATTCCCGGAGCCCGAAACTTCTTGGGCGACTCTCGTCCGGGGCGTGGTGACAGGACTCAGCGGGTCCAGACGTACGGCGTCGTGGTCGTCACGGCGACGAGCCCGGAGCGCTCGAGGATCGGGCGCGACATGTCGGTGCAGTCGGAGTTGATCAGGCGTGCGCCACGGGCAAGTGCGGCCCGGGCGCGAGCCGCGACCAGCGCCCGGTAGATGCCGCGGCCGCGCCACTCGGGCAGCGTCGAGCCACCCCAGACCCCGGCGAAGGACGTGCCCGGCACGACGGTCAGCCGGCCGGCCGCGACCACCTCGCCGGTGGCGGCGACCTCGGCCAGCCAGTACTCGGAGTCGCCACCCTCGAGCTCGGCGAGGGCGCTCTCCAGGCTCGGGCCGCGGTTGCCGCCGAACACCGCCTCCTGCGCGGCCAGCATCCGGGCGATGTCGTCGCGGAGGTCACCGCCCTCGCCTGCCCGTCGTACGACGACGCCCTCCGGCAGCGGCACGTCGACCGCGAGCAGCGACGCCTCGCCGACCATCACCGTCTCGACGGGTTCGGCGACCAGCCCGTGGGCGACGAGTCGCGCGGCGAGGTCGTCGGGCAGGTCGTGCCCGCGCGACTTCCACTCGAAGGAGGCGACGTCGGTGGCATCGCGGAAGTACGCCACGGTCTCCTCGATCAGCCGGTCGAGCGCGTCCCCCTCGAGCCCGCCGAGGTCGCGGTAGGTCACGAAGCCGCCGTGGTCGAAGATCGCCCACAGCAGCGGCCCGTGGCGCACCACGTCGGCCGCTCGCCCCACCTCGCCCTCCATGCGGAGCTGGTCGTCGTAGGCCCTGAGCAGGTCGGCGTCGGTCACAGGCGGAGCCTAGGCGTACGCCATGTCGAGGAGGTGTGACTATTCGTCTGCGCACGCGTCCTGGTGAGCGCACAATGGGCATGTGGTTCTTCGGGGCAAGGTGCGTCGTCTCGTCGTCGTCGGCTTCGCCATGCTCCTGCTCGGGGTCGTCATCTCCTTCCAGGTGGCCGACCGCGCCGGAGCAGAGCTCGTGCGGTGCCAGCAGCACCGCATCGACGCGCGCGAGCGAGCGGCCGTCGATGCAGGCGAGGGCGTGTCCACGCTCGTGATCGGCGACTCGTGGTCGGTCGGGTTGGGGCTCGACGACCTCTCACGCTCGTGGCCGTCCCAGCTGCCCGGCGAGGTCCGCGTGGCGGGGTTCTCCGGATCGGGATTCAGCGCCCGGGCGAGCGGATGCGGAAAGGTCTCGTTCGCCGACCGGGCGCCGACCGCCGTGTCGTCGCGACCCGACCTCGTCGTCGTCGAGGGCGGCCTCAACGACTACGACCAGCCGGCGAGCGCCACCGAGCACGGCTTCCGGGACCTCATGCAGGCCCTGGCCGGCCAGCACGTGGTCGTCGTCGGACCCGCGTCCGCCCCGGCCCGCGCCCGCGCCGTCCCGCGGGTCGACGACCTGCTGGCGCGACTCTGCGCGGAGTACGCCGTCCCCTACGTGGCGACCTCCGACCTCGAGCTCGACTACCTCGAGGACCTGCTCCACCTCACCGAGGACGCGCACGCGCAGTTCGGCGAGGCGGTGGCCGCACGCCTCGCGGACGTGACGCCGACCCGGCCCGCGGTGCTCACGAACTGAGCGCGGCGCCTCGCGCCATCCGGCAGGTCTCCGATAATCGGACGACAGGATAATTTCCTGTTCGGTCATGCATCTTTACGCGTTGCGCGAACCTGCAGATCTGGCGCCATTGACCCGCCACCCCGCTGATTGCGAACTTGTGCACTGGTCCGCTTCACCAATCCACCTCGCGCCCATCCCGGGCTCGACTCGATGATTGGAACTCCCAGTGAAATCTCCTCGCCTGGCCGCGCTGGCCGGTATCGCAGCGACAGCCGTCGCCGCGTCGTTCCTGGCACCGACCGCCACCCCGGCCGACGCCGCCCCCTCCGCGGGCGACCCCCGTCTCGAGGCCCAGCAGGCCGCCGGCGCCTGGGTGAAGGGTCACGGGAACGCGCTCGAGCGCGCCTCGCAGGACGCCTTCGTGCGCACCGGCACCTACGACGGCGGACAACGACATCTACTCCATGGCCTACGAGCGGACCCACGAGGGCCTGCGCGTCGTCGGCGGGGACTTCGTCGTCCTGGCCAACGGCGGACGGCCAGGTCGTCGGGACGTCGGTCGCCCAGGAGGCGCCCGTCAGCATCGCCAGCACCACGCCCGAGGTCAGCGCCGCAGCGCCGCCGCCGAAGCGGCGCGGACAGGTCGACGAGGTCGCCGACGCCAACGGCCCCCGAGCTCGTCATCTGGCACCGTGACGCCGGCACCAAGCTGGCGTACGAGGTCGAGGTGCGCGGCACCGACGGCGGCCAGGTCTCCTGGCAGAAGGTCTGGGTCGACGCCACCAACGGCAAGGTCCTCGAGTCGCGCGAGCAGATCGCCCACGGTTCCGGCACCGCCGCCTATTCCGGCCCCAACCCGCTCTCGATCGCGACCAGCGGATCGGGCAGCAGCTTCATCGATGACCGACCCGACGGCGACCGACCCTGAAGTGCCAGGACGCGGCCACCAACGCCACGTTCAGCGGCACCGACGACCTCTGGGGCAACGGCAACCCGACCAGCAAGGAGACCGGCTGCGTCGACGCGCTCTACGCCGCGCAGCAGATGAAGGCGATGATGTCGTCGTGGCTCGGCCGCAACGGCATGAACGGCACCGGCGGCTGGGTGCCGATCCGCGTCGGCCTCAACGACGTCAACGCCTACTACGACGGCACGCAGGTCCAGATCGGCCACAGCCAGACCGGCGGCCGCTGGATCTCCTCCATCGACGTGGTGGCGCACGAGTTCGGCCACGGCGTCGACGACAGGACGCCCGGCGGCATCTCCGGCAACGGCACCCAGGAGTTCATCGGTGACGCCCTCGCGACGGCGACCGAGTACTACGACGGCCAGGTCGCGCCGTACGACTCCCCCGACCACACCATCGGTGAGGAGATCGACCTGGTCGGCCAGGGCCCGATCCGCGACGGCTCCAACCCGGCCAACGTCGGCGACCCGTCCTGCTACACCAGCTCGATCCCGACCGCGGAGGTGCACGCGGCCGCCGGCCCCGGCGACCACTGGTTCTACCTGCTGTCCCGCGGTGGCGTCTCCACGTGCGACGGCACCTCGGTGACCGGCATCGGCGAGCAGGCGGCGATCAAGGTCCTCTACAACGGCGATGCTGATGAAGACCACGTCGTCGAGCTACCTCAAGTACCGCACCTGGACGCTCACCGCGGCCAAGAACATCGACAGCACCTGCGCCCAGTTCAACGCCGTCAAGAACGCCTGGGACGCGGTCAACGTGCCCGCGCAGACGGCGGACCCGACCTGCGGTGGCACGACCACGCCTCCCACCACGCCGCCGCCCACCGGTGGCAACGTGCTGCTCAACCCGGGCTTCGAGTCCGGCGCGGCATCGTGGGCGGGCACCACGGGCCTGATCACCACCAACACCGGTCGCCCGGCCCGCACCGGCTCCTACAAGGCGTGGTTCGGCGGCAACGGCACCACGTCGACGGAGAACCTGACCCAGACGGTCACGATCCCCTCGACCGCCACCGCGGCCAACCTGTCCTACTGGATCCGCACGGACACCGCTGAGTCGGGCTCGACCGCCTACGACACCTTCCGGGTCCAGATCGTCGTCGGTGGAGTCACCACGACGCTGCGGACCTTCACCAACGTCGGCACCAGCTCGGCGTACACGCAGTTCTCGCACAGCCTGCTGGCCCACAAGGGCAAGTCGGTGACGGTGAAGTTCCTCATGAACGAGGACTCCACCCTGCAGACGAGCTTCGTGGTCGACGACACGGCGGTCACCGTGTCCTGACCGCCCTCCGGGTCGGCCCTACTCCTCCTGCAGCCACGCGGCCCAGGAGTCGAAGGAGTAGGGCCGGCCCAGGAAGTCGGCCACCAGGTCTGCGGCGTCCTTGCGTCCGCCCATCGCCAGCACCTTGTCGCGATAGGCCAGGGCCACCTGCGGCGCGAACATGTCGTCGCGGTCGAAGGCGGAGAACAGGTCCTTGGCGATGACCAGCGACCACATGTAGGTGTAGTAGCCCGAGCCGTAGCCGTCGAGGTGGCCGAACGCGCACTGCATGTGCCCACCGGCCAGCGGCGGGAAGACCGAGTAGCGCTCCTGCAGCTCGTCGCCGAAGGCCGTGAGGTCGTCGGACTCCTGCGCGTGGAACCAGTAGGAGCGCGCGGCGTAGGACATCTGGTGTGGCGGCGTAGAGGCCCTTGCCGAAGTGGTCGGCGCGGCGCATGGCGGCGACCAGCTCGGCCGGGATCGTCTCGCCGTCGGCGTTGCGGGCGAAGGTCGCGAGCACGTCGGCGTCCCATGCCCACTCCTCGAGCATCTGGCTCGGCGCCTCGACGAAGTCCCACTCGGTCGCGACGCCGGAGAACCGGAGCCAGCGTCCCTGTCCGCCCAGGACGTGGTGCACCAGGTGGCCGAACTCGTGGAAGAGGGTGACGACCTCGTCGTGCTCCATCAGGCCGCGGGCGAAGTTGCACACCAGCACGCCCTCCGGCAGCTGGCGCTCGCCCAGCCCGGCGACCATGTCGAACTGGGCGGCGTGCTTGAACTTGCCCTCGCGGGGGTGCAGGTCGAGGTGGATGCGCCCGATCCGCCGCCCGGCCAGGCCGACGTCGTACGACGCCACGTCGGGGTGCCAGGTGCCGGCCTCGTCGGCGGGGACGGGGGTCCACTCGAGACCGAAGAGCCGGCCGGTGACGTCGAGGAGGCCCTGTCGGACCGCCTCGAAGCCGAAGTAGGTCCGCACGACCTGGCCGTCGACGTCGTACTGCTCCCGGCGCACGAGCTCGGAGTAGTGGCGCGAGTCGTGGGACTCGACCTTCTCGGCGTCCGGCTGGTCGACGCGCTTGCGCTCCAGCAGGACGGCCAGCTCCGCTCGGCGCGGCCGCGCGACAGGGCAGCTGATCCGGTCGATGAACTCGGCGACCGCGGCACCGGTGCCGATCATCTTCACCTCGGCGTCGTAGTCGGGCCACGAGTCGTAGCCCAGCAGCGCCGCCGTCTCGCGGCGTACGGCGAGGAGGTCCTGGAGCACCCGGTCGTTGACCGGCCAGCGCCACGTTGGCCGCGGCCAGGGACAGCTCGTGGCGCGCCTCGCCGTCGGCACCGAAGGTCATGAACGGCACCAGGTCGGGGTAGTCCGTGGTGATGGCGACCAGGCCGTCGTCGTCGGCGGGGTGGGCCGCGCGGTAGTCGTCGGGGAGCCCGTCGAGCCGCTCCGGCGCGAGGCGGACCGTGCGGACGTCGTCGCGGATGTGGCGACCGAAGTCCTGCGACAGCTTGACCGCCTGCTCGCTGAGCTCGCGCAGCCGCGCCCGACTGGCCTCGTCACGGTCGACGCCGGCCCGGCGGAAGTCGCGCAGCGTGTGCTCGAGCACGCGGGCCGCGTCGGCGTCGAGCCCGTCCGGGTCGAGGTCGACGAAGGCGGCGTAGAGGTCGCGGTCCAGGCCCAGGTCGGTGACGAGCTTCTGCACCTCCTGGCCCACCTCGTCGGCGCGGGTGCGGACCGCCTCGTCGGGGTGCACCTCGGCCCACAGGGACAGCGCCTGCGCGTGCCCGATCGCCACCTGGGCGTCGTTCCAGCGGTCGAGAACGGCCAGCGTCCCCTGCGGGCGGGGCCGCCTTGAGCTCGTCGACCAGCCGACGCGCCTCGGCCAGCTGGTCGCGTCCGCGGTCGGAGACCCAGGCGAGCCAGTCGCCGGATCCGGGGAGGTCGAGCGGGGAGGGGGCGGTGTCGATGTCAGTGTCGTGGGCCACAGACCGAGCCTAGGCACTCCTCCCGACAACCACCTCACGGAACACCTCGCGGCGTTCGACTGGATCTCGTCCTGACCCGCTCCGCCCGCGCTGGTCGAGGCAGGCGCGGGCCGGGCAGCGGTGAGTGAGGCCGGTTCCGTACGCCCCGAACCGGCCCTGCTCACCGCTCGGCCAGGGCTCCAGAGAGGATGGGCCGGTGACCTCGGGGACCCAGACGGACTTCCGCTTCCGCGACATCGGCTGGTGGCGTACGGCCCCTCGATCGTCTCGGCCATCGGGCACGGCGCGATCCTGCCCGTCCTCGCGCTGCGCGCCCGCGACCTCGGCGCGGACGTGAGCACGGCGGCGGCGATCGTCGCGCTCACCGGTGTCGGGATGCTGCTGGCCAGCCTGCCCGCCGGCGCGATCGTGGCCCGGATCGGCGAGCGCCGCACACTCGTCGTGGCCGGGTTCCTCGACGCCGGGGCGATGGCGCTGGCGGCGCTGACCGACTCGGTCGCGGCGCTGGCGGTCGCCGTGCTGCTCAGCGGGGTCTGCTGGACGGCGTTCCTCATCGCCCGCCAGGGCTTCATGATCGACATCGTCCCGATCACCCACCGCGCCCGGGCGATGTCGCTGCTCGGCGGCTCCTACCGGGTGGGGGTCCTGATCGGCCCGCTCATCGGTGCCGGCCTGATCGCGCTGACCGACCTGACCAGCGTCTTCTGGCTCGGCGCCGTGATGTCGGTCTGCGCGTCCCTGCTCGCGGCCACGATGCCCGACCTCGGCTCGGAGAAGCGGGCGGCCGAGAAGGAGAGCGGCCACCTCGGCGTGTGGTCGGTGATCCACGCCCACCGCCGGTTGCTGGCCACCCTCGGGGTCGCTGTCGTCATCCTCGGTGCCAGCCGGTCCTTGCGACTCAGCCTCCTGCCGCTGTGGGCCGACCACATCGGGCTCTCGGCCGCGACCACCTCGCTCATCTTCGCCGGCGCGGCCGCGCTGGACGTCCTCTTCATGTGGCCGGGCGGATGGTTGATGGACACCCGCGGCCGGATGGTCGTCGCGGTCCCCGTCGTCGCCTCGATGGCCGTGGCCTGCCTGCTGCTCCCCCTGACCGACTCGGCGCTGGGCGTGGCCTTCGTGATGGCGATCATCGCGATCGGCAACGGCCTGGGCTCGGGCATCGTGATGACCCTGGGCGCGGACGCCGCGCCGGAGGACGGGAGATCCCAGTTCCTCGGCGCCTGGCGCCTGTGCGGCGACATCGGCAACACCGGCGGCCCGCTGCTGGTCAGCGCGGTCGCCGCCGTCGCGCCCCTCGCCACGGCCTGCCTCGTCGTGGGGCTGCTGGGCCTGGCCGGCACCGGCTGGGTGGGCTACTGGACCCGGCAGGTCGACCTCAGCCGACGGTCACGGTGATCTCGTTGGAGAGCGTCTCGGTGTCGGTGTCGATCACGCGGAACTTGTTGGGCCCGACCCGGCTGGTCTGCACGTAGGTCGCGAACGTCGACCCGCTCACCGACATGGTGACCGGGAAGTCCTGCCACGCACCGTCCTCGAAGCGCTGCACCTGCAGGATCGCGCCCTCACCGGTGGGATAGGTGCCGGTGAGGTCGATCTGCTGCATCGGGCTGACCGACTGCTGGGTCGCCGCCAGCGAGATCTGCTCGGCGGGCGTCTCGCTCTCCGGCGTCTCGGTGCCGGGGTCGACGGTCTCCTCCGGCGCCGGGATGCCGGTGGTGCTGGTGTCGGTCGGCTGGGGGAGGTAGAAGCCGCCGCTGGCCGAGCTGTCGTCACTGGCGTCCGCGCTGCCGCCGATCCCGGTCGCCTTGACCGCCACCATGATCCCGAGCCCGCCGAGCACCCCGATGACCAGCGCAACCGCGACCAGGGCGACGAGCCCGGTCAGCACGGGGCGGTTCTCGGTGTTCATGCATGCCTTTCGGGCGATCGGACGGGCACGGCCATTCTCCGGGATCGGTGGTCGTGAGGCCAGTCGAGGGTCGATCGCCGGACCCGGCCAGCGGGCTCACCCCCACCCGTGGGTCAGGATGTAGCCATGCAGTCACCGTTGCGACACGGCAAGGCCGCCATCGGCACGACCCTCGCCACCGGTGCCCTGGCCGCGTTCTCCCAGGCCCCCGAGCGCGCCTCGCGCCTGCTCCGCAACCGCTACCCCACGGTCGCGGTCACGGGCATGACCGGCGTCGGCAAGACCCGTCTCGCGAACCGGCTCACGCGACGCGCGAGCGCCGAGTCGGGCGGGGCGGACACCCCCGAGGTGGGCTCGGCGGTGATGGAGCGGCGTACGCGGCGCAACGCGAGGCTGCGTGGCTACCGATTCCGGGTCGTGCCGGGCGAGAACGCCGCCACCCGCCTCGGCGCCCTCGACGAGGTCTTCCACGACGAGCCGGTCGACGGCGTCCTGCACGTGGTCGCCAACGGCTACGCCACCCCGCGCCGCCGCGGCGGCACGAGCGGCACCGCCACCGCCTCCCGTGAGGAGCAGCTGGCCGCCGAGCTCGAGGACTGGTCGATCACCGCGCACCGGATCGCGAGCATGGCCGTACGCCGGGACCGCCCCACCTGGCTGGTCGTCGCGGTCACCAAGGCCGACCTCTTCGCCGACGACATCGACGCGGCCGTCCACTACTACTCCCCCGGCAGCGGCTCCCCCTTCGGCGACAAGCTCGACGAGCTGCGCGCGCTGGCCGGCGGGGCCAAGCTCTCCATCGACGTGCTGCCGGTCTGCGCACGGGGCGGCGGCAAGAAGTCCGCCATGCCCGAGAAGGCCTGCACCGACCTGCTCGGGCGCCTCGAGCTGCGGATGGCGCAGCTGTCCGGGCACGTCTGAGCACACCCGGGCCCGGCCGTCGTACGCCGTGCTCGCGAGGCGTAGTTCACCGATTTCACGACTTCATGTTTCGACTCCGTTCGCGCGGGGAGAAGAAGGACCATGAGGCCGATCGCGATCAACCAGCGGGCGCTGCGGACCGCCAAGGAAGAGCTGGACTCCGCGCGCGAGGCGCTGCAGTCCGCGCTCGGCGACGTCCAGCATCCCGCCGACGACTTCCCCTGGCGCGACCTCATGGTCGAGGGCGTGCGCAGCCTCATCGAGGACTCCGAGCAGATCGCCAGGCGCTGCCGCACCATCGCCGGCGCCATCGACGACTCGATCATCGACTTCGACGAGCTCGACGTGATGGTCGGCCAGGCCGCCACGGTGGCCGCCAAGCTCGACCAGGTGGACCCGCGATGAGCCGGATCCTGGTCGACACGATCGAGACCCAGCAGGACAAGCTCCAGTTCGGCGACCCGATCGGCTGCTCCTACCACTGGCTCGAGCCGGACAAGATCGATGCCTACGGCGACTCCGTGCGCCGGCTGGCCACCAAGGTCGAGCTCGCCGTGGACGCCTTCGACCGCACCGCCACCCTCTCCGAGGACGTCTTCGCCGGCGAGGCGGCCGACATGCTGCGCGGCCGCGCGGGCCGGCGTCTGGAGGAGTCGACGCTCGTGCGCGACAACCTGCGCGGGCTCGGTCGTGCCATCAACGCCTACTCCGACGTGATGCGTCGCCACCGCGAGGGACTCGAGCAGCTGCACGCCCTCGCCACCGGCAAGGGACTGGAGCTCCAGGGCAACCGGATCATGCCGCCCGTGGAGACGATCAAGGACGCCACCCAGAAGGAGCTCGACGGCTGGGAGGCCGGCTGGAAGGCCTACCGCGAGTGCTTCGACCTCAAGATCGAGCTGCGAGACATCCGGCGCGCCAGCACGCGCGACCTGGTCCGCGCGCTGGCCGAGTTCGCCGACGTGCACCCCGACAAGGACCGCGCCCAGCTGGTGGCCGCCGACGCCAACCAGGTGACGTTCGGCGAGCTGCGCCGCGAGGCGGCCGAGGAGGCCATGGAGGCCGTCCGGGCCGGTGACCGGGCCGACGCCGCGCAGCGCACCGTCGAGATCCTCAAGCGCCGCGAGCAGACCGCGCTCGACTCCCTCGAGAGACTGGCCCTCGCCGGCCGCCCGCACGAGGAGATCGCCGCCCAGGCCGACCGCGTCGCCGTGCTGCACCGCGAGCTGGCCGAGGCCCGCACCGACGCGCGCGACCTCGAGGTCACTGCCGACCGCGAGCAGGCCGAGGCCAACCGCGCCGCCCGCCACCTCGCCGACGCCGAGTCCGGCACGTCCCGCACGGCGGTGACCAGGTCCGTGGCGACTGGTCGACCAGGACTGGCAGCCCCCGCACCCGACAGACCTCAGGGACCGGCTCGGCTAGCTCGGGACCCGTCCCGGACACTGGTCCCCATGTCTGACTTCCGGTGCTCCGGCGCCAGCGTCGTGGACGACGAGCCGATCGTCGGCACCGCCCCGACCGACACCGACTACCTCCTCGTCGAGTGCCCCGGCCCCTGGGGCCGCGACGCCGTCGCGGAGAACCGCTTCCCGGAGGAGGTCCGCGACCACCTCGCCTCGCTGAGCGGGATGAAGGTCTTCCTGCTGCGCAGGTACGACGGCACCGCCGGTCCCGGCACCCGGGTGTTCCGCGCCCGGATGGTCGACGGCGCCTTCGAGGTGACCGCCGGGGTCCTCGAACGTCCCGAGGACCTGGTCGGCCTCGACCTCGCCGGCCTGTCGCCGTACGACGACAGGCTGTGGCTGGTCTGCACCAACGGCAAGCGCGACCGCTGCTGCGCCGAGATCGGCCGACCGATCGCCGCTCAGCTGAGCGAGCGGTGGCCCGACGGGACGTGGGAGACGACGCACCTCGGGCGGTCATCGGTTCTCCGGCACGCTGCTGGCCCTGCCCAGCGGGCTGACCCTCGGCCGGCTCGACACCACGACGGCGGTCGCTGCGTGCGAGGTCGTCGAGCGGGGTGAGGTGCCGATCGACGTCTGTCGGGGCAGGGCCGGCCTGAGTCGGTGTCGACCAGGTCCGCGAGCTGCACGTCCTGGCCGGCGGCGACCCGGGCGTGGAGATCATCGCCCAGCCCGGGCCGGTCCGCCGTCAGTCGTGCGGCGACCTCAAGGTCAAGCCGACGACGCGCTTCGAGATCGGGTGAGGCGTCAGTACTTCGCGTTCTGCCAGAGCAGCGCGGCCGAGGCCAGCTCCGCACCGTTGCAGTAGCCGCCGTAGGTGCGCTGGTTGCTGGGGTAGATCGCCAGCGTGGCGCAGTCGGCCGCGTGCTCCAGCGGCTCCCAGCCGGGCTGCATGGGTGGGGTCGGCACGGCGGGATCCGGGTTGCTGTCGGCCACGAAGACCTCACCGGAACGCTTGACCAGCCGGTCCCAGCCCTGGTTGGTGCCACCCCAGTTGTAGAACTGCTTCATGTGCGCGCACTCGTGCACGGCGATCGCGAGGTTCTCCTCCTCGGGGTTGTTCTGCAGGGCCAGCGCGGCGGCGTCCATGGAGATGCCGTACTGCCAGTCGAAGACGGCGTCGTGGTCCTCGGTGATGTTGCTCTGGTCGATGGTGACGACGGCGTTGGGGCACAGGCCCGCGATCGGCTGGTAGAAGCGCAGGGCGTCTCCGGTGTACATCGCCTGGTTCTCGTAGCGCACGGTGACGACGTCGGACGTCACGCTGCGACGGGCCCGCCGCGGGCCCTTCTTCGACTTCTTCGTCTTGAGGCGGTAGTCGATGGTCTGGGCGGCGACACCGGCCGGGACGACGTACGCGGGGACCTTGGCGGTGACGTACTGGCGAGCGACGGAGCCCTTGGCGCCACGGACCTTCTCCCAGCTGGCGCCGTCGATGCGGCGCTGGACGAACACCGTGGGCTTGAGCGGCTGGCGGCCGGACCGCTGGCGCTTCCAGGCCACGTCCATGCGCACCGCTGTGCCGGAGCCGCGGTGGGCGGTCACGAAGTTGAAGCCGTCGATGCGGTTGTACTTCTGGCCCCAGAAGGCGAAGCGCGGGCGTGGGTAGGACCGGGCCGAGGTGACGTCCCCGGCACCGCGGGCGGACGAGGCGACGGGCCGGGACCCGACCAGCGGCGGCGTCAGCACCGGGACGTCCCTGGCACCGACCGGAGCGTCGGGGCGGGTGTCGGCCGGGTCCGGGGCCGCCCCCGCGGGGAGGGCGACCGAGAGGGTGCTGAAGGACAGTGCGGCTGCCGCGACGGCAATCGTCAGGCGTTGGCCTGTGCGCATGGGTTCACTCCGAGGTGTTCGGGACGGGATGAGTCCCGCCTACCCGCTGGGCACCACGGGAAACGGAAACTGGCCCAAACTTTCACACCAGTCTCAGCAGCACCTGCCGACACCACTCACAGCAGCCCGTCGCGGCGGGCGATCGCGGCCGCCTCGGTGCGCGAGGCCGCGTCGAGCTTGCCGAGGATGTTGGAGACGTGGACCGACACCGTCTTGGTGCTGATGTAGAGCTGCTTGCCGATCTCGCCGTTGGTGCGCCCCTCGGCCACGAGCGCGAGGATCTCGCCCTCGCGTGGGGTGAGGACGCCCGGTCCGGTGGCGGTGGCAGGGGCCGGCGCCGAACCCGCGACGGTGAGCTCGGCCAGGAGCGGCTGGGCACGCATCGCGTGTGCCGCCTCCCGGGCCTGGTCCCCGGCGGCGCGGGCGCCGCCGGCGTCGCCGGTCGCGCGGAGGACTGCGGACAGGCGGACCCGCGTCTGGGCGATCTCGGGGACGCTGCCGTAGGCGAGGGCCGCCGCCTCGGCGGCGCGCCACGCCTCGACCAGCTCGTCGCTGGACGGTGGCTCCACCTGGGCGAGCCAGCGCCAGCGCAGGTGCTCGGCACTGCGCCGGGCCACCCACAGCCGGTATTCGGGGCCGCGGCTGTCCTCGTAGCGGGCATAGAAGTCGATGACCCTGGCCCCGTCGGACATCAGCCGGTCCACGGCCGCCCGCGATGCCTCGCGCTCGACGGCCGACTGGTGCGCGGCCGCGCTCGCGAACGCCCCCACCACCAGCGTGGCGAGACGGAGCCGGGCCTGGAACCACTCGTGCCAGAGGGGTACGACGACGGCGACGACGTCGTCGTAGACCGCGAGCGCACCCACCGGATCGCCGGCCGCGGCCGCGCGCATCAGCTCGGCACTGCCCGCGGTGACCGCGGTGAGTCCGTCGCTCCCCCAGTAGTCGCGGAGCCGCTCCAGGGCCTTGCTGTGGCTGTCGCCGCGGATGCCGATGAGGATCAGCATCTGGTGGGCGAAGAAGAGCCACTCGTAGACCATGGGCGGGTCCTGGCCGGTGACGTCGAGCAGGCTCCAGGCCTCGTCGAGCCGCCCCTGGTGGGTCAGCGCGACGGCAAGCAGCAGTCGCGCCTCCGCGGGATAGGGCGACCAGGTGAGCCCGCCGACCTCGCTGCGCGCGATGACCTCGCGGTAGACCTCGACCGCTCCGTCGAGGTCGCCACCATCGTGGTGGAGGCGACCCAGGAAGTAGAGGGCGCGGAGCTCGGGTTCGATGAGGCCGGCGTGGCGGGCTCGGTCCGCGGCCGCCCGCCACCCGCTGCCGGGGTCCGCGCCGCCGGACGGGGCGAGCCCGGCGAGCGTGGTCTGGACCTCGACGGCCAGGCTGGTGAGGTCGTTGCGCTCGGCGATCTCCAACGCCTCGAGCGCCGCGCCGCGGGCCTCCTCGACCCGTCGGTTGCCCAGCGTCTCGGCGTGGACGAACAGCGCGCGGGCCAGCAGCTTGGGTGGGCCGTTGCGCAGCAGCTCGACGGCCTCGGCGGCGGTCTCGCGCGGGGACTCGGTGGTGTCGGTCAGCAGCAGGGCCGAGGCGAGCGACGTGAGGATCTGGCCGCGGTCGACGTCGGAGGCGTCGGACGGCATCGCGGCCAGCCTGGCGCGCAGCACCTTGACCGCCTTGGGCACGCGTCCGGCCGCCACGAGCGCCTCGGCGCAGCGGCGTACGAGAGCGAGTGCGTCGACGTCGGGCACCGGCGTGCGGGCAGTGTCGATCAGCTCGAGGGCATCGAGGAAGTGGGTGGCGGCCTCCGACGGACCGCCGACCGCCAGCGCCTCCTCGCCGGCCTCGACGGAGGCGCGGATGGCGACCGGTCGGTCGTCGGCGCGGCGGGCGTGCTGGCGCCAGCTCGGCGGCGGTGCCGACCGCGCGCCCCTCGTCCAGCGCGGAGACGAAGTCGGCGTGCAGCCGGGCCCGCTCGCCCGGGAGCAGGTCGTCGTAGACCGCCTCGCCGAGGAGCGCGTGGCGGAACGCGTAGGTCCCGCCGCGGGAGGCGGCCAGCACGTTGGCCTCGACCGCGGTGCGGAGCGCCCCCTCGAGCTCGGCAGGGCCGAGGTCGGAGACGGCGGCCAGCAGCCCGTGGCTCACCTGCCGCCCCGCCACGGAGACGATGCGGACGACCCGGCGGGTGGTCTCGTCGAGGCGGTCGAGGTGGACCAGCAGGACGTCCGCGAGCTCGCCGGGGACCTGTCCCGACCAGGCGGCGCCCACGAGCTCCTCGATGAAGAACGGGTTGCCCTCGGCCCGGTCGACGATGGAGACGTACTCGGCCTCGGACATGGTGGCGGGGTGGAGCGCGCGGACGAGACGGCGTACGTCGTCGGCGGCGAGCGGGTCGAGCTGGAGCCGGTCGACACCGCGCAGCCGCATCCACTCGGCCACCTGCCGGCGCAGCGGGTGGCGCCGGTGGAGGTCGTCGGCGCGGTAGGAGACGACGAGCGAGACGCCGGGAAGAGCCCGGGAGAAGAGGAAGCTGAGCATGTCGCGGGTGGACTCGTCGGCCCAGTGGGCGTCCTCGACGATCACGAGGACGGGCGCCTGCTCGGCCACGGCGGAGAGGAGGTCGCCGAACGCGTCGTAGACGTTGCCGCGGTCGAGGGCCTGGTCGCCCGACGCGGTCTCGCTGCTGCGGATGCGCCGGCCGGGCTGGAGGCGGGCGAGCGTGGGGTGCTGCTCGAGCACGCGCGCGGCGACCTCGGGCTGGTCGGCCATGACGCGGCCGAGGATCTCGGAGAAGGGGAGGTAGGGCAGCGAGCTGTCGGCGAGGTCGAGGCAGTGTCCGGCGACCACCTGCCAGTCGGCCTCGATCGCGGCGTCGCGCAGGGCCATCAGGACGCGGGTCTTCCCGACGCCCGCGTCGCCGGCGACGAGCATCGAGCGGACGGTCGGGACGTCCTCGGACGCGCGAATGCCGAGCTGGGAGGTGAGCTCCTCCAGCTCGGCATCGCGTCCGATGAGATCGGTGGTCCGCAGCGCCGGCACGGAGGACATTGTGTCCTGCCGCTCCGACAGTGCGGGGCCGATCGCGGTGCGGGTCACTTCTGGGTCTGGTCGGCGCGAGCGCGGGTCCGGCTCCAACGACGTGTGCCGTAGGCCTTGCGGATCCTGTCCTGTCGGTAGGCGATCTCGGCATCCAGGAAGCTGTCGGTCATGAACATGTCCTTCTCCTCTTCTCGTCCGGCCCGTCTGGGGCCGTGAGAAGAGATTCCGTCCCTGAGGTAGGGGCGGACATCGGGCGCGTGCCCTATTCACCGCCGGTCAGCTACCTCAGATGCCGCGGTGGGCGGCGTACGGCGGCCGTCTGAGGTAGCTGCCGGTCCGCGCCGGACTGACGTCAGGAGGTTGTGGAGAGGACCGGGCGGCCGCCCTGCCACACCCCCGCCACGAGGGGGACGCCGGGGCGGTAGGCCAGGTGGACGTACGACGGCGCGTCGAGGAGGACGAGGTCGGCCGCCCGTGCCGGGGGCGAGCACGCCGACGTCGTCGCGGCCGAGCGCCGCCGCCCCCATGGCGGTGGCGGCGTGGAGCGCCTCGGCGGGGCTCATCCGCATCTCCCGCACGGCCAGCGCGATGCACAGCGCCATCGAGGAGGTGAAGCAGGAGCCGGGGTTGCAGTCGCTGGCCAGCGCGATCCGGACGCCGGCGTCGAGCAGCCGGCGGGCATCGGGGTAGGGCTGCCGGGTGGAGAACTCCACGCCCGGCAGCAGGGTCGCGATCGTCCGTGAGTCGCTGAGGGACTCGACGTCGAGGTCGCTGAGGAAGGTGCAGTGGTCGACCGCCACGAGGCCGAGCTCGCAGGCCAGCTGCACGCCCTGGCCGTACGTCAGCTGGTTGGCGTGGAGCCGTCCGCGCAGGCCGCTGTCGGTGCCCGCGGTCAGGATGGTGCGTGCCTGGTCGACGTCGAAGGCGCCGTCCTCGCAGAACACGTCGATCCACCGGGCGTGCGGTGCCGCGGCCGCCAGCATGGGTCCGGTGACGAGGTCGACGTAGTCCTCCGGGGTGGTGTCGGCGGGGACGACGTGGGCGCCGAGGAACGTCGTCTCGTCGGTGAACTGACGGGCCACCGCGAGGCTGCGGGCCTCGTCGTGGACCGACAACCCGTAGCCGCTCTTGATCTCGACGGTGGTGGTGCCCTGGGCCCGCATCTCGGCGACCAGCCGGGCGACGTGGGAGGTGAGCTGTTCGTCCGTGGCGGCACGGGTCCGGGCGACGGTGGTGCGGATGCCGCCGGCGGTGTAGGGCTGCCCGGTCATCCGCGCCTCGAACTCGGCCGAGCGGTCGCCCGCGAAGACCAGGTGGCTGTGGGAGTCGACGAACCCGGGAATGACCGCGCGACCCCCGGCGTCGACGTGCACGTCCGCTGCAGGCGCCTCGTCGGCCGGCCCGACCCAGGCGACCCGGCTGCCGTCGACCACGACGGCGGCATCGGTCAGGAGCCCGAGCAGCGCCACCCTGCTCGGCGCGGGCCGGGTCGTTGGTGACCAGCTCGCCGATGCCGGTGATCACGGTGGTCGTCATCGCTGCTCCTCCCACACTCGTGCGATCGCTTCCTCGAGCTCGCGGCCGATCTCCGCCCGGTCGCCGTGCTCGACGACCCAGCGACCGTCGACCATGACACGGCGGACGTCCTCCGCCGCGGCCGCGAAGACGACGGTGTGCTCGTCGCGGCCGGTGCCGGCGGTCCGCGGCGAGGCCGGGTCGAGCACGACGAGGTCGGCCCGCTGCCCGACGGCGATCTCGCCCGCGTCGTCCCAGCCCAGCGAGGCGTGCCCGGTGGTCGTCGCGGCCGTCACCAGCTCGGCCGCCGTCCAGTGCCCGCGCTGCTGGGTGGCCAGCCGCTCGTGGAGCTCGACGGCGCGCATCTCCTCGAAGAGGTCGATGACCGCGTGGCTGTCCGAGCCCAGGGTCAGCCGGGCGCCGGCGTCGTGCAGCCGACGGCTCGGCCCGATGCCGTCCCCGAGATCGCGTTCGGTGGTCGGGCAGAAGGACGCGTAGGCGCCGGCGTCGCCGATCAGGGCGATGTCGTCGTCGGTCAGGTGGGTGGCGTGGACGAGCGAGGTGGTCGCTCCCAGGAGGCCGTGATCGGCGAGCAGGCGGGCGGGCGTGACGCCGTACGCCTCGAGGCAGGCCTCGTTCTCGGCGACCTGCTCGGAGAGGTGGATGTGGAACGGACGGTCGCCGACCCAGCCCGCAACGGCGTCGAGGTCCGCGGCCGGCACGGCCCGGACCGAATGGACCGCCGCGCCGACACGGGCCTGCGGCCCGCCGGTCGAGCGAGGGCGAAGCGCTGTCACGAGCCCGTCGACCCGCTCCGCCCAGGCCTCCACCGAGCCGTCGGAGTAGCGCACCTGCGCGCCCTCGGGAGGGGCACCGAAACCGCTCGAGAGGTAGAGCGTGTCGAGCAGGGTGAGCCGGATGCCGGCCTGTCGCGCTGCCTCGACGAGGGCGTGGCCCATCTCGTGGGGATCGGCGTAGGGCGTGCCGTCGGGCTGGTGGTGGAGGTAGTGGAACTCCCCCACGCACGTGATCCCGGCGGCGGCCATCTCGCGGTAGGTCGCCCGCGCCAGGGCGAGGTAGGTGTCCGGGTCGAGCCGCGCGGCGACGGCGTACATCTGGTCGCGCCACGTCCAGAACGTCCCGCGCTCGCGCTGGGTGCGGCCGCGCAGGGCGCGGTGGAAGGCATGGCTGTGGGTGTTGGCCAACCCCGGGACGACGAGGCCGCGCACCGGGATGGCGCGCAGCGGGTCGGAGCCGGGCGTCGACTGCGGCGAAGCGGCCGTCCTCGACCTCGACGAGGACGTCGTCGTGGACCTGCCCGGAGACCCAGGCGCGTTCGAGCAGGTACGCCGTCACTCCCGCGCCCCGGTCAGCTCGGCCAGCACGTCGGCGAGGGCCTCGACGCCGGCCAGGCAGTCGGCCATCTCCGCGTGCTCGTCGGGCGAGTGCGAGACGCCGGTGGGGTTGCGCACGAAGACCATCGCGGTGGGGATGCCGGCGTCGGAGAGGATGCCGGCGTCGTGGCCGGCCTGGGTCGGGATGACCGGCCAGTCGCCGAGTCCGGCGAGACGCGCCGCGAGGGCGGGATCGAAGGCCACCGACCCCGACACCGACTCGGGCGTCACGACCAGCGAGGTGCCGTCGCGGCCGGCGCGTTCGTCTGGCCTGCTTCGCGATGAGCTCCACCATCTCGGCCAGCGCGTCGTCGGAGGACCCCCGCGCATCGAGCCAGGCGGTCACGAGCGACGGGACCGCGTTGGTGCCGTTGGGCTCGACCGAGATCCGGCCGAAGGTGGCCCGCTGCCCGGCCAGGCGGGCCTGCTTGTTGGCCGCCAGCGCGGTCATCGCATAGGTGAGCATCGGGTCGTGCCGGTCCTCCATGCGGGTGGTGCCGGCGTGGTTGGCCTGTCCTGCGAAGTCGAAGCGCCAGCGCCCGTGCGGCCAGATCTCGCTGGCCAGCCCCACGGCGAGGTCACGGTCGACGAGGTCGCGGCCCTGCTCGACGTGCAGCTCGACGAACGTCGCGACCCGGTCCAGCGACAGCAGGCCTCGCGACGGGTCCAGCCCGGCGTCGGCGATGGCGTCGGCGAGGAAGACCCCGTCGCGGTCGCGCAGCTCGCGGGCCTCCTCCCAGGTGGTCGCGCCGGTCACCAGCCGGGAGCCGAGGCAGGCGCGGCCGAAGCGCGAGCCCTCCTCCTCCACGAAGACCGAGACGCCGATGGGGCGGGCGGGCTCGAAGCCCCGCTCGCGCAGCAGGTCGATCGCCGCGAGCGCGGACGCCACGCCGAGCGGGCCGTCGTACGCCCCGCCGTCGAGGACGGAGTCGAGGTGCGAGCCGGTCAGCACCCCCGGTAGTCCGTGACGGACGGACCCTCGGAGGCCGATTCGGGGGTCCGTTCGTCACGGACCAGCGGGGTGGGTGGGTTCCCACCACGCGACCTGGTTGCCGATGCCGTCGGTCTCCACCGTGAGGCCGCGGGCCGCGCACTCGGCGGCGAACCACTCCCGCAGCTCGCGCTCGGCCGAGGCCCAGGGCTGGCGGAAGTAGCCACCCGACGAGGCCGATCGACCGACCGGTGCCAGGTTCCGCCACATCTGCTCGAAGTCCTGCGCGATGGGGGGCATGCCTGTCAGTCCACCGGCATCGCCGACCGCGGTCAACGCACTGCCGCGGCAAGTCGTCTCGGATCCCAGAGCCGTCCAGGTGGTGCGAGAGTGGCGCCATGGAGTTCCACGAGGTCGTCCGCCGCCGCCGGATGGTTCGCCGCTACGCCGACCGAGCCGGTCGACCCCGCCGTCGTCGACCGGATGCTCGACACGCGCACCGCGCCCCCAACGCCGGCTTCACCCAGGGGTGGGCGTTCCTGTGCTGGACACCGCGGAGGACGTGGCCCGCTTCTGGGAGTCCACCGTCGCCGACCCCGGCGACCCACAACGGCTGGCTCGACGGCATGCGCACCGCGCCCGTCGTGATCGTGCCGCTGCCAGCAAGGACGCCTACCTCGACCGCTACGCCGAGCCCGACAAGGGCTGGACGACCGCGACGAGGGCCGCTGGCCGGTGCCCTACTGGCAGATGGACACCGGCATGGCCGCGCTGCTCATCCTCCAGACCGCGGTCGACGAAGGCCTGGGCGCCTGCTTCTTCGGCGTCCCGGCGGGCACGTCGACACGTTCCGCGCGGCCTTCGGGGTCCCGACGGACCACAAGCCGATCGGCGCGATCACGATCGGCCACCGCGAGGCCGACGACCGGCCAGGCCGGGTCACCGGCCCGCCGGCAGCGGCGTACGGACGTGGTCACCGCGGCCGGTATCGACCTGAGTGCACCGCGGCCGGGTGGTGAGGGAGCTCGACGAAGCGGCTCCAGCCCGGCCGCGACGTCCGCCAGCGTCGGCCGTCTCGGCCGGGTCGAGGCTGAGGCAGGCGGCCAGCAACGACGCGCACCTCGCCCGGGCAGCTCGTCGAGTCCGTACGGCGCCGGCGGCATCGCGCCGGTGGACGAGCGGCCAGCGACGTCGCGATGTCCCATGTCGCCTCGTCGCCGAACGGCACGCTCGCCGGTGAGCGCCTCGAGCAGCGTCATCGCCCAGCCCCCACACGTCGGTCGCCGCGGACAGCCCGCGCCCGCGCGCCTGCTCGGGCGCGAGGTAGCCCCGCGTGCCGGCGCCGGGTCGGCCGTCGCCGGGACGGCCGGCGAGGCTGAGGTCGATCAGCACGGCCCGGCCGTGGTCGACGACGACGTTGGCGGGCTTCACGTCGAGGTGCAGCCAGTCGTGGCGGTGCAGGTAGCCGAGCACCGAGGTGAGCTGGCAGCCGAGCTCGGCGACGTCGGCGAGCGCGAGCGGCGCCGTCGTCGACCACCGCGGCCAGGGTCGCGCCGCCGCAGCGTCTCGAGGACCACGGACGGCGGATCGTCGAGCACGCCGTAGCCGCGGACCAGGTGCGGGTGGGCGAGCGTCGTCGCCAGGCGGCCCTCCAGCAGCACGGCCTGACGACCCGCGACTCGGCGCGCCGGTCGGCGCGCACCACCTTGACCACGCCCCGGGTCCGGCGGTCGTCGTCCCAGGCGTCCCACGTGTCGAGGCGACGCCCGTGCGCGAGCAGCGCGACCGGTCGAAGCCCGGCGGCAGGTCGGCGGGCGGCGGGCGGCGCTGCCGGACGGCGTCACGACGCAGTGCCGGGGGTCAAGAACGCGACCTCTTGTCGGCTCCGGTCGAGCGACACGACCGGTCGACGAGCTCGAGCACGACCGGGTCGTGGGTCAGCACGATCACCGTGCGGTCGCGGGCGCCGCGGGACAGCGCCGTCATCAGCCGGCGCGACGCGGCCTCGTCGAGACCGGTGGTGGGCTCGTCGAGGACCAGCACGCGTCCCGGCGCAGCAGGGCGCGGGCGATCGCGAGCCGCTGGCGCTGGCCGCCGGACAGGGTCCGCCCGCGCTGGCCGATGCGGGTGTCGTAGCCCTGCGGCAGCCGCTCGATGAAGGCGTGGGCATCGGCCGCGCGGGCGCGGCCAGGATCTCCGTGCGGCTCGCCGCGGGCAGCCGAACGCGAGGTTGTCGTGGACGCTCGCGTCGAGCATCAGCTGCTCCTGGAGCACGGGGGTCACCGCCGCGCGGACGGACGTCGCCGTGTGGTCGGCGACGTCGTGCCCGTCGATCGTCACCGAGCCGGTCCCGGCGAGCCAGCTGCGCGGCCAGCAGCCGCGCGACGGTCGACTTGCCGGACCCACTCGGCGCCGACGAGGGCGACCGTCTCGCCCGGCGCCACGTCCAGGGACACGTCCGCCAGCGCCGGCGTGCGCGCGCCGTCGTAGGTGAAGGCGACCGCCGCGCAGGGAGACCGCGCCCGGGCCCGTGGGGCAGCGGCGGGCACCGGGGCGGTCGCCGGCGGCCGGCTCGTCGAGGAGCTCGACGATCCGCTCCACGCCGGCGCTGGCGGAGAACAGGGAGGGCACGAGGTCGGCCAGCGTCGCGCACCGGGCCGAAGCACTGCATCAGCAGGGTGAGGAACGCCAGCAGCCCGCCCAGGGTGAGCCGGTCGGTCGCGAGCGACCACACGCCGAGGGTCGACGACGAGCGAGGACGCCGACCAGCTCGGCCAGGTCGACGAGCGGGAGGAAGAGGGCGCGGATCCGGCTCGCGGCGAGCTCGGCGTCGGCGATGGCGCGGTTGTGGCGGTCGTACGACGCCGACCGCGTGGTCCTCGCGGCCGTAGGCCTGGACGAGGGCGGCGTTGCCGAGCGCCTCCTCGGTGAGGCTCCCGAGCGACCCGCCGCGGCGGCGGCGCTCACGGGAGACCTCGCGGGTCAGGCCGGCGAAGCGGGTGCGACACCCACCAGAAGAGCGGCGCGACGACGAACGCCGCGAGGGCGAGCTGCCACTGGAGCCACAGCAGGGCACCGACGAAGAAGGTGAGCCGGATGAGGGCGCCGACGCCCTCGCTCAGCTGGGTGACCATGAAGCGCTCGACGGCCGCGACGTCGGAGGTGAGCCGGGTCAGGGTGTCACCGAGCCGGCGGTGGTCGTGGGCCGCGGACGGCAGCGCGAGCACGTGGCTGAAGACGTCACGCCGCAGGTCGACGAGGAACCGCTGCGAGACCCAGGTCGCGAGGTAGTCGTCGGCGCCGGAGACGACGCCGCTCAGCAGGTTGAGCCCGACGTAGAGGAGCGCGAGCGTGACGAGCGGCGCGAACGCGGCCGGCACGAGGACGTCGTCGACCAATCGCTGGAAGAGGAGCACCTCGGCGACGGCGATCGCGGGAGCGGCGGCGAGCAGGACGACGCCGAGCAGCAGCCACCCGCGCAGCGGACGCAGCCGTGGCCAGAAGCGGCGGGCGATGTCCACCAGGCGCAGGGAGGCCGCGACGTCGACCAGCGCCGACTCCTCGGGTGCTGCGCGCAACGCAGTGGCGAGACGGCTCCGCAGGGACGTCCGGGTCATCGCGTTCCTCCTTCTTCCGTGCACCGCGACGCGGGGCGGGGGCCCGGGTGGGCCGACCCGCCCGCGTGGGCGCAGCCGACATCGACAGCCGGGTCTGACTCAGCTCGAGCGCGAGCCGCTGCGGCTGCGGTTCCGGCGGCGACGACGCCGACGACGACGGCGTCGGTCGTCGCTGCTGTCGGATCCGGCGCCCCGGGCCTGGACGGCCGGGGTGAGGGCGGTGAGGATTCCGGAGCGGGCCATGGTGGGCCTCCTTCGGTGTGGGTCCCGGGTGTTCCCGGCTGACATCCAGCAACTCTGGGGGCCGTCCATGACAGGACCATGAGTCGAGGGTGAGAGGTCCCTCATCCACAGGCTCCCCCGGAGCCGGTACTCGCTACTAGGGTCACCCCATGACTGATCGCGTGGTGGGCGCCCTGCAGGCCCTCGTCCGCATCCCGACCGTCTCCGACCGCGACCCCGCCCGTGTCGACAGTGACGTCTTCGACGCGCTCCTCACCGAGCTCGCGGCGCAGTTCCCGCTGCTCCACGACCGGCTCGACCTGACCCGCGTCGGCACGCACGGGCTGCTCTTCCACTGGGCCGGCACGAGTGCGCGAGAAGCCGGTGGTGCTGATGGCGCACCTCGACGTCGTGCCCGTCGACTCCGAGGCTCCCTGGCAGCACGACCCCTTCGGTGGCGAGATCCACGACGGGTCGATCTGGGGCCGCGGCACCCTCGACGACAAGGGCTGCGTCGCCGCGATCTGCGACGCGGTCGAGTCGCTGCTCGAGGCCGACCACACCCCCGCCCAGGACGTCTGGCTGTCCTTCGGCTGCGACGAGGAGGTGAGCGGTACGGCGGCGCTCGAGGCCGTCGAGGTGCTCCGCACCCGTGGCGTCACGCCGTGGTTGGTGCTCGACGAGGGCGGTGCGATCGCCGGGGGCGCGTTCCCCGGGGTCGACGGCACCGCTGGGCGTCATCGGCGTCACCGAGAAGGGCACCACGTCGCTGGAGCTGGTCGCCGAGGGCCGCGGCGGGCACGCCTCGACGCCGGCGAAGAACGGCCCCACCGCCCGCATCGCACGCGCGATCCTGCGGGTCGAGAAGTCCCCGTTCCCGGCCTCTGCCCCGGCGCCGACGCTCGAGCTGATGCGCCGCCTCGCTCCGCACGTCCCGCTGCCCGCTGCGACCGCTGCTGGGTCGCGCCGACCGGCTCGCGCCGCTGGTCACCCGGGCGCTCCTCGCCGCCGGACCCGAGGCCGCCGCCATGACGCGTACGACGGTCGCCGCCACCACCCTCAGCGGCTCGCCGGCCCTCAACGTGATCGCCTCGACGGCCAAGGCCGGGCTCAACATCCGGGTGATGGTCGGCGACACCGTGGCGGGCGTCGTCGAGCACATCCGCAAGGCCGTCGACGACGACTCGATCCGCATCGACGTCGTCGAGTCGGGCGAGCCCTCCCCCGTCTCGCCCATGGACGAGCCCTTCGAGCTGATCGAGGCCTGCATCGGTGAGGTCTTCCCCGAGGCCGTGGCCACGCCCTACGTGATGATGGCCGCCACCGACTCGCGGCACTTCACCGCGATCAGCGAGCACGTCTACCGCTTCGCCCCGTTCCGGATGACCAAGGCCCAGCGCCAGTCGATCCACTCCTTCGACGAGCACATCGGCGTCGCCGACCTCGTCGACGGAGCACGTTGGTACTCCCTGCTGATCGAGAGGCTTCCCGGCATGACCGAGATCCCGCCCAGCCCGATCCAGGCCCCGCCCGCGCACACCGCGGTGAAGGGCCTGGCGACGATCGTCGGCTTCCTGGTGCTGGTCGAGTTCGCCAGCGGGATCCTGCAGGGCTACTACACGCCGATCTACCCGCAGATCGCCGAGCACCTCTCGATCAGCGAGGGCGACATCAACTGGTTCGAGGCGGCGCAGCTGATCGTCAGCGCGCTCTGCATCCCGCTGCTCGCCCGCCTCGGCGACCTGATGGGCCACAAGCAGGTCCTGCTGATCTCGACCGCCGTGACCGCCCTCGGGTCCTGGTGGTTGGCGTTCGCACCGACCTTCACGACGTTCCTCATCGGGTGGGCCCTCCAGGGTGCCTACGTCGTGTGGCTGCCGCTGGAGATCGCGATCATCCACCGCCGCACCCGTGCCAGCGGCCGCCAGGAGCTGCTCACCCGGCGCGGTGCCGCGATCCTGGTCGGCTTCCTCGAGCTGGCGGTGATCATCGGCGCGGTCACCAGCGGACTGCTGGTCGAGACGCTGGACATGAACCTCCTGCTCGCGCTGCCGGCCGTCGTGGTCACGGCGGTCTTCTTCGTCATCCTCTTCGGCATCGAGCATGCCCCCGGCGACGACTCCGGTGGCATCGACTGGGCGGGCCTCGGCCTGATCACGGTCTCGCTCGGGATGCTCATGGGCGGACTCGTCGTGCTGCGCCTCGACGGTGTCGGCAGCGCGCTCGGATGGCTGACGATCCTCGCCTCGCTCGTCGTCTTCGCGGTGTTCTGGCGGTTCGAGGCCAATCACCCCGACCCCATCGTCGACGTACGCCTCCTCTCCAGCCCCGCCCAGTGGCCGGTCCAGGTGACCGCGTTCCTCTTCGGCATCCCGGTGCTCGGCGGGCAGATCCCGCTGTCGACCTTCGCCCAGGCAGATCCGATCGAGCGCGGCTACGGCCTCGGCGCCGACTCGGCCTTCATCTCCACCCTGATCGGGCTCTACGTCGTCACCCTGGCCATCGGCGCGTTCACCCTCCCGCTGACCACCCGCCTGCTGGGAGGCGTACGCCGCGCCCTGGTCCTCGCGTGCGTGCTGGTGGGCACCGGCTACCTGCTGTGGCTGCCGTTCCACGACTACACGTGGCAGGCGCTGATCAACATGGGCATCGCCGGCCTCGGCTCGGGCGCCCTGGTCGCCGCCCTGCCTGCAGCCGCGGCCGCTGCGGCGCCACCCGAACGCACCGGGATCGCCACCGGCATGACCAACGGCACCAAGACCGTCGGCGGTGCCATCGCCTCGGCGATCTTCGCGATCGCCCTGACCGCCACCGGGTCGCTGGATGCGACCTCGGAGCAGGTCGCACCTCTCAGCGGCTACCTCACCGTCTGGGCCGTCTGTGCCGGCGCCTCCTTCCTCGCCGCCGCGCTGCTCATGGCAGCGCCGAAGCACGCCTTCAGCGACGCCGGGAAGGCCCTCGACGACGCGTTGCCTCGCTGACGGTGCGACGTCAGCCATCGGCTCCGGGTCGCTGTGCCGCCCTGCTGAACGGGGACACCGGTCGCTCCAGCAGCACCCCGTCGACGGTGAGGTCGACGAGCTCGTTGTAGAACGCCACCCGATCACGGACCGCGCCGACTGCCGGAGCCGGCTCCGAGTAGGACCAGGCCAGGTTCCGGATCGTCGGCGGTCCGGGCCACGTCCAGTAGCCGTCCGCCCGGCCCTTGTAGGGACAGAACGAGGTGTTGTCGGTGGCCTCCAGGAGGTCCAGCCGGACGTCCTCGCGCGGGAAGTAGAAGCGTGTCGGCAGGTGGGTCTCGAACAGGAGAACCGGGTGGGAGCTGCTGGCCACGGTCACCCCGTCGACAGCGACCTCGACGTGGCGTGAGCTGTGCAGCGCCTCGACGCGCTTGTGCGGATCACGGGGGTGCCCGGTGACGGCCTCGTCCTCCTCGGTCCACTCGAGGAGCCCGGGCTCCCACGTGAGCACGACCCGGTCGCGGAGGGCGTCGTCGTCCAGCGTCCAGGCGGCATGGCGCAGCACCTGCTCGCCGACTGCGACGTCGTACCACTGGGTGACGGGAGCCTGCGGGGCGAAGAAGGAGAAGCCGGACATCGACGGCGCCTCCGACGGCACCAGGGTGCCGTCCTCGACCTCGTCGCGGCGGAACGCGTAGACCGGCGGGAACTGCCCCTGCCACACCAGCAGCGGCTGGCGTGACTCCGCCACGACCCGGCCTCCCAGGCGCCCCCGCACCCACTTGTCGATCGGCTCGGTCCGGATCACCCGTCCAGTGTGCTCCCGCGATCGCTCGTCGACCATCCCCGATCTGCCTCCTACAGTGGAGGGCATGGCCGAGCCCGACGACCAGGACCGCTACCGCAACCCGGCGCGCGAACGTGACGACCGCACCGGGCGCTCGGCGGCGGCCGCGCGCATCGCGCAGCAGTCCTCCTGGGTCGACCTCCAGGTGCGCCAGGCGATGGAGCGCGGGGAGTTCGACAACCTCCCGGGCCTGGGCAAGCCGATCGAGGACCTCGGTGTCGAGCACGATCCGGACTGGTGGGTGAAGAAGCTCGTCGAGCGCGAGAACATCGCCCTCCTGCCGCCGGCCATCGCCCTGCGGAAGGAGGACGCCGAGCTCGACGGGCGGCTCGACGCGATCAACGTCGAGTCCGAGGTGCGCCGCGAGCTCGACGACTTCAACCGCCGTGTCGTCGAGACCCGCCGTCAGCTCCAGGGCGGCCCGCCCGTGGTCACGCCCACCCGCGACGTCGACGCCGAGGTGTCCGCCTGGCGCGACCGTCGTACGGCGCGGCGCGAGGCCCTGCGCGAGGCACTGGCTGGCCGAGAAGGCGGAGCGGGCGCCACGACGACGGTGGTTCCGGCGGCGTTGATGCCCCGAGCGGCCGCGGAGCTCCGGGGGCGTTGCCGACTGCGCGCGACCGGGACCACACTCGGACGATGACCTCCGACCCGCTCGCCCCGGCGCGGACGGCCTTCGCGCGGCGCGACTGGCGGGAGGCGCACGACGCGCTCGCCGGGTCCCGCGACGGGCTGGCGACCGCCGACCTCGAGCTGCTGGCCGAGGCCGCCTGGTGGCTCGGTGACTCGCCGGAGTCGATGGCGGTGTCGGAGGAGGTCTATCGACCGCCTGCTCGCCGACGGCAAGCGGCACGAGGCTGCCGACCGGGCGCTGCGGCTGGCTCTCGAGTGGTTCACCCGCGGTGACGTCCAGGTCGGTACGGCGTGGCTGGCCCGCGGCCCGTCGGATCATCACCAGCCTTCCCCGGTCGGCCCTCGACGGCTACCTCCGCTACTTCGAGGGTGCCGCCGACATGGACGTCTCGGGTGACCCCGAGGCCGCCGAGTCGGCCGCGGCCGAGCGTCGAGGCGACTCGCGCCGGGAGCACGACGAGCCCACCCTCGACAGCTTCGCGTTCGCCCTGCGCGGGCTCGCCGCCGTACGACGCGGCCGGACCGCGGAGGGCTTCGCCGACCTCGACGAGGCGATGCTCCCGGTGCTGGCCGGCCACGTCGACCCGCTGTGGTCGGGCGACCTCTACTGCACGGTCGATCCACCTGTGCGACGAGCTCGGCGACCTCGCGCGCATGCGGGCGTGGACGGCCTCGATGGCGAGGTGGTCGCAGCCGCAGGGGCGGACCTTCATGTTCGCCAGCGTGACCGGATCCACGAGCTCCAGCTCGTGGCCGCCGAGGGGGACTGGGCAGGCGGTCGAGGAGGAGCTCGGCGACCGCAGCGCCGACCTGGTCGGCGCCCACGGCTGGCTGGCCGGGGAGGGCTACTACACGCTGGCCGAGGTACGGCGCCTGCGCGGCGACGCCGAGGGCGCCGCGGACGGCGTACGCACCGCGCGCGGGCTCAACCACGACGCCCTGCCGGGCGCCGCCCTCCTGCTGCAGGCCGAGGGGCGCCCGGACGACGCGCTCGCCGCGCTGCGCGTCGGCCTGGCGGACGCGACCCGCCTCGGTCGGGCCCGGATGCTGCTGGACGCGGCCCGCCTGGCGCTGGCGCGTGGGCGAGACGGCGTACGCCACCACGCTGACGGCCGAGCTCGAGGAGACGGCGCCGCTGGTTCGGCACCCCGGGCCTCGCCGCCCGGGCCGCCCAGGCGCGGGCCGCGCTGCTGCTCGCCGAGGGGCGCCCGGGCGAGGCGATCCCCCTGCTCGAGCGGGCCTCCGAGGTCTACCGCGAGCAGCGGCACCGCTACGCCCTGCCGCTGTCCACGAGTCCCTCGCCGCCGCCCACCGCGCCGCGGGCGACCACGACCGCGCCGACGCCGCCGACCGCGACGGCCCTGGCGATCTACACCCGCCTGGGCGCGGCCCCCGACGTCGCGCGGCTCGTCCCGCGTCGGGAACGGCCGTGCGGGCTGACCGACCGGGAGGCGGAGGTGCTGGCGAAGGTCGCGGCCGGGGCGACCAACCGCGAGGTCGCGACGGCGTCTGGGCATCAGCGAGAAGACGGTCGGACGCCACCTCGCCAACATCTTCACCAAGGTCGGCGTCGGCACCCGCACCGCCGCTGCCGCCTGGGCGCGGGAGCACCGGTCTCGCCTGAACGGCCTGCGGCACATGCACCATGCCGCGGCCGGCCGGATGGGGCATCTGCCCGACGCGGCGCGGGCGCCCGCAGCTCCTAGCGTCGCAAGCACCATCGACCACGCCCAGGAGGACCGTCATGACCACCCTCGAGACCGCACCCACTGGCACCACCGCCGCCACCCCGGCCGCCGACCCGGACGAGGTCGCCGGCCGGGTCGTCGGCATCCTCAACGACGGCGCCATCTGCCTGCTGACCAGCATCGGCCACGAGCTCGGCCTCTTCGAGACGCTGGCCTCGCTGCCGCCGGCCACCAGCGCCCAGGTCGCCGACGCCGCCGGTCTCGACGAGCGCTACGTCCGCGAGTGGCTCGGCGGCATGGTGACGGCCGGCTTCGTGCAGTACGTCCCCGACGACCGCACCTACTACCTGTGCCCGGACCACGCACCGTTCCTCACGGGCACCGGTGCCGACAACCTGGCTCGCACGATGCGCTTCGTCTCGCTCATGGGACTGGTGCAGCCCAAGGTCGTCGACGCGTTCCGCAACGGCGGCGGGCTGTCGTACGACGACTACCCGGGCTTCCACCACCTCCAGGCGGCGGACAGCGCCGCGGTCAACGACGCCTCGCTGCTCGACACGATCATCCCGCTGGCCGGGGTGACCGATCGGCTCGGGCAGGCATCAGCGTGGCCGACATCGGTTGCGGGGAGGGCCACGCGATCAACCTGCTCGCGCGCGCCTACCCCCGCAGCACGCTTCGTCGGCTACGACTTCAGCGAGGAGGCCGTCGCGGCGGCCCGTGCGCGAGGCCGCAGGCGTGGGGACTCGGCCAACGCCCGGTTCGAGGTGCTCGACGTGGCGCAGCCGGTCGCGGAGGTCGGCTGCCTACGACCTGGTCACCACCTTCGACGCCGTCCACGACCAGGCCCACCCGGCGCAGCCGTGCTGGCCAACGTCCGGCGCGCCCTGCGGCCCGACGGCACCTACCTGATGGTCGACATCAACGCGTCGAGCAACCTCGAGGACAACCTCGACCTCCCGTGGGCGTCGTTCCTGTACGCCGCCTCGACCGTGCACTGCATGTCGGTCTCGCTCGGCCAGGGTGGCGACGGGCTCGGCACCGTCTGGGGCGTCCAGACCGCGGAGCGGATGCTGCGGGAGGCCGGCTTCTCCGAGGTCGTCGTGCACGAGCTCGAGGAGGACCCGTTCAACGCCTACTTCGTGGCGCGCCCCTGATCCGGGTGCTTTCATCCACGCATGGCCGCACACTCCGACATCCCCCACGCCTTCGACGTCTACACACTGGTGGTCCTGCGCCGCCCCGCCGATGCCCCGGACCTGACCGAGGCCGAGCTCGACGTGCTGCAGGATCGCCACCTGGCCTATCGCGCGGACCTCGGCCGCCGCGGGTTCCTCGCCGCCAACGGTCCCTTCGACCGGCAGACCGACGAGACCTACCGCGGCATGTCGATCTTCACGTGCGACCTGGCCGAGGCCTGCCGCCTCTCCGACGCCGACCCGTCCGTCATCGTCGGGCGACTGACCTACGACGCGATGGAGTGGTGGGTGGGAGCCGGGTCCCTGGCCTTTCCACTCGTTCCTGGACAGGTCGGGGACCGGCGCGTGATGGAGGCCTGAGGCCCGGCCCCGACGCGTTCCCACGATTGGGCGATGACGTCGGCGGGACTCCGTGCCTACCGTGGTGGGTGGCGGAGACCGTCGGAGAGACGAGGTGGTTCAGGTGTCCGAATCAGCATTGTTCGTCGGGTGGGGACAGCCGGTGCGCGGGCGGGAGAAGCGCTCCCTCGACGTGTTCAACGACGCCGTGACCTACTACGGCGAACGCATGGCGGACGGGTCGATCGAGAGCTTCGAGCCCGTCCTGCTCAATCCCCATGGTGGTGACCTCCAGGGATTCTTCCTGATCAAGGGCTCGAGCCAGGGCCTGGCCACGATGATGGCCAGCGAGGAGTTCCAGCGCCTCCACGTGCGCGCCGGGATGATCGTGGAGAACCTCGGCATCATCGAGGCGTGGACCGACGACGCGGTGCTCAACCAGCTCGGCTACTTCGGCGACGCCGCGGGGGAGTTCGGCTGAGACCTGCGCCATACCCGCGGGCGGCCGGCCCGCGATAAGTTCGCGCGCATGCGCCCTGCCAAGGACTTCTTCGCCCCGCTCGCCGTCGGAGCCCCCGCGCCCCTGCGCGACATCCCGGCCCGACCGAGCCGCGCGATCCACTTCTTCGACCCCGGCAACGAGAAGATGGCGGCCAAGGTGCCCGGCATGGTCGGCACGGTCGACGTGCTGCTCGGCAACCTCGAGGACGCGGTCAAGGCGGAGAACAAGGAGAAGTCCCGCCAGGGCCTCGTCGACATCGCCAGGGCCACCGACTTCGGCCCGACCCAGCTCTGGACGCGGGTCAACTCCCTCGACAGCCCGTGGGGCCTCGACGACCTGGTCACGCTCGTCACCGAGATCGGCGACAAGCTCGACGTCATCATGGTGCCGAAGGTGCAGGGCGCCGAGGACATCCACTACGTCGACCGGCTGCTCGCCCAGCTCGAGGCCAAGGCCGGCCTCACCCGGCCGATCCTGGTCCACGCGATCCTCGAGACCGCCCGCGGTGTGGCCAACATCGAGGAGATCTGCGCGGCCAGCCCGCGGATGCAGGGCCTCTCCCTCGGCCCGGCCGACCTCGCCGCCGACCGCCGGATGAAGACCACGCGCGTCGGTGGCGGCCACCCCGGCTACCTGGTGCGGCAGGACGCGCCGAAGGTCGGCGGCGAGACGCAGTACGACGCCGAGCGGACGACGTACCAGCAGGACCTGTGGCACTACACGATCGCCCGGATGGTCGACGCGTGCGCGATGCACGGGATCTACCCCTACTACGGGCCGTTCGGGGACATCAAGGACGTCCTCGCGTGCGAGGACCAGTTCCGCAACGCCTTCCTGCTCGGCTGTGTCGGCGCCTGGTCACTGCACCCGGTGCAGATCCAGATCGCCAACCGGGTCTTCTCCCCCAGCGTCGAGGACGTCGCGCACGCGCGCCGCGTCATCGCCGCGATGGGCGACGGCACCGGCGCCGTGATGATCGACGGCAAGATGGAGGACGATGCGTCGGTCAAGCAGTGCCAGGTGATGGTGCGCCTCGCCGAGGAGCTCGCCGCGATCGACCCCGAGCTGAAGAAGCAGTACGACGCCATCGAGCTGCAGGAGGCCTGACATGAGCCGCCAAGAAATGACATTCACCCCCCTGCGCAGCGTCCTCTACATGCCGAGCTCCAACGAGCGGGCGCTCGAGAAGGCCAGGACGATCGCCTGCGACGGCCTGATCCTCGACCTCGAGGACGCCGTCGCCCCCGACGCGAAGGAGTCCGCGCGGGAGGCGGCCTGTGCGGCTGCCGCGAGCGGCGAGTACGGCCGGCGTACGGTCACGATCCGCGTCAACGGCATCGGCACGCAGTGGCACGACGCCGACATCGCCGCGGCCGGCAAGGCCGGGCCGGCCGCGATCGTGGTGCCGAAGGTGAACAGCGCCGCGGAGGTGCACCAGCTCGTCGCTGCGATGGAGTCGGCCGGAGCGCCGGAGCACACGAAGCTGTGGGCCATGGTCGAGACACCGATCGCGATCCTCGACGTGCTCTCCATCGCCCGGGCCTCCGAGCGGCTCACCTGCCTGGTCATCGGCACCAACGACCTGGTCAAGGAGCTCTACGCCGAGCACGTCCCCGGCCGCGGGCCGATCCTGCCCAGCCTGCACACCGCGCTGCTCGCGGCCCGCGCTGCCGGGATCGCGATCCTCGACGGGGTCTACAACGACGTCAGGGACGCCGAGGGCTTCCTCGCCGAGTGCGAGCAGGGCCGCCAGATGGGCTTCGACGGCAAGACGCTGATCCATCCCGGCCAGGTCGAGGGCGCCAACGCCGCCTTCGCGCCCAGCGAGCAGGCCGTCGAGGATGCCCGCGGCCTCATCGCAGCGTTCGAGGGCGGGGCCGGCTCGGGTGTGGTGACCTACAACGGCAAGATGGTGGAGAACCTCCACGTGGAGTCCGCCCGCCGCACCCTCCAGATCCACGACGCGATCTCCGGCCTGGCGGGCTGAACACACCCGGGATTGGTGAGCCCGACCCTCATCCGGCTAGAGGTACCCTCCCGGCGGGCGCTACCAGGCGCGACGGGAGACACCTCATGACGACAGCACGACTCTTCACCGGGTTGGCGACGGCCCTGACCGTGGCCGCCGGACTGCTCGCGGCCACCGGCACGGCGGGTGCGCAGCCCGTACGCAGCGCGGCCCCCGCCTCGGCCGCCGCGACCGACGCGTGGTGGCCGCCGCAGCCGCCCACGACACTCGTCATCGACACCGGCGGGGCAGCGATCGGCCGTGAGGACTACGTCGAGGGGACCGTCACCCTCGACGGCACGACCCACGAGACCGAGGTCCGCGGCCGCGGCAACTCCACCTGGACCTGGCCGAAGAAGCCCTACAAGCTCAAGCTCGCCGAGGACGCCGCCCTGCTGGGCACCCGGGAGTACGACGAGTGGGTGCTGCTCGCCGGCTACGCCGACCGCAGTGCGCTGCGCACCGCCGCCGCCTTCACGCTGGCCCGGCAGACCCGTCTGCTGTGGACCCCGCGCTTCCGCTTCGTCGACGTGGTCATCAACGGCACGTCGCAGGGGCTCTACATGCTCACCGAACAGGTCGAGCAGGGCGACGGCCGCGTCGAGCTTCCCGAGGACGGCCACCTCCTCGAGATCAACAAGCGCTACCTGCGTGACGACGAGCCCGGGTTCCGCACCGGCCGTGGCACGGCCGTCGCCTTCAAGGATCCCGACGAGATCACCAAGGCCCAGCGACGGCGCGTCCGCGGCGCGGTGACCCGCTTCGAGAAGGTGCTCTACGGGAAGGGCTTCGCCGACCCGAAGACCGGCTATGCCGCCTACATCGACACCAAGCTGCTCATCGACTGGTACCTCGTCGAGGAGCTCTTCGGCAACCAGGACTCCAACTTCCAGTCGAGCGTGAACTTCACCTGGAGCCCCGGCAAGCGGTTCGAGTTCGGCCCGGTGTGGGACTTCGACATCAGCGCCGGCACCCGGTGGCGGGCGCAGTCCGAGCCCGACGTGTGGCTCACCCGGGTCGGCGAGCACTGGATCGCGCGGATGCTGGAGGACCCGAAGTTCTCCGCCCGCGTGAAGCGCCGGTGGGCCGGCCTTCGACCCACCGTCGACCGACTCATCGATCAGATCCCGGGTGCGGCAGCCCCGCTGGCTGCCTCGGCCGCAGCCGACTGGCAGCAGTGGCACACGTCGGGCGACCTGCCCTGGACCGCGCACGGCGCGACCCACGCCGCCGAGGTCGAGTACCTCGCCGGGTGGCTGCGCCGCCGCGCCGCGTGGTTGAGCAACAACGAGGTGCGGCTGGGCCTCACGCGGGTCCTCACCCGGGAGCGCGACCGCACGGTCTACGTGCCGGTCGAGCTCCAGGAGGCTCCGGCGAGCCCGGTGACGATCGACTACGCGACAGTGTCCGGCACCGCCTCGGCGGGCGCCGACTTCGTCGACGCGACAGGCCAGCTCACCTTCGCCGCCGGTCAGCAGGTCCGCTACATCCACGTCCGGATCCTGCCTGACAGGGCCGCCGAGGGCCGCGAGGCCTTCGAGGTCCAACTGCTGGGCAGCTCCGGCCCGATGATCGGCCTGCCCCGCGCGGCCACGGTGGTCATCCGCCCCAACGACCAGTAGATCGACGCCGCCGGGGTACGCCTGCGCGTGCGCTGAGTCACGTACCCGAACGGGTGTGGTGGTCGAGGACGCTCGTCGGGGAGAGTTGCCGGTTGGGCCTCACGGTGAGGCCCAGTAGAGGAGGAAACCCCATGGTCGTCCTTGGACTGATCCTGTTGATCATCGGTCTGCTCGTGAAGAGCGCCAGCATCCTTGTCACGATCGGCCTGATCCTGGTGGTCGTCGGTCTGATCCTGAACTTCGTGCCGATCGGCGGCAGCAGCAGGCGGGTCTTTTAACTCCCGAAACCAACGCGCAACGGCCCCCGCGATCCTCTGATCGCGGGGGCCGTTACGTCTGCGTCAGGCCTCGAGGTGTCGAGATCCCTCGGACATCGGCACCCGGACTCCACGCTCCTCGGCGATCTCGACCGCCCGGTCGTAGCCCGCGTCGACGTGGCGGATCACGCCCATGCCGGGGTCGTTGGTGAGGACCCGCTGGATCTTCTCGGCGGCCAGCTCGGTGCCGTCGGCGACCGTGACCTGCCCGGCGTGCAGTGAGCGGCCGATGCCCACGCCACCGCCGTGGTGGAAGGACACCCAGGTCGCGCCGGAGGCGGTGTTGACCAGGGCGTTGAGGATCGCCCAGTCGCCGATCGCGTCCGACCCGTCGAGCATCGCCTCGGTCTCGCGATAGGGCGACGCGACCGAGCCGCAGTCGAGGTGGTCCCGCCCGATGACCACGGGCGCCTTGAGCTCGCCGGAGGCGACCATCTCGTTGAACTTCGCCCCTGCCTTCGCCCGGTCGCCATAACCCAGCCAGCAGATGCGCGCCGGCAGGCCCTGGAACTGGACGCGCTCGGCGGCCATCTCGAGCCAGCGGTGCAGGCGGGCGTACTCCGGTCGCTCGTCGGCGGGGAAGAGCTCCTTGATCGCTCGGTCGGTGGCATAGATGTCCTCCGGGTCGCCGGACAGCGCGGCCCAGCGGAACGGACCCTTCCCCTCGCAGAAGAGCGGCCGGATGTAGGCCGGCACGAAGCCGGGGAACTCGAAGGCCCGGTCGTAGCCGCCCTTGCGCGCCTCGTCGCGGATCGAGTTGCCGTAGTCGAAGACCTCGGCCCCGGCGTCCTGGAACTCGACCATCGCCCGCACGTGCCGGGCCATCGACTCCTGGCTGCGCTTGGTGAAGCCGCGAGGGTCCTCCGTGCGTTCGCGCTCCCAGTCGTCGTACGACGTCCCTGCCGGGAGGTAGAACAGCGGGTCGTGCGCCGACGTCTGGTCGGTGACGATGTCGACGAGCGGACCGTCACCCTTCCCGATCCGGTCGAGGTGCCGCTCCAGCAGGTCGGGCAGCAGGTCCGCGGCGTTGCCGAGCAGGCCGATCGAGAGACCGCGGCGCTCGTCGCGGGCCTCGAGGGCCAGCTCGATCGCGTGGTCGAGGTCGCGGGCCTGGACGTCGAGGTACCGCGTCTCCAGACGCCGGTCGATGCGGTGCTGATCGCACTCGACGCAGATCGCGACGCCGTCGTTCATCGTGACGGCCAGGGGCTGCGCGCCGCCCATGCCACCGAGCCCGGCGGTCAGGGTGATGGTGCCGGCCAGAGCGCCGTCGCTGTGCTCGTGGCGACCTGAGGACGCGAACTTGTCGGCGATCGCGGCGAACGTCTCGAAGGTGCCCTGGAGGATGCCCTGGGTGCCGATGTAGATCCACGACCCGGCGGTCATCTGGCCGTACATCGTCAGGCCGAGGTCCTCGAGCCGGCGGAACTCCTCCCAGTTGGCCCAGTCGCCGACCAGGTTGGAGTTGGCGATGAGCACCCGCGGGGCCCACGCGTGCGTCCGCATGATGCCGACCGGCTTGCCGGACTGCACGAGCAGCGTCTCGTCGTCCTCGAGGTCGCGGAGGCTCCGCAGGATGGCGTCGTACGCCTCCCAGCTGCGCGCCGCCCTTGCCGGTGCCGCCGTAGACCACGAGGTCCTCGGGGCGCTCGGCGTTGTCGGGGTCGAGGTTGTTCATCAGCATCCGCAGCGGGGCCTCGGTCTGCCACGACTTCGCGGACAGCTCGGTGCCGTGGGGCGCGTGGATGGGGAGGCGCGGATTCCGCTGGTCGAGCGAAGTCGAGACCTTGTCGTTCACTGGAGCTCTCCGATCACGGATTCGGCGGCGGCCAGGACGGCGCCGGACTGGACGAGGGCGACGGCGCCCTCGATCTCGGGCGAGAGGTGGCGGTCTGGGCCGGGGCCCTGGATGCCCGACTCACGCAGCAGCGCGACGACGGCGGCGGTGGCCGGCGAGGGGGTGAGCGGGGCGCGCAGGTCGAGCGCGCGAGCCGCGGTCAGCACCTCCACCGCAACGACCCGCGACAGGCCGTCCACACTGCGGCGCAGCTTGCGTGCGGCGCCCCACCCCATCGAGACGTGGTCCTCCTGCATGGCGCTGGAGGGGATCGAGTCGACCGACGCCGGCACCGCGAGCCGCTTGAGCTCCGAGACGATGGCGGCCTGGGTGTACTGCGCGATCATGTGGCCGCTGTCCACCCCGGGGTCGTCGGCCAGGAAGGGCGGCAGGCCGTGGTTGCGCGCCGTGTCGAGGAACCGGTCCGTGCGCCGCTCGCTGATCGACGCGACGTCGGCGGCGACGATGGCGAGGAAGTCGAGGACGTAGGCCACCGGCGCGCCGTGGAAGTTGCCGTTGGACTCCACCGCGTCGCCGAGCACGACCGGGTTGTCGATCGCGCTGGCGAGCTCGCGACCGGCCACGACGGCGGCGTGCTCGACGGTGTCGCGGGCGGCACCGTGCACCTGGGGCGAGCAGCGCAGGGAGTAGGCGTCCTGCACCCGGTTGCAGTCGCCGGTCCGGTGCGACGCCACGATCGCGGAGTCGGCCATGAGTGCCGTCAGGTTGGCCGCCGAGAGCGCCTGCCCGGGGTGCGGTCGGATGGCCTGCAGCTCCGGGGCGAAGACCCGGTCGGTCCCGAGCTGGCCCTCGACGCTCATCGCGGCTGCGATGTCGGCGGTGCGCAGCAGCATCCGCAGGTCCGTGATCGCCAGGACGAGCATGCCGAGCATCCCGTCGGTGCCGTTGATGAGGGCCAGGCCCTCCTTGGCGACGAGCTCGACCGGCTGCAGCCCGGCGGCCGCGAGGGCTTCCGCGGCCGGCATGAGGGTCCCGGCGGCGTCGCGGACGTCGCCCTCCCCCATCAGCGCGAGCGCACAGTGCGACAGCGGCGCGAGGTCGCCCGAGCACCCGAGCGAGCCGTACTCCCGGACCACCGGGGTGATGCCGTGGGTGAGCAGGTCGGCCATCAGCTGCGCCGTCTCCCGACGTACGCCGGTGCGCCCCGTCGCCAGCGTCGAGAGGCGCAGCAGCATCAGGGCGCGCACCACCTCGCGCTCGACCTCCGGCCCGGAGCCGGCCGCGTGCGAGCGGACGAGCGAGCGCTGGAGCTGGGCCCGCATCTCGGTCGGGATGTGGCGGGTCGCGAGCGCGCCGAACCCGGTGCTGACGCCGTACGACGGGGTCTCGGCGGCGGCGAGCGTCTCGATGACGGCGCGGGCACGGTCGACAGCGGCGAGGGCCTCCTGGTCCAGCTCGACGGCAGCGCCGTGACGGGCGACGTGGATGAGGTCGCTCGAGGGAGACGGGGCCGACCCCGACCTGGATGGTCTTCATGCCCTCCATGAAACTCCGCGGCACCGCACCGCACCACCCACCATCGCGGGGCGACGTCTCGGATCCCAGACGTCCCCGTGCCCAGTCTGGGTGATGCCTGGACGGCCGGACCGGCGATAGCGTGCCCACCAGGTGGAAGCGATGCCGGATCTCGTGCTCAACGACGTGGAGCAGCGGGCCCTCCGTGGTCTGTTGGCCAGTGAGCCGTGTCCGGGGTCCCCGCTCCCGAGCGCGCGGGTCCTCGAGCAGATCGCTGTCCTGGTGCCGTCCGACTCGCTCTGCGCGGTGTTCCAGGACGGGGCCTACAGCCATCACCGAGGGCGTCTTCCGCGGCGGTGACGACGACGTCCCGGACCTCCCGGAAGCAGGTACGGGGCGGCGCTACCTCGGGATCATGCACTGGAGCCGACATCCGTTCGCTGCCGAGGCGTGCGGCGCGCGGGAGGGGGTCACCGACGGCATCGCCATCGGGTTCCGCAACGGCAGCGACGGACTCGTCCAGTTCGCCTTCGGACGTAACCGGACTGCACTTCACCCAGCGGGACGTCGCGATGCTCCGGATGCTCGCCCCGCTGTTCGCCCGTCTGGTGCGCGAGCGCCCGACGCCCAGCCTGCCCGCCGCGCTGACGGTCCAGGAGCGCCGGGTGCTCAGCCACGTGGCCGCGGGTGCGTCCAACACCGAGATCGCGCAGGCCCTCTTCATCGCACCGTCGACCGTGCGCAAGCACCTCGAGCACGCCTACCGCAAGCTCGGCGTGACCGGCCGGGTGGCGGCGGTCGCCCGGCTCCAGGGCCGGGACCAGCCCGACCTCGACCTGCGCGAACGACTCGCCCGCCTGGGCTAGACCTGCCCCCGAATACGCCACGACGCGAATACCGCGCCGTCCCGGGCGCCAGAACACTGCGAGGACAGGGTCACCCACCCCCGAAGGAAAGGGTCTTCGCCATGTCCTTGCACCGTCACCGCGTCGCCCTGGTCTCAGCAGTCCTGCTGACCGGGTCGATGCTCGTCGCGCCGGCCGCCACGTCCGGCACCCCGCACCGCCACAAGCACCCGACCAGCACGGAGAGCGCCCAGGTGATCCTGGACTGGCAGCGCGCCGCGTTCGCGGCCATCTACCCGGCCAACCCGATACCTGTCGGCGTACCGCTGCTGGGCTACACCTCGACCGCCATGTACGACGCGGCGAAGTGGTCGATGTGGCGGCACGACAGCTCGGAGACCGCGGCCGTGGCCGCGGCTGCCCACGACGTGCTCGCCCACTACGTGCCCGCAGCCGCAGCGGCGCTCGATGCCCAGCTGGTGAAGTCGCTCTCGGGTGTCCCCGACGGTGAGGCCGAGGACCGAGGAGTCCTGATCGGCGAGAAGGTGGCAGCACGGCTCATCGAGGACCGGGCCGACGACGGCTACGGCGACACGAGCATCCACTACACGCTGCCGCCTGGGATCGGGATCTGGCAGCCCGTTCCGCCGGCCACCGACATGCTCGGTGCCTGGATCGGTTCGATGGACCCGCTCGTGGTGCGCAAGCTGGCGCGGGTCGACGGCCCGGACAAGCTGACCAGCGACGACTACAGCCACCGACTACAACGAGGTGAAGCTGCTCGGATCTGCGACGTCCACGATGCGCAGCCAGGCGCAGACCGACACGTCGCGATTCTTCAGCGCCAACGCGGCCACGATGGTCGGCGACGCCCTGGTCCGCTACCTCGAGACCCACCCCGAGAGCCTCGAGGACACCGCCTGGATGTTCGCGGCCATCCACGGGGCCATGACGGACTCGATCATCAAGTGCTGGCAGCTCAAGCGGGACGTCGGGTTCTGGCGACCGGTCGAGGCCATCCCGCAGGCGGGCGAGGACGGGAACCTCGACACCCAGCCGGAGGCCGGTTGGACTCCGCTCCTGGCACCCACTCCCCGTACTCCGACTACGTGAGCGGCCACGGCTGCATGACCTCCCCCCAGGTGGAGGTCATCCGGGCCCGTTACGGCGACGCCATCCCGCTGGAGCTGCGCTCGAGCGTCTTCCCGACGGCTCCGCGGACCTACGCCACGCTGAGCCAGCTGGAGTTCGACGCCCTCAACTCCCGTATCTGGGGCGGCCTGCACTTCCGGGACGCGATGTCCGACGCGTACGGCATCGGGCGACGCACTGCGCGAGCGGTGATGCAGAAGCTGAGGTGACATGACCTCGGCGTGGGACGAGGCAAGGCTCGGCAGATCGGGCACGATGCCCGCCTCACTCCCGGGGGTGTGGTCTCAGATCCGAGACCACACCCCTTGGGAGGAACTCCCCGCAGTCCCGCTGCCCCTAGGTTGGGGCTGCTGTCGGGCAGCTTGCCCGACCGGAAGGAGAGTCCCTGATGAGCACCACCGAGATCATCGTCCTGGTCGTCCTCCTCGTCCTCGCGGCAGCCATCGTCGGCGCGCTCGTGATGTCGAGGCGCGCCAAGAGCCGGCGCGAAGCCGCAGCCCACGCCGACGAGCTGCGCCAGCAGGCCGATCAGGGCATGTCGAGCACCCTCCCCGAGGCCCAGGTCGAGGCCAAGCGCGCCGAGGCCGACGCCGAGGAGGCACGGCTGATGGCCGCGCGTGCCGAGGAGCGGGCCCGCGAGGCACGGACGGGCGTCGTCCAGGAGGAGGCCCAGCACGAGCACACCCTGCGCGAGGCCGACCGGCTCGACCCCCGGGTCGACGACTCGGCCGACGACTACCGCCCCACGACGGCCACGGCACCCGCCACGACCGACGGCACGCCCACCGAGGGCACTCCCACCGACGGCACGGTCACGCGACGGCCCGACGCACCACCGACCCACACCGACCCCTGCCCACACCGACCCGGCCCACACCGTGGCCGGCGAGGACACGGACGGAACGGGCCAGGGCACCCACCGCGCCTGACAGGATCTGCGCATGAGCCAGGTTCCCGCAGCGACGCGCGCCCTGCGCGTCCTGCGGTTCCTGGCCACGCAGGCCGACCCGGTTCCCCTCGACCGGATCATGCGGGCCTGCGACCTGCCCCGCAGCACGGCCTACCACCTGCTCAACACGATGATCGACGAGGGCTTCGTCGTGCACCTGCCCGACGACCACCGCTACGGCCTCGGGGTCGCCGCCTTCGAGGTCGGCAGCGGCTTCACCCGTCAGGAGCCGTTGGCCCGGCTGGCCCGACGCCCGCTGGCCGAGCTGGTCGACCGCACCGGCCACGGCGCGCACCTGGCGGTCCTGCACGGGCGCGACGTGCTCTACGTCGTGGAGGAGCGGGCACCCGGCCGTCCGCCGCTGGTGACGGACGTGGGCGTACGCCTCCCGGCCCAGCTCACCGCGTCGGGTCGGGCCATCCTCGCCGCCCTCCCGGCGACGCAGGTGCGGGCGCTCTACCCCGACCGCGCGGCCTTCGTGGACCGGCACGGGCAGGGACCGGCCTCGCTGAGCGCCCTGCGCTCGATCCTGTCGGAGGCTCGCCAGCGCGGGCACGCCACCGAGGACGGCGAGGTGACGCCCGGCCTGCGCAGCGTGGCCGCGCCGGTGCTCGACCACAACGCGCACCCGGTCGCGGGCGTGGCGGTGACGTTCCCCCGCGACGAGGAGGTCGACGTCGACCAGGTCGCGGCCGCGGTCACGAGGACTGCCGCGCAGCTCACCCGCCGGCTGGGGGGCGATCCGACCGTGCCCGGAGCTTCCTCGCCTCGACGATGATGCGGGTGCGGTAGACGCCGGTGGTGTTGTTGCGGTCGCCGCACGTGATGAGGACCAGCCGTGCCGGACCGCGGTCGGTGAAGAGCTCCGCGACCGCCGCGGGCGACATGCCGGTGACGCGGCGAACGCGCGTCACCTGGAACCGGACGGCACCGACCGTGACGCGGTCACCGGCCGTGAGCCGGCCGAGGTTGTCGAAGACACCCGGCCCCTTCGACCACGTGTGCCCGGCCAGCACGGCGCTGCCCGGCTGGCCGGGGAGCACCCCGCTGCGCCATCGGTAGACGTCGCGCACGCTGTGGCCGATGGCCAGGTGCCCGCCCCGGGTCACGCCGACCGGGATGATGCCGGCGTTGACGTTGATCGCCGGGATGGCCAGGCGTCCCAGGGCGACGGCGGTGGTGCGCTCCTCGATCCCCACCGGACGCGCGTCGGCCGGCCCGGTCATCATCACGGCAGCCATCACCGGCGCCACCAGGACCAACCCCCACCTGCGCATGCCCACACCCCTCGCCCAGCCCGAGCCCCTCGTAGTCCGCAGGCTACGCCTCCGTGCGGGTCGGTTCAGCGGTCTTCGACCAACCCACAGGAAGACGTGGGGCACCTCGCCAGTCCGGCGTCAGCGGACGTCCGCCACTCGGCGTCGCGAGGTCTCGCAGCCCTGCCGCGTCGAGCCCGGGCCACCCGTGCACGATCCCGCACCCAGGGCTCGGGAGGGACGACGCGCCCCAGCAGGCCCCCAGCAGGGCGCCCGCGATGGCCGCGACCGTGTCGGTGTCGTCCCCCGCGTGCACCGCGGCGGCCAGCGAGGAGGCCACCGGCGAGGCGTCGGGCACCGGGTCACCAGCCACGGGGTGGCAGATGGCGGACCACGCCGCCTGCAGGGCGTGGACGACGTAGCCGTTGGGCGCGAAGGCCGCGGGCGGGCGCTGGTCCGCGTCCGGCGACCCAGGCCGCCCACTGGTCCCGCCGCTCGACGGGCAGCTCGGCGACCAGGTCCGCCAGGTCCGGCATCCTCCCCTCGATGACGGCGAGCGGATGGCGTGGCACCACAGCACGCAGGCGTCGCCGGCGACCGGATCGGGATGGGTGAGGTCGGAGACGGCCCTGGCCCGCTCGCCCAGCGCGACCGGGTCGTCCAGGAACGCCAGCGCGACGGGCGCCGTACGCATGAGCGACCCGTTGCCGGCCGTCCTCCCGGTGCGTCGGTGGAGGTCCCGCGCCGCCGCGCGCGCCCGGACGGCGGACCCCGGGCCCGCCTGGTCCGCCAGGGCGCCGAGGACTCGCCGGGTCTGGATGCCGGCGTCGGAGGCACCCGCGGCGAGCCACGCGATCCACCCGTCGACGACGTCGTCGAGGGCGGCCTCGTCGGCGAGCCCACGCGACGCGGCCACCCGGGCGATCACGACGGCCATCTGGGTGTCGTCGCTCCACTCGCCGGGCGCGTAGGGACCGAGGCCGCCGCCGATCATCCGGGGCGACTCCGTCGCTGCCAACGAGGCCGTGCCGAACTCGTACGGCACCCCCAGCGCGTCGCCGCAGGCAGAGGCCAGCAGGGCACCTTCCACGCGGTCGAGCCGGCTCCCGGTCATGCCGGCGGTCCGACGACCGTGCGGAGCGTCGCGCTCACCCGTCGTGCACGAGCCGGCGGGCGGAGGGATTGTCATCCGCCACCAGCCACGCCACCACCGGCACGTCCCGCTGCGGTGCGCTGCCGGTCGTCGCGTCCGGGGACGAAGCCCAGGCCACGCCGTCGGCGCGCTCGCAGGCCCAGCGGCCGTCCGTGTCGACCACGAGCACGACCTGGCTCGGAGCCCTCGACCCTCTGCAGGCCCACCACGACACCGGGGCGCGCGTCGTCACCGAGCGTCAGGAGGCACGGGACACCGGCCGCGAACCTGACCTCCCACCCGACCTGTGACAGGTGCGGGTGGTCGGCCACCTTCTGCGGGTTGAGCCGGCCGGGAGGTGCGTCCTGGAACCGCTCGGCCGAGCTCCGCTGCCGCGTCGCGAACCAGGCCTGCACCTGCTCGGTGCTCATGGTGGTGAAGTCGGGGCTCTCCGCCGACTCCAGGTCGTCGAGGCTCCACGTGCCGGGTGGCGCAGCAGCCAGGTCACCCACGAAGCGGCCGGGGGTGAGGTCCGGGTGCGGCTCGTGGGCACGGTCACGGCGGATGGCTGCCGCAGCGCGCCGACCCACCTCCGCGGCGTCCAGCCCGCTGCCCTCCTCCGCCAGGAGCGTGACGACGAGCCGGTCCGACCGCGCCTGGCCCACGACCCGCAGGCGCGTGCCGGGCATGAGCACGACCTCCCCGTCGTGGGCACGCCCGCGGTGCACCACCCGGCGAGCGCTCGCGGCCACGGCGAGAACTCCGGGCGTCGCGAAGTTCTCCGTGGCGACGGCGGCGTCCGTCGTGGCGACACACGCGCCGTCGAGCACCACCTCGTCGTCGATCACGGCACGGCTCAGGGACTGCTGTCCGCGGAAGCACACGACGTCGCGGGCCGGCCACGCCCGCACCAGGTCCTGGACCTCCGGACGGGTCGGACGTCACACGATGTCTCCGGCGAACTTCCCCGGAGACGTCACCTCGACCGGGACCGCCCTGCTGGGCGTCGCGGACCGCAGACGCAACCGTCGCCAGCAGCTCGTCGAAGTCCGCCTTCGGACCACCCTGCTCCCGATCGAGGTCGAGCTGCTCCACGACCGTGATGAGCAGGTCGTCGAAGCGCACCTGCGTGAGGGCGCGGAACAGCGTCCCGGGCAGGAAGACCACCTCCTGCTCGGCCGGGTGCTGCGACACCGACTCGATCGAGCGGCCCAGGTTGCCGACCACGGCGTAGAGCGCCGGGGTCGAGAAGTTCTCGGTGGCGACCCGCGGGTCCCGCGAGGTCGCCGTCAGGCCCTGCGCGACCACCGTGCCCGACGATCGTCCGAAGGTGTCCTCCACCGTCCCGCCGCGGAAGGACACCCCCTCGTAGGCAGGCATCTTGCGGAGGCCGCGGATGAGGTCACCCACCACCTGTTCCATGCTCGCGCTCGTCCCGTCAGCCATGCCTCAGTCTCTCAGGTAGATGTCCCAGTAGCCGCCGTCCGTCGTTCCACACCTTGTCGACGACGGTGAACTCGTGCGCCTTGTCGAAGAGCACCTCGGCCTCGGTCTTGTCGTAGACCGAGATGTCCTGGATGTCGCGCCCGGAGTGCCCGTCGATGTGGAACATGGTGTTGCCGTCGGAGCGGAACTGCTGCGCGACCGACGTGGACTCGCTCGTGCTGCTGAAGGCCGGGTCGCTGTAGCGGCCGCCCGGCTCGATGCTGTCGAGGATGTGGTCCGGCAGGTCGGTCCCGCGATAGGTGGTGCCGTCGTAGGCCGGCAGGCGGTCGAGCCCGCGGCTGATGTCGTCGGAGATCTGTCCCAGCTCCTCCGGCGTACGCCGGAACCCGAGCTCCGGCTCCGTGCCGCGGAGGAAGGAGTTGATCTCGTCGTAGGCGTTGCCGGTGTAGAGGCGGATCGAGCCGTACTCCGCGTCCGGCAGCCGGGTCGTCGCCCCCAGGTCTCCGAGGTCGTCGAGGTTGTCCAGCGAGTCGAGGTTGTCGATCTTGTTGAGGTCGCTGATGTTGTCGAGCTTGTTGAGGTCGGACAACCCGTCGAGGACGTCCATGGTCCCCTTCGCACCGCGGGTGGCCAGTGCGCCCGTGCCGGCAGTCGCCACCGCTGCGATCGCGTCGGGCACGAGGTGGCCGATGGCGCGCGCCGGGTCGTCGGCCCAGGTGTCCCAGTCGAGCAGGCTCTTGCCGAGCTCCCGGCCGAAGCCGACCGGGTCGGTGGTGAGTCCGGTGTAGATGCCGGTGGCCATGTCCCAGGCGTTCTCGGCGGACAGCTCGTACTTCTTCATGAGCTCCTCGGGCGTGATGTCACCCGTGGCGAGCTTGTAGGAGTCGATGACCAGGTTGACCGGCGAGAACGGGACCATCGTCAGGAGGTCCCAGACCGCCTCACCGGCGCCCTCGAGGATGCCGCCGACGAACTTCAGCCCCGACTCGAGCCAGTTCGGCTCCTCCGGGGCGTCGGCGCACCCGGCCTTCACCTCGCCGGCACAGAGGTGGGCCGCGTTGTCGAGGTCGGCCCGGGCCGCGTCGAGCTCGGTGATGGCCTCCTGCTGGATCGGGCTGCCGAAGTCGACGAACGGCTGCGCCTGGTCGGTGCCGCCACCGCTCCAGTAGGTGCGCATCCGGCCCATGTAGGAGTCGTAGGAGGTGCGGGCGCTCTCCGACTCGCGCTGGCCGCGTTCGTACTCGCCCTTCGCCCACTCGGCACGCGACTGCGCACTCTCGAGCTCACCGGCGTACGTCCGGAGCCCGGCGGCTGCCTTCCTGAAGCCGTTGCCCGACTTGATCCAGCGCTCGGGCTCGAGGTCGTGCGCCTCGCGGAACTCGTCGGCGGCCCGACCGGTCCAGCCGGACACGTCCACCTTCTGGAGCGCGTCGCCGGTGTCGTAGAAGAGCTGGCCCTTCTGCTCCATCGTGACGGCCTTGGCGCGGATGTTGGACGGGTTGCCCTCGATCACGAAGTCGGGCATCACAGGACCTTGACTGCGGCGATGGTGCCCACCAGTCCGTGCATCGCGTCGTAGCCGGCCTTGTCGGTGTCGAAGTAGTTCATCGCGATCTTGCCGAGGCGACCCGCCATCTCCTCCACGTCCTGGCAGAGGTTGTTGACGCCTTCCTCCCAGCGACCCTTGAACTCGTCGAGCGCGTCCCAGACCACGTCGCTGCCGACATCACCCTTCGAGGGGATCAGGTCCTCGACGTCCTTGTCCTTGAACAGCTGGAGCGTCTCGCTGAGCCCCTGGGCGGCCTTGCCCATGCTCTCGAGGTCAACTTCGTAGTCGTACGACGGCATGTCACCTCACTTCCCCCACCGGAGTCTGCCCAAACCGACTTCGTGGTCGCGCGTGTAGGACTGGCCGGTCTGCGGGGTAGGACCAGATCATCCGCGGGACCGGCCCGGTCACCCGTCACCCACCAGGAGGTCGGCCGTGGCCGTCGGACTCGTCTACGCCGAGATGCAGGCGGCAGCGCAGGCTGTCGCAGATGCGGTGGAGCCGCTGCAGCAGACGCTGCGCGACCTCGGCGCCACCATCGAGACCGAGGCAGGCAAGGGCTTCAAGGGGCAGGCGGCCGCGGGGTTCGGCGAGGCCGTCAACGAGTGGTTCAACGTCGCGGTCTCCCTCAGCCCCATCCTCGAGGCCTACTCCCGGAACCTGATGTTCGTCGCCCAGGAGCACTCGACCAACGACACCGAGCAGGCCGCCCGCGCCAGCCAGCTGCAGGACCGGCTCGGGGGTGGTCCCCGATGACCGACCGCGGACTCGTCGTCCACCAGGACTCCCTCGCCACGATGGAGACCGCCCTCGCCGACGCCACGTCGACGATCACCCAGCAGATCGACGACCTGCTCAAGGAGGCCGAACGGCTGACGCCCGGCTGGGACGAGACGAGCGAGTCGCACGCCGCCCACCTCGACCACCAGCAGCGGCTGCGCGACGGCGTCAAGAAGCTGACGGAGGCGCTGGACCAGGTGAGGTCCAAGCTCGCCACCTATCGCGAGGACGCCCGCGAGATCGAGGTGGAGAACGTCGCGATCGTCAACTGATCGCCGGTCGCTCACCCCGCGAAGTTACCTGCAAGTAGGATTCTTCTCACTCGTGGGAGCCCTGCCGTCGGGACAGGCACCGGCATAGGCTCCGGCTCAGCACGACCCGACCCAGGAGCAGCCCTTCATGCAGATGTTCGCCATCGTCGTCTCGTTCGCCCTGACCATCGTCGCCATCGCGATGCTGGTCCCGGCCGTACGCCGGATGCTGGGCGTGATCCGCAGCGGCCAGCCGGCACCGGGGCGCAACGAGAACCCGACCGGTCGTGCGGCGACGATGCTCAAGGAGACGTTCCTCCACACCCGGATGCTGCAGTGGCACTGGGTCGGCATCATGCACTGGTTCGTCTACGCCGGGTTCCTGTTCCTCAGCACGGCCGTGCTGGCGGCGTACTTCCAGCTCTTCAAGCCCGACTTCGCCTATCCGATCATCGGCCACTGGTACCCCTTCGAGTGGCTGATGGAGGTCATCGGTGCGCTGAGCACGGTCGGCATCGTCTTCCTGATCGTCTACCGCCAGAAGCACCACCCGCGCAGCGAGGGCCGCAACAGCCGCTTCTACGGGTCGAACTTCTGGCAGGCCTACTTCGTCGAGGCCCTGGCGCTGCTCGAGGGGTCGGCGATCCTGTTCGTCCGGGCCGCGGAATGGAGGCTCGACGAGGAGGCCAGCCGCCTGCACTACCCGTTCTCGTCGTTCCTCGGTGACGCGCTCTACCCCAGCTCCGTCGCCTCGCTCGAGAACCTCATCTACGTCATCGCGACGTTCAAGATCGCGCTGGCGATGGTCTGGCTGATGGTGATCGCCCGCAACATCACCATGGGCATCGCGTGGCACCGCTTCACGGCCTGGTTCAACATCTACTTCAAGCGCGAGTCCGACGGCAGCACCGCCCTCGGCGCGATGAAGCCGCTGACCTCCGAGGGCAAGGCGATCACCCTCGACGACATCGACGACCTCGACGAGGAGTCGGTGCTCGGCGTCGGCAAGGTCGAGGACTTCTCCTGGAAGGGCATCCTCGACTTCACCACGTGCACCGAGTGCGGCCGCTGCCAGTCGCAGTGCCCGGCGTGGAACACCGAGAAGCCGCTCTCACCCAAGCTGCTGATCACCAGCCTGCGCGACCACGCGTACGCCAAGTCGGCCGGCGACGAGGCCCACACCGAGCGTGCGCTCATCGGCTCCGGCACCAAGGGCGAGAGCGGTGGCACCGCCGGGCACGCGACGTCCTGGACTACTTCTACAACCCCGAGGACGCGCCCTTCGTCATCGACGAGGACGTCCTGTGGAACTGCACGTCGTGCGGCGCCTGCGTCCAGCAGTGCCCCGTCGACATCGAGCACGTCGACCACATCATGGACATGCGCCGCTACCAGGTGCTCGTCGAGTCGAACTTCCCCGCCGAGCTCAACCAGCTCTTCAAGGGCCTGGAGAACAAGGGCAACCCGTGGAACATGTCGTCCACGGCGCGGATGGACTGGGCCAAGGGCCTCGACTTCGACGTCCCCGTCGTCGGTGAGGACCTCGAGTCGCTCGACTCGGTCGACTGGCTGTTCTGGGTCGGCTGCGCCGGGGCGTACGAGGACCGCGCCAAGAAGACGACCCGCGCGGTCGCCGAGCTGCTCGACCTGGCCGGCATCTCCTTCGGCGTCCTCGGCAACGGCGAGACGTGCACCGGCGACCCGGCCCGTCGCGCCGGCAACGAGTTCGTCTTCCAGGGACTCGCGATGCAGAACGTCGAGACGTTCAAGGAGTTCAAGGTCAAGAAGGTCGTCTCGACCTGCGCCCACTGCTTCAACACGCTCAAGAACGAGTACAAGGACTTCGGCGTCGAGCTCGAGGTCGTGCACCACACGCAGCTGCTCAACCGGCTCGTGCGCGAGGGCAAGCTGACCCCGGTCAAGGAAGGTGCGGGCGCCGCGAAGCGCTCGATCACCTACCACGACCCGTGCTACCTCGGGCGCCACAACGAGGTCTACACGCCGCCGCGCGAGCTGCTCCAGGTGCTGCCCGGCGCCGAGTTCATCGAGATGGAGCGCAACTCCGAGAAGTCCTTCTGCTGCGGCGCCGGTGGCGCGCGCATGTGGATGGAGGAGAACATCGGGGAGCGGATCAACGTCAACCGCACCAAGGAAGCCGTCGGCACCGGCGCGGACCAGATCGCGGTCGGCTGCCCCTTCTGCCGGGTGATGCTCTCCGACGGCCTCACCGCCCAGCAGGCCAAGGGCGAGGCCCGCGAGGAGGTCGAGGTCCTCGACGTCGCGCAGATGCTGCTCGCCTCGGTCAAGGGCGAGCAGGCCACCAAGGCCGCCCCCGGGTCCGCCGCTGCCGCCGTACCGCTGCCGCCGCAGCGCCGCCACCGACGTGGCCACCAAGGCCGAGCCCGAGGCCGGTGACGTCACCGTCACCGAGGACACCGTCACCGAGACCGCCGACGCCGGCCCGGCCGCCAAGGCCTCCGGCGGGACGTCGCTGTTCGACACGCCGACGAGCGGTGAGCCAGCCACCGAAACCACCGAGGAAACTGTGGCTGACGCACCGGCCGCGGCAGCGTCCACCGGTGGCTCGCTCTTCGACGTGGAGCCCACGCCGAGCCAGCCCGCCCCCTCCAGCACCAGCGGTGAGCCAGGCCGGGTCGACTCCCGAGAACCGGCCTGCGGCACCGCCGGCCGCCGAGGCGAAGCCCGCTGCGGACCTCGGCTCGGGCGGGTCGCTCTTCGACCTGGACGCACCTGCCGCACCGGCCGCACCTGCTGCACGCCGGCCTGCCGAGTCACCGAGGCGAAGCCGGCCAAGGCTGCGGACGCCCCGCCCGCCAAGGACCTCGGATCGACCGGGTCGCTGTTCGACATCGCCGCGCCCGCGCCGACCGCTGCGGCCGAGCCCGTGCGTACGCCGGCAGCCGAGGCGTCGCCCGCCGCCGAGGCACGGCGACGCCGAGCGCTGTCGAGGCCGGGACCGCGAGGAGCCTGCCGCCGAGAAGGTCGAGCCCGAGCCGGTCGCCTCCCACCGAGGCGCCCGCGTCGTCGGCTCGAGTCGACCCCGGCCACCGACGTCGACTCTCCGAGCGTCGGCTCGCTGTTCGACATCGAGGCCCCGGCGCCTGCCGCCTCGCCGCTCGACGACGTCCGCCGAGCCGGCACCCACCGTGGTCGAGCCCGAGCCAGCCCTCGAGCGACCCCGAGACGATCCTCGACACGGCCGACGCACCGGAGGAGCCGCCCGCCGCCGCACCTGCAACGGCTGCGGCGCCCGAGTCCGGCGGCGGGGCCTCCACCCCCGTCTCGGACGTGGATCTCTCCTCGCTCGGGTCGCTCTTCGACATCGAGGCGCCGACGGTCGAGGCCTCGGCTGCGGAGCCGTCAGCCCCCGGCGACCCCGGAGCCGCAGCCCGAGCCCGAGCCCGAGGAAGCGTCGTCCGAGTCGACCGAGGCACCGGCCGGACCTCCGACGGGTGCCGACCTGAGCCAGGCCGCGACGTTCGCCGCCCCCGCTGACGCGGTGACCGACGCTCGGCCACCGGCGCAGCGCAGGCCGACGACCCGGACACGATCCTCGACGCCGACGACGCACCGGCCGAGGATCAGCCGGCCGAGTCCCAGGCCGAGGCGCCGGACCGGAGCCCGAGCCGGACGACCGACGCCGAGCCGACGGCCGACGGAGCCGACGGACGAGGAGCCGCCAGCCGGCCGGTCCGGCGCACCAGCCGCGTACCGACGTGGACATCAGCGCAGCGTCGCTCGCTGTTCGACCTCTGACCCGCCACCGGGCACGAATGTCCGTCTGAAAGCCTCGACCGGGCACATATGCGCTCCTGACCTGCGCATATGTGCCCGGTCAGCGCGTGTCTCAGGAACATGTGCGCCCGCTCGGCGACGGGCGTGACGTCACGTCCCAGCATATCTGACATCAGAATCTCTTGCATTTGACGTCACAGTGATGTCATAGTGATGCACATGGACATCACCCCGTACGTCGACACCCTCCGCCGCGACCTCGTCGCCGCGGCCGAGGCGGGCAGCGACGACCTCAAGCAGGCGGCCGAGCGACTGGCGTACGCCCTCGACCCGAGCGCCCGACTCGCGCTGATGGAGGCCATCTCCCACGCCGCGGCCGAGATCACCGCCGAGCTGCCCGAGGGCAGCGTCGACGTCCGGCTGATCGGCCGCGAGCTCGACTTCGTCGTCGAGATGGCCCCGCCGACCGCCGCCCCGACCCCGCCCCCGCCGCCGGCGCCGCCGACGCCCGACGAGGACGACGGGACCTGGCCCGGATCACCCTCCGCATCCCCGAGTCGGTCAAGGCCCGCGCCGAGGAGAAGGCGGCCGCGGCCGGGCAGAGCCTCAACACCTGGCTCGTCAACGTCGTCCGAGGCGCGTCCTCGCGAGCACTCGATCAACGTCGACCTCGACCTGAGCTCGATCCCCTTCGTCGGCTACGACCCCTTCGCCGCCAGCCGCAAGCCCGGCAACCGCCGGATGACCGGCTGGCTCTGACCCACCCGCGCCCCGCCTGGGGCACCGCGCAGCACTGCGGACCGGCACCCGCCGGCCCGTCGGACGAACACACCCTGGAGACGACCATGTCTGACCGCCTGGACACGACCTTCGACACCCCCGAGCCCATCGAGCTCTACGTCGAGAACGGCCGCGGCCTCATCGACGTGACGGCCGCCGACACGACCGAGACCACCGTGCACATCAGCGGCGACCGCGCCGACGCCTTCGAGGTCCGCGACCTCGCGGACGGCAAGGAGCCCCGTCGCATCGCGATCATCGCCCCACGCCGGCGCGACGGCGGCTTCTTCGGCAAGGACACACAAGGCCGACATCGTCGTGGTCATGCCGGCCGCGAGCGGCCTGGTCGTGAAGTCCGGCAGCGCCGACGTGTTCACCCACGGCCAGCTCGGCGCGACCCGGGTGGACAGCGGTTCGGGAGACCTCTCCCTCGAGCTCGTCGACGGCCCTGCCCAGCTGCAGACCGGCTCGGGCGACGTCGGCGTCGAGCACCTCAACGGCGACGCCCAGGTGAAGATCGGGATCCGGCGACGTGCAGATCAAGCGCGTGGACGGCAGCCTCGTGGTCTCCACCGGCAGCGGCGACGTACGCGTCGGGGCAGCGAGCTCCAGCGTCGCCATCAAGACCGGCTCGGGCGACGCCCAGGTCGTCTCGCTGTCCGACGACCTCGTCTACACCACCGGCAGCGGCGACCTCGTCGTCGAGTCCGCCGACGGCCGGCCGGATCACGGCCAAGAGCGCCAGCGGGGACGTACGCGTCGGGGTCAGGGAGGGCACGCCCGTCTGGACCGACATCCGCACCGTCAGCGGCCGCCTCCACTCCGACCTGCCCCCCACCGGCGAGCCCGCCGACGACCAGCCCTTCGTCGAGGTCCGTGCCACCACGGCCTCGGGCGACGTCACCCTCCACCAGCGCTGAACACCGACACGGAAGGAGCACGACCATGTACGAGTCATTCAGCGAGATCGAACTCATCGCCCGCCACCACATCGCCGAGCGGGTGCGCCACTCCCCGCGGCACCCAAGCGCCGCTGACCCCCCGGCCCCCGCCCGGGTAACTGCCCATACGTGCACTCCGCCCCCACCAGTGGGGGCGGTAGTGCGAGGACGGGCCCGTTACCCGGACCGTCAGGACCTCATCGCCACACCGCGTCGCCAGTAGCCCATGAAGGCGACCTGGCGGCGGTCGAAGCCCAGCTCCTTGACGAGGTGGCGACGCAGACCGGTCACGACCGTGGACTCCCCGGCGATCCACGCGTACGTGCCCTCGATGGCCGACCGGCGCCGCGGACGCGATCTCCTCACCGGAGGAGGAGTAGGACGGCGTCTCCCACAGGTCGGGGTCCACCTCGTCGGGGTCGACCTCGACCGTCGCGCCCGGGATGCCGAGGTGGGCGACGACCGCGTCGTGCAGCCGCTGCTCCGAGCGTCGGCGCCCTCGCGGGCCAGCCAGACGACGTCGACGCCGGCGGGGCCGCGTACGTCGAGGATGTCGGCGGTCAACGGCACCTCGAGGAAGACCGAGCCGGTCGCGTCGTCGGGCAGCAGCTCCAGCACGGCGCACACGGCCGGCACGGCGGTCTCGTCGGCCACCATCAGCAGCTCGGCGCCCGGGCCGGGCGTGAACTCGATGCCGCCGAAGGGATGGCCACGACGCGGCGCGAGCATCACCAGCCGGTCGCCCGACCGCGGCGGACGCGGCCCACAGCGAGCCCGGCCCGACCTGGTCACCCTCGAGGTGCAGCACGATGTCGACGACGAAGGTCGTCTCGACACCCGAGCCGCGGACGTCGCGGATGGTGTAGGTCCGCATGTGCCCGCGCTCGGTCGCCGGGCGGTCGAGCCAGGTCGCCATCCACGACTCGTCGGCACCGGCGATCGTCGTCATCCCCCCGGTCTGCGGGTCCGGGAAGACGAGCTTGATGCGCTGGTCGTAGCGCGGACCCTCGACGCCGAAGTCGGCCAGCTCGGGGCTGCCGAGCTCGACGCGCACGAAGGTCGGGGTGAGCAGCTCGACCGAGACCACCTCGACCTCGGTGAGCAGCATGGGCAGGGTCGATGTCGTCACGGTCACGGGTTCTCCAGTCGAGAGGGTCGGGGCCGGTGGCGGCCCACGGGGACGACGAGCGGGGTGTGCGAGACCGGGTCGTCGATGACCCGGTTGTCCAGGCCGAAGACGGTCCGGACGACCTCTTCGGTGACGACCTCGCGGGGCGTGCCCTCGGCCACGATGCGACCGGCGTGGAGCGCGACGAGGTGGTCGGCGTAGCGCGCCGAGAGGTTGAGGTCGTGCAGCACCATGACGATCGTGGTGCCGCGACGGGCGTTGAGCTCGGCGAGCAGGTCGAGCATCTCGACCTGGTGGGCGACGTCGAGGTAGGTCGTCGGCTCGTCGAGCAGGAGCAGGTCGGTGCCCTGCGCCAGGGCCATCGCGATCCAGACGCGCTGGCGCTGACCTCCGGAGAGCTCGTCGACCACGCGGTCGGCGAGACCGAGGGTGTCGGTGAGGGTCAGCGCCTCGGCGACGGCTTCCTCGTCGGCGCTCGTCCAGCGTCGGAAGGTGCCGTGGTGCGGGTGCCGACCCCGGCCGACGAGGTCGACGACGGTGACGCCCTCCGGCGCGATCGGGTTCTGCGGCAGCAGGCCGAGCGTCCGGGCGACCTGCTTGGTCGGCAGCCGGTGGATGACCTCACCGTCGAGCAGCACCGCACCCGACCGCGGCTTGAGCAGCCGGGCGAGTCCCCGCAGCAGGGTGGACTTCCCGCAGGCGTTGGCCCCGACGATGACCGTGACCTTGCCGTCGGGGATCTCGAGGTCGAGCGCGTGGACGACGGCGGTGTCGGTGTAGCCGAGCGTCAGCGCGCTGGCCGACAGGCGGGCCGTGTCGGGAATGGTCGTGGCGGTCATGCCGCCCTCCTTCCGGTGCGGCCGCGGGCGAGCAGCCAGAGCAGGAACGGTGCGCCGACGGCGCCGGTGACGACTCCCACGGGCAGGTTGAGGTCGGCGAAGGCGTAGGCCCCGACGTAGTCGCCGACCAGGACGATCACGGCGCCGACCAGGCCGGCCGCGGCCAACGTCGTACGTCCCTGGTTGAGGGCGCGCGCGATCGGTCCGGACAGGAAGGCGACGAACGCGACCGGGCCGGCGGCCGCGACGCCGACGGCGACCAGCAGGACGCCGAGCAGCAGGAGGAGGTCGGTGCGCGAGCGGCCGACGCCGAGCCCCGCGGCGGCGTCCTCCCCCAGCTCGGTGGCGGGCAGCGACCTCGCCGCCCACGCGGTGGCGGGCAGCAGCACCGCCAGCGCGATCGCCAGCAGGCCGATGGCGGACCACGCGACGCCGTTGACGCTGCCGGTCAGCCACCGCAGCACCAGCTGGACGTCGTACTCGTCGACGCGGGTGAAGACGTACTGGATGACCGACTGCATGGCCGCGGCGAGGCCGATCCCGACCAGCACGAGCCGGAAGCCGGAGTGGTCGCCGGCGACCAGCCGAACGGTGAGCGCGACCGCCGAGCGCACCGACGATGGCGACGGCCGCGACCGACCAGCCGGTCCACCCGGCCAGCGTGATCACGGTGACCGCGGCCGCGCTGGCACCGAGGCTGACCCCGACGATGTCGGGGCTGGCGAGCGGGTTGCGCAGCGTGGTCTGGAAGATCGCGCCGCCGATGCCGAAGGCGACGACCGACCAGCACGGCCAGCACGGCCCGCGGGAGCTTGGACTCCATGACGATGAAGGTGGCGCCGGGGATCTGCTCGCCGCCCAGGATGCGGAAGAAGTCGGGGATCGTGACGGTGTAGTCGCCCAGCAGCACGCGGGCCGCGAACGCGGCCGCGACGGCGAGGGACAGGCTTGCGAGCAGCAGCCGGCGACGGCGGATCGGCGCGCGTCGGGCACGGCGTACGACGTCGTGGCCGGCCGCCTGCGACGCCTGGGACGTCAGCGGGGAGTCGAGCGTCACGGTCACAGGGCCCTCCCCGTGCGGCGGATCAGCGCGAGGAACACCGGCACGCCGACGACGGCGGCCATGATGCCGACCTGCACCTCGGCCGGTGGCAGGACGACGCGGCCCGCGGTGTCGGCGAGCACGACGAGGGCGGCGCCGACGAGCATCGAGAAGGGCAGGACGCGGGAGTAGTCGGGACCCACGAAGGTGCGGACGACGTGCGGCACGACCAGCCCGACGAACGCGATCGGCCCGGCCAGTGCGGTGGCGGTGCCGGCGAGCAGCACGATCGCGAGCGCGAGCAACAGCCGGTCGCGAGACGTACGACGCCCGAGGCCGCGCGCGAGGTCGTCGCCGAGCGCGAGGGTGTTGAGCAGCCGGGCGCCGGTGAGCGCGAGCACCGCGCCGATGACGAGGAACGGGAGCCCGGAGAGCAGGACGTCGAAGCCGCGGCCGCCGACCGTCCCGACCTGCCAGAACCGGAACGACTCCATCGTCTTGCGATCGGCGAGCAGGACGCCGGTGGTCCAGCTCGCCAGGCCGGCACTGAGCGCGGCGCCGGTGATCGCGAGCTTCATGGGAGTGGCGCCGTCGCGGCCGAGCGAGGCGATGGCGTGCACCAGGACGGCGGCGAGCGCTGCCCCCAGGAAGGCCATCGGGAGGAACTGGCTCATCGCGGTGAACCCGAACACCGTCATCCCGATGACCATGGCGAAGGTCGCCCCGGCGTTGACGCCGAGGATGCCGGGGTCGGCGAGCGGGTTGCGGGTGAGGCCCTGCATGAGCGCTCCGGCCAGGCCGAGTGCAGCACCGACGGCGAAGCCGAGGAGGGTGCGCTCGAACCGCACCTGGACGATCGGGTGAAGGGGGTGACTCGGGTCCCACACGGCCTCGAGCGGCACCGCACGGGCACCGACGAGGATCGACAGCACGCCCGCACCGGCCAGCACCGCGACGGCGATCGCGGCGCTGACCGGCAGGGCCGGACGACGCGCCGGGCCTCCCCCGTGGGGCCCGGTCACGTCCTCCCGGCTCGGGACCAGGGTGGTCATGCGCCTTCGATGGCCTCGACGACGTTGGGCAGGACGTCGGAGACGATGACCGGGATCGACAGCGGGGTCGGGTTGGTCGCGGCCATCGTGACGGTCTTGTCCGTCTCGGCGTACCAGTGACCGTCGGCGATCGCCGGGATGTCACCCAGGAGCTTGTCCTTGCTGATCACGTCGACGGCGTCCGGGGTGTCGACCCAGGTGAGGAACACGTCGGAGTCGAGCTCGCTGGCCTTCTCTGCCGAGACGCTGCCGTAGAACTCACCGGGCTTGATGGCGCCGGCCACGGCCGGGGCGTCGACCATGCCCATGTCGTGCCAGAAGGAGACCCGCGGGTCCTGCGGCGAGTAGATGCCGATCGTGGACAGGTCGGTGGTGGTGAGGTAGCCGTAGATCAGCTCCGCGCCCTCGAGCTGCGGGTTGTCTGCCTTGGCCTCCTCGATGGTCGCCTCCGCTTCGGCCTTCAGCTCGTCGGCCTGAGCGGTACGACCGAGGGCCTCACCGACCATCGCCAGGGAGTCCTGCCAGGAGGTGGTCCAGGGAGCCTCGGGGAAGGCCACGACCGGGGCGATCTTGCTGAGCTTGGCGTACTCCGCCTCGGTGATGCCGGAGTTGGTGGCGAGGATCAGGTCGGGCGCGAGCTCGGCGACCTCGTCGATCGGCGCGCCGTCGGCGTCGTCGTAGCGGACGGGCGCCTCGGCACCGGCCTCCTCGATCGCGGCGTCGAACCACTCGGTGGAGCCGGCCTCGTTGCCGCCCCACGTGATCTTGGTGGCGCCCACCGGCACGACGCCCAGCGCGAGCGCGTGGTCGTGGTCGGTCCAGCCGAGGGTGGCGACACGGGTCGGCTCGGCCTCGATGGTCGTCTCGCCGAGCGCGTGCTCGATGGTGACCGGGAAGGCGTCGGCGTCGGCCGTGGTGGCCGCGGTGGGCTCGGCACCCGCGTCCGTGGCGCTGGTGGAACCGGTGCTGCAGGCGGTGAGGCCGGCAGCCAGCAGGGAGACCGCGACCAGGGGTGCGGCGAGGGTGCGCTTCATCATGACTCCGTGAGTGAGGGTGACCTAACTTAGGAAACCCTAACCCACCGTTCGTCGATTAGCGCACAGGGGTGTGACGTAATCCGCCCTCCGGACGTGACGGGCTGCGCCCTCGGCAGTCAGGAGGGGTCGTACGCCTCAGATCGGCGTGCGGTGGAAGCTCTGGAACGACCGGCTCGGCGTCGGGCCGCGCTGGCCCTGGTAGCGCGAGCCGTACTTCTCCGAGCCGTAGGGGTGCTGGCTCGGCGAGGAGAGCCGGAAGAAGCAGAACTGCCCGATCTTCATGCCGGGGTAGAGCCGGATCGGCAGCGTCGCGACGTTGGCGAGCTCGAGCGTGACGTGGCCGGAGAAGCCGGGATCGACGAAGCCGGCGGTGGCGTGGGTGAGCAGCCCGAGGCGACCGAGCGACGACTTGCCCTCGACGCGCGCGGCGACGTCGTCGGGCAGGGAGACGACCTCGTAGGTCGAGCCGAGCACGAACTCGCCGGGGTGCAGGATGAACGGCTCGTCGCCGTCCGGCTCCACCTCGCGGGTCAGGTCGGACTGGTCGGCCATCGGGTCGATGAAGGGATAGCGATGGTTCTCGAAGACCCGGAAGAAGCGGTCGAGGCGTACGTCGATGCTGGAGGGCTGCAGCATCGCCGGGTCCCACGGCTCGAGGGCGATCCGCCCGGCATCGATCTCACTGGTGATGTCGCGATCGGAGAGCAGCACGCGGCAAACCTAGCCTCAGTTCCGGCCGCGTGGCAGGGCTCGACACAATGGTCCGGTGACCTTCCACCGCTACGTCGCCCTCGGCGACTCCTTCACCGAGGGCGTCGGCGACCCCGACCCGACCCGCCCCAACGGCCTGCGCGGCTGGGCCGACCGCGTCGCGGAGGTGCTCGCCCAGGAGTCCGACGACTTCGGCTACGCCAACCTCGCCATCCGCGGTCGCAAGCTCGGGAGGATCGTCGAGGAGCAGGTCGACGCCGCGGTCGCCCTCGAGCCGGACCTGGTCACCATCCACGGCGGCGGCAACGACGTCCTGCGTCCGCGGGTGGACCTCGACGCGCTGGCCAGGGCGTACGACGACGCCATCGCGCCGGCTGTCGGCCACCGGCGCCCGCGTGGTGATGTTCACGATCTTCGACCCGGGTGGGTCCGGGATCTACGGCCCGATGCGCGGCCGGATGGCGATCTTCAACGAGTGGGTCCGCGAGATCGCCGACACCCGCGGCGCCACGGTCGTCGACATGTGGCGGATGCGCGACGTCGAGATCGCTGCCGCCATGGACACCGACCGGATGCACCTCAACAGCGGCGGCCACGCCCACATGGCCCGCGCGGTCCTCGACGCGATCGGCGTACGCCACGAGCTCGAGGCCACCGCCTTCGAGCCGGTCCCGACCCTGCGCCGGCGCGAGCAGCTGGCCGCCAACGCCCGGTGGACGCGCGAGTTCCTGGTGCCGTGGGTGCACCGCCGGGTCACCGGCCGGTCGTCGGGGGACACCGTCTCCCCGAAGCGGCCGGACCTCGGACCGGTCGGGTAACATTCCCCCGCTGCCCCCGGGCGGCACCTGCGGATGTAGCTCAGTTGGTAGAGCGCGACCTTCCCAAGGTCGATGTCGCGAGTTCGAATCTCGTCATCCGCTCCACCATCTGTCCTCGCCGCGGCGCGAGCCCCGCTCAGCGGTGAGCCAGACCGCTCCGGTCGCAGCCGAACCGGCCTGAGCTGCACCGCTGCTCTCCACACCCGTGTGACCCCTGCGCAGGTTGCGTCTTCTGTGACCAGAGGGGACAGTGGGACGATCGATTCCTACCGATCGAGGTTCTTCCCCATGCGCATCACCCCCTCTCGGACCACCCTGCGACACCCGGCTGCCATCGCGGCGGCCGTGCTCGCCCTGACCCTGGCCGCCGTCCCCTTCCTGCCCGACGGCAACGACCCGCAGGGGTCGATCACGCCCGTCCGCCGAGGGAGCTCGTACGCCGGACCGCGGCGTCGTGACCCCCGACATGCGCGCCGAGATCGAGCGCGTCGTCGCGGCCGGAGCAACGTCTGGGACGAGCCGACGGCCGGACGGCCGCGGCCCAGGAGGCAGCGCGCTGCGCGACCTTCGAGGGCCAGCGCTACTGCCTCGGCGTGGGGTGGACCAACCGGTCGCCCGACGAGGTCGCGGCGCGGCTGTCGGAGCGCCCGACGCCGGGGCGCGAGCAGACCGGGGACCTCGACGGCGACGCCCTCCTCGCCCGCGCCACCAGTCGCAGCGAGTCCGCCCGGATCAGGGCGGAGCGCGCCGAGCTGACCGCGGCGGCCGAGTCGGTCGGCAAGGTGTGGATGCTGCGCCACGACATCCAGGGGGTGCCGCTGCCCGACGGCTTCGCGGAGGCCCACCCCGAGATCAGTGCCCGCGGAGTACGGCGACAACCACCCGCCACGGTCCTCGATCATCAAGGGCTCGCGCTCGCTGTCGCAGAACCGCACCTACTGGTGCGGCCCGGCCACCATGCAGGCGATCGGCTGGGGGTCGTCGAAGGAGCGCACCGACCAGGCCGTCTGGGCGCGCCGGCTGCGCACGACCAGCGCCGGCACCGCGATCACCGACCTGGTCCGCGTGATCAACAACCACACGAAGTACGACCGCAAGAAGTACGCCGGCACCTACATCGCGCTCGACATCGGCGACTTCACCTTCAGGCAGTGGTACCGCCTGATGATGCGCCACATCCACGACTACCGCGCGCCCGTCGTGCTGCACCCGGTGCTGCTCAAGCAGTACTACCCCTACCTCGACGACGACGCCAGCGGCCACTTCCAGGTCGGCCGCGGCTACGACCAGAACCCCGACGGCAACCGCCAGATCGGCTACTTCGAGCCGTGGGACCAGTCGCGCTTCGACCCCAGCGAGCCGGCCATCGACCGCGTGCAGTGGCGCAACGCCTACAAGTCCTACCGCGCCAACCTCGACCACTTCCAGCAGAACGTCGGCGTCTGAGGTGCGATCCCGTACGACGTACGCGCTGGCGTTGTCGCTGACGCTCGCGCTCGCCGCCTGCGGGGGCGGGGACGGGGCGAGGACGACGGCGATCCGACGGACGCGCGACCCAGCAGCACCAGCAGCGCCTCCAGCCCCGGACCGACGACGTTCGGCACGATCGACGAGCCGACGCTCGTCGAGCCGGTGGAGGCCACGCTCGACTGGCGCGACACCGGGGTCCCGGCCGGCACGCGCTACGTGAAGGGCGCCGAGTGGGAGGCGCTCGCCGACGCGCAGAACACGACGGTCGAGCTGGCCCGCGACGGCGACGCGGTCACGATCGCGGCCGGCTCGGGACGCACGATCTCCGAGGTCCTGATGAGCGAGGCATGGGCGGTGGTCGTGAAGCAGGACAAGGCCGAGACCGATCCGAGCCGGGCGACGACCGTCGACCTCGCCACGGGCGAGCAGCGCGACCTCGTCTCCCCCGAGCCGGCCAGCGGCGGATCCTGGGCGCTCACCGACGGCGACCTCTACTACCCGACGTACGGCGAGGACGGTGCCTACTGCCTGGCCACCGCCGCGCTGGCGGACGGCAACGGCGAGGACGGCTGGTGCGCCGAGCCGCGTACGGGCTGGTCGGGCCTGACCGCCAGCGAGCACGGCGTCGCGTTGATGACGTTCGACGACGCCCGCCCGGTGGCCTGCCGCACCCTCCACCTGCTGGACGGCAGCGGGCTGCCGCAGCCGATCGAGGGACCCGAGGACTGCCTCGGCTGGGACGTCGCGGCCACCGCGGACGGGGCGCTGTGGTCCGAGGTGCCCAAGCCGCGCCGCCAGGAGGAGGCGCACGTCTACGCCTCCGTCGACGGCACGTACGTCGACCTCGGCCCGGGCACCACCGGCAGCGTCGTCCCGTGCGGCGACTCCGTCTTCTTCGTCCGCGACCCGCAGGACGACAGCGAGCCGGCCCGGCTGATGCGCTGGACCCCGAGCCACGCGCTCGAGATCGCCTACGAGTCCGCCTCGACAGGCAACGCCTTCCTCGGCGAACCCGCCTGCGGAGGCGGCGTGCTGACTCTCTCCTCCTTCGGCGAGGCCGGCGACGAGCAGGTCTGGGCTAGCGTCTCCTGACGTGAGCTTCACCGGATTCCCCGTCGCCGCCCTCGACTTCTACGACGACCTCGAGGTCGACAACACGAAGTCGTTCTGGGAGGCCCACAAGGCCGTCTACAAGGAGGCCGTCGAGGCGCCGATGAAGGCGCTGTGCGCCGAGCTGGCGCCGGAGTTCGGTGCGGCGAAGGTGTTCCGCCCCTACCGCGACGTGCGCTTCGCCAAGGACAAGACGCCCTACAAGACCCACCAGGGTGCGTTCGTCGGAGCCGGGCCGTCGACCGGGTGGTACGTCGAGATCTCCCCGCGCGGCACCCGCGTCGGTGCCGGCTTCTACGAGGCCAGCGGTCCGCGGCTCGCGGCGATCCGCGAGGCGATGGCCGATGACAAGACCGGTCGCGCGCTCGACCGGCTGCTGACCCGGCTGGAGAAGGACGACTGGGAGATCGGCGGCGAGGAGCTCAAGACCGCACCGCGCGGCTACGACAAGGACCACCCGCGGATCCACCTGCTGCGTCGCAAGCAGGTCATCGTCGGCCGCTCCTACGGCTTCGAGGCCGACGCCATCGGGCCCGGCCTGGTCGACCGGGTGCGAGCGGACTGGCGCGCTCTTCGGCCGTTGGTCACCTGGCTGACCAACGTCGACCCCGCGTAGACAGTTCGCGCGGACGTCGGGCCCAGTTCACGCGTACGACGCCCGCGTTCGCCACGGTGCTGCCATGGCCAAGCACCTGCTCTTCCTCCACCTCGGTCCCGAGGCTGCCGACCTCACCGCCATGAGCGAGGGCCTGCACCTGGGCGGCATCGCGCTGCCCGACGCGGACCGCGACCTCTTCACGCACGCCGACATCGAGATCCGCCGCGCCCACAAGCGCGCCGGCCTCAAGCGCAAGCACGTCGAGGGCTCGTGGGCCAGGGTCTGCCGGGCGGCGTTCCGCACCCGCTCCCACTGCTTCGTCAGCATGCCCGGGTTCTTCGCGGCCACGGCCGACCAGGCCGCACTCGCGCTCGACGGGCTGCACGGGATGAAGGTGATCCTGGTGGTCACCAGCGGGTTCGAGGTCGAGCCGCCCGTCGGTCTGGACCTCGCTCGTCAGGGACGACCGGACGCACGTCCTGCCCGTCCCACCTCAGCCCCGAGCAGCTCGCCGCCCAGGTGGCACGGATCGCGCTGATCGAGGAGCAGGCACGCCTCGACAAGCGGCTGGTCAAGATCAGCCGGCGTCGCAAGAAGGTCGACCGGCGGCTCGCCGCCTGAGGGTCTCGACTCGCTCGACGGGCCAACAGTGGCGCTGCGGGTCAGTGGGGCTGCCAGGCGTCCTCGTCGGCCGTGAGCGCCGCGACCGCCTTGGGCAGCTTGCCGTCGGCGAGGTCCTGGATCGAGACGTGCTCGAAGACCAGGCGCAGCGAGCTGCGGGCCGCGATCCAGACGTGCTGCAGGACCGCGCGGAGTCGTCGTACTCGACGGCCTCGGGACGCAGGCCGTAGACCGACACGAGCGGACCGTCGACCGCGCGGACCACGTCGGCGATCGTGATCGTCCGCGGGCGTGCGGGCGAAGCGCCAGCCGCCGGACTGGCCACGCTGCGACACCACGATGTCGGCGCGGCGCAGGTCGGCGAGGATCGCCTGCAGGAAGCCGTGGGGGATGCCCTGGGCCTTGCCGAGCTGCTCGGCGCTGACCGCGGTCCCGTCGGTCCGGACCGCGATCTCGATCAGGGCCCGAAGGGCATAGTCGGCCTTGGCGGAAACGCGCATGTGGCCAGTTTGTCAGATATGTCGGCCAAGTCACAGTCAACCTTCGCGCTGTCCGACGCCGGGCCGGCGACCCCCCGAGGCTCGCTCGAGGGGTGCCGGTGCCGATGTCGTACGACGCGGGGCTCAGGCCGTGGCCGAGCTCCAGGTCGACGCTCGTCGGCGCGCAGGGCCTTCGAGAGGCGCTCCTGCTTGACGGCCCAGACGATCCCGGTGATCCAGAGGACGAAGACGATCGGCGGCGACGACGGCGACGCCGACGCCGGGGACGCCGAGCGACTCGAGGATGGTCTTGGAGTTGGTGAGGACGATCAGCCCACCGGCGGCGACACCGAGCACGCGGGCGGCGAGGTGCTTGACCAGCCAGGCCGCGATCGGCGCGGCGACCACACCACCGGCGAGCAGCGCACCGGCGTAGCCCCAGTTGATGCCCTGGCTGCCGAGCGCGAGGATGAAGCCGAGCGAGCCACCGACGGCGACGACGAACTCCGACGTGTCGATCGAGCCGACGACCTTGCGGGGCTCGAGGCGACCGCTGGAGAGCAGCGAGGTGGTGCCGACCGGACCCCAGCCGCCGCCGCCCATGGCGTCGAGCGTGCCGGCGACGAGGCCCATCGGGGCGAGGAAGGCGACGCCGACGGACGCGACTTGAACGTCGGACGGCGGCCGCCGAGGCGCAGGAACCGGTAGACCACGTAGATGCCGAGGCTGAGCAGGATGCCGGCCACGATCGGCTTGGCGACGGCCGCGTCCATGTTGGAGAGCACCGTGGCTCCGATGAAGGCGCCGACGAAGCCGGGCACGGCGAGGATCGAGACGGTGCGCCAGTCGACGTTGCCGAGCTTGTGGTGCGAGGCACCGGAGACCAGCGAGGTGCCGATCTCGGAGAAGTGGACGGCGGCCGAGGCGGCGGCCGGGGCGACCCCGACGGCGAGCAGCAGGGTGGAGGACGTGACGCCGTAGGCCATGCCCAGGGATCCGTCGATGAGTTGGGCGACGAGCCCGACGACAGCCGAGCACGATGAGCTTGCGCATGGCAGGCACCTTTCGATCGAATGTTTGTTGAGTGAAAGGCTATACATACTCCGGATGATAGGCAAAGCCGACATACCGGACATCGCCGACGAACCGCCTGTGACGGGCCACATGTCGGCGAATGAGTTGCGTGGCGCCGCTCGCGAGGCATCATTAAGTTACCGATGAGTAGGCCACTGCCGCTCATCCCGCGGACCTCACACGATGGAACAGGTGGAAGCCGTGAGCCACTACAAGACCAATCTCCGCGACATCGAGTTCAACCTCTTCGAGGTCCTCGGCCGCGACGAGGTGCTCGGCACCGGTCCGTTCGGCGAGATCGACGGCGAGAGCGCCCGCGAGATCCTCCGCGAGGTCGAGCGCCTCTCCCGCGAGGACCTCGCCGCGTCGTACGAGGACAGCGACCGCAACCCGCCGGTCTTCGACCCCGCGACCCACACCGCGCCCGTGCCGGAGTCGTTCAAGGCGAGCTACCAGGCCTGGATGGACTCCGAGTTCTGGCGCCTGCAGGTCCTCGAGGAGATGGGCGGCACGCCCGCCCCCTCCTCCCTCGTCTGGGCCATCGGCGAGATGGTGCTCGGCGCCAACGCCCCGGTCTGGATGTACGCCGCCGGCCCGGCGTTCGCCGGCGTCGTCCACCGCAACGGCAACGAGCGCGACAAGCAGGTCGCCCAGCTACATGGTCGACCGCCAGTGGGGCTGCACCATGGTGCTGACCGAGCCCGACGCGGGCTCCGACGTCGGCGCCGGCCGCACCAAGGCCACCCCCAACGAGGACGGCTCGTGGAACATCACGGGCGTCAAGCGCTTCATCACCAGCGCCGAGGCACGACATGAGCGAGAACATCATGCACCTCGTGCTCGCCCGCCCCGAGGGCGTCGAGGGCGCCGGCGGCCCGGGCACCAAGGGCCTGTCGCTCTTCTGGATGCCCGAGCACCACTTCGACCACGAGACCGGCGAGCTGACCGGCGAGCGCAACGGCGTCTACGTCACCAACGTCGAGCACAAGATGGGCATCAAGGTCTCCAACACCTGCGAGGTCACCTTCGGCGACCCGCAGGTCGGCGGCGGCGAGGCCGCCCAGGGCTGGCTGCTCGGCGAGGTGCACAACGGCATCGCCCAGATGTTCGACGTGATCGAGAACGCCCGGATGATGGTCGGCACCAAGGCCATCGCCACGCTGTCGACCGGCTACCTCAACGCGCTCGACTACGCCAAGGAGCGCGTCCAGGGCGCCGACCTGACCCAGGCCGCCGACAAGACCGCCCCGCGCGTGACCATCACCCACCACCCCGACGTACGCCGCTCGCTGATGACGCAGAAGTCGTTCGCCGAGGCCATGCGGGCGCTGGTGCTCTACACCGCGACGTGGCAGGACCGGGTCATGATCGCCGAGCACGACGGCGAGACCGACGAGCTCGCCGCCGCGGTCAACGACCTGCTGCTCCCGATCGTCAAGGGCTACGGCTCGGAGCGCTCGTGGGTCCTGCTCGGCACCGAGTCGCTGCAGACCTTCGGCGGCTCGGGCTTCCTGCAGGAGTACCCGATCGAGCAGTACGTCCGCGACGCCAAGATCGACACCCTCTACGAAGGCACCACGGCGATCCAGGGCCAGGACTTCTTCTTCCGCAAGATCGTCAAGGACCAGGGCCGCGCGCTGGGTCACCTGGCGAAGGAGATCGAGGGCTTCATCGCCTCCGAGGCCGGCAACGGTCGCCTCAAGAACGAGCGTGCGCTGCTCGCGACCGCGCTCGAGGACGCCAACGCCATCGTCGGGCACATGATCAACGACCTGATGTCGGCCGACGCGTCCGCCGAGGGCGGCGACCTGCGCAACATCTACAAGGTCGGGCTTCAACACCAGCCGCCTGCTGATGGCGCTCGGCGACGTGGTCTGCGGCTGGCTGCTGCTGCGCCAGGCCGAGGTCGCGCTGCAGAAGCTGGCCGGCGACGTGTCCGCGCAAGGACAAGGCGTTCTACGAGGGCAAGGTGATGGCCGCGCAGTTCTTCGCGCAGACACAACCTGCCCAAGATCTACCGCCGAGCGCGCCATCGCCGAGGCGCATCAACCTCGACGCTGATGGACCTCGACGAGGCGCGTTCTGACCGCGCTTGATCACCGGACCGGCCATGTAACGCCGGGTTACCGCTTGTTCCACCTGTGCTGCTGCAGGGTGGGTACAGGCCGTAACCCGGCGTTACATGTCTCGGCGGCGATGACAGGTGTCACGCCCAGCTCGTGACGATTCCGCCAGGGCCGGCACAGGCGTACGACGCACGCTGGAGGCATGACGCCGCCAGCAGCCCGTGCCCGCGATCCGGGCCACCGGCCTCCGCAAGACGTTCCGCGTCCACCGAGCGGCGCGACCGTCGTCGCCGTCGACGACGTCGACCTCACCATCCAGCCCGGCGAGATCGTCGCCTTCCTCGGCCCCAACGGCGCCGGCAAGACCACCACCGTCGACATGCTGCTCGGGCCTCACGTCCCCCACCGTCGGCGACGGTCGAGGTCTACGGCGAGAGCCCCGCGCCGGGCGGTCGCCACCGGACGCGTCACCGCCGTGATGCAGACCGGCGGCCTGCTCCACGACTTCACCGTCCTCGAGACCGTGCGAGGCGATCGCCGTCGCTCCACGGCCGGCTGCGACCGGGTCGACGAGGTCATCGAGCGGGCCGGCCTCGCCGTCGATCGCGCGCCGCCGGGTGCAGGCGTGCTCGGGTGGCGAGCAGCAGCGGCTGCAAGTTCGCGCTCGCGCTGGTCCCCGACCCCGACCTGATCATGCTCGACGAGCCGACGACCGGCATGGACGTCGCCACCCGGCAGTCGTTCTGGGAGACCATGCGCGCCGACGCCGCGGACGGTCGCACGATCGTCTTCGCCACCCACTACCTCGCCGAGGCCGACGAGTTCGCCGAGCGCACCGTGCTGATGAGCGCGCGGCCGCATCGTCGAGGACGGCCGACCGCCGACGTACGCGCCGCCTTCGGCGGTCGCACCGTCACCTTCACGCCCGCCCGCCGACGTCGTGCGCCCGACGGCGTCGACCCGGCCTGGCTGGCCCGCGTCGGCGAGGCCCTGGCGCCGCTCGGCGTCTCCGACGTGGAGGTCTCCAGCGCCAGCCTCGAGGCCGCCTTCCTCGCCCTCACCCGCACCGACGAGCTCGAAGGAGCCGACCGATGAGCACCGACCTCCGTCACCGCCCGCTCGACGCCCGGGACCACCGACGTCCGCCCCTCGCCCCTCGCGGCTCGCGGCGGTCACCGGCTTCGCCCTGCTCGACCTGCGGCGGCGGCTGCGCAGTCGCGTCGGAGATGTTCTTCATCGTCGGGCTGCCGGCGTTCATGTACGTCGTGTTCGGCCTCGGTTCCGACGAGCACGGTCGGCAGCGGCAACGTCGCGATGTACGTCATGGTCTCGATGGCGGCGTACGGCGCCGTGTCCGCCACGACCGGCGTCGGCGGGCAGCGCCGTGCTCGAGCGCACCCTGGGCTGGGGGCGGCAGCTGGCGCTGACACCGATGCGGCCGCTGACCTTCGTCGCGGTGAAGACGGTCATCGCGATGACCATCGCGGCGGTGCCGATCGCCCTGATCTTCGCGATCGGCGCAGCGACCGGGGCGCGCGGCACGACCTCGGACTGGCTGCTCGCCGGCCTGATCGTCTGGCTCGGGTCCGTCGCTGTTCGCGATCTACGGCCTGGCCGTGGTCCTCTGTTCCGCAGCGAGAACGCCGTCGGCATCGCGTCGGGACTGATCGTGATCATGGCCTTCCTCGGCAACGTCTTCACCCCGATGTCGGGGCTGATGCTCGACATCGGCCGCTTCACCCCGCTCTACGGCTACGCCGCCCTGGCCCGCTACCCGCTCACCGACGGCTGGACCGCCATCCGGCTCGCACGACCCGCTGTGGCTCCCGGTCGCTAACGTGATCGCGTGGACGGTGATCTTCACGGCGCTGGCGGTGTGGGGGTGCGCCGCGGGCAGGAGCGGGTGTGACGCGCTGACGCGCTGCCCGACGAACCCCTGGGAGAAGTGGGGGTGGGCGTTCGCGTCGATCTGGCTGGTCTTCCTGATCTACCCGATCATCTCGGTCATCGAGTCCGACGCGCCGATGGTCGCGAAGGTGCTCAGCCTCGCTGTGCATCCTCGGCTTCGCCGTCGCCAACGTGCTGGCCTACAGCCCGCGGGCGGAACGTCTGGCTCTTCCTGGGGCTGATGGTCGTCCTCGCGCTGGCGACGCTGCCGGTGATCGGCATCGAGGCGATCGCCTTCACCCCCTACCTCGGCGCATCCTGTCGGCGCTCGAGCTGCCCCGTCCCGCCTGGAAGTGGGCGCGTCGTCTTCTGGGCCGTCCTGCCGCTGCTGTCGCTGCTGGGCATCGACGGGCTTCCCGCCCTACTTCTTCCTCATGGTCTGGCCGATCATGCTCGGCGCCGTGATGCTGCGGATCTTCGGCGAGCGGGAGGAGGTCGTCCGACCGGGCGCAGCGGCAGCACGCGCTGGTCGCCGAGCGCGAGCGGGTCGCCCGCGACGTCCACGACGTGCTCGGTCACTCCCTCACCGCCCTCAGCGTCAAGGCCGAGCTCGCCGCGCGTCTGATCGACGTCGACCCGGACCGCGCCCGCGCCGAGCTCGAGTCCATCCAGGAGACCGCACGCCAGGCGCTCGCCGAGGTCCGCGCGACCGTCGGCGGCCTGCGCGCCGGCAACCTCGAGGCCGAGCTCGCCGCCGCTGCCGCGGGTGCTCGCCGACGCGGGCATCGAGACCACCGTCGAGGGCAGCGTCGCCGACACCGATCCGCGCCACCGCACCCTGCTCGCCTGGGTGCTGCGCGAGTCGGTGACCAACGTCGTACGCCATGCGCACGCGACGCACGTCGTCATCGGCTCGACCCGTCCGGGCTGATCGTCGCCGACGACGGCACCGGCTCGGGCCGACGGCGGCGAGGGCAACGGCCTGCGCGGCATGCGCGAGCGGGTGTCGGCGGCCGGTGGCACGCTCGAGCTGTCGGGGGGCCCCGGGACCCGCGTGCGAGGTCGTGCTGCCGTGATCCGGATCCTGCTCGCCGACGACCAGGCCCTCGTCCGCGGCGCGCTCGCCGCGCTGCTCGACCTCGAGCCCGACCTCGACGTCGTCGCCCAGGTGGGTCGCGGCGACGAGGTGGTCGCCGCCGCCCGCGAGTCCGGCGCCGAGGTCTGCCTGCTCGACATCGAGATGCCCGGCCTCACCGGCATCGAGGCCGCGGCCGCGGTGCGCGACGAGCTGCCCGGCGTGCGGTCGCTGATCGTGACGACCTTCGGCCGGCCGGGCTACGTACGTCGCGCCCTCGACGCCGGGGCCGCCGGCTTCGTCGTCAAGGACACCCCGGCACGCCAGCTCGCCGACGCCGTACGACGCGTGCACGTCGGGCCTGCGGGTGATCGACCCCGACCTCGCCGCCGAGTCGCTGATGGACGGGCCCAGTCCCGCTGACCGGGCGCGAGCGCGAGCTGCTGACGCTCGCGCTCGACGGGCGCGCGGTCGCCGCCATCGCCGCGCGCGGTGCACCTCTCCGAGGGCACCGTCCGCAACCACCTCTCCGCCGCGATCGGCAAGACCGGTGCGACCACCCGGGCCGAGGCGGCGCGGATCGCGCAGGAGCGTGGCTGGCTCTAGGGAGGCTGCGCGAACGGACCCACGCCCTAGGCTCTGCGCCATGAGTGATGCCGAGCGCCTGGCCGGGTACGTCGCCGTCTGGTGGGAGGCGGTCGACTCGTTCACCCACCTCCTCGAGAAGGTGCCGGCCGAGAAGTGGTCGGCCCCCACCGACCTGCCCGGGTGGGACGTCCACGCCGTCGCGGCCCACACCGCCCACCTCGAGGCGCTCCTCGGCGGGCGGCCCCACGAGGACGTCGAGATCGGCGACGCCCCGCATGCGCAGGGGATGATGGGGACGTTCACCGAGCAGGGCGTGGTCGTCCGACGCGACCGACTCCCCCGACGACCTCATCACCGAGATCCGCGAGGCCACCACCGCCCGCCACACGGCCCTCCTCGCCGACCCGCCGACCGATCCCGAGGCCCCGGCGCCCGGACTGTTCGGCGCGATCGGCTGGACCACCGGCCTCCTGCTGCGCAACCGTCCGCTGGACGTGTGGATGCACGAGCAGGACGTACGCCGTGCCGTGGGGTTGCCGGGCGGGATCGACTGCCGCGCCGGCGATCCACAGCGCGACCTACCTCCTGGAGTCGTTCCCCTACGTCGTGGGCAAGCGCGCCCAGGCACCGGCCGGCACGACCGCCCGTGCTCGAGCGTGGCCGGCCACGCCCGGTGACGGTCGCCGTGGGTGACGACGGCCGGGCCCGGGTGCAGGAGATCGACGGCGACCCCACCGTCGGCCTCACCATGGACCGGGCCATCTTCCTCGTCCTCTCCGGCGGCCGTCGCACGGCCGAGGCCGGAACGAGTCGAGACCACCGGCGACGCCGCCCTGGCGAGCCGCATCATCGACTCGATGGGAGTCACCCCGTGACCTGGACGACCGACGACATCGCCGACCAGAGCGGTCGCACGGCGCTGGTCACCGGCACCGAGCCTGGGCGGCCTCGGCTTCCACACCGCCCTCGAGCTGGCCCGTCGTGGCGCCCGCGTGGTGCTCGCCGGCCGCAGCGCCGACAAGCTCGACAGCGCCGCAGCCGCGCCGTCCGGGCCGAGGTGCCCGACGCCGTGCTCGAGCAGCTCGTCGTCGACCTGGCCGACCTCGCCTCCGTGCGGAGCGCTGCGGAGAAGGCGCACGGCAGCTGGGGCCGATCGACCTGCTCGTCAACAACGCGGGCATCATGGCGCCGCCGTTCCGCCGCAGCCCGGACGGCCTCGAGTCGCAGATGGCGACCAACCACTTCGGGCCGTTCCTCCTCACCGGGCTGCTGCTCGACCGCGGCTGGTGGCGTCGGGCGACGGCCGCGTGGTCACCGTGTCCTCGCAGATGCACCGCGTCGCGCGGTCGGCGCCGGTCGGCGACCCGCGGGCCGAGCGGCGCTACCGCCGCTGGCCGGTCTACGGCCAGACCAAGCTGGCCAACCTGCTCTTCACGTTCGAGCTCGACCGGCGGGCCCGCGCCAGGCGGGACTGCCGGTGAAGGCGATGGCCGCCCACCCCGGCCTCGCCGGCACCCACCTCGCCGCCAACGGCCAGGTCGGCTCGACGACGCGGCGACGCGCGCCGCGATCCTCGACGCCGCCGTCAAGGCGGTGTCGCAGTCCGCTGCCGCCGGCGCCTGGCCGACCCTGATGGCGGCCACCGCCGACCTGCCGGGAGGGACGTACGTCGGTCCCGGCGGCCTCGGTCAGGCGTCCGGGGCGCCGCGCATCGTCGGCACCAGCACCCTGGCCCGGGACGAGGACGCCCAGCGTCGCCTGTGGGAGACCAGCGAGGAGACGGTCGGCCTGAGCTGGCCCTAGGGACGGTCGCGTACCCGCACCAACCCCGCCAGGGTGGCGATCCACAGCGCACCGTCCGGGGCGAGGGTGATCGCGGCGTGGTCGTTGTTCATCAGCATCCCCGTGCCGGTGCGGACGCTCCACATGGTGCGTCCGGTGGTGGCGTCGATGGCCGTGACGTACCACGAGCTCACGCCCGTCCAGCTCGGTCGCTTGGTGTAGACGTAGACCAGGCCGGTCGCCCAGCTCGCCTTCGCCACCGAGCTGGGGGCCACGCGGTCGCTCGTCCAGCGAGTCGAGCACTCGCCCTCCCTGAGGTCCACCCGGGCGAGGCCGGGCGACGATGCGAAGCCGAGGACCGTGCTCATCGGCGCAGGCGTAGCCGTGGTTGTTCTCCACGACGACTCCGGTGCCGACCGACACCAGCGACGCTGCCGGTGGCGCTCGCGTCGTCGTCGAAGACGGGCTCCCGACAGATCTCGGCGCCGGTGCCCCGATCGAGGAAGACGACGTTCATCCGGGGCTCGGCGTTGTCGGTGATCGCCACGACGCCGCCGTCCAGCAGGACCGGCGTCGATCCGCTGCCCCGGCTGGGCTGGCCGGGCTTCTGCTCGTCGCCCCGGTCGTACGCCGACCGCCAGGTCACCTGCGGCGTGCCGTCGGGACCCGCGACGAGGCGGTGAAGCGCCTCGTCGGAGACGACGTAGACCCCGCCGGACTCGTCGGTGGCGAGGGAGGTGACGACCTCCGCGCCCAGGTCGTGGACGCGGACCTGGCCCGAGTCGGGGGTGATGGTGCCGACCAGCCCGTCGTGTGAGACCCACCAGATGCGGCCCGACCAGTCGGGCAGCAGCGCGACCAGGCAGTCGCCGTAGGCGACGTAGGGCTTGAGGTCCCACGACTCGTCGGTGGAGAGCTCGGGCTCGCCGTCCCCGTCGGACGTGCGCACCGCCAGCACCTGCCGGTCGGTGGTGGCGAGCACCGCGCGGTCGCGCTCGTCGAGATAGAACGACTCGGTGCTGCAGACGTCCCTGGCGGTCTCGTCGCCCTCGACCCACTCCGGGAGGTCCTTGCCGGCGGCCTTGCGCATCGTCTCGGGATCGACCACGTGCAGGCTCGGACCCGACCGGTCACTGCACAGGGCCACGAGTCGGTCCCGGGAGTCGACGGCCAGCGTCGCGCACTCCTGCAGGCCGAACCACGCGGTCTCCACCTCGGGCTGCAGCCCCAGCGGCCCGGACCACGGGGAGGGCACCACTGGCAGCGGCGTCGCTGTGCCTCGAGCCGGCTCCGTTGCGCGCCAGGTGCGGGTGCTGCGACGCTCGGCCGCGGCGAGGGGGGTCGCCATCGCCGGCCGACCGACGTACGACGGCGTGGCGAGCAGGCCGGGCGCGGGCGGGATCGGGAGCCACCCGTCCGGCACCACGACGACCAGGCCGGTGAGGACGACGGCGCCGGCGGCGGCGTACGACAGGGCGCGACGGGAGACGTGGATCCGGTCCTGCACCCACCAGCGCGCACGGGGCACGAGGAGGGCCGCGGCCGCGGCCACGAGGACCCAGGGCCCGAGGGCGATCCACAGCAGGAGGAGCGCACCCACGAGCCAGATCACTGGGGCGACTCTAGGCGCCCGGAGCGTCCCGACGTGGGAGGACGCGGGGCCGTCAGGTCAGGTAGGTGCGCACGACCGGCGCCGTCAGCGTGAGGTCGGCGAACTCGCCGTGCCCCTTGCCGTGGCGCAGGAAGATGCGCGAGCGTCGCGGGACCGGGACCAGCGCGACCGGCGTCTCGTTCTCCGGGATCGCGTCCGGCTCGGCCCCGCTCCGCACGAGCCCGCCCGTGAGGGCCTCCAGCTGCCGGAGCCGTTGTGCCATGTTGGCGCTGTTGTCGCCGTTGCCCTTGTCAGTGCCCATCGCTGTCGCCTCTCCACGTCCGCAAGGACGTGCCCCTCCCGAGAGGTGGTCCCCCACGGACCACTCAGGTCGCCACCGTACGAGGTGCTGGACGCCGTGTCGCCGTGCTTCGAGATGCCTGCGAGAGATCTGCAGGACCCGGTCCAGACCATGACCTCAAAGGTCAAGAAGTCGTGGAGCCGCTCTCCACGGAACCACGCTGCCTCGGCACCAGCGGCCGCGTCCAGGCGGACAGTGCCTCCGACGACCACTCGGCCGACCACTCCGCCCCCGACTCGAGGACCGCGTCCTCCACGGAGCCGATGCGGATCATCGGACCGGTCCTGCCGTGTCATTCGTGCATGCGCTCATCTGTTCCCACTCCCCAGGTGCTGCTCTCATCAACAAGGATGCGCTGATCTGCCCGCTGATACATCCGTAGTACTACGGATGTAGGGCATTCGTCACGGGGGTAGCGGGGGATTGCTCCAACGGTCTAGTCAGGCGGCTGCGCGGGCTTCGCTCTCGGCTTGCGGCCGAGCAGCCGACGCGTACGCCGGTCACCGGTGGCCATCTTGTAGAGCAGCTTGAGCTGCTGCGGGCGCGTTCTTGGCGTTGGTGGTGGCCAGCCAGCCGTTGGGCAGCGAGAGCCGGACGACCTTGTGCCAGGCGGAGTAGACCTGCGGGACGAGCGGGCGCGTGCAGTAGGTGAGGTCGTACTTGTCGAAGAGCGCCTGCACCTTGCGGCGCGATCTCGGCGTAGCGGTTGGACGGCAGGTCCGGGAAGAGGTGGTGCTCGATCTGGTGGGACAGGTTGCCGGTCATCAGGTGCAGGCGCCTTGGAGCCGGAGATGTTGGCGCGAGCCGAGCATCTGGCGGACGTACCAGTCGCCCTTGGTCTCGCCCTCGATCGAGCGCTTCTCGAAGGTCTCGACGCCCTCGGGGAAGTGGCCGCACAGGATGATCGAGTTGGACCACAGGTTGCGCACGATGTTGGCGGTGAAGTTGGCCGCGAGCGTGGGCAGGAACGAGCCGGTCGGGATCGACAGCACCGGGTGGGCGACGTAGTCCTTGGTCGACCTGCTTGCGGATCTTGTTGAGGACCTGCTTGGCCCGGCGCGCGGAAGTCCGGGTCCTTGGTCTGCTTCTTCTTGATCGACGGCGCCGAGGTCGAGGTCGTAGGCCGCGATGCCGTACTCGAAGAACACCGCGTTGATGAAGCACCAGATCGGCTGGCCGAGGTGGAACGGCGTCCAGCGCTGGCCCTCGTCGACGCGCATGATGCCGTAGCCGAGGTCGTTGTCCTTGCCGACGACGTTGGTGTAGGTGTGGTGCACCTCGTTGTGGCTGTGCTTCCACTGCTGCGACGGGCGAGGCCATGTCCCACTCCCACGTGCTGGAGTGGATCTTGGGGTCGCGCATCCAGTCCCACTGGCCGTGGAGGATGTTGTGGCCGATCTCCATGTTGTCGAGGATCTTGGCGACGCTGAGGCCGGCGGTGCCGACGACCCAGGCCGGCGGGAACGCGCTGAAGAGCAGCACCGCGCGCGAGCCGAGCTCGAGCTTGCGCTGGGTGTCGATCAGCTTGCGGATGTACGCCGCGTCGTCGGCGCCGCGGTCGTCGAGGATGTCCTGGCGGATGGCGTCGAGCTCGACGCCGATCTGCCTCGATGTCGGCCTCGGTGAGGTGGGCGATCGGGTCTGGGCCTGCTTCTGGATCGTGGTCATGTCGGATCCTTCCGTTCTCGGTGGTCGAGGTCGATCGCGAGCGTCCTTGATCAGGTGGTGGGAGATGGGTCAGTGGTCGATGTGGCAGGGGCCGGCGGCGGCGTTGATGCAGGTCTGGACCTTGATCGGCGCCGCTCTCGCCGGGGACGCGGTGGTGATGGCGCCGTTGCGCAGGTCGCGCACGCTGCCCTCGCTTCAGCGGCAGCACGCAGCCCATGCAGATGCCCATCCGGCACCCGCTGGGCATCAGGACGCCGGCGTCCTCGGCGGCGTCGAGGATCGGCGGTGGCGCCGTCGAGCTCGAGCGTGGTGCCGGAGGCGAAGGCGACGGTGCCGCCCTCGCCGGGCTCGACGCGGGTGGTGCGGAACTGCTCGGTGGTGAGCTCGAGGCCCGGCCGCGTCGTGGTGCGCCGCCGAGGGCGTCGAGCAGCCCGGCCGGGCCGCACGCGAGGGTGCGGCGCTCGGCGAGGTCGGGGACCAGGTCGGCGAGGTCGTCGACGTCGAGGACGCCGTGCTCGTCGTCGTACCGCGCGACCAGGCGGATCGCACCGGCGGCGGCGAGCGCCTCGAGGTCGCGGATGAAGATCGAGTGCGGGCTGGCTGGGCGCGACGTGGACGACGACGATGTCGAGGTGCCGCGCTGCGCGTCGGGCGCAGCACGCCGTCGTCGGTGCTCGGGAAGAGGTTGCGCAGCATGCCGATGACCGGCGTGATGCCGGAGCCGGCGGTGACGAAGAGGTAGCCGGCCGCCCTCGGGCGGAGGACGAACTCGCCGGCCGCCTGCTCGAGGTGGACGATCGTGCCGGGCCGGAGCGTCGTGGACGAGGTGGTTGCTGACCAGACCGTCGGGCACGGCCTTGACGGTGATCGAGATCCGGCCGTCGGCGCGCGGGCCGTGGGTGAGCGAGTAGGCGCGCCACTGGCGGACGCCGTCGACGTCGATGCCGATGCGGAGGTACTGGCCGGGCACGTGGCCGGCCCAGTCGGCGCCGGGGCGGATCACGATGGTGGCCGCGTCGGGGGTCTCGGGGTGGATCTCCTCGATGCGTCCGCGCAGGTCGGCGCCGGAGCGCAGCGGGGCGAAGAGGTCGAGGAAGTCGGCCGGGAGGCAGCGGCGTGGTGGCGGCCTCGGCGACACGACCGGACGGTCGGCAGGTCACGGACGCAGCGGTCGGTCGCGGCGCGAGGCGGGGGACAGGAACGTCGTCATGGGACAACACTCCCTGAACCGGTCGGCGAAGTCCTGCCCGGTGCACGTGAATCGGATCCAGGTTATTGTTCGATGCGAACAAATCGAGACTGGGGAGGTCCCATGAGTGACCGGGTTGTGCGACGCGCCACACAGATTCGACTCCGATCGTGCCGCGCCGGCACCCACCGTCGTACGCCTCGACGAGACGTCGTGCGCCTCATGCGCGACGACTGGCCGACGTCGCGGACCGGGCGGTGGTGGCCATCACCGAGGAGGTGCCCAGCTACGCCGGGCCTGGCAGCGGCGGATGGGCGACACGGATCCGCCAGGCCGTGCAGCTCGCGCTCGGCGGCTTCCTCACCCTCGCCACCCGCGAGGACGCCGGCACGTGCCGATGGCCCCGGCGCTCGAGGGCGCCTACCAGCTCGGCCGCGGCGAGGCCCGCAGCGGGCGGAGCATGGAGGCCCTGCTCGCGGCGTACCGGATCGGCGCGCGCGTCTCGTGGCGCGACCTGTCGCGGACCGCGGTGAGGCCGGGGTCGAGGCCGAGCAGCTGTCGCGCTTCGCCGAGCTGGTCTTCGCCTACATCGACGAGCTCTCCGCCGCGTCAGCGTCGCCGGCCACACCGACGAGCTGGAGAGCACCGGCCGGGTCCGGCAGCGCAACCTCGACCGGCTCGCGCGGGCGCTGCGTGACCGGGGCAGCGGCCGACGCGGTGGTCGGCGGCCGCCGAGCGCGCCGACTGGGAGCCGCCCGGCGCGCTGACGCGCCGTGCTGCTGCCGGAGTCGCAGGTCTCGCACGCCGTGACCGCGCTCGACGCCCGCACCCTGCAGGCGACCGAGGAGGTGCCCGGCGTCCCCGACGGGCTGGCGCCTGCTGCTCGTACCGTCGCGGGCACCGGCGCGGCCCGCGTCCGGGCTGGTGCGAGCCTGCGCGGCACGATGCGGTGATCGGCCCGACGGTGCCGTGGCTGGAGGCCGCCCGCTCGCACGACCGCGCGGTCCGCGCCGTGACGCTCGGGATCGAGGGGGTCGTCGACACCGACGCCCACCTCGGCGCGCTGCTGCTCGCCGCCGACCCGGAGACCGCGGGCCGACCTGCGCGCCCGCGTCCTCGCCCCGCTGGCCGACCAGCGCCCCTCGACCGCCGAGAAGCTCGCCGAGACCCTGCGCGCCTGGGTGCTGCACCAGGGCCGTCGCGACGCGGTCGCCGAGGAGCTGTTCATCCACGCGCAGACCGTGCGCTACCGCGTCGGGCAGCTGCGCGACCTGTACGGCGACCGGCTGGAGGACCCGCAGTTCGTGCTCGAGGTGACGCTGGCGCTCGCGTGATCGTTGCTCCGCCCGGCCAGGGCGCCTGCGGCAAGTAACGCGGTGTTAGTCGGACGTGACGAGGCATCGATGCCTTGTTGCGTCCGACTAACACCGCGTTACTTGTCTGGGGTTGGTCCGGCGGCGCGAAATTCCGGGGCCGATCAGCGCTGGTGCGCCACCCGGCCGTCGACCCAGGTGGCGACGACGTGGTCGGCGAAGCCGCGCAGCCGGGCCGCGTGGGCGGCGTCGCCGGCGCCGTCGAGCGGGTCGGCCGCCAGCAGCAGGAGGTCGGCCCGGTGGCCGGGGGCCACGGTGCCGAGGCCGTCGGTCGAGGCGGCCAGCGCCTCGCGGGGGGTGAGCGACTGCTCGGGGTGCCACGGCTCGCGCTCGTCGCCCGAGCGGTGCACGGCGGCCGCGACGGCCAGCCACGGGTCGAGCACCGAGACCGGCGCGTCCGAGCCGAGCACCACGTCGACGCCGTCGTCGAGCATCCAGCGCAGCGGGAAGCACCGCTCGGACCGGCCGGGCCACAGCCGCTCGGTGACGTCGCGGTCGTCGATGAGGTGGGCCGGCTGCACGCTGGCGCGCACGCCGAGCCCGGCCATGCGGCGTACGTCGTCGCGCGTCGTGAGCTGGACGTGCTCGATGCCGCCCCGGGCCCCGGTCTCCGCGAAGGCGTCGAGCGCCTCGGTCACCGCCCGGTCACCGATCGCGTGCACGGCGACGTGGATGTCGTGCTCGGCGGCCCGGCGCAGCAGGGTGCGCAGCTCCTCGGGCGTCTGGTTGGGCTGGCCCTCCGGGAAGCCGTGGACGGCCTTCTCGGCGTAGGGGTCGCAGCACCAGGCGGTGCGGGTGTTGAGCGAGCCGTCGCTGATGATCTTGAGCGGCCCCATCGTCAGCCGGCGGTCGCCGTCGAGCGGGTCGCCCGAGCGCAGCCCGCGGGAGATGACGTCCTCGAGGCCGTCGGCGTAGCACGCGTGCCGCACCCGGATCAGGTCCGCGCCGCCCGGCCCAGCGCTCGGCCCAGTCGGCGACCCCGCCGCTGAACTCGAAGTCCACGACGCCGACGACGCCGAGCGCGGCGGCGTTCTCCATGGTGCGGCGGTAGGCCTCCGGGCCGGTGCCGTCGGTGCCGAGCACGGTCGAGAGCCGGCCGTAGGCCATGAACCACTCGGCCTCGCTCACCACGCTCTGGCGGGTGGGCAGCGCCAGCATCTGCAGGGCGACGGTGTTGAGCCAGCCGTGGTGGCCGTCGCCGGCGATCAGCACGATCGGCTGCTCGGTGTCGATGGCGTCGAGGTGGGACGTGATCGGGACCTCGTCCCACGCGGTCGGCCGGTGGCCCCAGCCGATGACCGGCAGGTCGGGCCACTCCTCCAGCCGCTCGCGCACCAGCGCGACGGCCTGCTCGGCCGACGCGCCGGGGCCAGGTCGAGGCGGGCGCTGGAGAGCGTCCACTGGGCCAGGTGCACGTGCTGGTCCCACAGGCCGGGCATCAGCCAGCCGCCCTGCGCATCGACCACGTCGTCGTACGCCGCGTGCCCGCTCGCCGCGGTCTCGTCGCCGAGGCCCGCCCCGACCCGGGTCACGACGCCGTCCTCGACGAGGACGTCGACCAGCCCCTGCGGAGCGGGCTCGGTGAGGGGCACCAGGCGGGCGTTGCGGATCAGCATGCGCCCACCGTAGGCCAAGGGATATGCGCTCCGGCGAGAGGAAGTCCATCGGCGCCCACCTCACTCGGCTTCGTACCGGTCGAACTTCCACGCGTGCGTCTGGAAATCCATCGAGCCCCACCGCGGATAGGGTCGGCACCATGGAATGGCGGGGGCCTGTAGCACTGGTCGCGCTCCTGGCGATCGGTGCCGGGGGCGGCTACGCCGCGTCCGCCCGCGACGGCTCCATCGGGTCGGGGGTCCCCGCCCCGGTGCCCGCGGAGGCACCGGAGATGCCCGTGGCACCCGGCCCCCAGTCCCCGCGTCCCCGACCGACCCTCCGCTCGAGCCCGACATCGCGATGGCCCCGCAGAAGGTCGGCACCGGCAAGTTCGAGATCACCTTCCCCGCGCCCGTCGGCTGGAGCACCAACGCCAACGCCAGCAACGAGTGGAAGTGGAAGAAGCCCGGCACGTCCAACAACACCTACGTGATGCGGATCGAGCAGATCAACAGCCAGGACATCACGATCGAGGACGCCATCAACATCCGGATCGAGCGCCTGCGTGCCGAGCAGGACGACGTGGTCATCGTCGACCGGGGCGCGGAGACGCTCGAGTACACCTACCGCAGCAACGAGGGCAACGCGCGGCACAGCTTCATGCGCTGGCTCGACCTCGACGCCAGCGGCCAGGCCGACGTGGAGATTGTCGTGCACGGCCGGGAGGCTTACGTCCCCGGCACGCGTGACCTCATCCGCCGGGTGGCCGAGGGCATGGAGGGGGCGGGCGGCGGGCCTGTCGGCTGAGCACACCCCCACGGACTAGGTTGGCGGCCGTGAACTGGCGGGGGACGGCAGTGCTCGCGCTGCTGCTCGCCATCGGGGTCGCGGCGGGGTTCGGCGTGTCCTGGACCCTGGGCGAGAACCCGTCGGGCGGCGGGACGGCCGCACCGGTGCCCGCCTCTCCCAGCCTGCCCGTCGACCCCGCCCCGAGCTGCTGCCGGATCCCTCCACCCCGGCGCTCGCGGAGGGGATCCCGCTGGTGCCCCAGTCGGTCGGCGCGGGCGACTTCCGGATGACGCTGCCGGTCCCGAAGGGCTGGACGTTCTCCGAGAACTCCCTCAACGAGTGGCGGTGGCGACCGCCCGCCCAGCCGGACTTCGGCTACGTCCTGCGGGTCGAGCAGGTGTTGGGCTGGTCGGTCGATCGAGTGGACGCTCGACCGACGGATCGACGAGCTCCGCGAGGACGAGAGCAACGTCGAGGTGCTCGAGCAGACCAGGGACAGCCTGCACTTCACCTTCGTCACGTCGAACCACCTGCGCCACGGCTACCTGCGGTGGTGCCGGGGTCCGACAACGCCCAGGTGGAGATCGCCGTCACCGGCCGGGAGGTCGACGACCCGGGCATGGCCAACCTGATCGCCCGGGTCGGGTCGGGCATCCGGCTCGGTTCTACGCCGGGTCGGGCATCCGGCTCGGCCGCCCATCACGCCGGCCCCCCGAGGCCCGCACGGAGTCGAGCACCCGGTTGGCGATGGGCCGGTCATTGGTGCGGATCTGGATCCAGAGCAGCTGGTTCTGGTTGAGCCGGATCACGCGCTCGACGGTGAGGTCGACGCCCGGGACACTCGCTGGAAGAAGACCGTCATGACCTCGTCGCCGTCCCTGTTCTCGTCGAAGTAGGGGCCCCGCTGGACCGAACACTCGGCGTGGCCCGGCACGCGGGACGGCAGCCGGTCGCCGGGCAGGACGCCGACGAAGACACCCTCGCCGGGGTCGTCGTCGGAGTTCCACCCCGAGTCGGTGCCGGCCGCAAGGGACGCCTGCTGGGCCGTCCCCGACCGGACGGGACCCACTGCTCTGGGTCGACCTGACCGGTCCAGGACTCGGGCACGGTGACGAAGATGGTCCCGGTCGAGGTCTTTGAGCTCCCGCTCCGATGCGCCGTTCCGCTCCAGTGCCCAACCGGCGCCCGTCCCCATGGTGAGGGCCAGGACGGCGGCCGCCACCCACGGCCACCGACGCAGACGCCGGCCGCGGGATGCGGGCGGCGGCTCGTCGCTCGCCACCCCGGCCGCCTCGGTGCTGGCAGCAGCGCGCGTCAGGTCGGGGTCAGCGGGGATCCAGGCCGCGGCGTCTCGTCCACCGGCTCGCCCACGGCGTCCACGAGGGCCGCGGTGAACGCCGCGACGTCGGGGGGACCGATCCTCACGGTCCTTGGAGAGACCCCGGAGGACCACCTCCTCCACGGCCGGGTCGTCGATCTCCATCGGCGCGGGCGGAGCGGGGTTCTCGGCGGCCGCGAGGCTCGCGTGGGCGTAGGGCTGGCGACCGGTCAGCAGGTGGTAGCTCAGGGCGGCGAGCGAGAACTGGTCGGCCCGCGAGTCCAGCCCCTCGCCGAGGGCCTGCTCGGGCGCCACGTAGGAGGGAGTGCCGCCGGCCATGGTGAGGCGCGAGGACATGTCCATCGCCTTGCCGAGGCCGAGGTCGCCGAGCATCGCCACGATGTGTGCGCCGCGGCCGTGGTCCACGGTGCGGAACAGCACGTTGGCGGGCTTCACGTCGCGGTGCAGCACGCCGCGGTCGTGGAGGGCGGTGAGCCCGCGACCGACCTGGGTGATCACCGACACCGCCTCCGGCCGGGACAGGGGCGCGAGCTCGATGAGGTCGGCCAGCGTGCCCTGGTCGGCGTACGCCATCACGAGGTAGGGGCGCTCGTCGTCCAGCTCGCCGGCGTCGTAGACGGTCACGACGTGCGGCGACTCCACCTTGCGGAGGAAGCGGCCCTCCTCGAGGAAGCGCTGGCGGATGTGGTGGTCGCCGGCCCAGTTGTCCGCGAGGACCTTGATGGCGACCGCGCTGTCGAGGTGCTCGTCGTAGGCGAGCCAGACCGTCGCGGACGCTCCCCGACCCGATGCGGCGGCGCACCGGGTAACGACCGAGACGAGAGGGAGCGGACACCCGGGCATTATCGTGCAGGGGTGGACTATTCGGGGGACCCGGGCGACGCGTTGGCGCCGGACGACATCGACGACCTCGCGCGACGCGCCCAGGACGGCGACCGTGACGCGCTCGAGCTGCTGCTCGCCGCGGTGCGTCCGCGGGTGCTGAACATCTGCCGCGGGGTGCTGCCGTACTCAGGTGACGCCGAGGACGCCTGCCAGGAGGCGATGCTCAACGTCGCCACCAAGATCGCGTCGTGGGGCGGTCGCGGCCGGTTCACCACCTGGCTGCACATCGTGTCGGTCAACAGCGCCCGCACGACCTACCGCGGCTGAAGAACCTCGCCACGCCGACCGACTTCGAGGACGGCGCGCACGACCGTCCCGACCCGCGCACCACCAGCGTCATCGCGGGCACCCGGCTCGACCTGCTCGAGGCGATGGAGACCATCGAGAAGGAGCACCCGCAGTTCGTCGAGCCGCTGCTGCTGCGCGACGTCTACGGCCTGCCGTACGACGAGATCGCGACGCTCGTCGACGCACCGCTCGGCACCGTCAAGGCGCAGATCCACCACGGCCGCAAGCTCGCCCGGCCGCTGCTGCGCGGTGAGCGGTGAGGCGCGTCCGCGGGGTGCTGGCGGCGGCCCTGTCCCTCTGGCCTCGGCCTGCTGAGGGCGGCAGGACCCACCTCCCGCCGAGGCATCGTCGGACAGCGAGGCGCCCGCCGTCGAGCGCCCGACGACGAGGGATCGGACGGCCCCGCCTCCGGACCGGTGGTGAGCGACCCGGAGGAACCCGACCTCGACCTCGCCGTGTCGACTCCGCGCGAGGACAGCGTCTACCCCGCTGTCGGCGACCCGCGCGTCGACGCACTGCACTACGAGCTCGACCTGACGTGGGAGCCCGACGCCGAGCACCTCACCGGCGCGGCGGTCATCACCTTCCGAGCGGCCCGCACGGCGCAACGCTTCCAGCTCGACCTCGGAGCGCCCCTCACCGTCGGCGAGGTCACCCTCGACGGCGAGCCGATCGCCTTCGCCCGGCGCGGCAAGGACCTCGTGCTCCGGGCGCCCATCGAGGAGGACCAGCGCTACGAGCTCAGCCTCGACTACGTCGGCACGCCCGAGCCCGCCCCCGCCCCGACCACCCGCAGCGACTTCTCCACGACCGGCTTCACGGTGACCCGCAACGGCGAGGTGTGGACGATGCAGGAGCCCTACGGCGCCTACACCTGGTACCCCGTCAACGACCAGCCGTCCGACAAGGCGCTCTACGGCATCACCGTCCACGCGCCGTCGAAGTGGACCGGGATCTCCAACGGCGAGCTCACCGAGCTCACGAGCGACGCGGAGGGCACGACCACGTCCTGGCAGCTCGACGAGCCGGCGTCGTCGTACCTGATCACGCTCGCGATCGGCAACTACGCCCACAGCAGCAACACCTCCGACGGCGGGCTGCGGGTGGACTACTGGACGCCGCGCGACATGAAGCGTCCGCTCGACTCGATCAAGACCGCGGCCGCGACGGTCGACTGGGTCGAGACCAGGCTCGGCGACTACCCGTTCGACTCACTCGGCCTCGTCGTCACCGACTCGCAGAGCGCGATGGAGACCCAGACGATGGTCACGCTCGGCACCAACGACTACGTCCTCTCGCCGCAGGTCGTCGCGCACGAGATCGTCCACCAGTGGTACGGCGACCAGGTCTCACCGTCGGACTGGCGCGACGTGTGGCTCAACGAGGGCATGACGATGCTGCTGCAGTGGGTCTACGAGGACGAGCACGGCCTCCCGCGACTGCGCCGAGACCCTCGACTCGCCCGCTCCGCCGACCAGCAGCTGCGCGACGAGTTCGGTCCGCCCGGCGCCTACGACCCGCGCCAGTTCGGCAGCTCCAACATCTACTACACGCCCGCGCTCATGTGGAACGAGCTGCGCGAGGACCTCGGCGACGACGAGTTCTACGCCATCGCCCGCTCGTGGCTGGCCGACCGCGACAACACCTCGGTGGACCCGTGAGCAGATCTACGACCACTGGGAGAAGGAGACCGGGCGCGAGCTGTCGGCGTTCTTCGACCGCTGGATCATGGGCCGCACGACGCCCCCGCCCGGAGTGCCTAGGTCACCTTCTTGGCCGCCGACGTCTTGACGACCGTGGTGAGGCCGGCCTTGCTGTAGGTCACCTTCACGTTGACCTTCCTGCCCTTGTCCTTGGCGGTCAGCTTGTATGACGCCTTCGTCGCCTTCTTGATGGCCTTCCCGTTGCGCAGCCACTGGTACTTCGCCGTGACGCCGGCCGGAGAGACGGCCCCGACGACGGCCTTGACCGTCTTGCCGACCTTGAAGGTGCCGCTCACCTTGGGCGTCGGGCACGTGATCACGGCCGGCGTGGGTGCGGGCGGAGGCGGTGTCGGGACCGGCGTCGGAGTCGTGGTCGGCGGCGGGGGCGGCGGCGGGGGCGGCGGGGTCACCGCCGCTGCCACGGCTGCGGTGGCGGCGGAGGTCGCGGTGGAACTCGTCCAACCGGTCTTCGACGCCGTCACCCGCACCGACAGCTCCTTCCCGACGTCACCGGCGACCGGCGTGTAGCCACTGGTCGTCGCGCCCGCGATCGCGGATCCGTCGGCGAGCCACTGGTAGGCGTAGCTCCCGTCGTTCGGCGTCCACGTGCCGCTCGTCGCCGTCACCGCCTCGCCGACGGTCGGCGTTGTCGCTGACGACCGGGAGGGCGGTGTTGGCGATCGTCGGCCGCGGCCCGACCTGCGAGGTCTGGTCGGAGGTGGCGACGCCGGGGGTGAAGCCGGACTTGGCCGCCGTCACCTCCACCGAGAGCCGGGCGCCCTCCTGCGCGGCGCCCACGACGTACGTCCTGGCGGTGGCGCCGGTGATGGCGACGTTGTCCGCGAGCCACTGGTACCCGAACGTCGAGGCCGCTCGTCTCCGACCAGGTGCCGTCGGAGGCGCTCACGGTCTGCCCCACCACCGGGGTCGCGTCGTCGACGGCCGGCTTCGCGGTGTTGCTGATGAAGGGGGTCGTCGCAGCCGCGACCGCCGTGGTCTCGCCGGTCGCCGAGCCGGGGAGGTGCTCGGCGCGCGTCGCCATGACCCGCACCGACAGCTTCTTGCCGAGCTGTCCCGCCGGGACCTGGAAGGTCTTGGAGACGGCGCCGCCGATGTCCGTCCCGTCGGAGCGCCACTGGTAGGCCAGCGTGACACCGCTCGGCGTCCAGGTGCCGTCACCGGCGGTCAGCACCTGGCCGACCTCCGGGGTCGTGTCGCTGATGGTGGGCAGCGCCGTGTTGGTCACCTGCGGCTGCGGCACGGCCGACGTGGCTCCCGACGTCGCGCTGTCGGTGACGAAACCGGGCTTCGAGGCCGTCACGCGGACCGTCAGCACCTTGCCCAGGTCGCCTGCGGCCACCATGTACGCCGCCGTGGTGGCGCCCGCGATGGGCGTGCCGTCGGCGAGCCACTGGTAGGCGTAGGTGCCATCGGACGGCGTCCACGTGCCGGCCGTCGCGGTCAGAGACTGGGCCACCGCGGGCGTCGTGTCGCTGATGGTCGGCGGCGCATTTGGTCATCCGCGGCGGCGCCGGGACGGCCGCGGTGGCCGCGGACGTGGCGCTCACGCTGGTGAACCCGGCCTTGCTCGCCGTCACCCGCACCGCGAGCGTCTTGCCGACGTCACCGGCGACCACCGTGTAGCTGCTGGTCGTCGCCCCGGGGACGGGGCTGCCGTCGGCGAGCCACTGGTAGGCGTAGGTGCCGTCGGACGGCGTCCAGGCGCCCGTGGTCGCGGTGAGCGTCTGGCCCACGTCGGGGGTGGTGTCGCTGACCGTCGGCAGGGTGTTGTTGACCATCGGCGGCGCGTCGGGCGGGCCGATGACGAGGTCCTGCGGGACGGCCGTGCTGGTCGCGCGGGTGGCCGACACGGCCACGGCGCTCCCGGCCGACGGTGAGACCGTGCCGGCGCCGTCGTAGTACGAGGTGGTGGTCCCGCACCCGCCTCCGACCAGGCGGAGCAGGTAGCTGCCGGTGGTGAGGCCGGGGACGGCGTACGTGCCGTCGGCTGCCGAGGGACGGGACTCGCGCCCGACTCGTGTTCCGTCGCTGCTGTAGGCCGTCACGACGCAACCGGCGACGGGGTTCGATGCGGTGTCCCGCACCCGGCCGGTCAGCCGGCCGCCCTCGACCAGGACCGCGCTCACCCCGGTCCGGGTGGCGCCGGCCGCGAGGACGAACGTCTGCGACGACCCGACACCGAGGTTCTCGGCCTTGCCGTCGAAGAACTGCGCCTCGGCGACGTCGTACGCCGAAGTCGCGGGAGAACTCCGCGCGGTAGGTGCCGGGGACGAGGTTGATGACGGAGTAGGCGTTGGTGTGTGCGTTCACCGCGGTGCTGGTCGCGAAGGCGCCCGTGGTGGCGTCGCGGATGACCACACGACTGTCCCAGCCGGAGAGTCGCTGCGGGAAGGTGACCGTGCCCGTGACGGTGGCGCCGTCGTCGAGGACGGCGTCGATGCCGGTCACGTCGGTCGCCGTGCCGAGGACGACCGTGGCCCCGCTCGCCTGGCTGGTGGCGTTGTTCCACCACTCCGCGACGCGGTTGTCGTACGCCGAGAAGCTGATCTTGTAGGTGCCGGGCGGCAGGTGGGCTCGGTAGACGCCGTCGGCATCGGTGCCGTCGGAGTCGACGAAGCTGTAGCCGCCGCCTGCCTGGAGCTGGTAGAACGTCGACGCTCGCGGTGTCGATCGCGCCGCCCGACGCCGGTGAGCCGTCCCGGTGATCGCCCGGCCCCTCGCCAGGGTCGCGTCCACGGTCACGGGCGCTGCCGTCGACAGCGCGACGACGTTCGCCGTCGCGAGGTCGGGCTTGTCGAGGTGGAACTCGGGGATGAGCCGGTACGACTCGAAGCGGACCTTGTAGCTGCCGGGGGGCAGGGTGTCGATCACGTAGTCACCGTCGGAGTCGGTGAAGTCCGCTGGCCAGGACGGGCGCCGTGGCGAGGTCGGTGGCACTCGCCGGGTAGACCCTCACCTGACCCAACACCGGACCGTCCGGCCCGACACCCGCCCCCTGAGGACGGCGGCCTGCGGCGAGCTGGGCGTTGATCGATCCCACGTCGGAGGCGGCACGACCACGGACTGTGCGGCTCCGGCAGTGGCGGCGTCGTTCCACCACTCGGTGAGGTGGCCGCTCCGCTGGAACTCGACCCGGTAGGTCCCCGACGGGACGTACGTCGTCCAGGTGCCGGTCGCCGTCGGTCGTCGCGCTCGGTGTAGTAGTCCCAGTAGAAGCCGCCCTCGCCGTCGTCGTACCGCGCCTCGACGGTGACGTCGGCGTCGGCCAGGGGTGTGCCGGTGGGTCCGGTGACGGTTCCCGGAGCATGAGTGCGTCGGCGCCAGGGTGGCGTTGGCGGTGGCCGTGCTGCCGACGCCGATGACGATGCGGTCTGCGGCCGCCACGGGTGGGCTTGTCGTTCCAGTACTCCGTCACGAGCCGTCGGCCTCGATCTGCGACGACGTAGGTGCCGGGGGCGAGCGAGTCGACGGACCACGTGCCGGTCGCGCTCGTCGAGGCGTCGTCCACGTCCTCGAAGTCGCCCGGGGCGACCTCGCGGTAGAAGGTCACCGTACCCGTCGGTGACCGGCCCTGACGGTCCGGTGACGGTGCCGTTGATCGTGCCGGCGACGCGCCAGTGCGGCGTTCAGGCCCGGTGCGGTTGCTCCGTTGACGACGACCGGGGTGGCGCGGCGGACTCGGTCGAGGCGCCGGCGTACCACTGCGCCGAGGTAGCCGTGCATGGGAGAAGCGGATGCGGTAGGTGCCATCGGGCGACGGTGGTGCGTCCACGTGCCGTCGGCGTGGTGGTCGGGTGAGCGACGAGTGCGCCAGCGGACGTCGTCCTGGGTCTGCACGCGACGCTCGACGCGCACGGCAGCATCCGCGAGGGCGCGGCTCCGCCGGCAGCCGCGGTGACGGTGCCCGAGACAGCGTGCGCTGGTTGGAGGCCAGGGTGGCGTTGACGGTCGCGGTGCCGTTGAGCGCCGCGCGCGACGTCGTCGGCGAGCTCGACGTCGGTCTTGTCGAGGTTGAACTCCGGCGTCGTGCCGGTCGCCGAGAAGCCCACCCGGTAGTTGCCGGGGTTGAGCCCGGTGACGGTGTAGGCCCCGCCCGCCGCGGTGGTGCGCCGACGTCACCTGGACGAAGTGGCTCGAGCTACCATCGGTAGACACGGACGGTGCCGCCGACCATGGCGCCCGACGGTCCGGTCAGCGTGCCGCTGATCCGGCCGAAGCGGTCGAGGGCGATGTCCTTGCCGGTCTGGTCGGCGCCGGCCGACACGACGATCCGGGCGGCACGGGTGGTCGCCGCGTGTCGCCGTACCAACCGGTGCGGTGCTCGGTGGCGAGGCCTGGACGCGGTAGGTGCCCGGCGCGACGTCCGAGGGAGTAGGCGCCCGACGCGTTCGGCCGTCGCCGATCCCGCGCTCTGCCAGAAGGTGCCCTCGGGACCGTTGAGCTTGCGCTGGAGGCCGACGGAGGCGCCGGTGAGGGCACCGCCGGCGCGCGAGGTCACGGTGCCGGTGATCTTCCGCGCCGCCGCCAGCACCAGGTTGGCGGTCGCGGTGCGTGTTCTTGGCAGCGGTGATGGTGTCGGCGGCGAACACCTCGGGCTTGTCGTTCCAGCACTCCGGCGCAAGTCCGGTCGCCGTGGTCCACGCACACCCGGTAGGCACCGGGGCGGAGGCCCGATGAACGAGTAGCGCCACCGGCGGTCGGTGGTCGACTCCGAGTCGTACCAGCCCCACCCCGACGGCGAGAAGCGGCTCGGGGTGTAGAGCCGTCACGGTGGCACCCGAGACCGCTCCGGAGGGCCCGGTGACCGTGCCGCCGATGACACCTCCCGGTCGAGGGTCGCGTTGGCCGTGGCCGTCGCGCCCAGGGTCACGGGGACGTCGGTGGCGGTCTCGAGGGTGTCCTTGTCCTGGTAGTACTCGTCGAGGTAGCCGCCGCTGAAGGTCGCGGAAGCCGCACGCGGTAGGTGCCGGTGCGCAGGCCGTCGACGGTGTAGGTCCCGGCGGTCGGTGGAGCGCACTGTCGCGTAGTCCACTCACCGCCGACGAGGCGGTACGCCGTCACCTCGGCACGCACGGGATGGCGGCGCTCGCGGCTGTCGCGGACCGTGCCCGTGATCTTGCCGCCGACCACGAGGCGGCGTTGATGTTCGGCGACCGACGCTGCGGTCACGGGACCAGCGTCGCGCGTCCGCCTCGTCGAGGGCGTCGTCGTAGTACTCGGTCATGTAGGTCGCGGCGTCGAACTGGATGCGCGTGTCGCCGGGCGGCACCTCGAGCGTGTAGGTCCCGTTCGCCGCGGTGAAGGCGAAGTCGACCTGGTCCCAGTAGGTGTCGCCGTCGTCGGTGACCTGCTGCTCCGCCGTCACGTGGCGTTCGCGACAGCTGGCCCACCCGTGCCGGTCACGGTGCCCGGACGAGCAGCGGGTCCGCCAGCACGGCGTTGGCCGTCCTGGCGGCCCGGCCACCACGGTGACGTCGTCGGCCGGGCCAGGGACGGCCTTGTCGTTCCAGTACTCCGTGAACCTGACCGGCGGCGCTGAACCGCGAGCCGGTAGGCCTTCGGAGCCGGAGGGCGGTGAACTCGTAGTGACCGGACGCATCCGTGTAGGTCGAGTCGGCGCCGGTCCAGAACTCGTCGCGTCGTACTTGTAGGCCGTGACGTCGGCGAACTCGATCGGTCCGCCGGCGTTGCTGACCGTGCCCGCGATGACAGGCGGTGCGGGCATCAGCGTGGAGGTCGACGCTCGCCCGAAGTGGCGTCGACGAAGAGCGCGTGGCGTCGGCGAGGGTACCGTGCGCCGTCGTAGAAGACGGTGCCCACGCCGGCCTTGGTGGCGCCGACGTAGTAGATGCCGTCCGAGGCCACCGAACTCGAAGGTCCCGTCGGCGCCGGTCGACCTGCGGGGTACCCGACTGGGATCCTGGAAGTCGTCGTAGAGGGTGACGGTGGCCCCTGGAGGGCGCTCCCGTCGGCCCCGTGGACGACGCCGGAGATGGACGCGGCCGGTCGCCCGGGGCCGCGGACGCCGGACCGAGGGGCGCGAGCACCAGGCCCAGCACGCAGGAGGAGTAGACCGATGAGGCCGCCCGGCGAACGGAAGCTCGAGACGTGCCCACAGCGACTCCCGGTGCCCGGCCCGAGCCCGCGGATGGTGTGCACATCTAGGCACGGCCACCGCGCCGCAGGGAGTGCCGTAGAGGACATACCCCATCTGGCGTAGGGGGCTCGGCGCAGGTCACCCTCCCGTTCGGACGAGGTGCCCATCTAACCTTGCGGCAGTGACCCGACTCTCCGCGCACGACCTGATCGACCTGGTCCTCGACGAGGGTTCGTGGACCTCCTGGGACATCGCCCCGACCCGAGCCGGCGTGAGCGACGAGTACGCCGCCGAGCTGGCCGCCGCAGCCGAGAAGTCGGGCGTCGACGAGTCGGTCCTGACCGGCGAGGCACGGTTGCACGGTCGACGGATCGGCGTGCTGGTGGGCGAGTTCGCCTTCCTGGCCGGCTCGATCGGGCGCGCCTCGGCGGACCGGATCGTGGCCGGCATCGAGCGCGCCACCCGCGAGGGGCTCCCCCTCGTCGCCGCCCCGATCAGCGGCGGCACCCGCATGCAGGAGGGGACGCCCGCCTTCGTGCAGATGGTGCGCATCTCGGCCGCTGTCGCGGCCCACCGCACAGCGGGCCTCCCCTACCTCGTCTACCTCCGCAACCCCACCACCGGCGGCGTGATGGCGTCGTGGGGCTCGCTCGGCCACGTCACCGTCGCCGAGCCGGGAGCGCTCGTGGGCTTCCTCGGTCCGCGGGTCTACGAGGCGCTCTACGGCAGGCCGTTCCCCGACGGCATCCAGACCTCGGAGAACCTCTACGCCCACGGCATCATCGACGCGGTCCTGCCGCCGGAGGAGATCGCCGACATCCTCGACCGTGCGCTGAACATCCTGATGGCCGCGCACGAAGGCGTCGCTCCGGTGGCCGACCCCGGCCAGGAGACGGTGCCCGACGTCGACGCCTGGGACTGCGTCACCCGGTCGCGACGACCCGACCGTCCGGGCGTACGACGACTGCTGCGGTACGGCGCGAGCGACGTCGTGCCCCTCAACGGGACCGGGCAGGGCGAGTCCGACCCGGGCCTGCTGATCGCGCTGGCCAGCTTCGGCGAGGCGCCGTGCGTCTTCCTCGGCCAGGACCGGCGCGGGCAGACCACCGACCACCCGCTGGGACCCGAGGCACTGCGCGAGGCCCGCCGCGGGATGCGGCTGGCCTCCGAGCTCGGGCTACCGCTGGTGACGGTGATCGACACCCAGGGTGCGGCCCTGTCGGCCGACGCGGAGAACGGCGGGCTCGCCGGTGAGATCGCCCGGTCGCTGGCCGACCTGGTCACCCTCGACGCGCCCGACGCTGTGCCTGATGCTCGGGGAGGGCAACGGCGGTGGGGCGCTCGCGCTGTTGCCCGCCGACCGGGTGGTCGCCGCGCAGCACGCCTGGCTGTCCCCGCTCCCGCCGGAGGGCGCGTCGGCGATCGTGCACCGCGACCTCGACCACGCCGCCGCCATGGCTCGCACCCAGCAGGTGCGGGCGATCGACCTCTACCGCCGGGGCATCGTCGACCGGATCGTGGCGGAGAAGCCCGACGCCGCCGACGAGCCCGAGGAGTTCTGCCGACGGGTTGCGGCGGTGCTCGAGCACGAGCTGGCGACGCTCATCGCCCAGGGGCCGGGCACCGCGGAGAAGCGGACACGCCGCTACCTCTAGGCCGCGGACACGACCGCGGCCAGCTGCTCGCGCGAGCGCACGCCGAGCTTCGTGTAGACCTTGCGCAGGTGGTACTCCACGGTCTTCGGGCTCAGGAACAGCGCCGCGGCGGCCTCCCGGGTCGTACGCCCGTCGGCCAGCAGGAGGGCCACCTGCAGCTCCTGCGGGGTGAGCGCCGCGATGCCGCCCAGCGCGCGGGCCGGCACCCGCTCGCCGGTGAGGTCGAGCTCGGTCGCGGCCTGGTCGCCCCACACCTCCGCGCCGAGGCGTGCGAAGTCGTCGAGGGCGCGCCGCAGCTGCACCCGGGCATCGACCCGCCGTCCGGCGCGACGCAGCCGGACGCCGTACGCCAGGGCGGTGCGCGCCGCCTCGAACCGGTCGAGCGTCTCCTCGTGCAGGGCCAGCGCCTCGACGAACGGGCCGTCGAAGTCGTCGCGCCGGCGACCAGTCCGAGGCATCGACGGGCGCGCGCCCTCGGCCCAGGGCTGACCCTTGGCGCCGGCAGCCTCGACGTACGCCGCAGCCGTCCGGGTCGCCTCGTCGATGCGGCCCAGCCGCAGCAGCACGTCGACCAGCTCGGCGCTCGCGGTGAGAGGTCGGGGTCGCCACTGCCGCAGCCTCGACGCAGGCCGTCGAGGCCTGAGGGGCTCGTGTGCCGCGCTCGGCCTCCCAGGGACAGCTCGAGGTCGGCGAGCGAGTGCGAGGACCCAGGCCTCGCCGGGTGGATGTACGGCCGCGCAGAGGTCGCGCCTCGGCGGCGTGCGCCCGGCACGCCGTCTTCCTGGCCCTGCCGGGACTCCAGCCAGGACAGACCAGCCAGCGACATCGCGGGCTCGGTGGGCTGCCCGGTCTCGCGCGCCAGCCGGATGGCCTCGGTGTAGTCCGCCTCGGCCCCGGCCCAGGAGTCGGGCCGCCTCGTCGCGCGCGACCAGGCTGAGCAGCCGGGCAGCGTGCCGACCCCGGCCCGAGCCCTGCGTCGTCGACCAGGCGCGCAGCTCGCGGCCGGCGTCGGCGTCGCGGAGGAACAATGGCGCGCACATCAGCCACGGCAGGCGCGCGTCGGCGGCAGGTCCGGGATGGCCACCAGGAGCGGCACGGCGGCACGGGCTCTCCTCGATGCCCCGCGGCCCGCGACATGACCTGGCCATGCCGGGCCACGGCGCGAGAGCACGCGCCCCGCGTCGACGTCGTCGCGCGCCACGGCGAGCGTCAGGCAGGCCCAGCCGGCCGGCGGCCGTCCGCGGCGAGAAGAACGCGGCGTCGATGGCTTCGGCCAGCAGCGACGGCGCGGCTCGGGCACTCGGGGTCGGCGGCCGCGCACCGAGCAGCCCGGCCGCCTCCCGCACCGACCCGCTGCGGAGGCGATGGGCGCCCGCAGCTCGAGGGCGCTCGCGCCAGCTCCGGCGCGAGGGCCGTGGGAGCCAGCGCGGCCAGGAGGCGACGCACGCTGGCCGTGCCGGCCGCCCAGGCAGTCTCGGCCGCGCCAGCAAGCGCGGCGGGCGCGGCGTCGACGTCCGGGCGTCAGCCCGGCGGCCCGCTCGTACGCCGTCGACGCGACGGCGGAGGCCGAGCGCGTCACCGCCGCGCGGCCGCGACGGCCAGCAGGCGGCGACGTCGGCGTCCGGCGCCCACAGCGACTCGAGAGGTGCCAGGCCCGCCGATCGACGTCGTCGACGGGCAGGGCGCGGCCACCGCGGCGTGCGCCGCGACGCTCCTGCGGCGGACTGTCGCCGGTACACCGCGGCGCGGACCAGCGGAGTGCCGGAAGGTCGACCGTCGCCGCCGACCACGTCGGCCAGCCCGGTGCTCCGCGGCCGCGAGCCGAGCCACGTCCAGGCCCAGCGCCACGCGCGCACCGGGCCGTCAGCGCAGGTCGCCGTTGCACACGACCGCCACGAGCAGCACCGAGCGGGCGGCCGGATCGAGCAGCCGCACCCGACGGGTGAAGGACGCGGCGAGGGCGGACGACAGCGGCGAGCGGGACGTCCGAGCCGCTGCGGCAGCAGCGCGTCGGGGTCCTCGGCGCAGCTCGGCGATCGCCAGCGGGTTGCCGCCGGTCAGCTCGTGCACCCGGGCGAGCCACTCGTCGGTCACGGGCGTCGAGGACAGGCCGTCGACGAGGCTGCGGCCGCGCCCCGGTCGAGCCCGTCGAGGACGAGCCGGTCGAGGCCCTCGACCAGGTCGTCGCGCCTCGCCGGCGCGGCCACGACGAACATCGCCACCGGGTCGGCGCCGAGCCGCCGCGCGGCGAAGACCAGCGCACTGGCCGACGGGCGGTCGAGCAGGTGCACGTCGTCCAGCAGCGACGGCGACGGGCGCCTCCTCGGCGTACCGGCAGAGCAGGCTCAGCGTCGCCGCGCCGATCGCGAACCGGTCACCGGCGCGGCCCCTCCGTCCATCGCGAGGGCCGCCGACAGCGCGCGAGCCTGGGGTGGCGGCGATCGTGTCGAGCAGACCCAGCGCGGGTCGGAGCACCGCGAGCAGACCGGCGAACGGGACCTCCCGCTCGGGCTCGGTGCCGGTCGCGCGCAGGACGCGGAACCCGTCGAGGCGACTCTCGGTCCAGCGCAGCAGCGACGTCTTGCCGACGCCCGGCTCGCCGGTGACCGCGAGCACGCCGCTGGCACCGATCCTCGCCCCGGAGACGAGCCGATCGATGGTCCGCTGCTCGTGCTCCCGTCCGATCAGCACCCGCCGAGTCTAGGGGTGGTTCGACCACTAGGGGGGTCACCGGACGCGGACCCGACCCGCTCCTTCCTAGCGTTCGAGATCCGTCAACGAAGGAGAATTGCGATGACCACGACATCAGGCGCCGACCCCGGTCGACACCGACAAGCTGATGCAGTTCGTCTTCCGGGCGGTCGACGAGGTGGGCGCGACGCTCAACGCCGCGCTGGTGGTGATGGGCGACAAGCTCGGCTACTACCGCGACCTGGCCGACCACGGCCCGACGCACACCCGGCCGAGCTCGCCGAGCGCACCGGCACCGGCGAGCCCTACGCCCGGGAGTGGCTCAACGCCCAGGCCGCCGGCGGCTACGTGACCTACGACCCGGCGACCGGGCGCGTACACGCTGCCGCCCGAGCAGGCGGTCGCGCTGACCGACGAGGACAGCCCGGCGTTCCTGCCCGGCTTCTTCCAGATCGCGCTCGGCACCGTCCACGACACCTCGCACATCCTCGAAGCGGCACGCAGCGGCGCCGGCTTCGGCTGGCACGAGCACGACACCGACGTGCACGTCGGCTGCGAGCGGTTCTTCCGGCCCGGCTACCACGCGAACCTGGTCGCCGAGTGGCTGCCGGCGCTCGACGGCGTGGTCGACAAGCTGCGAGCCGGGCGCCACGGTCGCCGACGTCGGCTGCGGCCACGGCGCCTCGACGATCCTGATGGCGCAGGCCTTCCCGGCGTCGACGTTCGTCGGCTCGGACTACCACGCCGAGTCGATCGCGACCGCCGGCGAGCGGGCCGCGGCGGCCGGCGTCGCCGACCGGGTCACGCTTCGAGGTCGCCGCCGGCCAGCGGGTTCACCGGCACCGGCTACGACCTGGTGACGATGTTCGACTGCCTGCACGACATGGGCGACCCGGTCGGCGCGGCCCGGCACGTGCGCGAGCGCGCTCGCCGACGACGGCACCTGGATGGTCGTCGAGCCGATGGCCGGCGACCACGTCGAGGACAACCTCAACCCGGTCGGCCGGGCCTACTACGGGTTCTCGACGCTGCTCTGCACGCCGTCGTCGCTGTCGCAGGACGTCGGGCTCGCCCTCGGCACCCAGGCCGGTCCGGCCCGGATCCGCGACGTCACGACCGCCGGCGGCTTCACCCGGTTCGCGCGGGTGGCCGAGACGCCGTTCAACCAGGTGTTCGAGGTCCGGCCCTGACGCGAGGGCGTCGCGGGTGGACACTCGACGGTGAGCGCGACCGGACGGGACGGAGGCCAGCGGATGCCGAGCGACCGACGGGGCGTGTCGGTGCACCGTCCGCGGCCTCCCGACCGCTCCGGCCTGGTCGTGCGCGACGGCGTCGAGATCGCCTACGACGTCTACGACGCCGACCGGCCGACGGTGCTGCTGATGCCGACCTGGTCGATCGTCGACTCCCGGTTCTGGAAGCTCCAGGTGCCCTACCTCGCGCGGCACTTCCGCGTGGTCACCTTCGACGGCCGGGGCTCGGGCCGGTCCGGACCGCCCGGCCGGCGCGGCGGCGTACGCCGACGGCGAGTACGCCGCGGACGCGGTCGCCGTCCTCGACGCGACCGGCGACCGACCGGCGCCGTGCTGGTCGGGCTTCTCCTGCGGCGTGACCTGGTCGGTGCACGTGGCCGCCGGCCATCCCGGACCGGGTGAGCGGGCTGGTCGCGCATCGCCCCGTCCTGCGGGTTGTCGGATCGCCCAGCCCGGGCCGCGAGAAGTACGCCTGCGACGCCCGGCTCGACACCACCGCGGGGCTGGGCGAAGTACAACGGGCACTACTGGCTGCGAGGGCGGCTACGAGGACTTCGTGCGAGTTCTTCTTCGACCAGATGTTCCCCGAGCCGCACTCGACCAAGCAGATCGAGGACTTCGTCCGCGTGGGCCTCGGACATCTCGGCCCAGACCCTGGTCGACACCACCGCCGGCCGGCTCGGGCTGCGACGGCGCGGAGGCGACTCGCTGGAGCCGCTCTGCGCGCAGGTGACGCTGCCCGGTGCTGGTCATCCACGGCACCGAGGACCAGGTCCGGCCCGGCCGCGATCGGTCGACGGCTCGCCGAGCTGACCGGCGGCGACCTGATGCTGCTCGAGGGCGTCGGGCACGGCCCGCCCGCCCGCGAGCCGGTCCGGGTCAACCACCTGATCAAGGAGTTCGCCGACCTGGTGCACCCGCCCTCGACCCGACGCACCCGCACCTGGGTCCGCGCACAACGGCCGCCCCAAGCGGGCGCTCTACCTCTCCTCGCCGATCGGCCTCGGCCACGCCCGCCGCGACCTCGCGATCGCCGCCGAGCTGCGCGAGCGGCACCCCGACCTCCAGGTCGACTGGCTCGCCCAGGACCCGGTCACCCGCGTGCTCGCCGCCGCCGGCGAGCGGTCCATCCGGCGTCGCGGTGGCTGGCCAACGAGTCGGCCCACATCGAGGACGAGTGCGCCGAGCACGACCTGCACGCCTTCCAGGCGATCCGGCGGATGGACGAGATCCTGGTCAACAACTTCATGGTCTTCAACGAGGTCGTCGAGGAGACCCACTACGACCTGGTGATCGGCGACGAGGCCTGGGACGTCGACTACTTCCTGCACGAGAACCCCGAGCTGAAGCGGTTCGCCTTCGCCTGGATGACCGACTTCGTCGGCTGGCTGCCGATGCCCGACGGCGGCGCGCGACGAGGCGGCGCTGACCGCCGACTACAACGCCGAGATGATCGAGCAGCGCGCCCGCTACCACCGGCTGCGCGACCGGTCGATCTTCGTCGGCAACCCCGACGACGTCGTGGACGAGTCGTTCGGCCCCGACCTGCCCGGCATCCGCGAGTGGACCGAGCGCCAACTTCGACTTCGCCGGCTACGTCACCGGCTTCACCCCGCCCGACGAGGAGGAGTCCGCCCGGCTGCGCGCCGCGCTCGGCTACCGCGCGGACGACCTGGTCTGCCTGGTCACCGTCGGCGGCTCCGGGGTCGGCGCCGCGCTGCTGCGCCGGGTCCTCGACGCCGTACCCCTCGCCCGACGGCTGGTGCCCGAGCTGAGGTTCCTCGTGGTCGTCCGGTCCCCGGATCGACCCGGCGTCGCTGCCGCGCCGGCAGGGGGTGAAGGTGCGCGGCTTCCTGCCCGACCTCTACCGGCACCTCGCCGCCTGCGACCTCGCCGTCGTCCAGGGCGGGCTCACCACCTGCATGGAGCTCACCGCCAACCGCCGCCCGTTCCTCTACGTGCCGCTGCAGAACCACTTCGAGCAGAACTTCCACGTCCGGCACCGGCTCGAGCGCTACGGCGCCGGCCACTGCGTGACCTACGACGACGCCTCGGACCCGGCGCTGCTGGCCGAGATGATCGCCAAGACCGTGCGCGAGGAGGTGCACTACCGACCCGTCGAGACCGGTGGCGCCGCGCGGGCCGCGGACATGCTGGCCGAGCTGATCTGATGCGCGCGCTGGAGCCGGCCCGCGACGGATACGTCCAGCGCGACGGCGTCCGGGTCGTACTTCGAGGTGTACGGCGACGGCGACCCGACGGTCTTCCTGCTGATGCCCGACTCGATCGTGCAGTCGCGGGCGTGGAAGGCGCAGATCCCGTTCCTGGCGCGCTCGCACCGCGTCGTCGTGAGCGACCCTCCCGGCAACGGACGCAGCGGCACGCCGCTCACCGTCGACGCCATGGAGGAGCGGGTCCTGATCGACCAGGAGTGGGCCGTGCTCGACGCCGTCGGCGCGCAGCAGGCGGTGCTGGCCGGCGTCTGCACGGGCGCCGGACATGCGCTGCTGATGGCCGCCGAGGCGCCCGAGCGGGTGCTCGGCGTCTGCGCGATCAACCCCGGTCTGCGGCTGACGACGCCGCTGCCGCACCGGATCGCCTACGACTTCGACGAGCCGCGCGCGACCTACGACGGCTGGCAGAAGCAGAACCGTCATCACTGGCTGGCCGACTGGCGCGACTTCGCCGACGTTCTTCTTCGCCCAGATGTTCCCCGAGCCGCACTCCACCAAGCAGCGCGAGGACTGCGTGGAGTGGGCGATGGCCGTGGGGCCGGAGACGATGCTGCTCGAGTACGCCGCCGCGCGCGGGATCGCCGGCGACCCGGACGCGGCCGCGGCGGCCTGCCGCGAGGTGCGCTGCCCGGTGCTCGTCATCACCGGCTCGGACGACCGCTGCCAGCACCCCGACCGCGGCGCCTCGTCGCGGAGCTCACCGGCGGTGACCACGTCGTGATCGAGGGCGGCGGCCACCTGCCGCAGGCCCGCGACCCGGTGAAGGTGAACCTGCTGCTGCGCGACTTCCTGCGCCGTCTGCCCCGGCTGATCGACCCGTTCCGCCGAGAGTGAACTCCCTTGCCGCGACCTCGCCCGGCCGGGTGGAGTGAGCGCATGCGACTCCTCGTGCTCGGCGGCACCCGGTTCCTCTCCCGCGCAGTGGCCGACCCAGGCGGTCGACCGTGGCTGGGACGTCACGTGCGCCTGTCGCGGCGAGTCGGGCCCGTTGCCGGACGGCGCCACGCACCTGCCGTGGGACCGCTCGCTCGACGCGCCGCCCGCGCTGGTCGAGGGCTCGTGGGACGCGGTCGTCGACGTCTCGCGGCTGCCGTCGCACGTACGCCGCGCAGTGGCCGCCGTCCCGGACGCGCACTGGGTCTTCGTCTCGACGATCAGCGTGTACGCCGACAACGGCTCACCTGCGATGGAGCCACTGCTCGAGCCGATCACCGACGACGTGGACCTGGCCGAGGACCCCGAGGCCTACGGCCCGATGAAGGTCGCCTGCGAGCAGATCGTGACCGACGGCGCCGCGTCGTCGATGATCGCGCGGCCCGGGCTGATCGTCGGCCCGGGCGACCGGTCCGGCCGCTTCTCCTACTGGCCGGAGCGGCTGGCCCGGGGCGGCGAGGTGCTGGCGCCCGGGTCGCCCGACGATGTCGTCCAGGTCATCGACGTACGCGACCTGGCGTCCTGGCTCCTCGATGCCGCTGAGCCGCGCACGACGGGGGTCTTCGACGCCGTCGGCGACGCGATGCCGCTGGCCCAGCTCCTCGACGAGGTCGCGGCCGGCGTCGGCAACGCGAGCCGTCGTTCACCTGGGTCGACTCCGACGTTCCTGAGCCGAGCAGGACGTGGCGCCCGTGGGCCGGGCGAGGGCTCGATCCCGCTGTGGCTGCCGCGGCCGGAGTACGACGGGATGTTGTCGCACGCCCGCGGGCCCGCCGTCGCCGCCGGGCTGCGTCTGCGGCCGGTCGCCGAGACCGCCCGCGAGTGCCTCGACTCGCCGGTCATCGCGCTCACCGCCGAGCGCGAGGCCGAGGTGCTCGCGGCCTGGCACGCCCGCTGACCGCCGCCGCGCCGCATCGGCTCAGAAGAGGAGCGCGGTCCCCGGGTCCTGGAGGATCCCGGCCACGTCAGCCAGGAAGCGCGAGCCCTTCTCGCCGTCGATGTGACGGTGGTCGAAGGACAGCGCCAGGGTGGTCACGTCACGCACGACGATCTCGCCGGCCTCGTCGACCCACGGCCGCTTGTTGATCGCGCCGAAGCACAGGATCGCGGACTCTCCGGGGTTGATGATCGGCGTCCCGGCGTCGACGCCGAAGACTCCCACGTTGGTGATCGTGAAGGTGCCGCCGGACATCTCGGCGGGCTGCGTACGCCCCTCGCGGGCCACGGCCGTCAGCTCGCCGAGAGCGCCGGCCAGCTCGGTCATCGACATCGCGTCGGCGTCCTTCACGTTCGGCACGACCAGTCCACGCGGCGTCGCGGCGGCGATGCCGAGGTTGACGTAGTACTTGTAGACGACCTCCTGCGCGGCCTCGTCCCAGAACGAGTTGATCTCCGGGGTGCGCTTCATCGCCATCAGGACGGCACGCGCCAACACCAGCAGCGGGCTGATCCGGTACGTCCTTGAGCTCGCGACGCACCTTGAGCCGCTCGACGAGCTGCATCGTGGCCGTCACGTCGACGGTGATCCACTCGGTGACGTGCGGGCTGGTGAAGGCCGACTGGCTCATCGCGGACGCCATCATCTTGCGGACGCCCTTGATGGGCTCGCGGGTCTCGCGCTCGCCGGTCGGCTGGCTTCGTGACGGTCGCTGCGCGACCTCCCCAGCCCGAGACGCACCAGGCGTCGCCGATTGCACGTCGTCGCGTGTGATCGATCCGGCCGGACCAGTCCCGGTCAGCGTCGACAGGTCGACGCCGAGGTCCTTGGCCAGCTTGCGCACCGGCGGCTTCGCCAGCGCTCGTACGTCGCTGGGCTCGACCTGCGCGGACGGCGGGACGAGCGCCTCGGCGGGGGCGGCAGCGGGCGCGCGGCGCTGGTCGACGGCGGGCACCGGCGACTCGTCGGCCGGCAGCACGTCCTGTGACTGGGCGCCGCCGGGCGCGAACGCACCTGCAGCTGCATCTGGGTCTGCGCGCCGGCGTCGGTGCTCGGCGAGGCCGAGCCGCGGCGGGCCCGGCGCATCGGGCCCCGGTCGGCCTTGATCCGACCGACGAGGGACGCGCCCTCCATCGAGCCTGAGGCCGCGGGGTTGGAGAGGTCGATGTCGGCCGGGTCGACCTGGCCGGCAGGCGCCGCGGCCTCCTCGGCACCGGCCTTCTGCGCCATCCCGAGGTAGGGGTCGGACTCGGTCTGCGGAGCGGCGGGTGTGGCTGGGGCCGGGGCTTCCGACGGGTCGCCGACCGAGATGATCGGCGTGCCGACGTCGACGGTCTGCCCCTCGGACACGAGCAGGGCCAGGACCGTGCCCTCGTAGGGCGAGGGCAGCTCGACGAGCGACTTGGCGGTCTCGATCTCGACGATCACGTCGTTGATCTCGATGACGTCGCCGACCTTGACCTTCCAGGAGACGATCTCGGCCTCGGTGAGGCCCTCGCCGACGTCGGGAAGAAGGAATTCAGACACGACGGTCCTCTCAGTAGGCGAAGGTGCGGTCGACGGCGTCGAGCACGCGGTCGAGGTCGGGAGGTACTCCTCCTCGATCCGTGACGGCGGGTAGGGCATGTCGAACGCACCGAGCGCGAGCGCGGCCCTCGGGGAGTAGAAGCACTTCCTCCGGTGATGCGCGCGGCCACCTCGGCGCCCTCATGCCGAGGTTGACGGTGGGCCTCGTGGGTGATCACGCAGCGCCCCGGTGCGGCGTACGGACTCCCGTAGACCGGCGCCCATGTCGAGCGGCGACAGCGTGCGCAGGTCGATGACCTCGAGCTGGCGACCCTCGGTCGCGGCGGCCTCGGCACTCTTCAGCGCGGTCTTCACCGTCGGGCCGTAGGCCAGGCACGGGTGACGTCGGTCACCGGGTCGCACCGACCCGCGACTTGAAGAGCGGCTTCGGGTGTCGCGGAGTCGGTCGAGTTCGGCCTTGTCGGCGTGGTACTGCCGCTTGGGCTCGAGGAAGATGACCGGGTCGTCGTGGGCGATGGCCTGCTGGATCATCCCAGTACCCGTCGACGCCGGGTTCGAGCAGGCGACGACCTTGAGGCCGGGGGTGTGCGCGAACTGGGCCTCGGGGGTTCTTCGGAGTGGTGCTGGCGCACCGGATGCCGCCGCCGAGCGGGATGTCAGGATGACGATCGGGCAGGTCTTCACCTTGCCCTGCGAGCGGTAGGTGTACTTGGCGACCTGGCACGCACGATCTGGTCGTAGGCGGGGTAGACGAAGCCGTCGAACTGGATCTCCACGACGGGGCGGTAGCCGCGCAGCGCCATGCCCAACCGCGGTGCCGACGATGCCGGACTCGGCGAGCGGCGAGTCGAGTGACCCCCCGGTCCTCGCCGAAGTCCTTCTGCAGTCCGTCGGTGATGCGGAAGACGCCACCGAGCTTGCCGACGTCCTCGCCCATGAGCAGGACCTTGTCGTCGGCCTCCATGGCCTTGCGCAGGCCCATGTTGAGGCCCTTGGCGAGCGTGATCTTCTGCGTGCTTGCCATGAGTGCGCTCCCTCAAAGCTCGCGAGGTAGGCCGCGCAGCCTCGCGCTGGGCGGCGATCTCCTCGGTCTCTCGCTGTAGACGTCTCCGAACGGTCCATCGGCTGGTTGGGCAGCGCCTTGATCTCTCGCGGAGGTGGTGGCCCAGTCGTTGGCCTCGGCGTCGAGGTTGTCGATGAAGTCGTGGTTGACCAGGCTGTTGCGGCGCGGTAGACCTTGAGACGCTCGTCGGGTCTTCAGCTTCCAGTGTCGAGTCGTCGGAGGCGGTAGCGGGTGGGGTCGTCGGTCGTGGTGTGCGGACCCATCCGGTAGGTGTAGGCCTCGACGAGGGTCGGGACGTTGCCGTCGGGCGGGTGCGTTGGCAGGGCGGCCGGGTGACGGCGTACGTCGCGAGCACGTTGTGGCCGTCGACGCGGATGCCGGGAAGCCGAGCGCCAGCGCACGCTGGTAGAGGGGATGGCGTGTGGCGCTCGATCGGCTCGGAGATGGCCGACTGACTGTTCTGGCAGAAGAAACGACGGGGGCGTTGTAGGATGCGGCGAAGATGAACGCCTGTTGACGTCGCCCTGGAGGACGCGCCGTCACCGAAGTGGGCGATCACGGCGAGTGCGTCGGGGTCGCCGTGCCGACGACCGCCGTCGCGCCGACCCCATCGCGCAGCCCGTCGTGCAGGGTTGGCGCCGATGACGATCGTGTAGAGCCGAAGTCGGTCCGTTGGGGTCCCAGCCGCCATGGTCGACGCCACGGAAGAGGCCGAGCAGGCGCAGCGGGTCGACACCCTTGCAGTAGGCCACGCCGTGCTCGCGGTAGGTCGGGAAGACGTAGTCCTGCGGCCGCAGCGCGCGGCCGGCGCCGATCTGGGCGGCCTCCTGGCCGAGCAGCTGGGCCCAGATGCCGAGCTCGCCGTGGCGCTGGAGGGCGGTGGCCTCGACGTCGATGCGCCGGGTGAGGACCATGTCGCGGTAGAGCCCGCGCAGCTCCTCGGCGCTGAAGTCGTGGTCGAAGTCGGGGTGGTGGACGCGCTCACCCTCGGGGGTCAGCAGCTGGACGAGCTCAGGGCCGCCCTCAGACTGGGAGGGCCCGAAGACCTCCGCGAGGTCGGGGCCGAAACCGGCAGGGTCGGACAACGCAATCTCCTTCGCAGCGTGCGGTGGTCACGGGATCGCCGGACACCGATGGCTCAGTGTGGCCTCGGCGTGTGTGACCCCGACCACATGGAGGCTTCAACGTATCGGCAGGAGCGTGCCAGCACCAATCCCACGGCTGTCTCCGGGGACGCCGAGGAGCCGGCGCCGATGAGCTCGTGGGTGGACTCCATCGACGCCGGCTCGCCTCCATGGGGGTGGAGGTGTCCGGTGGCTAGGTGCGCCACCGACGGGTGATGGACACCAGCTGGGCCTCGGCCGCCCGCATGCCGGTGTCGGGCAGGACCACCGGCGCCGCACACAGGTTGGGGATCCGGACCCTGTCGAGCGTGCGACCCTCGACCTTCAGGACGACCTTCGCGCGCGCCTTGCCCGTCGTGGTGAACCGCTTCTCGCTCAGTGACTTCACGGCGATCTTGTGCACCTTCTTGCCCACGCGGAGCTGGTAGGTGACCTCGACGCCGGAGCGGTTGTTGAGCTTGGAGCGGACCGTTCCCTGGCAGCTGGCCCGGACCGAGCCGCCGGCCTTGCCGAAGGACTGCTCGGCGCCGACCTCGGGGCGGCGGCGGGCCGCCGGGGTGCACGCCAGGACCACGGCAGTCGCCGTCGGGTCCGTGCCCACCGGCTGGTCGACCGTGGCGGTGTTGGTGTGGCTCGCTACACGTCCCGGCCGCCCCACCGGCGACCGCGAGGTCGTAGGTGTAGGTCTTCACCAGACCGGCCGACCACGTCAGCGCCGGGTCGAGCACGATCCGCTGACCGGAGACCGTCTTGTCGTCGACGACCTGGACGGTCTTGTTGGTCTCCGACGCCACGGTCAGCGTGACGGGCGAGGAGTCGGTCGCCGAGGCGCTCGAGTCCTCACCCGGCGGGTCCCAGGTGACGGTCGTGGACACGGTCCCGCTGCCCGAGGGCTGCGAGGCGAAGGAGCAGGTGAAGGGCAGCGTCACGGTGCCGTCCTCGCCCTCCGCGACGGCCGGGATCACGACGTCCTGGCCCCCGCTCACGGTGCACGACACCCCGCCACCGAGGTCGGAGGTCACCGCCACGTCGGCCGTGATGTCACCGTCCTCGTAGGTGTTGGGGTTGGCCACAGTGACCTGTCCGCCCAAGGTCCAGCCGGACTCGGTCATCGCACCGGCCCGGGCCGTCACGGTGTAGCGGAACGTCGCCTTCCCGGTCCCGTCGACGGTGCGGGTCGTCGCGTCGGCCGCCTTCGCCACCGACCAGGCGTACGTCCTGGCCAGGCTGCCGGTGGCCGACACCTCCGCGTCGAGCGGCTCCTCGACACAGACGGTGACGTCCTGCTGGGCCGACGGGATTGCCGTCCGCGTCGACCGACCCGGCGTTCTCCTGGCGGCCAGCTCAGGTCGACGATGGCGGTGTTGGTGTAGTCGTCGCACGACCCTGCCGTTCCCGGCAACGTCAGCGCGTACTCGTACTCCTTCACCAGGCCCGCGGACCACTCCAGGCCCTCCTCGAGGACGACCGGGTTCTCCGGGTCGGTCTTGTCGTCGATCACGTCGACGGTCTTGTTGATCTCCTCACCGATCGTCAGCACTGCCGGTCCTCGTCGGACGCCGAGGCGGTGCCGCCCGGGCTGGCCGGGCTCCACGTCACGGTCGCGTCGACCGTGCCGCTCGGGTCCGGGTCGCCGGTGAAGGTGCACGAGAAGGGCACGGCCAGCGATCCGTTGACGGGCACCACCGGGGAGTCGGGCAGGTCTGCCGTGCAGACCGCTCCCCGCCCACGTCGGTCGTGACGCTCGCCCCGGTCAGGGTGATCGCTCCGCCGGCGTAGGTGTTGGGGTTGCTGACCGCGATGTCGCCGCCCAGGGTCCATCCGGCGGGCTCGGCCGCGCCGGCGGTGACCGTCACGGTGTAGTTGAAGGTCGCCTCCCCGGTCTCGGCGTCCACCTCGACGCGGGTCTGGTCGACGTCCTTGTCGATCGACCACGGATAGGTCACTCCGTAGCTGCCGGAGCCGGAGACGTCGACCGTCAGCGGCTTCTCAACGCAGAGCTTGGCCGTGGCCGTGTCGTCCGGGTCCTCCGACGCCTCGAGCACTGCCCAGGCGGTGTTGGTGTACGTCGTGCACGCACCCGCGGTGCCCGAGCTTCACGACCTCGTAGGTGAAGTCCGTCGGGCCGTCCGCGGCATCGGCCTCGCCCAGCGGCACCGGGGGTGCGTCCGGGTTGGGATCCGTCGACCGGCACCACCGGGGAGTCGGGCAGGTCGGCCGTGCAGACCGCCCCCCCCAGCAGGTTGGTGCTGACGGTCGCCCCAGTGAGGGTGATCGCACCGGCACCGTAGGTGTTGGGGTTGCGGATCTTCATCTGGCCGCCGAGCGTCCACCCGGCCCGCTGGGCCGTGCCCGCCGCGACGGTGACGACGTAGTTGAAGGTCGCCTCCCCCGTCTCGGCGTCCACCTCGACGCGGGTCTGGTCGACGTCCTTGTCGATCGTCCAGGGGTAGGTCACTCCGTAGGTGCCCAAGGCGGACACCTTGAACGTCAGCGGCTTCTCGACACAGAGCGTGGCCGTGGCCGTGTCGTCCGGGTCCGCCGACGCCTCGAGCACTGCCCAGGCGGTGTTGGTGTACGTCCTGCAGTCGCCAGCAATGCCCGACTTCACGATCTGGTAGGTGAAGTCCGTCGGGCCGTCCTCGGCGTCGGCCTCGCCCAGCAGCACCGGGGGCGCGTCAGGGTCGGTCTTGTCGTCGTAGACCTCCACCACCGAGTCACGGACGCTCGCCCGCGGGGCGAACACCACGTCCACGGTGTCGGAGACCGACTCGTCGTCGCCGAAGCTCACGACCGCCGTGTTGGTGCCGGACGGGTGTCCGGTGCCCGAGCAGGTGTAGTCGAGCTCGACGTCGCCGCCGGCGGCGATGTCCACAGGGTGTTGTCGTCGTCGAACGAGCAGGTCCAGCCCGCGACAGCGGGGATGTCGTCGACGTCGACGGTCAGCGCCTCGTCCGGCGAGGGGTTGGTGACCGAGACCGAGCCCGACCACGACGACGTACCGTCATCGACGACCTGGCCGGGCGTGGCCGTCACCGTGTAGGTGAAGGTCGCGCTGCCCCCCTGGGAGATCTCCACGTCCGTCTTGTCGACGACCTTGGTGATGTTCCAGAGCTGCTTCCGGCCGTAGTCGGCGTCGACGTCTTGGCGACTCCGGGCGAGCAGATGACCGCCTCGCCGTCGTCCGTGGCGCCCTCGATGCCATTGATGCTCACGACGTTGGTGTACGTGCGTGCACGTTCCCGGCCCGGGTGCCGCAGGACGACCGAGTAGGTGATCGACTGGGTGTGGTCCTGCATCGCGTGGACCTGCGCCCAGTTGAAGGTCGAGTCCGGCAGGTCCGCGGTCACGTCCTCACCCTCGAGCAGGTCGGTCAGCGTCACGTCGGCGTTCTCCGGGTCGGGGTCTCCGGTGACCTGGACGTCTTGGGTGTCGCTGTCGGACGTCTGGGATAGGCGTGGGAGTCCGCGCTCCAGTCGATGGTGACGGTGTTCTTGCCGACGTAGTCACCCTGCTCGACGCCCGGGCAGTCGTAGGTCACCGTGTGGTCGACGGCGTTGGCCGGCACCTGCACCGAGCTGCCGCCGTCGATGGTGCAGTGACGTTCTTCGTGTCGACGACGACGGTGTCGGTGACGTCGACCGTGACCGGCCAGTCGTTGGGGTTGTCGATGGAGATCGATCCCCGTGAGCGCCCAGGCCGAGTCGGTCATCCCGTCGGCTGTGATGTCGATGGTGAAGTCGACGCTCGTGCTGAGCTCGCCCTCGCCGTCCTCACCGACGAAGACCGTGCCGGGACCGCTCTTGGCGATGTCCCAGAGCAGCTCGCGCTGGTAGCCGAGGTTGGCGTCCTTGGTGACGTTGAGGCTGGCCCGGACACACACCTTCACCGACTGGTTCGCCTCGGTGTGCCGTCCGCCGACTCCGTGGCCTTGTTGGGGTAGTCGGTGCACGTCCCGGCCACACCCGGGATGTTGCGGGTGTAGGTCTTCACGACCACCGTGTGGGGCGGGGTGTTGGCGTTGGTCTCTCCCCAGACGTCGTTCCAGTTGAACGTGCCCAGGTTCTCGGCGCTGCCACCGTTGAAGGTGTCGAAGACCGTGGTCGTCAGGTCGGTCGGTGGCTGGTTGATGGCGAACGCGTAGCTGGTCTGCGCCGTCCGCTCGTACGTCGGGTTCGGCACGTTCTGCGGGTAGGTGACCTGGTTCCAGGTCATCGTCGCGGTGGTGCTGCCGTCGGGCGGGTTGGGCCCGGGCGCGCAGGTGTAGGGCACCTGGACGCCATCTGCATCCACCGTCACCGATGGCACGAGCGACCTGGAATCCAGCGGTCTGATCGTCGGCGTCGAGAAGCAGGGCGTTGTCGTACGTGCAGCCGGGTCCGGCGATGGCCAGCGTCACCTTCATCGGAAGTGCGTTGGGGTTGGTCGCCGTGACGACGCCACGCAGCTGGTGGCCCGACTTTGTCGGGTCGAGGGCCTCCAGGGTCACGGTGTAGTCGAACGCGGCGCTTCCACCCGCGGGGATGTCGGCGCGCGTACGGTTCACCGACTTCCGGACCTTCCAGTTGTAGTCGATGTCGTAGGACGCGGTGGGCGTGTTGGTGACCGACGGAGCCTGGAAGTAGCGGCGGTTCGTCACCGCAACCGGGCCGTTGCCGGTCGTCTGGCCCGGACCGGTCCACGTGGTGCTCGTCTGGGTCACGGTGACGGTCCAGGTGCGAGCCGACACCGGTTGCACGAGCTCGTAGCCGGCAGGCGCCGCAGTCTCGATGACGGTGTAGACGCCCGGCGTGGCCGGGTCGATGACGATGTCACCGTCGGCCTCGTTGTCGGGGTCCCCGGCGCCGCCCTCGACGATCACGAGGGGGCTGGCGGTCTGGCCCGGGACGGGGTTGGGCGAGATCGAGAAGGTCGCGCCGGGGATGGAGTTGCCGAACTGGTCCATCTTGTAGATCTCCAGCTCACCGCAGGTGTCGTCGATGTCGATGGTGACCGGGTTGATGTAGTCCTTCAGGGAGGACGCGTCGGAGTTGCCGGTGAACGAGCGGATGTTCATGGTGCCGAAGTCGCCACCGGCGCAGGTGACCTCGCCGATGCCGCCCGCCTCGAGCAGGCTGCTGAAGTTGAAGGCACCCTCGGCGAAGAGACCGTTCTCACCCGTCGCGCCCGTGAACGGGACGGAGCCGATCGCTTCCGAGCACCAGCCGGACCGCGGGGTGTAGCCGGGGACCTCGATGCAACCGGCGCCCCAGTCCGGGCTCGCGACCCGCGTCCAGAACCAGGCCTGGGTCAAGGTGAAGGCAGCGCTGCCGTCCTGCTCGAAGCGCACCATCACGTCGCCGACAGAGCGGACCGGGACGTACGTGGCTCCGGACGCGTTGGGAAGCTTGTTGAACTCGACGTCGAAGTTCGTCGTGCCCGACGTCGTGGAACGGCGGAACCCGACGAATCCCCAGATGTCGCCGGCCACGATCGCGTCGTGGAAGTAGACGTCGGAGATGTCGTCCTGGTCGGTGCGACGTCCTGTCTCCCCTCCCAGGTCGTCGGGTGCTCGAACTCCTTGGAACCCACGCCGAAGTTGGTCTGTCGGCGTTGCCCACGGGGTCGGTGGCGGTGCTCCGTCGGGGTGTCCCAGTCGACGCCGGCCTCGGCATCGTCGGGCATGTTGCCGTCGATCTCGAATCCCGCCACGACCACCGCGCCGGCCGATGTGGTGCTCGCTGCCTGGATCACGAGGGTCGGCAGGACGAGGAGAAGCGCGAAGTAGCGCATCGATCCCCTGAACCCACGACCGTGCTTCGCGTGCTTCCGTGCGCGTGCTGCATTGCTGGTGATGCCGTACATGTCTCGCCCCCTGCGAGTAGTCCCCACGAAAAGCCCCTGGGACCGGCGACCCGAGTGATCCGGTCGTGGCATCGCCCGGGGGCGACGCAAACCTGTCCGGGATGAACACTCCGCCCCCCCACGTGGGTATGCCCATCCCCTCGGTCAATGCCGCTGCCTACTTCCGCGAGTCCTTGACGGAATCTCGGTGCCTCAGGTGTGTTAAGCCGCCAACGGACCAGACCAGCCAGACGAACGGCCCGGGCACGGGCGGCTCGGGCGCGGGCCGTCGCACGTCTTGGTTTTCGAGCACGCCGGACCAGACCGACGTGCCGGAGGATGCCGGGGGTCAGCCCCGGGAGTGCGGCGTGAGCCAGCCCGACTCGTCGGGACCCAGCGGCACGATGCCGGTGGGATTGATGTCGGTGTGGACGACGTAGTAGTGCTTCTTGATCTGGTCGAAGTCGACCGTCTCGCCGAAGCCCGGCGTCTGGAAGAGGTCGCGCGCATAGGCCCAGAGGTGGGGCATCTCGGTGAGCTTGTTGCGGTTGCACTTGAAGTGCCCGTGGTAGACCGGGTCGAAGCGGACGAGGGTGGTGAAGAGGCGTACGTCGGCCTCGGTGAGGCGCTCGCCCATCAGGTAGCGGCGGTCGGCCAGCCGCTGCTCGAGCCAGTCCATGGCCTCCCACAGCCGCGCGTACGCGTCGTCGTACGACTCCTGCGAGCCGGCGAAGCCGCAGCGGTAGACACCGTTGTTGACCTCGGTGAAGACGCGCTTCATGACCTGCTCCATCTCCTCGCGGAGGTCGCTCGGCCAGAGGTCGGGGGCGTCGTCGCGGTGGTGCTCGCGCCACTCGAAGTAGAGGTCGTGGGTGATCTGCGGGAAGTCGTTGGTCACGACCTTGCCGGACTCCACCTCGACGATCGCCGGGACGGTGATGCCGCGCGGGTAGTCGGGCTCGCGAGCGAAGTAGGCCTCCTGCAGCCGCTCGATGCCGAGCACCGGGTCACGTCCACCCTCGTCGAGGTCGAAGGTCCAGCTGCGCGTGTCGTGCGTCGGCCCGGGGGTGCCGAGGGAGATGACGTCCTGCAGGCCGAGCAGCTCACGCACGATGATCGAGCGGTTGGCCCACGGGCAGGCCGGCGCCGCGACGAGGCGGTAGCGACCGGGCTCGGCGGACCAGACCTGCACGTCGCGCGGGCTGTCCTTGGAGCCGCTCGGGTAGCGGCCGTCGAGCGGGTCGGCGGACTGCGAGCCGGCGAGGATGCGGTCGGGGATGTAGGACATGTCCCGCTCGAACGACTTGCCCTGGTCGGTGTAGGTCGGCTTCTGGTCCACGCTTCAACCCTAGTGGCGCGCCTCCCGTCCGAGCGGCCGCCGACGAGCGGTGGCCAGGGCCGCTTCCAGCGCGTGATCAGCGGCTCTGCTCACCGCTCCGAACCGCGCTCGAGCGCAGCGGTGGGCCACGCCGGTCCCGGCGCCTGAGAAGCGGCCTCGCTCACCGCTCAGCGAGGACTCACGGAGCGAAGCGGGCCGCCACCTCCACGACACGGTCGAAGGCCTCGCGCTCGCCGATGCTGACGCGCAGGCCGTCGGTGGCGTAGGGCCGCACGGAGACACCGACCTCGCCGCACGCCGCGGCGAACTCGGGAGTGCGCTCACCGAGCGGGAACCAGACGAAGTTGCCCTGGGCGTCGGGCAGGTGCCAGCCGACGTCGCGCAACCGCGTGAGCAGGTCGGTACGCCGCTGGACGAGGTCGTCGACGCGTTCCATCAACGCATCGACCGAGGCCAGCGACGCGATCGCGGCGGCCTGGGCGACGTGGCTGACCCCGAAGGGCAGCGACACCGCGCGCAGCGCCCCGGCCAGCGGCGCCGGGCCGACGGCGTACCCGACGCGGAAGCCGGCGAGGCCGTAGGCCTTGGAGAAGGTGCGGGTGAGGACCACGTTGTCGTGGGCGCGGTAGGTCGCGACACCGTCGATCGCGTCGTCCATCCGGACGAACTCCAGGTAGGCCTCGTCCACCACGACGACCACGTGGGAGGGCACCTGGGCGATGAAGGCGTCGAGGTCGGACTGCGACACCGCAGGCCCGGTGGGGTTGTTGGGGGTGCAGACGATGACGACCCGGGTGCGGTCGGTGACGGCCGCGGCCATCGCGTCGAGGTCGTGGCGACCGTCCGCGGTCAGCGGCACCTGCACGCTCGTCGCGCCGCCAGCGGTGACGGCGATCGGGTACGCCTCGAACGAGCGCCAGGCGTAGACGACCTCGTCGCCGGGCTCGCAGAAGGCGTTGACGAGCTGGTAGATCAGCGCGACCGACCCGGTGGCGGCGGCGAGGTCGTCCGTCGGCACGCCGAGGGCGTCGCTCAACGCGGCATAGAGGGCGGTGTTGCCCATGTCGGGATAGCGGTTCATCTCGGCGGCGGCCCGCGTTGCCGCCTCCAGCACCCCGGGCAGCGGCGGGTAGGGGTTCTCGTTGGAGGAGAGCTTGTACGACGTGAGGCCCGGCCGCGGGGCGGGCGGCTTGCCGGCGACGTACGCAGGGATGGCGAGCACGTTGGGCCGGGGCTGGGGAGAGCTGGACATGGACCCGACCCTAGTGATGCGGGCGACGACCTCGCCACGGCCGGGCGAACGGCAGCACCAGCAACCCGAGCACGAAGCCGATGCCGGCGCCGAGGATGTTGTCGACCATGTCGGTGACGTCGCAGGCGCGGTCGAGGCGGGCCAGCTCGAGCTGCACGAACTCGATGGCGAGGCTGTAGAGCGCCAGGCCGAGCAGGCCGAGCGGAGCGAGCAGCAGCCCGGTCCACCACCGGCCGACGGCGAGGACGAGGAACATCCCGGCCGGCACGAACAGCAGCACGTTGAGGGTGCGCTGGTCGAGGCCGAACACCTCGAAGGCCGCACCCGAGGGGCCGCCGTAGTCCCACGAGCACGACTCGCTGCGACTCTCGGCAGGCACGAGTCCGACGTCCGCGCGCGTCGGGACCAGCGTCACCAGGGCGATCACGACCAGTGACCACAGCAGCCCGGCCACCGCCACCGCGGAGACCGTGCCGAGCGAGCGCTGCAGGGCCATGCCCAGGAGGACGGCGACGACGCCGGCGGCCATGGCACCCAGCACCATGACGCCCGTGCCGCCGATGCTCACCACGTCGGGAGGGTAGCGGGTGGTCGGGTGACGGGACTTCACCCTTCCACGACCGCCGCGGGCACCCCGCTACTGTCGTGGCATGAGGTTCGTGACGTGGTTGCTGACGTACGCCGCCGGGCTGGCCGTGGCCGCCCAGCTCCTGGACGGGATCAGCTTCGACGGCCCCAGCAACGGGCAGGCCGAGCTGCAGGAGAAGATCCTTCCGCTGCTGCTGGTGGCGCTGATCCTGGGGTTGGTCTCGACGTTCATCGAGCCTGTGCTCAAGCTGATCTCGCTGCCCTTCATCATCCTGACCCTCGGCCTCCTGCTGCTGGTCATCAACGCCCTGATGCTGATGCTGACCGCCGCCCTCGCCGACGCCTTCGACCTGGGCTTCCACGTGGACGGCTTCTGGAACGCACTGGTCGGCGCACTGATCATCACCGTCGTCGGCTGGGGCGTCCGTTCGGTCCTGCCCTCCGGGGACTGAACCCGTGCCGGTCCTCCCCGCGCCGCGCCAGCACGGCCGCTACCGCATCGCGCTGGTCTGCCTGGGCAACATCTGCCGGTCGCCGATGGCCCACGTCGTGCTCGAGGGCCGGCTCGCCGACGCCGGACTCGACGCCCGGGTCGAGGTGGCCTCCTCGGGCACCGGCGGCTGGCACGTCGGCAAGCCGATGGACTCCCGCGCCGCAGCCTCGCTCACGGCGGCCGGCTACGACGCCAGCAGGCACCGCGCCCAGCAGTACGACGCGACCTGGCCCACGACGTACGACCTGGTGCTCGTGATGGACGAGGCCAACCTCGCCGACGTCGGCGGACGCGGGGAACGGGTCGGCATGTTCCGCGACTTCGATCCCGACAATCCCGGGGCTGCGGTTCCGGACCCGTACTACGGTGGGGACGACGGGTTCGAGGAGGTGCTGGCAATGGTCGAACGCACGAGCGACGCGATCGTGGCCGCACTTGCCCAACGGGTGGAGAGCACCGCCTGATGGCTCGTCAGCCGCTGGTCGCGAAGCGAGCCGAGGAGCTCCTCGGCTCGTCGGTGGTCGCCACGTCGCCGGTGGCCGGTGGCGACATCGCGACGGCGACCCGGCTGCGGCTCTCCAGCGGCCAGACCGCGCTGATGAAGACGCTCCCCCACGCCCCGGCCGGGTTCTTCGAGGCCGAGGCGGCCGGGCTGCGCTGGCTGGGCGAGGTCGAGGGCGGGCTGCCGGTGCCCGAGGTGCTCGGCGCCGACAGCGACTGCGTCATCCTCGCGTGGGTCGAGCAGAGCGCGAAGACGCCCGTCGAGGCGGCGGCCACGTTCGGCCAGCACCTCGCGACGACGCACGCCGCAGGGGCGGACGGCTGGGGGCTGGCCCACGACGGCTTCATCGGCAAGCTGCCGATGCCCAACAAGACGGCCGGCTCCTGGGCGGAGTTCTACGCCGTGCGCCGGGTGCTCCCCTATCTCAAGCTCGCCCGCGACCGCGACGGCCATCACGGAGAACGAGGCGGCCTTCGTCGAGGCGGTCGTCGGCAAGCTGACCACCCTCCTTCCCGACGAGGCACCGGCCCGCCTCCACGGCGACCTCTGGAACGGCAACTGCCTGTGGGGCCACGACGGTGCCGTCCACGTCATCGACCCCGCGGCGTACGGCGGTCACCGCGAGGTCGACCTCGCCATGCTCCACCTCTTCGGTCTCACGCACCTGCCGCGGGTGATGTCGGCGTACGACGAGGCGACCCCGCTCGCCGAGGGCTGGGAGGACCGGCTCGGCATCCACCAGCTCTTCCCGCTGCTCGTGCACGCGTGCATGTTCGGCGGCGGCTACGGCGCCCGCGCCGGCGCGGTCGCCGCCCGCTACGCCTGAGCCGTCACCGGGACCCGGTGACGGCTATCCGCGAAGCCGCACCGACAGGCAGGTGACGCAGCCCTCGAGCTTCTCGTACTCCGAGATGTCGACGGTCACCACGTCGAGCCCGCGCTCGGTCAGGAGTGCCGCCGACTCCGGTGCGGCCGCCGACATGAGCACGGTGTCCCCACCCAGCAGGACGACGTGCGACCCCGGCTCCTCCGGCACGGGCAGGAAGCCCGGCCAGGTCGAGGTGTCGTCGACCAGCGGCTCGTAGCCGATGACGGTGCCGTCCGGCAGGGCGGTGACGGCCGACTTGAGGTGCAGCACCTTGGTGAGCCGTACGCCGGTCACCGTGGCGCCGAGCTCGCCCAGGAGGTCGGCGAGCTGGTCGATCCCCGCCTGGTTGGTGCGGCCGCCCAGGCCCACCCAGACCTGGTCCCCGTGGACGAGGATGTCGCCACCGTCCATGGTGCCGGGTGCCTCGATGGCGGAGATGCGGTAGCCGTGCTCGACCAGCACGTCGGCCAGCCCGTCGGTCTCACCTCGCCGCTCCTCCGCGCCGCTACGCATCAGCACCGCGACGTCGTGGTGGACGAACACCGGGTCCTCGATGAACACGCCGTCCGCATGCGAGTCGGCCGCGGGCGCCTCGACCACCGTCCAGCCGTTGTCGGTGAGGGCGTCGACGTAGCCCTGCCACTGGCGCTCCGCGAGGGCGAGGTCGACCGGGCTGCGCTCGATGTGCGTGACCAGCCCGTCGGCCAGCAGCGGCGAGGGTCGGCGGACGAGGGCGAGGCGGCGATCCATGCCCGCGAGCGTAGTCAGCCGGGTCGTCCAGTGCTCCACTCTTCAGCCTCTGCTCAGGCGGGGCTGGCATCCTTGGCGGGTGAGCGAACCCAAGCCCCGCGTGCTGGTCGTCGACGACGACCGTGCCGTGCGTGACTCGCTGCGCCGGTCGCTGGAGTTCAACGGCTACGAGGTCGTGCTCGCGGGAGACGGCGCGGAGGCGCTGGTCACCATGGGTGCGCACCCCCCGGACGTCGTGGTGATGGACGTGATGATGCCGCGCCTCGACGGGATCGAGACGACTCGCGCCCTGCGCGCGGCCGGCAACGACGTACCGGTGCTGGTCCTCACCGCACGCGACGCCGTGGGCGACCGGGTGGAGGGTCTCGACGCCGGCGCCGACGACTACCTCACCAAGCCGTTCGCGCTCGAGGAGCTGCTGGCGCGGTTGCGGGCACTGCTGCGTCGCGTGGTTCCCGAGGGTGCCGACGAGGAGGTGCTCTCCTTCGCCGACCTGACCATGGACGTCTCGAGCCGCGACGTCACCCGGGGCGGCCGTGCGATCGAGCTGACCCGCACCGAGTTCACGCTGCTCGAGATGTTCCTGCGCCGGCCCCGGCGCGTGCTGGAGCGCTCCTTCATCCTCGAGGAGGTGTGGGGCTTCGACTTCCCGACGAGCGCGAACTCGCTCGAGGTGTACGTCGGCTACCTGCGCCGCAAGACCGAGGCCGAGGGCGAGAGCCGGCTGATCCAGACCGTGCGGGGCGTCGGCTACGTCCTGAAGGAATCATGAGCCAGCCCGCCTCCCAGTGGCCCGACCAGGGGCGGTGGCACTACCGCCGGTCGCTGGCCTCGCGGGTCGCCGTCCTCACCACGCTGGCGCTCGGCGCGTCGATCGCGATCATGGCGCTCACCGCCTTCGTCGTCATGCGGCAGCAGCTGATGAGCTCGCTCGACCAGTCACTGCTCAACCGGGCCCACAAGGCCACCGCGTTCACCACCCTGTCCAAGATCACCGCGCAGGGCGCGCCGGCCTGGCTGCTGGGTGCGGCCGACGTCCGCATCATCTTCATCACCGCTGAGGGCCAGGGCATGGCCGGCGACGACATCCCGCACTTCCGGATCGGCAGGCCCGAGCTCGACGTGGCGGCCGGGACCAGCGAGTCGTCGGTGCGCACCCTGGTGACGCTCGAGGGCGAGCGTTTCCGGGTGGCGACCGTCCAGGCCAACAGCGGGCAGGCGCTGATCCTGGCCCAGCCGCTCGCCGCCAACGACCGCACCCTCGACAAGCTCAGCGGGGTGCTGCTTCGTCTTCGGCGCCCTCGGCGTGCTCGCCGCGCTCCTCGTCGGCTGGCTGGTCGCCCGCAACGGGCTCCGGCCCGTCCGGCGTCTCACTTCCTCGGTCGAACGCATCACGGTCACCGAGGACCTCACGCCGCTGCGGGTCGAGGGCGACGACGAGATCGCCCGGCTCGCCACCGCCTTCAACGAGATGCTGCTGCGCCCTCGGCGCCTCCCGGGACCGCCAGCGCCGGCTGGTCGCGGACGCCAGCCACGAGCTCCGTACGCCACTCACGTCCCTGCGCACCAACCTCGACCTGCTGCGCCAGGCCGAGGGCAACACGGCGCTGCCGCCGCAGGCGCGGCTCGAGCTCCTCGACGACGTGCGCGGCCAGATCGAGGAGCTCAGCGCGCTCGTGGGCGACCTCGTCGAGCTGGCGCGTGACGAGCCGATGACCCACGTGGTGGGCCAGGTCGACCTCGCCGACGTGGTCGAGCGCGCGGTGACCCGCGTACGCCGTCGCGCGCAGGGGATCCGCTTCGACGTGTCGCTCGACCCGTGGCCCGTGGTCGGTGACGCCAGCAGCCTCGAGCGGGCGGTCACCAACCTCCTCGACAACGCCGCGAAGTGGAGTCCCGCCGACGGGACCGTGACCGTGCGGCTCACCGACGGCGAGCTCGCGGTCGACGACGAGGGGCCCGGCATCGACGAGGCCGACCGGCCCCACATCTTCGACCGCTTCTACCGCTCCGACGAGTCGCGGGCCATGCCCGGCTCGGGGCTGGGGCTGGCCATCGTGCGGCAGGTGATCGACCGGCACGGCGGGCAGATCACGGTCGGTGAGGCACCGTCCGGCGGGGCGCGGATGATGGTGCGGGTGCCGGGTGTCCCGGCGGATGTAGTGCCGGGTCAGGTCCTCTAGCCACCCTGCTACAACACCGTGGGAAACAAGCACTAACCCGGCGTTGCATCGAGGGTGGCGAGCAGCCGCTCGGCCTTCCAGCGCGACTCGTCCCACTCCTCCTCGACGTCCGACCGCACCGTGATCGCGCCGCCGGTGCCGATCGTCCAGGTGCCGGAGCCGTCGGTCATCAGCGAGCGGATGACGACCCCCAGGTCGGCCGGGCCGTCACCGCTGATCCAGCCGAACGCGCCGGCGTACGCCCCTCGCGGGGTCGCCTCGACCTCCTCGATGACCTGCATCGTCCGGAGCTTCGGCGCACCGGTCATGGAGCCGGCCGGGAAGAGCGCGCGCAGCGCCCCGATCGTCGAGACGTCCTCGCGCAGCCGTCCGCGCACGGTCGAGACGAGCTGGTGCACCGACTCGTAGGACTCGACCTGCATGAGGGCGGGCACCTCCACCGAACCGACCTCGCAGACCATCGAGAGGTCGTTGCGGAGCAGGTCGACGATCATCAGGTTCTCGGCGCGGGTCTTGGGGTCGGTCGGCAGCCGGTCGCGCAGCGCCTCGTCCTCGGCCGGCGTCGCGCCGCGGGGGGTGGTGCCCTTGATCGGCTTGGTCTCGAGGCTGCGGTCGGGGGTGATGAGGGCGTACCTCTCGGGCGAGCTGGACAGCAGCCACGCACGCGCGTCGGCGACGTCGTGCTGGAGGAATCCGGCGTACGGCGCGGGGTTGAGGTCGCGCAGGCGGAGGTAGGCGCCGAGGGGGTCGAGGTCGGCCTCGGGCTCGAGGCGATAGGTGAGGTTGACCTCGTAGGAGTTGCCGGCGTGGAGATGCTCCTGGACGCGCGCGAAGGCATCGGCGTACGCCTCGGGAGCCACATCTGCCCCACGACCTGGGCGACTCTGTCGTCGGCTGGGTGTTGCAACGGCCGGTTGATGAGGGAGTCCCCGGTGGGCCGGTGACTCCAACAGGGGCTCGTGCTCGAACACCCGCACCTGCCGCGGCCGCATCCAGACCGCATCGGGAAGGCTCGGGTCGGGCCGGGCGGGGAGGTCGGTACGGGCGGCGTAGCCGAAGTAGCCGAACCACTGCTCGCCCGACCGCAGCCGGGAGTCCAGCACCTCGAAGACGTCGTCGCCGACCACGGTCGACGCTCCCCCGGAGTGCTCGCGGACCTCCCGGCGCGCGGCGGAGAAGGTCAGCGAGACGTCGTCGTCCTCGAGCCAGCCGATGATCGAGCGCCGGCCGGACCACTCGCGCGCGCCGCCGCCGTCGAGCCAGAAGCACCTCGGGTGCTCGGCGGCGACGGACCGGAAGAACTCGACGGGATCGGTCACGACAGGAAGTTCCCCACCAGCGCGGCGCCCTGCTCGGACAGGATCGACTCGGGATGGAACTGCACGCCCTCCAGCGGCAGCGACCGGTGGCGTACGCCCATGACGACGCCGTCCTCGCTCCACGCCGTCGCCTCCAGGACGTCGGGCAGGCTGATCGCGGCGAGCGAGTGGTAGCGCACCGCCGCGAAGTCCTGCGGCAGCCCGGTGAAGACGCCCGCGCCCGTCGTGGCTGACCTGCGCCACCTCGCCGTGCGCCGGGACGACGCGCTCCACCCCGCCGCCGTACGCCGTCACCAGCCCCTGCATGCCCAGGCAGACGCCGAGCACGGGGCGGGTGCCGGCGAGCAGCACCTCGCGACCCACCGCGAAGTCGGCGGGCTCGGCCGGGTGTCCCGGTCCCGGCGAGAGCACGACGTGGGAGTGGCGCAGCACCTCGTCCGGCTCGACCTCGTCGTGCTGGACCACGCGCGGCAGGAGGCCGGTCACCCGCGGCGATGAGGTGGACGAGGTTCCACGTGTAGGAGTCGTGGTGGTCGACCACGATCACGTCCGGCGTCACGGCCCGAGGCTAGTGCGGTCAGCGGAGGTCACGGCAGGCGTCGCGGGAACTCCTCGTCGCCCTTGGCGCGGCAGTCGTCGAACCCCTTGAGCCGCTTCATCAGCACCGAGACCTCGCGCGCGTCGCCGGGGGCTGGCGAAGGTGTTCTTCTTCTCGAACCCATGGCGCCGGTAGGTGTAGAACTCATAGCCCCACGACGTGCGCTTCCGGCTCGGGTCGAGGTCGAACCTCACCAGCAGCGCGGTCCGGCTGCGGACGGCGGTGAAGGACGGGATCCGGTCGAGCTCGGAGCCGGTGAACGCGCCGTCGGGGTCCTTGGTCGCGAGCGTCTGCTGGGTGTGCTCGAGGAAGGCGTACGACCGCTGCACGAGGCCGGGCTGGCCGAAGGTCGGCACCAGCGAGGCGCCGGCGCGATAGGGCGGCGAGCGCAGGCCGGCCAGCTCCTCGAAGGTCGGGGCGAGGTCGATGTTGCTCGTCACCTCCTTGCGCGTGCCGGGCACCACGCCGGGTCCGGTGACCAGGAGCGGCACGCGGACGTCGGTGTCGTACGGCGTGCCCTTGCCCCGGCCCATGCCGAGCTGGCCGAGGTGGAAGCCGTTGTCGGAGGTGAGGACGACGTAGGTGTCCGGGCCGTGCCTCGGCCAGGATCTGCTGCACCAGCCGGTCGACCGACTGCGACATCCGCGCCCGGTCGCGCAGGTCGCGCACCGCGACGGCGGCCGACAGCCCGCCGGCGCGTGTTCCAGGCACGGGCGGGCTTCCCGTTGCGCTTCCGGGGACGGTTGTCCGCTCGGCTGTCCCCGAAGCCGGGCAGGTCCTGGACGGTGAGCTTGCGGCACGCGACCCGGCCGCAGCTGCGCTGCCCGGCGCGGTCGCGGAACATCGACGGGAAGAGCGGGTCCCCGAGGTAGTGGCCCTCGGGCTGGGTGCGGTTGTGCGGCCCGTAGACCGACACCTCGAGGAACCACGGTGCGTCGCCGGCATTGCCGGTGCGGATGAAGTCGAGCGCCCGGTCGCCGATGAAGGTCCCGGCGTAGGCCGCGTCCTTCTCCTCGACGGACGCGGTGGCCGGCGGGGCGGGGTGCTGCTCCACGGCGAGCCGCTGGTCGGTCACCGTCGTGCTGGCGAAGTCCCACCCGTCGTAGGCGGAGCCGAAGACGGTGTTGAAGGTCGACCAGCCCGGCACCGCCGGGGGCAGCGCGCGACCGGGAGTCCACTCGTACTCGTTGAGGAACTTGCCGACGAAGCCGGTCGTGTAGCCGGCCTCCTGCAGTCGCACGTTGAAGGCGCGCTCGGGGTTGCCGTGGACGTCGAAGGCCGGCCAGCCGCCGAGCGTCGAGGTGCCCTGGTCGGAGGTGTTGGTGCGTACGCCGGTCTGGTGGGGGTACTGCCCGGTGAAGAAGCTCGAGCGCGAGACGCAGCACAGCGAGTCGGTGACGAAGGAGTGCGGGTAGCTCGCGCCCGCCCTCTTCATCGTCTGCGCCGACCGCATGGTCTGCACGAGGTCCATCGAGAAGTCGTCGAGCATGACGACGACGATGTTGGGCCGCTGCGCCCGGCTGGACGCGGGCTCGAGGTCACCGACCGAGCTCACCGACGCGGTGGGCGGCGGCGCCGCGAGGAGTGACGCCGTCCGCCGTCCCGGCGTTGGCGCAGGCCGTGAGCGCCAGCAGGCACAGGCCCACCGCCGCACGTTGCAGATGTCGCACTGATCCCCCGTTGTGTCCCGCGATGACTACAGATGATGACGCGATGGACGGCCGATCAGTTGTCCGCCACGCCCGACGTGATTGTCTACCATTTGAGTCGACTTTAGCGGACCCTCGCCGGGTAGTCAGGGACGTTCGGGTCGGTGTCAGGCCACGGACCCGCCCATGTCGTCCCTCACTACCCCGGCCGGCGACGGGCGGGGCCCTGCCTCACGTCAGCAGGTCGAGCACCGCGCCGTGGAGCAGGTCGTAGCCGTTCTCGGTGAGGATCGACTCGGCGTGGAACTGGATGCCGCGGAAGTGCGGACCGATCACGGCGTGGATGTCGCCGGTGGCCTCGTCGGCCTCGACGCGTACGCCGTCGGGCAGGGCGCCGCCGTCGGGGACCCGGCCGACGAAGGTGTTGTAGAACCCGACCCGCTCGGTGCGGCCGTCGAGGCGGACCGGCGACTGCGTGCCCTGGAAGACGACGTCCTTGTAGGCGAGGTCGAGGCCCAGCCGCTGGCACAGCGTCTGGTGGCCCAGGCAGACCGCCAGGAACGGCTGCCCCGACGCCAGCAGGTCGTCGACGGCTCGCCGGAACGACGCGATCTTCGGGTGGTCGCCCTCCCGCGGATCTCCCGGACCCGGTCCGACGATGACGAGGTCGGCGCCGTCGAAGGACCCGGTCTCGTAGTCCTCGTGGCGCACCACGCGCGACGTCATGCCGAAGACGCCGAGCACGTGGACGAGCATGTTCACGAAGTCGTCCTCGCCGTGGAGGATCACCACCGAGCGCCCGGCCAGACCGGGGTCGGCGGGTTCGCCGGCCTGGTCGGTCAGCCAGAAGCGGGAGAGCCGGCCGTTGCGCGAGCCCAGGCTCAGCAGCACGTCCTCGTCGCGCGCCAGGTCGGCGATGTCCGCCCCGTCGGAGCCGGCGGCGCGCCGCGAGGCCGAACGCGCTGAGGATGCCGCCCGCCTTGGCCCGGGTCTCGGCGACCTCGGAGGCGGCGTCGGAGTCGCGGACCAGCGTCGCACCCGCGGTCACCTTGAGCTCACCGCTCGGCGAGACGTCGGCGGTGCGGATGAGGATCGGGCTGTCCATGGTCGGCGACCCGTCGGTCGCTCGGCCGAAGAGGGCCAGCGCCGCGCCGTAGTAGCCGCGCCCCTCGGGCTCGTAGTCGGCGATCAGCCGGCAGGCGTTCTCGACGGGTGCCCCGGTGACGGTGGCCGCGAACATCGTGTCGCGCAGGATCTCGCGGTGGTCGCGATTCGACCGCCCGGCCAGGAGGTACTCGGTGTGGATCAGGTGCGTCATCGGCTTGAGGAACGGTCCGAGCACCTGCCCGCCCTCGTGGCAGATGTCGCACATCATCTTGAGCTCTTCGTCGACGACCATGAAGAGCTCGAAGATCTCCTTCTCGTCGGCGAGGAAGTCGAGCAGCCGGTCCTTGACGTCGCGCTCGTCGTCGGCCGATCCGGCGACGCGGAAGGTCCCCGAGATCGGGTTCATCCGGACGTCGCCGGACTTGACGCTGACGTGCCGCTCGGGGCTCGCCCCGATCAGGAACCGCTCGCCGGTGAAGAAGCAGAACGTCCAGTACGCCCCGCGCTCGCGCTCCATCAGCCGGCGCAGGACCGTCAGGGCGCGGTCGGCGTCCCAGTCGGCGACGACCGCGCGGTAGTGGCGGCCGATGACGAGGTTCGCGCCCTCGCCCTGTCCGATCTCGTCGCGGATGATCGCCTCGACGATGTCGCCGTACGCCGCGTCGTCCGTCGCGAACCCACCGCGGTCGGCGAACTCGATCGGGGCATCGGGCAGCGCGGCCAGCAGGTCGTCGACCGCGACCTCGTGCTCGGCCTCGATGTCGACCACCGTCAGGGGCGCACCGTCGTCGATGGCCGCGAAGCCGCGCTCGGCCACCTGCCGGAAGGGCACCGCGACCAGCCGGTCCGCACTGCGCCCGGCCTCGGGGATCCCGGTCTCCAGCGGGATGTCGAGCAGGGAGGCCACCTCGTGCGGAGTCCCGCCGACCAGACCCGCCGTGGGGGCCGCCTTGCGCCGGATCACCGCCCACGCGCCGTACCCCTGGATCTGCTCCAGGAGGTCGGCAACGGAGGGG
>CAVZWM010000023.1:0-193703 GCA_963778975.1 uncultured Actinomycetota bacterium
CAACGCACGACACCCGAGTCCGGCACAGCGCCGGTCCGTGATGAGAAGACAGAGAGAGGGAACCACTCGGTGCCCACCATCAACCAGTTGGTCCGCAAGGGCCGCCAGGACAAGGTGTCGAAGTCCAAGACGCCTGCCCTGAAGGGTTCGCCCCAGCGCCGCGGCGTCTGCACCCGCGTCTACACGACCACCCCGAAGAAGCCGAACTCCGCTCTCCGCAAGGTCGCCCGCGTGCGACTGAGCAGTGGCGTCGAGGTCACCGCCTACATCCCGGGTGTCGGTCACAACCTCCAGGAGCACTCGATCGTGCTCGTGCGCGGCGGCCGTGTGAAGGACCTTCCCGGTGTCCGCTACAAGATCATCCGCGGCACGCTCGACACCCAGGGTGTCAAGAACCGCAAGCAGGCCCGCAGCCGCTACGGCGCGAAGAAGGAGAAGTAATGCCTCGCAAGGGTCCCGCTCCCAAGCGCCCTCTCGTCGTCGACCCGGTCTACGGCTCGCAGCTCGTCACCCAGCTCGTGAGCAAGGTCCTCCAGGACGGCAAGAAGGCTGTTGCCCAGCGCATCGTCTACACCGCCCTCGAGGGTTGCCGCGACAAGACCGGCACCGACCCGGTCGTCACGCTCAAGCGCGCGCTCGACAACGTCAAGCCGGCCATCGAGGTCAAGTCCCGCCGCGTCGGTGGTGCGACCTACCAGGTCCCGGTCGAGGTCAAGACCAACCGCTCCACCACGCTGGCCCTGCGCTGGCTCGTCGGCTACGCCGCCGACCGTCGCGAGAAGACCATGGCCGAGCGCCTCATGAACGAGATCCTCGACGCCTCCAACGGCCTCGGTGCCGCTGTGAAGAAGCGCGAGGACACCCACAAGATGGCCGAGTCCAACAAGGCCTTCGCCCACTACCGCTGGTGAGGTCGGGGGGCGTGCGACGCGCGACCGCGCGTCGTACGGCCTCCACCCCCGCCACACCCCACTACTTCGAGGGACTGAGACACAGACGTGGCTGTCGACATCACCACCGACCTCAACAAGGTCCGCAACATCGGCATCATGGCGCACATCGACGCCGGCAAGACCACCACCACCGAGCGCATCCTCTTCTACACCGGCATCACCTACAAGATCGGTGAGGTCCACGACGGCGGCAGCCACGATGGACTGGATGGAGCAGGAGCAGGAGCGTGGCATCACGATCACGTCCGCCGCGACGACGTGCTGGTGGAAGGACCACCAGATCAACATCATCGACACGCCCGGCCACGTGGACTTCACGGCCGAGGTCGAGCGCTCGCTGCGCGTCCTCGACGGCGCCGTGGCGGTCTTCGACGGTGTCGCCGGTGTCGAGCCGCAGACGATGACGGTGTGGCGCCAGGCCAACAAGTACTCCGTCCCGCGCATGTGCTTCGTCAACAAGCTCGACCGCACCGGTGCCGACTTCTTCCGCTGCGTCGACATGATGGTCGAGCGCCTCAACTCCACCCCGCTCGTCCTCCAGCTGCCGATCGGTGCCGAGGGCGACTTCATCGGTGTCGTCGACCTGGTCGGCATGCGCGCCCTGGTCTGGCGCGGCGAGACCACGATGGGTGAGGACTACGAGGTCGAGGAGATCCCGGCCGAGCTCGCCGAGCAGGCCGCGGAATACCGCGAGAAGCTCATCGAGACGCTCGCCGAGGCCGACGACGACATCATGGAGAAGTACCTCGAGGGCGAGGAGAACTTCTCCGTCGAGGACCTCGACGCCGCGATCCGTCGCGCCACCCTCGCCGACAAGCTCAACCCGGTCCTGTGCGGCACCGCGTTCAAGAACAAGGGCGTCCAGCCCCTGCTCGACGCGGTCGTCGAAGTACCTGCCCTCGCCGCTCGACATCGACGGCATCCAGGGCCACTCGGTCAAGGACGAGAACGAGGTCATCGTTCGCCAGCCGTCCGACGACGAGCCGTTCTCCGGCCTCGCCTACAAGATCGCCACCGACCCGCACCTCGGCAAGCTGATCTACGTCCGCGTCTACTCCGGCAAGCTCGAGGCCGGCACGACCGTGGTCAACTCGGTCAACGGTCGCAAGGAGCGGATCGGCAAGGTCTACCAGATGCACGCCAACAAGCGTGAGGAGATCGCGTCGGTCGGCGCCGGCCAGATCGTGGCCGTCATGGGCCTCAAGGACACCAAGACCGGTCACACGCTCTGCGGACCCGCAACAACCAGGTCGTCCTCGAGTCGATGACGTTCCCGGCCCCGGTGATCGAGGTCGCCATCGAGCCGAAGACCAAGAGCGACCAGGAGAAGCTCGGCACCGCGATCCAGCGCCTGTCCGACGAGGACCCCACCTTCACGGTCAAGGCCGACGAGGAGACCGGTCAGACGATCATCGCCGGCATGGGCGAGCTCCACCTCGAGATCCTCGTCGACCGCATGAAGCGCGAGTTCCGCGTCGAGGCGACCGTCGGCAAGCCGCAGGTCGCCTACCGCGAGACCATCCGCAACCTGGTCGAGAAGCACTCCTACACGCACAAGAAGCAGACCGGTGGTTCGGGCCAGTTCGCCAAGGTCGTCATCAACCTCGGTCCGAACATCGACCCCGAGACCGGCACCGGCGCGGGCTACGAGTTCGTCAACAACGTGTCCGGTGGTCGGGTGCCGAAGGAGTACATCCCTTCGGTCGACCAGGGTGGCCAGGACGCCATGGAGTTCGGCGTGCTCGCCGGCTACCCCATGGTCGACGTGAAGTTCTCGCTCGAGGACGGCGCCTACCACGACGTCGACTCGTCCGAGCTCGCGTTCAAGATCGCCGGCAACCAGGCCTTCAAGGAGGCCGCGCGCAAGGCCAAGCCGGTCCTGCTCGAGCCGATGTTCGCCGTCGAGGTCACCACGCCGGAGAGCTTCCTCGGCACGGTCATCGGCGACATCAACTCGCGCCGTGGCCAGATCCAGGCACAGGAGGAGCGTCACGGCGACATGGTCGTCAACGCGCTTGTGCCGCTCTCCGAGATGTTCGGGTACGTTGGCGACCTGAGGTCGAAGACCTCCGGTCAGGCGTCGTACTCGATGGAGTTCGACTCGTACGCCGAGGTTCCCTCGAACATCGCCGAAGAGATCGTCAAGAAGGTCCGCGGCGAGTAGCTCGCCCCGGACCCTCGGCCCAGCACCACCCGTTTCACACCCATGAGTTCACGTACAAACCCAACCAGGAGGAGCCCCAGTGGCTAAGGCGAAGTTCGAGCGGACCAAGCCGCACGTCAACATCGGCACGATCGGTCACATCGACCACGGCAAGACGACGCTGACCGCGGCGATCACCAAGGTGCTGCACGACAAGTACCCGAACCTGAACGAGGCGTCGGCGTTCGACCAGATCGACAAGGCTCCCGAGGAGCGCCAGCGCGGCATCACGATCTCGATCGCGCACGTCGAGTACCAGACCGAGGCGCGCCACTACGCGCACGTCGACTGCCCGGGTCACGCGGACTACATCAAGAACATGATCACCGGTGCGGCCCAGATGGACGGCGCGATCCTCGTGGTTGCCGCCACCGACGGCCCGATGCCGCAGACGCGTGAGCACGTGCTGCTCGCCCGCCAGGTCGGCGTGCCGGCCCTGGTCGTGGCGCTCAACAAGTGCGACATGGTCGACGACGAGGAGCTCATCGAGCTCGTCGAGATGGAGGTGCGCGAGCTCCTCTCCGAGTACGAGTTCGAGGGCGACGACATCCCCGTGGTGCGCGTTGCTGCCTTCCCGGCGCTCCAGGGTGACGAGAAGTGGGGCGAGTCGATCGTCGAGCTCATGGCCGCGGTGGACGAGTCCATCCCGACCCCCGAGCGCGAGACCGACAAGCCCTTCCTCATGCCCGTCGAGGACGTCTTCACGATCACCGGTCGTGGCACCGTCATCACCGGTCGCATCGAGCGCGGCATCGTCAAGGTCAACGAGGAGGTCGAGATCATCGGCATCCGCGAGGTCGCCCAGAAGTCGACCGTCACCGGCGTCGAGATGTTCCGCAAGCTGCTCGACGAGGGCCAGGCCGGCGAGAACGTCGGTCTGCTGCTCCGTGGCACCAAGCGCGAGGACATCGAGCGCGGCATGGTCGTCATCAAGCCGGGCACCACGACGCCTCACACCAACTTCGAGGCGTCGTCTACATCCTCAGCAAGGACGAGGGCGGCCGTCACACGCCGTTCTTCAACAACTACCGCCCGCAGTTCTACTTCCGTACGACGGACGTGACCGGCGTCGTGACCCTGCCCGAGGGCACCGAGATGGTCATGCCGGGTGACAACACGGAGATGTCGGTGGAGCTCATCCAGCCCATCGCGATGGACGAGGGCCTGCGCTTCGCCATCCGCGAGGGTGGCCGCACCGTCGGCGCCGGCCGCGTCATCAAGATCACCAAGTGATCCCCGCCGGTCACTGACCGGCACCGCACCATCCGAGACCCCGTCTCCCGTGAGGGAGGCGGGGTCTCGTGCGTCTCAGCCGCCCGTCCGCGCCATGGTCGAGCTCGCGTCGGGTTGATAACGGCCGGCTGGGTCTGGACGAGATGGAGCCCGAGGGCGCGTTCAAGGGACAGAGTTCGACAAGATGGTGTCCATGGGGTTCACGCGGGCTGAGCTGGAGTCGTTCCGCGACGTCGAGGTGCCCGAATCTTCTCCCCGCCGCCGGTCAGTCGCTCCGGCTCCTGTTCGTCGGCATCAACCCCGGACTGTGGACCGCCGCCACGCAGACCCACTTCGCTCACCCGGGCAACCGGTTCTACCCCGCACTCCTGCGGGCCGGGATCCTGGACGAGCTGATCGACCAGGCCGCCGGCATGACCGAGGACGATCGCGACACGCTGCGGCGTCGCGGGATCGGGATCACGAACCTCGTCGCGCGAGCCACCGCGCGTGCCGACGAGCTGGCGCCCGAGGAGCTGCGGGCGGGGGGCGAGCGTCTCCGGGCACTCGTGGCCGAGCGGCGTCCGCGCGTCGTGGCGATAGCCGGGGTCACCGCCTACCGAACCGCCTTCGGCGAGCGTCGGGCGCGGGTCGGCGAGCAACCCCGCTGGGACGCCTCGCGGGTCTTCGTGCTGCCCAACCCGTCGGGCCTCAACGCACACGAGACGGTCGACACGCTCGCAACGGCGTACGCCGAAGCGGCTCGAGCCGCCGGGTTGGTCGGCAGCTTCGTCGAGCCCTGACCGGGGCTGTCACCGCGTTCGTCGGCGGGTCAGCCCATGTCGACGCCCTCGAAGTCCTCGGGGGAGTACTCCGGCGGTGCGCGCTCATCCGAGGAGCGCCTCCACGGCTCCCCGGAACGCCGAGGTGTGCGCGTCGACGTCGCCCTGGCCGTGGAACGGCGAGAACAGCGACATGTTGTGGAACGGCGCGAGGAGCACGCCGCGGTTGACGGTCCAGAGGTGGAAGAACGCGTCGAGGTCCTCGTCGACCGCAGCGGCCGCCTCGGCGCCGGAGCGTGGCGGCGGGCAGAACCAGTACTCCGCCCGGCAGCCGAGCCGTTGCACGTGCCACGGCAGGTCGTGCTCGTCGATGACCGTCCTGGATCCCGGCGGTGAACGACTCCGCCAGCGGGATCGCCACGTCGAAGTCCTCCTGGCGCAGCGCGGTGGAGAGGGTGGCCCGCACCGCGGCCATCGCCAGCGCCGAGCCGGACAGGGTGCCGCCGACGCCTGCGACGTCGATGTCGTGGCCCAGCATGGGTCCCTCGAGCCGGGCAGCCACCTCCGCGGTCATGCCGTAGGCGGCGACCGGGATGCCGCCGCCGATCGGCTTGCCGATCACGACGAAGTCGGGCTCCAGGTCCCACGCCGCGGTCGCCCCGCCCGGGCCGGCACAGATGGTGTGCGTCTCGTCGTTGACCAGCAGCACGCCGTGCCGGCGAGTGATCTCGCGGACCCCGGCCAGGTAGCCCTCCTCCGGCAGCACGATGCCGATGTTGGTCAGGGCCGGCTCCATGAGCAGGCAGGCGACGTCGCCCACGGCCAAGCCGGGCGTCGAGCGCGTCCAGGTCGTTGAAGGGCACGACCGCGGTGGTGACCGCGACGTCGACCTGCGGCCCCAGTGCGCCCGGACGGGCCACGACCCGGTCTCCGGCCCGGCCGTGCTCCAGGACACCCAGGGTCTCGTCCACGGTGCCGTGGTAGCACCAGTCCATCACCGCGATCCGTGGTCGACCGGTCAGGTGGCGGGCGAAGCGCAGGACGAAGCGGTTGGCGTCGGTCGCCGTCATGGCCATCTGCCAGCGCGGGAGCCCGAAGCGACGGCTCAGCTCGCCGGCCACCCACGTGGCGTCCTCGGTGGGCAGCATGGTGGTGATGCCGCGCTCGGTGCTGTCGTCGTACGGCGTCCGCGACCGCGGGCAGGCAGTGGCCGGTCATCGACCCGGTGTCACCGAGGCAGAGGTCGACGTGGTCGATGCCGTCGACGTCGGTGAACCGACCGCCCTGCGCGGACTCGACGAAGAGCGGGAAGGAGCCGGGCCACCGGGTCATCCACGGCATCGGGACCCCGGCCAGCAGGTGTTCGCGCGCCTCGCGCGCGAGACGGGCCGAGGTCGGGTGGAGGTCGACGAAGAGCTGTTCCTCCTCGGCATGGAGAGCGTGCAGGCGGTCGCGGTCGACGGGCCGTCACAACGCGGTGCCGACGTACTTGGTCTCGAGGTACTCCTCGATGCCCTCGAAGCCGCCCTCGCGGCCGAAGCCGGAGTGCTTGACGCCCGCCGAACGGGGCCGCGGGGTTGGAGACGATGCCGGTGTTGATGCCGACCATGCCGAACTCCAGCGCCTCGCTGACCCGCAGCACGCGCGCGTGGTCGCTGGTGAAGACGTAGGCGACGAGGCCGTACTCGGTGTCGTTGGCGCGCTCGAGCACCTCGTCCTCGTCGCGGAAGGTGCGATCGGGGCGACCGGGCCGAAGATCTCCTCGCGCATCAGCCGCGCCGTGGCCGGTACGTCGGTGAGCACGGTCGGCGGGTAGAAGTAGCCCGGGCCCTCGGGCACCGAGCCACCGGTGAGCACCCTGGCGCCGGCCTGCACGGCGTCCTCCACGAGCTCGTGGACGCCGTTGCGGGCCTTGGCGGTGATGAGCGGGCCGACCTCGACCCCGTCGTTGGTGCCGTTGCCGACGGTCAGCGCGCCCATCCGCGCGGCCATCCTGGTGGAGAACTCGTCGGCCAGCGACTCGTGCACGAAGAAGCGGTTGGCGGCGGTGCAGGCCTCGCCGATGTTGCGCATCTTGGCGAGCATGGCGCCGTCGACGGCGGCGTCGACGTCGGCGTCCTCGAACACGAGGAACGGGGCGTTGCCGCCGAGCTCCATCGACAGGCGGAGCAGCTGCTCGGCCGACTGCTCGACGAGCTCCTGCCCGACGCGCGTCGACCCGGTGAAGGTGAGCTTGCGCAGCCGCGGGATCACGGATGAGTGGCTCGCACACCTCACCGGAGTGCGTCGTGGTGACGACGTTGAGCACCCCGGTCGGGCAGCCCGACCTCCTCCAGCAGCGCGGCCAGCGCCAGCATGGTCAGCGGGGTCTCGTGGGCGGGCTTGACGACCATCGTGCAGCCGGCCGCGATCGCCGGGCCGATCTTGCGGGTGCCCATGGCCAGCGGGAAGTTCCACGGCGTGATCATCAGGGTCGGGCCGACCGGCGGCTTCATGGTGATCAGCCGGGTGGGGCCCGCCGGGGCGGCGGAGTAGCGGCCGTGGATGCGCACGGCCTCCTCGGAGAACCAGCGGAAGAACTCGGCGCCGTAGGTGACCTCGCCCCGGGCCTCGGCGAGCGGTCTTGCCCATCTCGAGGGTCATCAGGGTCGCGAACTCGTCGGCGCGCTCGGTGATGATCTCGAACGCCCGACGCAGGATCTCGCCACGGTCCCGCGGCTCGGTCCTGGCCCACTCCTTCTGGGCGCCCGCCGCGGCAGCCAGGGCTCGCTCCCCGTCCGCGGCGGTGCCGTCGGCGATCGAGGCGAGCACCCCTTCCGTGGCCGGGTTGGAGACGTCGAAGGTCTCCCCACCCGAGGCGTCCACCCACTCCCCGCCGATGAGGAGCCGGCGAGGCACGGTGTCCAGGACGTCAGGCACCTGACGCCTCCTTCTCGAATGCGGCCTCGAGGATGTCCAGGCCCTCGCCGAGCAGGTCGTCGGCGATGGACAGGGGAGGCAGGAAGCGGAACACGTTGCCGAAGGTGCCGCAGGTCAGGGTGACCAGCCCTCGGCGGGGCAGGCGCGGTGCACCGCGGCGGCCAGCGCCGCGTCGGGCGTACGGCCCGGGCGTCGCTGACGAGCTCGACCGCGAGCATGGCGCCGCGACCCCGGACGTCGCCGATGCGGTCGGGGTGGCGCTCGGCCAGTGCGTGCAGGCGGCGGCATGAAGCTCGCCTCGATCTCGCGCGCGCGCGGCCCGCAGGTCGAGCGCCTCCATCGTCTCGATCGCGGCCAGCGCCGCGGCGCAGGCGACCGGGTTGCCGCCGTAGGTGCCGCCGAGGCCGCCGGCGTGGACGGAGTCCATCAGGTCCGCGCGCCCGGTCACGGCCGCCAGCGGCAGCCCGCCGGCGATGCCCTTGGCGGTGGTGACCAGGTCGGGCACGACGCCCTCGTGGTCGCAGGCGAACCAGTCGCCGGTGCGGCAGAAGCCGGTCTGGATCTCGTCGGCGATGAGCAGGATGTCGTGCTCGCGGCACCAGTCGGCGACCCGGGCCAGGTAGCCCGGCGGCGGGACGATGAAGCCGCCCTCGCCCTGGATCGGCTCGATGAGGACCGCGGCGCAGTTCTCCTCGCCGACCTGGGCGTGCACGGTCTGCACGAAGGCGTCGAAGGCCTCGTCGGCGCACGCCTCGACGCCACCGGGCCAGCGGTAGGGGTAGGCCATCGGCGCGCGGTAGACCTCGCCGGCGAACGGCCCGAAGCCGTGCTTGTAGGGCATGTTCTTGGCGGTCAGCGCCATCGTGAGGTTGGTCCGGCCGTGGTAGCCGTGGTCGAAGACGACGATCGCGTCGCGCCCGGTGTGGTGGCGGGCGACCTTGACGGCGTTCTCGACCGCCTCGGCGCCGGAGTTGAACAGCGCGGAGCGCTTCTCGTGGGTGCCCGGGGTGAGCTCGGTCAGCTTCTCGCAGACCTCGACGTACTCCTCGTAGGGCGTGACCATGAAGCAGGTGTGGGTGAAGTCGGCGACCTGCCGCTGGACCGCCTCGACCACGCGCGGGGAGGCGTTGCCGACGGTGGTGACGGCGATGCCGGAGCCGAAGTCGATCAGCTGGTTGCCGTCGACGTCGACGAGGATGCCGCCGCCGGCCCGCTCGACGTAGACCGGCAGCGTCGTGCCGATGCCCGCCGAGACGGCCGCCTGCTTGCGGGCCTGCAGGGCCTGCGAGCGCGGACCCGGGATCTCGGTGGTGAGCCGGCGCTCCTGGGTCACGCTCATGCCGCGCCTCCCGGCTCCCGGTCCTCGATGCCCCACGGCGAACCGTAGCCCTCCGGCCTGGGCGCGGCCAGCAGGTCGAGGAAGGGCTGGGCGGCAGCGCCTCGGGGCCGAGCACGCCGACACCCGACCAGGTGCCGGCGGCGATCAGCTCGAGGGCGACGACCGGGTTGATCGCCGTCTGCCACACGACGCACTGGGCGCCGTAGTCGCGCATCGAGTCGGCGTTGTCGACCACGTGGTAGAGGTAGGTCGAGCGCGGCCGGCCGTCCTTGCCGGTGCCGGTGACCCACACGCCGGCGCAGGTCTTGCCCTCCATCCGCGGCCCGATCGTCGCCGGGTCGGGCAGGCACGCCGCCACGACGTCGCGGGGGACACCTCCACCCCCTTGACGGTCACCGGGGTCGTCGAGTCGAGGCCGAGGGTGTGGAGCGTGCGCAGGATGCCGATCATCTCCTCGCCGAGGCCGTACTTGAAGGTCACCCGGTCGGCGTCGATCCAGCGCGGCATGAGGAGCACCTCCTCGTGCTCGACGTGCACGCACTCGACCGGACCGATGCCCTCGGGGAAGTCGAAGACCTCCGGCTCGGAGAAGGGCGGGAGCGTGAAGAAGCCCGCCTCGACGTCGCCGTCGCCGTCGGCGGCCGCGGCCAGTCGAGACCTCTCCCACACCACCGGCGGGTTGAGGCACTCCTCGATGATCGTCCACATCGAGAAGCCCGGGGCGAAGACCTCGTTGCCGTCGTCGTCGCGGATCACCAGGTTGGCGCCGTCGCGGGTGCCCAGCTCGTCGATGTGGTCGAACAGCTCGTCGGCGGCGTAGCGGGCGAAGACGTCGGAGAGACCGGGCTCGACACCGATGCCCAGCAGGGCCAGCCGGCCGGCGGCCTCCCACTCCCCGGCCATGGCGAGCTGGTCGTCGCCGAGCTTGACCCCGACCTTCTCGTACGGCGACTCCGGGTGGCGGCTCGAGAGGCTCATCGCCATGTCGAGGTAGCCGGCATCGGCGGCCAGGGCCCCGGTGAAGATCGGCATCACGAACCGCGGGTCCACCGCGTTGAAGACGTGGGTGGCACCGACCTCGCGCGCCAGCGCCGTGACGTCGTCGGCGCTGGAGGCGTCGACCTGCCGCGCGGAGAAGCGCTCGTCGCCGGGCCTGCGCTCACGTGCGGCGGCGACCGTGCGCTCGGCGCGCGCCACGTCGTAGTCGGCGACCACCCAGGCGTCGAAGAAGTCACGCTCGACGGCGATCCGGGCCGCGGCGTCGCCGACGCCGCCGGCTCCGATCATCAGGACTCGCAGCTGCTCGGGCATGTGTGTGTTCACTCCTTGCGGGTGGATGCGCGCAGCGAGCTCACGACCTGCGCGCCGACGACGAGCAGCACCGCGATGACGAACATCGAGAAGCCGATGACGTTGGCCTCGGCCGGGATGCCGCGACGCGACGCGACGTAGACGAACTTGGGGAAGGTCGCTTCGTTGCCCGAGACGAAGTTGGTGATGATGAAGTCGTCGAAGGACAGCGAGAAGGCGAGCATCGCGGCGCCGAGGATGCCCGGCAGGATCAGCGGGAAGGTGACCTTCCAGAAGGTCTGCAGCGGGCTCGCGTAGAGGTCCTGGGCCGCCTCCTCGATCCGCGGGTCGAGGGACTGGATGCGGGCCCTGACCGTGACGACGACGAAGCTCAGGCAGAACATGATGTGCGCGAAGACGATGGTCCAGAAGCCGAGGTAGAGGCCGATGTTGGAGAAGCCCTGGACGAAGATCGTCAGCAGTGCGGCACCCATGACGATCTCCGGGGTGGCCATCGGCACGAAGATCAGCAGGTTGCTCGCGGCCTTGCCGCGGAAGCGGTAGCGCACCATGGCGAGGGCCATGAGCGTGCCGAGCACCGTGGCGACCACGGTGGAGATGACGCCCACCTGCAGCGAGGTCACCAGCGAGCTGCACACGCCCGGGACGCCGCAGGGGTCCTGCCAGTGCTCCCACGTGAAGCCCTGCCACACGATGTTGGTCTTGCCGTGGTCGTTGAAGGAGAAGGCGAACGTGTAGGCCACCGGCAGGAAGAGGTAGACCAGGACGGCGACCGCGGTGAGGATCGCGAAGTGGTTGGCGAGCCAGAGCTGGGCACGCTTCGCGGTCGACGGGCGGTAGGCGGGGCGATCCGTGGTCGGGGCAGCCGTGGTGGTCATCTCACACCAGCTCCTCGGTGCCGAACCGCCGGACGTAGAGGAAGACCATGACCAGGATCGGCCGCCATCAGCGTGAACGACAGCGCGGCCGCGACCGGATAGCCGCCGGGGACGGCGAGGAACTGGTCGTTGATGACGTTGCCGACCATCTTCCCGCGCTGGGGGCCGAGCAGCTCCATGTTGACGAAGTCGCCGGCCGCCGGGATGAAGGTGAGCAGCGTGCCGGCCAGGACGCCCGGCATCGAGATCGGCAGCGTCACCGTGCGGAAGGTCGTGAAGCCGTTGGCGTACAGGTCGCCGCCTGCCTCGATGACGCGCGGATCGGCCCGCTCGAGCGAGGCATAGATCGGCAGCACCATGAAGGGCAGGAAGTTGTAGGTCAGCCCCGCGACCACGGCGATCGGCGTGTTGATGATCTGGCCGCCGGGCAGCAGGTTGAGCAGCTCGAGGATCCCGCGACGACCCAGCCCTCGTCGGCGAGGATCTGCGACCACGCGAAGGTGCGCAGGATGAAGGAGGTGAAGAACGGCGCGATGACGCAGATCATCATCAGGTTGCGCCACCTGCCGGCCTTGAAGGCCATCGCGTAGGCGAGCGGGTAGGCCAGGAGGAACGCGAAGAGGGTGGCGAGCCCGGCGTAGAGGAAGGACCGTGCGAAGTGCGGCGCGTAGTCGGTCAGCGCACTGACGTAGTTCTGGAAGTTGAGGTCGCGGTAGTAGTAGCCGGGGAAGCCGGGGTAGCGGCTCTGCAGGCTGACCGCCGCCAGCTGGACGAGCGGCAGGATGAAGAAGACGCCGAGCCACAGCACCCCGGGCAGGAGCAGGAGGTACGCCGTCCAGCTCCGCTTCGTCGTCTCCGGGGCGGGAGCCGGCGCCGGCGCCGGCGCGTCCGGCTCGGCCACGGCAGGAGCGAGGGCCGTCACGACGCGTCCGCCGCGACGCCGAACGCGTGGCCGGGGTTCCACGTCAGCCAGACCTCGTCGCCGGGTCGCAGGTCGATCGGGTCGACGTCGAGGTTCTGCTCGTAGCAGCTCCAGGTCGTGCCGCTGGGCATGTCGACGAGGTAGCTGGTGGCGACCCCGAGGAAGGACACGTCGCGCACCACACCTCGTACGTCGTTGCCGACGCCGTCCGGCTTGGCGCGCGAGACCTGGACCTTCTCGGGCCGCACTCCGAAGAGGACGTCTCCCTCGTGGACCTGCGAGCGTGCCTTGCTGATGCGGACCTTCGTGCCGAGGACGTCCGCCACGAGGTGGTCGCCGTCGGTGTCCTCGATCGTGCCGACCCCCGTGTTGGCCTGGCCGAGGAAGTTGGCCACGAAGCTGGGTGCGGGGGAGGTCGTAGAGGTCGGCGGGGGCGCCGAGCTGCTCGATCGTGCCCTTGTGCATCACCGCGACCGTGTCGGCCATGGTCATGGCCTCCTCCTGGTCGTGGGTGACGTGGATGAAGGTCAGGCCGACCTCGGTCTGGATGCGCTTGAGCTCGACCTGCATCTCGCGACGCAGCTTGAGGTCCAGCGCGCCGAGCGGCTCGTCGAGGAGCAGCACCTCGGGGTGGTTGACCAGCGCCCGCGCCAGCGCCACCCGCTGCTGCTGGCCACCGGAGAGCTGGGCCGGCTTGCGGTTGCCGAACTGGGTCATCTGCACCAGCTCGAGGGCGTCCTCGGCCAGCCTGGCCGCGTCCTTGGCCTTGCGGCGCTTGGGTCCGAACGACGACGTTGTCGCGGATGGTGAGGTGGGGGAAGAGCGCGTAGGACTGGAAGACGGTGTTGACCGGGCGCTCGTAGGGACGCGACCCGGTCAGGTCGGTGTCGCCGATCAGCACCCTCCCCGCGGTCGGCTGCTCGAGGCCGGCGATCATCCGCAGCGTGGTGGTCTTGCCGCAGCCCGACGGTCCCAGGAGCGCGAAGAACGACCCCCGCGGGACGTGGAGGTCGATGTCGTCGACGGCGACGAAGTCGCCGAAGGTCTTGGTGACCTTCTCGAGCCTGAGGTCTCCCTGGGCTTCCTTGAAACCGGCCATGTCAGTTCCCCATCACCCTCGTGGACCACATGTCGGCGTACTCGATCTCCTCGTCGGCGCTCAGCACCCGGAACTGCTGGATGTTGCGCTCGGCGATGAACTCGGTGGTGGGGAAGATCCAGGGGCTCTCGGCGAGCTCGGGATCGATCTTCTCCATCTCCGCCTGTGCGCCCTCGACGGGGCACACGTAGTTGACCCAGGCGGCGAGCTCGGCGGCCACCGCGGGGTCGTAGTAGTAGTTCATCAGCTTCTGGGCGTTGCGACGGTGGGTCGAGGTGATCGGCACCATCAGGTTGTCCGACCAGAGGGTGCCGCCCGACTCCGGGATCGTGAACGTCCAGCTGGGGTCCCCGGTGTCGTAGGCGAGGACGAAGATGTCGCCGCTCCACGTGATGCCGGCGACCGCGTTGCCGCTGGTGAGGTCCTCCATGTAGGAGTTGCCCTTCACCTTGCGGATGTAGCCCTCGTCGATCTTCTGCTCGATGAAGGCGACCGCGTTCTCGAACTCGGCCGAGCCCCAGTCGCTCTCGATGTCGACTCCCTGGTTCTGCATCACCAGCGCCGCGGTGTCCCGGAACTCCGAGAGGACCACGATCCGGCCCTTGAGGTCGTCGGTCCACAGGTCGTCCAGCGTCTTGAGCTCGCGGCCCACCGTGTCGCGGTTGTAGCCGATGCCGGCGAATCCGCTCTGCCACGTGATCGAGTTGTTGCGGCCCGGGTCGAAGGACGCGTCCTTGAGCGGCTGCAGCATGTTCTGCACGACGTTGGGCATCTGGATCAGCTCGACGGGCTGGCAGAGCTGGTCGCGGATCACCCGCGACGCCATCCAGTCGGTGAGGGTGAAGATGTCCCGGTCGATGCTCTGGCCGGCCCTCAGCTGCGGGCCGACCTTGGCGTAGTAGGAGTCGTTGTCGTCGATGTCCTCGAAGTAGCTCACCTCGATGCCGGACTGCTCCATGAAGGCCGACAGGGTCGGGGACTTCGTCTCCTTGGTGTTCACGTCGAGGTAGGCCGTCCAGTTGGACCACTTGATGATCTTCTCGGAGTCGGAGAGGTCCTCGGGGAGCTCGAGCGCCGCCGGTCCGCCGGTGGGCGGCTCGGGCGGTGCGCAGCCGGTCAGGGCCAGCCCGGCCGAGGCGGCCACGCCGGTGCCGAGCAGGGCGCGGCGGCTGAGACCGCCACCCGCCGCCTGGGCGACGGCGGCTGCAGCGGGCGACAGGGGTCGCCTGCCGCGGCGGGGGATCGGTGTCATCGGAGGGTGCCTTCCGCTCTGCCCGAGTCGGGTCGTGGGGGTTCAGCTCTGGATGTTGGCCATGACGTGCTTGATCCGCGTGTAGTCCTCGAACCCGTACATCGAGAGGTCCTTGCCGTAGCCGGACTTCTTGAAGCCCCCGTGCGGCATCTCGGCGACGATGGGGATGTGGGCGTTGATCCAGACGCACCCGAAGTCCAGCGCGGCGGACATCCGCATCGCGCGACCGAAGTCCTTGGTCCAGACCGAGGAGGCCAGGCCGTAGTCCACGCCGTTGGCCCAGGCGAGCGCCTGGGCCTCGTCGTCGAACTGCTGCACCGTGATGACGGGGCCGAAGATCTCCTGCTGGATGGCCTCGTCGTCCTGGCGCAGCCCGGAGAGCACGGTCGGCTCGAGGAAGTAGCCGTCGCCCATGGCGGTGAGCCGGTTGCCGCCGGCGGAGACGGTGGCGTGGCCGGGCAGCCGCTGGATGAACCCGGTGACCCGCTCGAGCTGGGTGGCGTTGTTGACCGGGCCGAGCAGGGCGTCGTCGTTGTCGGGCATGCCGACCACCGCCTGGGTGCGGGCGTAGTCGGCGAGCGCCTCGACGAAGTCGCCGTGGATGCCCGGGCCGGCCAGCACCCGGGTGGCGGCGGTGCAGTCCTGGCCGGCGTTGAAGTAGCCGGCGGTGGCGATGCCCTCGACCGCCGCCTCGAGGTCGGCGTCGTCGAAGACGATGACCGGGGCCTTGCCGCCGAGCTCGAGGTGGACGCGCTTGATGTTGGGGGCGGCACTGAGCGCGACCTCTGCACCGGCCCGCACCGAGCCGGTGATGGCCACCATGGCGGGGGAGGAGTGCTCGACGACCCGGCGACCGGTGTCGCGGTCGCCGGTCACCACGTTGAAGGTGCCGGCCGGCAGGAACTCCGAGGCGATCTCGGCCATCAGGAGCGTGGTCTCGGGGGTGGTGTCGCTCGGCTTGAGGACGATCGTGTTGCCGGCCGCGAGCGCGGGGGCGATCTTCCACATCGCCATCATCATCGGGTAGTTCCACGGCGTCACCTGACCGATGACGCCGATCGGCTCGCGGCGGATCCACGACGTGTGGCCGGCCATGTACTCACCGGCGGCGCGACCCTCCAGCACGCGGGCCGCGCCGGCGAAGAAGCGGAGCTGGTCGACCATCGGCGGCATCTCCTCGCTCGCGGTGAGGGCGTGCGGCTTGCCGGTGTTCTCGGCCTCGAGGTGCACGAGCTCGTCGGCACGGCGCTCGATCGCGTCGGCGAAGTCGAGCAGGGCCTTCTGACGCTCGGCGGGCGTCGTACGACCCCACTCGCCGAAGGCGCGGTCGGCAGCGTCGTAGGCGGCGTCGACGTCGTCGGCCCCACTGACCGGGGCGTGCGCCACGACCTGACCGGTGGCGGGGTTGACCACCTCGGTGGTCTGGTCGGTGCTCGCGTCGACGTAGGAGCCGCCGATGAAGTTGCGCAGGCTGCGTGGGGTGGTCACAGACGTCCTCCGGATTTCAGGGTGCAGTGAGGGGAGGGTAGGCCGATTGCGTCGGCTATCTCCATAGATGACCACCACAAAACTGCGGGAAGCGCGAAAACTGACGACTGAAAAGCGTGGAATCCTTGGCGAGTCACTTGCAGAACACGGAATGCCCGCGCACCATGGGCGCATGACTGAGGCGCCGATGCGGCTCGACGACACCGCCAAGCGGATCATCGAGCTCCTGCAGGAGGACGGACGTGCGTCCTATGCCGCCATCGCGAAGGCCGTCGGCCTCTCGGAGGCAGCAGCGCGGGCCCGGGTCCAGAAGCTGCTCGACTCCGACATCATGCAGGTCGTCGCGGTCACCGACCCGATCCAGGTCGGCTTCACCCGCCAGGCCATGATCGGCGTCCGCACCGAGGGCGACCCGCTCGCGGTCGGCGACCTCCTCGCCGAGCTGAGCGAGGTCGACTACGTCGTCACCACGGCGGGCAGCTTCGACCTGCTGGTCGAGGTCGTCTGCGAGGACGACCCGCACCTGCTCGACGTCATTCGACAGATCCGGGAGCTGAAGGGCGTCGTCTCCTCCGAGACGTTCGTCTACCTCAAGCTCAACAAGCAGCACTACAACTGGGGAACCCGATGAGCCTCGACGAGAACTTCGACTACCAGACCGCCGGCCGCGACCACCTGTGGTTGCACTTCACCCGGCACTCGACCTACGAGAAGGGCGGCGAGATGCCGCTCATCGTGAAGGGGGAGGGGCACAAGATCTGGGACAGCCACGGCCGCGAGTACATCGACGGCCTGGCCGGCCTGTTCGTCGTGCAGGTCGGGCACGGTCGTGAGGAGCTGGCCGAAGCGGCCGCCAAGCAGGCGCGCGAGCTGTCCTTCTTCCCCCTCTGGTCCTTCGCTCACCCGCGCGCCATCGAGCTGGCCGACCGGCTGGCCGCCATGGCCCCCGGCGACCTCAACCGGGTCTTCTTCACCACCGGGGGCGGCGAGGCCGTGGAGTCGGCCTGGAAGCTGGCCAAGCAGTACTTCAAGCTCACCGGCAAGCCCAACAAGCACAAGGTCATCTCCCGCGCCGTGGCCTACCACGGGACCCCTCAGGGGGCGCTGTCCATCACCGGCATCCCGCCGCTGAAGGAGATGTTCGAGCCGCTGGTGCCCGGTGCGCACAAGGTGCCCAACACCAACTTCTACCGCCGCCCCGACTACCTCGGCGACGACGAGAAGGCGTTCGGTCGCTGGGCCGCGGACCGCATCGCCGAAGCCATCGAGTTCGAGGGCCCCGACACCGTGGCGGCCGTCTTCCTCGAGCCGGTCCAGAACGCCGGCGGCTGCTTCCCGCCGCCCCCCGGCTACTTCGAGCGGGTGCGCGAGATCTGCGACGAGTACGACGTCCTGCTCGTCTCCGACGAGGTCATCTGCGCCTTCGGACGCGTGGGGGAGATGTTCGGCTGCGCGGAGTTCGGCTACCAGCCCGACATCGTCACGTGCGCCAAGGGCCTGACGTCCGGCTACTCGCCGATCGGCGCGATGATCGCCACCGACCGGCTCTTCGAGCCGTTCAAGGACGGCACCAACTCCTACGCCCACGGCTACACGTTCGGCGGCCACCCGGTCTCTGCCGCGGTCGCGATGGCCAACCTCGACATCATGGAGCGCGAGGGGCTGGTCGGCCAGGTCCAGCAGAACGGTCCGGCCTTCCGCGCCACGCTGGAGAAGCTCCTCGACATCCCCATCGTCGGTGACGTCCGCGGGCACGGCTACTTCTACGGCATCGAGCTGGTCAAGGACCGCGACACCAAGGAGACCTTCGACGACGCCGAGTCCGAGCGGCTGCTGCGCGGCTACCTCTCCGGCGCGCTGTGGGAGGCCGGCCTCTACTGCCGCGCCGACGACCGCGGCGACCCGGTCATCCAGCTCGCCCCGCCGCTGATCATCGGCCAGCCCGAGTTCGACGACATCGAGCAGCGGCTGCGGTCGGTGCTCACCGGAGCGCTCGCGCACCTCTGACGCCGACGTGCGTCCGGGGCCACCGACCGGGAAGAATGGGCGGGTGATCGACCCCGTACGCCCCGCGCGGCCCCACCACAAGCTCACCGACGACGGCCGTCGCATGCGCGAGGTGCTCACCTACTCACGTCGCGGCAGCCGCTTCACCCCGCGCCAGGCCGAGTCCTGGGCGGCGCACCAGGCCGACTGGGTCATCCCCGAGGAAGCGGTCGACCGGCCCGACTTCGCGCTCCCGCGCTGGTTCGGCCGGGAGGCCCCGCTGATCGTCGAGATCGGCTCGGGCATCGGCGAGGCGACCGCGGTGCTGGCGGCCGCTCGTCCCGACCACAACGTGCTGGCCCTGGAGGTGTGGCTGCCCGGGGTGGCCGACTCCCTGTGGCGGGTGGCCGAGGCCGGCGCGGACAACGTCCGATTCTGCTCCGTCGACGCGGTCTGGTCGCTGGAGCACCTCATCGAGCCGGGCAGCCTCGCCGAGCTGTGGACCTTCTTCCCCGACCCGTGGCGCAAGACCAAGCACCACAAGCGGCGCCTGGTGTCGCCGGCCAACGCCGCGCTCGCCGCGTCCCGGCTCGAGCCCGGGGGAGCGTGGCGCCTGGCCACCGACTGGGCCCACTACGCCGACCAGATGGCGGAGGTGCTCGGCGCCGAGCCGACCCTGGACGGCGGCGTCGTCGAGCGGTGGGAGGAGCGACCGGTCACCCGGTTCGAGCGCAAGGGCCGGGAGGTGGGTCGCGAGATCACCGACCTGCGCTACCGCCGCAGGCCCTGAGAACCCTCAGTCGAGCCGGAGCCCGGCCTGCACGAGAAGGTGCTCGACCCGCAGGCGCTCCGCCTCGCGATCGGTGCCCTCGGGCACGCCGGTGAGGGTGTCGGGCACGCCCAGGGCTCGAGCCGCGAGCCACCAGCAGGTCGTCGTACGCCGCGGTGGTGCCACGCCGCCTGGCCATCGGGGTGCCGGGAGCCGGCGCCAGCACCTGGCCGCGCAGCCGGCGAAGGGCACGAGCGGTGTCCTCGATCGGGCGGTCCGACCGGGGTTCGGGATGCGTCCGGGGGCGCAGGCCGGCGGAGGAGCCGGGCGATCTCCGCCTGGCACAGGACGAGCCCGCACACGACGCCCAGCATCAGCGTGCACACTGCGAGCGAGACCAGTCCGGTGGTCATCTCCTACGACGGTAGGTCGGGTGCGGAGCCGGCACAAGAGCGTCCGGCACAGTCCGATTTGGCGTGGGCGTGCGGAGTCTGTCAAGATGTTCCGGTTGCTCCGGCGGGTCGCCGGGGTGCGGCACATCTTGACTTCTGAATCGCGTCTCCTTGATCGATATCAGTCGTCTGCGTGCGCTGCACCGGGCCAAGACATCTTGGTCGGAGACCCGAACAGATCCGACAGCCGTCGGGTGCCACCCAGAGAAACACCACCTCCCTCGCGGGATGTGTTGCGAGTAATCAGCGCGACACGCCCGACCGCGGGGGTCGGAGGGTGGAGGAGAGACAGGCGGCACCGCCCACCCGGGCAGGACAGCCGAAAAGACCAGGCGTACGAGATCGAAGAGGACGAGAGAGACCTATGGCGGGACAGAAGATCCGCATCAGGCTCAAGGCCTATGACCACGAGGTGATCGACACCTCGGCGCGGAAGATCGTGGACACCGTCACCCGTACGGGTGCGAAGGTCGCCGGCCCTGTGCCGCTGCCGACCGAGAAGAACGTGTACTGCGTCATCCGATCGCCCCACAAGTACAAGGATTCCCGCGAGCACTTCGAGATGCGCACCCACAAGCGCCTGATCGACATCATCGACCCGACGCCCAAGACCGTCGACTCGTTGATGCGCCTCGATCTGCCCGCAGGTGTCGACATCGAGATCAAGCTCTGAGGCGCGACATGGCTAAGACTTTCGAACGCAATGTGAAGGGACTGCTGGGCACCAAGCTCGGCATGACCCAGTTCTGGGACGAGAACAACCGCGTCGTCCCCGTGACCGTGATCGCGGCGACCACCAACGTGGTCACGCAGGTCCGTCAGCCCGAGACCGATGGCTACAACGCCATCCAGGTCGGGTTCGGCGAGATCGAGGCACGCAAGGTCAACTCCCCCGAGGCGGGTCACTTCGCCAAGGCCGGGGTCACCCCGCGCCGCCACGTGGCCGAGATCCGCACCGCTGACGCTGCCGCCTACACCGTGGGCCAGGAGCTCGGTGTCGACACCTTCGCCGCTGGCGAGGAGATCGACGTCACGGGCACCAGCAAGGGCAAGGGTTTCGCCGGTGTGATGAAGCGTCACGGCTTCCACGGGGTCGGCGCCTCCCACGGTGCCCACCGCAACCACCGCAAGCCCGGTTCGATCGGCGCCTGCGCCACGCCGGGTCGCGTGTTCAAGGGCACCCGCATGGCTGGCCGCATGGGTAGCGACACGGTCACCACGCAGAACCTCACGGTGCACGCCGTCGACGCCGACAAGGGCCTGATCCTCATCAAGGGTGCCGTTCCCGGCCCCCGCGGTGGGCTCGTCGTCCTTCGTACGGCCGCCAAGGGCACCGTCGCTACCGGCAAGGAGGCCTGAGCATGGCTGTCAAGACCGTCAAGGTTGATCTGCCTGCCGAGATCTTCGACGTCGAGGTCAACATCCCGTTGATCCACCAGGTCGTGGTCGCGCAGCAGGCTGCTGCTCGTCAGGGCACGCACTCCACCAAGTCCCGCGGCGAGGTTCGCGGTGGTGGACGCAAGCCCCACAAGCAGAAGGGCACCGGCCGCGCCCGTCAGGGCTCGACCCGCGCTCCGCAGTTCGCCGGCGGTGGCGTCGTCCACGGCCCGCAGCCGCGCAGCTACGACCAGCGCACCCCCAAGAAGATGAAGGCCGCCGCCCTGCGCGGTGCCCTCTCCGACCGGGCCCGCAACGACCGCATCCACGTGGTCGACTCCCTGGTGTCGGGCGACGTGCCCTCCACCAAGGCGGCGCTGGCCTCGCTGGTCTCGCTGACCGACCGGGTCCGCTGCCTCGTGGTGCTCGAGCGCTCCGACGCGATCACCTGGCTCTCGCTGCGCAACGCGCCGCAGGTCCACATCGTCGCCGTCGACCAGCTCAACACCTACGACGTGCTGGCCTCCGACGACGTGATCTTCACCCAGGGTGCCTACGACGTCTTCGTCGGTGGCGCCTCGGCGACCACGTCCGCGAAGACCCCGAGGCGAAGGCTGCTCCCAAGGCTGCCAGGCCGCGAAGGCCGACAAGGCTGCTGAGCCCGAGGTCGCCGCGTTCGCCGCGGTGCCCGACGACTCCGCCGCCGACGAGGCCCCCGCCCTGCCCCAGGGTGCCAAGGCCCCGCTGAAGAGCGGCAACGCTCCCAAGGGCTACGACATCAAGGGCAACGCCGACTCCGGCCTCTACCACGAGCCGGACGGCCAGTGGTACGACGCCACCGTGGCCGAGTTCTGGTTCAAGAGTGCCGAGGACGCCGAGGCCGCCGGCTTCAAGCGCGCCGGTGGCGGCTCTGCTGCTGAGACCGTGGAGGACGACAAGTGAGCACCCTGCACAAGGACCACCGCGACGTGCTGATCGCGCCTGTCGTGTCGGAGAAGAGCTACGCCCTCCTCGACGCCAACAAGTACACCTTCATCGTCCACCCGGACGCCAACAAGACCGAGATCAAGATCGCGGTCGAGAAGGTCTTCGACGTCAAGGTCACCTCGGTCAACACGATCAACCGCCAGGGCAAGACGCGCCGCACCAAGTACGGCCTCGGCAAGCGTCCCAACACCAAGCGCGCGATCGTCAGCCTCGCCGAGGGCCACCGCATCGACATCTTCGGAGGTCCGGTCTCCTGACCGGGCTTCTGACTAGGAACTGATATGGCTATCCGCAAGTACAAGCCGACCACCCCGGGCCGTCGTGGCTCCTCGGTGGCCGACTTCGTCGAGATCACCCGGACCACGCCGGAGAAGTCGCTGACGCGCCCGCTGCCCAAGAAGGGCGGCCGCAACAACCAGGGACGCATCACCACGCGTCACCACGGTGGCGGCCACAAGCGTGCCTACCGCATCATCGACTTCCGTCGCTACGACAAGGACGGCGTGCCGGCCAAGGTCGCTCACATCGAGTACGACCCCAACCGCACCGCTCGCATCGCGCTGCTGCACTACGCAGACGGTGAGAAGCGCTACATCGTCGCGCCGAAGGACCTGACCCAGGGCACTGCCGTGGAGTCCGGCCCCAACGCCGACATCAAGCCCGGCAACAACCTGCCGCTGCGCAACATCCCGGTCGGTACGACCATCCACTGTGTCGAGCTGCGTCCCGGTGGCGGTGCGAAGATCGCCCGCTCCGCCGGCAACTCCGCCCAGCTGGTCGCCCGTGAGGGAAGCCGCGCCACGCTGCGTCTGCCCTCGGGCGAGATGCGCTACGTCGACGTGCGCTGCCGCGCCACCGTCGGCGAGGTGGGCAACGCCGAGCAGTCGAACATCAACTGGGGCAAGGCCGGCCGGATGCGCTGGAAGGGTAGGCGCCCGACCGTCCGCGGTGTCGTCATGAACCCGGTCGACCACCCGCACGGTGGTGGTGAGGGCAAGACCTCCGGTGGTCGTCACCCGGTCTCCCCCTGGGGCAAGCCCGAGGGCCGTACGCGCAAGCGCAAGGCCAGCGACTCCCAGATCATCCGTCGTCGCAAGTCCGGCAAGGGTAGGAAGTAACCGACATGCCTCGTAGCCTGAAGAAGGGCCCCTTCATCGACGACCACCTTCAGAAGAAGGTGGACGCCGAGAACGAGAAGGGCACCCACAACGTCATCAAGACCTGGTCGCGCCGGTCGATGATCGTGCCCGACATGATCGGTCACACCATCGCCGTGCACGACGGTCGCAAGCACGTTCCCGTCTTCGTGACCGACTCCATGGTCGGTCACAAGCTCGGTGAGTTTGCCCCACCCGCACCTATCGCGGGCACGTGAAGGAAGACCGGAAGGGACGCCGTCGATGAGCACCACCGAGCGCAGCCGCACGAGTGCGCGCCGCGAGTCGTTGCTCGGCGACCAGCCGGGCGCCTACGCCAGCGCACGCTACGTGCGGATCACCCCGATGAAGGCTCGCCGTGTCGTCGACATGGTCCGCGGCCTTCCCGTCGACGACGCCCTGTCGCTGCTGCAGTTCGCACCGCAGGCCGCGTCCGAGACCGTCTACAAGGTGCTGGAGAGCGCGATCGCGAACGCCGAGACCACCGAGGGCCTGACCAAGGCTGACCTCGTGGTGTCGGCCGCCATGGTCGACGAGGGTCCGACGATGAAGCGTTGGCGTCCGCGTGCCCAGGGCCGCGCGACCCGCATCAACAAGCGTACGAGCCACATCACCCTCGTGGTGCAGCCGGCCGGTGCGCGTATCCCGCTGAAGCACGGCAAGAACGGAAAGGGTGCCTGATGGGCCAGAAGATCAACCCGAACGGCTTCCGCCTCGGCATCTCCACCGACCACAAGAGTCGCTGGTACGCCGACAAGCTCTACAAGTCCTACGTCGGTGAGGACGTCGCGATCCGCAGGCTGCTCTCCAAGGGCATGGAGCGGGCCGGCATCTCCAAGGTCGAGATCGAGCGCACCCGTGACCGCGTCCGTGTGGACATCCACACCGCGCGTCCCGGCATCGTGATCGGTCGCCGTGGCGCCGAGGCCGACCGCATCCGCGGCGAGCTCGAGAAGCTCACCGGCAAGCAGGTCCAGCTCAACATCCTCGAGGTCAAGAACCCCGAGATCGACGCCCAGCTGGTCGCCCAGGGAGTTGCCGAGCAGCTCTCCGGTCGCGTGCAGTTCCGTCGTGCGATGAAGAAGGCCATGCAGACCTCGATGCGCTCGGGCGCCAAGGGCATCCGAATCCAGTGCTCGGGTCGTCTCAACGGCGCCGAGATGTCGCGTACGGAGTTCTACCGCGAGGGTCGCGTGCCGCTGCACACCCTGCGTGCGGACATCGACTACGGCTTCTACGAGGCCAAGACCACCTTCGGCCGCATCGGCGTGAAGGTCTGGATCTACAAGGGCGAGGTCGCCGCGACCCGCGCCGAGCGCCAGGCCCAGGCGGCCGCCCGCGCCGGTGCCCCCGGTCGCGGTGGACGTCCCACGAGCAACCGTGGCGCCGACCGTCCGAGCCGTGGCTCGCGTGGCGACCGCGCTCCTCGCACCGAGGGCACCGAGGCTCCGGCCGAGGCTGCTGCGGTCGAGGCTGCCCCGAGCACCGGACAGGAGGCCTGACCTCATGTTGATGCCCCGTCGCGTCAAGCACCGCAAGCAGCACCACCCCAAGCGTCGTGGTCAGGCCAAGGGCGGCACCTCGCTGGCCTTCGGTGACTTCGGCATCCAGGCGGTCGAGGGTCACTACGTGACCAACCGACAGATCGAGTCGGCCCGTATCGCCATGACCCGTCACATCAAGCGTGGCGGCAAGGTGTGGATCAACATCTACCCGGACCGCCCGCTGACCAAGAAGCCTGCCGAGACCCGCATGGGTTCCGGCAAGGGTTCCCCCGAGTGGTGGGTGGCCAACGTCAAGCCCGGCCGCGTCATGTTCGAACTCTCCGGTGTGGATGAGGTGACTGCTCGCGAGGCCATGCGCCGCGCGATGCACAAGCTCCCCATGAAGTGCCGGTTCATCTCCCGTGAGGCCGGTGAATTCTGATGGCTACCAAGCTGAACGCCCACGAGCTCGACGAGCTCGACGCCACCGACCTGGAGGCGAAGCTGCGTGAGTCCAAGGAGGAGCTTTTCAACCTCCGGTTCCAGGCGGCCACCGGCCAGCTGGAGGGCAACGGCCGGCTCCGCACGGTCAAGAAGGACATCGCCCGCATCTACACCGTGATCCGCGAGCGCGAGCTCGGGATCCGCACCACGCCGGGCGGCGAACACTGAAGAGGCGAAGGCATGAGCACCGACACGAACGACCAGGGCACGACCGAGCAGCGCAACCAGCGCAAGGTCCGCGAGGGCCTCGTCGTCAGCGACAAGATGGACAAGACCATCGTCGTCGCTGTCGAGGACCGCGTGAAGCACGCGCTGTACGGCAAGGTCCTGCGCAAGACGTCGCGCCTGAAGGCCCACGACGAGACCAACACGTGCGGCATCGGCGACCGGGTCCTGATCATGGAGACCCGCCCGCTGTCCGCCACGAAGCGCTGGCGCCTCATCGAGGTCCTCGAAAAGGCCAAGTGACATCCGGGCACCCCCTCGGCACCAGCCGGGGAGGGCGCCCACCGATACCGACCAGTTCGGCCAGGCTCGCGGTCCAGGAGACCACGAGAACCAGCTCGACAACCAGGAGAAACCAATGATCCAGCAGGAGTCGCGACTCAAGGTCGCCGACAACACCGGTGCGAAGGAAATCCTCTGCATCCGTGTTCTCGGCGGCTCTGGCCGTCGCTACGCCGGCATCGGTGACGTCATCGTCGCCACCGTCAAGGACGCGATCCCCGGTGGCAACGTCAAGAAGGGCGACGTCGTCAAGGCCGTGGTCGTACGCACCGTCAAGGAGCGTCGCCGCGCCGACGGTTCCTACATCCGCTTCGACGAGAACGCCGCCGTCATCCTCAAGAACGACGGTGAGCCGCGTGGTACGCGCATCTTCGGCCCGGTGGGTCGCGAGCTGCGCGAGAAGCGCTTCATGAAGATCATCTCGCTCGCCCCGGAGGTGTTGTGAGAGATGGGTAAGCACATGAACATCAAGAAGGGCGACACCGTCAAGGTCATCGCCGGCAAGGACAAGGGTGCCCAGGGCAAGGTCATCACGGTGCTCCGCGAGGAGGACCGCGTGATCGTCGAGGGAGTCAACCTCGTCAAGCGCCACACCAAGTCCGTCCAGCAGACCGGCACGACCGGCGGCATCATCACCCGCGAGGCCCCGATCCACGTCTCCAACGTGATGCTGGTCGAGGGTGACGGCGTCACCCGCGTCGGCTTCCGCCGCGACGACGTCTCCAAGCGCCGTCCCGACGGTTCGACCTACGCCGCCGCCCGCTCCGTGCGGGTGTCGCGCAAGACCGGCAAGGAGATCTGAGATGACTACGTCCACCTCGGAGACCACCTCGACCACCGAGATTCCCCGACTCAAGACGCGCTACCGCGAGGAGATCATCCCCGCGCTGCGCACCGAGTTCGACATCGCCAACATCATGCAGGTCCCCGGCCTGACCAAGATCGTGGTCAACATGGGTGTCGGCGAGGCTGCTCGCGACTCCAAGCTGATCGAGGGCGCCATCCGCGACCTCACCGCGATCACCGGCCAGAAGCCGGCCGTGACCAAGGCCCGCAAGTCGATCGCGCAGTTCAAGCTGCGCGAGGGCATGCCGATCGGCTGCCACGTCACCCTGCGCGGCGACCGCATGTGGGAGTTCCTCGACCGCCTGCTGTCCCTGGCGCTTCCCCGGATCCGTGACTTCCGCGGCCTGTCGCCCAAGCAGTTCGACGGCAACGGCAACTACACCTTCGGTCTCACCGAGCAGGTCATGTTCCACGAGATCAACCAGGACAAGATCGACCGGTCGCGCGGCATGGACATCACGGTCGTGACCACCGCCACCAATGACGACGAAGGTCGGGCGCTGCTCAAGCAGCTCGGCTTCCCGTTCAAGGAGAACTGACATGGCGAAGACTGCACTCAAGGTCAAGGCCGCTCGCAAGCCGAAGTTCGCTGTCCGCGGCTACACCCGCTGCCAGCGCTGCGGTCGCCCGAAGTCCGTCTACCGCAAGTTCGGCCTGTGCCGCATCTGCCTGCGGGAGATGGCCCACCGCGGTGAGCTGCCCGGCGTCACCAAGTCCTCCTGGTAATCACCTCACACACGTTGAAGGTCGCTCCGGTGCTGCCGGTGCGAAACCACGACGAGAAAGACACACATCATGACGATGACTGACCCGATCGCAGACATGCTCACGCGTCTGCGCAACGCCAACCAGGCGTACCACGACGCCGTGTCGATGCCCTACAGCAAGATGAAGGCCGGCCTCGCGGAGATCCTCAAGCAGGAGGGCTACATCACCTCCTACGACGTGCAGGACAACGTCACCGCGGAGGGCGAGCCCTCGGTCGGCAAGACGCTGACCGTCACGCTCAAGTACGGCCGCAACCGGGAGCGCTCGATCGCCGGCGTCCGCCGCGTCAGCAAGCCCGGCCTGCGTGTCTACGCCAAGAGCACCAGCCTGCCGAGGGTCCTCGGTGGCCTCGGTGTCGCGATCATCTCGACGAGCCAGGGTCTGCTGACCGACCGCCAGGCCAACCAGAAGGGCGTGGGCGGAGAAGTCCTCGCCTACGTCTGGTAATCCGGACTACACGACCAGAAGGAGAAACAAGCATGTCGCGTATTGGCAGGCTCCCCATCCCGGTCCCGTCCGGCGTCGATGTTGCCATCGACGAGGCGACGGTCACCGTCAAGGGCCCCAAGGGCACCCTCGAGCCACACCGTGGCCTCCCCCATCATGGTGGAGAAGGGTGACGACGGTGTCCTCTCGGTCAACCGTCCCGACGACGAGCGCAACAGCCGCTCGCTGCACGGACTGACCCGCACCCTGATCAACAACATGGTCGTGGGTGTCACCGAGGGCTACGAGAAGAAGCTCGAGATCGTGGGCGTGGGTTACCGCGTCCTGCCCAAGGGCCCCACGCAGCTCGAGTTCCAGCTCGGCTACTCCCACCCCATCATCTTCGACGCGCCCGAGGGCATCACCTTCACCACCGAGGGCCCGACCAAGCTCGGCGTCGTCGGCATCGACAAGCAGCTCGTCGGTGAGGTCGCGGCCAAGATCCGCAAGCTGCGCAAGCCTGAGCCCTACAAGGGCAAGGGCGTGCGTTACTCCGGCGAGCACATCCGCCGCAAGGTCGGAAAGGCCGGTAAGTGACATGGCTATCTCACTGAGCAACAACAAGCACACGGCGAAGCGTGTCCGTGCCCGTCTGCGTCGTCAGGCGCGCGGTCGCAAGCGCATCCACGGCACCACCGAGCGTCCGCGCCTGGTGGTCACCCGGTCAGCCCGTCACATCTCGGTCCAGGTCGTCGACGACCTGGCCGGCGCGACGCTGGCCTACGCCTCCACCATGGAGGCCGACGTCCGCACCGCGGGCGGCGACAAGACCACCCAGGCCAAGCTCGTCGGCGAACGGGTGGCCGAGCGTGCCAAGGCGGCAGGGATCGAAGACGTCGTCTTCGACCGTGCCGGCAACAAGTACCACGGCCGCATCGCGGCCCTCGCCGATGCCGCCCGGGAGGGCGGATTGTCCTTCTGATCGCTCAACGCGACCAGAGAGAGAACTTAGATATGGAGCACATCTCATGAGCGGAGCCCAGCGCGGACAGCGCAGCGGTGGCTCGGGCGACCGTCGTCAGCGTGACGACCGTCGCGGTGGCGGCGCTGAAAAGTCTGTCTACATCGAGCGAGTCGTCGCCATCAACCGTGTCGCGAAGGTCGTCAAGGGTGGTCGTCGCTTCAGCTTCACCGCCCTCGTGATCGTCGGTGACGGTGACGGCATGGTCGGCGTCGGCTACGGCAAGGCCAAGGAAGTCCCTGCGGCGATCGCCAAGGGCGTCGAGGAGGCCAAGAAGAACTTCTTCAAGGTTCCCCGCAGCCAGGGCACCATCCCGCACCCGGTCCAGGGCGAGAAGGCCGCGGGCGTCGTCCTGCTGCGTCCCGCCGCTCCCGGTACCGGCGTCATCGCCGGTGGCCCGGTGCGTGCCGTGCTCGAGTGCGCCGGCATCCACGACGTGCTGAGCAAGTCGCTCGGTTCGTCCAACCAGATCAACATCGTCCACGCGACGGTCGAGGCCCTCCGCATGCTCGAGGAGCCCGAGGCAGTTGCGGCTCGTCGCGGCATGCGCGTCGAGGACGTCACCCCGGCTGCGCTCCTGCGGGCGCGTGCCGAGTCTGCGACGGGGGTGTCGGCCTGATGGCGCAGCTCAAGGTCCAGCAGAAGCGCGGTCTGGTCGGCCTCAAGGCCAACCAGCGCGAGACGCTGCGTTCGCTCGGTCTCAAGCGGATCGGTGACGTCGTCGTCAAGGAAGACCGCCCGGAGATCCGGGGCATGGTCAACACTGTCCGTCACCTGGTGACGGTTGAGGAGGTGGAGTGACATGACGCTCAAGCTGCACCACTTGCGTCCCGCTCCGGGTGCCAAGACCGCCAAGACCCGCGTGGGTCGCGGTGAGGGCTCCAAGGGAAAGACCGCAGGCCGAGGCACCAAGGGAACCAAGGCGCGCTACCAGGTGCCGGTTGCCTTCGAGGGTGGCCAGATGCCGATCCACATGCGCCTGCCCAAGCTGAAGGGCTTCAAGAACCCCTTCCGCGTGGAGTTCCAGGTCGTCAACCTCGACCGTCTCAACGAGCTGTTCCCCGAGGGTGGCACCGTGTCCGTCGAGGACCTGGTCGCCAAGGGAGCCGTTCGCAAGAACCAGCCCGTCAAGGTCCTGGGCCAGGGTGACATCGCTGTCGCCGTCCAGGTCAGTGTCAACGCGTTCTCGAGCTCCGCCAAGGCGAAGATCGAGGCTGCCGGCGGCACTGTGACGCTGGTCTGAGGCTCGACTCGACCGCACATCCGGTGAAGGCCTGGCCGCACAGTGGGAACTGTCGGCCGGGCCTTCGTCGTTACCGGGGAAACGGCCCTCGGACCGACTGTTAGGCTTCCCCGGGCTCTCGTCGTCGAACGGTGAGGGCATCTCGTCCGCCCGCCTTCCGTGGCCGGGCACCCAACGAAAGAGGAACCAGTGCTAGGCGCGTTCGCCAACGCTTTCCGGACGCCGGACCTGCGGCGCAAGCTGCTGTTCGTCCTGCTGGTCATCATGATCTTCAGGCTCGGCTCCCAGGTCCCGACCCCTGGCGTCAACGTCGCCAACGTCCAGGCCTGCATCAGCGACCTCGAAGAAGGTGGGCTCTACAGCCTGATCAACCTGTTCTCGGGGGGTGCGCTGCTCCAGCTGACGATCTTCGCGCTGGGGATCATGCCCTACATCACCGCCTCCATCATCTTGCAGCTGCTCGTCGTGGTCATCCCGCGACTCGAGGCGCTCAAGAAGGAGGGCCAGGCCGGGCAGGCCAAGATCACGCAGTACACGCGCTACCTGACTCTGGGCCTCGCCGTGCTCCAGGCCACCGGCATCGTGGCCCTCGCCCGCAGCGGCGCCCTGCTCCAGGGCTGCACCCGCGACCTGCTCCACAGCGACAACACCTCGACCTTCCTGGTCATGGTCATCACCATGACTGCGGGCACCGCGGTCATCATGTGGCTCGGTGAGCTCATCACCGACCGCGGCATCGGCAACGGCATGTCGATCCTGATCTTCTGCCAGGTCGTCGCGACCTTCCCCGCCGCCCTGTGGGGCGTCCAGACCTCCAAGGGCTGGGTCGTCTTCAGCGTGGTGATGGTGATCGGCCTGATGCTGGTGGCCGGCGTCATCTTCATCGAGCAGGCGCAGCGCCGCATCCCGGTCCAGTACGCCCGCCGCATGGTGGGTCGCAAGATGTTCGGTGGCAACTCCACCTACATCCCGCTCAAGGTCAACCAGGCCGGCATCATCCCGGTCATCTTCGCCTCCTCGCTGCTCTACCTGCCGGCGATGGCGGTCCAGTTCAACCCCGAGAGCCAGAACCCCGTCCTGGACTTCATCGGCACCTACCTGGTCGGAGGAGACCACCCCCTCTACATGGCGGTGTACTTCTGCCTGATCATCTTCTTCACGTACTTCTACGTCTCGATCACCTTCAACCCTGAAGAGGTCGCGGACAACATGAAGAAGTACGGCGGCTTCATCCCCGGGATCCGGGCGGGCAAGCCGACCGAGAACTACCTGGCCTTCGTCCTGTCCCGCATCACGTTCACTGGAGCTCTCTACCTCGGTCTGATCTCGCTGGTCCCGCTCATCGCCTTCGCGGCGATCGACGCCAGCCAGAACTTCCCGTTCGGCGGCACGTCCATCCTCATCATGGTCGGCGTCGCGCTGGACACGGTGAAGCAGATCGAGAGCCAGCTCCAGCAGCGCAACTACGAAGGATTCCTCGAAGTAAATGAGACTCATCCTCATGGGCCCGCCGGGTGCGGGCAAGGGAACCCAGGCCAGGTTCGTGGCCGACCACTTCGGCATCCCGGCGATCTCCACGGGGACATCTTCCGCGCCAACGTGTCCCAGGGCACCGAGCTCGGTGTGCAGGCCAAGCGCTACATGGACTCGGGCGAGTACGTCCCCGACGAGATCACCAACCTGATGGTGCGCCACCGCATCGACGAGCCCGACGCCGAGCCCGGTTTCCTGCTCGACGGCTATCCCCGCACCCTCGCCCAGGTCGAGGAGCTCGACGGGATGATCCGTCACACCGGCCACGCCCTCGACGCGGTCGTGGTGCTGACGGTGGACCAGGACGAGGTCGTGGAGCGACTCCTCCAGCGTGCCGCAGACCGAGGGTCGCGCCGACGACACGGGCGACGTCGATCCGTCGCCGCCAGGAGATCTACGGCGAGGAGACCGCGCCGCTGATCGACGTCTACCGCAGCCGCGGGCTCCTGATCGAGGTCGACGGACTGGGCGAGATCGCCGACGTCACCCAGCGCATCTTCGACGCGCTCGACGTCGTGCCCCAGAGCTGACTCAGCCCGTGGTGTTCGGCAACCGCGGCCTGGAGATCAAGACTCCCCGAGCAGATCGACGCGATGCGGGTCGCAGGTCGGCTGGTGGGAGAGACCCTGGAGCTCCTGCGCGAGGCAGCGCGTCCCGGCGTGACGACCAGGCGCTCGACACCCTCGCGGAGACCAACATCCGCGACCACGGTGGTGTGCCGTCGTTCCTCGGCTACGGCGTACCTCCCTTCCCGGCCACGATCTGCGCGTCGGTCAACCACGAGGTCGTGCACGGGATCCCCGGAGAGCGCGTGCTCGCCGAGGGTGACGTCGATCTCCATCGACTGCGGCGCGATCGTCGACGGCTGGCACGGCGACGCCGCGATCACCGTGCCGATCGGCGCGGTCGCCGACGAGGTGACCGAGCTGCTGCGGGTCACCGAGGAGTCGCTGTGGCGGGGCATGGCCGCCGCCCACCTGGGCGGCCGGGTCACCGACATCAGCCATGCCGTCGAGTCCTACGTCCGGTCCCAGGGTCGCTACGGCATCCTCGAGGACTACACCGGGCACGGGATCGGCACCGAGATGCACATGGCCCCCAACGTCCCCAACTACGGCAGGCGTGGTCGCGGACCGACGCTCGTCGAGGGACTGGCCCTGGCCGTGGAGCCGATGGTCACCCTCGGCAGCAAGCACACCGACCTGCTCGAGGACGAGTGGACGGTCGCCACCGTGGACGGTTCGATGGCCGCCCATTTCGAGCACACGTTCACCCTCACTCCGCAGGGCGCCTGGGTGCTCACGGCCGTCGACGGGGGCCGGGACCGCCTGGCCGAGCTCGGCGTCGCCTTCGGCGGTCGCTGAGACGTCGGTTCGCCCCGTGCGCCGATGATCTGGAACACTGGCGGCGCAGGAGGGGAGTATTCCCCCGTGGTGGTGTCGTCAGTACGGCGTGCGCGCGAGCGTGTGCCCGGTGCCACCGGTTCGCGCTCCACGCGTGGGCGGAAGAGACCTCCGGGCCCGCGGCGTCGCGGAAAACCCGTCGTCAACCTCTGAGCTCTAGGAGCAGCAGCGTGGATGTCCCCATCTGGGTCTGGATCGCCACCGGCGTAGTCACGATCGCGATCTTCACCTTCGACCTCGCGATCGTCGGCCGTCGGCCACACGAGCCGAGCATGCGCGAGTGCGCCACCTACCTCAGCATCTACGTCGGTCTGGCCGTGCTCTTCGGCCTGGGTGTCTGGTACACCTCCGGAGGCACCTATGCGCTGGAGTTCTACTCCGGCTGGTTGGTGGAGTACTCGCTCTCCATCGACAACCTCTTCATCTTCATCATCATCATGGCCAAGTTCGCGGTGCCGCGTGAGCTCCAGCAGTACGCCCTGATGATCGGCATCGTGATGGCGCTGATCATGCGCGCCATCTTCATCGCCGTCGGCGCGGCGGCCATCAGCAACTTCAGCTGGATCTTCTACCTCTTCGGCCTGTTCCTGGTCTACACCGCGTTCAAGCTGGCCAAGGAGGGCAGCCGAGGACGAGGACGACGAGTTCGAGGAGAACAAGCTCGTCGCCTTCATCGAGCGCCGCTTCCCGGCCACCTCCGAGTGGCACGGCAAGAGCCTGTTCATCACCGACGCCGGCAAGCGGATGATCACGCCGATGTTCATCGTGATCGTCACGCTCGGCACGACCGACCTGCTGTTCGCGCTCGACTCGATCCCGGCGATCTTCGGCATCACCAAGGAGCCCTACCTGGTGCTCACGGCCAACATCTTCGCGCTGATGGGCCTGCGCCAGCTCTACTTCCTCATCGGCGGGCTGCTCCAGCGCCTGATCTACCTGTCCTACGGGCTGGCCTTCCTGCTGGCGTTCATCGGCGTGAAGCTGTTCTTCCACGCGCTGCACGAGAACGAGCTGCCCTTCATCAACGGTGGCGAGCCCCTCGACTACGCCTGGCTCGAGATCCCGATCTGGCTCTCGCTCGTGGTCATCCTCGCGACGCTGGTGGTCACCGCAGTGCTGTCGCTGTGGGCCTCCAGCCGCATGTCCGCGGCGGAGCAGGACGCCAGGTCCGGTCCCCGTCGTGACTGGGAAGAGGACTGACCCGGGGAGTCAGGACACGCACTGGTTGGAGCTGGGGGAGTTGTCGGATCCCCGCTTCATCCGCAGGTCGAGGCACACCGGCTGGTCGGTGCGCACGAGCAGCCGCTTGCGGGTCGTCGAGCCGTACTCATCCGTGTCGTCGCGGTGCCAGCTGAAGCTGTCGCCCGGCTCGACGGGCACCGGAGGCTCCCACTGGAACAGGACGCCGCGCGCGGTCCGGCGACCCGAGAGCGACGGGGCGGCGTCGAGGTCGTCGGGGACGAGGTCGCTGGGAGTGATGGACCCGGTCGGGACCACGACGCCCGGGTCCTCCTCGCGGCCGTCGCCGCGGAAGACGAGGAAGCCGACCAGCAGGGCCAGCAGCGCCACTCCGACGCCGGCCCAGACCAGGCCGGAGACACCGCCTCCGACCCCCTCGTCCGACGGGGTCGGGGTGGGGTCCTGGGCGGCGATGCGCCGCTGGCCGCTGGCCGAGATCACGGTCACCGGCTTCATCGCGGTGGCGTCCTCGGGTGGCCCGGACCGGTCCGGGACGGCGACCGAGCTGTCGGGCCGGTCGCCCTCGACCGCCACCGCCGTGCGCGACCAGCCGGCGTTCGACTCGATGCGCTGCAGCGCCCGGGCCAGCTCGAGCGCGCTGGAGGGACGGTGCTCGGGTCGCTTGGCCAGGCACTGCTGCGAGCAGGCGGTCGAGCGCCGGGGGCACGTCAGGACGCTGGGTCGCCGGGGGAGCGGCGTGCAGGATGCGCGCACTCAGCGCGCGCGTCGAGTTGTCGCCGGAGGGGATGGAGAACGGCGAGCGCCCCACGAGCAGGTGCCAGATCGTGGCGCCCAGGGAGTAGACGTCGGAGGAGACCGAGCCGTTGGAGCGGCCGTCGAGGAGCTCGGGCGGCGACCAGGGGTAGGAGATGCGTACGTCGTTGTCGCCGTCGACGTCGGCCATGTGGCCGGCGATGCCGAAGTCGGTCAGGGCGGGCTCGTGGTAGCTCGTCACCAGCACGTTGCTCGGCTTGATGTCGCGGTGCAGGATTCCGGAGCGGTGGGCGGTCTCGATCGCGCTGGCGAGCTTGATGCCGGTGGCCACGGCGTCGACCGGCGACATCGGGTTGGAACGCACCCGGATCCCGAGGTCCGGTGGCGGGCAGTAGCGCATGACCAGGAACGGTCGACCGCCCTCCGCGGTCACACCCGCGGTGATCACCGAGACGATGTAGGGGTGGTCGGCCAGGCGCGCCATCGCGTTGGCCTCGGCCGTGAAGAGGTACTTCTCGCGGTCGGTGAGTGGCACGTCGGGACGGACGACCTTGACCGCGACGCGCTGGCGCGGCCACTGCTGCTCGTAGAGGAAGACGTCGGCGAAGCCGCCGCTGCCCAGGTGCTCGACGAACGTGAACCCGGGGATGACCGGGGCGCTCACCGGGCAGCCGTCCCTGTCTCGAAGCGCACGGCATAGACCTCGGCGAGGTCCAGCGTGGTGCCGGGCTCGAGGACGTAGGCGTCGCCGGGTCGCATCCGCTGGGGGTCCCGTCCGGGTGGGGAGATGGTGGTGCCGCCGCGGCTGTCGAGGTCGCGGGCCACGACGTCCCAGCCGTCGAGCTCGACCTGCAGGTGGCGACGCGAGACGAAGGAGTGGCTGGAGGGCAGGTGCACCAGGTGTGGCCAGTCGGTGCTGCCCTCGGTGGGGGCGGGCTTGCGGCCCAGGATGACGCCCCGGTCCAGTGGGACGACCTCACCGGTCGGGAGGCGCAGGCCGCCGAGCGCGGGACGCTGCACGCGACGGGGCTCCTGCGGCGCGACGCGCTGGTGGCACACCCGGCACGACGGCGAAGCCGGCGGGGTGAGGTGGCCCAGCGGACAGCTGCACGGCCAGCACCGTGGAGGAGGTGCCGTGGGAGAGGTGGGCGGGGCGGAGGGTCGTGTCGCCGTCGTGGTCGCCGACCCCGGCCGCGGGCACGTCGTCGACGGGCGGCGTGGCCGGCCGGATGGTGGTGTGGGTGCCCTCCTCGATCCGCGTGGTGAAGAGGGGGTCGGGCTCGGAGGTGTCGTTCAGCGATCCGGTGTCCTCGGCCGCGTCGACGCGGCGACGGATGCGGGTGCGTGGCGGAGGGCCGTCGGGGCCCTTCGCGGCCAGGATGTTGTCGGGGATGCCGTCGATGAGGCCGGAGGTCACCGGCGGCGCCTCGGCCGCTCGGGCATGGACCACGGGCGCCACCATGCCCGAGAGCGGCATGAGCTCGACCCGGTCGGCGGCGACGACCCCACCCACGAGGCGGCGCGCGGTGGCGGGGGAGTCGGAGTCGCTGCCTCCGTCGAGGCTGAGGACGCGCCCGGCGCCGGCGAGGCGGACGTGTCCGGACCCGCGCGACAGCGTCGTCGAGGCACCGGAGGTGAAGTCGACGACCGCGAGGGCGGGCGGGTCGCCGTCGAAGGCCTTCTCCACGATCGCCAGCACCCGTTCCACGACGGGGGAGCCGGAGGGCGCGATCGTGGTGAGCGCCTCCCAGAGCTCCTGGAGGACCTGCTCGTCGGCGGGGTCGGAGAGCAGGACCCACTGGGCGCCGCTGCCGAGGAGCACCCCCGTGCCCCCGACGTACCTGGCCTCCACGATCAACGTCGGCTCCCCTCGTTCACGCCCACGTCACCATCATCGCGCATCGCGCCCACTCCCCGCAGCCGGCCCGACTTGTCCGATCGTCGGCTCGATACATACTCTCCCTGCGGGGACCTGCGGCGGGCGCAGGCAACCAAGGGGGACACACGTGGCACGACGGGGGTTCGTGAGGCGACACCGGGGGACGATCGCCTCTGGTGCCGCTCTGGCTGTCGCCGTGTCTGCCGTCATCGTCTACGCCGTCACCGCGAGCGGCTACAAGGCCCACCAGGCCGACCTCAACGACGGTGGTGTCTGGGTCGTCAACGGCACCAAGGGATGGTCGGGCCGGCTCAACAAGCCGATCAACCAGCTCGACGGCGTCGTGCCCAGCGAGGACGGCAAGACGCGCATGGACATCATCCAGGACGGCGCTGCTGTCGTGGCCCTCAACATCAACGCCCTGCGCGGCCAGTCCATCGAGACGAGCAAGCTCGAGACCCTCGACGGCGGCTCCGCGGCCATCCCGAGCGACGGCGACGTGCAGATGGCCGGCGGCACCCTGGCCAGCGCCGACGCCGAGACCGGCGAGGTGTGGGCCGTCCGCTACGACGACATGCTCGGCAAGCCGGTCATGAACGTCGTCGACCGCCAGTCCGACGCGCTGGCCGACGCCGGCGAGAGAGCGGCCCTCGCCGTGAGCCAGGGCGGCGCCGTCGTGGTCACCTCGGCCGACGAGGGGACGGTCACGATCGTCCGGCCCGCAGGCTCAGCGTTCGGTGAACCGGTCACCGAGGACCTCCCCGACGACGCCGGCCAGGTCACGAGCGTGACGACGGTCGGCGAGCGGGTGGTGACCCTCGACGAGGCGGCGGGCGTGGTCCGCACCCTCGGAGGGGCGGCCGCCTCCGTGCCGGCCGGCAGCGTCCTCCAGCAGGCCGGTCCCACCGGCGACTCCGTCCTGGTGGCCACGCCCGACGAGCTCCTGGCCATCGACCTCGACTCCGGCGACGTCACCACGATCGCCACCGCCACGGGAGACCCGGTGGAGCCGGTCCGTCTCGGGGCCTGCACCTACGGCGCCTGGTCGGGCGGGCAGGGCAACGTGTCGGTCCAGTGCGGCTCACAGGTCGCCTCCGTGTCCGAGCTGGGCGGGAACGCCACGGACCTCGCCTTCCGCGTCAACCGCGGCGAGATCGTGCTCAACGACGCCAACAGCGGCGCCGTGTGGGACGTCGACGACGACAAGCCGGTCAAGATCGACAACTGGGAGGCCTTCACCTCCAAGAAGAAGACCGAGGAGGACGACAAGGAGAGCGACGCCAACGACGCCGACCGCCGTCCGCCCCAGGCCAAGCCCGACACCTACGGCGTGCGCGCCGGCCGGAGCACGGTGCTGCACCCGCTCGACAACGACTCCGCGCCCGAGGGTCGCCTGCTCAGCATCGTGGGCGTGGACCAGCCCGGTGGCGGCGCCCGCGTGGAGATCAGTCCCGACGGCCAGTCACTGGTCCTGGCGATGCCCGACGGCGCCCGACCGGTGGCCTTCGACTACTACGTGGACGACGGCCGCAGCGGGGTGCGCGCCAACGCGCTGGTCAGCGTCGACGTACGCGATCCCGGCAGCAACAGCGCGCCTGCCCCGCGCGAGGGCTACCGCAAGGCGACCTACCACGTGCCGCACCGCGGAGCCCTGGCCGTGCCGGTCCTGTCCGACTGGCGTGACGACCGCGACGGCGACATGCTCCTCCTCGACTCGGCGGTGGCGGTGGGCGGCGAGCAGTCCGGCGCCACGGCCCGCATCACGGCCGACGGGCGGATCCGTTTCACCGCTCCCACGGCCAGGACGGACCGCGAGGAGGCGGTCCGGGTCGACTTCGCCGTCACGGACGGCCGGTCCGCACCGATCAAGCGGTCGATGACCTTCCGGGTGCAGGCGCCACTGGACCAGACGTCCTTCGCCGCTCAGGCCCAGCCCGACGTGATCCGGGGAGAGGTCGGCACGCCGATCAAGATCCGGCCGTTGCTCAACGACCTGCCGGGCTCCGACCCGACCTCGACCAACGCCGAGCTGGTGCTCGGCGGCAAGGTGCCCCCGCAGGCGGGCGCCACGATCGTCTCCGACCTCGACTCGGGCCAGCTCACCTTCACCGGTGACCGCGCCGGCACCTACTTCCTGAAGTACGACGCCGGCTTCGGCAACGCGACCCTCGACCAGGGCACCATCCGCGTCGACGTGAAGCCGCGCCCCAAGCGGGCCTCCGACCCGATCGCCATGCCCGACCAGCTGACGGTCTACGGTCAGGCCCCCGGCATCGTCGACGTGCTGTCCAACGACCTCGACCCGGCCGGCGGCCTCCTCGTCGTCCAGCGCGCGGTGCCCACACGTACGGGCAGCATCGACGTCGCGATCATCGACGGACGCTGGCTCCGGATCTCCTCGCGCCAGCCCGACATGACCCCGACCACCCAGACCATCAGCTACACGATCAGCAACGGGACGAGCTCCGCGGTGCGCGGGGAGGTCGTGGTCACCCAGCGACCGGCCCCCCAGGACAACACCCCGGTCACCGTGGCCGACCGGGTCGTCGTGCGCGCAGGCAGCGGTGTCTCGGCCCCGGTGCTCGACAACGACCTGTCGCCCTCCGGCGACCGCCTCACCCTGCTCAGCGATCTCTCGGACGGACTGCCCGGCCAGCTCGAGGTCGTGCGGCCGCCGGACGTCACCGGCGACCTCGGGCAGGCCTTCGTCTCCGGTCGCCTGGTGCGCTACGTCGCGCCGTCGAAGATCAAGGAGCGTGACACCTACGAGGTCACCTACATCGCGCAGAACCTGGACGGGCAACGCGCCGTCGGGCGACTGTTCGTCACCGTGGTCCCGGCCGACGACCCCAACGACCCCCCGGAGCCGCCCACCCTCGAGGGCCGCGTGGTCTCCGCCGACACGATCAAGGTCCGCGTCCCGGGAGTCGGAGTGGACCGCAACGGCGACCCGGTCACCGTCACCGGCATCACGTCGGCACCCCGCCTGGGCCGGATCGTCTCCTTCGGCGGCAACTTCCTCGAGTACCAGGCCTATCCGCGCACCGTCGGGACGGACGAGTTCACCTACTCCGTGGTCGACTCCCAGGGCGCGTTCGCCACGGGCCTGGTCCGGGTCGCCGTGGTGCCGCCCGGCCAGCCGCAGCCGCCGCTCGCCGTCGCGGACCGGCTCACGGTCGAGCCGGGTCGGACGGCCACCTTCGACCCGTTGGCCAACGACTTCATCGCGCCCGGGGACGACGTACGGATCGAGCTCATCGACGCTCCTGCAGGTGCCGCGATCGACCCGGACACCGACCTGGTGACCGTCAAGGCGCCCGGCGCGCTGGCGGGTCCGCCCGTGGTGGTCGTCTACCGCGTCACCAACGGCCTGGCCGAGTCGCGGGCGACCATGACCCTGGAGACTGCCGAGGACTTCAACAATCCGCCAGTGGTCTACGACGCCTTCGGGCGAGCCAACGACAGCGGAAGCGTCGTCGTCGACGTGCTCGACGGTGCCTACGACCCGGACGGGTCGGCCGACGACCTGATCGTGACCGACGTCTACGGCGATCCCGACGCCACCGTCGTCGACGGCGCACAGGTCCGGGCCAACCGGGGCGCCGCGCCCAAGGTGCTGCCCTTCCGCGTCGAGGACGGCGACGGTGCTGCTGCCGCGGCCTCGGTCTACGTCCCGCCGACCGGGAGCGGGCTCCCCTTCGTCCTGCCCGGCGCGCAGATCGACCTCGACGAGGGTGGCAGCGTCACCGGCAGGATCGGTGACTACGTCGATGCTCCCGCCGGTGCGGAGGTGCGCGTGGCCTCGGGTCGTCGCTCCTACAGTGCTTCGCCCACCGCCCTCAACGTGGGGCCCGCCGGGGACAACCGCTTCGAGCTCAGCGCGTCCGCGGGCTTCCGTGGCCCGGGCGCGCTCCTCGTGGAGGTCACCACGGCGCGCGATGCCAGCGGGAACGAGGACACGTCCACCACCGACGACGGTGCCACGGTGCTGCTCTCCATCCCGGTGCAGGTCGGCGACGACACCCCGGTGCTCGAGTGTCCCTCGACGGTCATCCCGATCTCGGCCGGCCAGGAGTACGACCTCGACATCGCCAACTTCTGCACGGTCTTCACCCTCGACCCGCGCGACGCAGGCAGGCCTGAGCTATGAGGCGACGTGGTCGTCCGACCTCGACGGTCTCGACGCCGGGTCCCCGCAGGGCTCGGTGGTGCCCATCAGCGCCGCGGAGGACGCGACGCGCGGGGGAGAGGCCGTCCTGACCGTCCAGGCGGGAGGGAGCAACACCGAGGAGGTGCGCTTCCGCCTCGCGCAGGCACCGCCGCCCAGCCTGTCGCCGGTCAGGGTCGAGACCATGGAGGCCGGGACGAGCCGCACCTACGACCTGGCGTCCTACCTCCAGGCAGGCGTCTCCCAGCCCGAGCCGACCATCGTGTCGGTCCGGTCCCAGGGCAACTCCGGCGTGCGAGCCACGACGAGCGGGAGCAGGCTGACCCTGACGGCCGCGAAGGACTCACGCGGGGTGCAGGCCAGCTTCACGATCGTGATGAGTGACGTCGGCACGTCGGACCCGCCCCCGGAGCGGGTGGCGCAGGGACGGATCCAGTTCGAGGTGGTCGGCACGCCGAGTGCTCCCGGCGCTCCTCGCCCGTTCTCCAAGTCGCAGTCCGAGACCATCACCATGTCCTGGGAGCCGCCCGACGACGATGGAGGCGCCCCGATCCTCTACTACAACGTCAAGGAGCAGCGGAAGGGCGCCCAGCAGAGGTGTGACACCAACACGTGCGTGTTCCGCAAGCTCACGAACGGTGACAGCTACAGCTTCCGCGTCCAGGCGGTGAACCGGGTCGGCCCCGGCGAGTGGAGCCAGGAGTCGGAGCAGGCGCGCGCCGACACCGAGCCCGGCCGGGTCGAGAACATCAGGATGGTCGATCGCGGTGACGGCACCATCACGGTCGCCTGGGACAAGCCCCGGACCCAGACCTCGAAGGTCCTGGACTACACCCTGACGTGGCCCGGTGGACAGCAGACGGTGTCCGGCGCGACGAGCTTCGCCGTGCCCGGCCTCAACAACAACGAGAAGTACATCGTTCACCGTGAAGGCGCGCAACAAGGTCGGCTTCTCGGCGCCCAGGTCGTCTCCCGAGATGCAGCCGCTCGGTACCCCAGCCGCGCCAGGTGCAGCCGTCGGTGACCGACCTGGAGGCCAGGCGCCAGCCAGACCGCACTGCAGGATCGGCCTGGCGTGCGGTGCTCTCCCGAAGGGCCCGGGACCCACGGTCTACACGTCAGCTACACGAACGGATCGTCGTCCGGCGTGGTCCCGGGGTGCCAGAAGATCGCCTCGCTCACGTGCACCCACACCGGCGTCCCCTACGACGGACTCGTCTACACCTACACCGTCGTGGCCGCCAACTCAGCCCGGCGACGCTGCCGGCAACCGGTCGCAGCCCAGTGCGGGTACCGCCATCGAGGCCGTGGGTCGGCCCGGCCGCCTGGGGGGGCTTGCACGGCCGTCGCCACCGGGAACGAGCCAGGAGGTGCAGCTCCAGTACACCGTGCCGGACTCCCGCGGCACCGACGAGCAGGGTCGAGATCCTCGTCGGCGGGCTGGTCGTACAGGTCGCTTCAACAGCAGACCGGCAGCAACGTCACCACGCGCGTCCAGGTGCCCAGCAACGAGCAGTCCTCACCCGGTCCAGCTGCGCGTGTGCAACGAGAAGGCCCCGGCGGGGTGCACGCTCAGCGCGCAGCAGAACGTCCAGACCTACGGCCCTCTCGACGGAAGGCTCGGCGACATCGCGCCGACCGGCGTCAACGGCAAGGACGATCCCTGGATCATCACCGGCACCAGCAACGGCGACCCGGCCGAGGTGACGTACCAGGTGCAGGATCCACGGCGGCTCCGACGCAGGTGATCAACGTTCCGGCCGAGCGGGGTCGGTGCCTTCAGCTTCAGCCGATCACTGCGTTCACAGACGGATGCCTTCGAGCAGGAGCAGGAGATCGTTCGTGACGGTCTCCGACGACTGCTCCGGGCGGACGGGGCCAGGCCACCGGGTCCAACAGCGTGGACGCGGGTCCCCCACCGCCCGCCGACCATCGGGATCTGCACGCGGCGACGCCGGCTGCCAGGACGACTCACCCGGACCAGCCGCGCGTGTGCTGAGGTGTTGCGACTGAAGTTCACGGCGGACAGCTGCGTACGCGTGTCCTGAGCATCACGTTCCCCAACGGCAGCTCGCAGCAGCTGGAGCTGCGACTTCGACAAGTTCTGGCCGCGACGCACCGCGAGCGGATCGGGCAGACCTACTCCGCCCAGGTCACCCCTACTACTCGTCAGGGGAGACGAGTCACGGCAACTGCAAGTTCGCGGGCTCCATCGGCACGATCAACTTCGACACCCCGTTCCATGAACGCCGGCAGCTGGCCACGCGACGCGCACAGGTCAGGCCCCCACACCACCAGGAGCAGCATGACGATCAGCCCGGAACAGGCCGAGTGGTTCAAGACCACCTTCGACCAGCTCACCGACAACATGGAGAAGGCCGTGCTCGGCAAGCGCCATGTGGTGCGCCTGGCGCTGACCTGCCTGCTGTCGGAGGGCCACGTCCTGCTGGAGGACTTCCCCGGCACCGGCAAGACGATGCTCGCCCGGGCGCTGGCCAACACCGTCCAGGGCAGCCACGCCCGTATCCAGTTCACGCCCGACCTGCTGCCCTCCGACGTGACGGGTGTGACGGTCTACGACCAGCACAAGGGCACCTTCGAGTTCCACCCCGGACCGATCTTCCACACCATCGTCCTCGCCGACGAGATCAACCGCGCCTCGCCGAAGACGCAGTCGGCCCTGCTGGAGGTCATGGAGGAGGGTCGCGTCACCGTCGACGGCGTCGCGCACCCCGTGGGCAGGCCGTTCCTCGTCATCGCCACCCAGAACCCCATCGAGCAGGCCGGCACCTACCGCCTCCCCGAGGCGCAGCTGGACCGGTTCCTGATGAAGACCTCGCATGGGCTACCCCGACCGCCAGGCGACCGTCGAGCTGCTCAACAACGCCGCGGTGCGCGACCGCGCGTCCCTCGTGACGCCGGTCATCACCGCTGCCACGATCGCGCAGATGAGCGGTCTGGCCGACCAGGTCTACGTCGACCCGGCCGTGATCGGCTACGTCGCGGAGCTGGCCGAGGAGTCACGGCGCCAGCCGCACGTCAAGCTCGGTCTCTCCCCGCGTGGCTGCCTGGCCCTCGTCCGTGTCGCCAAGACCTGGGCCGCCGCTGACGGACGCGACCACGTCGTGCCCGACGACGTCAAGGACCTCGCCGAGCCGGTGCTGTCGCACCGGATGCTCCTCGACGCCGAGGCGCAGTTCAGCGGGGTCGACGTCCAGACCGTCATCTCGCGACTGCTCGACTCGGTGGCACCCCCCACCGACCGCGTAGGAGCCTGACGCGTCGATGAGCCCACACGGATTCAGGCGGAGGCTGAACGACGCACTCGAGGTCATCAAGCCCATCGGCTGGCTGGTCCTCGCGATCGGACTGGGCGCGGCCCTGGTCGCCACGTTCACGCAGTGGCGTGAGCTGGCTGTCCTGGCGTTCGCGTGCCTGATCCTGCTCGTGCTCGCCGCGCCCTTCCTCCTGGGCCGTACGGCCGTCAGCGTCGACCTGCGCCTCCAGCCCGAGCGGGTGGCGGCGGGGGAGTCGGTGGCCGCCGGGGTGGTCGTGGTCAACCGCGCCTCCTCGCGCCTGGTGCCGACCACGCTCGAGGTGCCGGTCGGCTCGTCGATCCACCGCTACGGCATCGGCTCGCTGGCCAGCGGCGCCACGCACGAGGAGTCCTTCACCATCCGCACCGAGCGCCGCGGCGTCATCGCCGTGGGCCCTGCGATGACCCGACGGGGCGACCCGATCGGCCTGTTCTCGCGCGACATGGTGTGGACCCCGGTCCGCGAGGTGCTGGTGCGACCCCACCTGCTGCCCCTGGAGTCCCTCGGTGCCGGTCTGCTGCGCGACCTCGAGGGCGTCTCGACCGATGCCGTCAGCCAGAGCGACCTGGCCTTCCACGCGCTCCGCGAGTACGTCCCCGGCGACGACCTGCGTCACATCCACTGGCGTTCCTCGGCCAAGGTGATGGCGTCCACGGGCGAGTCCAGCCTGCTCGTACGGCAATACCTCGACACCAGGCGCAGCCACGCGACGATCGTCGTCGACGACCGGGCCTCGGCGTGGACCGACCCGGAGGACTTCGAGTCCGCGATGGCGGTGGCCGCCTCGATCGCCGTACGAGCCGTGCTGGACGACTTCGACGTCTCCTTCGTCTGCGGCAGCCACGCCTCCACCGGCTCCGAGGGCCACCTCGCCCTGGATGCGGTGTGCCGCGCCGAGTTCGGCGACCGCGGCCTCATCCGGTCGGGGCGGCAGGCGACCCTGGTGGCTCCCGACACCAGCCTGGCCTTCTTCCTGGGCGGCGCTCGCACCGAGTTCACCGACATCCTGCGCGCCGCTGCGGCCTTCCCGCCCGAGGTCCGGCGCTTCGGCGTCGTGGTGGACCCCGAGGGGACCAGCAAGGTCACCGAGACGGGCGGTCTCCCCGTCCTCCACCTGGCCGCCAAGGAGGACATCGGCGGCCTCCTGCGATGGAGCGTCCGATGATGACCACCGGCACCCGGACCCGCGTCCGGTCCCACCGGCTCGTTCCCGACCGCGACGCCTGGATCGACATCGGCTTCACCCTGCTCCTGACGGCGATCGCCCTGAGCGCCTTCGGCTCCTCGTTCACCGGCTGGGCCTACCTCGGCGTGGGCATGCTCGGTGCCCTCATCGCCGTGGTCGCCACCCACCTCACCCGGGCAGCCGGCTGGCCGTTCATCTCGGCCGTGGTCGTCTGCGTGGTCCTGTTCTTCCTCCTGGGAGGGCCGCTGTGCCTGCGCTCGCTGGGTGACTCCGCGGTCCTGCCCAGCGGTTCGACGCTCGCCCGCGTGGCCGACGAGGCCGTCTTCGGGTGGAAGGACCTGCTCACCACGCTCCCGCCCATCGACGGGGACGGTCCGCTGCTCGTGCTGCCGTGGCTGGCCGGGATGGTGGCGGGACTGGTCGGGCTGGGCCTGGCGGGCCTCGGAGTGCGCCGGCCCTGGCTGCACGCCGCGCTGCCCGTGGTGGGGGTGACGCTGGTGCTCGTGGGCGCGATCGTCCTCGGCGTACGTCACCCGCAGTCGCTGCTGGTGCAGGGGGCGGCCTTCGCGGGCTGTGCCCTCACCTGGCTGGCACTGCGCGCCCGCCGGGCGAGCGCCACCGTGCAGGGCGGATCCACCTCCTGGGTCCGCGTGCTCGGCAGCGCGGCGATGCTCGTGGCCGCTGCTGCGCTGGCACTTCCGGCCAGCGCGCTGATCGCCCAGGACGAGGGCCGCGTGGTCGCCCGCAACTGGGTCGAGCCGCCCTTCGACATCGGCCGCTACACCTCGCCGCTGGCGGGCTTCCGCAAGTACGTCGACCCCAAGGGCCGTCCCGACCGGACCAACGTCTACGACAAGACCCTGATGGACGTCGCCGGCGTCGAGGCCGGCACCCGCATCCGCTTCGCCACCATGGACCGCTACGACGGCATGGTCTGGGGTGCCACCGACAACGCCCTGCCCGAAGTGGCCGACGACTCCTTCCAGCGGGTGTCCTCCACCATCGACAACCCGGCCGAGGGGGAGGAGGTCGACGTCACCGTCACCCTGGGGGAGGGCTGGTCCGGCGTCTGGCTGCCGACCGTGGGTGCGCTCGAGTCGATGGACTTCGAGACCGCCGACGCGCGCAGCAAGGCCGAGGTGTTCCGCTACAACCTCGCCACCTCGACCGCCGTGGTGCCGACGGGCCTGCAGCCCGGCGACCGCTACTCGTTCACCGCGGTGCGACCCGACGACTCCCTGGCGCCCACCACGACCGCCTCCAGCGAGCTGTCGCCGCTGCCGCCCGAGGCGGCGTTCATCCAGGGGCCGTCGGAGAAGTGGACCGAGAAGTCGGCCACCGACCCGATGGGCCGGGTCTTCGCCGCGGCCGAGCACCTCAGGACCGAGGGCAAGTACAGCGACGGCATCGGTCGCACCGAACGCGTCTACGTCGCCGGGCACAGCGTGTGGCGGCTCTCCGACGAGTTCGTCAACGCCCCGCAGATCGTGGGCAACGACGAGCAGTACGCCGCCACGATGGCGCTCATCGCCAACGACATCGGCGTACCTGCCCGCGTCGTGCTGGGGGCCGAGGTCCCCGAGGGCGGCCGGGTGACCGGCAAGGACGTCTCGGCGTGGGTGGAGCTCCGGGCCGCGGACGGCTCGTGGCGCACGCTCCCCACCGACTCCTTCATGTCCACCACCCCGCCGGCCGACCAGATCCCCGAGACCAACACGCCCATGTCGGGCACCGTGATCCCGCCCCCGAACCCGATCCCGCCGCCCTCCGACGCGGGCGAGCAGAGCGACGCGGACCTCAAGGAGCGCAAGGCCACGCGCAAGAAGAAGGAGGAGGCGGAGGACGAGGGGCTCATCCCCGGCATCCCCGGCTGGCTGGGGGTCGTGGTGACCTACGTCGGTGGCCCGCTGCTCCTGCTCGTCCTCCTCCTGGGTGCCATCGTCGGCGTCAAGGTGTGGCGCCGGCACCGCCGGCGCAGCGCCGAGTCGCCGTCGGCCCGGTTCGTCGGCGCCTGGCGCGAGCTGGTCGACCACGCCCGCGACCTGGGCCAGGTGGTGCCCCTGGGGCCCACCGTGACCCGGCGCGAGCAGTCGGTCGGGATCGTGTCCGACCAGGCGCCCTCGCTGGCCCGCCGTGCCGACAGCTTCGTCTTCGGCCCCCGTGCCCCCGAGGCGGCGTCGGCGGTGACCTACTGGGAGTCCATCGACGCCGAGCGCCGGGCGATGTCGCACGGCGTCGGTCGTCGCCAGCGACTGCTGGCCGCGATCAGCCTCCGGTCGCTGCGGCCCGATCGGCCCACGGCCGATGCGGGCGACGAGCCCGCGCAGGCGGCCGCCGCGGACCCCGGGGCGACCTCCGGAGGACGGATCGCCCGGCTGCGGCACCGCGCTGATTGGCGTTCCCGCGCGGCATCGGACTAAACTCGCTCTTCGGCCCAACGTGGGCTGTGTTTCGTGGCGCCTCGCGGCTGCCCGGACCTCGTCCGATCCTCAACGGATCGGCGTGCGCCCGGGAAGAGGTTCCCGGATCCGCCTCACGAGGTCCACCGGCTCCCTGCATGCAGGGGTCGGGCGGTTCCCGGGCCACGGTAGACAAACAGACAACAGATTGTGGAGGACATGCCGAAGAAAGAAGGCGTGATCGAGATCGAGGGCACCATCACGGAGGCCCTTCCCAACGCCATGTTCCGCGTGGAACTTGCCAACGGACACAAGGTGCTCGCCCACATCAGCGGCAAGATGCGCCAGCACTACATCCGGATCCTCCCCGAGGACCGGGTCGTGGTGGAGCTCTCGCCGTACGACCTCACCCGGGGTCGGATCGTCTACCGCTACAAGTGACAGCCAGCCGAGTAGCAAGGAATCGTTGACATGAAGGTCAACCCCAGCGTCAAGCCCATCTGTGACAAGTGCAAGGTCATCCGCCGTCACGGCCGGGTCATGGTCATCTGCGAGAACCCGCGCCACAAGCAGCGGCAAGGGTGAAGCAAGGTCGCTGAGACCGGGCGGAGCCCGGGCACAGCGACCGCGCAAGCCTCGCAGCCGCTTGCGGCAAGAGGGCCTGAACAGCAACTCCACACAACGTGATCGCTAGGCAGTGAGTCCCCGGACTCCCTGACCGAATCCACCTCCGGCGCTTTGGCCGGAGCTCACCCGAGGCGGGATGAGACGCGACACGACCAGAAACCAAAGCGATGAACAGACAGGAAACGCCACATGGCACGCCTCGTTGGTGTCGACCTCCCGCGCGACAAGCGCATCGAGATCGCACTCACCTACATCTACGGCATCGGCCGTACCCGCTCCCAGCAGCTCCTTGCCGCAACCGGGGTCGACCCGAACGCGCGCGTCCACACGTTGGGCGACGAGGAGCTGGTCAAGCTTCGCGACGAGATCGAAGCCAACTTCAAGATCGAGGGTGACCTCCGACGTGAGGTCCAGGCGGACATCCGCCGCAAGATCGAGATCGGCAGCTACCAGGGTCGTCGCCACCGCATGGGCCTCCCGGTCCGCGGTCAGCGCACCAAGACCAACGCGCGTACCCGCAAGGGTCCCAAGCGCACCGTCGCCGGCAAGAAGAAGGCGAAGTGACCTGCGCCCCGGCGCAGTGATCCCCGCTCTCTTCCCAGAAGCTTTTCGACCAGACCTCATCAGGAGTTAGTGAATGCCTCCCAAGAGCCGCGCGACCAAGGTCCGCCGCAAGGAGAAGAAGAACGTCGCTCAGGGCGAAGCCCACATCAAGAGCACGTTCAACAACACCATCGTCACCATCACCGACCCGACCGGCGCCGTCATCTCGTGGGCCTCCGCCGGCACCGTCGGCTTCAAGGGCTCGCGCAAGTCGACCCCGTTCGCCGCGCAGATGGCCGCCGAGGCCGCCGGCCGTCGGGCCATGGACCACGGCATGAAGAAGATCGACGTCTTCGTCAAGGGTCCGGGTTCGGGTCGCGAGACCGCGATCCGTTCGCTGGGTGCCATCGGCCTCGAGGTCGGCACCATCCAGGACGTCACGCCCACCCCCCACAACGGATGCCGGCCTCCCAAGCGCCGCCGCGTCTGACCCGAGACTGAGAAAGAGAGACTGACATGGCCCGTTACACCGGACCCATGACCCGCAAGTCGCGCCGTCTCGGTGTCGACCTCGTCGGCGGCGACGCCGCCTTCGAGAAGCGTCCCTACGCTCCCGGCCAGCACGGCCGCGGTCGCATCAAGGAGAGCGAGTACCTGCTGCAGCTCCGCGAGAAGCAGAAGGCCCGCTTCACCTACGGCGTGATGGAGAAGCAGTTCGTCCGCTACTACAAGGAAGCCAGCCGTCGCCAGGGCAAGACCGGCGACAACCTGCTGCAGCTCCTCGAGTGCCGCCTCGACAACGTCGTCTACCGCGCCGGCTTCGCTCGTACGCGTCGCCAGGCCCGCCAGCTCGTCGTCCACGGCCACTTCCTGGTCAACGGCCACAAGGTCGACATCCCGTCCTTCCAGGTCAGCGACCACGACATCATCGACGTGCGCGAGAAGTCGCTCGAGATGACGCCGCTGATCGTGGCCCGCGAGACCCACGGCGAGCGCCACGTCCCGGCATGGCTCGAGGCCATCCCGTCGCGGATGCGCATCCTCGTGCACCAGGTTCCGATCCGTGCGCAGATCGACGTGCCGGTCCAGGAACAGCTCATCGTCGAGTACTACTCGAAGAAGTGACTCACGGTCAGTGGTCGCCCGGGCAACCGGTCGGCCACTGACGCCCCTCTTCCAACTTCATTTCTCCGCCAACCTCATGGTTCGGATCCGTCATATAGCGGGTGGATCCGGGAAGGAAACACTCCGTGCTCATCGCTCAGCGCCCCACCCTCACGGAAGAGACCGTCGACGAGTTCCGTTCGCGGTTCGTCATCGAGCCCCTCGAGCCCGGCTTCGGCTACACGCTCGGGAACTCGCTGCGCCGTACGCTCCTCAGCTCCATCCCCGGTGCCTCCGTCACCAGCATCAAGGTCGATTCCGTCCTGCACGAGTTCTCGACCATCGAGGGCGTCACCGAGGACATGACCGAGATCATCCTCAACCTCAAGGGCATCGTCGTCTCCTCCGAGCACGACGAGCCGGTCGTGATGTACCTGCGCAAGTCGGGTGCCGGTGACGTCACCGCCGCCGACATCACCCCGCCCGCCGGTGTCGAGGTCCACAACCCCGAGATCAAGATCGCGACCCTGTCCGACAAGGGCAAGCTCGAGATGGAGCTCGTCGTGGAGCGTGGCCGCGGCTACGTCTCGGCCGTCCAGAACAAGGGTGCCGACAACGAGATCGGCCGGATGCCGGTCGACTCGATCTACAGCCCCGTGCTGAAGGTGACCTACAAGGTCGAGGCCACCCGTGTCGAGCAGCGCACCGACTTCGACCGCCTCGTCATCGACGTCGAGACCAAGCCGTCGATCCGTCCCCGCGACGCGATCGCCTCGGCCGGCAAGACGCTGGTGGAGCTCTTCGGCCTGGCCCGCGAGCTCAACGTCGAGGCCGAGGGCATCGACATCGGCCCGTCGCCGGTCGACGAGCAGCTCGCCGCCGACCTGGCCCTGCCGGTCGAGGACCTGCAGCTCACGGTCCGCAGCTACAACTGCCTCAAGCGCGAGGGCATCCACACCGTGGGTGAGCTCATCTCGCGCTCGGAGCAGGACCTGCTCGACATCCGCAACTTCGGCGCCAAGTCGATCGACGAGGTGAAGGCCAAGCTCGTCGAGATGGGCCTGTCCCTCAAGGACAGCGCTCCCGGCTTCGACCCGCACGCGGCCCTCGCCGCCTACGGCGACGACGACGACGACGCGTTCATCGAGGACGAGCAGCTCTGAGCCTCCGGGCTCCCGCTCGCACCTCACTCCATCTCCACCCCAACACAAACCGACCGGCACCTGTCCACCAGCAGGGCGGTCGTCTACCCGGGTACCTGACACGGCCCGAGAGAAGGACGGCACCACATGCCTACTCCCAAGAAGGGCAAGCGCCTCGGCGGTAGCCCGGCCCACCAGCGGCTGATGCTCTCCAACCTGGCCACGGCCCTGTTCGAGCACGGCCGGATCACGACCACCGAGACCCGCGCGCGCATGCTGCGTCCGGTCGCGGAGAAGCTGATCACCAAGGCCAAGAAGGGCGACCTGCACAACCGCCGCGAGGTCCTCAAGACCGTCCGCGACAAGTCGGTCGTGCACACGCTCTTCACCGAGATCGCGCCGGTCATGGCCGAGCGTCCCGGTGGCTACACGCGCATCACCAAGATCGGTCCCCGCAAGGGCGACAACGCGCCGATGGCCGTGATCGAGCTCGTCACCGAGGCCTACAGCCCCAAGGCTCCCTCGACCCGGAAGACCGACGCCGCCGCGGCACCCGCCCCGGCCGCCGAGGAGACCGAGGTCGTCGAGACCGAGGCTGACGAGACCGAAGGCACTGACGTCCAGGCGTTTGCCGGCGTTGCGGCCGACGAGGGCGTCACTGACGGCAACGTGAAGGGCAAGTTCGCCGGCTCGCACGCGCCGATGGAGGACGTCGAGGAGGCCCCCGAGGGCTTCCCGATCAAGGGCAACGAGGACTCGATGAAGTTCCACGAGCCCGACGGCCAGTGGTTCGGCCAGACCGTCGCCGAGGTGTGGTTCGACTCCGTCGAGTCCGCCGAGGCAGCTGGTTTCACCCGCGCCGGCGAGTGATCGACTGACACACCCGACGAGGCCCGTCACCCCCTGTGGGTGGCGGGCCTCGTCGCATGTGCGGTAGACACCCGGGATGGCAGACATCGCACTCGTGGTCGGTGAGGCGCTCGTCGACGTCGTGCGGCGCGACGGCACCGACACCGCGTTCCCCGGCGGCAGCGCCGCCAACTGCGCGGTCGCGCTCTCCCGGCTCGACCGTCCGGTCTGGTTCGCGTCCGCCTGGGGCCCGGACGAGTACGGCGACCTGGTGGCGCGACACCTGCGTGACAACGGCGTCTCGATGGCCGGCGACCCGGCCCGCCTCGCGCGGACCGCCTCGGCCACGGCGACCATCGGAGCGGACGGCGCAGCGACCTACGTCTTCGACATCGCGTGGGACCCGGCGCCGGCCGACCTGCCGCAGCACCACACGGCAGTGGTGGTCGCGTGCGGCTCGATCGGCGCGGTGCTCGACCCCGGCGCCGACGTCGTACGGGCCGAGCTCGCGTCGCGACGCCCCACAGCGCTCACCTACTACGACCTCAACGCCCGCCCGCAGGTGACCGGGGTGGGCGAGGAGCTGGTGGCCCGGGTCGAGCAGCTGGTCGCCCTGGCGGACCTGGTGAAGGGCAGCGACGAGGACCTGACCGTGCTCTGGCCCGACGCGTCCGAGGAGCTGGTGGCGAGCAAGGTCCTCGGACGCGGCGCCGCGGCCTTCGTGGTGACCAAGGGCGAGCACGGGGCGACGTGGTGGTCGGCCGCCGGTCGCGTCGACGTACCGCCGGTGACGGTCGAGGTGGTGGACACGATCGGGGCCGGAGACACCTTCGGGGCCGCCCTGGTGGACGCGCTCTGGTCGCTGGGCGCCGTCGGCGCCGGGGCGGGGGCGCGGGTGGTCGCGCTGACGTCCGAGCAGGTCCAGGGCGTCCTGGCGCGCGCCGTCGCAGCGGCCGCGGTCACGGTGTCGCGGCCCGGCGCGGACCCGCCGTACGCCTCCGAGCTGTCCTGAGCGGTGAGTGAGGCCGGTTCCGAAGGCCCGGAACCGGCCTCACTCACCGCTGGGCGGCGTCCAGGCGGGGTCGCGGCCGATGAAGCCCATCAGCCGGTCGGCGACGGGCGCGTCCGCGGCGACGGGCACGGGCGGGCCGTACTGTCCCGACCCGCGCAGCACGTCCTCCATCTCGCGCATGCCGCCGAGCAGGGCGGCGGCGTAGTCCTCGTCGAGGTCGACGTCCTGGCCGGTGGCGCGGGCGAGGTCCCAGGAGTGCATGAAGACGTCCGCGGTGTAGAACTGGTCGATCGCGTCGGCGAGGCGGTGGGTACCGGCGTAGGGGTGGGTGAACGACTCCTCGCCGCGCTCCTCCAGCAGTGCCTGGACGCCGTCGGCGTGGTGCTGCCACGCCGCGACCGGGTCGTCACCGACCGCCGGGCCAGGGGCGAGCTCGACGCCGCCGCCGGACAGGAAGCCGGGGAACCACTCGACGAGGTGGCCGACCACGTCGCGGGCCGTCCACCCGTCGACGGGCGCCGGCGCCGACCAGTCCCCGGCCCCGGCGACGAGGCCGCCGAAGGCTCCGGCCACGGACCGGTGGCGCGCGGCCGGAGTCTCCGGGAGGGCCATCAGAGCGAACCGGCTGCGAGGAGTCGGTCGAGCTTGGCGTAGCCCTCGTGGACGCCGACGTCCATGCCGCTCGACAGCATCCCGTCGCGGCCCTCGAAGGAGTCGCACAGGGAGAACCCGTGGAGACGGGTCCGGCCGTCGCCGAGGTCCTCGAAGGTCATCGTCTCCAGGGCGATGGCGTCGGGCATGCCCTCCCAGACGAACGTCTGGATGATCTTGGTGTCGCTGACCTCGGGGAAGGTGCCGCGGAAGGCGTACTCCTCCCCGTCGCGGGAGGCGACGTAGCGGTAGGAGCCGAGGGTGCGGCAGTCCCAGTGGTCGATGCGGGTGGTGAGCGAGTCCGGGCCGATCCACTGGGCGAAGAGCTCGGGGTCGGTGTGGGCCCGCATCAGCTGCTCGGGGGTGGCGGCGAAGTCGCGCCAGATGTGGACGGCCGGCACGCGCTCGTCGGCGACGATGGCGGCCTCGGGGTAGCGGGTCTGCGGGGTCTGCACGGTGGTCATGATGCGGTTCCTTCCTGCGTAGGTGTGTCGTTGTGTCGTTGTCCTGCATCCGCGCGAGCACGGCGTCGAGGCGCGAGAAGCGTTCCTCGGCCTGCCGGCGGTAGCGCTCGATCCACTTCGTCATCAGGTCGAACACCTCGGCTTCCAGGTGCACCGGTCGGCGTTGCGCCTCCCTGCTGCGGCTGACCAGTCCGGCCTCCTCCAGCACCTTGAGGTGCTTGGAGACGGCCTGCAGGCTGACGTCGTACGGCGCCGCGAGGTCGTTCACGGTGTGGTCGGCCTCGGTCAACCTCGCCACCATGTCGCGGCGCGTCGGGTCGGCCAGGGCGGCGAACACCCGGGAGAGCTGGTCGGTCATCCGGCGACACCTTCTTCAACTGATGGGTTGAATAGACCGTACGACGGCTCCGTCGGGTTGTCAACCAATTGATTGAATACAGATCGCTGAGGCCGGTCGGGCCAGGGGTGCCGCCCGGTCAGGAGCCGCGGGGGACCGCGACGGTCGGCGAGGTGGCCTCCGCGCACTCGGCGACGCCAGGGGCGTAGGAGGACGACACCGTGACGTAGTAGCGCGCCCCGCGTGGCACCCTGAAGCGCTTGCGCCCCGAGAAGCTGGCGGTCTCCACCTGCACCCGGACGTCGCCCTGGGACCCGGCGCGCCAGAGCTTGAGGCGCGAACGGGAGGAACACGCGGTCGCGGACGAGACGACCTGCGCCTGCAGCACGTTCTTGCCGGACAGGTAGCGCAGGCGGGCGGAGCGCTTGACCGTCGGACAGCCGGTCGGGTTGCCGCTGGCCACGGCGGGGCAGCCGTCGAAGGCGTCGTCGAGCCCGTCGCCGTCGGTGTCGGGGGCAGTGGCCCGGGCGTCCAGCGAGGTGGTCGGGCGCGCCTGTGCCGGCGATGCGGCGAGCGCGGCCGGCGTCAACACCAGCAGCGCGGCCAGCAGGGGGAAGAGCGCTCGGGTTGGTGGGTGCATCACCTTTCCTGCCTCGAGGACGATCTTCGGCGAGCGGGTCACCCGGCGAGATCACCTCAGGTGACAAGAGTAGGCACGGAACGGCCCCGGGACGGAGTCACCGACGCCTGACCCGGACGCCTAGGATCGTCGCGTGCGCCTGCGGATCGACTGTGCCTATGACGGCACCGACTTCTCCGGGTGGGCCACCCAGCCGGGCCTGCGCACCGTGCAGGGCACCCTCGAGGAGGCGCTCGCGACCGCACTGCGCCTGCCGGAGGCCCGGGTGATCGTGGCCGGGCGCACGGACGCGGGCGTGCACGCGCGCGGCCAGGTGACGCACCTCGATGTCGAGCCCGGCGTGGTCGAGGGGTCCCTGGGTCGCTCGTCCCTCCCGCCGCTCGACGCCCTGCGCCGCCGGCTGGCGGGGATCCTGCCGCCCGACCTGCGCGTACGCCGGGTGGTCGGAGGCGCCCGACGGGTTCGACGCCCGCTTCTCCGCGGCCTGGCGGCGCTACGCCTACCGCGTCGCCGACTCCCCGGAGCTGGTCGACCCGCTCGCGCGCAGCCACGTCCTCGCGTGGTCCCGACCGCTCGACCTGGATCTCATGAACGAGGCGTCACGGCCGCTGGTCGGCCTCCAGGACTTCGCCGCCTTCTGCAAGCTGCGTCCGGGGGCGACGACGGTCCGCACCCTGCTCGACCTCTCGTGGGCACGTGACGAGGGCGGCGTGGTCGTCGGGTCGGTCCGCGCCGACGCCTTCTGCCACAACATGGTCCGTGCCCTGGTCGGCTCCCTGATCCCGGTGGGTGAGGGACGCCGGCCGGTGGGCTGGCCGGCCGAGGTGATGGCCGGTCGGACCCGCCACGCCGGCGTGACCGTCGTACACCCGCACGGGCTGACGCTGGAAGAGGTCGGCTACCCCGACGACGACGAGCTGGCGGCGCAGTCCGAGCGCACCCGTGCCCGACGAGAGGCGATCGATGCCTGAGCACTACTTCACCGCCGACCCCGACGTGCCGTTCGAGCGGGAGAGCTTCACCGCCGAGCTGTGGGGCCACGAGCTGACCGTGGAGACCGGGACCGGCGTCTTCAGCCGGGGCCACCTCGACCACGCGACCGCCGTGCTGTTCCGTGAGCTCCCACCGCCCTTCCAGGGCCAGTTCCTCGACCTCGGCTGCGGCTACGGCGTGATCGGGCTGGCCATCGCGCGTGCGGTGCCGCTGGCGTCGGTGATCGGCGTCGACGTCAACCAGCGCGCGCTGCTGCTCGCCAACGACAACGCCCGCGCGGCCGGGCTCGACAGCCGTTTCGTGGCGTGCACCGAGGACCAGGTGCCGCGCGACCAGGTCTTCGACGAGATCTGGTCGAACCCGCCGATCCGCATCGGCAAGGAGGCGCTGCACGAGCTGTTGCTGACCTGGCTCCCGCGCCTGGCGCCGAAGGGTCGTGCGGTGATGGTCGTGGGCAAGAACCTCGGCGCCGACTCGCTCCAGCGCTGGCTCACCGACCAGGGGTACCCGACGACCCGGCTGGCCAGCCACAAGGGGTTCCGGGTGCTGGAGACGCGTCGCGGCTGAGCCTCACGGGACGCCGTCGAGGAACATCTTCAGCCGGGTCCGGGTGCCTGCGGCGTCCTGCGGCAGCGCCCCGTTGACCGCTCGGCAGATCCAGCCCAGCCGCATCGCGAGCCCGGCCGCCTCGCGGAGGTCGCCGTCGTACCGCTCGCGGTAGGGAGCGAGGTAGGCGGCGAGATAGGGCTCGACGTCCTCGGACCTCTCCTCGTCGTCGACGCCCCAGGCGATGACGCCCTCGAGCGTCACCGACAGGGTGAAGAACGGGTGCGAGACGCAGGCGTCGCCCCAGTCGAGCAGCTGGTGCGTCCCCGCGCCGAGGAAGACCTGCCCGTCGTGCAGGTCGTCGTGCTGCACGGTCTCCCTGATCCCGTACGCCGCCAGCTCGCGGCACATCTCCTCGACCACCTCGCGACCGGGCAACCGCGGGTCGGTGTCGTCGAGACCCGCCAGCAGGTCGGCGTACGCCGCGGGGAGAGTGTCGAGGCGGCAGTCGGGCAGGCCGAGGGAGAGGAGCGTGTCGACGTCGTCCTCGCAGGCGAGCTGGACGCGGGCACAGGCCTCGAGGACGTCGAGCCACCGCTCGAGGCTTCGCTCGACCTCGACCGCCTCGCGCAGTCGCTGGCCCGCGTCGGCCGTCAGCATCCAGCCGGTCTGCGGGTCGCGTGCCAGGGGCGCAGGCACCCGCCCGGCCGACCGTGCCGCGACGAGCTCGAGGACGGCGGCCTCGTGGGCCAGGGCCTCCTCGTTGGCCTTGAACCACACGACGCCACGGTCGGTGGGCACCCGCATCGCGGTCGCCCAGTCGCGCACGTGCGGCTGCTCGACCTCGCCGGTGCGGGCCAGACCCAGCTCGTCGAGGCGCTCGTCGATCCAGGCGTGGGCAGCGTTCACGAAGGACGGTGCCCGCCACCTCTCCTCACCAGTTGCGGTCATGGCGCGCATTCCACCGCGGTCGGGGCCGGCTGGCAACGGGATATCGGCTCAGGCAGGGCGCGTCGCGACCAGGACGCCGATCTTGTCGATGCGGTGCTCGGGGTTGTCGAACTCGTCCGACCAGAAGTTGCCGACTGCGTGGTCCTCGAGGGTGGCGCAGGTGGAGAGCGTGATCATCGCCCGGGTGGCCGTCCGCCCGGGGCGACCCGGGACCGGCGCGCGCTGCGCGGCCAGCGACCGCGGCTGCCGGAACGACGTCCAGCGGGTCCGGCGCACCTCGTAGACGAAGACCGTGTCGCCGCTGCGCACCCGGATGCGGTCGCCGCGGCGGAGCGAGGGCGAGTAGCGCAGGGGAGCGGCACCGGTGAGGCGGTGGCCGGTGACGATGAAGTTGCCGACCTCGCCCGGCCCGACGCCACCCGTCGGACCGCGTGGCGACGCCATCTCGCCGGCGTTCTGGAGGGCGGTGCCGGGCGCGTCGTCCGGCGAGCCGGGGTAGCGCACGACGGGGAAGTCGCTCATGCCGAGCTCGGGGATGGAGACGAAGGACCGGCGCGGCTCGGGGCGCTCGGGCTCGGCGCGGGCTCCGTCGTGGGCTCGGTGGTGGGCTCGGTGGTGGGGGTGCTCGCCGGCGTGCTGCCCGGGGCCGTCGCGGACGTCGTACGCCGCTCGGCGGGCGCCTGCGTCACGGGGTCGGACGCGGGGCCGGAGCAGGCCGTCGCGACCGCGACCGCGGCAGCGGTGATCACGAGGCGGGACCGGCCTGACATCCCTCCACCGTACGGAGCGGGCGTGGGAGTCCCCGGCTACCCGGTGACTCCGACATCGGCGCCCAGCCGCACCGGCAGCTCCTCCACGCCGTAGACGATGGCCAGCTCGGTGAAGCGCAGGTCGGCCGGGTCGCAGGCGATGCGCAGCTCGGGGAACCGGCGGGCGAGCCCGACGAGCGCGGTCCGCAGCTCCATGCGCGCCAGCTCCGCCCCGACACAACGGTGCAGGCCGTGGCCGAAGGCGAGGGTGCCGGCGCTCGCCGTGGTCGGGTCGAAGCTCTGGGGATCGACGTGCCGCGCCGGGTCGCGGCCGGCGCCGGTGAGCGAGACCACCACGATGTCGCCGGCACGCACGGTCATGGTGCCGACCCGGACGTCGTGCCGGGCGATGCGGGGGAACGCGATCTGCACCGGGCAGACGTAGCGCAGCAGCTCGTCGACCACGCGGTCGACCTCGTCGGCGTCCCCGCGTCGCAGCATCGCCCACGCCTCGGGGGACTGGGAGAGCACGTAGGTGCCGAGCGACAGCATGCTCGCGCTGGTCTCGTAGCCGCCGAGGAAGACGCCGTCCGCGAGGCCGCCGATCTCCACGTCGTCGAAGTCGTCGCCGTGCTCGGCCACCAGGCGGGCGATCAGCCCGTCGGGCAGGTGCGGCGCGCGCCGTTCGGACGCGACGAGGTCGATCAGGAACTCGCGGGTGCCGGCCGCGGTGTCGAAGATGCTGGACCCACCGTCGCGCAGGTCGAACCGGGCGGCGCCGCGACGGCGGAACTCCTCCCGGTCCACGTCCGGGAGGCCGAGCAGGTCGCAGATCACGCCGAAGGGCACCGCGAAGCCGAAGCGGGAGACGAGGTCGACGTCCGGGCCGTGTGCGGCCAGGTCGTCGAGCGCCTCGTCGACCACGCGGTCGATGTCGTCCTGCAGCTCGACCAGCCGGCGCCGCGTGAAGTGCGGCGTCAGCACCCCCCTGAGCCGGTCGTGGTCGGGCCGGTCGGTCATGCCCAGTCCGCCGATCCGCTCGGCCGGGGCGCGGCCCTGCCGGCCGATGAGGTGGCGTACGTCGTTGGCGAACGAGTCCGAGTCGGCCAGCACGGCGCGGGCGGCGTCGTAGCCCGTGACCAACCAGACGCGGGTGCCGAGCACCCGCAGCAGTGGCACGACGTCGCCGCGGCTGCGGCTCTCCTCCAGTGCCGGCACCGGGTCCAGCCCGTCGCGCTGGAACAGGGCGCGGCCGCGCGATGGCAGCCGCCGAGCCGACGCGATCGCCAGGCGCAGGGCGGTGTGGCGCACCCGACCCCCGACCCGGGACGGGATCATCAGCAGCGCGGTCATGGGTCCATTGGATCCCCGAACGGCCGGATTGCGCCATCGGGAACGACCCCGGTCCGGACCGGGGGTCTCCCTGAGGTCGGTGGCGGCAGGCAGGATGACGTCATGGCACACGAGGCGGCAGCGGACAGGTACGACGACAGCTCGGGCATGGACTACCGGTTCACGGGGCGCAGCGGGCTCAAGCTCCCGGCCCTGTCGCTCGGGCTGTGGCAGAACTTCGGCACCGACCGTCCCGAGGAGACGCAGCGCGCGATCCTGCGCCGTGCCTTCGACCGCGGCGTGACGCACTTCGACCTCGCCAACAACTACGGACCCCCCTACGGCCGTGCCGAGGAGAACTTCGGCCGCTACCTCGCCGACGACTTCGCGCCCTACCGCGACGAGCTGGTGATCTCGACCAAGGCCGGCTACGACATGTGGCCCGGTCCCTACGGCCAGGGCGGCGGCTCGCGGAAGTACGTCCTGGCCTCGCTCGACCAGTCGCTGGCGCGGATGGGGCTCGACTACGTCGACATCTTCTACAGCCACCGCTTCGACGCCGAGACGCCGGTCGAGGAGACCATGATGGCCCTCGACACCGCCGTCCGGTCGGGGCGCGCGCTCTACGTCGGTATCTCGTCCTACTCCGCGTCGAAGACCCGTGAGGCGGCCTCGATCGCCCGCGAGCTCGGCACGCCGCTGCTCATCCACCAGCCGTCCTACTCCCTGCTGAACCGGTGGATCGAGGATGCCGACGACGGCGGTCCGAGCCTGCTCGACGAGCTCGAGACGCAGGGCATGGGGTGCATCGTCTTCACGCCGCTGGCCCAGGGGCTGCTGACCGACCGCTACCTCGACGGGATCCCCGAGGACTCCCGCGCGGCGCGCGCAGGCTCCACGCTGGCCGGGCTCGAGGACGACGTGCTCGACCGGGTCCGCGCCCTCAACGCCATCGCCGAGCGCCGCGGCCAGAAGCTCGCCCAGCTCGCCCTGCAATGGGTGCTGCGCGACCGCCGGGTCACCAGCGCCGTCATCGGGGCCTCCAGCGTCGAGCAGCTCGACACCAACCTCGACGCCCTCACCGGCCCGCCGCTGACCGACGAGGAGCTCGCCGAGATCGACCAGTACGCCGTCGAGGCCGGCATCAACCTGTGGGCGAAGCAGACCGAGGAATGAGCGCCGCACCCACGCGGGTCGTCATCGTCGGGGCCGACGCGGCCGGCATGTCGGCCGCCCACCAGGCGCTGCGCACCGCCCGGCGCACCGGCCGCGAGCTCGCGGTCACCGTGCTCGACAAGGGGACGCACACGTCCTACAGCGCCTGCGGCGTCCCCTACTGGATGGCCGGCGACGTCGACTCGGGTGACGACCTGGTCGCCCGCACCGCCGAGGAGCACCGCGCTGCCGGCATCGACCTGCGGATGGGGACCGAGGTGGTCGCGGCCGACCTCGGCGCGCGGACGGTCACGACCGCCGGCGGCGAGGAGATCGCCTTCGACGAGCTGGTCGTGGCCACCGGTGCCCCGGCGATCATGCCGGACTGGGCCCTGCGCCCCGACGGGACGACGTACGCCGGTGTGGGCGCGGTGAAGACCCTCGACGACGGTGCCGCCTGGCTCGACCGCTTCGCCGCGGCCGGCGACGACGCGCACGTCGTCGTCGTGGGTGCGGGCTACGTCGGGGTCGAGGTCGCCGAGGCGGCGCTGCGCCGGGGCTTCGACGTGACCGTCCTGACGCGCGGCCGGGGAATGTCCATGCTCGAGGACGAGATGTCGGAGCGCGTCAACGCGGCGCTCGTCGAGGCAGGTGCCGAGCTGGTGCTCGGCGCCGAGGTGACCGGCCTGGACCTCGACGGCGACCGGGTGGCCGGCGTGCACTGGGACGGCGGCAGCCGCAGCGCCGACCTGGTCGTGGTCGCGATCGGCGTACGTCCGGCGACCGCCTTCCTGTCCGGGACGGGCGTGGAGCTCACCGAGGACGGCGCCCTGCGTCCGGACCCGCACGGCCGGGTCTCGGACCACGTGTGGGCTGCCGGCGACTGCTGCGAGGTGCGTCGGCGCATCGACGACCAGTGGGTCTTCCGGCCCCTCGGCACGCACGCCACCAAGCACGGTCGCGCCCTGGGCGACAGCCTGGCCGGCGGGACGCTGGCGTTCGACGGCATGGTCGACACGGCCATCACCCGCTTCTCGCTCGGGGAGGTCCACGTCGAGATCGCCCGTACCGGCCTGTCCCGGGCCGACGCCGAGGCGGCCGGTCACGACCCCGTGGTGCTCGTGACCGAGGGGACCACCGCCAGCGGCTACATGCCCGAGGCCGACCCGGTGGCCCTGTGGGTGATGGCCGATCGCACGACCCGGCGGCTGCTCGGCGTGCAGATCGTCGGAGGTCGCGGGGCCGGCAAGCGCATCGACGCCGCGGCGGCGGTGCTGTGGGCGGCAGGCACGGTCGACGACCTGGCCTGGATGGATCTCGCCTACGCGCCGCCCTTCGCGACCGCGTGGGACGTCCTGCAGGTGGCCGCGCGGCGGGTCGCCGAACGGCTGTAAGTCGGTTGCGGCCGGCGCGATGATGTCCGCATGGAGCTGGAGATCATGACGCTGGCCGAGCGCCCGGAGCTGATGGACGTCTTCTGGGACATGGAGACGTCGTGGCCCGAGTTCATGAAGCACGACCCGATCGGCAACGGCTACTACGCCTCGCTCGAGGAGTTCGCCGACTTCGTCCTCGTGTGCCTCGACGAGTCCGGCCGGATGGTGGCCAAGGCCCACTCCGTGCCGTTCCGGCTGGACGAGGAGCAGCTGCCGGACGCCGGCTGGGACTTCGCCATCCGCAGCGGCCTGCTGAACCGGCTGTGGGGCGAGGAGCCCAATGCCGTCTCCGCCGTGGAGATCGCCATCGAGCCGGCACTGCAGGGGGCCGGGCTGTCCGGGCGGATCGTGGGCGCGTTGCGCGACAACGCCGCCCGGCTCGGCTTCTCCGAGCTCCTCGCACCGGTGCGTCCCAACGGGAAGACGGACGTCCACGAGCCGATGGCGGCGTACGCCTTCCGGACCCGCGACGACGGGCTGCCGGTCGACCCGTGGCTGCGGGTGCACGTGCGGGCGGGCGGCCGGATCGACCGGGTCGCGCCACGGTCGATGGTCATCCCCGGCACGGTGGAGGAGTGGCGGGAGTGGACCGGCCTGCCCTTCGACCGGACGGGTCCGGTCGAGGTCCCGGGCGCGCTCGCGCCCGTCATGTGCGACGCCGAGCACGGGACGGCCGTCTACGTCGAGCCGAACGTGTGGGTGCGGCACCCGACCGGCGCCTGAACGAGGGACGTACGGGCGTCAGAGCTCGCGCAGCACCCGCGCCGGGGAGCCGACCGCGACGACTCCGGCGGGCAGGTCCTTGGTGACCACCGAGCCCGCCCCCACCACCGTGTCGGCGCCGATCGTGACGCCGGGGCAGACGATGACGCCGCCGCCGAGCCACACGTTGTCGCCGATGGTGATGGGCTGCGCAGCCTCCCACTTGTCGCGTCGCGGACCCGGCTCCAGCGGGTGGGTGGCGGTCAGGAGCTGCACGTTGGGGCCGATCTGCACGTCCTCGCCGATCGTCACCGTCGCGACGTCGAGCGACACCAGGCCGAAGTTGGCGAAGGACCGTGCCCCGAACGACGTCTGGTAGCCGTAGTCGCACCGGAACGGCGGGCGGATCTCCGCGCCGGCACCGTAGTGGCCGAGCAGCTCGGTGAAGAGCGCACGCAGCGCGTCGGCGTCGGTGGGGTCGCTCGTGTTGATGCGGTGGGCGAGCCCGAGCGCACGCCGCGAGTCGGCGCCGATCTCGGGGTCGTCGGCGATGTAGAGGTCGCCGGCGAGCATCCGCTCCCGCATGGTCCTGTCGTCACTCATCGCTCCAGACTAGGTGGCGTGAAACCGGGGTGACGTGGGCCCGTCCGACAGGGGAGAATGCTCCGACGTGGGACATGTCGACGTTGCTGGAGTGCGCTACGAGCTGCCGGACGGGCGCGTCCTGCTCGACGACGTCAGCTTCCGGGTGGGAGACGGGCAGAAGGTGGCGCTCGTCGGTGCCAACGGTGCGGGCAAGACGACCTTGCTGCGCATCGTCACGGGAGACCTGACCCCCCACGCGGGAGTCGTGACCCGCTCCGGCGGGCTCGGCGTGATGCGCCAGTTCGTCGGCCACGGCGGCGGCGACGAGACGGTCGCCGACCTGCTGCTCAGCGTCGCTCCCCAGCGCGTCCGCGCGGCCTCCGAGGGTGTCGACAGGGCCGAGCTCACGCTGATGGACCGCGACGACGAGCGCGCCCAGATGGCGTACGCGACGGCGCTGGCCGACTACGCCGACGCCGGTGGGTACGACGTCGAGGTGACGTGGGACGTCTGCACGATCGCGGCGATGGGGCTGCCCTTCGACCGGGCCCGCCACCGCCTGCTGGCCACGCTGTCCGGCGGTGAGCAGAAGCGGCTGGTGCTGGAGTACCTCCTCCGCGGTCCCGACCAGGTGCTGCTGCTCGACGAGCCGGACAACTACCTCGACGTGCCGGGCAAGATCTGGCTGGAGGAGCGGATCCGCGAGTCGGCCAAGACCATCCTCTTCATCAGCCACGACCGCGAGCTGCTCAACAACACCGCGACGCGGATCGTGACCGTCGAGCTGGGCAGCGACGGCAACCGGGTGTGGACGCACCCGGGCGACTTCGCGTCCTACCACGAGGCCCGCACCGACCGGTTCGCCCGCTTCGAGGAGCTGCGCCGCCGCTGGGACGAGGAGCACGCCAAGATCAAGGCGCTCGTGCTGCGGCTCAAGATCAAGTCGGAGTACAACGACGGGATGTCCTCCCAGTACCGCGCCGCGCAGACGCGCCTGCGCAAGTTCGAGGAGGCCGGCCCGCCGATCGAGCAGCCGCGCGAGCAGCAGGTGACCATGCGGCTCAAGGGCGGGCGTACGGGCAAGCGCGCGGTGGTGTGCACCGATCTCGAGCTCACCGGGCTGATGAAGCCCTTCGACCTGGAGGTCTGGTACGGCGAACGGGTGGCCGTGCTGGGCTCGAACGGGTCCGGCAAGTCGCACTTCCTGCGCCTGCTCGCCGCGGGCGGATCGGACCCCGACGTGGAGCACCGACCGGTCGGCGACCCGCCCGCGCCGGTGCCGCACACCGGCAAGGCCAAGCTCGGCGCCCGCGTCCGGCCGGGGTGGTTCGTCCAGACCCACGAGCACCCCGAGCTGCTCGGACGCACGCTCCTGGAGATCCTGCACCGCGGTGACGGCTCGCCCGGCGGTCGCGCGGGCATGGGTCGCGAGCAGGCCGCGCGGGTGCTGGACCGCTACGAGCTGGCGCACGCCGGCGAGCAGACCTTCGAGTCGCTCAGCGGCGGCCAGCAGGCGCGCTTCCAGATCCTCCTGCTGGAGCTGTCGGGAGCCACTCTGCTGCTGCTCGACGAGCCCACCGACAACCTCGACGTGCAGTCCGCCGAGGCGCTGGAGGCCGGGCTGGAGGCCTTCGAGGGCACGGTGCTCGCGGTGACCCACGACCGCTGGTTCGCCCGCGGCTTCGACCGCTTCCTCGTCTACGGCGCCGACGGCGAGGTCTACGAGTCCGACGGCCCGGTCTGGACCGAGGGTCGGGTGACCCGGGCTCGATGAGCACGCCACTGCCGGTGCTCGAGATCCGCGAGCTCGACCCCTTCGACGACGCCGCCTTCGACGCCTGGCACCACGTGTACGAGGTCGCCGAGGTGCACGAGCTGGGCGCGGCCGCGACGCCGTGGCGCCTGGAGGAGGTGCGGGCGATGCTGCAGGACACCGGGTCCTCCGCGTGGTCCGGCGGCTGGATCGGGTCGGCTCGGCGGTGAGGTCGTCGCGGTCGGCTGGATGCGTACCCCGTTGCTCGACAACCTCGAGCTGGCCGAGCTGCACGGTGCACGTGCTGCCCGAGCACCGGCGGCGCGGCTTCGGCTCGGCGGTGCTGCGACACGTGGAGGCCGCCGCGCAGGGCCGCGGGCGACGGGTGCTCACCGGCCTGGCGGGCTGGACGTACGACGCCGGCTCCGACGGCGAGGGGGCGTCCGGACCCGGGTTCGCCAGGGCAACCGGCTACGACCTCGCGCTGTCGGAGGTGCAGCGCGAGCTGCGGCTGCCGGTCGACGAGGAGCTGCTCGGGCGCCTCGCGGACGAGGCTGCCCGCGCCCATCCGTCGTACGCCCTGCGCTCGTGGGTGGGCCCGGTCCCCGACGACCTGCTCCGGGGGTGGGCCGAGCTGACGTCGACCCTCGTGACGGAGGCGCCGACGGGTGACCTCGAGATCGAGCAGGAGGCGGTCGACCCGGCTGCCATCCGCGAGCGCGAGGCCGTGGTCGAGAGGCAGGGCCGCACGAAGTACAACACCGTCGCGCTCGACGCCGACGGAACGGTCGTCGGCCTACTCCGACCTCGCCACCACCGTCCACGACCCCGGCCGGGCCTACCAGTGGGGCACCCTCGTGCGGCCCCAGGACCGGGGACACCGGCTCGGGGTGGCCGTGAAGGTCGCCAACCTCCGGCTGCTGCAGAAGGAGCGGCCCGACATCCTGCGCCTGACGACCTACAACGCCGAGGTCAACGGCCACATGATCGGCGTCAACGAGGCGATGGGGTTCGTCCCCGTCGCGCGGCTCGGGGACTTCCAGAAGAAGCTGCAGCGCCTAGCCGCGCTTCCCTGGGCCTGGCCCAGCGTCGGCTCACGGCACGTGCGGCGGGCGCCTCAGGTGAACGCGCTGATCCCCGTCTCGGCGCGGCCGATCAGCAGCTTCTGGATCTGCGAGGTGCCTTCGTAGAGCGTCATCACGCGGGCGTCGCGGAGGTACTTCGCGACGGGGTAGTCGTCGACGTAGCCGGCGCCGCCGTGGACCTGGATCGCGTGGTTGGCGGCGCGGACGGCGGCCTCGGAGGCGAAGAGCTTCGCCTTGGAGGCGGCTGTGCCGTAGGGCTCGCCGCGGTCGATCAGGTCGGCGCAGCGCCAGACGAGCAGCCGCGCGGCGTCGGCGTCGACGGAGATGTCGGCGATCATGTCCTGCACGAGCTGGAAGGCCGCGATCGGCCTGCCGAACTGGGTGCGGGTCGTGGCGTAGGCGACCGAGGCCTCCAGGCAGCCCTGCACGATGCCGACGCAGCCCGCGGCGACCGCGAGGCGCCCCTTGTCGAGGGTGCCCATGGCGATCTTGAAGCCCTGCCCGACCTCGCCGAGGACGGCGGAGTCCGGCACCCGTACGTCGCTGAGGAACAGCTCGGCGGTCGCCTGGCCGCGCAGGCCGAGCTTGCCCTTGATCTCGCGCGCCTCGAAGCCGGGAGTGTCGGTCGGGACGAGGAAGGCGGTGACGCCGCGCGGCCCGTCGTCGCTGGTGCGGGCGAAGACCAGCGCCACGTCGGCCCAGGTGCCGTTGGTGATGAAGAGCTTCTGGCCGTCGATGACCCAGTCGGAGCCGTCGCGCACGGCCCGGCTGGTGAGGTTGCCGGCGTCCGAGCCGGTGTCGGGCTCGGTGAGGCCGAAGCAGCCCAGCCTGGTGGCGTTCGCCAGCTCGGGCAGCCACTCCTGCTTCTGCTCCTCGGTGCCGTGGAACAGGATCGACTTGCCGACCAGGCCGCTGCTGACCGACACGATGCCGCGCAGGGCCGAGTCGGCGCGGCCGAGCTCCTCCATGGCCAGGGCATAGGTGACGTAGTCGCCGCCGACGCCGCCGTACTCCTCGGGGATGGTGAGTCCGAAGAAGCCGAGCTCGGCCATCTTCGGCACGATCGCGAGGTCGACCGACTCGGCCTGGTCCCACGCGGTGCGGTGCGGGATCGCCTCGCGCTCGAGGAAGGTCCGCGCGAGGTCGCGGAAGGCCAGCTGGTCGTCGGAGAGCGAGAGGTCCATGTCAGCCCAGCGCCTCGACCATCTCGTGGTCGCCGACCCGCTCGGACAGCCGGGACAGGTGGTGCGGGGCGTTGCCGAGCCACTGGTCGAGGACGGTCAGGTGGGCAGTGCCGACCCCGACGGCGTACTCCGCGGTCATGCCGATGCCGCCGTGCAGCTGGATGGCCTCCTGGCCGATGTGGCGCCCGGCGCGGCTGATCTGCAGGCCCACCCGGTCGGCGGCGTCGGCCACCGCGTCGGGGTCGCCGGTGGCGATCGTCATGGTGGCCCAGTCGACCATGCTGTGGGCGAGCTCGAGGGAGACGTACATGTCGGCGGCCCGGAAGGTGAGGGCCTGGAAGGTGTTGAGGGTGACGCCGAACTGCTTGCGGGTCTTGAGGTAGTCGGTCGTCGCGCGCATCTGGCTCTGCATCACGCCGAGCGCCTGGTTGGCGCCCATGATCCGGGTCAGGTCGCTGATGATCCCGACGCTGCGGCGCAGGTCGCGCCCGGGCTCGCCCAGCGGCACGGCGCGGCTCGCGTCGAACCGGACGCTCGCTGCGCGGGTGAGGTCGGCGGCGGCGTAGCCGGTGCGCTCGACGTCGTCCGCGGCGACCACGAAGACACCGGTGCCCGCGTCGTCGGGCAGGGCCGCGGTGACCACGAAGTGGTCGGCGGACTCGCCGCCGACCACGGGGTCGCAGACCCCGCTCAGCGTCCAGGACGTCACCGTCCTGCGCGGCCCGTACGCCGTCGGCGTCGGCGCTCCACCGACCGCCCGGGCGACGTGTCCGCGGCCGCCAGCAGGATCTCGCCGGCAGCCACTCCACCCAGCAGCTCGGCGCGCTGCTCGGGCGACCCGAGCGCGGCGACGAGTCCGCCGGCGTGCACGATGCAGGAGAGGTAGGGCTCGGGCGCGAGCACCCGGCCCAGCTCCTGGCACACGATGCCGATCTCGACCGGGCCGGCACCGACGCCGCCGTCGTCCTCGCTGAAGGGGAGCCCCAGCACCCCCATCTCGGCCAGGCGGCCCCAGAGGGCCCGGTCGAACCCCGGCTCCTCGGCCACCGTGCGTCGCCGCGCCTCGTGGTCGCCGTACGTCGTGGACAGCAGGCCGCGCACGGCCTCGCGCAGCGCGAGCTGCTCGTCGTCGTAGGTGAAGTCCATCGCGGTCTCCTCAGAGTCCCAGGATCGTGCGGCTGATGATCTGGCGCTGGATCTCGTTGGACCCGCCGTAGATCGAGGCCTTGCGGAAGTTGAGATAGGTCGGGGCGCTGCGGCGGGCCCAGCCCTCGAGCGGGGAGTCGTCGCCCGCGCGCGAGCCCAGCGAGGCCGGGCCGGCGAGGTCGAGGGCCAGCTCGGTCACCGCCTGCTGGAGCTCGGTGCCGCGCAGCTTGAGGACCGACGACGCCGGGTGCGGCTCGCCGTCGGTGGAGTGCGCCACGACTCGCAGGGCGGTCAGCTCGAGGGCGAGCAGGTCGTTCTCCAGCTCGGCCACCCGGGCGCGGACGAGGGGGTCGTCCAGCAGGTGCGGCCGCATCGGCCTTCAGCGTCGAGAGCGCCCGCTTGGTCGCCCCGACCGGGGCCACGCCGACCCGCTCGTTGCCGAGCAGGAACTTGGCGATCGTCCAGCCGCCGTTGAGGTCGCCGACCAGCAGGTCGCCGGGCACCCGCACGTCGGAGAACCAGACCTCGTTGACCTCGTGGCCGCCGTCGATGAGCTCGATCGGCCGGACCTCGACCCCGGGCGTGGTCATGTCGATGAGCAGCATCGAGATGCCGGCCTGCTTCTTGACCTCGGGGTCGGTCCGCACGAGCGTGAAGATCCAGTCGCCGTGCTGGCCGAGGGTCGTCCACGTCTTCTGCCCGTTGACGATCCAGTCGTCGCCGTCGCGCACCGCCGTCGTACGCAGGCTGGCCAGGTCGGAGCCGGCGTCGGGCTCGGAGAAGCCCTGCGACCACCAGATGTCGAGGTTGGCGGTCTTCGGCAGGAAGCGTTCCTTCTGCTCCTCGGTGCCGAACTGCGCGATCACCGGTCCGATCATCGAGGCGTTGAACGCCAGCGGGATCGGCACGCCGGCCCGCTGCATCTCCTCGTGCCAGAGGTGGCGCTGGAGGTCGGTCCAGTCCTGGCCGCCCCACTCGGTGGGCCAGTGGGGGACGGCCAGCCCGGCGCCGTTGAGGGTGCGCTGGCTCTCCACGATCTGGTCGCGTGAGAGGTGTCGCCCCTGCAGCACGGTGTCGCGGATCTCCTGCGGGACCTTGGTGGTGAAGAACTCGCGCATCCTCATCTGGAAGGCGGCGTCCTCCGCGGTCAGCTCCAGCTGCATGCTGCTCCTCGGCATCGGGCGTGGCGGACCGGACCGCCGTACGGCCCGGTGCCGCCCATCATGTCGTGCCGCGCAATGGCTGCGTCGTCTTCCGCGACCCGTTACCCGCGGCGGCCCGGTCACGGGCCGGGTCGGCGCGGCTCGGCTCAGCCCTCGGTGGCGTCGGTGTCGAGCACGACCTCGGCCTGCTGCTCCTGGCCGCCGCGCTCCCAGGTCACGGTGACCGAGTCGCCGGGACGGTAGGAGCGGATGGTCGCGACGAGCGAGTCGGCGCCGGTGATCCGCTGGTCGTTGATCGCGGTGATCACGTCACCCTCGGTGATGCCGGCGTCCGCGGCGGTCGAGCCCTCGGTGACCTGCTCGATGGCCGCACCGTCCTCGGCGTCGGAGATCCGGATGCCGAGGCGCGCGTGGGTCGGCGTCTCGCCGGCCGCCATCTGGTCGACGATCGGCATGACCTCGTCGATCGGGATGGCGAAGCCGAGGCCGATCGAGCCGGACTGGCCGGACTGGCTGGAGGCGGCGGTGCGGATGGAGGAGTTGATGCCGACGACGGCGCCGGTCATGTCCACGAGCGGGCCCCCGGAGTTGCCGGGGTTGATCGCTGCGTCGGTCTGGATGGCGGGGTACGTCGTGCTGTTGCCGTCGCCGTCGGAGCCGACGTTGACGGGGCGGTCCAGGGCGCTGACGATGCCGCTGGTCACGGTGGCGTCGAGGCCGAAGGGGGAGCCGATCGCCACGACCCCCTCACCGACACCGAGGTTGGCCGACTTGCCGATGGTGGCGGCCTGGAGGTCGGAGACGCCGGTGGCCTTGATGACCGCGGTGTCCGTCAACGGGTCGGTGCCGAGGATCTCGGCGTCGGCCGTCGAGCCGTCCGCGAACGACACGCTCAGCGAGGCCGCGCCCTCGGCGGCCATGTCCACCACGTGGTTGTTGGTCAGGATGGTGCCGTCACTGGTGAGGATGATCCCCGAGCCGGACGCCGGAGCCCTGGTCCCCGGTGACGTCGATCTTGACCACGCTGGGCAGGACGTCCTGCGCGACCGACTCGACCGACCCGGCGACGGCCGGGACATCGCCCTGGTCGGCGACCGTCGCGGTGCTGGGGGCAGCGGACTGCTGCGAGGAAGCCGGCGCCTCGTGGGTGGCGTCCCAGACGGCCGCCCCAGCCGAGTCCGGCACCGCCACCGACGACGAGGGAGGTCGCCACGACGGCCGCAGCCAGGCCCGTACGACGTCGGCGCGGGGGCGGGCGGCGGACCAGCCATCATCCCGGGGGTGGTCCGGGAGACGCCGGGCACGTCGTTGTAGGCGGACCAGTCGGAGCGGGGTGTGGTGGTCATGACTCCAGCGTGGGCGGGCCTCCTGTGGATGCCCTGAGAACGGGCTGGGAACGCGCCGAGATGTGTGGCCAGTAGTGCGGACTGGCCAGCGGCCAGTCGTCGGCGATCCAGCGCGGCACCAGCTCGTCGAGGGCCTGCTCCAGCTCGGTGCCCACGCACTCGTCGACGACCCACCACGAGATGTCCGCGTCGGCCCCGGGCTTCTCCGGCGGGTCGATGTAGACGCAGCCCAGCAGCGCGGTCTCGTCGGTGTCGAAGAGGGCGTAGTTGAACGACTCGTGGGTCTCCATCTCCGCGGCGTGGCGCGCCAGGTCCGTGCGGTCCTCGTCGTGGGTCATGTCGGCCGGGGGCCAACCCCACGCCTCGCCGTAGATGGTCCAGAGCCGCTCGCGCGAGCCCATCACCGCGACCATGTCGAGGTCGGTGTCCTCGGGCCGGATGGGGCGCAGGTGGTGCCCGAAGGGCACCTCGACGCGGGTGGGGTGGACGAAGTCGGCGGGCAGCCAGGTGGAGGTCATGGATCCATCCCATCTCTCGTTCTCGACGGTGTCATCAGCCGGCGAGCGCGGCGTCCTCGGCACCTGCGACGTCCTCGACGCGTCGGCGCAGGGCGGCGAGCCCGCGACTGCAGTTGGACTTCACCGTCCCGGTCGAGCAGCCGAGCACCGCGGCGGTCTCGGCCACGCTCAGCCCCTCGTAGTAGCGCAGGGCGACGGTGGCGCGCTGGACCCGTGGCAGCTCCAGCACGAGCGACCACACCCCGCCCGGGCCCGACGGCAACGGCGGTGGGGAGGTGGTGCCCACGTCGGACAGCCACGCCACGCACAGCTCGGCCCGACGCCAGGGCTGGCGGTGCCAGCTCACGTGGAGGTTGGCCATCGTCCGGCGCACATAGGCGTCGGCCGCGGCCGGGTCCCGGAGACCCGGCCACCGGGGGAGGACCCGGACCAGGGACGCCTGGACCAGGTCCTCCGCCGTGTGCGGGTCACCCGCCACCACCGTGGCCCAGCGGAGCAGCGCGGGCCGCCGCTCGGCGACGTACGCCGCGAAGTCGGCCTCCGTGCCGGCGACGACCCGCAGCCCCTCGGACATCTCAGGCCTCGCGGCCCGTACGGGAGCGGAGCAGGCCGAGCGAGACGACGACCAGCCACACCGGTCCGGTCATGCCCGCCATGTACTGCAGCGGGCTGACGAGGAACAGCGCGGTGATGCCGCCCAGCACGAGGCTGGTCCAGCCGATCCACCGGGAGTACGCCCCATGCCGGAAGGTCGCGGCGGCCATCGCGAGCCCGGTCAGGCCGGCCCCGCCCCACAACCACGGGATCGTGCCGATCCAGTGGTTGAAGAAGACGGCACTCTCGGGCACCACCAGGCCGGGGTCCTCCGCCAGGGCGAAGGCGAACTCCGTCGTCAGCCCGGCACCGATGAGCTGGGCGACCGCGACGAGGCCCAGACCTGCGACGGCGACACCGGGCACGAGGCTGTCGGGCCCGGTGCGACGCACGAGCTGGAGGTGCAGTCCGGCAGCGAACAGCACGAGCAGGACGCACGAGATCATGGTCGCGGTGTGGAACACCAGGATCTGGGGCACCTGCTCGGACAGCCGGTCGGTGATGGCGGCCGGTTCCCCGGAGAGGTCCGGGTCGTAGACGGCGTTCACCATGCCGCTGGCGATGCCACCGACGACAGCGAGGACTCCCGCGCCGATGCCGGCGAGGACCCAGCCGCGCCCGGGAGGTCCGGTGCGAGCGGGTACGGCGGGGTCGGTGCTGGGGGTGTGGGCGGCGGACGTGTCGACGGCGGTGCTCATGGCGGCTCCTCGGGTGATGGCGGGCACGGGTACGTCCCGCGGCACCACTGTCGAGCCGCGGACGCCCGGCGCACCACGGACAGCCGGAGGTGTGCGGGTGGTGTGCGGGTGTCGTCAGTCGCGGGGACTTGCGTCGCGCAGCATCGCTGCGGCATCGGTGGCGGAGAGCCCCCGGCCGGTGTCCTGGGCGTCGTCGTAGCGGTCGCGCCCCAGGTGCGTGCGTGCGTCGGCCGCAGCGGCCTCGATCATCGCCGGGTCGGGCCGGTAGTAGCCGTAGCCTCGCGACCCCAGCGCCTCCCTGATGGCCTGGGCGGCCCCGAGCAGCAACGGGACGCGGGCGTGCTGCCCGGCGGCCGCCGCCAGCACGGCGCCGGCGTCGAGGAGGTAGGCCAGGTTGGCCTGGTCACCGGTCTCCAGTGAGAGTCGGGTGCCCTCCTCCAGATGGCGTCGCGCGGCCGTGTGGTTGCCGCGGCCGAGCTCGGCCTGGAAGAGGTTGTAGAGCGCGATGTAGCACGAGAGCCGGTCGTCGCGGCGCCGGGCCGAGGCCAGGCCCGCCTCGAACAACCGCACCGCTTCGTCGGAATCGCCACCGAGCAGAGCCACGGTGCCGAGCCAGACGTGCGTCAGCCCCCACGTCCACTCGACCTCGACCCCGCCGATCGCGGAGTGGCGCATGGCCTCCTCGAAGCGGTCACGGGCAAGGGCCAGGTCACCGTCCACCAGCGCGACCAGTCCCTCTCCGGCCACTGCGTTGGACAAGGATCGCGGGGTTGTCCCCGGCGAGGTCGTGGGCCGCGCCCACCAGCACTCCGGCTGCCGCCACGTCGTCCATGGCGAACGCCATCGTCGCGGCCGCCAGCGCGGCGCGCGCGTGCACCTCGTCCGGGAGGGCTTCGCTGCGCTGCAGCGCAGTCTCGGCGAAACGGCGGCCGTGGTCGTGCTGACCGCGCAGCCACCAGTAGAGCCACAGCTCCCACGCCATCCGCGCGGGGGTCTCCACGTCTCCCAGGGCCAGCGAACGCTCGGCCGCCGCGGTGAGGTTGGCGTGCTCGAGGTCGGTGTGCGTGAGGGCGGCGACCTGTCCGCCGTCGCGATAGCTCGAGTGGTTGGCCTCGGCGACGGCGAGGTAGTGGGCGGCGTGGCCGCGGACGGCGGCGTCCCACTCGCCCGCCTCGCGGAGCAGGTCGCGGGCGTACTGCGCCACCGGCTCCAGGAGCCTGAGGCGGCCGGACGAGGCCTCGGCCACGACGAGGGAGTGCTCGACGAGCGACTCCAGGCTGGACACCACGAGGTCGTCGCCGGGCGCCCGCCCGAACGGCGACCGCCTCGAGGTCCAGCCAGGGTGGTGCCGCCGACGAAGGTGCCCATCAGGCGCAGCAGCCACCGGGCGCGGCTCGTCGAGCAGGCCGTGGCTCCAGTCCAGGGTCGCGCGCATGGTGCGCTGGCGGGGCGGCAGGTCGCGCGGGCCGGCCTCGCAGCGCGGTGTCGAGCCGGGCCAGCAGGGAGTGGCGGGTCGAGGAGCCGGGTCCGGGCGGCCGCGAGCTCCAGCGCGAGCGGCAGGCCCGCCAGCCGCTCGCAGGTCGCGGCGACGGCCGCCGCCTCCGCGGGGTCCTCGCCCCACCCCGGGCTGACCCGGCCGGCCCGGTCCACCAGCAGCCGTGCGGCCGGGGACGGCGAGCCGTCGGGCAGCGCGGTGACGGCCAGCGGCTCGACGCCGTACTCCGTCTCCCCGCGCACACGCAGCGGCGCCCGACTGGTCGCCAGCACGGTGAGGTCGGGCAGGGCCTCGACCAGGGCGGCCACCGCCGGTGCGGCCCCGAGCAGGTGCTCGACGTTGTCCAGCACGAGGAGCAGGTGCTGCCCGCGCAGCCGCTCGACCACGTCGTCGGCCACCGGTCGGGCGGGATCGCGGGACGCGTCGACGGCGTCCGCGATCGCGGGCACCACCTGGCCGGGCTCGAGCAGCGCCGCCAGCTCCACGAGCACGACGCCGTCCGCATAGCGGTCTCGTACGGCGGCCGCCGCCGCCAGCACCAGCCGGGTCTTGCCGACCCCTCCCGGGCCGCTGAGGGTGACCAGCCGGCTCGTACGCACCAGCTCGGCGACGCGCGCGACGTCGTCGTCACGACCGATGAGCGGGGTGGCCGGCACCGGCAGGTCCCGCGGCCGGGTGGTGGCGCTGCCGGCGGGTTGCCGGGCCGAGCGGGCGGGCACCGCCGCGAGCAGACCGGCCCGCTGGTCCTCGGTCAGGTCCAGGGCCGCCGCCAGTGACCGCACCGTGTGCGGGTAGGGGCGGGTCCGGGTCCCGCGCTCGAGGGCGCTGATCGCGTGGGGACTCAGTCCCGCGCGCTCGGCCAGCTCCTCCTGCGAGAGGCCGGCCGTCTCGCGCAGGCCGCGCAGCACCGTGCCGAGCGTGCTCGAGCGATCGTCGCCCACGGCCCCTCCCATCGATCCGTGCGGATTGTAGTGACGCCGGCACCTCGGGATGATCGTTTCGGGTCAAGACGCGCGAACGCCCCCGGCAGACGAGCCGGGGGCGTTCGTCGTACGGGGTGGTGCGGGCAGTCAGGCCCAGCGCTCGTCGGAGCCGACGAAGGTCAGCTGCCGGTCGCCGGTGTAGATCTGCTTCGGGCGCGCGATCTTCTGCTCCTTGTCCTGGATGAGCTCCGACCACTGCGCGAGCCAGCCCGGCGTACGGCCGATCGCGAAGAGCACGGTGAACATCTCCGGCGGGAACTGGAAGGCCTCGTAGATCAGGCCGGAGTAGAAGTCGACGTTGGGGTAGAGCTTGCGCTTGATGAAGTACTCGTCCTCCAGCGCGATCTTCTCCAGCTCCTTGGCGATCTCGAGGAGCGGGTTGACCCCGGTGACCTCGAAGACGTCGTCGCAGGCCTTCTTGATGATCGTCGCGCGCGGGTCGAAGTTCTTGTAGACCCGGTGCCCGAAGCCCATCAGCTTCTCGTTGCCGTTCTTCACGCCCTCGATGAAGGCGGGGATGTTCTCCTTCGAGCCGATCCTCCGCAGCATCCGCAGCACGGCCTCGTTGGCACCACCGTGGAGCGGGCCGTAGAGGGCAGCGACGCCGGCGGCGACGGCGGAGTAGGGGTCGACCTGCGAGGAGCCCACCGAGCGGACCGCGTTGGTCGAGCAGTTCTGCTCGTGGTCGGCGTGCAGGATGAAGAGCACGTCGAGGGCCTTCACCAGGCGCGGGTCGGCCTCGAACTTCTGCTCGCTCATCTTGAAGAGCATCGAGAGGAAGTTCGCGGTGTAGCCCAGGTCGTTGTCGGGGTAGACGAACGGCTTGCCCTGCGCGTGGCGGAACGACCAGGCGCCCAGGGTCGGCATCTTGGCGATCATCCGCACGATCTGCATGTGGCGGTTGTCCGCGTCGCCGATGTTGCGGGCGTCGGGGTAGAACGTCGACAGCGCACCGACGGAGGCCATGAGCATGCCCATCGGGTGCGCGTCGTAGCGGAACCCGTGCATGAATCCCTTGACGTTCTCGTGCACGAACGTGTGATAGGTGATCTCGTGCACCCAGGCGTCGTACTGCTCCTTGGTGGGGAGCTCGCCCTTGATCAGCAGATAGGCCACCTCGAGGAAGTTGGACTTCTCCGCGAGCTGCTCGATGGGGTAGCCGCGGTACTCGAGGATGCCCTTGTCGCCGTCGATGTAGGTCACCGCGGACCGACACGAGGCAGTGTTGACGAACCCGGGGTCGTACGTCGCCAGGCCGGGGACGTCACCGCCCGTCGAGATCTGGCCGAGGTCCTTGGCCGCGATCGTGTTGTCGGTGATGGGGAGCTCGTACTCCTGGCCGGTTCGGTTGTCCCGAACGGTCAGAGAGTCCGAGGAGTTGGCCGCTACGTCGGTCACGTCGGCTCCTTGTGCGTGATGTCAGAGGTCGTGCCAACCTAGCCTCGACCCCGACGGGCACGCTAACTACCCTCCACGGAGCGGGACGGCGGTCGTCCGGGCGACACCGCGTTTTGACCCTCCCCGGCTCCGCGCCGTACTCTTGCTGGTCGCGACTCCTGCCGCGCCCGCCTCCTCCGGAGGAGGGTGCAGATCCGGACGTCATCCCTCGTGAATGGGGGAGCGAACCGGGCCGTGTTCGTCAGAAGCCGCGAGCTCCACACCGGGTGGGAAACCTTCCACCCGGACCCACGAACCAGAACGGGATACAGCCGTGCGCACGTACAGCCCCAAGCCCGCTGACATTCAGCGCGAGTGGCTCGTCATCGACGCCACCGACGTGGTCCTGGGACGCCTCGCCGTCCAGACCGCCAACCTCCTCCGCGGCAAGCACAAGCCGACCTTTGCTCCTCACATGGACATGGGCGACTTCGTCATCATCGTGAACGCCTCCAAGGTGTCGCTGTCGGGGACCAAGAAGACCACCAAGATGGCCTACCGCCACTCTGGCTACCCGGGTGGCCTGTCCGCCACGCCGTTCGGTGAGCTCCTCGAGAAGGACGCCCGCAAGGCCATCGAGAACGCCGTGTGGGGCATGCTCCCGAAGAACAAGCTCGGTCGCCAGATTCTCAAGAAGCTGAAGGTCTACGCCGGCCCCGACCACCCGCACCTGGCCCAGCAGGCCACTCCCTTCGAGATCACGCAGATCTCCCAGTAAGCGACTGAGGACTCACAGATGACTGAGAACACCGCTACCCCCGAGGTCGAGGTCGAGGAGACCTTCGAGCCCGACGCCGAGGGCGTCTCCTACACCTCCGAGAGCGACGCGTCGGCCGACACCCCGGCCCGCCCCGCGACCATCGCGCCCGGTGCTGCCACCGGTCGACGCAAGGAAGCCGTCGCCCGCGTCCGCATCGTCCCGGGCACCGGTGAGTGGACCATCAACGGTCGCACGCTGGAGAACTACTTCCCCAACAAGCTGCACCAGCAGATCGCCAACGAGCCGTTCACCGAGCTGCAGCTCGAGGGCCGCTTCGACGTGATCGCCCGCATCCACGGCGGCGGCATCGCCGGCCAGGCCGGCGCCCTGCGTCTCGGCGTGGCGCGCTCGCTCAACGCGATCGACATCGACGCCAACCGCGCCATCCTGAAGAAGGCCGGTCTGCTGACCCGCGACGCCCGCGTCGTGGAGCGCAAGAAGGCCGGACTCAAGAAGGCCCGCAAGGCCTCGCAGTTCAGCAAGCGCTGATCTCCTAGGGTCTCGTCCATGACGCGACTCTTTGGCACGGACGGGGTCCGGGGCCTGGCGAACGGTCACCTGACCGCAGAGCTGGCCCTGGACCTGTCCGTGTGTGCAGCACATGTCCTGGCCGACCTCGGCGAGTTCGCGGGGCACCGCCCGGTGGCCGTGGTGGGTCGGGACACGCGCATCTCCGGACAGTTCCTCGAAGCCGCGGTCGTCGCCGGCCTCGCGTCGGCGGGAGTCGACGTGATCCTGCTGGGCGTGCTGCCGACTCCCGGCGTCGCCTACATGACCGACCGGCTCGGCGCCGACCTCGGCGTGATGCTCTCGGCCTCGCACAACCCGATGCCCGACAACGGCATCAAGTTCCTGGCGCGCGGCGGCCACAAGCTCGACGACGCCATCGAGATCGCCATCGAGCGCCGGATGGGCGAGCCGTGGGAGCGGCCGACCGGCGGAGGCGTGGGCCGGGTGACGGTCTACGAGTCCGCTGTCGAGCAGTACGCCGCCCACCTCGAGAGCACGATCACGCACCCGTTGGTGGGGCTCAAGGTCGTCCTCGACTGCGCGGAGGGCGCCGCCCACGCTGCGGGTCCGCGGGCGCTGGAGGACGCCGGCGCCACGGTCATCGCGATCCACGCCGAGCCCGACGGCCTCAACATCAACGACAACTGCGGTTCGACGCACCTGGAGTCGTTGCGGGCGGCCGTGCTCGAGCACGGCGCGCATGCCGGCTTCGCGCTCGACGGTGACGCCGACCGCTGCCTGGCCGTCGACCACGAGGGCAACTTCGTCGACGGGGACCAGATCCTGGCGATCCTCTCCCTCTCGCTGCTCGAGCAGGGGCGGCTCGCCAAGGACACCGTCGTCGCGACGGTGATGAGCAACCTCGGCTTCGTGCAGGCCATGCGGGCCGGCGGCGTCGGCGTACGCCAGACCAAGGTCGGCGACCGCTACGTCCTGGAGGCGATGAAGGTCTCCGGCTACTCCCTGGGCGGCGAGCAGTCCGGCCACGTGATCCTGCGCGACCACGCCACCACCGGCGACGGCATCCTCACCACCCTGCACGTGATGGAGCGGATGGCCACGACCGGCAAGTCGCTGGCCGAGCTCGCCTCGGTGATGACCCGGCTGCCGCAGGTGCTGCTCAACGTCTCCGGCGTCGACAAGTCGCGCGCCGACGACGACGCCGTCCTGGCGGCGGCCGTCTCCGAGGAGGAGGCCGTGCTGGGCGAACGCGGGCGGATCCTGTTGAGGCCCTCCGGCACCGAGCCGATCGTGCGCGTGATGGTGGAGGCACCGTCGCAGGACGAGGCCTCGGGGGTCGCCGAGCGGCTCGCCGCAGTCGTGAAGTCCCAGCTGTCGCTCTGAGCGGTTGCTCAGCGGAGTCCGGTGAGCAGCTCGACGGCGGCCCGGGCGGACGCTGCGCGGTCGGGCGCGGCCTCGGCGTAGAGGCGCGCCGCCTCCTGCAGCGCGGCCACCTCCCCGTCGAGGACGGATCGCTCCTCCGCGTCGGTGAGCACCCGGCGAGAGGCATCGCTCGCCCCGACGCCCGCGGGCGCTTCCTCCCACGCCCCGGCCGCCGGGGCTGAGTCGACCGGGACGGCCTCGGCGTTCTCGAGGGCTGCCAGGACGTTGCGCACCGTGGCGGTGGTCTCGGTGTCGCGCTCTCCGGCGCGCGTCCAGAAGGGCGGCGCGGAGGCGGGAGCGCAGCGGTGAGTCGGTGGTCACGGGTCGAGCCTGCCAAGCGCGGCCGACCGACGCACCCGGTTATCCGCGTGCGTCGGTCACCCGGGGCGCACTACGGTCGCCGACGTGGTCGTCGACATCGAGCAGATCAATCCCCGCAACGAGGCAGCGCTTCGGGCGTGGTGGGAGGTCGGGCATGCCGCGACGTCCTATCGGCCCGGCAAGCCCTGGCCGGTGTGGGAGCAGAGCCGCGTGGCGCTGCCGGCCGACAACCCCGAGCGCGGCATCACGCTGCTCGGCGCCATCGACGGGCGTCGCATGGTCGGCGCGGGGTTGCTGACCCGCTCGCTCCAGGAGAACCTCCACACCGCGATGGCCTTCGCCTACGTGTCCCCGGACCGGACCCGCGAGGGCATCGGCCGCGCGCTGGTCGACGAGCTGGAGCTCGTCGCGGCCGGGGACGGGCGGACGACCGTGCAGAGCGAGGCCTACCTCCCGCCCGGCGGCACCGCGCCGGCCGAGGCGTTCGCGGCGGCGCTGGGCTACTCGGTGGCCAGCCGTGAGTCGATCAAGGAGCTGGCCGTCACCGACTACGTCGCCCGGCGCGACGCGCTCGCCATCGAGCCCGCGGACTACCGCGTCATCACCTTCGACACCGTCTGCCCCGAGGAGCACCTCGAGTCGTTCGGTCGGCTGCTCGGCATGCTGATCTCCGAGGTCCCCCTCGGCGACCTCGACCTCGAGGACTCCGAGTGGACGCCGGAACGGATCCGGGCCGCCGAGCAGCGCCAGGTCGACATCGGGCGGCACCTGCACACCGCCTTCGCCATCGCCCCGGACGGGGAGGTGGCCGGCGTGTCCGACGTACGCATCGACGACACCGACCACGGGCACGGCCAGGTGGGCATCACGATCGTCGACCCGGCCCACCGTGGCCATCGACTGGGGCTGGCACTGAAGGTCGCGACCCACGACCTCGCGGTGTCGACGTACGCCGACCTGGCAACCCTCGACACCTCCAACGCCGAGGTCAACACCCACATGAACGCCGTCAACGATGCGCTCGGCTACCGCACGATCGAGACGTTGCTGGAGCTGCAGAAGCGGCTCTGAGCGGGGTCCCTCAGAGCTTGCGCAGCCGCACGTAGCGCACGGAGTGGTCGGAGTCCTTGCGCAGCACCAGGTTGGCGCGCGAGCGGGTGGGGGAGACGTTCTGGACCAGGTTGGGCTCGTTGATCGAGTCCCAGATCCGGGTGGCCTGGTCGACGGCCTCGTCGTGGGAGAGCGAGGCGTACTTGCGGAAGTAGGACGCCGGGTCCTGGAACGCCGTCTCGCGCAGCCGGAGGAAGCGGTCGACGTACCACCGCTTGATGTCGGCCTGCGCGGCGTCGACGTAGACGGAGAAGTCGAAGAAGTCGCTGACGGCCAGGCCCGTACGTCCGTCGTCGCGCATCCGGGCCGGCTGGAGCACGTTGAGGCCCTCGATGATGACGATGTCGGGGCGCTTCACGACGACCTTCTCGTCCTGGACGACGTCGTAGACGAGGTGGGAGTAGGTCGGGGCGTCGACCTCGTCGGAGCCGGACTTGATGGCGATGACGAACTTCAGCAGCGCCTTGCGGTCGTAGGACTCCGGGAAGCCCTTGCGGTGCAGGATGCCGCGGCGCTCGAGCTCGGCGTTGGGCAGCAGGAAGCCGTCGGTCGTGACGAGCGCGACGTTGGGGTGCTCGGGCCAGTGGGCCAGCATCTGCTGCAGCACGCGGGCGGTCGTCGACTTGCCGACCGCGACCGACCCGGCGAGGCCGATGACGAAGGGCGTACGCGGTGGTGTGACGCGGTGGAGGAACTCCTCCTGCTCGCGGTGCAGCCGCGAGTTGGCCGCGACGTAGAGGCTGAGCAGGCGCGAGAGCGGGAGGTAGACCTGCTCGATCTCGCGCATGTCGAGCGCGTCGCCGAGGCCGCGCAGGCGGGTGATCTCGTCGGGCGTGAGCACCGTCTCGGTGGACGGGGCGAGGGCCGCCCAGGCGGCTCGCTCGAGCTCGACCCAGGGTGAGTCCTCCGTGCCCGAGGGTGGGCCGGCGGACGGCGCCGGGACGTCGGACATGCTGGCGATTGTTGCACCGCCGCCGCGCGCGGAGCGGCCCGCCCTGCCGATGAACCCTGCCGATAGACTTCCCGGCCATGTGCGGAATCGTCGGGTACGTGGGTGGGAAGTCGGCCCAAGGTGTGGTCATCGAGGGTCTGAGACGGCTCGAGTATCGCGGGTACGACTCCGCCGGGATCGCCCTCGTGGACGGGGGGTCGCTGGTCGGCGACAAGAAGGCCGGCAAGCTCGCCAACCTCGAGAAGGCGCTCGCCGAGAACCCGCTGCCGTCCTCCACGACCGGCATCGGGCACACGCGCTGGGCCACCCACGGTGCGCCGACCGACCGCAACGCCCACCCCCACATCGGCTCGCAGGGCCGGGTGGCGGTCGTGCACAACGGCATCCTGGAGAACTTCGCGATCCTGCGCGGCGAGCTGGAGGCCGCGGGCATCGAGATGACCTCGGAGACCGACACCGAGGTGGCCGCCCACCTGCTCGACCGCGAGGTCCTGTCCGGTGTCGACCTCACCACCGCGATGCAGAACGTGTGCCGCCGGCTCGAGGGTGCGTTCACCCTGGTCGCGATCGACGCCGCCGACCCCAGCCGGGTCGTCGCCGCGCGCCGCAACTCGCCGCTCGTGGTCGGCATCGGCGAGGGTGAGAACTTCCTCGGCAGCGACGTGGCCGCCTTCATCGAGCACACCCGCGAGGCGATGGAGCTCGACCAGGACCAGGTCGTGACGATCACCCGCGAGGGCGTCAGCGTCACCGACTTCGACGGCACGCCGACCGAGGGCCGTCGCTACCACGTCGACTGGGACCTCTCGGCCGCCGAGAAGGACGGCCACGACTGGTTCATGCGCAAGGAGATCTTCGAGCAGCCGCGCGTGGTGGCCGACTCGCTCCTCGGTCGTCGCGGCGCCGACGGGATGCTGCAGCTCGACGAGATGCGGCTCTCCGACCAGGACCTGCGCGACATCGACAAGATCATCATCATCGCGGCCGGGACGTCGTTCTACGCCGGCATGGTCGCCAAGTACGCCATCGAGCACTGGTGCCGGATCCCGGTCGAGGTCGAGCTCGCCAGCGAGTTCCGCTACCGCGACCCGATCCTCACCAGCGACACCCTCGTGGTCGCGATCAGCCAGTCCGGGGAGACCGCCGACACCCTGCAGGCGATCCGTCACGCGCGGGTGCAGCGCTCGAAGGTGCTGGCGATCTGCAACACCAACGGCTCGACCATCCCGCGCGAGTCCGACGGCGTCATCTACACCCACGCCGGCCCCGAGATCGGCGTCGCCTCGACCAAGGGGTTCCTCACCCAGCTGGTCGCCTGCTACCTCCTCGCCCTCTACCTCGCCCAGGTCAAGGGCACCCGCTTCGGCGACGAGATCTCCCAGGTGATGGACCAGCTCGACGAGATGCCGGCCCACATCGAGACCGTGCTCGGCAAGGCCGACGAGATCTACGACCTCGCCAGGACCTACGTCGGCGCCCGGTCGGTGCTCTTCCTGGGCCGCCACGCCGGCTACCCGGTCGCGCTCGAGGGAGCGCTCAAGCTCAAGGAGCTCGCCTACATCCACGCCGAGGGCTTCGCTGCCGGCGAGCTCAAGCACGGCCCGATCGCCCTGATCGAGGAGGGCCTGCCCGGTGCTGTGCGTCGTGCCGCCCCGCGGGCGCGACCAGCTCCACGACAAGATGCTCAGCGGCATCCAGGAGGTGCGCGCGCGCGGCGCCCGCACGATCTGCCTGGCCGAGGAGGGCGACACCACCATCGAGCCCTACGCCGACGTGCTGATCACGCTGCCGCAGGTGCCGGTGCTGCTCCAGCCGCTCGTGGCCACCGTGCCGCTGCAGCTCTTCGCGTGCGAGCTCGCCACCCAGATGGGCCACGACGTGGACCAGCCGCGCAACCTCGCCAAGTCCGTCACGGTCGAATAGCCATGCCGGTCATCGGCGTCGGCATCGACGTGGTCGACATCGAGCGGTTCATGGAGTCGCTGGCACGCACCCCGGCCCTCCGCGCACGCCTCTTCACCGACTCCGAGGCGTCGCGTCCTCCTGCCTCGCTGGCGGCGCGCTTCGCGGCCAAGGAGGCGATGGCCAAGGCGCTGGGCGCGCCCGTCGGCATGGCGTGGCACGACGCGGAGATCGTGTCGGAGGAGACCGGTCGGCCGCGGTTCGAGATCCGCGGCACGGTCGCTGCGCGGGCCGAGCAGCTCGGGGTCTCCCACATCCACGTCTCGCTGTCCCACGACGCCGGCATCGCCTCGGCCGTCGTGGTGCTGGAGAGCTGACGCGTGCTGCGCGCCCACACCGTCGATGACGTACGCCGCAGCGAGGCCGCGGCGATGGCCCGACTGCCCGACGGAGCCCTGATGCAACGCGCGGCCGCGGGTCTCGCTGCCGCGGTCGTGGACCTGCTCGGCGGCGGCTACGGCCGCCGCGTGCTGCTGCTCGTCGGCTCCGGGGACAACGGCGGCGACGCGCTCTGGGCCGGGGCCCGGCTCGCCGCCCGCGGGGCACGGGTCGAGGCGCTGCTCCTCGGCGAGCACGTCCACGAGGCCGGCCTGGCCGCCCTGCACGCCGCCGGCGGCTGGTCCACCCGCGACCTCGACGACGCTCGACCACGGCCCGGACGTGGTCGTCGACGCCATCGTCGGCATCGGTGGTCGTCCCGGCCTCCGGCCCGACGCGGTCGCCGCGCTGACCCGCTTCGCCATGGTCCCGCTCGTCGCGGTGGACGTCCCGTCGGGCGTCGACGTCGACACCGGCCAGCTCGACGGGCCACACGTCACCGCCGACGCTGACGGTCACGTTCGGCACCCACAAGGTCGCCCACCTCGTCGACCCGGCCGCCGTCGCCTGCGGGGCGCTCCACCTCGTCGACCTCGACCTCGAGCTCGGCGATCCCGTCGTCGAGGCGCTCCAGCCCGACGACGTACGACGCCTGCTGCCGCAACCGGCCACCCAGGCCCACAAGTACACCCGCGGCGTGGTCGGCGTCCGGGCCGGCTCGGACACCTACCCCGGCGCCGCCCTGCTGGCGGTCGCGGGCGCCAACTGCGGGCTGGCCGGGATGGTGCGCTACGTCGGGCCCGCGCACCTCGCCGAGCAGGTGCGGATCGCGCACCCGGAGGTCGTCGGCGCCGGCCGGGTCCAGGCCTGGGTCGTCGGCCCCGGCGGCGGCGACGACGCGGCCTCGATGCTGGCCGACGCCCGCGCGGACGGCGTACCCGTCGTCGTCGACGCCGACGCGCTGGCCCACGTCGACTCCCCGCTGCCGGGTTGTGTCCTCACCCCGCACGCCGGCGAGCTCGCCGCGCTGCTCGACACCGAGCGTGAGCTGGTCGAGGCCGCCCCGCTGCACTGGGCGCGACAGGCGGCCGGTGCGTACGACGCCGTGGTGCTGCTCAAGGGCCACCACACGCTCGTCGCGGATCCCTCGGGACGCGTGCGGGTCACCACCACCGGGGTGCCGTGGCTGGCCAGCGCCGGGGCCGGCGACGTGCTGTCCGGCCTGGTCGGCGCGCTGCTGGCTGCCGGGCTCGACCCCTTCGACGCGGCCTCGGTCGGCTCGTGGCTGCACGGGGCGGCCGCCACGCTGGCCTCCTCGGGTGGGCCGCTCACCGCCGGCGACGTGGCATCCCACATCCCGCGTCTGGTGCGCGAGACCCTCACCGGTTTGGGAGACTCGCACGCATGAGCGATCCCGTGCATCCGCGCGCCGAGATCGTCGTCGACATCGCTGCCATCCGCCACAACGTGCGTGTCCTGGGCGACCTCGTCGCCGCGGACGGGCCGGTGCAGATGATGGTCGTGGTCAAGGCGGACGGCTACGGCCACGGGCTGGCCGAGGCCTCGCGCGCGGCGCGCGAGGGTGGGGCCGCGTGGCTCGGCGTGGCGACCGTCGACGAGGCACTGGCCGTGCGCGCGAGCGGCGACACCGGCCGGGTGCTGTGCTGGCTGACGACGCCCGGCGACGACCTGGCCGCAGCCGTGGCCGCCGACATCGACGTGACGGCGTACTCCGTCGCCGAGCTCGACCGAGCTCGCCGACGCTGTCCGGCTCCGGGCTCCGACCGCGCGTGCAGATCAAGGTCGACACCGGGCTCTCCCGCGGGGGTGCGACGCGGTCGGAGTGGCACGACCTGTTCGCCGCGGCGAGCGACCTCGAGCGCGAGGGTCGCATCACCCTCACCGGCATCTGGTCGCACTTCGCGGCCAGCGACGAGCCGGAGCACCCCGCCAACGACGCCCAGGAGGCGGCCTTCCGGGACGCCCTGGCGCTGGCAGCATCGGCCGGGCTCGACCCGGAGGTGCGCCACCTCGCCAACTCGGCGGCCGCGATCCTGCGACCCTCGGCCCGCTTCGACCTCGTGCGCTGCGGCATCGCGGCCTACGGCCTCGACCCGGCGCCGGGTCGCACCCCCGACCTGGGGCTGGTCCCGGCCATGACCGTGCGTGGCCGGCTGGCCCTCGTCAAGCACGTCGACGCCGGCGCGGGCGTCTCCTACGGCCACACCTGGGTCGCCGAGCGGCCGACGACGCTCGGCCTGGTGCCCATCGGGTACGCCGACGGGCTGCCGCGTCACGCCAGCAACCGCGCCCACGTGTGGGTCGGCTGGCCGCCAGCGTCCGGTGCGCGGCCGGGTCTGCATGGACCAGATCATCATCGACCTCGACGGCGACGTGCCCGGCTGCCGGCGACGAGGTGGTCGTCTTCGGTCCGGGCCTCGGCGGCGAGCCGACGGCGCAGGACTGGGCCGAGGCGGCCGACACCATCACCTACGAGATCGTCACCCAGGTCGGCGGCCGACTGGTCCGCCGTCACGTCGACGAGCACGAACGACAGGAGTCAGCAGCCGTGAGCCTCGGACGCAAGATCTTCGGAGCCGCAGCGGGAGCGGTCGGCCTCGCCGCCGCGGCCGGAGCGGTCGAGATCGCCCGCCAGAACCGGGTCATCGGCAACCGCGCCGCCGGCGAGCGGGTCGTCTTCGGGGAGCTGCACAGCGCCCCGCGCGTCGTGGTCGCCGACGACTCGGTCGACCTCCACGTCGAGATCGACGAGCCCGCCGACTTCGGCGGGGAGCCGTCGACCGACGACTCGCTCACCGTCGATCTTCGTGCACGGCTACTCCCTCAACCTCGACTGCTGGCACTTCCAGCGCGCCGCCTACCGCGGCCAGGTCCGCACCGTCTTCTACGACCAGCGCAGCCACGGCCGGTCCGCCCGGTCGAGCGAGGACAACGCCACGATCGACCAGCTCGGCCGCGACCTGCTGCGGGTCATCGAGGACACCTCGCCGGGACGCTGCGTGGTCGTCGGGCACTCGATGGGCGGGATGAGCGTCATCTCCCTGGCCGACCAGTTCCCCGAGCTCTTCGGCGACAAGGTCATCGGTGCGGCACTGATCTCCACCACCGCCGGAGGTCTCGACCCGGGCCGCATCCTGTTCCCGATGGTCCCGCTGGGTCTGGGCGGCAAGGTGGTGGGCCGCGTCGTACGCACCCTCGACCGCGGTCACCGCGTCGTCGACGTCGCGCGCTCCTGGGGCCACGCGGTGGCCGACGTGGTCACCGACCGCTACGCCTTCGGCGACGACGTCCCGGCCGACTACGTCGAGTTCGTCTACTCGATGCTCAACGCGACTCCGTTCGCCGTGGTGGCGGACTTCTACCCGGCCTTCGCGACGCTCGACAAGTTCGAGACGCTCGAGCCGCTGAGCCGGGTCCCGACCGCGATCGTGTGCGGCACGGCGGACAAGGTCACCTCGGTGGGACACAGCCGCAAGCTGCACAGCCGGATCGCCGGCTCCAGCCTGCTGGAGTGCGAGGGCGCGGGTCACATGGTGATCCTGGAGCGCCACAAGCAGGTCACCGCCGAGCTCGACGACCTGATCTCGCTCGCGCTGGGCGAGGGAGGGCCGTGACCCTCGACGTACGCCGGGTCGGGCCCGAGGCGGCCGCCGACGTGCTGGCGGTCGTCCGGGAGGCCTTCGGTGCCCGGCCCGCGCTCGACCCGCCGGCGGACGCCCTCGCCGACGACCTCGACTCGATCACCCGGCTGCTGGGCGGGCGCGGCGGGCTGCTGGCCACGCTCGACGGCCGACCGGCCGGGTGCCTCGTCCTCCACGCCGTCCCCGACGGCCTCACGCTGCGCCGCTTCGGCGTCACTCCCGACGCCCAGGGCAAGGGGGTGGCCGCCGCCCTGATCGAGGCCGCGCACCGCGCCGCCGTCGGCCGCGAGGCGCTCATCGTGGTGGCCCGCGAGGAGCTCCCCGGCGACCATGGCGTTCTGGGAGCGGCACGGATTCGTCGTACGCACGCGGTCCAGCCCCGACGTCGTCATGCACCACGACCTCGACCGGTCCTTCGACGCGGCCGGTGCCGACGAGATGCGCGAGCTGGGGGAGCGGCTCGGACACTCGCTCAGCGCGGGTGACCTCGTCGTGCTCACCGGTGAGCTGGGGGCGGGCAAGACCACCTTCACCCAGGGGCTGGGGGAGGGCCTGCGCGTGCGGGGTGCGGTGACCTCGCCGACGTTCGTGATCGCGCGGGTGCATCCCTCGCTCGTCGCGGGTCCGGACCTGGTCCACGTCGACGCCTACCGTCTCGGGGGTCTCGACGAGCTCGACGACCTCGACCTCGACACCTCGCTCGACTCGGCGGTGACGGTCGTGGAGTGGGGTGCGGGCCTCGCCGAGGGCCTGGCGGACTCGCGGCTGGAGATCCTGATCGAGCGCGCCCTCGGCGCGGACGCCACCGACGAGGCGGACCCGCGGCGCGTTTCGATGCGCTGGGTCGTCGGCTTGTAGCCTCGTCGCCGTGCTGCTCGCCTTCGACACCGCCACCGCGCTGGTGACCGTCGCCCTCCACGACGGCGACCGGGTCGTGGTCGAGCACTCCTCCGAGCAGCCGATGAAGCACGGCGAGCACCTCGCGCCGCTCATCGCTCGCGCGATGGACGACGCGGGCATCGTCCGGCAGGACCTCACCGCGATCGCGGTCGGCGTGGGTCCGGGCCCGTTCACCGGGCTGCGGGTGGGGCTGGTGACCGCGCGGACCCTGGGCTTCGTCCTCCAGGTCCCGGTCTACGGCGTGTGCTCCCTCGACGTCATCGCCGCCGAGGTCGTCGGCTCGGGGTCCGCCACGCGGCAGCTTCCTCGTCGCCACGGACGCGCGGCGCAAGGAGGTCTACCTCGCCTCCTACGACGAGGGGGCCGGCGCCTCGCCGGTCCGGCGGTGTCGCGTCCCGCCGACGTCGCCACCACCGCGCAGGTGGCCGGGGCCGGACCCGTCGCTCTACCCTGAGTCCTTCCCGAGTCCCATCGGTCCGGAGCGGCCCAGCGCCGGTTGGCTGGCCGCAGCCGTGGCGGAGGAGCTCGTGGAGCTGCTCGACCCCGACCCCCTCTACCTCCGGCGTCCCGACGCGGTCGCCGGCGCAGCCAGGAAGCCCGTCTCGTGATCCGTCCCGCCCGTCTCGCCGACCTGCCGGTCCTCACCGCCCTCGAGTCCGAGCTGTTCGGCGTCGACGCGTGGAGCGAGAAGGCGATCCGCGAGGAGATCGAGGGCCCCGGCCGTCGCTTCGTGGTCGCCGACGACCTGTCCGGCTACGCCGTGACCATGTCGGCCGGTGACATCGTCGACCTGCTGCGCATCGCCGTACGTCCCTCCGCGCGCCGCAGCGGCCTGGCCAGCCGGCTGCTCGACGCGGTCCTGGAGGGCACCGACGACGCCTCGCGCATGCTGCTGGAGGTGAGCGTCTCCAACGCCGAGGCGCTCGGCTTCTACGTCGCCCGGCAGTTCAGCGTGATCGACGTACGCCCGCACTACTACCGCGACGGCTCCGAGGCCCTGGTCATGTGCCGGTGGCTGCCAGGAGCCGCACGCACCGGGATCACCACCGCCCAATGACTGACGAGCCGCTGGTCCTGGGGATCGAGACCTCCTGCGACGAGACGGGGGTCGGCATCGTGCGGGGGCACACCCTGCTGGCCGACTCGGTCGCCAGCAGCGTCGAGGAGCACGCCCGCTTCGGGGGAGTGGTCCCCGAGGTCGCCAGCCGGGCCCACCTCGAGGCGATGGTCCCGACCATCGAGCGGGCGTGCGAGACGGCCGGCATCGCGCTGACCGACATCGACGCGGTCGCGGTCACCAGCGGACCCGGCCTCGCCGGCGCCCTGCTCGTGGGGGTCGCGAGCGCCAAGGCGCTGGCCCTGGGGCTGGGCAAGCCGATCTACGGCGTCAACCACCTGGCCGCGCACGTCGCGGTCGACCAGCTCGAGCACGGACCCCTGCCGGAGCCGTGCCTGGCGATGCTCGTCTCGGGCGGGCACTCCAGCCTGCTCGAGGTCACCGACGTGACCCTCGGTGTCGAGCCGATGGGGCCACGATCGACGACGCCGCCGGGGAGGCGTTCGACAAGGTGGCCCGGCTGCTCGGCCTGCCGTTCCCCGGCGGCCCGCACATCGACCGGGTCGCCCGCAGCGGCAACAGCGTCGCCATCGACTTCCCGCGCGGGCTCACCCACCGGCGCGACCTCGAGCGCCACCGCTTCGACTTCTCCTTCTCCGGCCTCAAGACCGCCGTGGCCCGGTGGGTGGAGGCCCAGCAGCGTGCGGGCGTCACGATCGACGTCGCCGACGTCGCGGCGTCCTTCCAGGAAGCCGTCTGCGACGTGCTGACCCGCAAGGCGATCGACGCGGCGACCAGCCGCGGGATCGAGGACATCCTCATCGGCGGTGGGGTCGCCGCCAACAGCCGGCTGCGCGCCATGGCCGAGGAGCGGGCCGCCGCACGCGGCATCCGGGTCCGGGTGCCGCGGCCGGCGCTGTGCACCGACAACGGAGCCATGGTGGCGGCGCTGGGTGCCGAGCTCGTCGCGCGAGGTCGTACGCCCTCGACCCTCGACCTGCCGGCCGACTCGTCGCAGCCGCTCACGACCGTCGTGGCCTGAGCGGGCGATCGCGTCAGTCGAGGACTCCGGGAGCGACGTCGTCGTCGCCGAGCCAGTCCTGGTCGTAGACCAGGCTGTCACGATCGGTGGTCCGCTCGCGGTCGCCCTTGCGCCCGCCGCGACCGCCGCGCCGCCGATCCGGCAGCGCTGCGGGCGCCGGCAGCCTCCGGGCGGAGCCGGCTCGCGCCGGCCGCGCCGCCACGACCTGCGGCGCCGCCACGACCAGCGGCGCTGCCCGGAGCGCCGGCTCGCGTGCCGGAGGCACTGCCCGGAGCGGTCGGCCGTGCGGCCGCGCTCGCCGGCACTCGCGCCGCGGGAGAGGGCGCTGGCGCTGCCCGCGCGACCCGTCGAACCGATGGCGCGCACCGGGGCGGAGGCGCTGCGGCCAGGCGCGGCAGGAGCGCTGCCGCCGCGGACAGCACCTGCCATGCCTGCAGCACCGGCACCGCCGGCCAGACCGGCCGCACCCATCGCGGCACCGGTCGACATGCCCGGGCTCGGGGAGGCCGAGACCGGCGTCGAGACGGTCGGGCCCGCCAGGGTTGTAGGTGACACCGGTCTGCGAGGTGCCGGTGACGTTGGTCGTGGGAGGGAGGCTGGGGTCCTTGGGGGTCGGCTCCGTGGGGATCGGGTCCTTGGGGTCGGCTCCGTGGCTCCGGCTCGCGTGGCTCCGGTTCGCGTGGCTCCGGCTCGCGGGCTCGGGTCGCGTGGCTCCGGTTCGCGTGGCTCCGGCTCGCGTGGCTCAGGGTTGTGGGGATCCTTGGGGTCACTCGGCCCCAGCACTCCGCCCCCGCCGCCCCCGCCGCCCCCGCCGCCACCGGTGGGCACGCGGGTGCCCGGCAGGAGCGGACCACCGGGGCCGGACGGCACGTTCGGCGGCGGCTCGGTCGGGTCATCCTGGCCGTGGATCGCCTTCATGGGCGGGATCGCACCGAGGAAGGCGGAGTCCATCTGCCGGGTCAGGGCGAGCGCCCTGGCCTCCTGCTTGTCGAACGCGTCCTGCCAGCTGTTGCGCTCGCCCTGTCGGGCCTGCGAGGCCGCGGCCTGGGCGTTGATCTCGTCGGGGGTGGGGGGTACGCCAGGGGTGCCGGCTGGCGGCTGGTAGGGGCTGGGCTTCTCGCCCAGGTCCTTCATCGAGTCACGCGCCTCCCGGGTGTCACCGATCTGGGTGCCGACCTGGACGAGCGCGTCGCCCGCCGCCTCGGAGCTGGTCTGACTTGTCGGCCATCGAGGTCGCGGTCTCCTCCATCCCCGCGCGCAGCGCTGGCCCGGTGAGGGTCTGCTCGCCGATGCGGAGCTCGGCCTGCTCGGCCCCGACCTTCGATCGCCGTCGCGAGGGTCTTTGAGGTCGTCTCGCCTTGCGCCGCTCCAGTCGCGGCCGGCCCTTGAGGTGCCCCGCCAGCGGCCGAGTCGAGGGATCGGTCGAGGATCGAGCCGGTTGGGTCCCTTGGGCATCGTCATGGTCATCAGTCCTGGCCGTCGGTCGGGAAGGGCGCACGGCCGGAGCTGAAGGTCGGTCGCGGCGACGCACTCGGTGGACGCCGTGGATGAGGCTCATGGTGGCCGTCGGTCTGCTCGGTCGTCTGGTGCTCCATGTCCTCGCTGAACTGCTCGACCGAGGTCGCCCATCCCGCGCAGGCCGGCCACCATCTTGGTTCAGCTCCTCGCCGACGGCCTTGTGGGCCATCTCGACGTTGGTCGCCAGGCGGTAGCCACCGGTGTAGGAGTCACCGAACAGTGCTGGGGGGACCGGGGCGATGGCCGGGTCGGACTCCAGGCCTTCGGCGGCGAGGTCGAAGGACTCCATCAACGTCGCGATCGTGTCGGCATCGACGTTGAGACCCACCATCGTCTGGGTGAGCAGGGCCCGGTCCTCGATCGGCAGCATGGCTGTTCCCTTCCCCCGTGTGGTCACGCTCAAACCACCCTAGGTCGTGGATCCTGTGCGCGGTGCATCACCGGCATTTCGTTAGCATCGCGCCATGACTTCTCGGGGAGATCGTCGCGTCCTGACCGCGGTCGCGACGCTCGGACTCGTGGTGGGGGTCACGGCCTGCCAGGACTCGTCCGCCGACGACCCCTCGTCGGCCGCTGCGACAACGGGCTCGCCCTCGCCCACCGCGAGCGAGAGCTCGTCGGTGGCGGTGCCCGATCCGACGCCGACGGTGCGAGCCGGCCGACGGCGTGCTGATCGACGTACCCGGTGCGACGATGCGGGGACTGAAGACGTATCGCAGCATCGCCGACTACGGGCTCGTGCAGGGCTATGGCGACGGCCAGAGCGACCTCATCCTCGCCCCCAACCTGACCAAGGCGAAGTCCCTGGACGCGTTCGCCAAGGACTTCGCCCGGGGGTTCCGCGGCGAGGGCGTCACGAAGCGGCTCGACGATGCCGTCGTGGGCGGCGCCTACAACGCGTGGCACATGCTCGACGACGACGACCCGCTGGTGGAGACCCACATCTACGGCGTGATGTTCCTCGACGGTGCCTGGACGATCGAGATCTCCTTCGAGAACGACGGCCAGCCGCGCCCGCTCACCCAGGAGGAGCGCGACGAGGTGACGAGCAGCCTGCTCGCCACCTTCAAGCCCCACCGCGAGAACCTCTGAGCCCACTCCGGGCTTGTCACTCCGTCCGGGCCTCCGAGAGCCGGTAGGCCGGCGTGTAGGGGTCGTGGGTGATCGGTCCGGCGACGATCTCGACGCTGCCGTCGAGCCCGAGTCGTACGACGCGGTGCTGGTCACCGTCGACGACCGAGGCGAGCAGGGTGGAGTCGTCCTCCCTCTTGTCGACCGATGATCCGGCGGACGTAGCCGTCCAGCGCCTCGCGGTCGCGGACCCGGTCCCAGGAGAGGTAGAGCTTGGCGAAGGCGTTCTGCAGCAGGTCCTCGGCCCCGGCGCGGTCGCCGGCCAGGAGGTAGGCGGTCCGCAGCAGGGCAGGTTGTCGTGCGGCGATGTAGGCCGAGAACTCCTGGTCCTTGTCCGCGGTCATCCCGTCCCCGGTCCTTCCAGCTCCGACTGCTGTCGTCGTCACCCTCCACCTCCTCGTGGCTCTCGCGGTGGTGCTTCGGGTTGAGGACGCGAACGTGTCGCGGGAGGTTGCATGGCTTGTGCAAGGCTCTGCATCCCGACACCCAGGAAGGACCCAGATGCACCAGGTCAAGGCCGTGGTCGCGCTCGCCAAGGGCGAGCCCGTCCAGCTCACCACCATCATCGTTCCCGACCCTGGTCCCGGCGAGGCGCTGGTGGCGGTGCGGGCCTGCGGGGTCTGTCATACCGATCTGCACTACCGCGAGGGCGGCATCGACGACGACTTCCCGTTCCTGCTCGGCCACGAGGAGGCCGGTGTCGTAAGTGGGTCGGCGACGGCGTGACCCAGCGTCGCGCCCGGCGACTTCGTCATCCTGAGCTGGCGCGCGGTGTGCGGCGAGTGCCGGCCCTGTCGTGCGCGGGCGGCCGCATGTTGTGCTTCAACACCCACAACGCGACGCAGCCGATGACGCTCGCGGACGGTACGCCGCTCTCGCCCGCGCTGGGCATCGGGTGTTCGCCGCGAAGACGCTCGTCGCCGCTGGTCAGTGCACGCAGGTCGAGCCGACCGCGCCTCACCAGGGCCGGCCGGCCTGCTCGGGTGCGGTGTCATGGCCGGACTCGGCGCCGCAATGATCACCGGCAACGTCGGTCGCGGCGACTGGCTGCGGTGTTCAGCTGCGGCGGCGTCGGCGACGCGGCCATCGCCGGCGCGCGCCTGGCCGGGGCCACCACGATCATCGGCATCGACGTGGACGACAGGAAGCTCTAAGGCGCCCGGCAGTTCGGCGCCACTCACGTGATCAACTCGCGGGGCGCCGACGCGGTCGAGGCGGTCCGCGCGCTCACCGGCGGCTTCGGCGCGGATGTCACCATTCATACGCGGTCGGCGTACCGGAGCGTTCCGTGGGATGCGTTCTACGCCCGTGACCACGCCGGCACGGTGGTGATGGTGGGCGTGCCACGGCCGGAGATGACGCCCTCGAACTGCCGTTGCTGGACTTCTTCGGCCGCGGCGGCGCAGTGAAGTCGAGCTGGTACGGCGACTGCCTGCCGAAGTCGGGACTTCCCCATGTTCATCAAGGGTTTCGACAACAGGGCCGGCTGCCGCCCTGGACCTGTTCGTCAGCGAAACCATCGGACTCGGCGACATCGAGGAGGCCTTCGAGAAGATGCACCGCGGCGAGGTCCTGCGCTCGGTGGTCGTCTTCACGCCGGAGCAGTCCGCATGAGCGCCCGGGTCGACCACGGCGTCGTGTCGCGGCACGTTCTCCGCTCGACGGCGAGACCTTCGACGTCGACAACAACGTCTGGGTGGTCGGCGACGACGAGCAGTGCATCGTCATCGACGCTCCCCACAACGTCGACGCGATCATGGAGGTCGTCGGTGGCCGTGCGGTGAAGGCGATCATCTGCACCCACGCCCACGACGACCACGTACGGGTCGGCTCCAGCCCTGCGCGAGCGCACCGGGGCGCCGATCCTGCTGCACCCCGACGACCGCGCCCTGTGGGAGCTCACGCACACCGATGACCTCTGGGACGCCGACCTGACCGACGGCCAGTCGATCAAGATCGGCGGCGCGTGCGCTGACCGTGATCCACACGCCGGGCCACGCGCCCGGCGCGGTGTGCCTCTACAGCCACGACCTGGGCTGCGTCTTCACGGGCGACACGCTGTTCGAGGGCGGGCCGGGGGCGACGGGTCGGTCCTTCAGCGACGAAAAGGTGATCGTCGACCTCGATCCGCCGCCGGCTCTTCGACCTCCCCGACGAGACGGTCGTCCACACCGGGCACGGGGCCGACACGACGATCGGGGCGGAGCGAGCGAACCTGGACTGAGCTCGGTGCTCGGTCGTGTGCTCAGGCGCTGAGCGGGCGGGCAGGCCGTCGGGGGCGGAGCCACGGCTTCGCCCCCCAGATCTGCTCGCGCCTGCGCTCCCTGACCTCGTCGAGGTGGTCGGCCTCGGCCACGAGCTGGACGAGGGAAGGGTGGTCGATCGGCTGACCCCGCAGGATCCGCTCGAGCTGGCGTCGGGCGGGCGAGTTGCGGAAGCGGATCTCGGGATCACGCCGCATCCTCGAACGCTCCCACCACACGAAGATGTCGATCGTGGACTCCACGCCGCGGGGATACCACCAGCCCCAGACGGTCAGGTCGACATGGGCAGGAAAGCGACGACCACCGCGATCCCTCGCGCCGTCGTCGCGCATCGGCTCCACACCCTCGCCCGTCTCATCGTCGTGGAACGTGACGTGGAGCTTCGCGAGTCCCAACAGCTCGACGATCACCGAAGTCCGTGGGCTGGTCCGTCCCGTCTCCCAGCGCGCGACGACCGACTGCGACACGTCGAGGATGGCTGCGAGTCCGCGCTGGGAGACGTCGAGGATCCGCCTGATCCGGCGCACGAGTCCAGGGACTCCTCCGTCGAACGGGCCCATGAGGTACCACTTCACCTCGTCAATGGTCACGCCTACCTCGTCCATCCAGTCGTCCGTCTCGTCCATCCCTGCCCCCTGTGCTCTGTCGTGTTTCGGTGGTGCCATCGATGACACCCGGACGCACCGACAACGGGCACGCGTTCTCCACAGGCCAGTCATGGGGAGGTGGCAGCCCTCGTAGGACGACGTGGCCCCACGTGCGTACTTGCGGTTGAGTCTCTGAGGGACTCAAGGCAAGCAGGCATGGCCGGCCTCGTCCGCAGGTGCGCGTGCCTCTGAGTCGCCCAGCGACTCAAGCGCAAGTGGTGGTCGAGGTCGGCCCGGGACGGACGCCGGGGACCTGCTGGGGTCGTCGCGCGGAGTGGGGTCGGTGGAACCGGTCGTGTCACCATGCAGGGATGCTCACGAGGCTGGTGTCGACGAGCCCGCCGACCGGCCGTCGTGCCCGCGGTGTGGCGCTGCTGGCGACCCTGGCGCTCGTCGCGTCCCTCGGCGCGTGTGACTCCGGCGGCGAGCCCCGGGCCGAGAAGTCGACCGCCCAGAAGTCGGCCGCGAGCAGCGCGCCCACCGTTCCCCCCACCCCGTCGGAGGAGCTCGGGCTGACCGAGGGCTGGGGGCCGGATCGTGCTGAGCTCGATCGAGCCGCTCGCGCAGCCCGACGGATGCGTCTCCCCGACCTGGCCGGGCAGGTCATCGTGGCCCAGTGGCGTGGCACGTCCGCGCCCGTCGACCTGGTGCGCGGCCTGCACCTCGGCGGTGTCATCGCCTTCGACTCCAACGTCGTCTCCGCAGCACAGGTCGAGGGCGTCAACACCGCCCTCACCCGTCGGGTGAGCCGCCCGTGGCCGCTCTTCCTCGGCGTGGACCAGGAGGGTGGTGTGGTCGAGCGACTGCGATCGGTGGCCACCCGATTCCCGACCTTCATGAGCGCGGGCGCGGCCGGCGACATGACCCTCACGCGGGAGGCCTACCGCGCCAGCGGCGAAGAGCTGCGCGGCCTGGGCTTCACCGTCGACTTCGCCCCGGACGCCGACGTCACCTCCGGTCCGGGCGACCCCACCATCGGCTCGCGGTCGCCCTCCTCGGACCCGAAGCGGGTCGCCGAACACGTCATCGCGGCTTCCGCCGGCTTCGCCGAGTCCGGCGTGCTTCCGGTGCTCAAGCACTTCCCCGGCCACGGCTCCGTCCCCGCCGACAGCCACGTCAGCCTGCCGGTGCAGTCCCGCTCACGCGCCGAGCTCGACCGGATCGACCTCGTGCCGTTCCGCGCGGCTGTCGAGGCGGGTGCACCCGCGGTCATGGTCGGCCACCTGGACGTACGCGCGATCGACCCGCGCGTTCCGTCCTCTCTCTCGCGCAAGGTGGTCACCGACCTGCTGCGCGAGGAGATGGGGTTCGGCGGACTCGTGGTGACCGACGCCCTCGACATGGCCGGCGTGACCCGGGGGCGCGATCCGGGACGTACGGCGGTGCAGGCCCTCCGAGCAGGTTCGGACGTCCTCCTGATGCCGCCGTCGCCGGCCGTCGCACGGACCGCGCTCATCCGGGCAGTCAAGAGCGGGACCCTGCCGCGGCGCCGACTCGAGCAGGCCGCAGCACGACAGATCGCGCTGCTCAGGCACCTGGCGGGCACGTCCGGTGCCCCGATCGGATCGGCCCGGGCCGCCTCGCAGCGACTCTCCGCGCAGGCCGTCACCGTGGTCTCCGGTGCGTGCACCGGCCGGCTGGTCGCGGACTCGGTCCACGCGTACGGCGACGCTGGTGCGGTCGGCGCCTTCACCGCGGCCGCCGCACGGGCGGGGCTGCCGGTGCTGGCACGACGCGCGGCACCGGCGAAGCTGACGTCGGCACGACCGGAGCCCGAGCGCCGCAAGAAGGAGCGCAAGCCTGCCTTCCGCAAGCGCCACCGGGCATGGGCGAAGGCCGAGAAGGTCCGGGTGCGCAAGCTCGCAGCCTGGACCGCTCGCGAGGACGCGCGAGTCTCCGTCGGCACCCAGATCGGGTTCAACGGGTTTCACGACGCACCCGTCGACGGCGACATCGCTGTGGCGACCGACAGCCCGTGGGTGCTCGGCCGGGTCGGCGCACCCACCCGCATCGCGACGTACGGCGACACCTCGGGCGCCATGAACACCCTGGTCGAGGTCGTCCTCGGCCGGGCCGAGGCGCCCGGTCAGCTGCCGGTCTCCGTCGCCGGCGTCGAGCGCCGCGGCTGCCCGTAGCGCCAGGTCAGCGCGGCGAGTCAGAAGGGCTGGACCAGCAGTGCGGTGCCCTGCCCAGCCACGCGGGTGAGCACCAGGGTGGCTTCCTCGTCGCCGCGCAGGGAGAGCCGCTTGCGCAGCTCCTCCGGCACGATCTGCACGCCCCGCTTCTTGATCGTGAGCCGACCGATGCCGCGCTCGCGCAGGGCGGCCTTGAGCTGCTTCTCACGGTAGGGGAGGTGCTCCACGATCCGGTAGGACCGGGCGAAGGGGGTGCGGAAGGAGTCGTCGCTGGTGACGTAGGCGATGTGCGGATCGACCAATCCGCCGTCGACACCGGCCGCCACCGCGGTGACCAGACCGGCCCGGATCACGGCGCCGTCGGGCTCGTAGAGGAAGGCGCCGACCTCGCGCACCGGCCGCTCGGCGACGGCGTAGGGGTCGTCCTCGCTCGTGAGGCTGGCGAGCCCACCGTCGCCGATGACGGTGGCACGACGATCGGTGGTCGCGAGACCGCGCGACCAGAGCACGGCCTCCTTGACGTCGCCGCCGTCACTGACCCACTCGGCCTCGACGCCGTCGGGCACGAGGTCGTGCGGGAGCCCGGGGGCCAGCTTCACCACGGCACGCCCGGAGAGGAGGTCGAGCACCCAGGGCCACGGCGGGGTCCAGCCGTCCACGTCGAAGATGCGACCGCGACCCCCGCGTCGTGCGGGGTCTGCGAAAGCGGCGCCGAATCCGCTGGGGTCGACGGTGGTCGCGTCGCCGACCTGGACCGCTCCGGCCAGGTCGAGTGCCGCGAGGTTGGCGCGGGCCATCGCCACCCGGACCGGGTCCTGGTCGATCCCGGCCGCGATGAGCCCGGCCCGCGCGAAGGCGATCAGGTCGCCGCCGATGCCGCACCCGAGGTCGACGACGCTCCCACCGGGGATCGCCGCGGCCAGCCGCGCCGCCCGGTGCGCGGCGACCCGCTGACGGGTGGCCTGCTCGAGCGCGTCGGGGGTGAAGAACAGGTGGGGTGCGGCATCGCCGAACTTGGCGACCGCGCGCACCCTGAGCTGGACCTGCGTGGTGGCTGCGGCTGCCTTGTCGGCGTCGGGCTCGAGGCGCCGTACGGCAGTGGCCACGCGCACCGGGTCGCCGTCGTGGTCGGCCCACGCGTGCGCCGCCGCGTCCAGCAGCGCCCGACCGTCGTCGGTCTGCAGCCAGGCCAGCGTCTCGATGTCCACGTCGGCATCCTGTCAGGCCTCTAACGCGAGACCCGGCTAGCACTCGGTTGGGGAGAGTGCTAGCGTCTGACTTGGCACTCTCGACCTGAGAGCGCCGATGCTCGCGAACCTCGGCACGACCCCCGCGACGGCGTGCCGGTCGGGTCGCGGGCCCACGTCCTGGGAGCCCTCAGAAGCTCCTGAAGAATCTCGTGTCAGAGAAAGTGGAGGTTGATCCGAAGTGTCGGTCAGCATCAAGCCCCTCGAGGACCGCATCGTCGTCCGTACGCTCGAAGCCGAGCAGACCACGGCCTCCGGGCTGGTCATCCCGGACACCGCCAAGGAGAAGCCCCAGGAGGGCGAGGTCCTGGCGGTCGGTCCCGGGTCGCGTCGACGACAACGGCAACCGCGTCCCGCTCGACATCGCGGTCGGTGACAACGTCATCTACAGCAAGTACGGCGGCACCGAGGTCAAGTACGCCGGCGAGGAGTACCTCATCCTCTCCGCGCGCGACGTGCTCGCGGTCGTTTCCTGAACCCGTTCGTCCCGGATGTCACTGGGACGAGCGTGTCCGCACGCCCGACGACCCGCCTGCGTCCGGGCGACCCCACCTTGTGCACTCGCTAGGAGGATCTGCAATGCCCAAGATCCTGGAGTTCGACGAGAACGCCCGACGCGCCCTCGAGCGCGGCGTCGACGCCCTCGCCAACACCGTCAAGGTGACGCTCGGCCCCAAGGGCCGCTACGTCGTCCTCGACAAGAAGTGGGGCGCCCCGACCATCACCAACGACGGTGTGACCGTCGCCCGTGAGGTCGAGCTCGACGACCCGTTCGAGAACCTCGGCGCCCAGCTCGCCAAGGAGGTCGCCACCAAGACCAACGACGTCGCCGGTGACGGCACCACCACCGCGACGGTGCTCGCCCAGGCCATGGTCCACGAGGGCCTCCGCGCCGTCGCCGCCGGCGCCAACCCGATGGGCCTCAAGCGCGGCATCGACGCCGGCGGCCGAGGCCGTCGGCGACGCGCATCGCGAGGCCGCCCGCGAGGTCGAGACCCGCGAGGACATGGCCGCCGTCGCGACCATCTCCAGCCGCGACCGCCACATCGGCGACCTGATCGCCGAGGCCTTCGACAAGGTCGGCAAGGACGGCGTGATCACGGTCGAGGAGTCCAACACCATGGGCATCGAGATCGAGTTCACCGAGGGCATGCAGTTCGACAAGGGCTACATCTCGCCCTACTTCGTCACCGACCCCGAGCGCGATGGAGGCCGTCCTGGAGGACGCCCTACATCCTGCTCCACCAGGGCAAGATCTCGCTCGATCGCCGAGCTCCTGCCCGCTGCTCGAGAAGGTCATCAGGACCGGCAAGCCGCTCTTCATCATCGCCGAGGACGTCGACGGCGAGGCCCTCTCCACGCTCGTCGTCAACAAGATCCGCGGCACGTTCAACGTGGCCGCGGTCAAGGCCCCGGCCTTCGGCGACCGCCGCAAGGCGATGCTGCAGGACATCGCGACCCTGACCGGCGGTCAGGTCGTCGCCCCCGAGGTCGGCCTCAAGCTCGACCGGTGGCCTCGAGGTGCTGGGCCAGGCCCGCCGCGTCGTCGTCACCAAGGACAACACCACCATCGTCGACGGCGGGGGCGACCCCGCCGACGTCAAGGGCCGGCGTCGACGCAGATCAAGGCCGAGATCGAGAACACCGACTCCGACTGGGACCGCGAGAAGCTCCAGGAGCGCCTCGCCAAGCTCGCCGGCGGCGTGTGCGTGATCAAGGTCGGCGCCGCCACCGAGGTGGAGCTCAAGGAGAAGAAGCACCGCATCGAGGACGCCGTCTCCGCGACCCGCGCCGCGATCGAGGAGGGCATCGTCGCCGGCGGCGGCTCCGCGCTGGTCCACGCCGTCTCGGTGCTCGACGACGACCTCGGCCTGACCGGTGACGAGGCGGCGGCGTCAGCGTGGTCCGCAAGGCGCCCGACGAGCCGCTGCGCTGGATCGCGGAGAACGGCGGCGTCAACGGCTACGTCGTCGTCGCCAAGGTCCGCGAGCCGGCGTCGGCAACGGCTACAACGCTGCCACCGAGCGAGTACGGCGACCTGATCGCGCCAGGGCGTCCTCGACCCGGTCAAGGTCACCCGCTCCGCACTGGTCAACGCCACGTCCATCGCCGGCGATGCTGCTCACCACCGAGACGCTGGTGGTCGAGAAGCCCGAGGACGAGGAGACGCCGCTGCCGGAGGCCACGGCCACGGCCACGGCCACTGATCGACCCGCTCGACCGCGCAGGCCCGCCCCGGCAGACCGGGGCGGGCCTGGTTGCCGTCCTTGGACGATGTGGCACCACGCCCCACGTATGCGCCCTAGCCTGATCGCGTGCGCTTTGCCGTGCTCGGCCCGCTCCACGTCGCGGGCGAGGAGGTCTCGCGGCACCTGGCCGGTCACAAGGAGCGGGCGGTGCTGGCGATCCTGCTCGCCCGTGGAGCCGCAGGTGCCACCGGCGACGAGCTGATCGCGGCGCTGTGGGGTGCGCAGCCGCCGCCTTCGGCGGAGCGGTCTGCTCAGGCCCACGTCTCGCGGGTGAGGTCGTCCGTCGCGCCCACCCCGGTCGTACGCCGGCCAGAGGGCTGGTTCCTGGACGCGTCGGACGAGGTCGACGCAGCCCGCTTCGAGGGGTTCCTCGACCGTGCCCGCCGGGCCGCGCGCCAGGAGGCCTCGGTCGAGACCGGTGGTCTCGTCGAGAGTGCCCTGGCCCTGTGGCGGGGCGAGCCCTTCGGCGGCTTCGCCCATCTCGATCCGTGCGCCGTAGAGGCTGATCGGCTCCTAACCCTGAAGGCGGAGGCCGAGGAGCTCGCCATGGTCAGCCGGCTCGCGCTGGGGGAGGCCTCGACGCTCGTCGACGGCCTGCGCCAGATGACCGCGGCGGAGCCGTTCCGGGAGGACCGTTGGTCGCTCCGATGACGGCGCTCTACCGTGCCGGACGTCAGGCAGAGGCCCTGGCGGCGTACGACGAGGCGCGCCGGCTGCTCGCCGACGAGCTCGGCATCGACCCCTCTCCGGAGCTGCGGACGCGCCGCCAGCAGGTGCTGGAGCAGGATCCGGCACTACGCGCCCCGCTCCGCAGCGTCCGCGCCTCGCTGCCCGATGCGCCCTACCGCGGTCTGGCCGCCTACCGCGACCGCGACGCAGGGGTCTTCGTCGGCCGCGAGCGCCTGCTGGCCCGGGTGCTCGACCGGGTCGCGGAGACGCGCGTGGTGACCCTTGCGGGGGTCTCCGGCAGTGGCAAGTCCTCACTGCTCCAGGCCGGTCTGCTGCCCGCCCTGCGTGCCGGGGACCTGCCCGGGTCCGAGGGCTGGCGGATCGTGGTGGCGACACCGGGCACCCTCGACACGGAGAAGGCCGGGGCCGACCTGGTCGTGCTCGACCAGGCCGAGGAGCTCTTCACCGTCCTCGAGGACGAGCGCCGGGCGGAGCTCGCCCGTGCCCTCGCGGCCGCGGTCGTCGGGGGAGGCGCAGACTGGTGCTGGCGATCCGGGCCGACCACTGGGCACGATGTGCCGACCTGCCCGAGCTGGCCGAGCTCGTCGGCGGAGCAGCCTGCTCGTGCCGGCCATGACCGAGGACGAGCTCCGCCGCGTCGTGCTCGAGCCCGCACGGCGATTCGGTGTCGAGGTGGAGGCGGCCGTCGTCGACCTCGTGCTCGCGGACGCGCAGGGCCGCGAGGGCGGGCTCCCGCTCGTCTCCACCGCGCTCACCCGGGCCGCGGAGCGCGCGCGCAGCGGCCGGGTCACGGTCGAGGACCTCCAGGCTTCCGGAGGTGTCGCCGACGCCGTGGCTAGTCTCGCGGAGGAGGCGTGGCAGTCGCTGTGCGAGGGCGAGCAAGCCACGGCGAGGGCCGTCCTGCTCCGGCTCGCGGCCGACAGTGACGGCAGCGTCGTACGTCGTCGGGTGCCGGCGGCGGCCCTGGTCGCGGACGTGCCGGCGGCGGCGGGCGTCCTCGGACGGCTGACCTCCGGGCGCCTGGTGACCGTGGGCGACCACGGTGTCGAGGTCGTCCACGAGGCGCTGTTCACCGCGTGGCCCCGCCTGGCGGGATGGCTCGAGGAGGACGCGGTCGGTCGGCGGCTGCGCTCCCACCTGACGCCGGCGGCCGCCGAGTGGGCCGCGCGCGGCCGGCAGGACGACGACCTCTACCGCGGCCCCGGCTGGCCGAGGCGGTGTCGCGGCCATGCACGACCCGATCCGGCGTGGGAACCTCTCCGCCCAGGAGGCGGAGTTCCTCGAGGCGAGCGAGCGGGCAGCGGACCGGTCCCGCCTCGACGCGCTGTCACGGTCGCGTCGGTTGCGTGTGCTCCTCGCGGTCGCGGTCACCCTGGGCCTGGTTGCGGCGGTCGTTGCCCTGGTCGCGGTGCGGAGCCGGGATCGGGCGGTGGTGGCGGAGACCCGGGCCGACGCGGGACGCCTGGCCGCCGAGGCGCTGCTCGAGGTGCGCCCCGACGTCGCCCTGCTCCTGGCCGCGCAGTCCATGGCGCTCGATGACGCCCCGGCCACGCGGAGCAGCCTGTTCGGCGTGCTCCAGAGGCAACCGCGCCTGCTCGCGATCACGTCGGTCGGACAGCGCACCACGGCGATGCGGATGGCCCCGGACGGACGCAGCCTGTCGCTGTGCACGACCAGCGGCGAGCTGTCGTCGTGGGACTCGACCACCCTGGAGCGGATCCGCACACTCCGTCCCACCGGTGGCAGCTTCTGCGGCCCGCAGGCGCACCTGACGACGGGACCGTGATCGCGACCGTGCGACAGCGCGAGAGTGCGGGAGCCGACCTCGAGGTGCGCTCGAGCAGCGACGGCGCCCTGCTGTCCGCCCTGCCGATCGACGACGGATGGTGGACCTTCGCGGCCCCGGACTCGTCGGCAATCGTGACGGGTGCCGTCCTGGGCAGCTACCTGGCGACCCGTGACGGCGACGAGTGGTCGGTTCGCAGGCTCGGTGGGGACGCCACCCCGACCCCGATCGGGTCGGACGGCCGCTTCGCCGTGCGCAGCCCGGCCGGCCCATCCAGATCCGCGCCCTGCCGCAGGGCGACGTCGTCTCGCGGGTGACCGGCACCCGCGGGCACCAGGCGCGGGCGATCACCGCGGACGGAAAGGCTCGCGGTGACCGTCGACGACGCCGAGCTGCGCCTGCTCGACTCCCGCACCGGGGCCGTACGCCTGGTGGTGCCTGCGCCCGGACCCTACGGCGACGTCTTCTTCGCCGCCGATGACCGTCTCCTCGTCACGAGCACCGCCACCGGCGAGGCCGACGTGTGGTCGCGATCCACCGGCCGACCGCTCGACGTGGAGGGGGCCGGCGACGGCGGGCTCAGCGTCGACGTGACCCCGGACGGGACACGGCTGCTCACGCTCGCTGGTGACGGCACCTTGGCCGCCTGGGACCTGACGGGCGAGCAGACGTTCGGCGAGACGAGGAGCGTGCCCCGCAACATCCTGGTCGCGGCGTACGACGACGTAGCCGGCGTGGTCGTGGTCGGTACGACCGGCGGCACCGTGGCGCACCTCGACCCGACCGACCTGTCGGTGCTGGCCGAGGTCGAGATCGGCGGGCGGGTCGTCGACGTCGAGCCCGGCGGGCGACGAGCTCGTCGTCGTGGCCGACGAGGAGGTCATCCGCCTCGACGACTCCCTGAGCGTGCTCCAGCGCCGCCCGGTGGCGGGGGCGTCGGCAGTGGCCTGGGACCCCGAGTCCGGCCTGGCCCTCTCGACGCGGCAGGGACGCTCGCTCGAGCTGACCGGCCCCGACGGGGGCCGCACGACCGTGGCCCTGTCCGACGTGACCTCGCTCGGAGGCCCGGTGCAGGCCGAGCTCTGGGGGCAGCTCGCCTGGTCCCGGACGGCACCCTGCTGGCGGCGGGAGCCAACGACGGCACGGTGCGGGTGCTGGATGCAGCCGGGCGGTCGGTGGCGACTGTCCCGGGTGACGAGGCGGGAGTGAGCCCCGGCCGTGGCGTTCCTCGGTGACGGACGATGGTCGCCGGAGACCGGCGCGGGCGGGTGAGGCTCTGGGACCCGAGGACGGGCGAGCCCCTGGCCAGCCCGCTCGGCGCCGCTCCGGCGACCGCGGGTGCTGGCCGACGCGGGCGACCTCCTGGCGGTGGGGACCACCCAGGCGGAAGTCGCCCTGCTCGACGTCTCCGCGGGGGTCAGGTACGGGGGTGGCTTCCTCCCCGGCAACGGTGAGCGACTCGTCCCCCTCTTCGCGGAGGGTGGCGCACTGATCGTCTTTCGCCCGACGGCAGCGCCCAGCGGTGGCCAGGCTCGGTGGCGGAGTGGGCCGAACGGGCGTGCCGGCTGGCCGGACGTCGCCTCAGCGCCGAGGAGTGGGAGCGCTACCTCCCCGGACGCCCCTACGACCCGGCCTGTTGAGGGTCGGGCCGTAGGGGTCCCCCCGGTCAAGGCACCGCGACGAACCCTGCCAGGAAGTCTCGCGCAGCGACCGTGCGAGACGGGTGCCGAGGACATAGCCCGAGCACATCGGGTTGCTGGCCCACATGAGTGCCATCAGGTCGTCGGTGCCGGGTCGGAACAGGCCGCCCCCAGAGTTGCCCGCGCAGCCGGTGGAGGGGTGGCGCCCTGGCCACGACGTCTTGACGTCGGTGGCGTCGACCCACGTGGCCTCGACGGTGGTGCGCCGTCGTACGGACTCGATCCAGGGTTGCGGGTCGTCACCCCGGTCGTTGACGTTGGCGCCCTGGCCGTAGCCGACCGCCATCAGCTCGGGGTGGTCGGTGGTCGAGGACAGCAGCTGCTCGAGCGCGCGGGACGCCGGCAGATCGGCGGGCTCGATGCCGGGCACGGGGTTCTCCAGCACCTCGACCCCGAGGTCGATGGTGGGTGCCGCGACGGCGTACGCCACCCGGTAGCGGGCAACGGGCGGGTCGGCCTTGGTCCAGGTGGAGTCGAAGGTGACCCACAGGTCCATGCCCGGGTTCTGCTGCTTGCGGATCGCGCAGTGCCCCGCGGTGACGAAGACCGTGGGCGAGACCAGGGTGCCGGAGCAGCCACCTTGCGCGGCACCGGCGGCGTCGAACCGGATGAGCTGGCCCGACTGAGGGTGGGCGTTGCCGTCAGGAAGGCCCCAGGCATCCCCGGCGGGCGCAGCCACCGCGGTCGTGCCCAGGACGAGGGGGACAGAGAGCGCCAGCACGACGGCTGGCGCCAGGCGTTGGAAGGGGATTCGCAATGAGCGGGTCAGGGACATGTCGCGGCCTCCGGGAGTGCGCGGCCGCCGGGTGCGGCCGACCACCGCCACGGTGCGCGCCGGTGTTGCGGAACCGTTGCGGGACAGGTTCTCAGGCACTCCGCGACGCCCACTAGATGCGCGACGTGGAGATCCCCGAGAAGTTCGCCGCCCTGGGCCTCACCTACGACGACGTGCTGCTGCTGCCGGGAGAGTCCGACCTGGCTCCCACCGACATCGACACCACCACCCGTCTGACGCGGGAGATCTCGCTCCGCGTCCCGCTGGTCAGCGCCGCGATGGACACCGTCACCGAGTCACGGATGGCCATCGCCATGGCCCGCGAGGGTGGCATGGGTGTGCTCCACCGCAACCTCTCGACCGAGGACCAGGCCCGGCAGGTCGACCTGGTCAAGCGCACCCAGACCGGGATCATCTCCAACCCGGTCACCATCGGTCCCGACGCGACGCTGGAGGAGCTCGACCGGTTGTGCGGTGAGTACCGCGTCTCCGGACTGCCCGTGGTCGACCTCGACAACCGCCTGCTCGGCATCATCACCAACCGCGACCTGCGCTTCACCCCGGTCGCGGAGTGGGCGACCACCAAGGTCACCGAGGTGATGACCAGCGAGGGGCTGATCACCGGCGCGATCGGCATCTCGCGCGACGAGGCCACCTCGCTCCTGCGCGCGCACAAGCGCGAGCGGCTGCCGCTGATCGACGCGGACGGCCGCCTCGGCGGACTGATCACGGTCAAGGACTTCGTCAAGGGCGAGCAGTTCCCCCACGCGTCGTACGACGGCGACGGCAGGCTGCTGGTCGGTGCGGCCATCGGGTACTTCGGCGACGCCTGGGAGCGCGCGACCACCCTGGTCGAGGCCGGCGTCGACGTCCTCGTCGCCGACACCGCCCATGGCCACGTGCACCTGCTGCTCGACATGGTCCGCCGGCTCAAGTCCGATCCGGCGAACCGCCACGTCCAGGTCATCGGCGGGAATGTCGCCACCCGCGAAGGTGCGCAGGCGTTTGTCGACGCGGGTGCCGACGCGGTCAAGGTGGGCGTGGGTCCCGGGTCGATCTGCACCACGCGGGTCGTCACCGGCGTGGGCGTGCCGCAGGTGACGGCCGTCTACGAGGCCTCGCTCGCCACCAAGCCCGCCGGCAGCTGAATCATGCGGTGAAGCCCGCCCGGGTGGGGGCGGACGTGCCGGCGACGGCGGAGGCGGGCCGGGTCAGCAACCGCGAGGTGAGCGGTCGTCGCTGGTCGCTCGCCGCGACGAAGACGCCGGCGTTGCTGCGGGTCACCAGCCCGGGGGACTGGGTGGGGTCGCCGGCCGAGCGGACGTGTGCCGGGAACTGGGAGCGTTCGCCCGGCACGGCGGCACGTACGACGACCGCGCCGCGCCGGTCGACTGCCGCGACGTGGAGGCGGCCGGCGAGCTCGCCGACGGCGGGGGAGGCGTAGGGCGACCAGTCGCCATCGAGGGCGGCGGGTCGGCTCCAGCGTCGACCCACAAGGGTGCGGACGCTCAGCCGACCTGCCGCGCTGATCTGGTGGAGGAGGGTGGTGCCGTCCGCGGCACGTGTCAGCGCCGGGGTGGACGTGACCGAGGCTGAGTCCCGGGCACACGGACGATCCGTCCGCGCTCCAGGCGCTGGGCGAAGGTCGCGCCGGCGGAGGTGACGGCCACCAGCCAGGTACGCCCGGCACCGTCGTTGCCGAGCACGGGGGCCGTGTGCGTGGCCCACGACCCAGGCTGCCCCACCCGCTCGGGCGTGCTCCATCGGCCCTGCCGGGTGAGGCGCCGCGTGAGGAGGGTTCCGGTGGGGGACGTGCTGGCCAGGACCGGCCGATGGGTGCGCGACTGCGCGAGTGCGGGGCTCGACGTGGGGGCGGCTGTGCCGACGCGGCGGAGGGCGTAGCCCCGGCCGCGGGTCGTCCCTGCCATGACCCGTCCGTCGCGGGTGGTCGCGGCCACCCACGGGCGCCCCCGCCGATCAACGCTGAGTGCAGGCGCTGCGATCGGGGAGAAGTCGCCGCGCATCCCGACCACCCGGGCCGGTCGACCGGGGCGAGCCACGCGCAGGTTGCCGGCGGCGTCGACGCGCGCGGTCCACGACTCGCCCAGGCCGTCGGGCACCGACACGACCGAGCGGTCCGAGCCGAGCAGCGGCGAAGGTGCGACGTCGTCGAGGTGCAGGTAGCGGAACGTCCCGACCGGAAGGGTGCGGCTGCCGTAGCCACCGGGCAGGGCGTGGTTGTACTCCTCGACGGTCACCGTGCCCGGGCCGATCGCGCTCACCCAGGCGACGTGACCGACCCGGCCGGCGTCGGTCTGCGCCACGGCGCCGATCGCCGGGACCGAGTCGACGCGGTAGCCGAGCTCGCGGGCCACGTCGTCCCAGTTCGTCGCGTCGCCCCAGTGGGCACCGCGGAAGTCGTTGGCGAAGCCGGCCATCCGGTTGCGCTCCTGGAGGCGCCACGCCACGAAGCTCGTGCAGTTGCGCAGGACGAAGCCCCACTGGTCGCCGATGGAGCCATTGATCGACCACACCCGCCGCGCACAGGTCGGGCTCGGGCCGCGCGGGTCGTAGAAGTGGCCGGTCATCGGGTCGAGGACGGGAGGCGGCGGCGGGGGCGGCGGGGGAGGCGGTGGAGGCGCGACCGGGGCGGTCGTCTCGCCGGGCTTCGCGGGAGTGGGGGTGGGCGTCGGGGGCGGTGGCGGTGTCGGCTCCTCGATCGGCACCTGCGGCAGGATCGGGCACTGGCCCTGCCAGGCCCACGGATAGTCGTCGGCCGCATGCACCGCGGGTGCGGAGAGGCTCAGCAGCCCGCCTGCCACGCAGACGGACGCGAGCGCGCGCACGAGGATCCCCACGCGTCGACGGTAGGTGCGGCAACGGGTGCGCGTACTGGCTTTGGCGAACCCGGTCGTTAGGCTCCACCCGTGACCGACATCGAGATCGGCCGTGCCAAGCGCGGTCGCCGCGCCTACTCCTTCGACGACATCGCGATCGTGCCCTCGCGCCGCACCCGCGACCCGGAGGAGGTCAGCACCGCGTGGCAGATCGACGCCTACCGCTTCGAGATCCCGGTGCTGGCCGCGCCGATGGACTCGGTGATGTCGCCGGCCACCGCCATCGCCCTGGGGCAGATGGGCGGACTCGGGGTGCTCAACCTCGAGGGCCTCTGGACACGCTACGAGGACCCGACCGACCTGCTGGAGGAGGTGGCCGGGCTGGAGGGTGCCGACGCCACCCGCCGGATGCAGGACATCTACGCCGAGCCGATCAAGCCCGAGCTCATCACCGCCCGGCTGAAGGAGATGCGAGCCGCGGGCGTGACCGTCGCCGCCTCGCTGTCCCGCAGCGCACCAAGGACCACGTCAAGGCCGTCGTCGACGGCGGTGTGGACATGTTCGTCATCCGCGGCACCACGGTGAGCGCGGAGCACGTGAGCAGCCAGGCCGAGCCGCTCAACCTCAAGGAGTTCATCTACGAGCTCGACGTCCCGGTCATCGTCGGCGGTTGCGCGACCTACCAGGCCGCGCTCCACCTGATGCGGACCGGTGCGGCCGGCGTGCTGGTCGGGTTCGGCGGGGGCGCGGCCCACACCACGCGTACGGTCCTCGGGGTCGCGGTGCCGATGGCCAGTGCCGTCGCCGATGTCGCGGCGGCCCGCCGCGACTACCTCGACGAGTCGGGCGGTCGCTACGTCCACGTCATCGCCGACGGCTCGATCGGCAGCTCGGGAGACATCGCCAAGGCCATCGCCTGCGGGGCGGACGCGGTGATGATCGGATCGCCGCTCGCCCGCGCGAGCGAGGCTCCCGGCCGGGGCTTCCACTGGGGGAGCGAGGCGACCCACGCCGAGCTGCCGCGAGGCCAGCGGGTGCAGTTCGACGCGGTCGGCTCGCTGCAGGAGATCATGTTCGGCCCCTCCCGCACCGCCGACGGCACCATGAACCTCATCGGTGCCCTGCGCCGCGCGATGGCGACGACGGGCTACACCGAGCTCAAGGAGTTCCAGCGCATCGAGGTCGTCGTCCAGGACTGATCCGTCAGCCGGGCGGAGCCAGCGGCAGCTCGCGCCGGCTCACGAACGACCGGTCCGTGCCGTCGACCGGATCGACGAAGGACAGCTCGCTCGCGAGCAGCTGGAGCGGTCGCGTGAAGTCGTCGACCGCGGTCTCGCGCACCACCGGGTAGAGCGGGTCGCCCACGATCGGGATGCCCAGTCCCAGCAGGTGCAGGCGCAGCTGGTGCGTACGTCCGGTGCGCGGCGTGAGTCGGTAGACGGCGAGGTCGCCGACGCGCGACTCCACCTCGACCAGCGTCTCCGCATTGACCGGGGCCTCGGGCACCACCTCCGCCTGCCAGGACCCGCGCGTCTTGCGGATGTGGTTGCGCACGGTCACGGGCAGCTCGAGGTCGTCGCGCCACGGAGCGAGCGCCCGGTAGGTCTTGCGCACCGTCCCGTGCTCGAACATCACCTGGTAGGGCCCGCGCCACTGTCGCTCCGTCGCGAGGAGGAGCAGGCCCGACGTCACCCGGTCCAGCCGGTGCAGTGTCGAGAGCTCCGGCAGGCCGAGCTCGTGGCGCAGCCGGACCACGACGCTCTGGAGCACGTGCTGGCCGCGCGGGATGGTGGAGAGGAACGGCGGCTTGTCGACCACGACGATGCGGTCGTCGCGATGGACGATGTCGAGGGACCCGGGCACCTCCACCTCGTCGCGCAGGTCGCGGTGGAACCACACGAACGTGTGCGGGAGGTAGGGGTCGTCGCCGCGCACGGGACGCCCGTCGTCGTACACGAAGCGTCCGTCGGCCAGGAAGGCCGCGACGTCGACGCGCTCCGGCAGCTTGTGGCGCAGCCAGTCCGCCATCGTCGACCAGGCGCCGGTGGGTGCGAGGTGACGGTCCGGCGTCCGCACCCAGGCCGCGCTGAGGCCGTGGCGGGCGGGCAACGGCGAACGAGGGGGCACGAGCCAGACACTAGGTGCTGACAGGATGAGGCAGTGACCTACCAACTCAGCCCCGAGCACCGAGCCAGCGCGATCACCGCGATGACGACCTCCGAGCCTCGACGTGCTGGTGGTGGGTGGCGGCATCGTCGGTGTCGGTGCCGCGCTGGACGCCGCGACCCGCGGGTTGTCGGTCGGCCTGCTGGAGCAGCGCGACCTCGCCTCCGGCACCTCCTCGCGCTCCTCCAAGCTCGTCCACGGCGGGCTGCGCTACCTCGAGATGCTCGACTTCGCCCTGGTGCGCGAGGCCCTCGCCGAGCGCGGCCTGCTGCTGACCCGGCTCGCGCCCCACCTGGTCCGCCCGGTGCCGTTCCTCTACCCGCTCAAGCACGCGTGGGAGCGCCCGTACGTCGGCGCCGGCGTCGCGCTCTACGACACCATGGCGATGACGGGCACGTACGACATGGGTGTGCCCAAGCACAAGCACATCTTCCGCAAGCAGCTCGCGCGGATGGCCCCCGACATCAGGACCGACGACCTGCACGGCGCGATCCGCTACTACGACTGCCAGGTCGACGACGCGCGACTGGTCATGACGATCGCCCGCACGGCAGCCAACAACGGGGCCCATGTCGCCACCCGCACCAAGGTCACCGGCTTCCTGCGCGACGGCGAGCGCGTCGTCGGGGTCACCGCCCACGACCTCGAGACCGACGCCGAGGTCACCATCCGCGCCCGCACGGTCATCAACGCCGCCGGCGTGTGGACCGACCAGGTCCAGGAGGTGCTCGGCGGCCAGGCCCGGCTCGACGTCGACGCCAGCAAGGGCGTGCACCTCGTGGTGCCCAAGGACCGGATCCGCTCCGAGTGCGGTTTCATCACCAAGACCGAGAAGTCGGTGCTGTTCGTCATCCCGTGGGACGACTTCTGGATCATCGGCACGACCGACACGCCCTGGGACCTCGATCTCGCGCACCCGGCGGCCAGCAAGGCCGACATCGACTACATCCTCGGCCACGTCAACCGGCTGCTGAAGGACCCGCTCGACCACCGCGACGTGGTGGGTGTCTACGCCGGGCTGCGACCGCTGCTGAAGGCGGTCAAGAAGCAGGGCGAGGGCAACGGCGGGGAGACCACCAAGCTCTCCCGCGAGCACACCGTGGCGAACCCGGTGCCGGGCCTGGTGCTGATCGCCGGCGGCAAGCTGACGACGTACCGCGTGATGGCCAAGGACGCCGTCGACCACGCGATCCGGGACTGGGTCGCGCGGCCGCCGAGCATCACCGAGCGAGTGCCGCTGCTGGGCGCCTACGCCCACGAGGCGCGCACCAACCAGCGGGTCGCGCTGAGTCGGGCGTCCGGCCTCGAGGTCGGCGTCATCGACCACCTGCTCGGGCGCTACGGCGGCCTGATCGACGAAGTGCTCGACCTGATCCGTGCCCGGCCCGAGCTCGGCGAGGGGCTCAGCGGTGCGGAGCACTACCTCGCGGCCGAGGTCGTCTACGCCGTCACCCACGAGGGTGCGCGGCACCTCGACGACGTGCTGACCCGGCGTACGCGCGTGTCGATCGAGACCTTCGACCGTGGGGTGAAGGCCGCCAGGCCGGCGGCCGAGCTGATGGCCGACGCGCTGGGTTGGGACCCGGCGCGCACCGACGACGAGGTCGACCACTACCTCCGTCGGGTCGAGGCCGAGAAGCAGAGCCAGCTGATGCCCACCGACCAGGAGGCCGACGAGGCGCGGGTGAAGGCCCCCGACATCGTCTGAGCAGCGCCGCTCAGAGGCGCTGGATCGGTCCCGGGGCGGACAGGCCGAAGGCCTCGCGCAGGTGGGACGGCTGGCCGGCGGACTCGAGCCCTTCGGCCGTCTTGCCCACGGGACGCGACCACGGCCACACGTGCACGATCATCAGCAGCAGCGAGACGAGGGCCCCGACGGCGTACACCAGGAAGCCGCCCTCCTCGAGGACGAAGGCCGCCGCGATGGAGGCGAGGGCGACGACCTCGCACAGCGCGAAACGCAGGATCATGCCGCTCTGCCAGCGCACCCGAGCGGCAGCCGCAGCGTCGTCGTCGCTCATCGACGGATCGAGCGCCTGGACGCGGTAGCCGATCGCCTCGAGGAAGAAGTGGATGGCGATTCCGGCAACGACCTGGGCGAGGAAGACCCACAGTGGAGGAGCCCCGTCGGTGGGCAGCACGTAGAACAGTGCGACCCCTATGAAGAGCAGCGCACCCATCAGTGAACCGGCCAGGATGCGGGCGGACATGGCGAACGGGGTCCCCGAGGATGTGGGTACGGACATGTCCCGACCCTATGCGCTGATCTAGGCTGCCCGGATGAGCGAGCAGAGCCCTGCCTCCGGCCCCGTCGTCGAGGGTCCGCACGACCCCGAGCACGACAGCACCGCGTCCTACGCGCTCGACCGGCAGTACGTCGCCGGCCTGACCCGGCGGGTCGTGAGCACGACCGGCGAGACGCACGCCGTGTTCTCCCCGATCGGCGGCACGCCGTTGGCGCACGTGCCCCAGTCGAGCCCGGCCGACGTGACCGCGGCCTTCGCCCGCGCCCGCAAGGCGCAGGTGGCCTGGGCGGCGACGCCGGTCGACGACCGCGCCGCCGCGCTGATGCGCCTCCACGACCTGCTGCTCGACCGCCAGGTCGAGCTCATCGACCTCGTGGTCTGGGAGTCGGGCAAGGCCCGCAAGGACGCCTACCTCGAGGTCGCCCACCTCGCCCTCACCGCGCGCTACTACGCCCGCACCGCCCACCAGCACCTCGACACCCAGCGCGTGGGTGGCATGTTCCCGGTGCTGACCCGCGCCGAGGTTCGCCGGGTGCCCAAGGGCGTCGTCGGCATCATCTCGCCGTGGAACTACCCCCTGACGATGGCGCTGTGTGACGGCATCCCCGCGCTGCTGGCCGGCAACGCCGTCGTGTCCAAGCCCGACGCGCAGACGATGCTCACCGCCCTGCTGGCCGCGCAGCTGCTCGAGGAGGCGGGGATCCCTGCGGACCTGTGGCAGGTCGTGGCCGGGCCGGGTGCCGAGATCGGCGGCGCGTTGGTCGGCGCGGCCGACTACGTCTGCTTCACCGGCTCCACCGCCACCGGCCGGATCATCGCCCGTCAGTGCGCTGACCGGCTGATCGGCTGCTCGCTGGAGCTGGGCGGCAAGAACCCGATGCTCGTGCTGCGCGACGCCGACGTGCACCGCGCGGCGGAGGGCGCCGTACGTGCCGTGTTCTCCAACGCCGGGCAGCTGTGCGTCTCGATGGAGCGTCTCTTCGTCGCCGACCAGGTCTACGACCGTTTCGTCGACGCCTTCGTCGCCCGCACCCAGGCGATGACGCTGGGTGCCAGCCTCGACTGGAGCGTCGACATGGGCTCGCTCATCTCGCAGGCCCAGCTGGACACCGTCACCGCCCACGTCGAGGACGCCGTGGCCAAGGGCGCGCGCGTGCTCACCGGCGGCAAGGCGCGACCGGACCTCGGTCCGTTCGTCTTCGAGCCCACCATCCTCGAGGGCGTCTCGGCCGAGATGGAGTGCTTCGGCAAGGAGACCTTCGGGCCGGTCGTCTCGGTCTACCGCTTCCACAGCGAGGACGAGGCGGTCGAGCGCGCCAACGACGGAAACTACGGCCTCAACGCCTCGGTCTACACGCGCGACGCCTCCCGTGGGCGGGCCGTGGCCGGTCGCATCAGGTGCGGCACGGTCAACGTCAACGAGGCCTACGGAGCGACGTTCGGCTCCCTCGGTGCGCCGATGGGCGGCATGCGCGAGTCGGGCCTGGGTCGCCGTCAGGGTGCCGAGGGCATCCACCGCTACACCGATGCGCAGTCGGTCGCCACCCAGCGACTCGTGCCGATCGCACCGATGATGGGCATGTCGGAGGAGAGGAACGCCCAGGTGATGACGGCCGCCCTGCGGCTGCTCAACAAGCTCGGCCGCGCATGACCGCTCCCGCGCCGGTCCACTACGACGTCGTGGTCATCGGATCCGGGTTCGGCGGCTCGGTCACCGCACTGCGGCTGACCGAGAAGGGCTACAGGGTCGGTGTGCTCGAGGCGGGGGCGCGGTTCGCCGACGACGAGCTGCCCGAGCACGGTGGCGACGTGAAGAACTTCATCTTCCGGCCCGAGGTCGGCCTCTACGGCATCCAGCGCATCGACCTGATCCACGACTGCTTCATCCTGGCGGGCGCGGGTGTGGGTGGCGGCTCGCTGGTCTACGCCAACACGCTCTACGAACCACTGGACCCGTTCTACGAGGACGTCCAGTGGTCGCACATCACCGACTGGAAGTCCGAGCCGCCCCCTACTTCGACCAGGCCAAGCGGATGCTGGGCGTGACGGAGTACGCCAGGACGACGCCCGCGGACGTGGCGATGAAGAAGGTCGCCGACGAGATGGGTGTGGGCGACACCTTCCACCCGACGCCCGTCGGCGTCTTCTTCGGGGATCCGGGGCAGGCCGAGGGGGAGCAGGTCGCCGACCCGTTCTTCGGTGGTGCCGGCCCGGACCGCGCGACCTGCATCAACTGCGGCTCCTGCATGACCGGGTGCCGGCACAACGCCAAGAACACCCTGGTGAAGAACTACCTCTACCTCGCGGAGCAGAACGGTGCCGTCGTGCACCCCCTGACCACGGTCACCGACGTACGCCCCCGCACCGGCGGCGGCTACGAGGTGACCGCGCGCTGGACCAAGGCGAAGCTCTCGCGCAACAGCGCCGTCCGGACGTTCACTGCCGACCAGGTGGTGTTCTCGGCCGCAGCCCTCGGCACGCAGCGGCTGCTCCACCGGCTGAAGGCGCAGGGCTCGCTGCCGGCGATCTCCGACCGGCTCGGTGTCCTCACCCGCACCAACTCCGAGGCGATCCTCTGGGCCACGGCCAACGACGACTCCGTCGACTGGTCGGAGGGCGTGGCGATCACCTCCAGCTTCCATCCCGACGAGCACACCCACATCGAGCCGGTCCGCTACGGCCGCGGCCGCAACGTGATGCCGCTGATGGCGACGGTGCTGGTGGACGAGGTGCTGGACGAGAAGCGCTGGCGCACCTGGGGCAAGGAGCTGTGGAAGCAGCGCAACGGCCTCAAGGACCTCTACTCGCTCAACACCTGGTCGCGGCGCACCGTCGTGGCGCTGGTCATGCAGACCCTGGACAACTCGATCACCACCGTGTGGCGCACGCGCGGCGGCGTCGGCTACATGTCGTCGGTGCAGGGGCACGGCGAGCCCAACCCGACCTACATCGCCGCGGCCTACGACGCCGTACGCCGGCTGGCGCGGGTGATGGGTGCGAGGCAGGCCTACGGCGCCATCGGCGAGCCGATGGGCATGCCGCTGACCGCCCACTTCATCGGGGGCTGCGCGATCGGCGACTCGCCCGACTCGGGCGTGGTGGACCCCTACCAGCGTGTCTACGGCTACGACGGACTTCACGTCGTGGACGGGTCGACCGTCTCGGCCAACCTCGGTGTGAACCCGTCGCTCGACGATCACGGCGCAGGCCGAGCGGGCGATGGCGTTCTGGCCCAACAAGGGCGAGGCCGACACCCGCCCCGAGGTAGGAGCCACCTATCGGCGGCTCGCCCCGGTGGCGCCGAAGAACCCGGTGGTCCCCGAAGCGGCCACAGGTGCCCTGCGGCTGCCGATCGTCGGAGTGAGCTGACGTCCGAGATTTGCCGCAGGGTCGCCCGTAACTGCGACCGCCGCAGGTCGTTGCCACGGGTGAGGGGTCCGGCGGAGCACCACTCCCTCCCAAGGGCCGGTCCTCTCGTGCACGCGTCAGGGCCCGATCACCCTCCCTCCCCGATCGGGCCCTGATGCCATTTCCCGCCCATCGCGCTCGATAGACTCTGCACGTGACGCAGCCCGCAGAGCACGATCTGGTCCTCGTCGTCGACTTCGGGGCCCAGTACGCCCAGCTGATCGCCCGCCGGGTGCGCGAGGCGCGGGTCTACTCCGAGATCGTGGCGCACACGCTGCCGGTCAGCGAGATGCTGGCGATGGGGCCGAAGGCGATCATCCTCAGCGGCGGCCCGTCCAGCGTCTACGAGGAGGGTGCACCCGGCATCGACCCGGCGCTGTTCGACGCCGGAGTGCCGGTCTTCGGGATGTGCTACGGCTTCCAGCTGATGGCCCGCGGCCTCGGTGGCGAGGTCGCCCACACCGGCGCCCGGGAGTACGGCCGGACCCCGGTCCGCGTCAGCGAGCCCGGCACCCTGCTGGCCGACGTCCCCGCCGAGCACCGGGTGTGGATGTCCCACGGCGACTCGGTGGCGCGCGCCCCGGAGGGCTTCACCGTCCTGGCGTCGACCGACGACACCCCGGTCGCAGCGTTCGAGGACCTTGCCCGCCAGTTCGCCGGCGTGCAGTGGCACCCCGAGGTGATGCACACCGAGCACGGCCAGCTCGTGCTCGAGCACTTCCTCCACGACATCGCCGGTTGCCGCCAGACGTGGACGATGCTCAACATCGTCGAGGAGCAGGTCGACCGGATCCGCGAGCAGATCGGCGAGGGTCGCGCGATCTGCGCCCTGTCCGGTGGCGTCGACTCGGCCGTGGCCGCCGCGATCGTGCAGCGCGCGATCGGTGACCGCCTCACCTGCGTCTACGTCGACCACGGCATGATGCGCGCCGGCGAGACCGCGCAGGTCAAGCGCGACTTCGAGGAGGTCTTCGACGCCCTCGACGTGGTCGACGCCGCCGACCAGTTCCTCGATGCCCTCGCCGGGGTGACCGACCCCGAGGAGAAGCGCAAGATCATCGGCCGTGAGTTCATCCGGACCTTCGAGGCCGCCGAGGTTCGCGTCTTCGGCTCCCTGCCCGACGAGGGCCAGACGACGGCGTACCTCGTGCAGGGCACGCTCTACCCCGACGTCGTCGAGTCCGGCGGTGGAGCGGGGACCTCCAACATCAAGTCGCACCACAACGTCGGCGGCCTGCCCGACGACCTCGACTTCGAGCTGGTCGAGCCGCTGCGCACCCTCTTCAAGGACGAGGTCCGGGCCGTCGGCGAGCAGCTGGGCCTGCCCTCGACGATGGTGTGGCGCCAGCCCTTCCCCGGTCCCGGCCTCGGGATCCGGATCATCGGCGAGGTGACGCGCGAGCGCCTCGACATCCTGCGCCGTGCCGACCTGATCGCGCGCGAGGAGCTCACCCGCGCCGGCCTCGACCGCGACATCTGGCAGATGCCCGTCGTGCTGCTCGCCGACGTGCGCTCGGTCGGCGTCCAGGGTGACGGTCGCACCTACGGCCACCCGGTCGTCCTGCGCCCGGTCACCTCCGAGGACGCGATGACCGCCGACTGGGCGCGCCTGCCGTACGACGTCATGGAGCGCATCTCGACGCGCATCACCAACGAGGTGCGCCGAGGTCAACCGGGTCGCGATCGACATCACGTCGAAGCCGCCGGGGACCATCGAGTGGGAGTAGTGCCGAGGGCTGGTCAGACCCAGAAGTCCAGGTGCGCCGCGGCCGCCTCGTCCTCGATCAGCGGTCCGGTCACCTCGGTCACCCTGCTGCCGTGCGGCGAAGACCTGGCGGCACGGGTGCATCAGGGTCGGGTTGTCGGGGTGGTTGCCCGTGAGTCCCAGCAACCCTTCCTCCGACAGGGCGTAGACCACGCGACCGATGGCCGGCCCAGTAGATGGCGCCCGCACACATCGCGCACGGCTCGCACGAGGTGTAGAGCGTGTGGCGCGGGAGGTCGGCGTACGCGATGGACGCACAGGCGAGTCGGACCAGGTTGAGCTCGGCGTGGTTCGGTGACGTCGTGACCGGTGGTGACGGTGTTCTCGGCCTCCAGCGCGACTGACGCCCGATGCGTCGACGAGGACCGCGCCGAACGGGTGGTTGCCGTGCTCGCGCGCGTCGAACGACACGGCGACGGCGCGGCGGAGGTGGCGGAGGTCCGGCGTCACGACTCAGAACCTCGGAATGGATGGGGCGCTCGGGTTGGCGGTGTCGAGTGCCGGGTCGTCGGCCGCGAGGGTGCCGTCGAACCACTCGTCCAGTTTCCAGTCCGGGACAGGCGGGCGCTCGCCGGCGACGGGCACGAAGACCGATCGCTGCGTCGGACCGTGGGTGTGGACGTAACGGCGACAGTTGGGGAACACCGCGCGGACGCGAACGCGTACGACCAGCTTGGCGCCGGGGAACTCGTCGGCGAGCGGGTCCTCGGGGTCGACGGAGGCCTCGCCGTTGATCCGCAGCCGCGACCCATGGGAGAAGTCGATGAACAACAGCCCGACCTGCGCGTTCTCGGTGAGGTTGCCGACGCTCAGGAACATCCCGTTGCCGTCGTAGACAGGGAACGCGATCGTCGTGGGGTCGACGACCCGGACGAACCCGGGATCGCCGCCCTTGTAGGAGCACTGGGGCTGACCGGTGGCGTCCGCGGTGGCGATGAAGAACATGTCGCGTTGTTCGATGAAGTCACGGAAGGGCGTCACGTCGTCCCCCGCGACGCTGGCCAGGCGGTCGGCGAGACGTCGTGTGTCGAACTGGTCCTGCAGGTGGCGGTGCGAGTCTCGGTAGTCCATGTCGATGCCTCTCCACTGTCGAGGATGGCACCACCCCCGCCGTCCGAGGAAGAGTGCGTCGCTCCTACGTCCGCCTGCTGAACAGCACGCGACCGCTCGGGCACGAGCCTCCTCGGCCTCGAGTCGTCGCGACTCCTCGGCGTCGGCTGCCTCCGGGTCGATGACCTCGAGGAGCCGACGGCCCAACATGCGGAGGGCCCTGGCGTCGTGCTCGCCGGCCTTCTCCAGCAGGAAGGCCGTGGCAGCCGGTGGCACCCAGGCCGCGACGTCGTCGGGCAGCGCGTCCACCGCGTCCACGATGACGCGGGCCTGGTCCGTCAGCAGCGTGCCGGCCGCGAGTGCGTCGCGCACGGTGGCGTGACGCGCGAGGGCATCGGCAGTCCGCGCCGTGCGGTGCGCCTCGGCACGTGTGGTCCGGGTGGCGTGGGCCCACCACGTCGTGGCCGACACCGCACCGGTCCTCTGGCCGGTCTCGACGGTCTCAGCGTGGCGCAGGACCCGCATCAGCAGCTCGTCGAGCTGGGCCCGCGCACGGGTCAGCGCGACCAGGGTCTCTCCGGCCTCGTCGGCGCCCATCGACCACAACGGGACCTCGGAGACCTCCGCCAACACCTCGCCGCACCACCGCGCGGTGGCGGTGACCCGGTGGTCGGAGGATGGGGGAGGGCTGTCATGCGACCACTCTCCCGGCCGCCACCGACACCTGGTAGGAGCCCGCCGGAACCCTGTGGACAAGCGGTTCTGGAGCCGTCCTGTGGACACTTCCTGGCCCGGTCCGGAGTTACGCTCCGTCGATGTCCGACTCGATCCGCCCAGCGACACGAGACGACGCCGCCGCGCTGCACCGGATCGCCGCACTGACCTTCCCGCTCGCCTGCACGCCGGAGACATCCGGAACGGAGCAGGCGGACTACGTCGCCGAGCACCTCAGCGAAGCCGCCTTCGTCGGCCACCTGGCCGATCCGGCGTACATCGTCCTGGATCGCGGTCGACGCGGTCGCACGGCGAGGCGATCGGCTACTCGGTGCTGGCGATCGCCGAGCCCACCGACGCCGACGTCGTCGCGGCGATCCGGATCCGGCCCACGGTCGAGCTGTCGCGGATGTACGTCCACCCCGACCGCCACGGCACCGGCCTGGCCGACCGCCTGATGACGGCGACCCTGGAGGCGGCGCGGGTCACGGGTGCGGCGGGAGTCTGGCTCGGCGTGAGTGTCGAGAACGAGCGGGCGAACGCGTTCTACGCCCGCCACGGGTTCGCCGAGGTGGGCACGAAGAGGTTCCACCTCGGGGATCGGTGGGAGGACGACTTCGTGCGCGAGCTGGCCCTAGGGTGAGCCCATGACCCGTGCCGTGCACCACATCGACGTCTGGGTCTCCGACCCGGGGGTCTCGCTCGGGGAGTGGGGCTGGCTGCTCGGCGAGATCGGCTGGGAGGTCGACATCGAGGGCGCCTCGTGGGTGGCCGACGACGGGACCTACCTCTTCCTGGAGCGCTCCGCCGACCAGGTCGACGAGCCGCACGACCGGCTGCGCCCGGGCATCAACCACCTCGCCTTCACCGTCGAGTCCCGCGAGCTGCTCGACCGGATCCGGGCGGCCTCGACGCGAGCACGGCTGGCACGAGCTCTTCGCCGACCGCTACCCCCACGCCGGGGGCGAGGACATGACCGCGCTCTACGTCGAGAACTCCGAGGGGTTCGAGGTCGAGCTGGTCGTCGGAGTGAGCCCGGGAGCGGCTCGTCGGTCTAGGGTGCGCTCATGGAGACCCAGGCGCCCGGCCTCGAGCTGCTCGTCCGCGAGCTCGAGGGGGAGCTCGACCAGCGACTCGCTGCGGTCGACGCCGCCCTGGCCGAGCCACTACCCGGGCCAGCGTCCCGGACGGCAGCCGGTGCACACGGTCTACGTCCCCGCGGACCGCTTCCACGCCGGCCTCGTCGCGGACTACGGCCGGGCTGCCCTGCGCAGCACCGACGAGCACGATCACCTCCTGCGCGAGCTCCTCGACCACGACGACGAGCTCCTGGCACGGGTCCGCGAGAAGCTGGCCCGCGAACCGGTCGAGGACCTGCGGATCGACCTCGAGGACGGCTACGGCACGCGCCCGGACGCCGAGGAGGACGGCCACGTCCGGAGCGCGGCGCGGTCGCTGCGGGAGGCGATCGACGCGCGGTGTCGCCGCGCCCGTTCACGGGGATCCGCTTCAAGGGCTTCGAGGCACCCACCCGGCGCCCGCGGCGTCCGCACCCTGGCGCTCTTCCTCGAGGAGCTGGGGCCGCTCCCCGACGGGTTCGTCGTCACCCTGCCCAAGGTGACCGCCGTGGAGCAGGTGGAGGCGCTCGTCCACACGGCCGAGCGGCTGGAGGCGGCCCTCGGGCTGGCGCCCGGGTCGCTGCGGTTCGAGCTGCAGATCGAGACCCCGCAGTCGATCCTCGGTCCCGACGGCACCGCGCTGGTGGCGCGCATGATCCACGCCGCAGCGGGCCGCTGCACCGGCCTGCACTACGGCACCTACGACTACTCGGCGTTCTGCGGCATCGCCGCCGCCCACCAGAGCCTGGACCATCCCGTCGCCGACCACGCCAAGGCGGTGATGCAGGCCGCTGCCGCGGGCACCGGCGTACGCCTGTCCGACGGGTCCACCAACGTGCTGCCGGTCGGCAGCGCCGAGCAGGTCGCGGGCCGCGTGGAGCAACCACCTGCGACTCGTGCGCAGGTCCCTCGAGCGCGGCTACTACCAGGGATGGGACCTGCACCCGGCGCAGCTGCCGACCCGGTTCGCCGCCACCTTCGCGTTCTACCGCGGCGGCTTCGAGGCCGCCGCCCAACGGTTGCGCAACTACGTCGGAGCGGCAGGACTCGGGAGTGCTGGACGAGCCGGCGACGGCTCGGGCGCTGGCCGACTTCCTGCTGCGCGGCCTCGACTGCGGCGCCCTGTCGTCCGCGGAGGTCGGCGCCGCCACCGCGCTCGACACGACACAGCCTGGCAGCACTGGCGCACCGCACCGCAGACGAGAGAGGCTGAGCCGATGGGCATCGTCCTGGGACCCAACCGGTACGGCAAGGCGGAGACGCGCGTCGTGCGGATCGTCCGCGACACCCCGCGCCACGAGATCCGCGATCTCAACGTCTCGACGTCGCTCGCGGTGACTTCGCCGCCGCACACATCGAGGGCGACCAGTCGCACGTGCTGCCGACCGACACGCAGAAGAACACGGCGTTCGCCTACGCCAAGCTCCACGGCGTCAGCTCGCCCGAGGACTACGCGCTCGACGCTCGGCGGCCGGCTGCTCGAGGCCACGCCCGCCGCGAACGGGGTGCGTCGTCCGCGTCGAGGAGTACGCCTGGGACCGGATCCCCGTCGACGGCGCCGGCCACGACCACGCGTTCGTCCGCCGCGGCGGCGAGGTGCGGACCACCATGGTCGACGTGACGCCCGCGGGGTCCGCCGTCCACTCCGGTCTCACGGACCTGGTCGTGCTGAAGTCCACCGGGTCGGAGTTCAAGGGCTTCCTCCGCGACGAGTACACCACCCTGCCCGACGCCGACGACCGCATCCTGGCGACCGCGCTCGAGGCGACGTGGCGTACCGGCCGGGACAGGAGCTCGACTGGAACGCGACGTACGACGCCGTCCGCGCGCTGCTGCTCGCCACGTTCGCGACGACCTACAGCCGGGCCTTGCAGGAGACCCTCTACGCCATGGGACGGGCGGTGCTCGAGGCGCACGACGAGATCACCCGGATCTCCTTCTCGGCCCCCAACAAGCACCACTTCCTCGTCGACCTCGCGCCGTTCGGGCTCGACAACCCCGGCGAGGTGTTCATCGCCGCCGACCGGCCGTACGGCCTGATCGAGGCCGTGGTCATGCGTGAGCGACGAGCAGCCGGCCTTCAACGAGATGGACGACGACGTGGCGCGCGAACGCCTCCTGACCTGCCTCGACGTCCCGCGCTGGGCCGACGAGGTCCTGGCCGGGCGGCCGTACACCGACCTCAGCCAGGTCGAGGCGCGGATGCGGTCGGCCGCGTCGACCCTCACCGACGACGAGCTGGAGCGCGCCCTCGCCCGGCACCCGAGGATCGGTGAGCGCGCCGACGAGACGAGGCACGACGCCGGCCACTCGACCCGCGAGCAGTCCGGGGTGGACCGCGACGACGCAGACGTCGCCGAGCGACTGGCGGCGGGCAACCGGGCCTACGAGGAGCGCTTCGACCGCGTCTTCATCATCCGCGCCGCCGGACGGGACGCCGACGAGATCCTCCGCGAGCTCCGCCGACGCCTGGACAACACCGACGAGGCCGAGCGCGCCGAGACCATCGAGCAGCTGACCCAGATCGCGCTGCTCCGGGCCCGGGACGTGGTGGGCTGATGGCCACCCTGAGCACCCACGTCCTCGACACCAGCAGGGGCCGTCCCGCGGCGGGCCTGAGGATCGTGCTGGAGTCCGCAGCCGGTGAGCCGGTTGCGGAGGCGGTCACCGACGCCGACGGCCGGGCCCCGGACCTCGCGACCGGGGCGCTCACGGCAGGCACCTACCGGCTGCGGTTCGACTCCGGCGCCTGGTTCGCCGAGCAGGACGTCGCGGGCTTCTACCCCGAGGTCGTCGTCGCGTTCGAGCTCGCCGGTGACGACCACTTCCACGTGCCGCTGCTCCTCAGCCCCTACGGCTACTCGACCTACCGTGGCAGCTGAGCGCCTCCTCCGCGCCCGCCGCGCCGTCGTCGGGGAGCGCGAGATCCCGGTCGCGGTGCGGATCCGCGACGGCGTCATCGTCGACCTGTCGGCGTACGACGTCGAGGCCGGCGCAGCGGAGGTCGTCGTGCTGGCCGACGACGAGGTGCTGCTGCCCGGGCTGGTCGACACCCACGTGCACGTGAACGAGCCCGGTCGCACCGAGTGGGAGGGCTTCGCGAGCGCGACCCGGGCCGCCGCCGCCGGCGGCGTGACCACGATCGTGGACATGCCGCTCAACAGCATTCCACCGACGACCACGGTCGCCGGGCTGATCGAGAAGCGGGCCGTCGCCGAGGCCCAGGCCTACGTCGACGTCGGCTTCTGGGGCGGGGCGGTCCCCGGCAACGTGCCCGACCTCGAGGCGCTCCACGCGGCGGGGGTCTTCGGCTTCAAGTGCTTCCTGCTCGACTCGGGGGTCGACGAGTTCCCGCACCTGACCGCCGCCGAGTTCACCGCGGCGATGGCCGAGACCGCGCGCCTCGGCTCGCTGATGCTCGTGCATGCCGAGGACGCCGACGCGATCGCGCCGTGCGCCCACGGATCGTCGTACGCCGGGTTCCTCGAGAGCCGCCCGGACGCGGCCGAGGAGCGCGCCATCGACCTGGTCATCCGCACCGCCCGCAGCACCGGCGGCCGGGCGCACGTCGTCCACCTGAGCGCGTCGGGTGCGGTGCCGGCCCTGCGCGCGGCCCGGGAGGAGGGCGTCGACGTCTCGGTGGAGACCTGCCCGCACTACCTGCACTTCGACGCCGCGTCGATCGCCGACGGTGCCACCGAGCTCAAGTGCTGCCCTCCGATCCGCGGTGCCGCCAACCGGGACGCCCTCTGGGCGGCGCTCGGGGCCGGCGATGTCGACTTCGTCGTGACGGACCACTCGCCGAGCACGGCCGAGCTCAAGGGCAGCGGGGACTTCGCCGACGACTGGGGCGGCATCGCGTCCCTCCAGCTCGGGCTGTCGGCGGTGTGGAGCTCGGCGCGCGACCGCGGCGTGGGGCTGGTCGAGGTGGCCCGGTGGATGGCGACGGCGCCGGCTCGTCGGGTGGGCCTGGCCGGCAAGGGGGAGATCGTGGTGGGCGCCGACGCCGACCTGTGCGTCTTCGCCCCGGACGAGACCTTCGTGGTGGATCCGGCCCGGCTGCACCACAAGAACCCGGTCTCGGCCTATGCCGGGCGTACGCTCACCGGCACCGTCCGAGAGACGTGGCTGCGGGGTGCACGCGTCGACCTCGACGCGCCGCCGCGAGGCCACCTGCTGACCAGGGGAGAGGCATGACCTACTACGTCCCGCGGGGTGGCCTGCCCGACCAGACCGAGCTGACCACCGACCGCGCGGTGTTCACCGAGGCGTACGCCGTCCTGCCCCGCGGAACCATGCGCGACATCGTGACCAGCCAGCTGCCGCACTGGCGCGACACCCGGGCGTGGGTGATCGCCAGGCCGCTGTCGGGGTTCGCCGAGACGTTCTCGCAGTACGTCGTCGAGGTCGCGCCGGGCGGCGGCAGTGACCGACCCGATCCCGACCCGTCCGCCGAGGCCGTGCTCTTCGTCGTCGACGGGACGGTCCACCTCGCGATCGGCGGCATCAGCCATCGGCTCGGGCCCGGCGGCTACGCGTTCCTCCCTCCCGGGACCGAGTGGTCGCTGCACAACGACGGTGCGGCCACGTCGACGTTCCACTGGATCCGCAAGGCCTACGAGCACGTCGACGGCATCGACGCACCGGAGGCGTTCGTCGTCCAGGAGACCGACGTCCGCGCCGAGCCGATGCCCGGCACCGACGGCGCCTGGAGCACGCAGCGCTTCGTCGATCCGCTCGACACCCGCCACGACATGCACGTCAACATCGTCAACTTCGAGCCGGGCGGCGCCATCCCCTTCCCGGAGACCCATGTCATGGAGCACGGCCTCTACGTCCTGGAGGGCAAGGCGGTCTACCTGCTCAACAAGGACTGGGTCGAGGTGCAGGCCGGTGACTTCATGTGGCTGCGCGCGTTCTGCCCGCAGGCCTGCTACGCCGGAGGGCCGGGGCGGTTCCGCTACCTGCTCTACAAGGACGTCAACCGGCATCCCCGGCTGAGCGTCGCTCGTTAGCCAGCACCACGGCGTACGCCGGCAGGGTCAGGAAGTCGGGGAAGTCCTCGCCGAGCGCCGATCCGACGAACAGCTCACGCGCCTCGGCCCAGTGGCCGGCGGCGAAGCGACTCCGCACCGACGGCCTCGCGGAGCGCGTCGTACTCCTCCTCGACGATGCGGGCGACGAGCTCCCGGGTGATCTCCTCGCCCGTGTCGAGACCGGCCGAGCTGTTGATCCACTGCCACACCTGCGAGCGCGAGATCTCCGCGGTCGCCGCGTCCTCCATCAGGTTGTCGATGCCGGCCGCACCGTTGCCGGCGAGCCACGACTGCAGGTACTGGATGCCGATCCGGACATTGCCGCGCAACCCGGCCTCGGTGCGGGTGCCCGGTGTCCGGTCGACGGCGAGCAGGTCGTCTGCACCCACGACCACCTCGCCACGCAGCACGTCGAGCTGGTTGCTGCGCTCCCCGAGGGTCTCGGTGAAGATGTCGGCGCACATCGTGACCAGGTCGGGGTGGGCGACCCAGGATCCGTCGAAACCGGCTCCGGCCTCGCGGGTCTTGTCCTCGCGCACCTTGGCGAAGGCCCGCTCGTTGACCGCGGCGTCGCGACGACTCGGGATGAAGGCCGCCATCCCGCCGATGGCGAACGCGCCGCGGCGGTGACACGTGCGGACCAGCAGGTCGCTGTAGGCCTTCATCATCGGCGCGCCCATGGTGACCGCGTTGCGATCGGGGAGGGTGAACGCAGGCCCGGCGTCCCGGAAGTTCTTGATGATGCTGAAGAGGTAGTCCCAGCGGCCGGCGTTGAGTCCGGCCACGTGGTCGCGGAGCTCGTGGAGGATCTCGTCCATCTCGAAGGCGGCGGTGATCGTCTCGATCAGCACGGTGGCCCGGATCGAGCCGTGCGGCACCCCGAGCGCGGCCTGGGCGTGGGTGAACACGTCGTTCCACAGCCGGGCCTCGAGGTGGGACTCCAGCTTCGGCAGGTAGAAGTAGGGGCCGCTCCCGCGCGCGAGAAGCTCGCGGGCGTTGTGGAAGAAGTAGAGCCCGAAGTCGGCGAGGGCCGCGACGACCGGCGTGCCGTCCCGGGTGAGGTGCTCCTCGTCGAAGTGCCACCCGCGGGGCCTCGGCAGGATCACCGGCACGCTGTCCGGGTCGGCGACGGAGTACTCCTTGCCCTCCGGTGACGTGAAGGCGAGCTGGCCGCGCACCGCGTCGTACAACGTCACCTGACCGCCGACCACGTTGCGCCAGTGCGGCGTGTTGGCGTCCTCGAGGTCGGCGAGCCACACCCGGGCGCCGGAGTTGAGGGCGTTGATGGCCATCTTGGGGTCGGTCGGGCCGGTGATCTCCACGCGTCGGTCGACCAGGTCGGCGGGGACCGGCGCGACCGTCCAGTCGGCCGACCGGACCGACTCGGTGACGGTGAGGAAGTCGAGCGTGCCCGTGCGCGAGATCTCGTCCCGCCGGGCCCGCCGGGCGGCGAGCAGCTCGTCTCGTCGCCCGTGGAACCGGGCGTCCAGGTCGGCGACGAAGTCGAGCGCGTCGGGAGTGAGGATCTCGTCCGACCGCGGGACGGCGGGACCGGTGACGTCGAGGCTTGCCATGCGTCACCGTATCGCTCCGATACGTGACCTGCGTCACCTAGGATGGAGGGGACGCGTGGTCGTTCAGCATGGACAACCGGCGGCGCGTCGCACGTCCCCCAACCATGCGCGTGCAGCGGTGCGCTGCGCTTGGGAGAGAACATGTCGAAGAGCCAGCCCCACGTGACCGTGAACGGGCGGTCGCGGCCGCTCGGCGGCATCGCGCCGCACACCAACCTGCTCGACTTCCTGCGCGGGGTCGGCCTCACCGGCGCCAAGGAGGGGTGTGCGGAGGGGGAGTGCGGGGCCTGCGCGGTCATGGTCGCGCGTCCCGACGGCGACGCGAGTCGCTGGACCGCGATCAACTCCTGCCTGGCTCCCGCCGCCGCGCTGGACGGCCAGGAGGTCGTCACGGCGGAGGGTCTCGGCAGCCTCGACCACCTCCACCCGGTGCAGGCCGAGCTGGCCCAGCGTGGCGGCTCGCAGTGCGGCTACTGCACGCCGGGCTTCGTGTGCTCGATGGCCGCCGAGTACTACCGACCCGGGCGCGAGGGCTTCGACGTGCACGCCATCGCCGGCAACCTGTGTCGCTGCACCGGCTACCGGCCGATCCGCGACGCGGCTCAGGCGCTCGGCGTGCCCGACGACGCCGACCCCCTCGTCGTACGACGGGGGGTGGCCGCACCTGCCCCCGCGCACACCGCCCTGGGTGACGGCGCCTTCACCCGCCCGGCCGACCTGGCCGAGGCGCTGACCCTGCTGCGCGAGCACCCCGACACGACCGTCGTGGCGGGGTCGACCGACTGGGGCGTCGAGGTCAACCTGCGTGGGAGTCGGGCCGCGAGAGTGGTGGCGATCGACCGGCTGCCCGAGCTGCGCACGATCACGACCGACGGGCCGATCGAGGTCGGTGCGGGCCTCACCCTGAGCGAGCTCGAGGAGGCCCTGGGCGACGCCGTGCCGCTGCTCACCGAGGTCTGGCCGCTCTTCGCCTCCCCGCTCATCCGCAACGCCGCGACCGTCGGCGGCAACCTCGGCACCGCCTCGCCGATCGGCGACCTGGCACCGGCGCTCCTGGCCCTGGACTCGTCCCTCGTGCTCGCCTCCGTCGAGGGGGACCGCGAGGTCGCACTCGCCGACTTCTTCACCGGCTACCGCGAGACCCGGCTCGCACCCGGCGAGCTCATCCGCGCCGTGAGGATCCCGCAGCCGCTCGCCGGGCGGACGGGCTTCCACAAGATCGCCAAGCGCCGTCTCGACGACATCTCCAGCGTGGCGGTCGCGTTCGCACTCGACGTCGACGACGGGGTGGTCACCCGCGCCCGGATCGGCCTCGGCGGCGTCGCCGCCACCCCGATCCGGGCGACGGCCACCGAGGCCGCGCTCGAAGGCAGACCGTGGACCGACGAGACGATCGAGGCGGCGGCCCTCGTCCTCTCCGGCGAGGGCACCCCGATCGACGACCAGCGCGCGAGCGCGGCCTACCGCTCCGCGATGCTCGGCAACGCACTGCGCTCCTGGTGGGCGGAGCAGTGAGCGGCGTCGGCAGCGCGCTGCCCCACGAGAGTGCGGCGCTCCACGTCACCGGACAGGCGCTCTACACCGACGACCTGGTCCACCGCACGCACCACGTCCTGCACGGCCACCCGGTCTGCTCGCCGCACGCCCACGCCCGGATCACCCGGCTCGACACCGCCCCGGCGCTCGACGTCCCGGGAGTGGTCCGCGTGCTCACCGCCGAGGACGTGCCGGGGATCAACGACGCCGGCGTCAAGCACGACGAGCCGCTCTTCCCCGAGATCGTGATGTTCGTCGGGCACGCCGTGTGCTGGGTGCTGGGGGAGACCCTCGAGGCCGCCCGGCTCGGTGCCGAGGCCGTCGTCGTCGACTACGAGCCGCTCCCTGCGGTGATCTCGCTGACCGAGGCGATCGAGGCCGAGAGCTTCCAGGGGGCCCACCCGGTGGTCGAGCGCGGGGAGGTCGACGCCGCCCTGGCCGCCGCGGCCCACGTCTTCGAGGGCGTCACCGAGATGGCCGGGCAGGAGCACTTCTACCTCGAGACCCACGCCGCGCTGGCCCTGGTCGACGAGGGCGGGCAGGTGTTCGTGCAGAGCAGCACCCAGCACCCGACCGAGACCCAGGAGATCGTGGCGCACGTGCTGGGCGTGCAGAGCCACCACGTCACCGCGCAGTGCCTGCGGATGGGCGGCGGCTTCGGTGGCAAGGAGATGCAGCCGCACGGCTTCGCGGCCGTTGCCGCACTCGGGGCGGTGCTCACCGGACGGCCGGTCCGGGTGCGCCTCGACCGCACCCACGACCTCACCATGACCGGCAAGCGGCACGGCTTCCACGCCTCGTGGAAGGTCGGGTTCGACGACGACGGCCGACTCGTCGGCCTGGCGGCGACGCTGACCTCCGACGGCGGCTGGAGCCTCGACCTGAGCGAGCCGGTGCTCGCCCGGGCCCTGTGCCACATCGACAACGCCTACTGGATCCCGCACGTGCGCGTGGACGGCCGGGTGGCGCACACCCACAAGACCTCGCAGACGGCCTTCCGCGGCTTCGGGGGTCCGCAGGGGATGCTGGTGATCGAGGACATCCTCGGTCGCTGCGCGCCGCTGCTCGGCAAGGACCCGACCGACCTGCGCCGCGCCAACTTCTACGTCGAGGGGCAGGCGACGCCGTACGCCCAGCCGGTGCGGCACCCGGAGCGGCTGGTGGCCGCGTGGGAGCAGGTGCTCGCGACCGGCGACGTGGCCGCCCGGCGGACGGAGATCGAGGCCTTCAACGCCGCCCACCCGCACCGCAAGCGTGGCCTGGCGATGACCCCGCTGAAGTTCGGCATCTCCTTCAACTTCACCTCCTTCAACCAGGCCGGGGCGCTGGTGCACGTCTACAAGGACGGCTCGGTGCTGATCAACCACGGCGGCACCGAGATGGGGCAGGGGCTGCACACCAAGATGCTCCAGGTGGCCGCCACCGCCCTCGGCGTGCCGATGGAGCTCGTCCGCATCGCGCCGACCCGCACCGACAAGGTCCCCAACACGTCAGCCACCGCGGCCAGCTCGAGCACCGACCTCAACGGTGGTGCGATCAAGCACGCCTGCGACCAGATCACCGGGCGACTGCGGGAGTTCGACGCGGGCCGCGACCTGCCGTGGGCCGACCTGGTCCGGCAGGCCTACTTCGCGCGCGTCCAGCTGTGGGCGGCGGGTTTCTACCGGACCGAGGGCCTGCACTGGGACCCGGCCGCGATGCAGGGCCACCCGTTCAAGTACTTCGCCTACGGCGTCGCCGCGGCCGAGGTCGAGGTCGACGGCTTCACCGGCGCCTACCGGACCCGGCGCGTCGACATCGTGCACGACGTCGGCGACAGCCTGTCCCCACTGGTCGACGTCGGCCAGATCGAGGGCGGCTTCGTGCAGGGGGTGGGCTGGCTCACCCTGGAGGACCTGCGCTGGGACGAGTCCGACGGGCCCGGCCGCGGGCGGCTCACCACCCAGTCGGCGAGCACCTACAAGCTGCCGTCGCTCGGCGAGCTGCCCGACGACTTCCGGGTCGCGCTGCTCGAGGACGCCCACGAGGACGGCGTGGTCTACGGCTCCAAGGCCGTCGGCGAGCCGCCGTTGATGCTGGCCTTCTCCGTCCGCGAGGCGTTGCGGGACGCGGTGGCGGCGTTCGGGTCGCCCGGCACCAGCGTCGAGCTGGCCTCGCCGGCGACGCCCGAGGCCGTGTTCTGGGCGATCGAGGGGGTCCGCTGATGCACTGGACACGAGCGGTGGAGCTGCTCCGGCGGGAGCGCCGGGCCGGTGTGCTGGCCACGGTCGTCGACGTACGCGGCCACGCCCCGCGCGACGCCGGCGCCAAGATGGTCGTGGCGAACGACGACGTCTGGGGCACCATCGGCGGCGGCAACCTGGAGGAGACCGTCCTGCAGCGGGCTCGGGCCATGCTCGAGCGACGGCACCACGGCTCCCGAGCAGCTCGTCGTCGGGCTCACCGACCAGAGCCGCACCGAGCACGGCCGGCAGTGCTGCGGCGGGGAGGTGACCGTGATGCTCGAGCCGCTGCCAGTGGTCGGCTCCGTCGCGATCTTCGGGGTCGGGCACGTGGGCCTCGAGCTGGCCCGGATCCTGGTGCGGCACGACCTCGAGCTCCACCTCGTCGACTCGCGCGCGGTCCAGCTCACCGATGCGCGGCTGGCCTGCCTCGACGACGGGCAGGCGACGCTGCACGTGCACCACGCGCCCGTGCCGGAGCTGGCCCTCGCCGGGCTGCCGCACGGCACCCACGTGCTGGTGATGACGCACGACCACGCCGAGGACTTCGCGCTGTGCGACGAGGCGTTGCGCTGCACGCACCTGGCGAGCATCGGGCTGATCGGGTCGGCGGCGAAGTGGGCGCGCTTCGGCAGGGGACTGCGGGTCGAGGGCCACGACGAAGCCGCGCTGTCGCGGATCACCAGCCCGATCGGCGTCCCCGACCTGGCCGGGAAGGAGCCGGCCACGATCGCGGTGTCGGTCGCCGTCGACCTGCTCCGGGTGCTCGCGGGCGACCGGGCCAGGACGGGAGGATGAGGTCCGTCGCCGTCGTCTACCGCGCCCGCGCCTACGACACCCCGGACGACCCCTTCGTGGCGCCGGGCCCGGGCTTCCGCTACGACGACGACCTCGGGCTGGCGGTGTCGGAGGAGGGCGTGATCACCTCGCGCGGGCCGTTCGCCGCGGTGGCCGCCGCCCACCCCGACGCCACCGTGATCGACCTGCGCAGCGGCATCCTGCTCCCCGGGCTCGTCGACACCCACGTCCACTTCCCGCAGGTCCGCGTGATCGGTGCCCTCGGCATGCCGCTCCTGGAGTGGCTCGAGCGGCTGTGCCCTGCCCGAGGAGCAGCAGCCTCGCCTCGCCCGACTACGCCGCCCAGATCGCCGCCGAGCTCGTCGCCGGCCTGATCGCGGCGGGCACGACGACGTCGCTGGTCTTCGGCTCCCACTTCGGGCCGGCCGTGGACGCGCTGTTCACCGAGGCCGAGCGCTTCGGGCTGCGGGTCACCAGCGGGCTGGTCGTCAGCGACCGGATGCTGCCCGAGCCGCTGCTCACCACTCCGGAGCGCACCTATGCCGAGTCGATGGCGCTGGCGGCGCGCTGGCACGGTCGCGGCCGCGCCCGCTACGCAGTGACGCCCCGCTTCTCGCTGTCCGCGTCCGAGGCGATCCTCGAGGCCTGTGCCGCGGTCGCGGCCGACGTCGAGGGCGCCGTACTTCACCTCGCACGTCAACGAGAACCCGGCCGAGGTGGCCACGGTCGCCGCCCAGTTCCCCGACCGGACCGACTACGTCGACACCTACGCCCACCACGGGCTGCTGGGTCCGCGCTCGGTGCTGGCGCACAACGTCCATCCGCGCGACGCCGAGCTCGACGTGCTCGCCGCGTCGGGCACGTCGGTCGCCCACTGCCCGACCAGCAACTCCGCGCTGGGCTCGGGACTCTTCAGCCTGCGCAGGCACGTGGACGCGGGCGTCCGCGTGGCGCTCGGCAGCGACGTCGGTGCGGGCACCGGCTTCTCGCTGTTCAAGGAGGGACTGCAGGCCTACTTCGTGCAGCGGCTCCTGGGCGACGCGGGCTGCCCCTCGGTCCCGGCCACCTCCTGCACCTCAGCACCTCCGCCGGTGCCGCAGCGCTGGGGCTGGCCGACGTCGTGGGCGACCTCAGCCAGGGCAAGCAGTTCGACGCGATCTGCCTGCGCCCGCCGGCCGGCACGGCGCTGGACATCGGCCTGCGCCATGCGGGGTCGCCGCAGGAGGCGCTGGGCAAGGTGTTCGCGCTGGCGAGCGACGCCGACGTGGCGGACGTCTGGGTCGGTGGCGCGCAGATCGCGTCGGGTGGCTACGTACGCCCGGTCGATCGCAGATCGGCGACCCGGAGCGGCTAATCTCCGGGGAATGCGCCGCCCCCTCGCACCTGCCCTTGCCCTCGCCGTCCTGCTGCCCCTGGTCGCGGGCTGCGCCGGCGACGAGCCGACCGTGGCGCTCCTGGTCGCCGACGGGTCCGACGCCTCGCACGTCGTGGACGTGGAGACCTTCGAGGAGCGGGTCACGGCGACGTGCGACGAGTGCTCGGTGACGGTGTACGACGCCGAGGGCGACGCCGCGCAGCAGAAGAGCCAGGCCCGCCAGGCCGAGGCCGGGTCGGCCGACGTGATCGTGGTGGTGCCGGTCGAGCCCGAGGACATGGAGTCGCTCACCGGGACCGACGTGCCGCTGGTCTCCCTCGGCACCCTCGTGCCCGGAGCGGAGAGCCATGTCGGTCTCCGGGAGGCGGCCGAGGCGAAGGGCGACGCCGACTCCGACCTGGCGGCGGCGCGTGACCTGATCCTGGGCGAGCGTTCCTCGATGACCTACGTGCCGACCGAGGCCATGAGCGAGCAGGCTGCCGACGTCGCCGTCGCCCTCCTGGCCGACACCGCCGGTCCTCGACGGCCCGGTCGAGGTGGAGGAGGACGAGGGAGTCCAGTCCTGGCTCTTCGAGGCCCAGGACGTCACCCTCGACACCCTCACCACGCTGCTGGTCGGCCAGGGCGTGCTCACCCTCGACGAGCTGTGCGAGGGCGAGACCGCCAAGAAGTGCGCGAAGCTCGGCTTCGTCTGACCTGTGGAGTGACCCGCCCGACTCGGCTCAGTGCACCGTCTCCAGCGGCCTGGCCGCCTCGGCGGCGGTCAGGGGCGCATCGGCCTGGTCGAGCTTGCTCGGCCACCAGATCTTGCCGCCGAGGTCGAGGTTGATGGCGGTGACCAGGACCGACCGCACGACCAGGGTGTCGAGCATGACGCCCAGGGCCACGGCGACACCCAGCTCGGCGAGGAACACCAGCGGCAGCGACCCGAGGACCAGGAACGTCGCGGCGAGCACGATGCCTGCCGAGGTGATGACGCCCCCGGTCGAGGCCAGCGCGATCAACGCACCCTTGCGCGTGCCGTGGGTGGCCGTCTCCTCCCGGACCCTGGTCATCAGGAAGATGTTGTAGTCGATGCCCAGCGCGACGAGGAAGACGAAGGCGAACAGGGGGAAGCCCGGATCGGACCCGGCGAACCCGAAGACGTACTCGAAGAGCAGCGCCGAGATGCCCAGCGCGGCGCCGAACGACAGGACGACGGTGGCCATCAGGATCAGGGGCGCGACGACGGCGCGCAGCAGGCCCATGAGGATCAGCAGGACCACGGTCAGGATGAGCGGCATGATCACCCAGCTGTCGCGCTCGGAGGCGATCTTGGTGTCGAGGTAGAAGGCCGAGCCGCCACCGACCAGCGCCTCCGCCCCCTCGACGCCGTGAACGGCGTCGCGGGACGCCTCGACGGTGTCGGCGGCCGTGCTGGAGGAGATGTCGGCGTCGATGGTGGCCTCGAAGTAGACCCTGTCGTCGGACAGCGGCTGCGGGGGGAGGGGTTCGCCGAGTCCGTCGACGTCGCCCAGCGAGGCGATGACGGCATCGACCTGGCCGGCGTTGGTGACCACCTGGATCGTGTTGGAGTTGTCGGACAGGCCGTGCTCGTCGAGCAGCTTCTGGCCCTTGATCGAGTCGAACTCCTTCGTGTAGGTGTCCTCGGTCGACAGCCCGGAGGCGTCGAGGCTGAAGAGACCCAGGCAGGCCAGGAGCAGCAGCCCGGTCGTGACGACCCACACGCGGCGGGGGCGGTGGCTGATGGAGCGACCGACGCGCGCCCAGAAACCGTCCGACGTGGGCTCGGCGCTCTGGAAGGCGGGGCGCTTGGGCCAGAAGACCCACCTTCCGCAGATGACCAGCAGGGCCGGCAGCAGGGTGACCATGACCACGAACGTCACGGTGACACCGATGGCGGCCACGGGACCCATGCCAGCGGTGGAGTTGAGCTCGGCGAACGACAGGCAGAGCATGCCGAGGGCCACCGTGGCCGCGCTGGCGAAGATGGCCGGGGCAGCACGGTGCAGCGCGAACGCCATCGCCTCGTGGCGGTCCTCGTGCCGGCGCAGCTCCTCGCGGTAGCGCGCGACGAGGAGGAGGGCGTAGTCGGTGCCGGCGCCGATGACCAGGATGCTCAGGATGGCCTGGCTCTGCCCGTTGACGGTGAGGTCGGCGTACTTCGCCAGCAGGTAGACCAGGCCCGTCGCGATGGTGTTGGCGACGACCGCGCAGATGATCGGGAGCAGCCACAGGATCGGGCTGCGGTAGGTGAAGAGCAGGATCACGACCACCACTGCGAGGGTGATCATGATGAGGTCGGTGTCGATGCCCTCGAACGCCGCGGCGGAGTCGGCGGCCTGACCGCCGAAGCCGGCGAGGTGGACCTCGCCACCGTCGATCTGGGCGATGTCCCGGATCTCGTCGGCGACGTCCGGGATCGCGTTCCACCCGTCGGCACCGAAGTTGAGCACGAAGTAGAGGTAGGCGACCTCCCCGTCCTCCGAGACCAGCGTCGGCACCGGGGCGCCCTGGGCTGCGGCCGCCTCTGCGGCGGCGGGCGTGAGGACCCCGTCGTCGGTCACGCCGTCGAGCCCGGCGATCTCCTCACCCTGCGACTCCATGGCGGCGAAGTCGTCCTCGGTCAGCCCGCCGTCACGGTGGTAGACCACGAGGGTGGGGATGTCGTTGGGGTCGACGGTCGCCGACAGCTCCTCGAGCACCTGTGTCGACTCGGCCGAATCGGGGAGCCAGGACGAGGCCTCGTTGTTCTGGACGTCGGCCAGCTGGGTCGAGAAGCCGGCCATGATCCCGGTGATGCCCAGGACGGCGACGAGGACGATCCACTTGCTGACGCGACCGGTGAGGGACCCGGCGATCTGTCGATGCATGACACCCAGTGGAACAGCCCGGGCCGCCCTCTCGCATCCGTAAAATCCCGGAGGTCTAGTCCGGGTTGCCTCGGGGGCGGGTCCGCTATCTCGTCTGGAGCCGGAACGGCGACCTGAGGTCCGACGAGCCGCGGCGCGGGGGCACGGCGTACTCCATCGAGCCGTCGACCCCCAGCCTCACGACCGCCCACTCCCCGTCGGAATAGGTCACGACCAGCACGTGTGCGGGGTCCTCCCAGACCTCGTCGAAGTACGTCGTGACCGCGCCGCGGGTCGGTGACCGGAAGGTGCGGACCACCGAGCCGTCAGCGGTCGCCAGGACGTCCAGGGTCGTCGGGCCGAACCCGTCGCCGTACGCCGGCAGGCCGAGGACGTGCGCGTTGTCGGTCGAGATGTCGGAGAACCGGTTGTCGCAGGTGCGCCACCTGGCACGCCAGCTGCGCAGCATGACACTGCAGGTGCCGGTGTCGCTGACGCTCGTGATCCCGCCGAGCCACCTCCCGCGGCCGGTCGAGGTCAGCCGCATCATCGGGGCCCGGTCCACGATGCCGTGCGAGGTCGTGAACCAGCCGCGGCGCCCCGTTGACGTAGACCGAGCAGCCGTTGCTCACGTCGCTCTCCTTGCAGTCCTCGCCGAAGAGGGCGACCGCGTGGCCGGTGCCGGTGATGGGCACCCTCCGGTATGACAGCACCCGGTATCCGTCGTCGTCGATCGTCCACACCCGCCCGCGCTTGCCGGCGAATCCGACCGCCTTCCCCTGGGCGGAGACCGCGAGCCCGTAGCCCGTGCGCCACTCACGGGTGCCCAGGGTCCCGTCGACGCCGAGCCAGCGGGTGGTGACCGGGCGGATGCCGGCGGTCTGGACGACGAATCCGGAGGGCATCGGGACAAAGGCGTCGAGGCTGTTGGGCGCCGGCGTGGTCGTGCCAGTGGCGCCGTGGATCACGGTCCGGCCGGCGCGGCGCTCGGACCAGGCGAGGGCGGGTGGAGCGCCTCGGTCGAGGTCGGACACGTCGAAGATGGTGGTGGGCGCGGGGCGGAAGCGCTCCTCGGACTGCTGGGCGCCCACGGGCACGACCGGGGAGACGAGCGCGAGGACGGCGAGCCCGGTGGCGAGGAGTGCAGCGCGAGAGATGGTGGTCATGTCACTAGGACTCCTCAGACCCCCGGGAGGTTGTCAGCGGGCGAAGGTGGGTGGCAGCTCACGGTCCTCCTGCGCGAGGACGTCGCGCAAGAGGTCGGGCCGGTTGGTGATGAGTCCGTCAGCCCCGAGGCGCACCAGGTGGCGCATCGTGGGCTCGTCGTCGACCACGTAGGGGATCACTGCCAGGCCTGCGGCGTGTGCGCGGTCGATGAGGTCCGCGGTGGCGAACGGCACGTACGCCGGGTCGTCGACGCCGCCCAGGTAGGGCGAGCCGTGGATGGGGGAGATCGCCGTGAACCCCTCCGCCGCCGCCGTGGCGACGAAGTCGCGGTCGACCGCCAGGCCGTCGAACCACGGTGACGGGGCGTCGGCGGTCGCCTTGAGGTAGCGCGGGGAGACGAGCAGGTTGCGCCCGAGCCCGGGCTCCGCGTCGCCGACCCGGGCGAGGACACCCCAGTCGAAGCACTGGATGCTCGTGCGCTCGACCAGCTCGTCCACGCGCAGCGCCGTGACGACACGGGCCACGAAGGCCTCCCGGCTGGTGAGGCGGGCGCCGTCGAGGGCGTCGTACTTGATCTCGAGGTTGATCCGCACCGGGTCGGCGTCGCGCTCGTCGAGCAGTGCCGCCACCTGGCGAAGCAGGGGCATCGTCGGCGGCAGGTCGGCACGGGTGAGCGCCCGGATGCGGCGGGCGTCGGCCACCATCGGGTCGTGGGCCACGACGACGTCGTCGTCGGCCGTGAGGTGGACGTCGAGCTCGAGCGTGGAGACGCCCAGGGCGAGGGCACGCCCGAAGGCCTCGAGGGTGTTCTCCGGCCAGAGGCCGGCACCGCCACGGTGTGCCTGCAGGTCGAAGCGTGGTGGGGTGGAGGTCACGCGTCCTGACCGTAGAGGGAGTCGACCACGTCGGCGTACTTGGTGGTGACGACGCGCCGCTTCAGCTTGAGCGTGGGGGTCAGCTCCTCCGACTCCGCGGTCCACTCGTCGGGCAGCAGCTCCCATGCCTTGACCTGCTCGGGGCGGGAGAGGCGCTCGTTGGCCTTGTCGACCGCGGCCTGGGCCATGGCCCGGATCTCCGGCCTGGACGAGAGGTCGGCGAGGTCGGTGAACTCGATGCCCATCTTGGCCGCGACGAGCGGAGCGATCTCGCCGTCGAGGGTGAGGATCGCGACGATGAAGGAGCGGTTGTCGCCGAGCGCCATCGCGTGCCCGACGATCGGCGACTCCTTGAGGTAGTTCTCGATGTTGGAGGGGGCGATGTTCTTGCCCGCCGAGGTGATGATGAGCTCCTTCTTGCGGTCGACGATGGAGTAGAAACCGTCCTCGTCGACCGTGCCGATGTCACCGGTGTGGATCCAGCCGTCGGCATCGATCAGGTTGCGGGTCGCCTCCTCCTGGAGGTAGTAGCCGGGGGTGTTGACCGGCCCGCGGCACAGCACCTCGCCGTCCTCGTCGAGGCGCACCTCGATGCCGGGGTTGGCGCGGCCGACGGTGCCGAGCTTGAAGGCGTCGGGGCCGTTGGCGGTGAAGGCCCCGCACGTCTCGGTCATGCCGTAGACGTCGTAGACCCTGAGGCCGAGACCGCCCATGAACTTCGCGACCTCGAGCGGCATCGGCGCTGCGGCGCTGGCCGCCCACGTCACCTGGTCGAGGCCGAGCAGGAGGCGAAGGAAGGCGAGGATGCCCTCGTCGGCCTGCTTGAAGGCGGCCTCCACCTCGGGCGTCATCTCGTTGCCGTACTCGTGGGCCTGGGTCCACGCGAGCCCCGCCGCCATGGCATCCGTGACCATCTTCTGGTTGTCGGGGTTGGGGTCCTCGGCGAGCTTGGCCGAGATGCCGGTCTTGATCTTCTCCCAGACGCGCGGGACGCCGAAGAACGCCGTCGGGTGCACCTCGCCGAGCGCGCCCAGAAGGCCGGCCGGGTCGGGGATCGCGTGCACGTGGCTGCCCAGGAAGGGAGGGCCGTACGTCGCCAGCACCCGCTCGGCGATGTGTGCGAGCGGCAGGTAGCTGATCGTGCGCTGCTGGCCGTGGAGCCCGGCGGCGTCGAGGGTGGAGACCGCTTCGTACATCACGTTGTGGTGGGTGAGCACCACGCCCTTGGGGTTGCCGGTCGTGCCCGAGGTGTAGAGATAGGTCGCGGGCAGGTCCGGGGTGATCTGGTCGGTGCGCTCCTCGACGCCGCTGGTGTCGGTGCCGCGGGCCAGGAAGTCGTCCCAGGCCATCACCCGGGGGTCGTCGACCCGGTCGGCGTCGCTGAACATCACGACGTGGCGGATCGAGTCGACGTGGTCGAACGCGCTCTCCCAGCGCTGGTAGCGGTCGTGGTCCTCGAGGATCACCACGACCGGGCGGGACTCGCCGGCGATGAAGGAGACCTGGTCCTGCGCGAGGGTGTTGTAGATCGACATCGGGACCGCGGCGGCGGTCATGGTGCCGTAGTCCGCGAGCGTGTGGGCGGTCCGGTTGTTGGCCATGATGGCCACCGGGTCGCCCTTCTCGACGCCGAGCGCGATGAGGGCCGCGGCGACCTGCTGGGCCTTGTCCCACGTCTCGGCCCACGTGATCGTCGACCACGGCTCGCCCTCGGGGATGTCGAACCTGTCGGAGAACGCCGGCTGGTCGGCGTACTTGTCTGCCGCCAGCCGCAGGGTCGCGGGCATGTGGAGGCCCAGGATGCGGGCTTCGTACTGCTCGCGGGCTGCTGCGACATCGGCGGGGATCTCGTGCGTCATCGGGACTCCTTGACGTGGCGGGGGTCACATCATGGTGCGAGACGCGTGGGGATGGCTAGGGGTTGTCCGGACCGCGCCCGGGGTGGGCCAGACTGGTCGCGACGGGACCGACGACCAGGGCCCCGAACCGATCCAGGAGGCGACATGGTGGCGAGCCGCTCGGCCCGTGAGAGGAAGGCCGCTGCCCAGGCGGGGCCGCTCGCGCGGGTCAAGATCGACCTCGACGGCGACCAGCAGTTCCTCTACCGGATCAGCTGCACCTCCTGCCGGGCCAAGGAGCACCGGGCGTGGTCGACGCACCGTCCCGGCGGCGACAACGGCTTCATGGCCGCGATGGACCGCTGGACGTTCCACCTGGTCGAGAAGCACCCGGGTGAGGACGCGCCTTGCCTGGCGTTCCTGGCCGAGGCGCAGCAGCGGCTGCACGAGAGGCGCGAGGGGTCCTGAGCTCGCGCTTCACCCGACGAAGGCGATGACCTCGTCCCACTGCTCGAGCAGGGTCGCCACGTGCGACGAGTCGCGCAGCTCGAGCCGGGAGCCGCTGATGCGTGCGGCGAGCGCCTGCCCCTCCGACACCGGAGTCCCGTCGCCCGGGCGGCTGCCGTAGTGCAGGACTGTCGGGCAACGAACCGCCTCCGGTGGGTGGTCCCACGGCGAGAACGCCAGGGCGGCGTCGCGCAGGTAACCGCTGGGATCCGTGAGGGCCTCGCGGGCGGCCGACGCGTGCTGTGCCGGGGTGCGGTGGGCCAGGTGGGCGGACTCGCCACCGTCCATGAGTGCAGCCCAGCGGGCTCCGAGGGCCACGTCGTCGGGGTCGTCGACATCGAGTCCCGCGCGCCAGGCGAGGAACTCGGGCGCGTACCTCTCGAGCTTCTCGGGCACGGTGCCCGGCTCGCTGCGGAACTGCGTCTCGACGAGGGCCAGCGCCCGCACCTGGTCGGGATGCCGGGCGGCGGCCACGACGGCGTACGTCCCTCCGATCGACATGCCGATCAGCCCGAACTCGCTGTGCCCCAGGGACTCGGCGACCTCGACGAGGTCGTCGGCGACGCTCGACTGGGTCGAGGCGAGCCGGCCCGTCGAGGCACCGCCCTCCCACACGTGGGCGGACCGCCCGTCCTCGAGCTGAGAAGCATGGTCGGAGGCTAGCTGCCCCGTGCGGTTGCGAAGGTGATGTGCACCTGATGGGCTGCGCGCATGAGCGGACGTGAGGAGTTCGCGCACTGACGTGGCGCAACGGTGGCGCGTTCCCCCAGATCGGGCAACTCCGCGCGATCGGACAGTCAGTCGCGGCGCGGGCGGGGCATGGTGGGGTCCACCCCAGGAGGCTGCCGTGCGCCAATCTCTCGCCGCGCTGGTCATGTCCTTGGCCCTGTGCATCGCTGTCCCGGGCGATCGGGCGATCGCGACTCCCCAGCCCTCCACCACGGTCTCGTCCGTGGCGTCGAGCCTGGCCGTTGACACCGACGTGGCTCGCCGGCCCCGGCGTGCCTGGCCCAGGGGCCGCGTCACGTACGTCGATCGCACCCGGTACCCCGAGGCCGTGCGGATGGCCGTGCGTGCATGGAACTCCAGCGGCGTGCGGTTCCGTTTCGTCAAGGCGAAGCGCGCGCGCAACGCCCAGCTGGTGATAGAGCACGAGGAGGGCATGCCGTGTGCGTTCGGAGTTGCCTCGGTCGGCTACGCCCCGCGCGCCTACGCCCGCGTCGGCGGGCGGGATCAGGACGGTGACCCCTGCCCGTGGCCCGAGGTGGCGCTGAAGACCACCCACGAGCTGGGCCACGTGCTGGGGCTCAACCACATCCGGGAGTCGACGTGCGCCACCATGAACCCGACCACCACCAATGGCGTCGCCCCCACCGGTTGCCTCGCGCCCGACGACGAGGCCAAGCCCGGCCGGTGGTGGTGCCGGATGGTCGCCCGCCCGGACATCCGACGGGCGACGAGGTTGTACGGCGGCAGGGGGCTTGAGCGATCGCCGGAGTGGTGCAACGCCTTCCCGATGATCCCGCAGACGGGTCCGGTGACGGCCACCTCGTCCGGCGAGAGCAACTCGATCCGGCTGTCGGTCACGCGCGCCCCGGAACCAGTCGTGCCGGACTGGGTGCTCGACGGCGACTACGCAACCGAGCCGGGCGTCGAAGTGCACGTCACCAACGACGGATGTGTCAGCTCTCCTGAGAGCGCCCGCACCTACCTGACGACAGCCTCGTGGGGCACCATCCCGGTGGGCGGGTCGTTGGAGCTGTTCGCCTTCGCGCCCGACCTGGTGTTCCCGGGCAAGACGTGCGTGACCGTGTGGCAGTACGACGCCGGCTCGAACTACTCCGACCTGCCGACCAGTGCCGTGGTGCAGCAGGCTCCTCCTGCCGACTGACCTGGTTCACATCGCGCACGTGCCCGGGCGAGAGGCCTCGCCTGCGTCGGGACATTTCCGCGAGACTCCGCACGCCCCGCCTCGACAGCAATCCAGGAAGCGCACTCTCGGCAGATACGAGCGCATCGGCAGATCCGGATGACGTCGGCCCGGCGCTATCATCCAAGCCCGACGCGGTTGCACGCCGCGTTCTTAGGCGGGGTTCTAGATCACGTGTCCGCCGTTGACGGTGATGCGCTGGCCAGTGATGAAGCCGCCAGCGTCCGATGCCAGATGCCCAACCATCGCGGCGACGTCGTCCGGCGTACCCATCCGTCGCAACGGGACCTCAGCGGCGTAGGAATCGGAGTCGATGCCGGCGTGGCGCTCGACTGGGATCCATCCGGGTTGGACGAGGTTGACGGTGATGCCGTCCGGGCCGAGTTCCTTCGCCCACACCTTGGTGAGCCCGATCTGGGCGTTCTTTGCTGCCACATACGCCGACATGAGGGGCGCAGCCCGATCCGCGAGGTCGGAACCAATCAGGATGACCCGCCCACCGCCGGTCGACCGCATGCTCGGAAGGGCTGCCTGAACGAGCAGGGTGGGACTCTTGACGAAGAACTCCAGCTGGTCGAGATGAGTACGCCAGGTCAGGTCGACGACGCTCACTTCTGGCTGCGGACCTGTGGCATTGGCGACGACCGCCGTGACCGGACCGAGCGCTCTGGTGACATCCGCAAACAGGCCGGCTACCCCGTCCTCAGTGACGACGTCAGCGCCGAACGCCTCGGCCACACCGCCGGCCTCCCTGATCCGTTTGGCAACGGACTCTGCCGCCTCCCGACCACGGAGGTAGTTGACCGCAACCGGCCTCCCATCGGCCGCAAGTCGCAAAGCGATCGCCGCGCCGAGACCTCGCGAAGCACCAGTTACGACCGCGACTCCAGAGGTAGCCATTCGCCCACATTACGAGCCGGAGCCGTCGGCGAAGTCCCACGGCGCTCGCATCCGGACATCCGGCATGATCGGATGACTGAAAGAAGGCGTCAGAGCAAGGCTCAGCACTCGTCCACAACGTCTCCGTCAGCCCGGCCCCACTGTCGGTGCCTCCTGCTTGAGTAGTGGCATGCACCTGACCACCGCACTCGACGAGCTGACCGAGGCCGAGCTCCTCGATCACGCCGACGAGGTCTCGCGCGTGCAGCGCGAGTGCGAGGCGCAGGTCCTGCGGATCGCGGTGCAGCACGCGATCATCAACAACCCGGAGACCCTCGACCCCGAGGTCGCCAAGCTGCCCGGCCGTGAGCGGGCCAAGCGCTTCGGGGGAGTCGGCACGCCCGACGTCGCCGAGTTCGCCGCCGCAGCACTCGGCGCCCGCCTCGGCATCTCGTCGGGCTCGGCGCACTCGCTCATGGCCGATGCCCTCGACCTGATGATCCGGCTGCCGCAGCTCTGGCGTCGGGTGGAGTCGCTCGAGGTGAAGGCGTCCTACGCCCGCTTCGTCGCCCGCCGCACCCGCGACCTGACCGTCGACCAGGCGTCGTACGTCGACGAGCGGATCGCCGAGGCGGCAGACGGCCGCATCCCGTGGACGCGTTTCGAGGATCTCCTCACCGGACTGATCGTCGCGAGCGACCCGGAGGCCGCTGCCGGACGCGAGCGGGCCAACGCCGAGCGCCAGGTCGCCAACCCGACCCGCTCCACCGCAGGAGGGCATGCGCGGCTTCTTCATCCGGGCGCCGTTCGCCGTCATCGCCATGCTCGACGCGCGCGTGCAGTGGTTCGCCGACATCCTGGCGGCCCTCGGCGACACCGACGAGCTCGACGTCCGCCGCGTCAAGGCGATCGCGATCCTCGCCAACCCGCACCAGGCCGTCGCTCTCATCGAGGCCTTCGTCCAGTGGCGCGACCGGCCGCCGGGCCCGGCCGACGAACAGACCGACGCAGCAGACCGGCGATCGCCCGACCATCGACTGGTCCCAGATCTTCCCGAGCGTGACGATCTTCGCCCACGTCTACGTCGGCAGCGAGACCACCCACACGGTCCGCGCCGAGGGCCACGGTCCGGTCACCGAGTCCTGGGTCCGTGAGCACCTCGGCCCGCACGCACGGTTCACGATCAGGCCGGTCTTCGACCTCGCCGGGCAGGCACCCGTCGACGCCTACGAGATCCCCGACCGACATCGGCAGGCCGTGCATCTGATGACGCCGGCCGACACCTTCCCCTGGGGAGTGAGCACCTCCCGCACCCAGCAGATCGACCACACCGAGGCCTTCGACCATCGAGGGCCACCCGGCCAGTCGAGGGTGGGCAACTACGGACCGATGACACCGTTCCACCACCGCATCAAGACGCACACGCGATGGCAGGTGCGGCAACCCTTCCCGGGGATCTACGTGTGGCGCGACCCGCACGGCGCGACGTACGTCGTCGACCACAGCGGCACCCGACGTGTCCCGGCGGACGCCGGACTCAGCCCGGCCGAGGCACACGTCAGCAGGGCGCTCTTCGAGCTGGTTGCGTGACCGCACCGCCGGCAGTCGGGAGGCGCTGAGCGTTCAGTCGTCGACGGGGCTGGACGTGTCCGTTTCCTCCCGGGCCTCCTCCGCCTTGGCCGCGTCACGAGCCTCGCCGAGATCGGCCAGAAGGGAGTCGACCACCACCAGGCCGCCGCCGAGAAGGATCGCGGCGATCGGTACCGGCAGCCTCGTTCGACGCAGAGCCTCCGTGGCTGCCAGCATCGCGGCCGACCACGACGACACCGAGGTCGCGAAGGGCACCGTGGCGCGCTTCCACGGCTCCTCCGAGTCGGGCAGGACCGTGAACATCTGGAGTCCCGGCCTGTTCAGGAACCAGCCGCCTGCAAAACCCGCGAGCAGAATGCGCGAGCGCTTGGAGCGGTCCGTTGCGAGGCAGGCGAGAGTCACCCCGGCTCCCCGGACCACCGCACCTTTTCGTACCTTCATCCGCTGCACCTCCGGTCTGATGGTCTCGCGCCCATCGTCGAAGGGCAACGGCCAACCGCCATGCGGGTGAGTGCTGGCCCGACAGTTTGTCCCACGGCGCGGGGTTCGGCGCATCGACACGCACGCCACCAGCACCGACGAGCTGCGCCAGGTCGACGCCCTGCAGCACGAGCTCGACGAAGGACCCTGCCTCGACGCGTTGCAGCGCGAGGACACGGTGCGGAGCAACGACCTGTCCGCCGGCGACATCCACGACGGGTTGGCGCTGGCGGCACACGTCGGTGTGGCCCTCGCGGCGGCGCAGGAGGTCGAGAACCTGGAGAAGGCGCTGGGAGGCCGGACCGTGATCGGTCAGGCCACCGGCATGCTGATGGAGCGGTTCGACATGTCGTCCGATCGCGCCTTCTCCGTGCTCAGCAGGATGTCGCAGCAGAGGAACGTGAAGCTCCGTCAGCTGGCCGAGCAGATCGTGACGACCAGGAGCATGCCGAAGCCGTAGGCCCGGGCGTGGACGCGCTCACTAGGGTCGGCACGTGGACACAGCCGGTGAGCGGGACGTCGTGGTCGTCGGCGCCGGGGTGGCCGGCGTCGCCTGTGCCCGCGAGGTCAGGGGAGCGGGCCTGGGCGTGCGGCTCATCGACCGGGGCCACCGACCCGGCGGTCGGATGGCCTCGCGCCGCCTGTGGGAACCCGACCGACCGGTCGACCTCGGCGCGTCGTACTTCACGGTCTCCGACCCGGGGTTCGCCGCCGTGGTCGACGACTGGCAGGCCAGGGGTCTGGCCGCCCCGTGGACCGACACGTTCTGCGTGCTCGAGGACGGTGGGACTCGGCACGACGACCGGCGCGGTGCGCTGGGGTGCCCCGGGCTCCTTGCGTTCGCTCGTCGAGGACCTGGCCGCCGACCTGGAGGTGGAGCGCAGCGAGATCGACGACCTCGACCTCGACGCCGCCACCGTCGTCCTGGCCATGCCCGACCCGCAGGCCCGACGCCTGTGCGGCGACCACCCGGTGGCGCGCGTCCTGGACCGCGAGTGGGAACCGGTGATCGCGATGGCCGCCCGCTGGCGACGGCGTACGTGGGACGACGTCAGCCCGACCGGCCGCTTCGACGGCGCCTTCGTCAACGGCGACCCCGCCATCGGCTGGGTCGCGGACGACGGTCGCCGCCGCGGGGACGACGCGCCGGTGCTCGTCGTGCACTCCACGCCCGAGCTCGCGAGCCGGCACCTCGCCGATCCGGCCGCGGTCGTGCCCGAGCTGGTCGCGGCCGTGCGCCGGCTGATGGACCTCGACGAGCCGGAGGACGTCCACGTGCACCGCTGGACCTTCGCGCGACCCATCGGCGAGCGGGAGGCGTCGTACGCCCTCGTCGACGGCCCCGGGAGGCTGGTCGGCGTCTGTGGCGACGGCTGGGGACCGACACCCAAGGTCGAGACGGCGTGGCTGTCGGGTGTGCGGCTCGGACGCGAGCTGGTCAGGCGCTCAACGCACTGAGGTCGCGCTCGGCGTAGAGCCGGTGCTCCCACTCCTCGTTGAGGACCACGCCCAGGCACTGGGCGCACGGTCAGCCCCTCGGCGTCCTGCCAGGAACGGCGTCGCCGACGTGACCGGGTGCGCGCGAGCCCCGGGTCGGTGAGCCCGTCGAGCACGCCGGCCACGGTCGTACGACGCTGGGCGCGCACCGCGAGCACCTCGTCGAGCGAGGGGCGTACGTCCCGGTCCCACGGCACCCCGTCGACGGTCGGCGCCTCGTCCCACGGCAGGTCGAGCGGGTGCCAGGGCGACGGGGTCGGCCAAGCACGACGCCGCCCACCCAGCAGGCGTGGGCGAACCCGAGGTGGCGCAGGGTCTCGATGAACGACCACTCCTCGTCGACCGGCTCGTGCAGCGCCTCGGGCGGCAGCGCACGAGCCCGCTCGACGGTGCCCGCCCACAGCCGGTCGAGCGTCGCGAACGCCGTCCGGAAGCCCTCGGCGTCAGTCGGCCGCATCAGCGCGCGCTCCGGCATCCGCCGGTCGAGCTCGGCCTCGACCAGCGGCACGACGTCGACGCCGTTGACCACCAGCCGGCCGAGCTCGCCGTAGATCTCGAGGTCCGGCACCTCGACGCCGGTCATCCGTACGCCGTCGAGGTAGGCGGCACGCACCCGCGTGCGGCTGAGGTCGACGTCCTGGAGCAGCGCGTCGGCCAGGCGGACCCGCCGGAAGGTGGAGCCGGTGAGGTCCTGCTCGGTGAAGTCGGTCATGGGTCCACGGTAGGACCGGTTGCGGACGATCTAGGCCCGGATGTCAGCGACGCGACCCGCGGGCGGTCGGGCTCACCAGGTGAGCTCGATCTCCACCTCGTTGTCCTCGCCGAGCTCGACCTCGACCTTGAGGCGCACCTCGTCGGGGACGGCGACGGTGATCCGGCCGCCGTCGCGCGCGAACTCGATCGAGTTGTGCTTGCTCAGTGAGTCGGCGACGGCGCGCAGCTTGGCTGCCGCTTCCTCGCGGGTCATGGTCACGGTCTCGTCCATCTCGAAGAGGTCCATGTCCCGACCGTAGCCACCCGTCGCAAGCATGGCTACAAGCCCAGCATCCGCCCGATGATCTCCTTCTGGATCTCGGTGGTGCCGCCGTAGATGGTCTGGATGCGGGAGTCGGTGTAGGCCTTGGAGATGGGGTACTCGTTCATGTAGCCGTAGCCGCCGTGCAGCTGGACGCCGACGTCGACGACCCGCTTCTGCAGCTCGGTGGTCCACCACTTGGCCATCGACGCGAGCGCGGTGTCGACCTCGCCGGCGTTGAGTCGCAGGACGCAGTCGTTGATGAAGACCCGGGCGATGTGGGCCTCGGTCGCCATCTCGGCGAGGGCGAAGCGGTTGTGCTGGAACTTCCCGATCGGCTTGCCGAAGGCCTCGCGCTCCTTGGCGTAGGCCAGGCAGATGTCGAGGACGTGCTCGATCGCGGCGACCGCGATGCAGCCGATGGAGATGCGCTCCTGCGGGAGGTTCTGCATCAGCGAGATGAAGCCGGAGCCCTCGGCGCCGAGCAGGTTCTCCTTGGGCACGTGGACGTCGGTGAAGGAGAGCTCGGCGGTGTCCTGCGCGTGCAGCCCCATCTTGTCGAGGTTGCGGCCGCGCTCGAAGCCCGCCATGCCGCGCTCGACGACGAGCAGGCTGATGCCCTGGTGGCCGGCCTCGGGGTCGGTGCGGCAGACGACGACCACGAGGTCGGACAGGATGCCGTTGGAGATGAAGGTCTTCGATCCGTTGAGGACGTAGTGGTCGCCGGCGTCGACGGCCGTGGTGCGGATGCCCTGCAGGTCCGAGCCGGCGCCAGGCTCGGTCATCGCGATCGCGGAGACGAGGTCGCCGGAGACGAGCCCGGGCAACCAGCGCTGCTTCTGCTCCTCGGTGCCGAGGGAGGAGATGTAGGGGACGATGATGTCGGTGTGCACGGCGAAGCCCGGGCCCGAGGCGCCGGCGCGGGCGGCCTCCTCGGCGAGGACCATGTTGTAGCGGAAGTCCGCGATCCCCGGCCCGCCGTAGGCCTCGTCCACGTCGAAGCACAGCAGCCCCCGCTGGCCGGCCTTGCGCCACACCTCGCGGTCGACGATGCCGTCGCGCTCCCACTGCTCGTGGAAGGGCGTCACCTCCTTCTCGAAGAAGGCGCGCGCGATCGCGCGGAAGTCCTCGTGCTCCTGCTCGAGGATGCTGGGGCGCTCAGGCATGGTGTCTCCGTTCATCGGTGTGACGAGCGCGGCTCACTGCGCGCGCCGCGACGTAGGCGGGCTCGCGCAGGGCCTCGACGAGGGCGTACTGCTCGATCCCGGCGAGCGGGCGGGTGATCGGGTCGAACCGGTCGTAGGAGTCGGTCGGCGACCACACCACGTCGAGGAGGCCGACGCGCTGCCAGCCGCCCGTGCCCAGCGCGAGCTCGAGCTCGTACGTCGTCGGGGGCAGGCCGTCGCGCGCGTCGTTGCCGGGGGAGAGGCGGAAGGTCACCGCCCGGTGAGCCGGCGACGCACCGGGAGGAGGGTGGTGAGCCGCGCCGAAGTGCCGCGGACCCCGCAGCACCAGCAGGTAGCGGCTCCATGGGCCGGCTCCCGGTGCTGGCGAAGAGGACGTCGGCGTCACCGCCACCAGCCCCCGCGCTCGTGCAGGCGCAGCGCGAGGCCCTCGATGTCGGGCCAGCCCTGCGGAAGTGCCGATCGCCCGGGACCATCGTGGCCTCGCAGGAACGCGTTGCCGACCAGGGAGACCGCCTCGATGCCCAGTGCGGGCACGGCGTCGGTCGACCGTGACGTGGCCGGTCCCGTGGTGGCCGACCGGGTGCAGCGGCTTGTCGCGGCGCAGGAGTCCAGCAAGTGCCGCCACGAGACCGAGGACGGCGCCGGGCAGTGGCTCCGAGGAGGGACAGAGGTGATCGAGGGGTCATGGTCCTCCATTACCCCGTCCTCGCCGTCGACACCGCTCAGGACACCCATTCCTTGATCTGGGCGACGGTCGCGGCGGGGTCGTCGGAGACGGGCGTGATGTTGAGGTCGGTGACGCCGGCCTCCTCGAACGCCGCGATCCGCTCCTTGATGTAGGACTCGGGGCCGACGAGGTTGGCCGCCTCCAGCCACTCGGTGGGGATGAGCGCCTCGGCCTCCTTCTTCTTGCCGGAGAGGTAGAGGTCCTGGATCTCCTCGGCCTCCTTCTCGTAGCCGTAGGCGCGCGCGACGTCGTTGTAGAAGTTCTTGCCCTTGGCGCCCATGCCGCCGACGTAGAGCGCGAAGATCGGCCGCGCGAAGTCGAGCAGCGCCTTGGTGTCGGGACCCTCGCCGATGGCGACCATGCCGCCGGCCATCACCTGCAGGGGCGCCAGGCCCTCCTGCCGCTTGGCGTTGCCGGCCGCGAGGGCGTCGCCCCAGACCAGGTGCGACTTCTCGGGGTGGAAGAGGTGGGGGATCCAGCCGTCGGCGATCTCGGCGGTCTGCTCGACGTTCTTCGGCCCGAGGGCGGCGATCCAGATCGGGATCGTGTCGCGCTCGGGCTTCGTCAGCAGCTTGAGCGGCTTGCCGAGCCCGGTGACGGCGCCGTCCTCCTTGGTGAGCGGCAGGTGGAACTCGCCGTCGGCCGTCAGCGGCTCGCGCTTGAGGCCGCTGCGGATGATCTCGATGACCTCCGCGGTGCGGGCCATCGGCTTCTTGTAGGGGACGCCGTGGAAGCCCTCGATCACCTGCGGTCCGCTGACGCCGAGGCCGAGGATCGCGCGCCCGCCGCTGACGTTGTCCAGCCCTGCCGCGGTCTGCAGCAGCGCGCCCGGCGTGCGGGAGTAGATGTTGAGGATGCCCGAGCCGATCTGGATGGTGTCGGTCTTCGCGGCGAGGTAGCCCATCAGCGTGGGGGAGTCGAAGCCGTACGCCTCCGCGACCCACACGCTGTCGAGCCCGGCCCGCTCGAGCGCGACGACCTGGTCGGCCGCGCTGCGGGGGTTGCCGTCGTACATCAGGAGGGTGGCGAGGCGCATGCCGCAATCGTGACAGTGGAACTGTCACGGTGCAAGGGCGTCAGTCCTGGGGGCAGACCTGGCGCACGGGCTGACCGGGGAAGTGCTCCGCCCACTCGGCCTCGGTCAGGTCCCGACCGGCCGCGCGGCACGCGAACTCCGACCGCCCGACTCGCAGAGGGGTCCCACACGTACACGGCGGGGTCCCGGTGCCACGGCACGATCAGGATCCTGCCGTCGGGAAGGAATTCGGGGGACACCCAGGACGAGCCGTCCAGAAGGACCCGCCCCGTGATGGCCCCGGTCTCGACATCCCACAAGACGGTCGAGCCGTCGTCTGCGCCGCTGACCAATCGGGACCCGTCGGGGGAGAACGACGCGAACGTGACGAGCCCGTCATGTGCTCGCACCGGGTCGCGGACCAGCTGGCCCGTCGAGGTGTCGATGATGGCGACGTCGCCGTCCCAGCCACCCGCGGCGACATGGCGGCCGTCCGGGGAGTAGGCCGCCCAGGTCCCGTTGCCCAGCCCGAGGGAACCCTCGTGAAGAACCGAACCCTCTTCAAGATCGACGAGCGCCCAGCGATTGGACGGGTCGTTCCAGAAGAACGTGCGTTCGGGGCCGCCCACCAGTGCGAACGCCGTTCGGTTGTCCGGCCCCAGTGCGACGCAGCAGACGTTGGCGCCCAGGTCGACCGATCGCCCCACGGGCTCCAGGTCAGTCCCGTCGAGCAGCGTGAGGGTGCCCGAGAGCTCGGAGATCACGACTCGGGAGCCGTCGGGGCTGTGGTCGACCTCGGTCACCCGGTCACCGACCGGATGGGGGCCGGCCCGCACCCGACCCGTTCGGCCGTCCCAGATGTAGAGGGTGCCACCTTTGGCCCGGATGTATTCCGAGCGAGGGGCGAACCAGCTGCCGGCGCCGAAGCTGTACCCGGTGCCGGCGGCACGCTCGCGATACGCCCTGCGCCGGTTCACTTCGAGCACGAGCCCCGTCTCGGCTTCAACCCCCGTGCCCCGGCACAGGGTGTACGCGACGTACTCACCGCCGCTGGAGGGGGTGGCAAGGCACGCGCTCTCCTGGCCGGTACGCCACGGCAGGTTCATCGGGATCCTGCGTAGATAGCGCAGCGTCCCGTCCACGTCCCATTGACGGAGACTCTGGTCCAGGGTCGCGCTCACGAGCATCGCGCCCCCTGCCGCGAAGTCAACGGGCGAGTCCCCAGCCTGGGTGCCGAACTGCGCCAGGCGTGCAGCGCTTCGGGCGTCCCAGACCGCTACGGACGATCCGAACCCCGACACGGTCAGCACTCGACGACCGTTGTTGCTGAATCGGGCCTCGATTGTCACGAGGTCGTGCGGCAACGCGTGCCGGATCCGACCGCTGTCGGCGTCGACGAGGACGACTCCGTTGCCCGCCCCGACTCCGGCCAGCACCAGCTGTCGGCCGTCCGGGCTGATGTCGAAGCCCAGGGCTTCATCCCGCGCGCTCTGCGCCGAGAGGGTGCGGACGCCACCTGAGCGGAGGTCATGGACGCGAATGCTCGGGGTGGCGGTGTAGAGCAGACGGCCGTCGGGCGACAGTGCGGCAGACGCCCAGTTCTTCGTCCAACGTGAGAGGTCGATCATCAACGGCTTCGCCGACGATCCCAGCGTCCAGACGTAGGCCCTCGTCTCGACCGGGATCCGGGAATTGCCTCGGCGAGCGAGACGGTTCACCACGCCGACCATGGTCGAGCCGTCCCGGCTGAACTCGGCGTCCCGCATCCGCCACGCTCCCCGCGGCAGCCCGGACGGCTGAGGCACAACGGATTGGAGCGTCTCCGAGTCCACGACGTGCAGCAGACGATCGGAGTACGGAGCGGCACCCACGGCGATCACGCCACCATCGGGGCTGACCCGGAGGACGCGGCGACCGAAGAGCTCGGACCGGGTCGTGCCGATCTGTCGTCGCGCCAGCTCGGCACCTGTCACCAGGTCGACGATGCTGAGGGAGTAGGCACTGTCGAGCAGTGCCACCGTCCGGCCGTCTGGGTGCACGTCCAGAGCGCCCGTCTCCGTGCCCGACAACGGAGTGGAGCGGATCAGTGCGGGGTTCAGGCTGATGACCTGCTGCAGGTTTCCCACTGTCTCGGGGGACTCGTCCAGGACAACCCCGGCTGCCGCGAGCAACAGTGCGGTGTCAAGGTCGCCCGTAGCGCTGCCACGCGCGGCGGCGCCGCGGGCAAGGGCGGACAGCGCTGACTGTTGAGCGCCAGCGCGGCGTTCTCGCTGGCTCGGTCGGACTGGACTGCGGCGATGCCGCCGGCGGCGAGGGCGAGGACGAGGAGCACCGCGGCGCCGCTGAGCACGATCCGGAGTCGACGGATCAGCCGGGCCTGGGCGCGGGCGTGCTCGGCGGCACTCCGCTCCTCGGCGTCCGAGGCCTCGCGGGCGGCGGCCAGGAACTCGCGCTCGGTGTCGGTCAGGGTGGACTCGGTGCGGGACTGCCAGTCCAGCGCTCGCGTGAGCCGGACCCCGCGGTAGAGCTCGCTGTCCGGTCGTCCGAGGGTGTCCCAGGCGTCGGCCGCCGCCGCTCAGGTGGTGTCGGATCCGCTGGCCCTCGACGTCGTCGTCGAGCCAGCCCCGCAGGCGGGGCCAGGCGCGGGCCAGGGCCTCGTGCGTGATCTCGAGGACCCCCTCGTCGCTGGTCACGAGTCGCGCGTCGACCAGCATCTCGATCAGCCGCTCGTGGTGGGCGTCCGAGGCGACGAGGCGGCGCGGGACCTGGGTACGGACCGCCTCGCCATCGACGCCGGGAGAGACCAGCCGCAGGACCAGGTCGCGCAGCAGGTGTCGCTGCTCGGGGCGACGCTGCCGTAGAGCCGCTCGGCGGACTGCGCCACCGCTCCGTGGATCCCCCCGGTGGCGTGGTAGCCGTCGACGGTCAGGGTGTTGCCCTCGCGCCGCCGCCAGGTCTCGAGCAGGGCGTGCGACAGGAGCGGCAGCGCTCCCGGGTCGTCGCGCACCTCCCTGACGAGCAGGTCCACCAGACCCGGCTGGAGGATGAGCCCGGCCTGCCGGGCCGGGCCTGTGACGGCGTCGTGCAGCGCCTTCTCGTCGAGTGAGCCGACGAGGTGCAGGCCGCCTTCGATCAAGCGGCTGAAGCCGGCGTGCTCGGTGACCTGGGTCAGCCGGTCGCCGCGCAGGGTCAGGATCACCGGACGCCGGATCGTCTCGTGGGCGAGCCGCTCGAGGAACTCGCGCCGTTCCTCCAGGTCGTCGCACAGGGCGAAGACCTCCTCGGTCTGGTCGACGGCCAGCACGGTGCGGGCGTCGGCGTTCTCCGGCAGCGCGGTCATCGCCTCGAGTGGTCGTCGACCCGGCGTGATCAGCACGATCCGGTGACCGCGCTCGCGCAGGGCTGCCAGCACCCCGGCACGCATGAGTGACGACTTGCCGGAGCCGGAGGGGCCGACGAGCGCTGCGAAGGAGCCCGTCGCCAGCAGGTTGAGGCACGACTGGATGTCGCGATCCCGGCCGAAGAACCGCTCGGTGTCGTCGACGTCGTACGCCTTGAGGCCCTGCCACGGGCACTGTGCTGCCCCCGCCAGGGGCTGCCGGACGAGGAGGCGGGGGTCCTGCTCGAGGATCGACTGCTCGAGGGCCAGCATCTCCGGACTCGGGTCGATCCCGAGCTCCCGTGCCAGGAACGCGCGGAGCTTGCGCAGAGAGCGCAACGCCTCGGCCTGGTCGCCCGTCTGGTACTGCGCGAGCACGAGGAGCTCCCACCGTCTCTCCCGGAGCGGCGCGGCACTCACGAGGGTGTGCGCCTGCGCCAGCACCTCGCGGGCGCGCCCGCTGCGCAGCATCGCGTCGACGTACAGCTCCTGCGCCTCGAGACGCAGCTCGTCGAGCCGGCCGGCAGCTTGACGGCCGGGCGGCCAGTCGGGGAGATCGGGAAAGGCGGGGCCGCGCCAATGTTCGAGGGCCTGCTCCAGCAGGAAGGCCACCCGGTCGTTCTCGCCCGCCATGAGGAGCCCGCGGGCCCGCGTGACCTGCGCCTCGAAGTCGTGCGCATCCAGGTGGTCGGGCGGCACGGCCAGCACGTAGCCGTGGGTCGACGTCTCGATCGCCTGCGGTCCCAGGGCCTTCCGGAGCCGGACGATGCACGACTGGAGGTTCTTGGGCGCCGACACCGGTGGATGGTCGCCCCAGACGGCGTCGATGAGCTCGTCCGCGCTCACCGGTTGCCCCAGCCGCGTGGCCAGGGCCTGCAGTACAACTCGGTCGTGGGGGCCGAGGCGTCCCGAGCCGTCGACGGTCAGCGGACCGAGGACTTTGATCCCCACCTTTGCCAGAGTCCTCGCCGCGACCAGACGAGTCAACGGACTTATACCTGGGCTATACCGCCTGCGTGAGCGACGTGTACCGACCGGTGGGCACCTGGACACCTCGGGTCGTTCACCTGCCCAGGTCGCGCACCACCTCGGCGCCCGGCAGGTCCGCCAGCAGGCGGCCGGGGAGCAGCAGCTTGGAGCGGCGTACGCCACTGCCGACCACCACGATCGGCTCGTCGAGGAGCGCGTCGTGCACCAGGACCCGCCAGCCCGCCGGGAGCCCGAGCGGGGTGATGCCGCCGTACTCCATGCCGGTCTCGGCCACCGCCCGCTCCGTCGGCAGGAACGAGGCCTTGCGCACGTCGAGCATCTTGCGCACCAGGGTGTTGACGTCGGCGCGGGTGTCGGCCCGTACGACGCACGCGGCGATGCGCTCGTCGCCGGCACGCGCACCCGACACGACCACGCAGTTGCCGCTGGCCGTCATCGGGATGCCGTACGCCTCACTCATCGCGGCGGTGTCGGCCAGGTCGGGGTCGATGTCGACGACCGCCACCTCGACGGCACCCGGCCATCCGGCCAGGGCCTCAGCGACCGGTGCGGCCACCAGGTCGGGGTGCTCGGCGGCGGGCAGGGACGTCAGGGTCGGGAAGCGCGGGAGCGTCACGCGGTCATCATGCGCCATTCACCCTGAGGTCGCCGGGTGGTCCCCGTGGCCGGGCAGCCTGCGGGCATGACGGTGACTCGTGAGGCGCTGAGGACGACCGCGTCGTTGGTCGTCACGCCTGCCGTGGTCGCGCACCGCGGAGCCAGCGGTCACCGTCCCGAGCACACCCTCGACGCCTACCGGACAGCCATCCGGATGGGCGTGGACGACATCGAGCTCGACCTCGTCTCCACCAGGGACGGGGTCCTGGTCGCCCGCCACGAGGCCGAGCTCAGCACGACGACCGACGTCGCGTCGCGTGCCGGGTTCGCCCACCTCCGCACCACCCGCACCATCGACGGCGTCGCCCAGTGCGGGTGGTTCGCCCAGGACTTCACCGTCGCCCAGCTGAAGACCCTCGCCGCGCGCGAACGGATGCCGGGCACCCGTCCGTCGAGCGCCCACTTCGACGGCGCCGAGGGTGTCCCGACGCTGACCGAGGTGCTCGCCATGGTCGGTGCCGAGTCGGCCCGACGCGGCCGCACGGTCGGGGTCATGCTCGAGCTCAAGCACGCCACCCACCACGACTCGATCGGGCTCCCGCTCGACGAGCCGCTCCTGAAGGACCTCGCCCGGCACGGTCTCGACCACCCGTGGGCGCGCGTGACCCTCATGTCCTTCGAGACCACCGTCCTGCGGCGCCTCGCCGGGCGGACGAGGCTCCCGATCATCCAGCTCCTCGAGACTCCGTCGCGACATCCGGCCGACCTCGTCGCGGCCGGTGACCATCGTTCCTACGGCGACCTCGCCTCGCCCGAGGGGCTGGCCTGGATCGACGAGTACGCCGACGGCATCGGGCCCCACAGGTCGATGATCCTGCCGCGCGACAGCGGCGGCGCGATCGCCGAGCCGTCCACCCTGGTCCGTGACGCCCACCGGCTCTGGCTCACCGTCCACGCCTGGACCGTGCGCGGGGAGAACCGCTTCCTGCCGAGCAACCTGCGCCACGGCAGCGCTCCCGACGCCCTCGGTGACATGGCCGCGGAGGTGCGCGCACTCCTCGATGCCGGGGTCGACGGGGTGATCACCGACCACCCCGAGGCGGCGCTCCGAGCGGTGCGCGAGAGTCTCGTGGCGATCCTCGACACACCCTGAAAGGCATGGCCTTGCACCGGCGTACTCTCTGACCGTGACGCACCTTCCCGCGACCGACGTCTCCGTAGCCCTGCTGGAACGGATCCGCGAGTCCGTGATCGGCGACGACCAGGTCATGCAGGGCCCCTACGGCCCGCGCCGGGTGACCTACGCCGACTACACGGCGTCGGGTCGCAGCCTCGCCTTCATCGAGGACTTCATCCGCTGCGAGGTGCTCCCGGCCTACGCCAACACGCACACCGAGGCCAGCGGCACCGGACTGCAGACCACCCGCCTGCGCGAGGACGCGCGGCGCATCATCCGCGACGGTGTGGGTGGCGACGAGGAGACCGTGGTGGTCTTCTGCGGGTCCGGCAGCACCGCCGCCATCGACAAGCTCATCGGCATCCTCGGCCTGCGGATCCCGGCCGGGCTCGACGACCGCTACCACCTCAGCGACGCCATCCCCGCCGACGAGCGGCCGGTCGTCTTCATCGGGCCCTTCGAGCACCACTCCAACGAGATCCCGTGGCGCGAGACGATCGCCGACGTCGTGACGATCCACGAGGACGCCGACGGACGGGTCTCGCTGGACCACCTCGCCGAGGAGCTGGAGCGTTACGCCGACCGACCGCTGAAGATCGGCTCCTTCTCCGCAGCCTCCAACGTGACCGGCATCGTCACCGACACCGAGGGCGTCGCCGACCTCCTGCACCAGCACGGAGCACTGAGCTTCTGGGACTTCGCCGCGTGCGCGCCCTACGTCGACATCGAGATGTACGGCCCCGGCACCTCGGTGAAGGACGCCATCTTCATCTCGCCCCACAAGTTCATCGGCGGCCCCGGCACCCCCGGCGTGCTCGTCGTCCGGCGTGAGCTGATGACCAACCGGGTGCCGGTCGTGCCCGGCGGCGGCACGGTGATGTACGTCAACCCGACCGAGCACCGCTACCTCGACGACCCGGCCCACCGCGAGGAGGGCGGCACTCCCGGCATCGTGGAGTCCATCCGGGCGGGCCTGGTCTTCCAGCTCAAGCAGGCCGTCGGCGTGGAGACGATCCAGGCGCACGAGGAGGAGATGCTCAAGCGCGCGGTCGCGGCGTGGGTGGCGGAGCCGACGATCCAGATCCTCGGCAACCTCGACTCCCAGCGCCTCTCGATCGTCTCGTTCGTGCTGAAGGCGCCCGACGGCTCGTACCTCCACCACAACTACGTCGTCGCACTGCTCAACGACCTCTTCGGCATCCAGACCCGCGGCGGGTGCTCGTGCGCCGGCCCGTACGGCCACCGACTCCTCGACATCGACCTCGACACCAGCCACCAGTTCGAGGCCCAGATCGCCGGCGGCTGCGAGGGCATCAAGCCCGGCTGGGTGCGGGTGAACTTCAACTACTTCGTCGAGGAGGAGGTCTTCACCTACGTCGTGGAGGCCGTCCGCCTCGTGGCCCGCGAGGGCTGGCGGCTGCTGGGGGACTACCGCTTCGACCCGGTGACCGGCCTGTGGCACCACCGCACCGGCACCGTCGAGCCGCCGCTGCGCCTGACCGACGTCATCTACGCCGCGGACGGCGCCATGAGGTGGCCCGAGCACACGACGACGGCCCCCGTCTCGGTGCTCAGGGAGCACCTCGACGAGGGCCGGTCGATCCTGGCCGCCGCGACCCCACCGGACTGGTCGGACACCGCCCACCTGAGCGCGGACTTCGACGACCTCAGGTGGTTCGCGCTGCCTGCCTGCTCACTTGCGTGACGGCAGGACCGTCGCGACCAGCCCGGCCGCGCCGGCCGCCAGCCACGGGATCGGGAACAGCCAGCGGTATTCGCCCGGCTCCACCACGTTGCCCTCGACGAGGGCCCAGATCAGCAGCAGGCCGGCGAAGGCGACGCCCATGACGAGCTGGGTGATGTTCACCGGGTGCCAGCCCGACGGCTTGTCGGGTGCGTCCAGCGGTCCGATCATCGGCTCGTCGTAGCCGTAGCCGGCGGGGCCGTAGAGGTCGGTGCTCTCGTAGGGATTCGTGTGCTCGCTCATGCTGTCACTCATCTCGGTGCTCCTCAGGCCGCTTCGCGGACGATGACCTCGCCGGCGAACAGGTCGATGTTGATGGTCATGTCGGGTGCGCCGGCTCCGCCGTCGCGGAACCCGTCGAGATTGACGTCGAAGCCGTCGCGATGCCGGTTGAAGACGCGGCTGTCGCCGGCCACCACCTCGGTCCGCACCGTGACGTCCACGTCGTCCGGGACGACGACCTCGAGCCGACCGCCGACGCCGTCGATCGAGATGTCGCGTCCGTCGAGGCCGTCGACGTCCTCGACGCCGGACAGGTCGAGGAAGAGCTCGCCCCCGCCGATGTCGTAGTTCTCTGCCACCTCGTCGGCACTCGACGGGGTGTACGTGGCCGTGTCCTCGGGGAACTGGTTGCCCAGCGAGGCGCCGGCGGTGGCGATCGCCGCGACGAGGCCCAGCGCGATCAGGCCACCGGCCCGTCCCCAGAAGGCGCCGACCAGCAGCATCACGGTGATGATGCCGAGCGCCAGGGCGGGGTAGGCGCTGTCCGCCACGTTGGCACCGGCAAGGTCCGCGACGCCGAGGGCCCCCTCCGCGAGCGCGATCAGGGCCACGGTGAAGAAGAAGAGGACGGGACCGCGCTTGCGCGGGTTGCGGGGCCGACGGGCCCGGGCGTATTCGACCGGGGGCAGGTCGTGGGACGGGGCGGCGTAGGGCTGCGCGGCGTACGACGGCTGCGCGAGGTCGTACGTCGTCTCGCCGGCGACAACCGGCGGGGCGGTCTCACGGCGCTGCTGGCGGTGGAGGAACCAGAGCACCACCGCACCGACGATCGCGAGCGGCCACGGGAACCAGAACGCCCCGGCCCAGTCGCCGACGGCGCACAGGAGGGCCAGCACGCCGACTCCGGCGAGGGCCACGGTGCGGCTGCGCTGGTCGAGGCCGAGCGGCTCGTCGTCGGTGCCCTCTTCGGGGACCAGGGCCCAGGCGCCGATGTAGGCGAGCAGGCCGGCACCGCCGAAGAAGATCGCGACGACGAAGGTGACGCGGAGGATGAGGGGGTCGATGTCGAGGTGTCGGGCCAGTCCGCCGGCGACGCCGCCGATGTGACGGTCGGTGACGCTGCGGCGCAGGCGCCCCAGGTCCTTCATCTCCTCCCGGGAGACCCGTGGTCCGGGTCCGCCGGACGGCGGCGTGGGGTGCTCGTTGTCTGCGGCGGGGCTTGCGTTGTCCATGGCTCCACTCTGCTGCGGTGCGCGGTCGCGCACCATCGGGGACAGCCCTGAATTGTGCCGCCCCCGACGGGTCCTGGCTCAGGGTCACCTCGGGGTCAGTCCTCATGGTCGCGAAGGCCCCCGCCTGACACCATGGAGACACGATGACGCACACCACCACGCCCCTGGCCGGACAACCACGCCGCGCCTTCCGCGACCTCAGTTCGGCGATCGCCGGCGGTGTCGCCTCCGGTCTGGCCGCCCACCTGGGCGTCCCGGTGCTCTGGGTGCGCGTCTTCTTCGTCTCCACCGCCCTCCTGGGCGGGTTCGGGCTCATGCTCTACGCCGGGTTGTGGATGTTCCTCCCGGCCGACCAGCGGTTCGAGGTCAGCGCACCGGGGCTGGAGAGCGCGACCCGGACGGGCAAGCGCCCCGGTCGCCGCTCCCGCTTCCGCGACGCGGGCCCGGCCGTCGCGCTGGGTGCACTGCTCTTCGGTGTCGTCCTGGGCTTCGAGGGGATCTTCGGGCAGGGTGCCCTCTTCTGGCCGGTCGTGCTCGGCGTTGCCGGCATCGCGCTGATCTGGCGCCAGGCCGACGAGGCGCAGCGCGAGCGGTGGACCGACTCGACGGGACGCATCGACCCCTTCCGTGCCGTCTTCGGCAACGGTGGCTGGGCGGCGTACGCCCGCATCGCCGCCGGGCTGGGACTGATCGTCGCCGCGCTCAGCGTGTTCGCGATCGCCGCCAGCGGGGCCACCTTCGCGGTGCCCGTCCTGGTCGCGGGTCTCCTCGGCATCGCCGGGCTCGCCATCGTGGTGGGCCCGTGGGTGCTGCGACTGATCAACGACCTGAGCGCCGAGCGGGTCGAGCGGGTACGCACCCAGGAACGCGCCGACATGGCCGCCCACCTCCACGACTCCGTGCTTCAGACCCTGGCCCTCATCCAGAAGAACTCCGGCGACGCGCTCACCGTGGCCCGGCTGGCACGCTCGCAGGAGCGCGACCTGCGCCGCTGGCTCTTCGAGGCCGACAGCACCGACGCGACCACGCTGGCCGGTGCACTGAAGGAGATGGCCGCCGAGGTGGAGGGCCAGCACGCGGTCGTGGTCGACGTGGTGACCGTCGGTGACTGCGAGCTCGACGAAGCGCTGCGCCCGATCGTGCTCGCCGCGCGCGAGGCCGTCGTCAACGTCGCCAAGCACGCCGGCACCGAGCGGGCCGACGTCTTCGCCGAGACCTCCCCGGGAGGCGTGGACGTCTTCGTCCGCGACCGGGGTGCGGGTTTCGCGACGGACGGCGTGGCGGCCGACCGGCACGGCGTACGCAACAGCATCATCGACCGGATGGCCCGCCACGGTGGCAGCGCAGACGTACGCTCCTCGCCGGGCGAGGGCACCGAGGTCCGGCTGCACATGCCCCGCACCGCTCGCTCCACCGACGAGGAGAACCGATGAACAGCACCAGCGTCCCCGACGGGGCACCGGTCCGGGTCGTCCTGGTCGACGACCACGCCATGTTCCGCGCCGGCGTGCGCGCCGAGCTGGCCGCCAGTGGAGCGGGCGTGATCGAGATCGTCGGCGAGGCCGCCGACGCCGACGCGGCGATCAAGGTGGTCCACGAGCTCCAGCCCCAGGTCGTCCTCCTCGACGTGCACCTCCCCGGCGGTGGCGGCGTCGAGGTGATGCGGCGCCAGCCGGCGCCCGCTGCGAGCTATCTCGCGCTGTCGGTCTCCGACGCCGCCGAGGACGTCATCGGCACCATCCGCGGCGGAGCCCGCGGCTACGTCACCAAGACGATCACCGGCCCCGAGCTGGTCGACGCCATCGTCCGGGTCGCCGGGGGAGACGCCGTCTTCTCGCCGCGGCTGGCGGGCTTCGTGCTCGACGCCTTCGCCGGATCCATCGACGTGGCCGCCGTCGACGAGGACCTCGACCGGCTCACCGAGCGCGAGCGGGAGGTGATGCGGCTGATCGCCCGCGGCTATGCCTACAAGGAGGTCGCCAAGGAGCTCTTCATCTCGGTCAAGACGGTGGAGACCCACATGTCCTCGGTGCTCCGCAAGCTGCAGCTCTCGAGCCGCCACGAGCTCACCCGGTGGGCCTCGGACCGCAAGCTCCTCTGAAGGCAAACCTCCCCCCGTCCGGGTGGGCAATGATTGACAACGCTTCATGGACACGCTGGGGTCGGGGCACCAAACTCCACTCGGAAGTGAGGGCCGCCCCGTGGCCGACACCACAGCAACAGTCCCCGAGACCGCTGACGACGACGGCGGCCTCAAGAGATCGATCACCGGGGTACAGCTGTTCTTCTACACCCTCGGTGACGTCCTCGGCTCCGGCATCTACGTGCTCATCGGGCTGGTCGCCGCGGCGGTCGGCGGGGCGTTCTGGATCGCCTTCGCCGCCGGCGTCACGGTCGCGGCCATCACGGGATCGGCGTACGCCGAGCTGGTGACGAAGTACCCCCAGGCCGCGGGCTCCTCGCTCTACGTCCAGAAGGCCTTCGGCAACAAGGCGCTCACCTTCCTGGTCACCGTGTCCTTCCTCGCCGCGAGCTTCGCGGCGATCGGCTCGCTCGCGAGCGGGCTTCGCGTCGTACTTCTCCGAGCTCTTCGACGGCGGCGGACCGCCGGCGCTGCTCGTGTCGCTCGTCTTCGTCGCCGTCCTGGTCCTGATCAACTACATCGGCATCACCGAGTCGGTGGTGATGAACATGCTGATGACCTTCGTCGAGCTCAGCGGGCTGATCATCGTCATCATCATCGCCATCTACTACGTCGCCCAGGGCAAGGCCGACTTCGGGACGCTCACCGACATCAGCGTCTCGGGCAACCCCGGCGCTGGCGGTCCTCGCGGGCGTGGCGCTCTCCTTCTTCGCGATGACCGGCTTCGAGAACACCGCCAACGTGGCGGAGGAGACCATCGACCCGTACAAGGCGTTCCCGCGCTCCCTCGTCGGCGGCATGATCGTCGCGGGCATCGTCTACGTGCTGGTCTCGATGGCGGCGGCCCTGACGGTGCCGACCGACCAGCTCGCCGGGTCCGACGTCGGCGCTGCTCGAGGTGGTCAAGCAGGGGATCCTGCCCTTCTCCACGGACCTGATGACGACGATCTTCACGATCATCGCGCTCGTCGCCATCACCAACACCACCCTGGTCACCCTCGTGACGCAGCCGCGCATCCTCTACGGCATGGCGCGCGAGGACGTGGTGCCGGGCGTGTTCGCCAAGATCCACCCGACCCGGCGCAGCCCGTGGGTCGGCCTGCTGTTCAGCGGACTGGTGGTGGGCGGCCTGCTCGTCACCGGCACCCTGGTCACGCAGGCGGGCGGCGGCCTCGACGTGGTCGACCGGCTGGCGCTGGTCACCGTGGTCTTCCTCCTGGCGATCTACGCGCTCGTGATCGTGACCTGCCTCAAGCTGCGCGGCCAGGACGAGGACGAGCGAGCGTTCCGGGCCAACACGCCGCTGCTCGTCGTGGGACTGGTCGGCAACCTCGCCATCCTCTACTACGTGATCTACGACGACCCGACGTCGTTGCTCTGGTGCGCCGGCCTCCTCGCCGTGGGTGTCGTGCTGTACGTCGCCGAGAAGCTCTTCGGCAGCGGCGGCACCGGCTCGACGGCTCCGGCACTCGAGAAGGAGATCTGACATGCACGTCATCGTCGCCACGGACGGGTCCAAGCAGTCGCTGGCCGCCGCCAAGCAGCTCAAGGCGTTCGCCGACCCCGCCAAGATCACCGAGATCTCCGTCGTCGCGGTGATGCGCCCGCTCGCCTCCGTCGCCTTCGCCGACGACCTGTCGGACCACCCGGCCAGGAAGGGCGAGTGGGAGTCCGCCTCGTTCCGCGACGCCGCGGAGAGTGCGGTGTCGACCATCGCCGCGGTCTACGAGGGGTGGGGTCCCAAGGTCAACAAGCGGATCCGAAGCGGGTCGGCGGCCAACGAGATCATCAAGGCCGCCAAGCAGTACGACGCCGGGCTGGTCGTGGTGGCCGCTGGCGGTCGGGGCCTCAGCGACAGCGTGCTCGTGGGCAGCACCGCCCAGCGCGTCCAGCACTACGCGCCGTGCCCGGTCCTCGTCGTACGTCCGGCGCCGCGCGCCAAGAAGACCCGCAAGAACTGAGGGCGCGCGCCGCCACTAGGGTGCGCGCATGGAGATCCTGCGGCTGGTCCTGCTCTTCGTGCACATCCTCGGCTTCGCCGCGCTCATCGGTGGGCTGCTGGTGCAGGTGCGCGAGCCGCAGAAGTCGGTCAACGCCGCGATGCGCGACGGCGCCGGCCTCGCGTTCCTCGCCGGCCTGCTGCTGGTCGGCGTGCTCGAGGCGGGGGACGGCGACGTCGACCACGCCAAGATCGGCGTGAAGTTCGCCGTGGGCCTCGTCATCCTGGTGCTGGTCATGGCCAACACCCGCAAGCCGAGCATCCCGCAGGGCCTCTACCTCGGGCTCCTGGCGTTGAGCGTGCTCAACGTCGGGCTGGCGGTCTTCTGGTCGCCCACGCACGCGTGACCCGGGGGCTCACCTGACGGCTCGGCTGTCCCCGGTGGGCCGTAGGCTGGCGGGGAGATGAGCACCCCTTTCACACTGCCCGGACTCGAGGACATCGGCGGCCGCGGCGACACCGCTGCCGCCCGCAGCGGCCCGACGCGCGAGGAGCTCCTCGAGGGGCTCAACGAGCCCCAGCGCGCCGCCGTCATGCACGCCGGTCCGCCGCTCCTGGTGGTCGCCGGCGCGGGCTCGGGCAAGACCCGGGTGCTGACCCGCCGGATCGCCTGGCTGATCACCGAGCGCCGGGCCCACCCCGGGTCGATCCTGGCCATCACCTTCACCAACAAGGCCGCGGCCGAGATGAAGGAGCGCGTCGAGCACCTGGTCGGCAGGCGAGCCCGGATCATGTGGGTCTCCACCTTCCACTCCTCCTGCGTGCGCATCCTGCGCAAGGAGATCGACCGGGTGGGTCTCAAGTCCAACTTCTCGATCTATGACGCGGCCGACTCCAAGCGGCTGATGACGCTGGTGCTGCGAGACCTCGAGCTCGACCCCAAGAAATACCAGCCCAACGCGGTCCTCCACTGGGTCTCCGACCACAAGAACGAGCTGCGCGACCCCGAGGACGCGACCAAGGACGCCAAGAACGGCTTCGAGGAGACCTACGCCTCGGCCTACACCCACTACCAACGCCGCCTGCGTGACGCCAACGCCCTCGACTTCGACGACCTGATCATGACCACGGTGCACCTGCTCCAGGCGTTCCCCGACGTGCGCGAGCTCTACCGTCGCCGCTTCCGCCACGTGCTGGTGGACGAGTACCAGGACACCAACCACGCTCAATACAGCCTGATCCAGCAGCTGTGCGGTCGGTCGTTCGAGGAGAACGACGCCGAGCAGGTGGAGCCGAGCGAGCTGATGGTGGTGGGTGACGCCGACCAGTCGATCTATGCCTTCCGCGGCGCCGACATCCGCAACATCATGGACTTCGAGCAGGACTTCCCCGACGCCACGACGATCCTGCTGGAGCAGAACTACCGCTCGACGCAGACCATCCTCAACGCCGCCAACTCGGTGATCGGCAACAACCGGAGTCGCAAGCCCAAGCGGCTCTGGTCGGATGCCGGCGACGGGGAGCGGATCGTGGGCTACGTCGCCGACGACGAGCACGACGAGGCACGCTTCGTCAGCGAGGAGATCGACCGCCTCGTCGACAAGGACGGCGTACGCCCCGCGGACGTCGCGGTGTTCTACCGCACCAATGCCCAGTCGCGTGTCTTCGAAGAGGTGTTCATCCGCACCGGCCAGCCCTACAAGGTCGTCGGGGGAGTCCGCTTCTACGAGCGTCGAGAGGTCCGCGACGCCCTGGCCTACCTGCGGATGCTGGTCAACACCGCCGACGAGATCTCCCTGCGCCGGGTGCTCAACACCCCCAAGCGCGGGATCGGCGACCGGGCCGAGGCCTGCATCGCCGCCCTGGCCGACCGCGACCGGATCACGTTCTGGGAGGCGCTGGTCAAGGCCGAGCAGGCTCCCGGACTGGCCACGCGCAGCCTCAAGAACATCCTCGGCTTCGTCGCGATGGTGCAGGAGCTCCAGTCGATGGTCGCTGCCGCCGAGCGCCCCGACGTGATCCTGGAGTCGGTGCTGGAGCGCTCGGGCTACCTCGCCGAGCTCGAGGCCAGCGACGACCCGCAGGACGACACCCGGGTGGAGAACCTCGCCGAGCTGGTCGCGGTCGCCCGCGAGTTCGCCGAGGACCCCCAGCCCGGTCCGAGCGCGGATCCCGCCGACATCGAGGCCGGCACCGTCGCGGTCGGGCTCGGCGACTTCCTCGAGCGGGTGGCCCTGGTGGCCGACGCCGACCAGATCCCGGACTCCCCGGACGGCGACGACTCGGGCGTCGTGACCCTGATGACCCTTCACACCGCCAAGGGCCTGGAGTTCCCCGTCGTGTTCCTCAGCGGGCTCGAGGACGGCGTCTTCCCCCACCAGCGCTCGCTGGGCGACCAGCCCGAGCTGGAGGAGGAGCGTCGCCTGGCCTACGTCGGCGTGACCCGTGCCCAGCAGCGCCTCTACGTCTCCCGGGCCATGGTCCGGTCGGCGTGGGGCGCGCCCAGCCACAACCCCGCCAGCCGTTTCCTCGACGAGCTGCCGGTCGACCTCGTCGACTGGCGTCGTACGGCCGCCGAGCAGACGCGCTGGGGTCGACCCGACCTCACCTCGCAGTCCACCCGCCTCGGCTCACCGACCGCAGCCGGGCGTCGCAACTTCACCTCGGCCGCGATGCGCGCCGACGCGGCGTCCAAGGCCAAGCCCGCGCGCGAGATCCCCAGCCTGGCGCCGGGGGACCGGGTCGTGCACGACTCGTTCGGGATGGGCACCGTCGTGGCCGTCGACGGTGTCGCGGAGAAGTCCGTGGCGTCGATCGACTTCGGGTCCGACGGCGTCAAGCGGCTGCTGCTGCGCTACGCGCCGGTCGAGAAGCTCTGAGGCTTCTCCTGAGCGGTGAGTGGCTGGATCAGGGGACGATGCCGTGGTCGACGAAGGCGTCGAACGGGTTGACCGGGCCACCGCCGCCGGGGCGGACCTCGAGGTGGAGGTGCGAGCCGGTCACGTTGCCGGTCGCGCCGACGGTGCCGATGACCTCGCCGCCGCGGACGGTGTCGCCCACGCTGACATAGATCGAGGTCTGGTGGCAGAACCAGATCTCGGTGCCGTCGTCCAGGGTCACCACGGTCTTGTTGCCGTAGGCGCCGTCGTAGCCGGTCTGGGTGACCGTGCCGTTGGCGACGGCCATGATCGAGTCACCGGAGTTGCCGTTGAAGTCCAGGCCGGTGTGATAGCTGGCCCAGAGGCCGTACTGGCCGAACGTCGCGGTGATGGAGTAGCTGGCGAGGGGGAGAACCCACTTGTTCTCCTTGATCTTCGCGGCCTGCTTCTCCGCGGCCTGGCGCATCTCGGCCAGCTTGGCCTCACGCTCGGCCATCTGCTTCTCGGCGAGGGCGACCAGCTCGGGGTCGGTCTCCTCGTCGCCCGCGCTGCGCGTGGCGTCACGGCTGACGATCTCGCCGCGGCGGGAGAGGGCGTCGCTGGCGGTGGCGCCGATGGTGCCGGCGGCGCTGATCGAGGCGCCCGAGGGCGCCATGTCCGACATGTCCGCCCCGGCGGCCGTCACCGCACCGCCCGCGGAGATCGCGAGGACGGCCAGGCCCGCGACGAGCGGGACGGAGGGGAGGCTGCGGACCAACGATCGACGCTGCGGCGTGCTGGCACGTCGCTTTCCGAGCGGGGGTGCTGCTGCCGAGGTGCGCCCGGTGGGGCGCTGCGCTCGGTGGTTGCCCATGAAGAAGTTACCAATCTGCCGGGTCAGGGGGGTGGTCGGCAAGACCGCGCCCGACTGTAACGGAAAGGTCACGGGTTTGTGCAACCCTCGGCGAAATTGCCTGTGGATCACGCTCGAGGTTCTCGGGCGACACGGTAGCGCTCGAGCGACTCCACCCGTTCGGCGGCATGGTCGACGATGCGGAGAGGGTAGTCCTGCTCGTAGCCGACGTCGAACTTCCACGGCTCGTGGGCCGCGGCGCCGGGCAGGTGGTCGAGCTCGGGCACCCAGCGGCGTACGTAGTCACCGTCGGGGTCGAACTTCACGCCCTGGGTGATCGGGTTGAAGACGCGGAAGTAGGGCGAGGCGTCGGTGCCGGTGCCGGCCACCCACTGCCAGCCGTGGTTGTTGGACGCGACGTCGCCGTCGATGAGCAGGTCGAGGAAGTGCCGCGCGCCGACCGGCCACCAGACGTGGAGGTCCTTGGTCAGGAAGGAGGCGGTGATCATCCGCACCCGGTTGTGCATCCAGCCCTCGTGGATCAGCTGGCGCATCCCGGCGTCGACGATCGGGAAGCCGGTGGTGCCGGTGCGCCAGGCGTCGATCGCGTCGTCGGGCTCGTCGTAGCGCATCGCGCCCAGCGCCGGCTTGAGGTCCTCCCAGGCCGAGTCGGGGGAGTGCCACAGCACGTCGGCGTAGAACTCGCGCCAGGCGAGCTCGGTCTCGAAGCGGGACGTGCCGCGGGCCGTCGCCGAGCTCGGCGAGCAGGGAGCGCGGGTGTACGACGCCGAGGTGGAGGTAGGGCGAGAGACGTGACGTGGCGTCCAGGGCGGGGGCGTCGCGGTCCTTCGCGTAGCCCTCCAGCAGGTCGTCGCGGAAGTGCCGCCAGCGCCGCCACGCGGCGTCCTCGCCGGCGGTCGGCATGCCCTCGGGGGCGGCGGACAGGGCACCGTCCAGCAGGGTGGTCGCCCGCTGGTGGGAGTCGAGGGTGAGCAGGTCGGGGGTACGGGGGGTCGGCGCGGGCTGCGGCCAGCCGTGCTCGCGCCAGGCCCGGGAGAAGGGCGTGAAGACCTGGTAGGGAGCGCCCGAGCCGTTGAGCACCAGCCCGGGGCCGACGGCGTACGGCGACCCGGTGGCGACCAGCGGCACCTCGCCCAGCGCCTTCGTGACGCGCGCGTCGCGCCGGCGGCCGTACGGCGTGGTCTCGGCGGAGACGTGCACGGCGGTCGCGTCGACCTCGGTCGCCACGCGGGGCACCACCTCGGCCGGGTCGCCGTGGCGGACGACCAGCCGCCCGTCGAGTCGCTCGTCGAGGGCGCGGAGGTTCGCCGCCAGCCAGGCCCGCCGCGCGTCGCCGGCGCCGTCCCACAGGCGCGGGTCGACGACGAACAGGGCCAGCGAGGGGCCGTCGTCGAGGGCGGCGCGCAGGGCGGGGTTGTCGCGCACGCGCAGGTCGCGCCGGAACCACATCACCGAGGGCATGCCCGCCAACGTAGCCCGGGGTGACCAGCACCACGCCAACCCGAACTCGTGCGAGCCCCGCGACAGGTCTAGGGTGCCGAGAGGAAATCCCGCGCACTGTTGCAGACGAAAAGGACTGGGTACGCCGTGGATCTGATGGAGTTTCAGGCGAAGGAGCTCTTCGCCAAGCATGGAGTCGTGACCACCCTCGGGGTGGTCGTCGAGACCCCCGAGGCCGCGCGAGCAGCCGCCGAGGAGATGGGCGGCGTGACCGTCGTCAAGGCCCAGGTCAAGGCAGGTGGGCGAGGCAAGGCGGGCGGCGTGAAGATCGCCAAGACCGCCGCCGAGGCCGAGTCCTACGCCGACGACATCCTCGGCATGGAGATCAAGGGCCTCACCGTCAACCGGGTGCTCGTCACCCCCGCGACGCCGCCGGTCGAGGAGTACTACTTCTCGTTCCTGCTGGACCGCTCCAACCGCTCCCACCTGTGCATCGCATCGGTCGAGGGCGGCGTGGAGATCGAGGAGGTCGCCAAGACCAACCCCGACGCCGTACGCCAGATCCCGATCAACGCCCTGGAGGGCGTGACGCCGGAGAAGGCCGCCGCGATCGTCGACGAGGCGAAGTTCCCCGCCGAGCTGCGCGACCAGGCGATCGAGATGGTCCAGGCCCTCTGGAAGGTCTACGTCGAGGAGGACGCCACCCTGGTGGAGGTCAACCCGCTGGCCCGCCTCGAGGGCGACAAGCTCGAGGCGCTCGACGGCAAGATCTCGCTGGACGAGAACGCCTCCGAGGTGCGTCACCCCGACCACGAGCAGTTCGAGATCCGTGACGAGGCCGACCCGCTCGAGGCGAAGGCCAAGGACAAGGGCCTCAACTACGTGAAGCTCGACGGCCAGGTCGGCATCATCGGCAACGGCGCGGGCCTCGTGATGAGCACCCTCGACGTCGTCGCCTACGCCGGTGAGGCCCACGGCGGCGTCAAGCCCGCCAACTTCCTCGACATCGGTGGCGGCGCCAACGCCCAGGTGATGGCCGACGGCCTCGACGTGATCCTCAACGACGCCCAGGTCAAGAGCGTCTTCGTCAACGTCTTCGGCGGCATCACCGCGTGCGACGAGGTCGCCAAGGGCATCGTCGGCGCGCTGGAGATCCTCGGTGACAAGGAGAGCAAGCCGCTCGTCGTCCGCCTCGACGGCAACAACGTCGAGGAGGGTCGACGGATCCTCACCGAGGCGAACCACCCGCTGGTGACCCTCGTCGACACCATGGACGGCGCGGCCGACAAGGCCGCCGAGCTCGCCCACCAGGCCTGAGAGAGAGAAACAGAAGAGATGTCGATCTACCTCAACAAGGACTCCAAGATCATCGTCCAGGGCATGACCGGCGGGATGGGTGCCAAGCACACCACCCTCATGGTCGAGTCCGGCGCCGACATCGTGGGCGGCGTCAACGCCCGCAAGGCCGGCACCACGGTCGAGCTCGGCGGCAAGGAGCTGCCCGTCTACGGCACCGTTGCCGAGGCGATGAAGGAGACCGGCGCCAACGTGTCCGTCGCCTTCGTCCCGCCGGCCTTCACCAAGGACGCCGCGATCGAGGCCATCGACGCCGAGATCCCGCTGCTCGTGGTCATCACCGAGGGCGTACCCGTCCAGGACACCGCCCAGGTGGTCGCCTACCTCGAGGGCAAGTCCACGCGGATGATCGGCCCGAACTGCCCCGGCATCATCACGCCGGAGGAGTCGCTGGCCGGCATCACGCCGCACACCATCGCGGGCAAGGGCCCGGTCGGCCTGGTGTCGAAGTCGGGCACCCTGACCTACCAGATGATGTACGAGCTGAAGGACTACGGCTTCACCACCGCGATCGGCATCGGCGGCGACCCGATCATCGGCACCACCCACATCGACGCCCTCGAGGCCTTCGAGAACGACCCGGAGACCAAGGCGATCGTGATGATCGGCGAGATCGGTGGAGACGCCGAGGAGCGTGCCGCGGCCTACATCAAGGACCACGTGACCAAGCCGGTCGTCGGCTACGTCGCCGGGCTTCACCGCCCCCGAGGGCAAGACGATGGGCCACGCCGGCGCCATCGTCTCCGGCTCCTCGGGCACCGCGCAGGCCAAGAAGGAGGCCCTCGAGGCCGCCGGGGTCAAGGTCGGCAAGACGCCGTCGGAGACCGCCGAGCTGATGCGCGAGATCCTGCGGGCCCTCTGATCCACCCAGCCGCCCTGCCCCCGCGCGGGTAACTGGTCGATCCGTGCACTCCCGCCCCCACCAGTGGGGGCGGGAGTGTTCTTTCGGGCCCGTTACCCGGAGGTGGCGATCAGGGAGCGGTGAAGATCTCCATCGCCGCCACGGCGTCCGAGAGCGCGTCCTGGGTCTCCGCCACACCGTCCTCGAGCTCGGCGTCGGGCCACTCGCCGTACGTCGAGGAGACGAGCAGCGCGCTGCCGATCGGGATGAGCTGGATGACGGTCGTGCCGGCGCCGGGAGTGCCGTCGAAGTCGTAGGTCTGCAGCAGCGTGGCCGCCGGACTCGCACCGTACGGCGACCCGCGCACCTCGGTCGACGTCGTCATGTCGCCCACGGGCTCGTCGCAGTCGCGCGCCGCGTCGGCGAAGGCCCGGGCCACGACCTGTGGCTCCTCCGGGCTGCCCGAGCAGCACCAGCTCGCGGGTGTCGGCCGACTCCCCACCGCTGTTGTCGGCCACCATCCGGTCGCGGATGCCCAGCCCGCGCAGCGGTGAGGTGCCGCAGAAGGCGAGGTCGCGCAGGCCGGTGCCCGTGCGGGAGGTGGGCAGATCGTCCTCCGGGCCGCCCATCCCACTGGTCAGCGGGAAGTCGTCGGGGATCGCCGTGGCGGGCGCGGGCTCGGGCGTGGGCTCCGACGAGACGGAGCTGGTGGCCTCGTCGCCGCACCCGGCGAGCACCGCGACCGCCAGAGCCAGGGCGACGGAGATGGGCGTACGCGGATCCCTCATGCCCATGGGATGCCTGCGGACGTGGATCAGTTGCGCGTCAGCGCTGCGCGCCCGGGAGGTCGCTGAGGCGCTCGAGCGAGCGGTGGGCCAGCGCCACGAAGTCCGCGCGCGTCATCGTCATGTCCTTGTCGGGGGTGAATCCCACCTGCGAGACGGCGGTGCCGTCGCGGACGATGGCCATGAGGAACGGGAAGGACTGCTGGTCGTTGAGCTCGATCGACAGCGCCCAGGCCTGCAGGTCCTGCGACTTCGAGGACGTCTCCGCCAGCGGCGTCACCGTGGTGCCGAGGTTGGCCGCGCCGCACTCGCGGACGCGGGTGCGGACGACGTCGACGAACTTCTTCGCGGCCGGCACCTTCATCAGGCCCGCGGTCTGGGTGAGTCCGAGCTGGTCGGCCTTGGGTGTCGCGGGGAACAGGAACGTCCGGGTGAGCGCGCGACGGATGCCCTTGCCCTGGAAGGTCGTGCGGTCGCAGCGCGTCGCGGCGAAGTTGGTGCGCGCCGGCTCGGGCTCGGTGCCGACCCAGGGCCCGCGGGCGATCGCGACGGGCGGCAGGTCGACCACCGCCAGCAGGCCCGGGGGAGTGCCGACGGCGAGCGGGTCGATGTCGCGGCCGCGCGGGCGACCGGCGCACTCACCCGCCCCGGGAGTGCCGCACAGCCGGTTGACGGCCGCGGCGAGCGCGGTCGCCACCGACGCGTCGGTGACCGGCCGGCTCGCGCTGCGGACGAGCGTGGTGACCACGAGGCTCCCCGAGCGCGCCACGCCCACCGACATGGTCGTCGGGACCTTGCCCCAGGTGCGGAGCCGGAACTGGGTGGCGGAGTCGCCGACACCCTTCAGGCTGCGCGTGGACATGAGCTGGGTGCGCGGGTCGGTGCACCCGGCGTACCACAGGGTCGCGGTCTCGAAGCTCTGCGCGCCCTGACGGGGGTTGCGTGACATCTCCACGACCTCGATCGCGATGGCCTGCACGTCCGTGACGCGCCGCTTGCGCACCCGGTCCTGGCCGCCGCGCTCGGACCGTCGTGCGCTTCACCGTCGTCTCCGAGCCCTCCCACGAGCGGGTCATGGCGGCGAGGCCCGCGGGGTCGGAGAACCGCTCGCGCTGGCACGGCGCGGCCAGGCCGTTGCCGGTGAGGTTGTCGGTGGTCTCGGTCTCGGCCCAGTCGAGCCCGGGGCCGAGACGGGTCAGCTGGTCCTGCGACAGCATCGACACCTCGTCGATCACCGGCTCGCCGGTGGTGGCGGCGACGCCCTCCGAGGGGGCGTGGACGGTGACGGCCGGGGTGGCCTTCTCGCCGACCAGGCTGGTGGCCTCGGCGCCGGAACCGGACGCGACCAGCGAGCCGGAGACGAGCAGCGCTGCCGAGGCGAGCACGGCTCCCGCCACCGTGTGCGTACGACGTCGGGCGGCGCCGGTGCGTCGGATGACCGTGGCCCGGGGCCAGCGGATGTCCTCGAGGGGCTGGGCCAGGTCCTCGAGCAGGCCGCGGATCGCGGTCGTGGGCACGTCGCGGTGCAGGGCGAACTGCGACGAGGCCGTCTGCAGCTCGCGCTCGGCGTCGCCGCGGGCGAGCCCGACCGTGCGGCCGATGTCGGTCATCGAGAGGGTCGACAGGTGCGTCACGACGAGGAGCTGGCGCTGGGTCGAGGTGAGCTTGGAGAGCGCCTCGAGCGTCGCGGCGACCTCCGGGTCCAGGCCCTTGTCGCGGTGCCAGATGCGGGCCGTGTGGCGGCGCCGGGCGCGTCCGTGGGCGATGCCGCGGACGTAGGCGTCGGGGTCGTCGAGGACGGAGACCTTGCGCCAGTGGTGCCACGCGACGACGTAGGCGTCCCTGAGCGCGGAGCGGGCTGCGGGGGCGTCACCTGTGAGGGCGTACGCCTCGTGGAGGAATCGCGCGCGGGTGCCGACGTAGTAGGCGTCGAACGATTCGGGGTTCCTCATGACCGCACCACGGTACGGGACGGGTCCACGTCGCGCACAAACTCCCGCTGCGTCGAACCGGCGGCGTGGGAGCGTGATCCGCCTCTGCCAGCGGGTCATGATGGAGCGGCCATGACGTCGTTGCTCACCCGCCCGGACCGCTCCGGGACCGACACTGCGCACCCGCGTCCCCTGGTGCTCATCGCCACGCTGGGCGGCGTGCTCGCAGCAGCCGGCCCGCTCCTCGTGCTCATGGCAGTCGGGGTGATCGGCTGGTTCGTCTCCGACGCCGGCGTGCACGGCGCCCCGCGCGACGGGATGCGGATGGGGGCGCTGGCCTGGCTCGCCGGCCACGGCTCGGGGTTCACGGTGATGGGCGTCCGGGTGCTGATCGTCCCGCTGGGCGTGACCGCGATCTCGGCCTGGTCGATGTGGCGGCTGGGGCACCGGGTCGGCGACGCGGTCTCGGGCCACGGCCCGGACGCCGACCGCATCTCCGACGGCGAGCGCGACGTCACGGTGCCGACGGCGATCGCGCTCTTCTTCGCCGGCTATGCCGTCGTCGCCGTGGTGGTCGCCACGCTGGCTGCCGGCTCCTCCGCCGACCCGTCGCTTCCGCACGTGCTGCTCTGGACCTTCGTCATGACCGCCTGTGTCGCCGCGCCGGCCATCGCCGTCGGATCAGGCCGGGCCGCGATCTGGGCGACCTTCCTCCCGGTCACGCTGCGGGCCGCGGCTGCAGTCGCGGGGGCGGTGCTGTCGGCGTTCCTCGTCGTGTCGGCGGTGGTCTTCCTGATCGCCCTGGCCACGTCGCTGGACGACGCGGCGACGATGACCTCGACCCTGCACCCGAGCCCGTCCGAGGCGGGTCTCTACGCCCTCGTCAACGCCGGCTTCCTCCCCAACGCGTCCCTCTTCTCCGGGTCGTGGCTGCTGGGCCCGGGCTTCGCCGTGGGCGGCGGCACCGTCGTCTCGCCCAGCGCCGTGGTGCTCGGTCCGCTGCCGGTCGTCCCCCTGCTGGCCGCCCTGCCCGGCGTCGGCACGCCCGCCGCCTGGGCCGGCGCCCTGATGGCGCTGCCGCCCCTCGTGGCCGCCGTCTTCACCTTCCGTGCCCTGCGCCACCGGCCGCTGACCTGGGACCGGGCCGCCCTGGCCGGGTGCGGCGGCGGCATCGTCGCCGGGATCGGCTTCGCCCTCCTCGCCTCCGTGGCGGGTGGCGCGGCGGGGCCGGGCCGGATGCGACACATCGGACCCTTCGTCCCCGAGGTGCTCGTGCACGCGATCACCGCCTGCGGGATCGGGGCCCTGGTCGGCGCGCTCGCACTGGTGCTGCTCCAGCGTCGATCCACCTAGACTCCCGGCGTGACCCCAGCCCGGCAGCCCGCCCGCATCGTCGCCCTCGTCTCGGGATCGGGCACCAACCTGCAGGCCCTGCTGGACGCCTGCTCCGAGACGTCGTACGGCGCTCGTGTGGTGGCCGTCGGTGCCGACCGCGAGGACATCGAGGGCCTGGCGCGGGCCGAGCGCGCGGGCATCCCGACCTTCGTGCGCCGGGTGGGTGACTTCGAGACGCGCGAGGGGTGGGACTCGGCGCTGGCGACGGTGGTCGAGCGCTTCGAGCCCGACCTCGTCGTGCTGGCCGGCTTCATGAAGCTCGTCTCCACCGACTTCCTCTCGCGCTTCGTCACCCTCAACACGCACCCGGCGCTGTGCCCGTCCTTCCCCGGGATGCACGGCCCACGCGATGCCCTCGACTACGGCGTGAAGGTGAGCGGCGCGACGCTCTTCGTCGTCGACGGGGGAGTCGACACCGGGCCGATCGTCGCCCAGACGACGGTCCCCGTGGCCGACGACGACGACGTCGAGTCGTTGCACGAGCGCATCAAGGCCGCCGAGCGCGCGATGCTCGTCGACGCCGTCGGGCGGATCGCGCGCGAGGGGATCAGCGTCGAGGGACGCCGGGTGCGCATCGGCGCGCAGTCTCGGTAGGCTGCAGCCACACGACTGGCGCAGGTGGGCAACCACCAGGGAGTGACGCACGAGAGCATCGAACGCCTGGGTGCTCTCCTCCCCACGCATCCGAGGAGTCCCCCGTGTCCGACCCAGCCGACCTCCGCATCCCGATCCGGCGAGCACTGGTCTCGGTCTACGACAAGGCCGGTCTCGACGACCTCGTCCGCGGCCTGCACGACGCCGGAGTCGAGCTGGTCTCGACCGGTGGCTCGGCCGCGCTCATCGAGTCGCTCGGCCTGCCCGTGACGAAGGTCGAGGACCTCACCGGCTTCCCCGAGTGCCTCGACGGCCGTGTCAAGACCCTGCACCCGCGCGTGCACGCCGGCATCCTGGCCGACCGTCGTCTCGAGTCGCACGTGGAGCAGCTGCGCGAGCTCGAGGTCGAGCCGTTCGACCTCGTCGTGTCCAACCTCTATCCCTTCACCGCGACCGTCGTCTCGGGCGCCGGGCCGGACGAGTGCGTGGAGCAGATCGACATCGGCGGGCCCACGATGGTCCGCGCCGCCGCCAAGAACCACCCGAGCGTCGCGATCGTCACGTCGCCCGCGTCGTACGACGACGTGCTGGCCGCGGTCGCCGCCGGCGGCTTCACGCTGGCCCAGCGCCGGCGCCTGGCCGCGGAGGCGTTCGTGCACACCGCGACGTACGACGTCCACGTGGCGTCGTGGATGGGCAACGTGCTCACCGACACCAGCGACGGCTCCGGCTTCCCGGCGTGGATGGGCGCGACGTGGACCAAGGACGCGGTGCTGCGCTACGGCGAGAACCCGCACCAGGACGCCGCCCTCTACTCCAGCGGCTTCCTTCCCGGCGGTCCCGGGCTCGCGCAGGCGACCCAGCACCACGGCAAGGAGATGTCCTACAACAACTACGTCGACGCCGACGCGGCCCGGCGGGCGGCGTACGACTTCGACGAGCCGGCCGTGGCGATCATCAAGCACGCCAACCCGTGCGGGATCGCGGTGGGCGAGGACGTGGCGGCTGCGCACCGCGCGGCCCACGAGTGCGACCCGGTCTCGGCCTTCGGCGGGGTCATCGCCACCAACGTGCCGGTCTCGGTCGAGATGGCCACGCAGGTGGCGGAGATCTTCACCGAGGTGATCGTGGCGCCGGGCTACGAGCCGGGTGCGGTCGAGGCCCTCCAGGCGAAGAAGAACATCCGCATCCTCGAGTGCCCGCCGCTCGCGCGTGGTGGCGGCGACATGCGCGCCATCTCCGGCGGGCTGCTGCTGCAGGGCCGCGACGTGATCGACGCCGACGGCGACGATCCCTCGACCTGGACGCTCGCGACGGGCGAGGCCGCCTCGCCCGAGGTCCTCGCCGACCTCGCCTTCGCCTGGCGCGCGTGCCGCGCGGTGAAGTCCAACGCGATCCTGCTCGCCTCGGGTGGCGCCTCGGTCGGTGTGGGCATGGGCCAGGTCAACCGGGTCGACTCCTGCCGCCTCGCCGTGGAGCGGGCGGGGGAGCGGGCCACGGGCGCGGTCGCGGCGTCGGACGCCTTCTTCCCGTTCGCCGACGGGCCGCAGATCCTGCTCGACGCCGGCGTACGCGCGATCGTGCAGCCGGGCGGGTCGGTGCGCGACGCCGAGGTGATCGAAGCCTGCGAGAAGGCCGGGGTGACGATGTACCTCACCGGCACGCGGCACTTCTTCCACTGATGTCCGCCCCTAGACTGACCGCCGTGACGGCACAGACCCTGGACGGCGCGGCCACGCTGCGGACCATCAAGGCGGAGCTGGCGCAGCGCGTCGCCGCTCTCGAGGCGCAGGGGGTCACGCCGGGCCTCGGCACCGTGCTGGTGGGCGACGACCCGGGATCCCAGTGGTACGTCGGTGCCAAGCACAAGGACTGCGCCGAGCTCGGCATCGCGTCCATCCGGCGCGACCTGCCGGCCACCGCCACCCAGGGCGAGGTCGAGGCGGTCATCGACGAGCTCAACGCCGACCCTGCCTGCACCGGCTTCCTCGTGCAGCAGCCGACCGGCCTCGACGAGTTCGCCCTGCTCTCACGCGTCGACCCCGACAAGGACGTCGACGGCCTGCACCCCACCAACCTCGGCAAGCTGGTCCTCGGCGAGGCCGGACCGCTCCCGTGCACCCCGGTCGGCGCCATCGAGCTGCTGCGCCGCCACGGTGTGCAGATCGCCGGCGCGGAGGTGGTCGTGGTGGGACGCGGCCTCACGGTCGGCCGCCCGCTCGGCCTGCTGCTGACCCGCCGCTCGGAGAACGCCACCGTCACGCTGTGCCACACCGGCACCGTGGACCTCGCCGCCCACGTACGTCACGCCGACATCGTCGTCGCGGCCGCCGGCGTGCCGGGCATCATCACCGCCGACATGGTCAAGCCCGGTGCGGCAGTCCTCGACGTCGGAGTGTCGCGGGTCGACGGCAAGATCACCGGCGACGTGCACCCGGACGTGTGGGACGTCGCGGGCTGGGTCTCGCCGAACCCCAAGGGCGTCGGGCCGATGACGCGCGCGATGCTGCTGACCAACATCGTGGAGATCGCCGAGAAGTCGGTCCGGGGCTGAGCGTGACCGACTCCGACCCTGAACCCGACGAGGACCGCGCGGAGGCTCCTGACACGGAGATCGTCCCGCCGGAGAGCGTGCCGCCCGTGTCGGCCGAGGACCTCGTCGACGGCGGGCTGCCGACCGGCGAGGACGAGCCGCGTCGCTACCCCTCGACGATCGGCGGCGCGTTCTACCTGCTCGTGCTCGCGGTCGTCGGTGTCGCCCTGCTGCTCGTGGCCCTCGACGAGTGGCGCACGGGGATCCGGCTGATGGGCGGGGCGTTGATCTTCGCGGCCCTGGTCCGGCTGGTGCTGCGGGCGCGCGACGCCGGCATGCTCGCCGTACGCCACAAGGTGCTCGACGCGGCGATCCTGATCGTGCTCGGCGGGCTGCTGATCTTCCTCGCGGGCTCGATCCCGGACCAGCCCGACTTCTGACGTGACAACGCCAGAGCGGTGAGCCAGGCCGGTTCCCGCGACGGAGAACCGGCCTCACTCACCGCTCGGCGAGGCTCAGATGAGGCCGAGCTCCTTGACCTGGTCGCGCTCGGACTCGAGGCGCGCCACGGAGGCGGCGATGCGCTCCTTGGAGAAGTCGTTGAGGTCGATGCCCTGGACGATGGAGTACGACCCGTCGGCGACCGTGCACGGGAACGAGGACACGATGCCCTCGGTGACGCCGTAGGAGCCGTCGGACGGCACCGACATCGAGACCCACTCCGACGTGCCGTTGAGCCAGTCGTGCATGTGGTCGATGGTGGCGTTGGCGGCGGAGGCGGCCGAGGAGGCGCCCCGCGCCTTGATGATCGCGCCACCGCGGGTCGCGACGGTCGGGATGTAGTCGTCGGTGATCCACGCCTCGTCGACCTGCTCGGCGGCCGAGCGGCCACCGACCATGGTGTTGAAGAGGTCGGGATACATCGAGTCGTCGTGGTTGCCCCAGATCGCGAGGTTCTCGATCTCGGTGACGGACACGCCGAGCTTCTTGGCCAGCTGCGTCTTGGCGCGGTTGTGGTCGAGGCGGGTCAGCGCGTTGAAGCGCTCGCGCGGGATGTCGGGGGCGTTGCTCATCGCGATGAGCGCGTTGGTGTTGGCCGGGTTGCCGGTCACCAGGATCTTGACGTCGTCGGCGGCGTTGTCGTTGAGGGCCTTGCCCTGGCCGGTGAAGATCTTGCCGTTGGCGGCGAGCAGGTCGGCACGGTCCATGCCCTCCTTGCGGGGCATGGCACCCACGAGCATGGCGGCGTTGGCGCCGTTGAAGATCGCGGCCGGGTCGGCGCCGATCTCGACACCCGCGAGGAGCGGGAACGCGCAGTCGTCGAGCTCCATGACGACGCCCTCGAGGGCGGGCAGGGCCGGCTCGATCTCGAGCAGGCGGAGCTCGACCGGACGGTCGCCCAACGCGCCCGCGGCGAGGCGGAAGAGCAGGCTGTAGCCGATCTGGCCGGCGGCGCCGGTGACGGCGACCTTGAGGGGGGCAGTGGAGGTCACGGAAGTACTCCTCGCGAGATGAGGTGGGCGGTCCCTCTGACGCTAGCAGCGCCATCCGTCGCCCATCCGACTGGCATGCTGGCGCCCATGCCCGGAGCCGTACGACGTCCCGCCGGCGCCGCCCGTGCGGTCGCGGCGAGCCTGGTGGTCCTGGTGGCCAGCGGCTGCGGCGGCATCGGCCAGCCCGCGCCGTACGACTCGCCGGGCATCGACGGACTGGTGATCCCCACGCCGACCCCCGACCCCGCCGACTTCGGGGCGTCGATCGACAACCCGTGGCTGCCCCTGGCACCGGGGTCGACGTGGCGCTTCGACGTCACCGACGGCGGGGCCACGGTCGGATCGATCGAGTCGGAGGTCCTCGAGGACTCCGTCGACGTCGCCGGACTCGACGCGACGGCGGTGCGGACCACGACCAGCATCGACGACCAGGTCGAGACGTCCACCCGGTTCTACGCCCAGGACGACGACGGCAACGTGTGGTGGCTGGGGGAGGAGGCGGGTGACGTCACGTGGCGTGCGGGCGAGGCCGGCGCCGAGGCCGGCCTGGCGATGCCGGCTGCTCCCCGGCTCGGTGACGGGTGGCTGTCCTACGTCGTCGCGGGTCTGCCCGAGGCCAGCGTCCGGGTGGAGGAGCAGGGCCCCGACATGGTGCAGACGCGCGACGAGGCCGACACCTCGACGCGCAGGACGTACACGTCGGGGGTCGGCCTCGTCGGTGTCGAGGACCTCGACTCAGGCCGGCGGGTCGACCTCGTCGACCACCTGGCCGGCTGAGCCGGACCGGTCAGTCGGGGCGGCGGACCTGGGTGCGGCCGTCGTCGTCGCCCTCGGGGTTGCCCCAGTGGCCGGGCGCGCCGGGCTGTCCGCCGGCCGGCGGGGCGCCCCACTGACCGGGCTGGCCGGGCTGCTGAGCGTGGCTGCTGGGGTGCCTGCTGCGGGGGTGCGTCGGGCTGGCCCCACTGGCCGGGTGCGGACTGCGGAGCACCGTAGGACGGGTCGGGCTGCTGTGACGGCGGGGCACCCCACTGCTGGGGCATGCCCTGCGGCTGGCCCTGCTGCGGGGGCGCGCCCCAGGCGGCTCCTGGCTGGCCCCAGCCACCCTGCTGGCCCTGGTTCCACTGGGCCTCGTAGTTGCCGGGGACGTACTGGTTCTGGTTCTTCCGGCCGCCCCCGAAGTTGAGTCCCGAGCCCGCGACGGGCGCGGCGCCGTGGCCGAACAGGACGGGGTAGGTCAGGCCGGCGATGGCCGCGCCGAGCAGCGGAGCGAGGACGAACAGCCAGAGCTGGATGATCGCGTCGGTCCCGGCGAAGACACCGACGCCGATGGAGCGGGCCGGGTTGACCGAGGTGCCGGTCGCACTCATGGACGCGAAGTGGATCATCGCGAGCGACAGACCGATGGCCAGCGGTCCCATCGCGGCGTTGATCTCGTTGCGCGCGTCGGTCACCGCGAGGATGACCCAGAGGAAGACCATGGTCATGATGGCCTCGAGCAGCAGCGCGGCCCACCAGGCGAAGCCGGTGCCCTGGTCGCCGAAGAAGTTCTGCGCCATGTTGCCCTCGGCGGTGAAGCCTTCGAACCCGTGGTTGAGGCCGAAGAGCACGGTGCCCGCCAGCAGGCCGCCGAGAAGCTGGGCGGCCATGTAGATCCCGACGGCGGTCCAGGGCAGGCGGCCACCGAGGGCCGCGCCCAGGGTGACGGCCGGGTTGAAGTGCCCGCCGGAGATGCGGCCCACGGCGTACGCCATGACCACGACCGTGAGGCCGAAGGTCAGGCCGGTCGCGACGTAGTCGCCTCCGCTGCGCATCGCGGCGCCACATCCGAAGAACACGAGCACGAAGGTGCCCAGCGTCTCGGCAGTGAACTTCTGACTGGTGGTGGGTGTGTCTTCGATCGTGTCGCTCATGGCGCCCGTCCTCAGATCCTTGATGGCCTTACCCCGCGTAGGCCAACGGCACTCTAGCGGCGCTGAGTGACCGGGTGCGAGGGTAGGCGAGTCGCAACCCGCCGCGACGTCAGGTATCTTGACGTCAAGAGTTATACGCCCGATCTCGAGAACAGACGATCATCCAGGAGCTCTCCGACCCATGGCCAAGATCATCTACACCCACACCGACGAAGCGCCCCTGCTGGCGACGTACTCCTTCCTGCCGATCATCGCCGCCTACGCGAAGACCGCCGGTGTCGAGGTCGAGACGCGTGACATCTCCCTCGCCGCTCGCGTGCTCGCGCAGTTCCCCGACCGGCTCACGGCCGAGCAGCGCGTCGACGACGCCCTCGCCGAGCTGGGCGAGCTGGCCACCAGGCCCGAGGCCAACATCATCAAGCTCCCCAACATCTCCGCGTCGATCTCGCAGCTCAAGGCGACGATCGCCGAGCTCACGTCGCAGGGCTACGACCTGCCCGACTACCCCGAGAACCCGCAGACCGACGAGGAGCGCGAGACCCGCGCCCGCTACGACAAGGTCAAGGGCTCCGCGGTCAACCCGGTCCTGCGCGAGGGCAACTCGGATCGCCGCGCGCCCGCGTCGGTGAAGAACTACGCCAGGTCGCACCCCCACTCCATGGGCGCCTGGAGCAGCGACTCGAAGACGTCGGTCGCCACGATGGGCCGCGACGACTTCCGCAGCAACGAGCAGTCGGTCGTCCTCGACGGCCGACGACACCCTCGCGATCGTGCACGTCGGCTCCGACGGCTCCGAGACCGTTCTCAAGGAGGGCCTCACGGTCCTCGCCGGCGAGGTCGTCGACGCCACCTTCATGAGCGCCGCGGCGCTCGACGAGTTCCTCGAGCAGCAGATCGCGAAGGCCAAGGCCGACGGCGTCCTCTTCTCCGCCCACCTCAAGGCGACGATGATGAAGGTCTCCGACCCGATCATCTTCGGCCACGTCGTGCGGGCCTACTTCGCCGACGTCTTCGCGCAGTACGGCGAGGACCTGGCGGCCGCGGGCCTCTCGGCCAACGACGGCCTGGGCGGCATCCTCGGCGGGCTCGACGCCCTCGACAACGGGGCCGAGATCAAGGCCGCCTTCGAGGCCGGCCTCTCCTCGGGTCCGTCGCTCGCCATGGTCGACTCCGACAAGGGCATCACCAACCTGCACGTCCCCTCCGACGTGATCATCGACGCCTCGATGCCCGCCATGATCCGCACCTCCGGCCAGATGTGGAACGCCGCGGGCGACCAGCAGGACACCCTCGCGGTCATCCCCGACTCGTCCTACGCCGGCATCTACCAGGCCACCATCGACGACTGCCGCACCCACGGCGCTCTCGACCCCTCGACGATGGGCTCGGTCCCCAACGTCGGCCTGATGGCGAAGGCCGCCGAGGAGTACGGCTCGCACGACAAGACGTTCGAGATCCCCGCTGCCGGTTCCGTCGAGGTCCGCGACGCGGCCGGCGACGTCCTGATGTCGCACACGGTCGAGGCCGGTGACATCTGGCGGGCCTGCCAGACCAAGGACGAGCCGATCCGTGACTGGGTCAAGCTCGCCGTCACCCGCGCCCGTGCCAGCGGGACGCCGGCCATCTTCTGGCTCGACGAGGGTCGCGCCCACGACGCCAACCTGATCGCGAAGATCGAGGCCTACCTCCCCGAGCACGACACCGAGGGCCTGACCCTGGAGATCATGGCGCCCGCGGCAGCGACGGCGTACTCGCTCGAGCGGATCCGCCGGGGCGAGGACACCATCTCGGTGACCGGCAACGTCCTGCGCGACTACAACACCGACCTGTTCCCGATCCTCGAGCTCGGCACCAGCGCCAAGATGCTCTCGATCGTCCCGCTGATGAACGGTGGCGGCCTCTTCGAGACCGGCGCCGGCGGCTCGGCGCCCAAGCACGTCCAGCAGCTCGTCAAGGAGGACTACCTCCGCTGGGACAGCCTCGGTGAGTTCTTCGCGCTCGCCGCGTCGCTCGAGCACCTCGCGTCGTACGACGACAACGCGCGCGCCAAGCTCCTCGGCGACAGCCTCGACCGGGCGACCGAGACCTTCCTCAACGAGGACCGCTCGCCCGGCCGCAAGCTCGGCACCATCGACAACCGCGGCTCGCACTTCTACCTCGCCCTCTACTGGGCCGAGGAGCTCGCCGCGCAGACCGAGGACGCCGACCTCGCGGCCGCCTTCGCGGCACTCGCCGGAACGCTGCGCGAGAAGGAGCAGGCCATCGTCGACGAGCTCCTCGCGGTGCAGGGCAAGCCGGCCGACATCGGCGGCTACTTCCGTCCCGACCCCGAGAAGGCGGCGCAGGTGATGCGTCCGTCGGCGACCTTCAACGAGGCGCTCGCCACCATCGGTTGAGACGTGAGCCGACTCGACGTGATCACGGGGTGACCTCCACCACGGACGGGTCCGCGGGGGGAATATCCCCCGCGGAGCCCGTCTTGGCCCAAGTGATGACGACGACTGCAGACCCGACCCACCTGCCCCCGGACCTCGACACCCCGGCGGTGACGGCGCGCCACTTCGGCCTCGCCGTCCTGGCTCTCGCGATGGGTGGCTTCGCGATCGGCACCACCGAGTTCGTCACGATGGGGCTGCTGCCGCAGATCTCCGACGGTGTCGGCGTCTCCATCCCCACCGGCGGGCACGTGATCTCGGCGTACGCCCTCGGTGTCGTCGTCGGCGCTCCCGTGCTGGCGTTCCTCGGTGCCCGCCTGCCGCGGCGCGCCCTGCTGGCCGCCCTGATGGGTGCCTTCGTGGTCGGCAACGCCCTGAGCGCGCTGGCCACGTCGTACGACCAGCTGGTGGTGGCGCGGTTCGCCGCGGGGCTCCCGCACGGCGCCTACTTCGGCGTCGCGTCGCTGGTGGCCGCGAGCCTGGCACCGCCCTCGCGCAAGGGGCGTGCCGTCGCCCAGGTCATGCTCGGGCTGTCCTTCGCCAACGTTCTCGGGGTGCCTGCGGCCACGCTGCTCGGCCAGGCGCTCGGCTGGCGCGCTGCCTTCTGGGCGGTGGCCGTGATGGGCATCGTCACCCTGGCGCTCGTCGGCTGGTTCCTCCCGTCCGTCCCCGGTGACCCCGAGGCCAGTGGTCGCCGCGAGCTCGCGGCGTTCCGGCTGCCGCAGGTCTGGTTGACGCTGCTGGCCGGAGCCGTCGGCTTCGGCGGCATGTTCGCCGTCTACACCTACATCGCTCCGGTCGTCACCGACGTCGCCGGCCTGGGGGAGAAGGCGGTGGCGATCTTCCTGCTGTCCTTCGGGCTGGGCATGGTCGGCGGCACCTGGCTGGCCGGGATCATGGCGGACTGGTCGATCTTCCGCTCGCTGATCATCGGCGGGGTCGGCATGGCCGCCGCCCTGCTGGCCTTCTGGGTCGCCGCGCCCCACGGCTGGGCCGCGCTGCCCGTCGTCTTCCTCATCACCGCCCTGGGCTCGGTGCTGGTGGTCAACCTGCAGCTGCGCCTGATGGACGTGGCCGGTGACGCCCAGACCCTGGGTGCGGCGATGAACCACGCCTCCCTCAACGTCGCCAACGCCCTGGGGGCGTGGCTCGGCGGGCTCGCGATCGCGGCCGGCTGGGGACTGCGGTCGCCCGCGCTCATCGGCCTGGTGCTGTCGCTCGCCGGCGTGGCGATCCTCCTCGTCTCGGCCCGGCTCCACGTGCGCGAGCGCGACGCCGTCCTGTCAACCTGACGTTGCCTGGTGTTAACACGGCCGGAACTCCCGCGTAGCCCGGGTTTGGAACGATCCAACTCGGGGGTGGACCTGCCACCTGAACGATCCGGAGGTGTGGGCATGGAAGAGAACTCGATCGACGCGGAGATGGTGCGGCGCCGGCAGCTGCACGACCGCAACGTGCGCGACGTCGTCGGCCTGCTGGAGCGACGCAAGGACCTCAAGGGGATCCACCCGATGGCCGACCACGTGGCGGAGAACTTCACCTGGCTCGTCTGAGACGTCGGGGCGGTGCTCCGCGGTCATCGTCAGCGGAAGCCGGGCAGCGGCATCGGCGTCCACGTCGTGCCGTCGTCCGCGGAGCACCGCAGCTCGTCGACGATCCCCGCCTCGGCCACCAGGCACACGCGGTGCGAGACCAGGAACACCGAGTGGTCGTGCGCCGACTGACCCACTGACGTGGCGTTGCCGTCGGTGTCCACACGGATCGTGGCATGCGATCCCGTCGTGAGGTAGGCCGTGCCCTCGTCGGAGACGGCCAGTCCGGACAGGTCGCGCACGTCCGTGAGGCCACGACCGCTCGTCCAGGTCCGTCCCACGTCGCCGGACACGGCGACCTCGAGCACCGGCACTGAGCCGTCGGGTGAGTCGCCGAGCAGCGCGATCGCCACGCCGTCGTGGTGTCCGGCCATCGCCACGGCGGAGACGGGTCCCGTGGTGCGGGACGATGCGGCCGACGCGCCAGGTGTCGGAGCCGTCGGTCGACGACACCTGCAGGCCGCCCGGTGCGGGTGCGGTGGCGACGACCAGGTCCCCCGCCGGGGTGACGTAGGCGGCGAGTGCGTCGGACCCGTCGGGGGTCGGTACCGGGAGGAGCTTGTCGCCGCGGAGCAGGCGCCACCCGTCGGCGGTCTGCACGGCCGTGTCCCCGGCCATCACGTCGGCGGTGCCGGGGTCGTTGCCCGTGTCGTAGATCTGCGCCCGGTCACCCGCGGACGTGAGGCGGCTGGTCCCGGTGGCGTCCTCGACCAGCCAGCCGCCGGGCGCCGCCGAGAGCCGCGGCAGCGACGCCCCCAGGACAGCTCCTGCCACCCGGTCGCCGACGCGCGTGACCACGACCATCCGGCAGGGCTCGACGTCGCACCCCCGCCACAGGGCCGCCACGCCGCCGGACGAGCCGGCCACGCCGACCACGTCGAGCCGCCCGTCGTCGAGGACCGCCCGCACGTCGGCGGGCAAGATCGGGTCCACCTGCGAGGTGCCGTCCCAGGGGGTGGCGGGCGCCGGCGGGGCGGGCTCGGTCGATCGGTCGCCGGGACCGCCGACGGCGAGCGCCAGCCCGCCCACGGCGCACGCGGCAGCGAGGCCGGAGGCGATCGTCGTACGACGTCGGCGGCGGGCCGCGGACGCGCGCGCCAGCACCTCGTCGAAGCCCGGGGGATCCACGCGCTCGGCGATCTCGACGTGGAGGTCGGTGGGCATTCTCATCGGGCGCTCCGTTCGTGGGTGTCCGCCGGGTCGGGTTCGCCGAGCAGCAGGGCCAGCGCCGCGCGGCCCCGGGCCAACCGCGCCTTGACCGTCCCGGCGGGGGCGCCGACGGCTTCGGCCACCTCGTGGACAGGCAGGTCGGCCAGGTGGTGCAGCGCGATCGCCTCGCGCTGGGCGGCGGGCAGCTGGCGCAGCGCCGCCAGCAGGGCGAGGCGGTCCTCGGGCAGGTCGTCGTACGACGCGGTCGCCGACGCCAGGCGGGGGGTGGCCGTGCGGAACAACCGCGCCCGCCGCCACCTGGTGCGGGCGACGTTGACGGCGACGGTGCGCAGCCAGGCCTCGGGATTGTCGGCGGCCAGGAAGGACCGGTGCGAGTTGACCGCCCGGGCGAAGGCCTCCATGACGACGTCCTCGGCCTCGGCCGGGTCGCCCGTGACGCCGGTGAGTTGGCCGACGAGACGGCGGTAGGAGGCGGCGTACACCTCCTGCACACGGTCCACGGCGCTCGCGCGAGGCATGGCCCACCTTCCCACTCGTCGTCGGCTCTCACCAATGACGACTCGTGGGGAGGCCGGTCGGTTGCATCCGCCCTTAGAGGGCTGGATCAATCGGGCACGCTGGTCAGAGGTAGCGCATGCCCATCGCGTCGCGCACCTCGTCGAGGGTGGTCTCGGCGACCTCGTTGGCGCGGTCGTTGCCGCGCTGCAGCACCTCGTGGAGGTAGCCCGGATCGGCCTCGAGCTCGGCACGGCGCGCACGCAGCGGCGCCAGCTCGGTGTTGATCGCGTCGGTGAGTCGCGACTTGAGGGCACCGCCGCCGCCGTCGCCGATCTCCTCGGCGACCGTGGCAGGGTCGCCGCCCTCGCAGAGCGCGATCAGGAGCAGCAGGTTGGCGACCTCGGGGCGGGCCTCGGGGTCGTAGGTGATGACCCGGTCGCTGTCGGTCTTGGCACCCTTGAGCTTCTTGGCCGTCTCGTCGGCGCTCATCCGCAGCTCGACGACGTTGCCCTTCGACTTGCTCATCTTGGTGCCGTCGGTGCCGAGGATCAGCGGGGCCTCGGAGAGGAGGGCGCCGGGCTCGGGGAAGACGGGCGCGTACCGGTCGTTGAAGCGTCGGGCGATGACGCGCGTCTGCTCGAGGTGGGGGAGCTGGTCGCGACCGACCGGGACGACGTTGGCCTTGCAGAAGAGGATGTCGGCCGCCTGGTGGACGGGATAGGTCAGCAGCAGGCCGCCGATCGAGGTGATCCCGGCCGACTTGGCCTCGTCCTTGACGGTGGGGTTGCGCTGCAGCTCCGCGACGCTCACCAGGCTGAGGAAGGGCAGCATCAGCTGGTTGAGGGCGGGGATCGAGGAGTGCGTGAAGATCGTGGCCCGCTCCGGGTCGAGCCCGGCGGCGATGTTGTCGAGGAGCAGGCTGCGGACGCTGCCGGCGATGTCGCCGGCGACCTCGCGGTCGGTGATGACCTGGTAGTCCGCGATCAGCTGCCAGATCTCGACACCGCTGTCCTGCAGGCGCAGGCGGTTCTTGATCGAGCCGAAGTAGTGGCCGATGTGCAGCGAGCCGGTCGGCCGGTCGCCGGTGAGCATGCGCAGCGAGGCAGGATTCTCGGCCATCTGCTCCTCGATGGCGGCGCTGCGGGCCTGGGCTGCGCGGAAGGTGTCACTCACGGGGCGACCCTACTAAGCGCCTGTCCGCGGCCACGACCGGGTTATGTAGGGTCTTCGCGTGTCGACCATCGGAGTAGCCATCGCGATCCCGGAGCCCTGGGCCAGCGACCTCCAGGACTACCGCACCTCCATCGGCGACACCACCGCGGCGCAGATCCCGACGCACATCACGCTGCTGCCGCCGTTCGAGGTCGACGACGACGACATCCCCGAGGTCAGCGAGCACCTCGCCGCCGCGGCCGCGACCGTGGATCCCTTCACCATCCACCTGCGTGGGACCGGTACCTTCCGGCCGGTCTCGCCGGTGGTGTTCGTGACCGTGGTCGCGGGCATCTCCTCGTGCGAGCTGCTCGCCGACGCCGTACGTCGTGGGCCGCTCGCCGTCGACCTGAACTTCCCCTACCACCCGCACGTCACCATCGCCCACCACCTCGACGACGACACCCTCGACCGTGCCTTCGACGAGCTGGCGGGCTTCGAGTGCTCCTTCGCCGCGGACACGTTCTTCCTCTACGAGCACGACGCCAGCGACGGGTGGGCCCCCACCCGCGCCTTCGGGCTCGGGTGACCTGATGTCGCTGATCAGCAACCTCAAGGCCCGCGTCTCCGAGGTCCGGGAGCGTCGCCCCCTCGTCGACCACCTCATGCGGATGATCGACCACTACGGCGACGTGAACGGCAACGCGCTGGCCGCCGCGGTCACCTACTTCGCGTTCCTCTCGTTCTTCCCACTCCTCGCTCTCGCCTTCGCCATCTTCGCGCAGGTCGCCAAGGTCTACGCCGAGGCCGAGACGACGCTCGTGGACGCCGCGAACACCGTGCTGCCCGGGCTCGTGGGCGGGCCGAACGGCGTCAGCCTCGAGTCCCTCCAGAGCGCCGCGCCCGGCATCTTCAGCGTGGGCATCCTGCTCACGCTCTACTCCGGCCTCGGCTGGCTCTCGGGCATGCGCGCCGCCCTCGTTGCCGTCTTCGAGGAGCCGGCTCGGAACCAGCCGAGCTTCGCGATGGGCAAGCTGCGCGACATCACGGCCCTGCTCGTCCTCGGCTCGGTCCTCGTGGTCAGCGTGGCCGTCTCGGGCGTCGCCACCAAGGTGCTCGAGCCCATCCTCGACCTGCTCAACCTCGGACCGGTGGGCGGCTGGTTCCTCGCCGCGTTAGCCATCGTGCTCGGCCTGGCTGCGAACTCGCTGCTCTTCTTCGCCTTCTTCCGCCTGCTCGCGGAGCCGGAGATGCCGAGCAGGTCGCTGTGGTCGGGGGCGATGCTGGGCGCCGTTGCGTTCGAGATCCTCAAGCAGGTCTCCACCTTCCTGCTCGCGTTCACCGCGAAGTCCGACGCGTTCCAGGCCTTCGGCATCGCCCTGATCCTCGTGGTGTGGATCAACTACTTCTCGCGCGTGATCGTGTACGCCGCGGCCTGGGCGCACACCTCGCCCGGGGCCCGCGCCATCCGCGAGGCCCGCGAGGCCGTCGACGAGGCCGTCCAGGGACCCCGGGTCGACCTCGCTGCCCTCACCGCCGGCGTACCCGCCGGAGCGGCTGGTGGCCCCGCGTCCCTGGCGGCCTCCTCCAAGGCGTCCTTCGCAGCCGGGGCTGCCGCGATGCTGGCGTTCGTGGCCGTCGTACGCCGCCGCCGGCCTCCCTCCTGAGCCTGCCCTCCTGCGACAGCGGTGAGCAGAGCCGCCTCCTGGGCCGGGAAACCGGCCTCGCTCACCGCTCGACAGAGGCGGCGACCATTGGCGGTGAGCAGAGCCGCTCCGCGACCGTTGGGACCGGCCTCACACACCGCCAGCGAGCCGAGAATCGTGCACAACCCGGCCTCGACTGCGTCTTTCCACAGGCCAGAGTCAGCCTCGTCGCAGACAGCGCCTGATCGTGGCGACATGGAGGCATGTACGCCGTTCCGGACGACTTCGCCTCCCGACCCTTCCACCGCGTCGAAGCGATTGCCGCAGGCATTAGCCGCCACGTGATCCAGGGCCCGAGCTTCGTCCGGCTGCACCAGGGTGTCTACCGCCACCGCCTCCACGTGATGTCGTTCGCCGACGAGGTGGCGGCAGCCCGGCTGGCGCTCCCGGAGCACGCACGGTCGACAGGCATCACGCGCATCCAGGAGCTGGGCATCGACTTCGGTCCCCGTCGACCACTTCACTTCGTCATCGAGGGCGACCACCACCTGGCCCTGGACGAGGTCTTCCTCCATCGCACCCTGCGGTGCCCGCCCTCCGACGAGGTGGGAGTCCGTGCCGAGGCGGCTTGGGTGGCCTACTGCGCCGAGGCGCGAACGATCGATGCGATCAAGGTGGGCTGCGTGCTGCTGAACCGGGGACACCTCGACCTGGGGCAGCTCGACCAGATGCTGGCCGAGGAGCGATGGCGACGAAAGGGGTCGCCGAGGCCCGCTGGGTCGTCCCGTATCTCGACGGGCGATGCGTCTCGCTCCCGGAGGCCGAGGTGCTGGCGTTGATGCGGTTCGCTGGCCTCCCCGAGCCGGACGTCAACGTGCCGTTGCAGATCGACGACCTGGTCCTGATCACGCCCGACTTCTGGTTCGTCTCGTGGCGTCGGGCCGTCGAGTACGAGGGCAGCCAGCACCAGACAGATCGGGACCAGTACACCGGCGACATCGACCGCTACGCGCTCTACCGCCGCAACGGCGCCGACTACCTCCAGGTCACCAAGGAGCTCGCCAGGCTTCCGAAGGAGATGGTTCGTCGTGTCCACCGCCTGCTCGTCGAGGGCGGGTACGACGGTCCCGAGCCGGACTTCACGGGGGTCTGGACGATCCTGTTCCTGCCCCTGCGCGACGTCGTACGACCTCGCATCCCCCGGCAGCGGTGAGCAGAGCCGGATCGGCGGGTCGACAAGCGGGTCTTGCTCACCGCTGGCGAGCGGGTCGTCGCGACGGCGGTGAGGAGGGCCGCTTCTGGAGCGCAAGA
>CAVZWM010000024.1:0-177219 GCA_963778975.1 uncultured Actinomycetota bacterium
CGATCGCGCGCCATCTCGAGGGGCACGAGCTCGTCTCGAACATCACGTACCCGGGCTCGAGCAACAGCCGTTATCGGCCGCTCGTCGAGAAATACTTGCCGCGCGGCACGGGGTCGGTGTTCTCGTTCGACATCCGCGGCGGCCGCGAGGCGGGCCAGGAATTCATCCGCGCGGTCACGTTGTGGTCGCACCTCGCCAACGTCGGCGATGCGAAGAGTCTCGTCATCCATCCCGCGTCCACGACGCACCGGCAACTCTCGGAAGCGGAGCTCGAAGCCGCCGGCGTGCGCGCCGGCACGATCCGGCTGTCGGTCGGCATCGAGAATGTGGACGATTTGATTTGGGATCTCGAGCAAGGGTTCGCGCGAGCTCGTGGCGCGGCGGCTAAGGAGGCATGACGATGGCCGAGCTCGATCTAAAGCGCTATCAGGATCCGCTCACGATCCAGCGCGTGCTGCTGAACGCAGGGACCATCGCGATCGTCGGCCTGTCGAAGAACACGCTACGCGCGAGCCACTTCGTCGGCTTTTACCTGCGCCGCCACGGCTACCGCGTGATCGCCGTGAACCCGCGCGAGAAAGAGATCTTCGGCGAGCAGAGCTACGCCAGCCTCCGCGACGTGCCCGAGCGCGTCGATATCGTCAACGTGTTCCGCGCGCCGGACGCGCTGCCGGAGATCGCGGCCGACGCGGTCGCGATCGGTGCGAAGAGTCTTTGGTGCCAATTCGGCGTCATCAATGAAGAAGGCGCGCGCATCGCGGAGCAAGGCGGGCTGTCGGTCGTCATGGATCGATGCATCAAGGTCGAGCACGCGCGGTACGTGGGACGCATGCATTGGCTCGGCTTCAACACGGAACGCATCACGTCCGTGCGCGGCGGGTTGCAGTAACGCCTCCCTTGAAGGAGAAAGTCCGATGACCGACCGCTCCCGTCGCGTTTGGCCGAGTGTTGTTGCGATCGCCATTACATCGCTCGCGTTCGCAGCCTGCGGACGGGCCGAGGTCGATCCCCGCCTCGTCGGCACCTGGCAGCTGCAATGGGCGGGTGCGCCGATGTATTGGAGCATTCGCGCGAACGGCACGTACGAGATTTCCGGTCCGGCCGTCGGTTTCGGCGAGTCGGGCACGTTCGCGGCCGCTGCGGGGCGATGGTCTCTGCGCTCACCGATACGCGGCGAGGATGGCGGAACCTACGAGCTGCCGAACGACGATCTTTTCGTCGGCACCGGCAAACTCGGTCCCGGTACGTGGGCGCGCGTACGCCCGGCGGCGGTCGACACGCCGCCGACGCTGCAAGCCCAGCAGTCGCGCGATTGGCCGGCCGATATTCCTGCGTTGTTGTTCGGTGCCACGCGGCGCGCGCGCGGGTGGCAGGGCGACGCGATTCCGATCTGGCTCGAGTATCAATACATCGATGCGCCGAATCCGGCCGCGCGTGGCCCGCAGCTGCGGATCGCGTTCGTGTCGCCAAGCACCGGCACGGGCATGCGACTGACCTTGCGTGAAAACGAGGAGCGCACGGATGAGTACAATCAGCGCGTCGATTGGGGAACGACATCGCTGCCGCCCATGTTCATCGACCTACCGACCGCGGTTCGCAGGGCGCGCGAAAACGGTATGCAGGGAACCCTCGGGCGCGCACGTCTCGCCGTGTATCACCCGCCCGGCGCACCGGAGATTCTCGCATGGATGATTTCGCCGTCCTCTGGCGAAGGGCGAACCGTCGAGGGCACGAGCGGCGCGATCATCGATTTCGATGTCACCGGTTACATCGCTTCGTACAACGCGCAATGGGAAGAGGCAGCACGAAGATTGCAGGGCATGCTGCGTATGCTGGCGCCGCAGACCTCGGGGTCGTCTCCCGTGGATCTTTGGCCCGCCGCATCGGAGCCCGGCTCTTCCGGCGGGGGCGACGCAGCGCCGCCGGACACGCGCCAGGAAGATGCCGCCGGACGCGCCTATTTCGCGAACCCGGAGGACTACAACCGGCTGCTCAACGGCGAGTGCGACATGCGGCTGAACGCACAGTACAGCTGCTGACCTTCGCCCGGGGCGCGAGTTTGACCGCCGTTACGCGTGCTCTTTGCCGTACGACGGCGGGCGCGGCAGCAGCCGGTCGGTAGCGCCGATCGCAAGTGCCGAGAGCAGGAAGGTGATGTGGATGCCGACCTGGGCAATCAGCGTCTTCTCGTCGTAGGCCGCGGCATTGATGAAGGTCTTCAGCAGGTGGATCGACGAGATCCCGATGATCGCGGTGGCGAGCTTGACCTTCAGCACCGAGGCGTTGACGTGCGAGAGCCATTCGGGCTGGTCCGGGTGCCCCTCGAGGTTCAGCCGCGAGACGAACGTTTCGTAGCCGCCGACGATCACCATGATCAGCAGGTTCGAGATCATGACCACGTCGATCAGCCCCAGCACGACCAGCATGATGACCGTCTCGTTGAGACCGTCGGGTCGCGCCACCCCTTCGACACTGACGGCATCGAGCACGTGGCCGAGCGCGTTCGTGTTGCCCAACGCGGCCAGCACCAGGTAGTAGAGCTCCTGCCAGAACAACCAGACGTAGATGCCCTGCGCGACGATCAGGCCGAGGTAGAGCGGCAGCTGCAACCAGCGGCTCGCGAAGATCAGGCTAGGCAATGTTCTCAAAGCAGGCACGAGCGTCCTCGCAGTGTTGTCAGTAGGTTCAGGGGGCGGAAAGGGGCGAAACTCTAACATACCGACTTCACACCCCGTCCTCGCAGGCCGCTCGGCGCCTGTTGCCTTCAACCCCCGCCGGCCGCAACATCCTCTCGACCCGAGGCGGTGGAAACGGGGGAAGCCAATGCGCTTGATTCCACTGATTCCGGCAGCATTGCTCGTCGCCGCACCGCTCTGCGCGCAAGACTGGCAGACGGTGACCGTTACCGAGGACGGGTTCCGCAGCAACTTCCCCGGCCAGCCGACCGTCGAGCCCATCGCCTACGAGACCGAGTTCCGCCTGAACCTACCGGGCCGCCTGTATCGCGCGGAGGACGCGCTCGGCCGCTACTCGACAACGGTGGTCGACTATCGCGACGTGGGGCGCCTGCACAACGAGCGTTCCGCGTCGTGCCTCGCGGCCAAGGGCGCGAACCAGCAGGACGGCGACACGTGCCAGAACGACTTCGTCATGGAGGTGGCCGGAGCGATGGACTACGCCGCAGCGAGGTTCCTCGAGCGCGACGGCGTCGAGGTCACGCATTTCGGCACGTATTTTCTCGACATGGTGACGGGCAGGCTCATCCAGCTCACGAATCCCGATCGCTCGCGCACCTACGCCGCGATCCACCAGCACGCCGGCCGACTGTACATTCAAGAGGCCACCGTGCCCCCGGCCATGCCCGAGCCCATCCTGTTCCTGCAATCGCTCGCATGGGTCAACGAAGAGGGCCAAGCCATGCGCTATCGAACGCTCTACACGGAGGGCTACGCGAGCTGGCAATTCCCGCAGCCGACGGCGCCACCGCATGCGCTGCGCGATCTCGACGTGTCGCGCGAACAGCCGCCGCGCCCGCCGCGCTAGGAGACCCAATGTCGCGGAAACTGCTCATGGGTACCGGACTGTCGCTGCTCGTCTCGAGCGTACCTTCACTCGCGCACCACTCGCACGCGAACTACGACATCTCGAAGTGGGTCGAGATCGAGGGCACCGTCAAGCAGGTCGTCTTCATCGCCCCGCACTCGATCGTCTATCTCGACGTCAAGGACGACCAAGGCGGCACGGCGATCTGGGCTCTCGAAGCCACGGCGCCTGCGGGAATCTTCGGCAACGGCGTCGCACGCGAGGACGTGCGCGCCGGCGACGCGGTCAAGGCTCGCTGTCACGTGCTCAGAGACGGCGCGAACGGCTGTCTGCTCGGCTTCATCACGCCCCTGCACGGCGACACAGCACGCGGTCACGGCGTCGAGCGCGAGTGGGATTGAAGCGCCGGGGCTGACGAGCGGGCAGCGCGTTTCGCGCTGTTGCGCGGCGGGTATACTCCGGTCCATCCCACTGGGCGAGGACCGTGCTCATGCGCTACCTGCTGGCGATCCTGGCGTTCGCACTCGCGTCCACGAGCGGCGCGCAAGTCGACCACGCGACGATCAATCGCATCGTCGACGAGGCGCTGAACCACAGCGAGATTCCCGCGACGGCGGCGTACCTCACCGATCGCATCGGCGGCCGCATGACGAACTCGCCGCAGATGCGCGCGGCCGAGCAATGGACGCAGGAGCAGTTCCGCGCGTTCGGCCTCACGAACGTGCGCGCCGAAGGCTTCGAGTTCGGCCGCGGCTGGTCCATCGAGCGCATCGAGGCGCGCATGGTCACGCCGCGCGTGCTGGCGATGAGCGCGATTCCCGTCGCGTGGACGCCGCCGACGCCAGGCACCCTGCGCGCCGAGGTCATCGTCGCGCCGATGCAGCGCGAGCGCGACTTCGACAAATGGCGCGGGCAGCTCCGCGGCAAGATCGTGCTCGTCACCGACCCCGGCGACGGCTCGGAGCCCGACCAAGCGCCGTTCCGCCGCCACTCCGACGAGGACTTGGGCAAGCTCGACAGTTACGCGCAGCCGACGCGCTCGGAATCGGCTATCGAGCGCGCCCTGCGGCGCGCCACGTTCGCCGCCAAGCTCGATGCGTTTCTCGCCGCGGAAGGCGCGGTCGCGTGGCTGCGGCAATCGTTTCGCGACGCCGGCTTGTTGCACGGCGAAGGCTATCTGCATCGCATGGAGCAAACGCCGCGGCTGCCGGGCATCGAGCTCGCGGCCGAGGACTATCGCCGCCTCGCGCGGCTCGCGAAGACCGACACCGTGCCGACCGTCGAGCTCACGAGCGACGTGCGCTATCACGACGATGACCTGAACGCCTACAACGTCATCGCGGAGATTCCAGGCCGCGACGCACGCGCGGGCTACGTGATGGCCGGCGCGCACTTGGATAGTTGGGTGGCCGCCGACGGCGCGCAGGACAACGCCGCGGGCTCCGTGGTCGTGATGGAAATCGCGCGCGTGCTCGCCAAGCTCGGCGTGCGGCCGCGACGCACGATCCGCTTCGTGCTGTGGTCGGGCGAGGAACAAGGCTTGCTCGGCTCGATGGCGTACGTCGAGCGCTACCTGGCATCGCGCCCACCCGTCGAGCATCCCGAGCAAGCAGCGCTGCGCGGCAGCGCGCTCTGGAATCTGCGCTGGCCCATCACGCCGTTGCCGGGCCACAGCGAGCTCGCAGCGTACTTCAACATCGACAACGGCTCGGGGAAGATCCGCGGCATCTATACCGAGGGCAATATGGCCGTCGTGCCGATCTTCCGCGAGTGGCTCGGGCCCTTCGCAAGCATGGGCGCCACACGCGTCGTCACCGCGCCGACCGGCGGCACGGACCACGTCTTCATGCAGTCGGTCGGCATCCCGGCGTTTCAGTTCATCCAAGACCCGCTCGATTACAACAGCCGCGTCCACCACACGAGCGTCGACACGTACGATCACCTGAAGATCGCGGACTTGAAGCAGGCTGCGGTGGTCATGGGCTCGTTCTTGTGGATGGCCGCCGAGCGCGAGGAGCCGCTGCCGCGCATGCCCGTGATGCGCGAGCCCGCCGAGACGGATCCGTTCGCGTACGACGAAGAGGACGAGTAGCTGTGAGCAGTATCTCCGACTCACAAGCAGCGGCGCTGCAAGGCCGGCGCGTCGCCGTGACGGGCGCGGCGAGCGGTATCGGCGCCGCCACGGCCAAGCGCTTGCAAGCGCTCGGATGCCGCGTGGTGTGCCTCGACCGCAATATCGCCGGCGCGCGCGCAACGGCCGACGCGAAGGGCATCGCCATCGAGGTCGACGTCGCCGACGAAACTTCCGTCATGCGCGCGTTCCACGAAGCTGGCACGGTGTGGGGCGGCCTCGATGCGCTCGTCACGGCCGCGGGCATCATCAACACGACACCGTTCTTCGAGACGACAGTCGCGCAATTCCGCCAGCTCTTCGACATCAACGTGATCGGGTCTTTCTTGAGCGTGCGCGAAGGCTCCAAGTACATGGAACGCGGCGCGCGTATTTGCATGGTGGCGAGCATCTCGAGCTACACGGGCGGCGGCTACGTCGCGCGGGGCGCCTATGCCACGAGCAAAGGCGCCGTGCTCACGATGATGAAAAGCTGCGCGCGCGAGCTCGGGCCCCGCGGGATCGCGGTGAATGCGGTGGCGCCCGGCTTCATCGACACACCGTTCGTCGCCTCCGCGATGAGCGACCCCGTGCGCCGCAAGGAAGTGGAAACCGCCGTCGGCAAAGTTGGAACGGCCGAGCAAATCGCAGAATGCTGCGCTTGGCTCGTCTCGCCGGCCGCAGACTTCGTCCACGGCTCGACGCTGATTGCCGACGGCGGAATCCTGATGCGCTAAGCGGCGCCTTTAGAACTTCCAGGCGACGTTGAGCCACAGAGCATCGGCTTCGTCGAGCTCTGCGATGTCGATCTCCTCGTACTCGAGACGCAAGTTCAAGCGATCGAGCACGTCGATGCCGAGGCCGGCGCTCCAGACGAGGTCTTCACCGCTCTCGTCTACCACGCGACCACCGGTCAGGTTGAGATCGACGTCGTAGAACATGACGCCGACGCGGCCGAACAGCTCGATCGGCCCGATCGGCAGTGTGCCGACGATGCTCGGCGCCAAGCCTTGCACGTCGGACGTGGCGCGAGCCGAGGTCGAGACGACGGCGCTCGACTTCGCCGAAGTCCACGAAGTCGCCCTGCACGGCGAAGAACCGATTGAAGGCGTATCCCGCGAAGATCTTCGTGGCGTTGTCGCCGTCACTGAAGTCGATGCCGACGTCGTCGACGTCGTCGAGGTCGTCGATCTCGTCGACGGCCGCGGAGAAGTCGCCGACACCGCCACCGAGATAGAACCCCTGGGTGTTGTCGCCGGCGCGGTCATTGTCTTCTTGCGCGAGCACGGGGCCAGCCATCAGCGCCAGTAGCACAGCGGCACCAGTCAAGTGCTTTTTCATTGCACACTCCTTGTGAGCAGGTTTTGAGACGTGGCTAGGAAAGCAAGCTCCGTGCCAGCGGATTGCAGGGCTTCGGGAACTTTTCGCGACACCACGCAATGCAGCGGCGGCGCGCCGGCCGCGGCGCGAAAAGCGCAAGGAGCCGACGAGCTCACCGTCGTAGACCTGCGCCGCGCGACCGACAAGGCGCCTGTCAAAAACCGGAAAACGACAAGCGGCCTTGTCAGTCGACGCCGGGCATACGCACTACGCTCGCGATCAGGGAGCAGTGCCGCCGCGCCGCTTGGCGGCGCCGGCCAGCAACCGGCTCGTCGAAACGATGGCGCGCGCGTGCTCGCCATCCCCGATCGGCCCCGCATCGTCGAACGCTTCGACCTTGAACCGAAACAGCTTGCCGTCCGGCCCGAGATAGGTCGCGACGGTACGCACAGTCCCGCCGATCGGCGTCGGCGCCGTGTGCTTGATCGACACGGAAACGCCCACCGAATGCTGGCCGGGCTCGAGCAACGGCCGCATGAGCCGCGTCGCGGCGATCTCCATGAACGCCACCATGCGCGCCGTTGCGAACACGTTCGGAAACGAATCCTCGGGCGCCATTTCGAACGCCTGCGCGCTATCGCTGCGGCTGCACCGTGAAGCGCGCTTCGTGCGAATCGCCGATGTTCATCTGAGCGGCAGGCCGAGAACGCGACGGTCGCCGCGCCTATTTCGCTGCCGGCTGCACGGGCCAGTTGCCGTCGAACGGCGGCCAGTTCGGCAGCATGGCTTCCGCGTCGGGGTAGAACATGGCCGCGTAGATCGAGCGGATCTTGCCCTGCTCGATGTAGAACCATTCGGCGAGCAGATTGCGTCGCATGGCGACGCCGGGATAACGCTGGAACAACGCCAAGCCGAGCACGGCGCCGGCTTCCTCGTCGACGATCGGATAGCGGCGCGCCGTGACGGCGAAGATGTTCCGCATGGAGCCTTCGGACGTGCAGTCCGTGGCGCCGCCCGTATCGATCGGCCGCTGCGTCGTGAGCGCACCGTTCTCGATGCGCACGCAGCCCGCGTGCGCGACGATCAGGTCGCCGTCGTGCGCCGAGAGGCCGTCGAAGTAACTGTTGGTGATCGCGACGAGCTCCGCGCGCGACACGCGCTCCGCTCTCGGCACCACGCGGTCGGGCGGCGCGTGGGCGACGAGATAGGCGGGATCGTAGAACGCGGCGGCGGCCTGCCCGCCGCCGAGCGCTCCCAAACCCGGATCGCCCGTGCGATTGACGACCCACTCGGCCTCGGTGATCTTCCGGTCCTCGACCTTGAGCCGCAACGTGACGATGGCGGGCCCGGCCGCTTCATCGAGCGTGCCGAAGTAGCCCGCCTGCTCGGTGACGGCATCGAAGTAGCGGCGGTCGAGCTCGCCGAGCGCAGTCGCGGACTGCCAGAGCCCCATACCGAGCGCGCGCACCTGCGCGTTCTCGGTTTGGCGAAAGCCAAGCGCGAGCGGCGCGGCGGCCGGATCGTGCTGAACGAGCGCCGTGAGGTACTGATCGAGCGTGGTGGCAAGGCAGGCGCGGTCGCAGGCTGCACCCTGAGCAGTCGCGCCGCAGAGAGCGAGTGCGGCGATGACGATGAATCTAATCATCGCGTGAGCCTAGCAGCGCCGGCGTGCGCCGTCATCGGCCCAGGCAAGCGCCTTTTCGTCAGCCCAGCGCGGCCGTGTCCCGCGCCTTGGCGGTTTTCATGCTGCCCAAGTGCCGTGCCCACCAAGTTGGCCGGGGCGGACGAGAGCGCACGGCACGATAGAGATCGACGTATTGCCGCACCATCACCTCTGTCGCGAACCGGTCGGCGACGCGCTTGATGGCGGCCGCGCCATGAGCTTTCACGGCATCACGATCGCGATAGTAGAAAGATACTTTTTCGGCGAAGTCTCGAGCGTCGCACGACTCGAAAAGACGTCCGTTGACGCCATCCTCGATCAGATCGAGCAATCCGCCGGTGCGCGAGCCGATGAGCGGTTTGCCGCACGCCATGGCTTCGAGATTCGAGCGGCCGAAAGCTTCGTTGTGACTCGTCGACGCGAAAACGTCCGCGGCGCCGAGTATCGGAAACGGTTTGGTCTGGTGCCCCAAGAAATGGATGTTGGCCGACGCCTTGTCTACCCAGCGCTTGGCGTTGCCGGCGTGAACGAAGTGGATCGGATAGCCCTCGAGCAGTTTTGGCCGCGCTGACGACTAACTCGAAGTGTTTGTACGGTCTCAACGACGCCATGCTGAGCACGATGAAAGCGTCGTCGGCCAACCCGAGCTCGGCCCGCAAGTCACGGCGATCGGTCCTCTGCGCGTCGACCCACGCTCGATTGATGCCATGCGATATCACGTGCACGTTCTGCGGCCGCAAGAGCCTGAAACCTTCGAGATACTCTTTCACCGCGCCGCTCACCGCGGCGGTCGCCGCGAGACTGGGATTGCGAACGCTCCAATAGGCTGATAGGGTTCTCCCGGAACTTGAGGTGGCCGATGTACGCGCGGTAACCCACCAGCGGCAGTTTCCGGGTGTTCCACTGGATCAGATTCGCGAGCTGGGCGTTGCCGTGGAAACTCTGGATGACGTCCCACGGCCATTCACGGTACAGGCGCTCGACCTGCTCCTGAAATCGACCGTCGAACCGCGAGCGTGGCACCGCTTGCACGGCCCTGACGCCATGGTCGCCCAACGCGCGAGTCCACTCGTTTTCGGCCTCGAACAGCACGAGGACGTCGGCGTGCAGGGCCAGGTCGCGCAAGAAGAAGAACAGGATGTGATCGACGTACCCTGTCGCGAACAGGATCCGAATCCTGGGATCTACCACTAGCGCTGTCCTTCGCTTCTCGATCGGCGTCGACACTGGGCAACGGGCCCGGAAGGGCCACCCACCCTAGTCAGGCTCCGCGCAAAGCCCTGCTAAATCAAGCCTTTTTGCGCCACCTGTGTTCCTGTTTTGTTACGGGTTGGCCAGTACGCGCCACAATGCGTTAGGACGGGGAGTGGTTGAACGTGTAGTCCCCGATGACGCGCTCGTCCGCCCCGTCGACGGCCACGAGCCGGACGCGCTGCTGCGAGTAGCCGAGCGTTCGCAAGTACGACGTGCTCGTCACGGCGACCAGGCCATTCCGCGCCGGATCGAAAGCCACATCGTTCGCCCGATGCTTACCGCTCGTCGTGTCGTCGATCAGGATGTCGAGCCGGCGCACATCGCGGAGCGGCGCGTGCAGATACGCGACGACGAGATCGTCGTCGGGCGTCACGGTGCAGGCCACACTGCCGCCGGGGTCGAGGGTGTACTCGCGAACGCGCAACCCCGCCTCCTTCACTGCGCGAATGAACGGCTCGGGCAACACCACGTTCAAGGTGCCGCTCACGAATTCGCTGCGGATCGCGGCACCGAGGTCGACGATAGTGCGCAGCCGCTCGCTGCACGCGGAGCACGCGAACAGGTGCTCCTCCAAGCGCGACTCGTGCGGTTCGTCGAGCTCGCCGAGCCAGTACTGGAGCAACTCCTGCGGTTCCGTCGTGCATGAGGTGCGTTTCATGTCGCTGCTCCGCTCATCTCGATGCAGCCGCGCAGCCGCTCGAGGCCGCGGTGACGAATGACCCTGACGTTGCCGGCCGAAAGCCCGAGATCCGCCGCAACGGCGTCCGCGGGCCGGTCGTCGTAGAACGTCATGACGAGGACGGCGCGCTCGCGCTCCGGCAGCGCTGCGAGGCAGTTCTGCAGCCGCCCCGTGTCGAGCGGCTCCGGCGCCTCCTCGTCCGGCGGCATGAGGTCGATGGGGAATGCTTCGAGTATCCGGATGCGTCGGCGGCCGCTGCGCCGTCCGTCGACTACCATCTGGCGGGCCGTGCCGAGCACGAACGACGCCACCCGCTCGGGCTCGCGAACGGTCCCCTCGCGCAGCTTCTGCAACACCATGACCAGCACGTCTTGCATGAGGTCCGCGGCCGACGCCTTGTCGCGGAGGTGCTTGAGCCCGTAGAGCCGAATCCGCGGACCCAAGCGCCGGCAAAGCTCCGCCTCCGCGGCCGCATCCCGGTCGGGGGCGCAGCCGATGATCCGCCGCGCGAGCGCAGCGTCGTCTTCCGCGTCTGAAGCCGCAATGCTCATGCGCGAAGGATACGGGGTGACGGCTTCCAGCGAAAACATGCAATGGAGGTGTAACGACTTGCCTGCTCGTTACACTCCCTTGCACTTTCACGTTCATTTCCAAGGGGAGCCGCGCATGATCACGAACACTCAGTCCGGTACGAACATCGACGAGATCGCGACCGGAATCTTTCGCATCAACACGCCGGTGGCGTTACCTGGCGGGCTGGGCTTCAACTTCAATCAGTACCTGATCGTCGACGACGCGCCGATGTTGTTCCACACGGGCATGCGGTCGTTGTTCCCGCTCGTCAGCGAGGCGATCCGGGCCGTCATGCCGCTAGAGCGGCTCCGCTACGTCGGGCTATCGCATTTCGAAGCCGATGAATGCGGCGCGTTGAACCAGTTCCTCGCCGCCGCACCGGACGCCGTGCCCGTCTGCAGCCAGCTAGCCGCAATGGTCTCGGTCGGCGACTACGCGGATCGCGCGCCGCGGGGGCTCGCGGACGGGGAAGAGCTGGCGCTCGGGTCGCACACGATTCGCTGGTTCGACACGCCGCACGTGCCCCATGCGTGGGAGTGCGGCCTCATGCTCGACACGACGACGCGCACGTTCTTCTGCGGCGATCTCTTCACGCAGGGCGGCTCGGGCAAGGTCGCCGTGACCGAGGCGGATATCCTCGGGCCGAGCGAAGCGTTCCGTAAGCCGATGGACTACTTTGCGCACGCACCGCAGACGCGGGTCATCCTCGAGCGTCTCGCGCGCGAAGCGCCGACGACGCTCGCCGTCATGCACGGCAGCGCCTGGCGCGGCGACGGCGCGCGCCTGCTACGCGAGCTCGCCGCGGTGCTCGGGAATTCGCTGCACGAGGTCGCCGCGTAGCGCGACCGGGCTCGCAGGCCGTGGCGGCTTCTCCGGCGGCGTGGCCGCCGCCGACTGGCGGCTCAGAAGTTGAGCCGCACTCCGAGCCGATAGGTGCGCCCCATCGTGTCGTAGAAGATGCCGTTGACTCCACCGGTGCCGCCTGCCGAGAACGGCGGGTCTTTGTCCCAGATGTTGTTCACCGACATCCAGATCTCGGTCTCCGTGCCGCCGAAGTCGAAGTCGTAGGACGCCGTGACGTTCTGCGTGAAGTGCGACGGCACGGTGTTGTCGACGATCGAGTTGACCAGCAGCGGGTTATAGAGCGGATCGCTCGGATCGCGCCGCGGGCTGACGAGGTCGATCTGGCCGTCGCTCGTGTAGCGGCCCTGCGTCGTGAGCGTCAACCGACCCGTGTTGTAGCTCGCGATCAAGTTGATGTTCCACTCCGCGGCCGACGTGTAATCGGGCAAGAAGCCTTCATTACCCGTTTGTCCCGCGATATCGCGCTCGAGCCGGTTCACGCCGATCACGACCTGCTGGTTGAGCGCGTGCGATGCGAGCAACCGAAGGCTCATCGAGCGGCCGCCACTGCCTATATCGAACGTGTAGTTGCCCGCGAAGTCGACGCCGGCGGCCTCGTACGGCAAGTCGTTGTAGTACGGCGCCAGCACGGACGCGACGTTGTCGCCGACGATGGCGCCGCTCGGCCCGAACGTCATGAGGGGGCACAAGGACGCCCATTGCGCCGGCGTGGGATTGGGACCGGTCGCCGCGGCGCAGTTGTCGGCGACGAGCTGCGACGAGCCGCGCTGGACACCTTCCTTGAGGTCGATCTCGTAGTAGTCGACGGAGAACTGCAGGCCCTGCGCCCATTCCTGCGGCGAGAACACCACGCCGAGCGTGTTCGTGTGCGCCATCTCGGGCACGAGGTCCGGTGATCCGGTCAACAGAACGAACGCTTCGTCGTTCGCCGTGCGCGTGTAGGGATTGACCACGCGCCCGTTCGGCGCGCCCGACTGGATGCTCTGTTGGTAGTAAAGCTCGCGGAACCCGGCCGCCCGGATGTCTTGCGAGCGGCTCGCGCGAATACGCACCCAATCGACGGGATCGTAGGTCGTCGACACCTTCCACGAGTCCACGTCGTGTTGCCCGTTCACCGCACCGTTCGAGTAGCGCGTCTCGGTGTTGTCGTAGTGCGTGCGCCGAACCGCGGTGTTGATGCTCCAGAGGTCCGCACCCGGCTTGTCGGCGAGCAGCGGCAACTCGATCTCGAAGAACGCCTCGGTGACCTTCGTCTCACCGCCGAAGTCGTTGCCGAACGTGAGCGACATGTCGTCGCGATGGGCCTGCGGCCGCGTCTTGCTCGTGAGGTTGTCGAGCTCTTCGACGCGGTACTCGAAGCCGGCCGCGCCGAGCATCGGGCCCGCGCCCCAACCCTGCCACAGATCGCCGGACACCGAGCCCGCGACGACTTGCTGATCGATCGTGTTGTATTCCTCGAGCGGATCGAACGCGTAGTCGGACGCAGCCTCCGACATCGTCTGGCCAAAGGGGTTGATCGGCGCGCAACCCTGAACGAGGAAGGGATCCATACCCGCGAACGGATAGACGGCGCTCGAGGGCTCGCGACGTTGACGCGGCAATCGGGTTGACCGGTCGCGGGATTGATCACGCTGTCGACGGCCATCAGGAACCGGTACTGCGTGCGGTAGTCGTCGCCGATCTGATCGCGCGTGGCGTGGCCGATCTGATAGTAAGCGTCCCACGTCCACGTCTCGGTGTCGCCGATGTCGCCGCGGCAGGCCGGCGACGGCGCGGTAGATCTCCGCCTCGGTACGGATGCGCTGCTGCTGCTGCGTGCTGAAGTCCTTCGTGATGACGTGGTCTGCGCCGCGGGCGCCCACGGGAACGTCGTGCCGGGACGCCGCACGTGCCGCAGGGCGATGCTCCGGCGACTGCTTGGTTCGCGGCACCCGTGACCAGCGCGTGCGACGCCGGATCGAGCAGCGGCAGGTACGCATTGTCGGGCCGGATGCACAGCGAGACGTTCGACGGACCGGCCTGCAGGTTCGCGGTATCGACCTTGCCCCACGAGAAGTCCGTCCGAAATTGCAGGTTGTCGTTGATGTCGTAGTCGAAGTGCGTGTAGAGAATGTTGCGGTCGACGTCCGGCATCAACGTTTGACGGTCGAAGACGGAGCGGCCTTCGCCGCCGATCACGCTGCGCGCGGTCTGTACTTGCGAGTACTGACCCGCGTCGTACGGAACCAGCGCCGTGCCGGCGGCGTTGAATTGATAGCGCGTGCCAGCGCGCCGGTCCGACAAGAGACCGTTCGGCGTCGTGCCGCTACGCAAATCCGTCACGATGATGCTGTGCGGCTGGCCGGCGATGAGCGGCGCGAACGGAGGGGGTTGTCGGTCGTCGGGATGCCCGTCGTCGAGTTCACGAAAATGCTGTTGCCGTCGCGGCACCAGTCGCGCGCCGTGTAGCAGTTGTCGATGCTGTTTTGGTCTTGGAACTCGTAGCCGACGACGACGTGGCCGCGGCTGTCGAAGAGCTCTTTGCCCCACGCCAGTCCGATGCCGCGGTTGTCGGCGTCGCCATCGCCGGTCGCGCCGTAGTCGCTCTCGAGCTTGAGGCCCTCGAAGTCCTTGTCGAGCAGGATGTTGACGACGCCCGTGACGGCGTCGGAGCCGTACGACGCCGAGGCACCGCCCGTCACCGTCTCCATGCGGTCGATGATCACGGACGGAATGAAGTTCAAGTCGACGCTGCCGCCTTGGTTCGTCGGCACGTGGCGCATCGAATCGACGAGCGTCAACGTGCGCGTGCCGAAGTACGGGTTCAAGCCGCGCAAGTTCGCCATCGTCGTGCCGACGAAGAACGAGCCGCTGCCGGTCGTGGCTGCCTGAAACCGCGAGACGTTGGTCGGGTTCTGGATCAACGCGTCGCCGACGTTGACGAGCCCGAGATCGCGCAGGTACTCGCCGTCGACCGTCGTCGTCGGCGTCGGCGAGGTGTAGTCGCTGCGGCGGATGCGCGTGCCGGTGACCGTGATCTCCTCGAGGCCCTCGCTCCTCTTGAGCGAACACGCGCGGTGCGGTGCCGAGACCGGCCGCAATCGACAAAGACAAAAGCGTCCAACGGCCGAAAGCCTTTTCGCGAAGCATGAACCCCCCTGAGTTGTGAAGACCTCGGCCGAGGCCTGCTTCTGGCATACCCCTTTTGCGCCCGCAGCCGGCTTCCGTATCCGGCGGAACGTTATGTGGCAGAACTATACGCCTCATATCGTCGTTCTCTCGATAGGAAACTCTAGTTAAAGTAGCGGTCTTCGCGCGATATGGTTCGTTTTTACCCGGGGGCTCGATGAGACCGCTTGCTTGCCTTAGCTTGGTCTTGTGCATATCGACGGCGTCGGCCGACGATAGCCTGCGGACGCTTGCCGAACGCGGCGACGCTGCGGCGCTCTCGAAGGTGCTGGCGAGCGGCTCCGACGCGAACGCCCGCGACGCCGATGGCAGCACTGCGCTGCATTGGGCCGCACGCGCCGACGAGCTCGGCGCAGTGCGCGCGCTGCTTGCCGCGGGTGCGGACGCCGGCGTCGAAGATCGCTATGGCGTCACGCCGCTGCAGCTTGCGGCCGTCAACGGCAATGCAGCGATGATCGAGGTGCTCGTTGCCGCCGGCGCCGATGCAGCCGCCGCCGGGCCCGACGGCGAGACGCCGCTGATGGTCGCCGCACGCACGGGCGTGCCGGCCGCGCTCGAAGCGCTGCTCGCCGCAGGCGCCGAGCTCGACGCGCGGGACCGGGAGTTCGGCCAGACGCCTCTGATGATCGCCGTCCGTGAGCGGCAGGCCGCGGCGGTGGCGCTGTTGCTCGAGCGCGGCGCGGCCGTCAACGCTCAAACGCGCATCGGCCCGGAGCCGAAGTTCGTGAAGCCATGCAAAGGCACGGGCTGCGGCTCGGAAGGCGTCGGTATCAATCGCGGCGGCTTGCCGGACCGTGGACGGCGCGATGCGCAGCGCGGCGGAATGACGCCGCTGCTCTATGCGGCTCGCGATGGTCTCGATGACATCGTCGCACAACTGCTCGCAGCCGATGCGGACATCGAGCAAGCCGAGGCGAACGGCATGCGCCCGCTCCTGATGAGCGCGCTCAACGGCAACGTTGCTGTCGCGCACCAGCTGCTCGCAGCAGGAGCGGATCCGAACGCGGCCGACTTCTTCGGCCGGACGGCGCTGTGGGCCGCGGTCGAGTACCGCAACCTCGACATGAACAATCGCGATCAAGATAGCCCGACGACCAACAACGTCGACCGCGAGCCGTTCCTGGGACTGATCGCGGCGCTCATCGAGCATGGCGCCGACGTCAACGCGCCAACGCGCGAAGTGCCGCCGAGCCGCCGCTGGCTGTACTCGCTCGGCGACGTGTCGTGGGTCGACTTCACGGGCCAAACGCCGTTCCTGCGCGCGGCGCTGTCGGGCGATACGACCGTCATGCGGCTCCTGCTCGAGCACGGCGCCGATCCGAACTTGGCGACGCCCGCCGGCACCACGGCGCTCATGGCGGCCGCCGGCGTCAATTGGGTGGTCGCACAAACGTACACGGAGTCGCCCGAAGCCTCGCTCGAGGCGGTCAAGATCTGCCTCGAGCACGGCGCGGACATCAACGCCGTCAACTCGATGGGGCTGAGCGCACTGCTCGGTGCCGTGAATCGGGGCGCGAATCACATCATCCGCCACCTCGCCGAGCACGGCGCGCGCCTCGATGTCGTCGACGTGCAGGGCCGCGATGCGCAGCGCTGGGCCGAAGGCGTGTTCCTCGCAGCCGTCGGCGCCGAGCGCAAACCGGCGACATTGGCGTTGCTCGAAGAGCTCAAGGGTCAAAGCGGCCAATGAATAAGGGCGTCGCCGCACTCGGTGTCACTGTCACGGTCCTCGCCGGCGGCTATCTCGCTTATCGGTCAGTCGACCGTATCACGCAGCAGCGCGCGGCCGTGGCACATTGGCAAACGATCGAGACCTACTGCGCCGACTGCCACAACGCGGCGGAGCTCGCGGGCGACTTGTCGTTCGACGGGCTGCGCGGCGACCCGATTGCCTCGCACCCCGAAGTTTGGGAGCACGCCATCCGCAAGCTCGAGGCCGGCCTCATGCCGCCGCCCGATCAGCCGCGCCCCGATGCCGAGCGCATCGCCGGCACGCTCGCGTACCTCACCGGTAGCCTGGACGCCGCGGCCGAGCGGAGCCCGCACCCCGGCGCGCCCGTGCTGCATCGCCTGAATCGCGTGGAGTACGCGAACGCGGTGCGCGATCTGCTCGATTTGCCGATCGACGCGACCGCGCTCTTGCCCGGCGACGACTCGAGCGCGGGGTTCGACAACATCGCGAGTGCGCTCAGCGTTTCGCCGGCGCTGATGCAGGCCTACGTCTCTGCCGCCGCGAAGATCAGCCGCTTGGCGATCGGCGACCCGACGACGAGCTCAGGCATCACGACCTACACGGTGCCGCGCGACGTGGCGCAAGACGGCCACGTCGAAGGCCTGCCGCTCGGAACTCGCGGCGGCTTGCTCGTCGAGCACGCGTTTCCCCTCGACGCCGAGTACGAAATCGTCGTGCGGCGCGCCGGCAGCGGCTTCGGCCTGCCGGCCGTGGGTGCCGCCGAGTCGGCCGAGATCTCCCTGAACGGCGAGCGACTCGCGCTGCTCGAAGGCAATGCCAATAGCGCACGAGTGAAGGTTCCGGCCGGACCGCAAAAGCTCGGCGTCGCGATGATCGCGGCGAGCCGCCCGCGTGGCGTCGACGATCTGTTCGCCGAATGGGCCAGCGCCACGGGCGTCACCTCGATCTCGATCGTGGGGCCGTTCGCAGCCACCGGCGTCAGCGACACACCGAGCCGCCAGCGCATCTTCGTCTGCGAGCCCACGGCCGATGGCACCGACCAAGCCTGCGCGCGCCAGATCCTCACGACGCTCGCGACACGCGCCTATCGGCGGCCCGTCGACGACGCGTCGCTCGAAACGCTGCTCGGCTTCTACGAGCAAGGCCGTCAGCTCCGCGGCTTCGAAGCCGGTATTCAGTACGCGCTCGCGCGCGTGCTCGTCGACCCGCAGTTCATGTTCCGCTTCGAGCGCGAGCGCGAAGACTTGGCTGACGGCGCGGTGTACGAGCTCGACGATTTCGAGATCGCGTCGCGGTTGTCGTTCTTCCTGTGGAGCAGCATCCCCGACGACGAGCTGCTCGCCGCCGCCAACGAAGGCGTGCTCACGAGCGAGCGCGGCCGCGCCGAGCAGGTGCGGCGCATGCTGCGCGATCCGAAAGCAGGCGCGCTCGGCGCGAACTTCGCGAGCCAGTGGTTCGGCTTGCGTCAGCTCGGCACGGCACAACCCGGCACGAACGAGTTCGACGGCAACTTGCGCCGCTCATTCCAAAAGGAAACGGAGCTGCTGTTCGACAGCATCGTCCGCGAGGACCGCAGCATCGTCGACCTGCTCGAGGCCGACTACACGTTCGTCGACGAGCGGCTCGCGCGGCACTACGGCATGGAGCACATCCGCGGCAGCCGGTTCCGCCGCGTGCGCGTAACCGACGAGTCGCGGCGCGGCATCCTGGGGCACGGCAGCGTGCTGACGGTCACCTCGGCGCCGAACCGCACCTCACCCGTGATTCGCGGTGCCTGGGTGCTGCGCAATTTGCTCGGCGCGCCGCCGCCGTCACCGCCGCCCGGCGTCGAGACGAATCTGGAACAGTCGGCGGCCGCGGGCACGGCGCAATCTGCCGCTGCGGGCCCGGCTCGAGCGCCACCGCGCCGACCCGAGCTGCGCGTCGTGCCACTCGCTGATCGATCCGCTCGGCTTTGCGCTCGAGAACTTCGACATGATCGGGGCGTGGCGCACGCTCGACCACGGCGAGCCGATCGACGCGCGGTCCGAGCTCTGGGACGGCACGAAGCTCGACGGGCCCCACTTCCCTGCGCGCAGCGTTGCTCGACCGCAAGGAGCTGTTCGCCACCCACGCCGTCGAGATGCTGATGACCTACGCGCTCGGCCGCGCCCTCGAGCCGACCGACATGCCGGCCGTGCGGCGCGTGGTCCGTGAGGCCGAGGCCGAAGATTTCCGGTTTTCGGCACTGGCGCTTGGCGTCGCGCAGAGCGTCCCCTTTACAATGAAGGTCAAGGCGCCGCTCCCGGCCGCCGGCGGAGGTTCGTAGCCGTGTTCATCGCGAAGAAGCACTTGTCTCGGCGCACCCTGCTGCGCGGCGCGGTCCCGGACACGGTCGACCACCTGGCCGCGCGAGATCGAGGCGCTGGAGTCCCCGCCGATCATCATGGGCCACTCCTTCGGCGGCACCCTCACGCAGCTCCTGCTCGCCCGGGGCCTGGGGTGTGCCGGCGTCGCGATCGACTCGGCGCCCACCGAGGGCGTCCGAGTGAACCCGATCTCCCAGGCCAGGTCGCTGTTCCCGGCACTCAAGAACCCGGCGAACCGGCACAAGGCCGTCGGCTTCACGCCGGAGGAGTTCCACTACGCCTTCACCAACACCCTGTCGGAGGAGGACTCGAAGGCAGCGTGGGACCGCTACCAGATCCCGGCGCCGGGCAACTGGATCTGGGAGTTCGGCCTGTTCGCCAACTTCAAGCCCGGACACCAGGACACGTGGGTCGACTACTCCGCCGACCGGGCCCCGCTGCTGTTCATCGGTGGCTCGGAGGACCACATCATGCCGACCTCGGTCAACAAGTCGAACGCCAAGCACTACAAGAAGTCCCCGGCGGTGACCGAGTACCACGAGTTCGAGGGCCGCGACCACTGGACGTGCGCCGCGCCCGGCTGGGAGGCAGTCGCCGACTACGCGCTCACGTGGGCGCGTGACCACGCCGCACGCCGGGTCCTCGACAGCCGCGGGCTCCTGAGCGGATGGTGAAGGACGGTGGGTCGGCCATGCTGCACGTGACACATCTCGGCGGACCCACCGTCCTGCTCCAGCTCGGTGGCTGGCGCATCCTCACCGACCCCACGTTCGACGCACCCGGCACCACCTACGCGTTCGGCTGGGGAACGGGATCCACCAAGACCGCCGGGCCCGCCCTCGCGCCGGAGGCGCGTCGCGCCCGTCGATGTCGTGCTGCTCAGCCACGACCACCACGCGGACAACCTCGACGAGCAAGGCCGCGCGCTCCTTCCTCATGCCGGGACCGTGCTCACGACGCGCGCAGCGGCCCGACGACTACGCGGCGTGAATGCGGTCGGCCTCGCCCCTGGCGACACGCACACGCTGCGCGCGCCGGGCAAGGAGACCCTGACCATCCGGGCCACCCCGTGCCGACACGGGCCCCCGTTCAGCACGGCCGTCGTCGGCGCTGTCATCGGCTTCGCGGTGACGCTGGGCGACTGCGGCACGGTGACCGTGTGGATGACCGGCGACACCGTCCTGCACCGACCGGTCCGCCAGTTGGCCGAGCGGCTGGACGTCGACGTGCTGCTCGTCCATCTGGGCCGGGTCCGGTTCCCCACTCACGGGTCGGGTGCGCTACTCGATGGACGGCAAGGGACGCGCTCCGGCTCGTCGAGCTGCTGCAGACCCCGGGTCGTCGTGCCGGTGCACTACGAGGGCTGGTCGCACTTCAGCGAGTCCACCCCGCCCTGCGCAGCACGCTGGCGGGCGATCCCGCCATCGCGCCATCGATCACCTGGCTCGAGCCCGGTGTCGCGACACCGGTCGACTACCACGCCGATGCGGGGGCACGAACTACAGTGACATGGTGTCCATGAAACTTCGTGGAGCGCTGGCTCGCCGTGACAACCGACCAGTCGGCGCCTACTGCCCGATCGAGCGGACACTCGGCGTGCTGAGCACCCGGTCCGCGATGCTGGTGATGCGCGAAGCCTTCTACGGTGCGACCCGGTTCGAGGAGTTCGCTGCCCGCGCAGACCTCACCGACGCGACCACCTCGGCCCGCCTGCGGGAGCTCGTGCACGCGGGCATCCTCGACAAGCAGCCCTACCAGGAGCCCGGGCAACGCAGCCGTCACGAGTACGTCCTGACCGCCGCCGGCCATGACCTCATGCCGGCGCTCTTCGCGCTGCTCCAGTGGGCGAATCGGTACGACCCGCCCCCCTACCCGCCCGAGCTCCGCCACGACGAGTGTGGCGAGCCGGTGACCATCGAGGCGCGCTGTGCGTCTGGCCACGAGGTGGACGCTGACCACATCGTCGTCACGGCCGCCGGCCCGTTCGGGCTCGATGACCCGGTGACCCTCGAGGACTGGGCCTCGCACGGCCTGACAGCCAGCGGACGAGTGGGCGGAGCGCACCGGTGCTCGCGGCGGTCAGCTGCACGCGGCTCGACCTGGGGCCGGCTGGCGCGCGCCAGCCGGCCCGGGTCGACTACCGGGCTGCTTGCTGGATCAGCCGGGTGACGTCGCTCGGGTGGCTCATCATCGCCACGTGCGAGCTGTCGATCTCGACCACGGTCGAACCGGCCCGCTCCGCCATGGCTCGCTCGGCCTCGGGCGGGATGATGCGGTCCTGGCTCGCCACCATGTACCAGCTCGGGATCTCGGCCCACGCCGGCGGGCCCGAGGGGGTCACGAGTGCTGCGAGCGCTCCCGGGCGCTGCGTCGCCGCCATGAACTGCGCGGTCTTGCGTGGGCAGGTCCTGGGCGAAGAGCTCGTGGAACCACGCCGGGTCGATGTAGGCGTCCGCGTCGCCGCCGCTCGCGCCGGGGAACGGCCGCACGACCAGGTGGTCGGTGACGACCGTGTGCCCGCCGCCCAGGTGGTTGGCGTCCGCGACGCTCTCGCCCTCGGCGGGCGCGTACGCGGCGACGTAGACGAGCGACTGGACGTTCTCGTTGCCGGTGGCCGCATTGGTGATGACCACGCCGCCGTACGAGTGACCGACGAGCACGATCGGTCCCTCGATCGTCGTCAGGAAGCTGCGCAGGTAGGCGCTGTCGCTGGCCGGGCCCCGCAGAGGGTTCGAGAAGGCGATCACGGGGTAGCCGGCGTTCATCAGGCGAGCTCGCGACGTCGCTCCAACCGCTGGAGTCGGCGAACGCGCCGTGGACGAGCACGACGGTCGGCTTGGTGTCGTGCTTCTTGCTCGCCTGGGGCGCTGCGACGGCAGCACGGACGCCGTCCCCGGCGGCGATGCGGCTCCCGCTGCGCTGAGCATCACGCCCAGCAGGCTCAGGGCCAGCAGCATGGCTGTCACGGGGCGGGTCAGGAACTTCGGTGTCATCGGGACTCCTCGGGTTGATGGTGACCCACTGATCGTCAGTCGACGGTGTGACGGCCGGACCACGTGCCGCTCGTAGTCCGTTCGATCTCCCGCTGGCGGGGATTGAGTCGTCGGGCGAACCACAGCCCGCATCGGCGACAGATGTACGCCTCGCCGGTCAGGGCGTGCGGCGCCGCCCTCGGCTTGCTGTCACCCCTGCCGGGATGAAGATGCCTCATCGATGGGTATCGCGGTCAGATGCAGAGAACGTAGATTCGTTGCCGGCGGCCGACCCCTTCGGCATCGGGCCGAACGTGTTCGTCGGCAGCCCGAGAGGGAGCGATGAACACTGCGTACAAGCTGCTGATAGCGAGCGCGAGCTCGCTCGTGCTGGCCACGGCGGCCGCCTCGTCCGGATCAGGCGCCGCGCTGTCAGACCTGCACGTCGACTCCAAGACACCGAAGGGCCACCCGGGCCACGGCGTCACCCCGAACAACCGCCAGGCCAAGAAGTTCGTGAAGGGTGTCTCCGTCTCGGAGATCACCGAGCACCAGGTCGCGCTGCAACGCATCGCGTCGCTCAACGACGACACGCGTGAGGTGTTCTCGAGCGGCTACCAGGAGTCGCTCGACTACGTCGTGTCGACGCTGACGTGCAGCCGGCTACCGACCACAGGTCAACCAGTTCAACTTCCCGTTCTGGGCGGAGTCGAGCCCGCCCGTGCTGAACAGGGTGTCGCCGACGCCGAAGACCTACGTCCCCGGCGACGCCGAGGACAGCGACCAGCCGACGGCTGACTTCATCACGATGGCGAACTCGCCCACGGTGGAGCTCACGAACGCTCCGGTGTTCCCGGTCGGCGGCATCGTCGACCCGCCCACGGGCGGCTCGGCCAGCGGCTGCGCGGCCGCGGACTACGCCGGCGTGTCCGGCAAGGTCGCACTTGTCCAGCGCGGCACCTGCGCGTTCGTCGACAAGTGGTCGCTGGCACAGGCCGCCGGCGCCACGGGCGTGATCATCTACAACGAGGGCAACACCCCCGCGCGACAGAACCCGATCTTCGTCGACAACCAGCCGGACCCGCCGGCGACCATCGCCGCCGTGATCACGAGCTACACGCTCGGCAACGAGCTGCTGCAGGCCTACAAGCTGGGCCAGAATCCCACGGTCGACTTCAAGGTCTACGGCACTTTCACCGACCGCTTCCTGCCACAGGTGATCGCCGAGACGCGCCGTGGAGACCCGAACCACGTCGTCGTGGTCGGCGCGCACCTCGACTCCGTGGAGGCGGGGCCCGGCATCAACGACGACGGCTCCGGCACGGCCACGCTGCTCGCCCAGGCCGAGGAGCTTGCCGATGGCCACTACAACCTGCGCAACAAGATCCGTTTCGCGTGGTGGGGGGCCGAGGAGAACGGGCTTGTCGGTTCGACGTACTACGCGCACAACCTCAGCCAGCGTGAGGTGGACAAGATCGACGTGATGCTCGACTACGACATGCTCGCCTCACCGAACTACGTCCGCTTCGTCTACGACGGCGACGGCGACGATGATCCGGACAACCCCGCCGGCCCGGAGGGCTCGGGCAAGGTCGAGCAGGTCTTCGACGACTGGTTCAGTGCGAGGGGTCTCGAGAGCGCACGCGTGCCGTTCGACGGTCGGTCCGACTACGTCGGCTTCACCGACCGCGGAATCCCGGCAGGCGGCGTCTTCGCCGGCGCCGAGGGAGTGAAGACGGCCGAGGAGGCAGCGGTGTACGGCGGTGCAGCAGGCTCGTGGTACGACCCGTGCTACCACCAGCTGTGCGACAACCTGATCACCGTGCTGACGGGTGTGCCGCCGCTCGACGCCGAGGGTCTTGCGCCCGATGGTGACGACGCCGCCAAGCGCGCTGCGCAGAGGGCCATGGCCGGGGGCGCCATCAAGGGCCTGACCGAGCTCTCGGGCGCTGCCAGCTATGCCGTGTACTACTTCGGAGCGACGAAGGATCCGTTCAGCGCGAAGGTGCACAAGGCACGGAAGGCCAGCAAGCCAGGTCCCGCATACGAGTGGCACGGCCACGGAAACCGGATCCGGCGCTAGTGATGCTCGGTCCGTGCGCCGCCTCGTCCCGGGGCGGCGTACGGACCGGCTGCGATGCGTGAACCGGTGCGTTAGGGCGATGCAGGAACCGCATCCCGGTTTCGCAACGTCACCCATCCCACCAGCATCCAGGCGAGTCCCACGCACACGAGGGGGATCTCGAGGAGTCGCTCGTCGATCTCGGCCAGAGCACCTCCCACCGCAAGGGCCGGCAGCGTGCCCACACCGGTCCAGAACGTCAACGGGGCGGGTGCTCGGCCGCTCCTCGGGAGCGCCAGCTGCCCTATCAGCAAGGCCAGGGACGACGCGGCGATCGACTCGTCCCAGGCTTTGTCGAGCAGCTCGCTCGCCAATGCCACCAGTCCGGTGGCGACGGCCAGCCAGGCCAAGCACACGACAATGGTCCGGCGGATCCCGCGGGCCGTGAGGAGGGCAACGCCCACGAGGCTCAGGCCGAAGAGCGGAAGTGCGAGCTCGAACACCAGGGGCGGCTGCTCATCCACGGCGAGGATCGCTACGCCTTTGATGACCCAGGCCAGCCCGCCTGCCAGGCCGGCCGCTCCGCCAATCCGGATCAGCCGTGCACTGCCGCTGGTCCGGAGGGCTGCAGAGTGAGCCATGCGCTCAAGGATGCGCTTCTCAGTGGCCCTGGCGCGAGTCATTGCCCGTCAGGTCTCGGCCGGCAGTCTCTCAGTCGCCATGTGAACGACACGTGCTGGCTGCCTTTCCACTCCCAGCTCGACGTTGGACGGCATCAGGGTGCGGTGGTCATTGACTTCGAAAGGACCCATCCGTGCCCCGAAACAAGCGCGTCGTCACCACTGTGGCGGCCTTCGCCGGTCTGCTCACCGTCGGCACCATCGCTGCCACAGCAGCCATCCCCGTCCCTACGCCCATGGGATTCACCCAGGACCGCTCCGCCGAGCTGGCCAAGCAGATCAACCCGGCCGAGCCGCGCAACGTCATCCTGATCATCGGCGACGGCATCGACGACTCCATGATCACCGCCGCCCGCAACTACGAGCTCGGCGCCGGCGGTCGCTTCGCCGCTCGGACGCGCTGCCCTTCACCGGCGCCATGACCACCCACGGCCTCAAGGTCGGTGCCGGTCCGGACTACCCGATCGCCTACGTCTCCGACTCCGCCCCGACCGCCAGCGGCTGGTCGACCGGCAAGAAGACCGTCGACGGCCGCCTCTCGCAGGGTCCGAGCACGGCCGCCACCGTGCCGGGCGAGGACTACGAGACGGTGCTGGAGAAGTACAAGAAGCAGGGCAAGCTGGTCGGCAACATCACCACCTCGGAGATCACCGACGCGACGCCGGCCGCCGCTGCCTCCCACATCAACGCCCGCGCGTGCCAGGGCCCGGCCAACATGGCCGACTGCGCCGACGGCGCGCAAGGTCAACGGTGGCAAGGGCTCGATCGCCGAGCAGCTGGTCGACAACAAGGTCGACGTGCTGATGGGCGGCGGCAGCGACCGCTACGCCCAGGCCACCGACGCCGGCCCGACGGTGCTGTCGTACGCGCAGACGCACGCAGCGACTACCGCCTGGTCAGGACGCGGCCGGCCTGGACGCGGTGACCTCGCTGGCCGACGGCCCCGTGCTCGGCCTGTTCGCCGGCGGCAACATGACGCCGATGTACCAGCCGCTGGTGGCGACCGCCCCGCCCGGCGCCGGTGGACCCACCACGAAGTGCCAGCCGGCCGATCGCGGCACCCAGCCCGACCTGTCGGCGATGACGAAGAAGGCGATCGAGCTGCTCGACAACCCGAACGGGTTCTTCCTGCAGGTCGAGAGCGCGATGATCGACAAGCAGGAGCACGCCTCCGACATCTGCGGCGCCATCGGAGACCTCAAGGAGCTCGACGAGACCGTCGCAGGTCGCTCTCGACTACCAGGACGAGCACCCCGACACGCTCATCGTCGTCACCGGTGACCACGCGCACTCCACCCAGATCGTGGGCGGCAGCACGACGACGGCAAGCAGCTCGCGACCGCTGCAGACCGCTGACGGCGACCCGATGACGGTCGCCTACTCCACCAGCGACGGTCGGGTCGGATCACACCGGTGCCCAGATCCGGGTGGCGGCCTCGGGTCCCCAGGCGGCGAACGTCACCGGCGTGATCGACCAGACCGACCTCTTCCGTCACGCTGCTCGGCCGCACGCCCAGCACCCTGCCGGGCACGCCGGTCCCCACGCCGACGCCGACGCCGACGTCCGGACCGACCCCGGCCCCTGCGAAGCCTGCAGTGTCCGTGGTGTCCGACCGGACGATCGCCCGAGCAACCCTGGCGCGTCGTGGGCTGCGGGTTGCCGTTGCAGCCACCAGTGGCCAGAGCGTGACGGTCCGGCTCGTCGAGGACGGTGAGACTCTCGTCAGCAAGAAGCTCTCCGCGGTCGGCGGTCGGATCACGTTGAAGACGCGCAAGGCGGAAGTCGGGAAGCTGCGGGTCGTGGCCAGCACCACAGGCGCCGGAGGCACCGCAACAGACAGCCAGCGGATCAGGGTCACTCGCCGCTGAGGCGGTGAACGGCTCCCTGTCGGGACTCCAACCACCCGGGCGCGGATCTCACGGTCCGCGCCCGGCCGCGTGATGTGCGAGTCCTTGACTCGGTGCCCAGGTCTCATCAGGACCGCCGACCGTTCCGTGGCAAGCGCGTGCATGATTTGTGCCAGTGCTGGGGACGACGGCCACGTAGATTTTGCAGAGAACCGCTCACGGACCCGAGACCGTGGGCGGTTCACTTTGCGTAGGAGGACTTCCGCACTCACTCGCCACGCCACGGCATGGGGGCCAGAATGCGTGCATGGGCCGATTCGTCATGACCGGGGGTTCCCGAGCATGGCGGTGATCGCGGACGTGCGGCCGCTCGGCTCCGAGCTGGAGCGCTCGTACGAGGTGTACGTACGCGGGCGGCTGAAGTTTCGCGTCAAGCAGATCGTCTACGTGGCGTTCTCCCTCGACGAGACCGTGATGGGTTTCGCGTTCCCCAGGGAGGAGCGCGCGGCGCTTGTCACCAGCGAGCCGCAGAGGTTCCAGATGCCCTCGGCGTCGGACATGCGCTTCAACTGGGTCCACGCAGACCTTGCGACCCTGGACCCGACCGAGGCCCGGGAGTTCGTCGTGGACGCGTGGCGCCTGGTCGTCCCGAAGAAGCTCTCCCGCGCCTACGACCTCACGCATCCCCACGGCCCGGGCTGAGCCCCGGACCCGGTGAGCTCGACCGCTCTGCGAGCGTCCTCGCGGATCAGCGGGACTCGGCGTACCAGACCTCTCGGATGTTCTGACGCATGAGGGCCCGCTGCATGGCCTGGATGACGATCCCGCCGAGGGCGAGCGCCAACAGGAGCATGGACCAGGCAAAGCTGTTCGAGACGGTGTCGGTGACGTTGCCCGTGCTGAAGTCGGCCGAGTCCAGCGAGCCGAACAGCAGCATGAGGCCGCCGACCACGCCGACGGCCCCGGCGATGGAGCCGAAGACGACGAGCACCATCATCGGCACGTTCGCGAAGACCGACGCCAGGCCGATCACCAGGCCGACGGCCAGACCCACCAGCACCGCCAGCCAGTTCCAGTCGATCCCGAGGGCGACGACCAGGCCCGAGCCGAGCGCGAAGCCGAACGCACCCATGGCGATCACGATGGCGACGTAGTAGTAGAGGTAGGCAAAAATCGCGAAGACCAGCGCGAAGACCAGGCCCAGCACCCAGCCGAGCACAGACCCGAGGAAGCGCTCATCGGCGAAGCCTGCGACAAGCCCGGCGCCGAAGGCGAACCCGGCGAAGAAGCCCCAGATGGGGATCACGAACCGCAGCACCAGCTGGCCTGCGACGAGCATGGCGCCCCCGGCGATGATCGCGAGGAGGCCCAGAAGGATGTCAGCCATGACAGCAGAGTAGGTTCCGCACCGCCTGAGACGTGGGATGTCCGACGGTGTCTGGGGCACACGGCGCCTGGGCATGAAGACGACCACGTCAGGAGCGCAGTAGCCTCAGGGTCGTGACAGTCTCGCGACGAGGATCCCGAGAGCGTGCCGTCGAGTCCGGAGGCCCAAGGATGTTCACTCGAGTTGCGATCGTGAATCGCGGCGAGGCTGCGATGAGGCTGATCCACGCCGTCCGCGACCTGAACGCGCAAGGTGGTGTGGCCCCGATCCACACGATCGCGCTCTACACCGACGAGGAACGTACGGCGATGTTCGCGCGGGAGGCCGACGAGGCCTACTCGCTGGGTCCTGCTTCGGCACGCCCCTACATCGACCTGGCCGTCCTCGAGCGGGTGCTGGTCGAGTGCGCGGCAGACGCGGTCTGGGTGGGGTGGGGGTTCGTCGCCGAGGACCCCGCGTTCGCTGACCTGTGCGAGCGCCTGGGCATCACCTTCATCGGTCCGAGCGCCGACGCGATGCGCCGGCTGGGCGACAAGATCGGATCCAAGCTCCTCGCGCAGGAGGTCGGTGTGCCGGTCGCGCCGTGGAGCGGAGGCGGCGTCGACACTGTGGAGGCGGCGTTGGCAGCCGCCGAACGCATCGGCTACCCGCTCATGCTCAAGGCAACCGCCGGCGGGGGTGGCAGGGGCATCCGCAGGGTCGACTCGGCCGCCGATCTCGAGGACGCCTACCAGCGCACCCGCGACGAGGCCGAGCGCGCCTTCGGCAGCGGCGTGGTCTTCCTCGAGCGCCTGGTGACCGGGGCACGGCACGTCGAGGTCCAGCTGATCGCCGACAGCCACGGCACCGCGTGGGCGGTCGGCGTCCGCGACTGCACCGTGCAGCGGCGCAACCAGAAGGTGATCGAGGAGTCGGCGTCGCCGCTGCTCGAGCCGAGCCAGACCGAGGAGCTCAAGGCGTCCGCGGAGCAGCTGGCCCTCGCGGTGGGGTATGTCGGCGCCGGGACTGTCGAGTTCCTCTACCACCCGGGTGAGCGGTCCTTCGCCTTCCTCGAGGTCAACACGCGGCTCCAGGTCGAGCACCCGATCACGGAGGCGACGACGGACCTGGACCTGGTCAAGGCGCAGCTGCACGTGGCGGCCGGAGGCCGGCTCGAGGGACCGAAGCCGGTGGAACGCGGGCACGCCGTCGAGGCGCGACTGAACGCCGAGGATCCGGACCGCGACTTCGCCCCGTCGCCCGGCCGGATCGCGCTGCTCGACCTGCCCTCCGGGCCAGGGATCCGCGTCGACACCGGCGTCGGCGAGGGCGACACCATCCCTGCCGACTTCGACTCGATGATCGCCAAGATCATCGCCTACGGCCGCACCCGCGACGAGGCGCTGGCGAGGCTCCGTCGTGCCATGGCGGAGACCACGGTGGTGATCGAGGGCGGCGCCACCAACAAGAGCTTCATCCTCGACCTCCTCGACCAGTCCGAGGTGATCGACGGGGAGGCCGGCTGGGCCGACACCGCATGGATCGACCGGGCTCGGGCAGAGGGGCGCCTCGTCGTCCACGAGCACTCCGGGATCGCCGTCGTCGCTGCGGGCATCGAGGCCTACGAGGACGAGGAGCAGGTCGAGATCACCCGGCTGCTCGAGAGTGCCCACGGTGGCCGGCCCATGGTGCAGCACAAGGTCGGCCGGGCGGTCGACTTCAAGCTCCGAGGCGCGGCGTACAAGGTCACGGTGCTCCAGATCGGCCCGCACCGGTTCCGGGTCGGCGTCGCGGCGGGCGGTGGCGAGCACGTCGTGGTCGCCGACGTCGAGCGGCTCGACGAGTTCCACACCCGGATGACCGTCGGCGACCAGCGCTACCGCGTGGTCACCGCCACCCATGGTCCCGTCCACCTGGTCGAGGTCAACGGCGTGGCCCACCGGGTCAGCCGCGACGAGGGCGGGGTGCTCCGCTCACCCGCACCCGCGCTGGTCGTCGCCTCTCCCGTCGAGGTCGGCGACCTCGTCGCGGCCGGGGCTCCGGTCCTGGTCCTCGAGAGCATGAAGATGGAGACGGTGCTGCGCGCGCCGTTCACAGCCCGGGTCCGCGAGCTCCTGGTGCTGACCGGGAGCCAGGTCGAGACCGGTGCCCCGCTGGTGCGTCTCGAGCCCGCCGAGGAGGACGCCACCGAGGAGGTCGTTGCTCCCGACGAGGCCGGGCCGGTCCTCGACCTGCCGCCGTCCGTGCCGGCCGCCTCCGCGCAGGAACGTGCTGCGCGGAGCCGGGACGACGTGGCGTCCATGGTGATGGGGTACGACGTCGACCCGAGCGAGGACGGCGACGTGGTCGCCGACTATCTCGCTGCCCGCGACGAGCTCGTGGCGGCGGGTGACGACGTGGTCGCCGACGAGATCAAGCTCCTCGGCCTGTTCGCCGACCTCGCCGAGCTCAGCCGCAACCGCCCCGCCGGGGAGGACCTGCACACCGAGCTGCGCGTGCACAGCTCGAAGGAGCACTTCCACGCCTTCCTGCAGAGCCTGGACGTGGATCGAGGCGGACTCCCCGAACAGTTCCGCGATCGCCTGGCCAGGGTGCTCGCCCACTACGGCGTGACCGACGCGGACCGGACCCCGCAGCTGGAGGAGGCGGTGTTCCGCATCTTCCTGGCGCAGCAGCGCTCCGCCCCCGAGGTCCACCTGGCGACCGAGCTGCTCCAGCGCTGGATCGTCGAGCCGCCTCCGGCTGAGGAGCTGGCCGGCCCGGCGCGCGACCTCCTCGAGCGGCTCGTCAGGTCCACCCAGCTCCGGTTCCCGGCCGTGGGGGACCTGGCCCGCAGCACCCGCTTCCGCTGGTTCGACCAGCCGCTCGTCGACGAGGAGCGATCGAGCGTGCTGGCGGGCGTGCGGGACGAGGTGGCGGCCCTGGCGGCCGACCCCGACGCCCCGGACCGGACCGCACGGCTGGAGGCGCTGGCCGCGATCCCGGAGCAGATCGTGCGGTTCCTCGCGGAGCGGCTCGAGGGCGGCGTCCCCGAACAGGAGCCGATGCTCGAGGTGCTGTTGCGCCGGCACTACCGCGAGCACGACCTGCACGGCCTGAGGTCCTTCGTACGGGCGGATCGCACGTTCGCGGTGGCGGACTACGTCCTCGACGACCGCCCGACACGGGTGGTCTCCACCGTCGGCACCCTCGCCGAGCTCGGCAGTCCGGGGAGCTCGATGGTGGCTGCCGTCGCCGACGAGCTCGCCGCCCGCCCCGCCGGCCACGAGGTGGTGGTCGACCTCTACGTGCACTGGCCGGATGCCCCCGACGCGCCGGAGCGGGCGAGCGAGGAGCTGGCCCGGGTCGTCGGAGCCCTGCCCTTCACCCGCGACGTACGCCGGGTCGCGGTGGCGGTCTGTCCCGGCGAGGGCAAGCCGGTCACCTACTTCACCTACCGCCCCGACGCCGCCCAGCGGATCGTCGAGGACGACCTCGTCCGCGGCGTGCACCCGATGGTCGGTCGCCGCCTCGACCTCTGGCGGCTGCGCGACTTCCACGTCACCCGCATCGAGGCGCCCCAGGACGTGCTCCTCTACGAGTGCGTCGCACGCGACAACCCCGCCGACCGGCGGCTCGTCGCGCTGGCCCAGGTCCGTCAGCTCGCCGTCGTCCGTGACGAGGACGGCACGGTCACCGGTCTGCCCCACGCGGAGCGGGCGGTGGAGAACTGCCTCGAGGCGATCCGCCGTGTCCGCGCGTCCCGCGGCGCGGCCGGGAGCAAGCTCGACACCAACCACGTGTGGGTGCAGGTCTGGCCGATCGTCGACGCCGATGTCGAGCAGCTGACCACCCTGCAGGGCAAGATCACCCCGCTCACCGACGGCGCCGGCATCGAGGAGGTGCTCGCGCAGGGCCGGGTGATCGGCCCCGACGGCAGCCCCTCTCCCATCGCGATCCGGTTCCACGCCAGCCCCGGCGCCGGGGTCACGGCGTCCATCGAGGCTCCACCGTCCGAGCGGCTCAAGCCGCTCGACGAGTACGCCAGCAAGGTGGTCAGGGCCCGTCGCCGGGGCCTGGTCTACCCCTACGAGCTCGCGGGAGTGCTCACCGGACCGCAGGGCGGTTTCGTCGAGCACGACCTCGACGACACGGGCGCCCTGGTGCCCGTCGACCGGCCACCGGGGCAGAACAAGGCCGGGATCCTGGTCGCCGTCGTCACCACCCCGACCACGCTCCACCCGGAGGGGGTCACCCGGGTCGTGCTGTGCGGCGACCCGACGAGGGCCCTGGGGGCGGTCTCGGAGCCTGAGTGCTCACGCATCATCGCCGCGATCGACCTGGCCGAGCGGATGCAGGTGCCCGTGGAGTGGTACGCGCTCTCGGCGGGTGCCCGGATCTCGATGGACTCCGGCACCGAGAACATGGACTGGGTCGCGGCCGGGCTCAAGCGGATCATCGAGTTCACCCAGGCCGGCGGCGAGATCAACGTCGTGGTCGCGGGCATCAACGTCGGGGCGCAGCCGTACTGGAACGCCGAGGCCACGATGCTCATGCACACCAAGGGCATCCTGGTGATGACCCCGGACAGCGCCATGGTGTTGACCGGGAAGCAGTCACTCGACTTCTCCGGCGGCGTGTCCGCGGAGGACAACTTCGGCATCGGTGGCTACGACCGGGTGATGGGACCGAACGGTCAGGCGCAGTACTGGGCGCCCGACCTGGCCGGCGCCTTCGGCGTGCTGATGGCTCACTACGACCACACCTACGTCGTGCCGGGTGAGTCGCGCCCGCGCCGGGCAGAGACCACCGACCCCAGCGACCGGGACGTGTCGGGCTTCCCGCACGAGGTCGCGGACAGCGACTTCACCACCGTCGGCGAGATCTTCTCCGCGGCCGCCAACCCGGACCGCAAGAAGGCCTTCGACATCCGCACCGTGATGCGGGCCCTGGCCGACCAGGACCACCCGACACTGGAACGCTGGGCCGGCATGGCCGACGCGGACACCGCCGTGGTCCAGGACGCCCACCTCGGCGGCCATCCCGTGTGCCTGCTCGGGATCGAGTCGCGGCCGGTTCCCCGACGAGGCTTCCCGCCCACGGACGGGCCGGACATCTACACCGCCGGCACCCTGTTCCCGCGCTCGTCGAAGAAGGCGGCCCGGGCCATCAACGCGGCCAGCGGGAACCGTCCGCTCGTCGTGCTGGCAAACCTGTCCGGCTTCGACGGCTCACCCGACTCGATGCGCAACCTCCAGCTGGAGTACGGCGCGGAGATCGGCCGTGCGATCGTCAACTTCGACGGTCCGATCGTCTTCTGCGTCATCTCGCGCTACCACGGCGGCGCGTTCGTGGTCTTCTCCAAGGCCCTGAACCCCCACATGACCGTGCTCGCCCTCGAGGGCTCGTACGCGTCCGTCATCGGTGGTGCGCCGGCGGCGGCAGTCGTGTTCGCGGGCGAGGTCGAGAAACGTACGTCGGCAGACCCCCGCGTCCGCGAGCTCCAGGACAGGGTCGCCGACGCCACGGGACCGGGCCGGAGCCGCCTGGTCGTCGAGCTGGCCGACCTGAGGGCAGCGGTGCGGCCGGAGAAGATCGGCGAGGTCGCCGCCGAGTTCGACGGCGTCCACGACATCCACCGGGCTGTCCGCGTGGGCTCGGTGGACGAGGTGATCCCGGTCGCACGGCTCCGGCCGCGCGTGATCGAGGCGATCGAGCGCGGACTCGATGGGCCCGCCACGTGAGCCCATCGACCTCCTAACCACCCCGGCGGGCCGCCTGTTCATGGAGGGCGAACACCATCTCGTCGTACGGCCTCACCGGTCCCGTGACAGGTGTGCCGGGTAGCACGGTGGCGAGCGGCACGGGCGCGACCGGAGAGGCCGGCAAGCCCCACGAGGCACGCCAGTCGGTGAGCTGGGCGGCCGAGGCCGCGAAGACGATCGCCCCGAGCCCGACCCACCCGTGCGCCGCGGCGCACATCGGGCAGTGTTCACCGGAGGTGTAGACGGTGGCACTCGCACGCCCCGGCGCATCGAGGTTGCGCCACGCCCACCGGGCAAGGTCGAGCTCCGGGTGGGCGGTCGGGTCCGCCCGGCTGCTCTCCCGGTTGCGCGACTCAGCCACGACGTTCCCCGTGCTGTCCACGAGCACGGAACCGAAAGGGGCGTCGCCCGTGTCGAGTGCCTCGCGTGCCAGCTCGATGCAGCGCGCCAGGTGCGTGCCGTGATCCGTCATGCATTCGCTCCCCGAAACCGTCGCCAGTTCTTCGCAGTATGCCGCGTGAAACGCGGGAGCACCCCTGCTGGCCACCCGTTAGCCTGACCCCATGCAGATCAGCACCACGGCGACGACGACCCCTGTTGACGACTCCCGTCTCGCGGAGATCCTGGCCAACCCCGGGTTCGGCACCTACTTCACCGATCACATGCTCACGATCGAGTGGACCCCCGACAACGGCTGGCACAACGCGCGCATCACGCCGTACGGCCCGCTCAGCGTCGACCCGGCGACGGCGGTGCTGCACTACGCGCAGGAGACCTTCGAGGGGATGAAGGCCTACCGCCACGACGACGGCTCGGTGTGGACCTTCCGGCCCGACCAGAACGCCGCGCGGATGGTGCGCTCGAGCCAGCGGCTGGCGTTCCCCGAGCTGCCGGTCGAGACGTTCGTCGAGCTCGTCGACGCGCTGGTCACCGCCGACCAGCGGTGGGTGCCCGACAGCGAGGGCGAGAAGTCGCTCTACCTGCGGCCCTTCATGTTCGCCTCGGAGGTGTTCCTCGGCGTGCGCCCGGCCCAGCACGTCACGTTCATGGTCATCGCCTCCCCGGCCGGGGCCTACTTCAAGGGCGGCGTGAAGCCGGTCAACCTGTGGCTCTCGGAGACCTTCACCCGCGCCGGCCGCGGGGGCATGGGCGCCGCCAAGACCGGCGGCAACTACGCCTCCTCGCTGGCCGCCCAGCGCGAGGCGATCGAGAAGGGCTGCGACCAGGTCGTCTTCCTCGACGACCAGGAGTTCCGCTACATCGAGGAGCTCGGCGGGATGAACCTCTTCTTCGTCCACGCCGACGGCCACATCGTCACGCCCGAGACCGGCACCATCCTCGAGGGCATCACCCGCGCCTCGATCATCGAGCTGGCCGGCAAGCTCGGCCACGCGGTGGAGGAGCGCAAGTTCTCCATCGACGAGTGGCGCTCGGGAGTGGAGAGCGGCGAGATCACCGAGATCTTCGCGTGCGGCACCGCCGCGGTCGTGACACCGGTGGGGGAGCTGCGCTCTCCGTCGGGCATCGCGCCGGCGCCGAAGAGCACCGAGCTGACGATGCAGCTGCGTGAAGCGCTCGTCGGGATGCAGTTCGGTCGCGCCGAGGACACCTTCGGCTGGCTGCACCGGGTCTGCTGAGGGTGCTACGCCTCGGCCGATCGGCTGAGGGACACCGGCCTGCGGGCCGATGCGTCGTACGCCGCGCGCGACGAGGCTCGTCGTCATGACGACGACCTCGACCCGTCCTACCGCGCCGACCCGCGAGCGCCGCGAGTGGTGGATCCCGGCGAGCCTGCTCGCGCTGACCTTCGTGCCGGTCGCCGCCGGGGTGTTCCGCGTCGCCGAGCTGGCGGCGGGGGAGGCCAACGAGACCAACCAGCGCTTCTTCGACCTGCCGGTCCCGGTGCTCGTGCACGTCTTCGGTGCAGTGATCTACTGCGTGCTCGGGGCCTTCCAGTTCATGCCGTCCTTCCGACGGCGGCGCCCGCGCTGGCACCGCTGGAGCGGCCGCGTCCTGGTCCCGGCCGGGCTGGCGGCTGCCCTGAGCGGGCTCTGGATGTCCGTGTTCTACGACCTTCCGGCCCACGACAACACCGCGCTGATGTGGATCCGGCTGCTGTTCGGCTCGGTCATGACGGCCGGCCTGGTGCTCGGCGTCCTCGCGATCCTGCGCCGCGACGTCCGCACCCACCAGCGGTGGATGGCCAGGGCGTACGCCGTCGCGCAGGGCGCCGGCACGCAGGCGCTGATCCTCGGGCCGATGGTCCTCTTCGTCGACCAGCCGGGCGGGACCCTCAAGGCCACCGGGATGGCGGCGGCGTGGGTGATCAACCTGGCGGTGGCGGAGTGGCTGGTGCGCCGCAGCCAGGCCGCTCAGTCGAGGCGTCGGGTCTGATAGGCCCAGAGGGCGAGCTCGACGCGGTTGCGGACCCCGAGCTTGCCCATCAGCGAGCCGAGGTGGGTCTTGACCGTGCTGAGCGAGATGTAGAGCTCGGCCGCGACCTCGTGGTTGGTGAGGCCGCGCGCGACGGCGACCAGCACCTGCTCCTCCCGCTCGGTCAGCGGTGAGGTGGGCTGAGGGGGCGCTCCGCGGTCGGCGAAGCTCCTGAGCAGGCGGGTCGTCACCGTCGGCGCGATGAGGGAGCCGCCGTCGGCAGCGGCGCGTACGGCGTGGGTGAGCAGCTCGGGTCCGCAGTCCTTGAGGAGGAAGCCGCGGCTGTTGTGGAATGCAGATTGTTAGTGCGTTGTGACCACGCGACCTCGGGGCGCAGGAGGGTCACCTCGACCACCGCCAGCACGCCGACGAGCGCCACGGGAGACGTCGTGCCGGCCCGGCGGGCGGGCGTCCGGCGGCGCTGGCAGGCGCCACAGCGACCGGGCAAGGGTGACCACGCGTGAACGCTAGTGCCCGGCGCGCGCCGCGGGGATCGGCCGGATGACCGAGTGCCGCCCGTATCCTCGTGGCGTGACGACTGCATCGCGCCCCGAGGCGCCGCCGCCGGGGCTGACCGTGGGTGGCTACGCCCTGCGGGCACGCCTGGGCGAGGGTGGCATGGGAGTGGTCCACCTCGGGCAGAAGCCGGGGGAGCGGCCCGTCGCGATCAAGGTGCTGCGTCCGCACATCGTCGGTGACGACGAGGCCCGCCAGCGCCTGGCGCGCGAGGTCAACTCGCTGAGCCTCATCCGCAGCCGCCGCGTGGCCGAGATCGTCGACTCCGACCCGTGGGGCGATATCCCCTTCGTCGCCACGCGCTACGTCCCCGGTCTCTCGCTGGACGACCACGTCAACGAGGAGGGCCCGCTCACCGGCGACGACCTCCTGTGGTTCGCCGACTGCCTGGCCGAGGCGCTCGAGGCCGTGCACGCGGTCGGCGTCCTCCACCGCGACATCAAGCCCTCCAACGTGATCATGGAGGGCCGCACCCCGATCCTCATCGACTTCGGCCTCGCCCGCGTCGCCGACGACCCGCGCCTGACGATGACCGGCTGGCTGCTCGGCACGCCGGGCTACCTCGCGCCCGAGATCCTCCAGGGCGAGGACGCCACCGCAGCCTCCGACGTGCACGCCTGGGCGGCGACCGTGGCGTACGCCGGCCTCGGCCGCGCCCCCTTCGGCCGCGGCCCGTCGATGGCGATCATGGACCGCGTCCGTCGCGGCGAGCACGACCTGTCCGGCCTGGACGCCGACCTCCGGCCGCTGATCGAGGAGGCGCTGGCCCCCGACGCCGCCGACCGACCCTCGCTGCCCGAGGTCCGCGAGTGGCTGGAGGACCTGGGCGGCGGCGATGCCGAGCCCGTCCCGTACGTCCGCGGGTCCTGCGGTCACCGGACACGACGCAGATCCCGCTGACCGCGCCCTACAACCACTGGTCGGCCGGCTGGGAGGACGAGCCGGTGACGACGCCGCTCGAGGCACGCACGCACGTGCTGCCCGACGGCACCACCTCGATCGTCCCCCCGGAGTACGTCGGCGAGTACGGCCCCGCCCGTCCGCGCGTTCGGCGGTGCCGAACGGCTGCGACGGACCACGCTGGTGCTGGCCGGTGGGGCAGTCGTGACCGCCGCCGTGGCGTACGCGCCGTACGTCACCCTGCTCGTCTGCACCCTCGCCGCCTGGCTGCTGCGCAGCGGATCGATGGCCGCGTCGTCGGCGGGTCGTCGTCGCCAGCTGCGCGGGGTGAAGTGGTACGACGCCCCGCAGCTGCTGCTCGCTGCCCCGTGGCACCTCGTGAGGTCGATCCCCGGGACCCTGCTGCTCCTCGTCTGGAGCCTGGGCATCGCGACGGCCTTCGCGCTGATCTGCTTCGCGGCCGCGCTCTCGATCAACACGTCGCTGGCGGTGATCGGCGTCGGGTTCGCCCTCGCCATGTGGTGGGGACCGGGGAGCGAGCGTGTGCGGTCGTCGCTGCACCGGGTGGTGGATCCGGTGGCTCGGCGCGGGGTGCCGTGGCTCCTGGTGACGTTGCTGGTGTGTGCCGGAGCTGCCGGGCTGGGGGCGGCCACCGCCGAGACCGGGACCAGCTGGGCGCCGGATGACTCGGCGCCGTTCTCCGACGTGCGGCTTCCCAGCTGGCTGTGAGTCGCCCAGTCGTCAGCCCGCGAAGGCAGCGCGCCCCTGCGTGGCCGACGTGCCGAGGTCCCCCTTCGGCAGGGCCACGCCTGACCCGACAGCGGTTGCCCAGGCTTCGGTCGTTCCGACGGCGGCGAAGTTCGAGTGGAGCAGGACCATGAGGACCTCGTGGAGGACCTGGGCCGGTACCTTCCCCGACTCGTTGGCCAGGTGGATGGCCCCAGTGGCGTCGGAGAGGACCTCGACGGCGAGGCCGAGCCCCTCCGCCTCGACGGCGGTCGCGATGTCGCAGTTGTTGGTCATGAAGCCGACGACGGTGATGGTGTCGACTCCTTGGCCGGCCAACCACTCGCCGACGTCGGTGCCTGCGAACACACTGCCGTTGACCTTCGAGACCCTCTTCCAGGAACCCTGGAGGCGCTTCTCGACCTCGGGGTGCAACGCCCACCCCGTGGAACCGACAGCGAAGACGGGTGCGCCCTCCGGGGACTCGTGCTGCACGACCACGACGGGCAGACCCGTTTCGGTGGCGAGGTCCAAGACACGGACGATGTTGGCGAGCGACTCCTCGCGCGGCGGGTGCTGGATCTGCAAGGGGCCGTCGAAGTACTCCTGTTGGACGTCGACGACGACGAGGGCTCGGCGGGGGCTGCTCATGTGGTCTCCTCTATGGCCTGCGCTGGTCAGGGACAGCATGACGCGGCGTCGAGCCCAGAGTGCGTTCTTTCCCGGGGTTGTCGGGACTCGTGTCCCATGACAATCACCCGGCTCGGAGCCAGTTTGGAGAACCTCCGATGGCACGACTTCCGGGAGGGTCGTCATGGTTCTCGACCACGTATTCGCTGGTACGAAGGGCGCTCGCGCCCGAGCTCGCGCTTCCTCGAAGGTCTCGGCGCACGTGCCGGCCCTGGACGGGATCCGGGCGGTGGCGGTCACGGCGGTCCTGGCGTTCCACGGCGGGCTGTCGTGGGCGACCGGGGGCTTCCTCGGTGTGGATGCGTTCTTCGTGCTGTCCGGCTACCTGATCACGGCGCTCCTGTTGGCTGAGTGGGCTCGCAGCGGGGGACGGATCGACCTGGCTGCGATTCTGGGGACGGCGGGTACGGCGGCTGCTGCCGGCGCTGCTCCTGATGGTCACGGCCGTCGCGATCGGTGCGCGGGCGCTGTTGCCGCCCGAGGAGGTGAGGCTGCTGCGCGGTGATGGGATGGCAGCGCTGTTCTACGTGGCCAACTGGCGGATGATCTTCCGCGGCGGTGACTACTTCGCCCAGACGGCTGCGCCGTCGCCGCTGGAGCACACGTGGTCGCTGGGCATCGAGGAGCAGTTCTACCTGCTGTGGCCACTGGTGCTGTGCGCGGTGCTGCTATCTCGCGCGGGCTCGTCTGTGGTGGCTCGTCGTCGTGTGTGGCGTGGGAGCCGTGGCGTCGACGGCGGCGCTCGCGGCGACGTACTCCGTGCAGGATCCGGGCCGGGCCTACTACGGGACCGACACCCGCGGTGCAGCCATCCTGATCGGGGCTGCGCTTGCGGCCCTGCTGGCGCTCCGGCAGCGGGGGCCAGGCACGGCAGCCGGGGGTCCCGGGGTGGCGTCGAGTGGGTCTGGGTGGGTTGGCAGCGGCGTCGGTCGCGGCCATGGTGTGGGCGGCGACCCATCTGTCGGGCACGGACGAGGTGCTCTACCGGGGAGGGATGGCAGCCCTCGCGCTGGCCGTCGCGGTGGTCATCGCCCACGTGGTCCTCGTCCCGTCGGGGTGGTCCGCTCGGCTGCTCTCGCTGCCCCCGCTCGCCTGCGCTGGGGCGGATCTCGTACGGCGTCTACCTGTGGCACTGGCCGGTGTTCATCGCTGCCAACGCGGGTCGGACCGGCCTGGACGGCCTGACCCTGTTCATGGTGCGTTGCCTGCTGACCGTGGGCATTGCCTCCCTCTCCTATGTGCTCGTCGAACGCCCGATCCAGCTGCACATGAGGATGAGGCGACCGATGTTCCTCGCTGCCGGGGCAGGGGCCGCGGTGGCGGCCGGGGCCGTGACGCTGGTGGTGATGACTGCGGTGCCTCCGCTGCCGTCGCTGCCGGCGGAGGCGTCGGTCGTCACCGCGGTGGACCGTTTCCTGGAGGGCGACGGTGACATCGAGGACGATGCGGCCGAGCGATCGCCGGAAGGCTCCACCCGAGGAGAAGGCACGTCCGCGACAGTCACGGCCGACGGCGCCGCTGCATCACCGGCGGCCGGGGCAGCCGGTGGTGGTCGACGTGTTCGGCGACTCGGTCGCCTGGACGCTGGTGAACTATCTGCCCAGCCACCCCGACCTCGATGTCCGTGACCGCACGCTCATGGGCTGCGGGGTGAGCAGGACGGCCCCCTTCCGCTACTTCGGCCGCACCTACCGCGGGCTGATGCCGACGTGCCGGGACTGGCCCGGGATCTGGCGGGCTGCCATCGCCAGGGACGACCCGGACGTGGCGTTCATCCTGGTCGGGCGGTGGGAGACCATGGACCGGGTCCTGGATGGGCGGTGGACGCACATCGGCGACCCCGAGTTCGACGCGCACCTGCGGTCCGAGCTCGACCTGGCCATCGGCGTGGCCGGAGCCCGGGGGCGCACGTGGTGCTCGCGACCGAGCCCTACAACCGCCGCGGTGAGCAGCTGGACGGAAGCCTGTACCCGGAGGACCATCCGGAGCGCGTGACCGCCTGGAACCGGCTGCTGCGCAGTGTCGCGGGCCGCCATCCGAACGTGCAGGTGATCGACTTCGGCGCGCGAGTCTCGCCGGACGGCCGCTTCACCTGGACTGCCGGCGGCTACCAGGTCCGGTCGGACGGGCTGCACCTGACCCCGTCCGGCGTCCAGGGCTGGATAGCTCCCTGGCTCCTGCCGCAGCTGATCGCGGCCGTACCGAAGTGACGGACGGCACGCCGTGGATCGTCAGGCGCAGTCGCCACACACGTCTGTGCCCGGGGAGGACCGTCGGGACACGTGCTGAACGAGGAAGCAGCGCGTGCAGGTGAACTCGTCGGCCTGCTTCGGCGTGACCTCGACGGAGAGGATCTCGTGGGACAGGTCCGCGCCGGGCAGCTCGGTACGACTCCGCCACCGCAGCCTCGTCCTCGTCGATGGTTCCCGAGGTCTTGTCCTGCTCTCCAGAGGTGAGGCGTCGGGCCTCCAGGCTTTCTTCCTTCTGTTCGTCTTCGGTCTTGCGGGATGCGTCGTAGTCGGTTGCCATGTGCAGGTCCTCTCGGGGCGGAGCGCGAATGCTAGCCCCGGACGGCGTCGCAGCTCGCAATACCGACCAGCGGCAAGACGCGGCGGTGCCGGGAAGCGTCGGGTCGGGTCGCCTCCGGCGAAGAATCGCAGTGGGTCCAGACCTTCAGCTGCGGGCCAACGAACTCGACCCAGTTGTTGCGTGCCACGGTAGCGAGCATCTCGGGACTGACAGGGCCGGGGAGCAGGTCCGCGAAGTCTTCGAACAGCCGCTCCGCTCCAGAAGGTGCGGTGATCACGAGCAACCTGCCTGGAGTCTCGCCCACGTTCTGGAAGCTGTGCGGTGTGCCACGGGGACCGAATGCCAGGCCGCCTGCCGACACCCAGAACATCTCGCTGCCCGCCTTGAAACGGAAGTCCCCCTCGAGGACGTACCAGACCTCGTCCTCACGCCGGTGGACATGGAGGGCCGGGCCGTTCTTCGGCGAGATCACGAGCTCCAGCACCGTCAACGACCCGTGCGTGTTCCGGGTGTTCGCCATGACATGTGCCGTGTCGCCCGTGGGGGTCTCGAGCCGAGCGCCCTCGCCAGCCCGGACTGCAAATGGCTCCAAGGAGGTAGACATCCGACAACCCCTTTCCCGAATCGACGCTATGCCGCTGGTCGCGGCATGACATCCACCAAGTTGTCCATCTCGAGCTTCCTCCGCGTGGGTGAAACTGCTGATGACCCGGCTCCGGATCCGTCCTATCGTCAGACGATGAGGCGGATGTGGAGCGTGGGCCACGCGAGGACGCCGTGAAGGTCGTCCTCGCGTCGCTGCCGGCGTTCGGTCATCTCTATCCCCTGGTACCGCTGGCCCTCGCACTCGAGCGCGCTGGGGCAGACGGTGGTGTTCGCGACTGGCGAGGAGTTCGCGAGTCGACTACCCGCTCGGACCGTCCCAGGGGCCGAGCCATCGTGGACCTTCGCCGATGCCACGTCAGAGATCGCGCGCCGACTCGAACAGCGCGGCGGGGTAGCGTCGGCCGTAGGTCTCGGACAGACGCTCTTCGTCGAGCTCTGCGCGCCGCACGTCGTGGACGTCATGACCGCAGTGCTGGAACGAGAACGACCCGACCTCGTCGTCTTCGAGCAGAGCAACGTCGGTGCTGCCATGGCCGCCCACGCGACCGGCGTCCGGGCCTGTCTGCCTGGCCATCGTCGGCTGGGGCCGTCAGTGGTCGACCATCTACGAAACCGTGGCGGCGATGGTCCACGCCCCGTCGGCCGGCGCGTTGGCCGAGGTTCTCATCGACCCGCACCCGCCCTTCCTGGCCGATGTCGACGCCACCCCGCCGTTTCCCACGACGGCGATGCGGCCGACGGCCTGGTCCCCGGACGGTGCCGTGCCGCCGTGGCTGCTCGAGCCACGTCGGGCCCCGCGGGTGTACCTGACCATGGGGACCGTCTTCGGCAACGTGGACCTGCTCCGCGCAGCGGCCCTCGAGATCGCCGGCTCCGGATGTGACGTCCTGGTGGCGACCGGGCCCGGATAGAGCCGAGTGCCCTCGGTGACATGCCGGCTGCGGTGCACGTCGAGCAGGAGGTCCCTCAGGCGCACCTGCTGCCGTACGTCGACCTCGTGGTGCACCACGGCGGAACCGGCACGGTCATCGGTTCGCTCGCCAGTGGGTTGCCGCAGATCGTCATGCCGCAGGGCGCCGACCAGTTCTGGAACGCCGACCACCTCGCCGCGGAAGGTGCGTGTCGCATCGTGCCCCCGGGCGCGCCGCCCGGCTCGATCGCTGCGGCTGTCACCGCATTGACCCGACCGCAAGCCCCCGAACGAGAAGCGGCACGGCGACTGGGAGGCGTCATCGCCGCGATGCCCAGCCCCGACGCGGTTGCGCAGCACCTACGGGAGACACAGGCCTAGCCACTGCGTGCTGGAACGGGTCAGCTGACAGCAGTGAGGTTCCTGGGCTCGAGCTCGAGCTCAAGCTCGTGGATCCGGGTACGGAGTGTTTGCTCGGCCAGGTGCCAGAGAGTGGCTGAGTGCGCGTGCTGATGGTGCGGGCCGGTGCCGGGCCGCGAACGGTCTCGGCACAGTTCCTGCTCGAGAGCCCGACCGGCGAAGGCATCAGCAGCACTCGTCAGCTCGCTGATCGTCCGGAGCCGCTCGTCGGCTGTCTGCCTGCTCATCTCCAGAGGTTCGGCGATCGGCACGCCCTCTTCGAGCGGATGCGGAAAACGTGCTCAATTTGGGGGTCGTACCGGCCGGGCATGACCTGGCCGAGGCGCCTCGTCGAGCCCGCTGCGCAAGGGGCTGGGACGAGGCGCCTCGAATGACAAGACCGTTCTAACCCGGGAGCGCCGCGATCGCAACCATGGTTGAACGGGCAACCTGGCACACCTGGCCGGGCCTACGCCACGGGCTCCAGCTCACGTTCGGGCGTGTGACGCGCGCCCGTGTCGGTGCGCCATACCTTGGCCCGGGCCAGGAACGCTGCTCCGACCACCGCCACGGCCGCGAAGGTGGCGATCCCGCTCTCCCCGGCGATGTAGGCCAGGTCGGCCTCCGAGGTGGCCACCACGGCCCCGGCCCCGACGGCGAACGCGGTGTTGACCGCACCATGGGCCATCGCCACCGGCCAGACGGTGTGGGTGCGGTCCCACAGGTACGCGTAGAAGACACCGCCCATGGTGATCGTGGCGACCACGACCGGGGCCACCAGCCATCGGCTGCCGTGCTCGTCGTACGTCGTGGCAATCAGGATCAGTGGCAGGTGGAAACAGCCGTGCACGAAGCCGGTGACGAGCGCCGCTCTACGACGGCTGGTCAGCTGCTGGATCCTCGGCAGCAGGTAGCCGCGCCAGCCGAGCTCCTCGGCCAGGAAGAGAACGGTCATGAACGCCAGCGTGCTGGCGAGGTTCAGGCCCCAGGCTGCGGTGCCGGACGGCGTGAGGTCGATGGCGCGCAGGTCCGCAACGCCAAGGACGAGCGCAGCGCCGTACGCGCTGCCGGCGAGGATCATCGGCACGATCAGCGCGAACGCCCACATGTGCTTGCCCGAGCGGTTCAGGCCGAACTCGCCCCACAGGGCGCGCCGCCTGCCACGGGCGGTGGCAGCGAACGTGATGATGACCAGTGCCGCGATCGGCGCGAACGCGCTCAGCAGGACGTTGATGCCGGCGTGGGGCATCGCCACGGCGATGCCGATGGCCAGTGAGAAGGCGAGCGCGAGGTAGGTCGTGGCTTCTCGAAGTGGTCGGGACATGGGTGGAACCTCCGTTTGCTGGGCCGGCCTCTCTGGCCGCTCCACCAATCTCGCTGCCGAGGGGGGTCTCGCACATCGGTCCGAGGTCCCGACGCGGCGAGACCCGAGACAGAGCTCAGCTGGTCCCGGGGATGAGGAGGCCCGACTCGTAGGCGTGCATCACGAGCTGCGCGCGGTCGCGGCACTCCAGCTTGGTGAGGAGGTGGCTCACATGGGTCTTCACAGTCCCGTAGCCCATGTGCAGTGAGTCGGCTATCTCCTGGTTCGACAAACCTCGCGAGACGGCGATCAGCACCTCGCGTTCGCGGTCGGTCAGTCCGTCCTCGGCCGGGGAGATCGAGCGGCTCGGCAGGGCGGCGAACTGCTCGATCAGGCGCCGGGTGATGGACGGCGCAAGCAGGGCGTCCCCGGCGGCCACCACCGCGATGGCGTCGAGCAGGTGCGTCGGCCGGGTGTCCTTGAGCAGGAACCCGCTGGCGCCGGCGCGGAGGGCGTCGTGGACCAGCTCGTCCTCGTCGAACGTGGTCAGGACGAGCACGTGCGTGCCGGCGCATTGCGGGTCGGCCATGATCCGTCGCGTGGCCTCGATGCCGTCCATCCGGGGCATCCGGACGTCCATCAGGACCACGTCGGGGGTCGTACGTCGACACAGGCTCCAGGCCTCCGCGCCGTCACCCGCTTCGCCGACGACCTCGATGTCGGGGCTGGAATCGAGGAGCACGACGAACCCGGAGCGCACCAGTTCCTGGTCGTCGACAACTGCCACCCGGATCACTCCGCCGCCTCCATCGATGACGGCAAGTGGGCTGCCACTCGGAACCCCGTTCCGTCGAGCGCACCGTACTCGAGAACCCCACCCAGCAGTCGGGTGCGCTCACGCAGGCCTATCAGTCCGTGCCCGCTCCCGGAGCCTTCCTGCACCGGGGCCGGGGGCCGGCCTCGACCGACGTCACGTACCTCGACGTCAACCCCGTCCTCCACGTAGGTCACCCTCACCTGCGCCTGCCTCGCGAGAGAGTGCTTGAGCACGTTGGTCAACGATTCCTGCACGATGCGGTAGGCCGTCAGCTCGATGGCCGCGTCGAGCGTGCGCGCTGGACCTGCGACGGTCAGGGCCACGTCGATGCCGGCCTCCCGGACGTCGTGCACGAGGCCGTCGAGGTCGTCGATGGTGTGCATGGGTGAAGCCGCGACATCGGTGTCTTCCGCACGTAGCAGACCCAGCATCCAGCGGGTCTGGGTCAACGCCTTGCGGCTGGTCTCGGCAATGATCTCGAGCGCATGCTCGGCGGCGTCGACGTCGGTCCGGATGACGTGTCCGCCGACGCCTGCCTGCACAGCGATCAGCGACATGCTGTGCGCGATGACGTCGTGCAGCTCTCGGGCGATCCGCAGCCGTTCCTCGACCACGGCCCGCGCCGCCAGCTCTCGAGCGGTGGCCGCCTCGTGCTCCGCGATTCGCAGCCGCTCCGACTGCTGGGTGCGGCGCGATCGGATTGCGTCGCCGAGCGCCCACGCGGTGAGCAGCAGCGCACAGGCCTGCAGGAGGTCTGACGTGCCGAGGTCGGGTATGTCCAGCACCGCGAGGCCGATGAAGGTGAGCAGGCAAGCGGCCAGGCCAACCACCGCATCCCTGCGTCGGCTGTGCGCTGAGAGGGAGTAGAGGCTGAACAACAACAGCACCGAGAGCAGCCCGATGTAGTGGCCGGTCAGGCTGACGACGAGGCAGCACGTCACGAACAGCGCGAACGAGGTCGCCGGACGCGAGCGACGCCAGATCAGGGACAGTCCGGCCACAGCGGTGGCAGCGACGGACAACGGGTCGGCCGGCTCGAGCCGCGCATCGATGGCGGCAACATCGGTGCTCAGCAACGACATGACCGACATGCCTGCCGCAGCGAGCCCGATCGCGAGGTCAAGGTAGGGCGACAGGCGCCGGGTCAGCGCCGCCCATGCGCCAATGTCGTGCGACTGCTCGGCCACCCGACCTGTCATTCCCGAAGGCTACGCCAGCGCGGGTGCTCCGAAGGTCTGCAGGAGCATCGTCAGAGCAGGCGGCCGCAGGTGGGCCACGGGGAGCGGCCGCGCTGCTTGTAGAGCAGCTTGGCACGGTAGGTCTGCTCGCCGGCCGAGGCGGAGGTGGGAAGGCCGGAGCCACCGACACTGCGCCACGTGCCCGTGTCGAACTGGTAGAGCCCGTAGTAGCCGGCCGGGTTCACCGCGTTCGGGTTGCCGCCGGACTCGCAGTTGGCGAGCGCGGCCCAGTTGAGGCTGTCGGCGCCGGGGACCGAGTGGGGCCGGCGGCCGACGAGCACCCGTCGCGGGCGCGGGTCACGGACCAGCTTGCTCGTGACGACGCGGTGCTTCACGGGCTCGCCGTTGTGGAGGGTGCGGACGGCGACGACCTTGCGGACGCCGGGCCTGCCCTGGCGGACCACCTTGCGTCGACCGGGGGCGAGGTCGGTGGTGGGGACCTCGACGAGGCCGGCGCGGACCCGCTTGTGCTTGGTCGTGCGCACCTTGACGACCTCGGTCAGACGAACGCGGTCACCTTGGCGGACGCGCTTCTTCCGGCCCGAGACCTCGCGGCCGTCGCGGAAGACGTCCACCAGGTCGTTGCCGTCGACGGGAACGCCCTGCTCCTCGAGCAGCTGGCCGGGCCACACGCGAGGTGTGACTGCCACCTCCACGGCTGGCTGGTCGGCCACCTGGAGATGTACGTCGATCGGGTCGCCGGTCGCTTGCTGGGCAGCAGCGCTGCCGGGCATCAGGGTCAACGCCAGGGTGGCGACGGTGGCGCTTGCTGCGGCGCCTCGTAGGCGAACGGTCAGGGCAGGTGTGGTGGTGGCACGCACGTGCTTGATACCTCACATGTTGTGCGCCTGAATGGCGCTCGGACGCGACACCGGCGAATCGGGCGTCGAGGCCGCGGCCTGCGTTCGCCTCGCGATGGGAGGCGCCTCGTTCGCGACGAGGGTGCGGCCTGCGGCACTACCACGAGAACACGCTGGTGGGGGCATGTCGAATCGCGGGCACACCCCCGCGACACGCCCACGCACACAGCTGTGAGCGGGTTCACGCCACCGCTCGTCACCGTTTCACGGGAAAAGTGACCACATTCGTCCTCGTCGGGGGATCGAAGCCGAAGGCTGGTCCGCAGGGATCCGTCCCGGCGCAGGAACTACTGAGGAGGGGGCATGTGACCATCACCATCACCCATCCCGGGGCGCGACTTCTCGCGCCCGCCCTGGACACCCTGGCGGATGTCGTGGCCGGTGACTGGACCAGCGCCGCACGCCTCTGTGCCGCCCGGCTCCAGGATCCCGTGGCCTGCGCGCGTGACCTCGACGTCGCCGCCGCTCGCGCCGGCGTGATCCCCAGCCAGCGCCAGCCGTACCGGTACCGGGTGCACCACCGGATGGTGATCGTCGACGAGTGCCCCGTTCTCCTGGCCGCTGCCCTCGACCTCCAGATCAAGCTGTGGATGGGACAGTGGGACGCCCTCGAGCAGGTCGCCCCGTCCAGCGGGAAGCCGGCGGATGGCTGGCGATCTCGCGAGCTGCTCGAGGCCCGGATCCGCCACCAGCGGGTCGACACCTGGTCCGGCCGGCCGTACGCGTGCCAGAGCCTGTTCCTGGCGCCGCCGACAGCACGGCTGGCGCACCACGTCCTGACGCAGCTCGACGGCGGCTCCTCGCGCCATCCCTATGACTTGCCGGCCGGACCCGCTGCAGTGCACGTCGGTTGACGAGCACCTGACGCCATCAGGCCGCCTCCGCCCTGGCGCTCGCCCGGGTTCGATGGGGGCGATCCCGGATGGTGCGCAGGACCACAGGCTGTGAGTCTGCTGATGTGACCCCCACGCCGTCGCTTGTCAGGTTCGCCGCAGTCGCCGCGCCGATCCTTCTGTTGCTGTACGGACTGCTGCGGCTGATCGACGGCCTGGACGGAGTTCACGGACCCGGGCTTGCGTGGAACCTCGGGCACACGCTGTTCCTCATCGGCTTCGTGCTGCTCGGCGTCCTGGCCTGGGGGATGCGACACCTCGTTCCGGCGACCACCGTGCGGACGCGGATCGTTGCAAGCCTGGCCACGGTCTCCGCCCTGTTCGGCGTCGGGTGCTTCCTCTGGGTGATCCTCGGGGACCTGTTCCCGGACCTCCACGACAGCGCACCACTGCCCGACGCGTTGGAGATGCTCGGCCCGCTTGCCTTCCAGCTCGGCGTCCTGACCCTGCTGGTCATGCTGGTGACTGCTCGGCCGCGCCGCCTTCCCGTCTGGAGCCCGCTGCTGGTGCTCCTCGGTTTCGTGCTGTTCGCCGTGAACCTCGATCTGATCCCGGCCGGCGCCCTGCTCATCCTCGCGGGCCTGGCCCCCCTGGCTGGTGACCGTCGACCGGCGCCGCACTAGCGGGTCGTGAGGGGCGCTCGACGGTGGCACACTGAGGACATGAGCGGCGAGCTGCCTCGGCCCGTTCGGGTCTTCACGCCAGCCGACCTGGTCTCGGCCGATCCAACGATGGGCATGAGCCGCGCCCTGGCTTTCGAGCTGCCGCTCCTCTGGGCCGGTCAGGTCGTGACGGAGCCGGGAGCGGTTTCGGGATGGCACCACCACGACCGCAACGAGTCGAGCCTGTACATCGTGCGCGGCGTGCTACGCCTCGAGTTCGAGGGCCATGACGGTTACGTCGATGCCGGCCCCGGCGACTTCGTGCACGTTCCGGCCTGGACCGTTCACCGTGAGTCGAACCCCACCAGTGAGTCCTCCCTGGCGGTGATCGCCCGGGTCGGTGGCGGTATCCCGACCGTCAACGTCGACGGTCCCGCGAAGCGCTGACGATGCTCTATCCCTTCGAGACGTCCTGTCCTACAGTGCCCGGGTGAGCCCGGGCTCGTACAACTCCGTATCGTCCCTTGGCTCGCTGGAGCCCGGGACGCACCTGTGCGCGTTCCACCGGGACGAGGGACAGCTCACTCGGATCGCGGCCACGTTCATAGGCCAGGGCCTGGCCGCCGGTGACCAGCTGCTCTACGTCTCCACCGACGAGCAGGCCGAGGTGGTGCTCCGCGCGCTTCCGGGCGACGTGCGCGCACGCGACGCAGTGGTCGCCGGCCAGCTGATCATCAGCTCGTTCGCGGAGGCGTACGGTACGCGTCGGCCCGACGACCTGGACACGGTCGCCGCCGGGTTTCGGGCCGCGGCCGAGCAGTCCCGCAAGCGCGGCTTCCCGGGGCTGCGCGTGGCCGCCCACATGGACGAGCTCGCCCCGCTGCTCGGGTCGGTCGAGGAGGTGCTCCGCCTGGAGCGAATCTCGACAGGGCTGCAACGGGAGATCGGGGTCAGCTCGGTGTGCCTCTACGACGCCAGCCGGCTCGACGACGAGCTCGCAGTGCTGCTGGCCGCCGAGCACGACGGCATCGCGCCGGAGGCCGACGTGACCCCGCTGGGGAGCTTCCTCGCGGTGGACGAGCCCTGGGGGCTGCGGATCTTCGGCGAGGTCGACATCTCCAATCGTGACCTGCTGCACCGCACGCTGCTGTCACGGGCGGCGGTGCAACCGCGGATGCACCTGGACCTCGAGGGCCTGCGGTTCGCCGACTTCGGCACCGTCACCCGGATGCGGGCGGTGGCGGCGAGCCTGCCGGACCACGGGTGGCTGGCGCTCCACCGCGTCCCGGCCGCGATCCAGCGCCTGCTGAGCATCTCCGGTCTCGGGCACGAACGCCTGAGGTGGGAGCCATGACGATGCCCGCCACGCACTCGAGCACGTTCTACGACGGCGCCCGGCAGTACGCCGCCGAGACCGGCGGCTTCCTCCGCGAGGGGCTCGAGCGTGGGCACCGCGGTCTGGTCATGGCGCCGCCCCGACGGGTCGACCAGCTGCGCGCCGCCCTGGGCAGGGATGCCGACGAGGTCACCTTCGTCGAGGACACGATCGCCTACGCGCCGCAGTGGAACGTCTACCGCGTCCTGCTCGACTTCGCCGCCAAGGCTCCCGACGTCCGGTCCTGCGTGGTCGCCGAGCAGACGTTGACTGCACGTACGCCCGCCGAGCTGGTCGACTACCGCCGGCTCGAGGCGGCGGTGAACGTCGTCTTCGCCGAGGCTGACGTAGACCTCCTGTGCCCCTACGACGCCGGCTCGCTCCCGGCGCACCTGCTCGAGATCGGGATGCACACCCACGGGAGAGTCCGCGCGGGTGGCGTGCTGGCGCCCAACGACCGCTTCGACGACCCGTTCGACATGCTTGCCGGGCTGGCCACGGTGGTGCCGCCGCCCGCGGACGCCACCTCCTTCCACTGCGTGTCGCGGGCCGACGTCGCCACCGCGCGCCGACTGGTACGCGCCCGTGGCGCAGAGGCCGGGATCGATCCCCACCTGGTCGACGACCTGGCGCTGGCGGTCACCGAGGTGCTGACGAACGCGCTGCTCCACGGAGAGCCGCCCGCGCTCCTGCACGTCTACGAGGCGGGGGCCACCTGGGTCTGCCACGTGACCGACAGTGGACGCGGACTCGTCGACCCGCTCGCGGGCCTGCTCCCGCCCGGGGAGCCGGCGGACCACGGCTACGGACTGTGGCTGGCCCGCCAGCTCTGCGCGGCTGTGGACGTCGGCACCGACCGGACCGGCACCCACGTACGGCTCCACACGCGGCGCCCTGGGCGCCCTCGTCGCGGGTCCGACACTAGGCTTGCTTCGTAGCAACCCGCTCGAACTCATCGGCGTAGTAGGTCAGCCACGAGTGCCTCGCCGCCCGGTGCCGGTCCGTTGCTTCGCGCCCCGCGGGTTGGACGTGAGGGCGCGGCCACGGATCGAAGTCGGGGATGGCGCCCAGGCCGTCCCAGCGTGCGAGCACCTCGCCCGCCCGGCGTACGTCGTCCCACAACGGTGCGCACGCGGCGTCGATGCCGTGGGCGACGGCCAGGCTCGGGATCTGCACGCCGCCGCTCTCCAGCTCCCGCCTGCGTTGCACGCAGGCTGCCCACGCCGCGTCGACGTCGCTCGATCCACGAAGCACCTCGCGACATGCGTCCGGCCGCGAGATGGTGACGGCCAACCGTCCCTGGGCCTGCTGGATGAGCTCATGCCCGTCCCAGCCCGGCGCATCCCAATAGGGGTCGTTCGCCTTCGTGTGCAGCGCCTTGTCGACAGCGTCGAGGACGTCTCGGCCGAACTCGTTGACCGGGGGAGCGAGGCGTTCCGCATCTCGCGAGTGCATCGCTGCAGCCAGCTGTCCGCGTACGACGTAGGTGGCGGCGCCCAGCCCGAGGATGACGACGAGAAGCGGGATCCCGACACTCGCCAGCCATGAAGGCTGCGCGAGCTCGCACCCGACCCCGGCCCAGTAGGAGCCGCGATCGCAGGTTGTCGTGACCACGCGTGAACTCTAGGCTCAGGGGTCTTCTGATGGGCCCCCCGCTGGGTTACCTTCCCCACTCAACTGCGTAAGGGGATCGCATGACTCTCAGCGGCAGCCTCGTCGCCCGTCGGCTCGGCGTGGCGGTATCGGCACTCACGCTCGGCATCGGCATGGCGACACCTGTGTACGCCGCACCGGCCAAGGACACGACCGACTGCATCGACTACGGACAGATCGCGGAGGCGCCGGCGGGCGTCATCCCGCGTGACGACCTGCACACCGTGAACAAGGACCCGCTCGCGCGAGCGCTCAAGTCCGTCACCTCCGCCAGGGGCAAGGGTGGCAAGGCCGGTGCCGCAGCCGAGGCGTTCGCCGGGGCGACGATCCCGGTCCGCTTCAACGTCGTCTACAAGGACAACGGCCAGGGCGGGGGCAACCTGTCGGACGCTCGTATCAACGAGCAGATCCAGGTTCTCAACGACGCCTACAGCGGCACCGGCTTCAGGTTCGTCCTGGCCGAGATCAACCGCAAGGCCCAGCCCGAGTGGTTCAACCTGGTCTCCGCCAACGGCGCGACGCCGCGTTACTACCGCGGCAGCGGCAAGGAGGTGAAGATGAAGCAGTTCTTCTCGGGGAGTGCTGATCAGGGACCTCGAGTGGATCGTGACCCTGGCCGACCGCCTGCACGTGACGGACGCTGCCAGTGCTCTAGGGGTCAGCCAACCCACCCTGTCCCGGGCGCTGGGGCGGATCGAGGACGAGCTCGGGACCCGACTGTTCGAGCGGGTCCCGGAGGGGTTGGTCGCCACGCCCGACGGCGACTTCGTCGTCACGGGCGCCCGGGATGTGCTGGCTCGATACCAGCAGCTGCGACTCGAGCTCGACGTGCGACTGGACCCGGACACGGGTGTGGTGCGGCTCGCCTTCCTCGACTCGATGGCCACGTCGCTGGTGCCGCGGATGCTGCGCGACTTCCACCAGCAGGCCCCCCGGGTCCGTGTCGTGTTGAACCAGGAGCCTGCGCACCACATCCTGCGAGACCTGACGGTCGGCGCCGTCGAGCTCGCCATCACCTCGGTGCGACCCGACGGAGCCTTCGGCTGGCTGCCGCTCCAGGAGGAACGGCTCGTGCTCATCGTCCCGCCGACCCACCGTCTCCGGCACCGCCGCCGCGTCGACCTGACCGAGCTCGTGGACGACGAGCTCGTCACGACGCCGGTGGGCTTCGGCTACCGCGAGCACATCAACCGGCTGCTGGGCGATGCGGGTGTGGCGCTGCCGGTCTCGTTCGAGAGCGCGGACCTGGCGACCATCGAGGGTCTCGTCGCCGCCGGGCTCGGGGTCGCCATCACACCCGAGCAGTTCGCCGGCGTTTCCGGCACCATCGGCATCAACATCGTCAGCCCTCACGCCAGGCGGACCATCGGCCTCACCTGGCGGACGGACTCGGCCCTCAACCCGGCTGCCGCGAGGTTCCGCGACTTCGCCGCAGCGTCACGGTGACCGCGTGGTCGGCGGCCAGTCGACCAGGTACTGATCCGCCCACGCGCTGATGATCCGTGCCGCTCGCCTGGCCTGACCGGGAGCGGTGAGCAGGTGGTCCGACCCCTCGAGCGAGATGAAGTTGCGGGGGTGCCGGGCGGCCTTGAAGATCTCGCTGGCGTTGGCGATGCCGACGGTGTTGTCGGTGGGGGAGTGCAGCACGAGCAGCGGCCGCCTCAACGTGCGGATGGCGTCGTGCAGGTGCGCACGGCGTACGTCCTCGGCGAACTCCCGCTTCATCGTCAGCGTCTTGGTGCCGAACGTCGCCTGCGCCTCGCCCTCCTCGAGGACCCGCTCGACGATGGCGTCGTAGTGGTGCTCCACGTGCGAGGGGTCGTAGGGCGCACCGACGGTGGCGATCGCACGAGCCTGGGGTACGTCCTTGGCAGCGGCGATCACGGCCGCACCACCGAACGAGTGACCGACCAGGATCTCCACCGAACGTCCCGACTCCTCGAGGAACCGCGCGGCCTGGGCGGTGTCCGCGACCTTGTGGGAGAAGGAACCGTCGCCCCAGTCGCCCTCGGAGTCACCGAGGCCGAGGTTGTCGAAGCGCAGCATCCCGATGCCCTCGGCTGCCAGCTGCTTGCAGATCCGCGACGCGGCCGGGCAGTCCTTGCCGAGGGTGAAGCCGTGGGAGAAGACGCCCCAGCCGCGGCACGTGCCCTCCGGCAGGTCGATCAGGCCGGCGAGGGTCTCGCCGGAGACGCTGGGGAAGGTCACACGTTCGGCCATGGCGACATCGTGCCGCATCGGCGGAGTGAACTGTGCGGGAAGTGTGCGGGCGCTGGCGGTGGGAGGTCCCGTCCGTGAGCGGTGCACTTGGTCCGGGGGACCCGGAGGGGGTCCCGGAAGAAGGGACACCAGATGAGCACCACCACCGTCCGACGCGTCGGCGTCATCACCGCCTCCGCCGCGGCAGCGGTCGCCATGACCGCCACCAGCGCGAGCGCGCACCACTGCTTCGTGCCGATGTACACCCTGACCGGGCCGACCTCCGCCAACTGGTTCGTCGTCTCGGCCGAGATGGGTGCGGGGTTCGAGGGCTATGAGGCGGAGTGTCCCGGAGCGCGAGACGCCGGCTACGCGGCACTGCGTGCCGAGGGACTGCCCGTCGCCCTCAAGGTCTTCGAGAAGATGACCATCGGCGACCCGAAGGGCGTCGACCGGATCCCGACGCCCAACGGCGCCAACGGCAAGGGCTTGGAGTACTTCGGTGCGGGCTCGACGCTGCCCGAGGAGATGGTGGCGACGTACGTCGCTGGAGCAGACGCCTACGACTGCTGACACGCGTACGTGCGCTCCGAGCGCCGCCACGGGGGTGCGGCGCCCGGAGCGCGTCGTCGTCAGGAGTGCACTGATGCGCAGCCGATGCACGTACGCGCGGCGGGCAGCGCCTCGAGCCGCGCCGCACCGATCGGCCGGCCACATCGCTCGCAGACGCCGTACGTCCCGGTGTCGAGCCGGGCCACGGCCGCGTCGATTTCTTCCAGGTGGTGGCGGACCTGCCCGATGAGCGCGCCGATCTGGGATCGCTCGAAGGCGATCGTGGTGCCCTCCGGGTCGTGCTCGTCGTCGGCATTGGTGTCGAGGGAGGCCGCCACCACCGAGTCGAAGTCGCCGGTCAGGCTGGCCAGGCGTGCGAGGGTCTGCTCGCGTTCGGCGGCGAGCCGGGCGTGGGCGTCATGCATCGGACCATCATGGAGTGTCCGTGGCGGCTGGTTGAATGCTGCAATGGCGCTGGCGACCTGGCAGGACCTCTGTGTGGATGCACTCGATGTCGGCGCGCAGGCGCGTTTCTGGGCTGCCGTCAGCGGACTCGAGGTCGCGGACGCCGAACCGCCGGCGCGACTCGCTGGTCCGAGTCCCCGCCACACGATCTGGGTGAACCCGGTCGACCGCCCCCACCGCGTCAAGAACCGGACCCACCTCGACGTGGACTGCGGCTCGGTCGACGACCTGGTTGCTCTCGGCGCGCGGGTGCTGGCGCCGTCCGCGGAGACGGGGTTCGGCTGGAACGTCATGGCAGACCCGGAGGGCAACGAGTTCTGCGCGTTCGTGCGGTCGGCCGATCGCTTGCCGGACTACCGGATCCACGGCATCGGCATCGACTGTGCGGACCCCGAGATGCTGGCTCGCTGGTGGGGTGACCTCTTCGGCGCCGAAGCCCGAGCACGACACGACGTACGACATCTGGACGCTGACCGGCGTCGCCGTCGACGAGAGGATGACGCTCGACTTCGCGCCTGTCCCCGAGCCGCGCACCGAGCCGAACCGCCTGCACTGGGACGTCGTGGGCCGGGTCGACGAGCTGATCACCCGTGGCGCCACCCGCCTGTGGGACCAGCCGCGCTGGACGGTGCTGGCGGATCCCGAGGGCAACGAGTTCTGCGTCTTCACAAGGGGATGAGCACTTATCCACATTAATCGAAAAGTGTTTCGATTAATGGTGGTGAGCGATAGAATCTGTGGTACAGGAAGCTCACCCCACAGATCGCGAGGAGGCCGTCGTGACACACCCGATCCTGACCGCCGCGACGACCATGGGTGAGGCGCTCAAGACCGTCGCCGACACCAACCCCACCTTCATGACGACCGACGACAAGGCCGAGGCGCTGCGCGAGCTGGTCCGGATCGAGTCGCGACTCGTCGAGCTTCGACTTCGCATGCTGGCCGACGCGGACGACGTCGCAGCACTCACCGCCTCGCGAGACGCCGCGGGGTGGCTGTCGCACCAGACTCGCGTCCGCTGGGAGGACGCCCGCAGGGACGTCGCACTGGCGCGGGGTCTGGACCGCCGGTGGAGTGTGCTGGCGACAGCGATGCGAGAAGGCCGCGCCACCCTGGCCCAGGCACGGGTGATCTCTCGGGCGCTGGACGACCTGCCCTCCGACGTCTCGGCCGAGGTCCTCGACCGCGCCGAGGTCACGCTGGTGGACTACGCCGAGCGCTTCGAGCCCCGCCAGCTGGCTCGTCTCGGCCGCAAGATCCTCGATGTGGTCGCCCCGGAGGTCGCCGAGGCAGCCGAAGCGCGACGACTGGCGGCCCTCGAGGGCGAGGCGAGTCGACGCGCGCGCCTGACGATGCGCCGTCTCGGGGACGGCACGACCCGGCTGAGCGGCCGACTCCCCGATGCGGTGGCCACCCGGCTTGCGACCTACCTCGAGGCGTTCACCAACCCGCGGCAGCTGCGGGACGGTGAGGCCGAGTCGTCCGCCGACCCGGACCCGTTCACGCGACTGCCCTACCCGCGACGACTGGGTGAGGCGTTCATCCAGTTCCTCGAGAGCCTTGATCCTGAGCGTCTGCCCCTCCACGGCGGGGACGCCACGACCGTGGTCGTGACCGTGCCACTCGCCGCGCTTCGACGCGAGCTCGGTGTCGCCGACCTCCTCGGCGGCAGCGTGCCGGGGGAGGAGGGCTTCGGCGAGACCATCACCGCCGCCGAGGCGCGACGCCTCGCGTGCACGGCGAAGATCATCCCGGCCGTGCTGGGCGCCGCCTCCGAGATCCTCGACCTGGGCCGGGCACGCCGTCTCTTCACCGCAGCCCAGCGCCGGGCGCTCCTCCTCCGCGACCGCACCTGCCGCGCGGAGGGCTGTGACATCCCCGGCACCTGGACCGAGGCACACCACTGGTTGCCCTGGACCTCCGGTGGGGCCACTGATCTCGACAATGCAGTGCTGCTCTGCAGCCATCACCACCATCGGGTCCACGACCCCGCCTTCACCGCCGAGCGGATGGCCAACGGTGACGTGAGGTTCGCGCGACGTAGATAGGCCGGCTCGGCTACGTGATGACAGTCAGTCGGAGCTCTCGTCCCAGGAACTCACCCAGCCGCACGGCCTCCCGCTCGATCGCGCCGTCAGGCCGAGGGCGCGTCGTACAGCCATGTCACCGTCAGCTCGTCGCCCTTGCGAGCCCACGTGCCGCTCACGACTCCACCGACGATGACCGGGTTGGCCTTGCGCGTCATCAGGTCGCGGAGCGCGGGCGGGGTGACGTGGACGTCCTTGGTGCCGGGGCCCATCACCCACTGGTCGTGGCCGGGCAGGAGCCGCACCACCTCGGATGCATCCGCGGCCACGAGCGAGTCGACGTCCTCGCGCAGGACGTACGCCTCGGTGCCGTCGACGTCGACCGGGACGAGCCGGTCGCCGAGCTCGGCGAGCCACGCCTGCAGACGCTTGCGGCCGGCGCTGAGTCCGTCGCCGAGCCAGTGGTGCAGGTTGTCGAGCGGAGCCGGACCGTAGGTCGCGAAGTAGGACGTGATGGCACGCGGACCGGCCTCGTCGAGGTCGGGGATCGCCGGCCCAGAGCGGGTTGTCGTCCAGCCCCTGCAGAGTCAGCTGCCCGTCCCGCGACCGGCTCAGGCTGACGTCGCCCTGCCACGTCAGCGGCTTGATCAGGGTGCCGGCGCCGTCGTCGAAGACCGGGCTCAGGTGGCGGTAGGCAGGGTTCCGCGCCAGGGCTTGCCCGAGCTCGGCGACGGTGAGCGGTCCGTCGGCGACCGCTTCGCGCACGGCGGCCCGGAAGTCGGGCCAGGCCCCGGGCGTGAGCCGGTAGTAGGTCCACCCAGCTCTTCAGCTCCCACTGCCGACCGGCACAGCGGAGCGACGAGGTAGGTGCCGCCGTCCTCGGGGGAGAGGTAGTGCACCGCGCCGCGGAACGCGAACGCCTTGACGACCTCCCCGGCGGCGAGCGCCGCGGCGAGATCGCCCATGTGGGACGACTCGCGACGGGTGCCGACAGCAAGCTCGGCGAGCGACTCGTCCATGGCGAGCACCGCACCCAGGCGGCGTACGACGGCTCCGACCGACTCCGAGCCCACGGGCGAGAGAAGCTGTCGATCCAGCCGCCAGGACAACGCCTGCGCCCACGAGGTCGTCGCCTCGGTCACACGATCCATGCGCCCAGCCTTGCACTGGTTCCGGACGAAAGCGGTCGGCTTTGACTTCAAGTACTTGAAGTTCCTACGGTCGTAGACGTGAGCACACGGACGACCGACACAGCTACACGATCAAGGAAGCAGCAGCCTTGACCGGCCTGCCGGCCAGCACGCTGCGCTACTACGAGAGCATCGGGGTCATCGCGCCGGTCAGCCGCGGAGCGAGCAGCAGGCACCGCGTCTACGACGACGGCGACCTCGACCAGCTCATGTGGATCGCCTGCCTCGCGGCAACCGGCATGTCGGTCAGCGACATGCGGCAGTACGTCGCCAACGGGCGCCTCGGCGCCGACGCCGCCCGCGAGCAGGTCGAGCTGCTGGCGGCGCAGGAGCGCCGGCTGGCCCTCGAGGTCGAGCAGGTCGCCCTGCGGCGTCGCTACGTCCAGCTCAAGATCGACTACTGGCACGCCGTCGAGGCCGGCGACACCGAGCGCGCGGACCTCCTGTCCGCCGAGGCGCGCTCGCTGGCCGACGAGCTCAAGCGGGCCAGGACGCAGTAGCGCCGCACCCGCCACCACCCGGACGAGCGACGCCCACGTCGCCGTCGTCACACGCACGCCCGAAGGAGACCCATGACCATGCGCGTCAACGCCTACGCCGCCCCCGCGGCCGGCGCAGCCCGCTCGCCCCCACCACCATCGAGCGCCGCGACGTCGGGACCAACGACGTCCTCATCGAGATCCAGTACGCCGGCATCTGCCACTCCGACATCCACACCGTCAACGGCGACTGGGGTCCCCAGCCCTTCCCGGTCGTGCCCGGCCACGAGATCGTCGGCGTCGTCACCGAGGTCGGCTCCGACGTCACCCGCCACCAGGTCGGCGACCGCGTCGGCGTCGGCTGCATGGTGAACTCGTGCGGCGACGTGCACCAACTGCCGCAACGGCGACGAGCAGTACTGCCTCGACGGCATGGTCGCGACCTACGCCGGCACCGACCGCGACGGCACCACCACCCAGGGCGGCTACTCCACCCACGTCGTCGTCGACGCCGACTTCGTCCTCTCCGTCCCCGACGGCATCGACCCCGCCGCGGCGGCCCCGCTGCTGTGCGCCGGCATCACGACGTACTCCCCGCTGCGCAGCTGGGGCGCCGGTCCCGGCAAGCAAGGTCGCCGTCGTCGGCCTCGGCGGACTCGGCCACATGGCCGTCAAGATCGCCCACGCGATGGGCGCCGAGGTCACCGTGCTGTCGCAGTCGCTGAAGAAGCAGGAGGACGGCCTGCGCCTCGGCGCCGACCACTACTACGCCACCTCCGACCCCGACACCTTCGAGCACCTCGCCGGCTCGCTTCGACCTGATCATCAACACCGTCAGCGCGAAGCATCGACGTCGACGCCCACCTCGGCCTGCTCGCCGTCGACGGCACGCTGGTCAACGTCGGCGCCCCGGCCGAGCCGCTGAGCCTCAACGTCTTCTCGCTCATCAACGTCGCGCCGCTCCTTCGCCGGCTCGATGATCGGCGGCATCGCGCAGACCCAGGAGATGCTCGACTTCTGCGCCGAGCACGACATCGGCTCCGAGGTCGAGGTCATCTCCGCCGACCAGATCAACGAGGCCTACGAGCGGGTGCTGGCCTCCGACGTGCGCTACCGCTTCGTCATCGACACGTCGACGCTCGCCTGACGGGTGGCGTGACATGCGGGCGCCGGTGAACCAGATTCCGAGACACCGGCGCCCGCCACGCGATCTCGTGGCAGCATGACTGTCGTGAACACCAGCACCATCATCATTGCCTAGCGCGCCGGGACTCCCGCCGCGCCGACCTCCTGCACCCCAGGAGGTTTTTTCATTTCCACCCCGAGAACGACCGACCAGCTCCGACCGAGGGACGACCGATGGACCTGCAGGGCGCATTCCACGTCTACGACACGACGCTGCGCGACGGCGCGCAGCAGGAGGGGCTCAACCTCTCGGTCGCCGACAAGCTGACCATCGCGCGCCAGCTCGACGGCCTCGGCGTCGGCTACATCGAGGGCGGCTGGCCGGGCGCCAACCCCAAGGACACCGAGTTCTTCCGCCGCGCGCAGCCAGGAGCTCGACCTGCGCCACGCGCGGCTGGCGGCCTTCGGCGCGACCCGGCGGGCCGGCGTACGGGCTGCCGACGACCCGCTGGTCGCCGCGCTCCGCGACTCCGGCGCGTCCGTCGTCACGCTCGTCGCCAAGTCGCACGACCGCCACGTCGAGCTCGCGCTGCGGACCACGCTGGAGGAGAACCTCGCGATGGTCCGCGACACCGTGTCGCACCTGCGCGACGGAGGGCCAGACGGTCTTCCTCGACGCCGAGCACTTCTTCGACGGCTACCGCGACAACCGGGCGTACGCCCTCGAGGTGCTGCGGACCGCGGCCGAGGCCGGCGCCGAGGTCGTCGCGCTGTGCGACACCAACGGCGGCATGCTGCCCGACTGGGTCTCCGACGTCGTCGTCGACGTCATCGAGTCCACCGGCGCCCGGGTCGGCATCCACTGCCACAACGACACCGGCTGCGCGGTCGCCAACACCCTGGCCGCCGTCGACGCCGGCGCGACCCACGTGCAGGGCACGCGTCAACGGCTACGGCGAGCGCACCGGCAACGCCGACCTCGATCGCGGTCGTCGCCAACCTCGAGCTCAAGCTCGACCGCCGGGTCCTGCCCGCCGGCCTGCTGCAGGACGCGACGCGGATCGCGCACGCGGTCGCCGAGGTCACCAACGTCCCGCCGGCCTCGCGCCAGCCCTACGTCGGCACCTCCGCGTTCGCGCACAAGGCCGGGCTGCACGCGAGCGCCATCAAGGTCGACCCCAACCTCTACCAGCACATGGACCCGGTGCGGCGTCGGCAACGACATGCGCCTGCTCGTCTCCGACATGGCCGGCCGCGCCTCGATCGAGCTCAAGGGCCGGGAGCTCGGCTTCGACCTCTCCGGCGACCGCGAGCTGGTCACCCGGGTGACCGACCGGGTCAAGGAGCATGGAGCAGCGCGGCTACACCTTCGAGGCCGCCGACGCGTCCTTCGAGCTGCTGCTCGTCGAGGAGGTCGAGGGCGCGCGGCCGTCGTACTTCGACGTCGAGTCGTGGCGCGTCATCACCGAGACCCGCACCGACGGCGAGGCCGTCTCCGAGGCGACGGTCAAGCTGCAAGGCCGAGGGCGTGCGCTACGTCGTCACCGGCGAGGGCAACGGTCCGGTCAACGCCCTCGACGCCGCCCTGCGCGAGGCGATCGGGCAGGCCTTCCCGGAGGTCGCGAAGTTCGAGCTGATCGACTACAAGGTGCGCATCCTCGACCAGGGCCACGGCACCGACGCGATCACCCGCGTGCTGATCGAGACCACCGACGGCGAGTCCTCGTGGGTCACCGTCGGGGTCGGCCACAACGTCATCGAGGCGTCCTGGGGCGCGCTCGTCGACGGGCTCACGTTCGGGCTGCGCCGGCACCAGCGCTAGGGCATGGCGCGCCCACTCCATGGCCTGCTGCGCGCCGCCCTGCGGGCAGCGTCGTGCTGCGTTGTCGTCGGTCGTCGATGCTGGCGCATCGCCTCCCTCCTCCGCCTTGCGATGCACTCCGCAGGACGACGCTCGCGACGGCCGAGAGTTGGAAGACATGCCCGGGTTCCCGCGGTGACCGCGCCCGCGCGTACGACGACCTCCCGCGCCAGACCTCGACGGTCGAGCGCGCCGTGACGGCTGCTCATGGTCGGACTGGCGGTGCTCGTGCCGATCGCGTCGTTCTTCGGGATCTTCTTCGGAGTGGGCTACGACGGCTGCGTCGGCGACAACCCGTGCGACACCGGCCGGCTCGCCCTCGGCTCCGCGGTGGGCGCAGTCTCACCGCCGGTCGTCTTCCTGGCCACGCTGGTGTGGGTCATGATCCGGATCGCTCGCCGACGCTCCGCCTGGTGGGTGCCGCTGGTCGGGCTGGCGGTCGGCACCGCGATCTGGGTGCTCGGCGCCTTCCTCGCGGCCTCCGCCCGGCTGACGGCTGGTCAGCCCGACCACGCGGCGTACGAGGTCGTCCCAGCCCGCCTCCAGCCGCTCGACCGGGATCCGCTCCCGCTCGACCTGCTGCTCCAGCACGACCAGCTCGAGCGGAGCCAGGATCGCGGTGGCGAGCAGCGGCAGGTCGCCGTCGACGCCGAGCTCGCGGAGCAGGTAGCGCACGTGCATGTTGGCGAACGACATCGCCGCCACCGACCGGGCACCGGCCCGGCCCGGCCGCCTCGATGAGGGAGGCGTGGGTGAGGTTGGTGCGCAGCCGCGAGTGTCCGAAGGCCAGCAGCCGCTCCATCGGCGGCGCGCCCGGTCCGAGCGGCGGGGGACCGCAGATCACCGACGCCTGCCACTGGGTCTCCGAGGTGTTGAGCACCGCGGCCATCAGGCCCTCGCGGCTGTCGAAGCGCCGGAACAGCGTGCCCTTGCCGACCCCGGCCTCGGCCGCGACCGTGTCCATCGTCACGCAGTCGACCCCCCGGGTCTCCACCAGGCGCAGCGCCGCGGCGAGGATGGCTTCGCGGTTGCGCGCCGCGTCCGCCCGCTCGGGAGCGGGCTCGTCGGCCAGCGGGAGCGTCGATGGGCACCGTCGCCAGCGTAGGCCGCGAAGAAACTTCCGCGTCATCGGGAATGCAAGCGGACCACGGTCCGTTTAGACCTCGCATGACTACTCCTGACGCCGACCCGCGTCGCCGTCCTCGTCGGCAGCCTCCGCGCCGACTCCCTCAACCGCCGCATCGCCGAGCACCTGCGCCGACCACGCCCCCGAGGGCGTCACCGTCGACATCGTCGAGGGCCTCGACCAGGTCCCGTTCTACAACGAGGAGATCGACGGCGACACCGCGCCCGCCAGCGCCGTCCGCCCTGCGCGCCGCCGTCGCCGCCGCCGACCGCGTCCTGGTCGTGACGCCGGAGTACAACGGCACCATGCCCGCCGTCCTCAACAACGCCATCGACTGGCTCTCGCGCCCCTACGGCGCGGGTGCCATCGTCGGCAAGCCGTTCGCGGCCGTCGGCGCCACCCCCACGCCGTACGGCGGCAAGTGGTCGCACGAGCACGCCCGCCACTCCGCGACGATCGCCGGCGCGCAGGTCGTCGACGGCATCGTCGCCAGCGAGCCCGCCATCGCCGGCGACCTGCTCGCCGACGACGACGCCGTCCAGCGCCTCGTCGGCGCCCTCGCGCCCTCGTCGCACACCGGACGCCGCCGCCGCCTGACCGCACGCGTCCGCCCGGCAGATGGTCGCGTACGGTCGTGCCGTACTCCACGACCTGACCGCGCTCGAGCAGGGTGACGCTCGTACGCCGCGGCGAGGTCACGCCGCTCGAGCTCGTCGAGCACTACGCTCGAACGCGCCGACCCGTCGGCGCGTTCGTCACGACCACCCACGAGCGGGCGCGCGACCAGGCGACGCCGCTCGCGGAGGCCGGACGGCCCGACGACGCCGGTCCGCTGTGGGGCGTGCCGACCGGCGATCAAGGACCTGCACCCGACCGCCGGGGTGCGCACGACCTTCGGCTCGGCGGCCTACGCCGACTTCGTCCCCGACGAGTCCGACGACGTCGTGCTCACGATCGAGGCCGGCGGGCATGCCCAGCCTCGGCAAGACGAACACCCCGGAGTTCGGCTCGCCCTGCTACACCGAGCCCGACGTCGCGCCGCCTGCCGTCACGCCCGTGGGATCCCCGCCGCACGGCTGGCGGGTCGTCCGGTGGCGCCGCGGCAGCCGTCGCGGCCGGGCTGGTGCCCGTGGCACCGGGCTCGGACGGCGGTGGCTCCATCCGGATCCCGGCCTCGTGCTGCGGACTGGTCGGGCTCAAGCCGACCCGCGGCCGGATCAGTGCCGCCCCGACGTACGGCGATCCGGTCGGCCTGGCGCACGGCCGGCCCCCTCGCCCGCACGGTGCGCGACGCCGCCGCCCTGCTCGACGTGCTGGCCGGCCGGCGGGTCGGTGATCCCTCCTGGGCGCCACCTCCTCTCGGCGCCGTTCCTCGGCGCCTGCGACCGCGACCCCGGGCGCCTCCGGGTCGCTCGCTTCATCACACCAGTCATCACCGACAGTCGACGTCGACCCGTCCGCGCGTGGCGGCCTGGGACGACGCCTCGCGGCTGCTGGAGTCGAGCTCGGCCACGACGTCGAGGACGTCGCGGTCCCGCTGCCCGCGCGAGGCGGTCGCGACCTTCGAGACCTGCTGGGCCGTGCTCACCGCGCTGTCGCCGGCCCCGCCCGGCCGCGAGCACCGAGCTCCGGCCGCTGACCCGCTGGCTCGCCGAACGCGGCCGACGCGGTCAGCGGTCCGGAGTTCGGCCTCGCGATCGGCGGCTCCGGCAGTACGCCGCCGACGCGCTCGTCGCGCTGGCGCCGTACGACCTCGTGCTCACCCCGACCCTGGCCGACCCTGCCGCCGTTCGTCGGCGCGCTGCGCGACGACGCCGACCCCGCCGCCGACTTCGAGGCGCAGAAGCGCCTTCACGCCGTGGACCAGCGCCTGGAACGTCACCGGGATGCCGGCGATCTCGCTGCCGCTGCACTGGACCGGACGACGGGCTGCCCGTCGGCGTGATGCTGGCCGCGCGCCCGGCCGAGGAGGAGCTGCTGCTCGCGGTCGCCGCCCAGCTCGAGGCCGCCGCGCCCTGGCACGAGCGTCGACCGGCGGCTGGTGACGGTCGACGGGAGACCGCCGGCGGGTGTTGCATGAGCGGCATGAGCGAGCTGACGCCGTACCTCTGCGTCGCCGACGCCCGGGCCGCGCCATCGACTGGTACGTCGACGTGCTCGGCGCCGAGGTGATCTTCGAGCCCGATCGTCATGGACGACGGCCGGATCGGTCACGTCGAGCTGGCCGTCGACGGCGGCGCGCTGGATGATGTCGGAGGAGTTCGAGTCCGCCGGGGTGCGCCGCCCGACGCGGCACGCGGGGCGGCGGTGACGCCTGCACCTCGAGGTCGGCGACGTCGACGCGGTGTGCGCGCGGGTCGCCGCGTCCGGGTCGCGCTCGACCGCGGGCCCGAGGACTCCCCACCGGCCGGGCAGGGTGGCGGTCTTCCGCGATCCGTTCGGGCACCGGTGGTTCCTCAACCAGCCGCTCGGCTGATCAGTCGTCGCCGATCCCGCGCGCGTGCAGCGCGTCGCCGGACTCGTGGGCGCGTGCCACCACCCGGATCACGAAGGGGGAGAGGTACGCCCGCGGGTTGCGCTCGACCGCCGCGCGCCCGGGCGGCGTCCCGCGTCTCGCGGGCGATCGCGATCGTGTCGGGCAGCGCGCCGATCGTGAGGGCGACCGTGAGCGCCACCCGCTCCGGGTCGACGCCGACGACCCGCAGCGGTCGCGCCCACCGCGCCAGCGCGTCGACCATCTCGTTGACCGTCGTCGTGGCGGTGAGCGCCAGCGCGGCCAGCGCCAGGCTGATCAGGTCGAGGAAGGTCTCCACCGCCTTGGGCGCGCCGTACCACCACCACTGGAAGGCGCCGGCGACCACCGCGATGACCAGGACCCCTCGCGCCGCTCGCCACGAGCGACCGCATCGGCACCCGCGCCACGAGCGCCAGGAGCAGCGTGACGGCGAGGAAGACCGGTGCCGACCGCACGTCGCGGACCACCACGATCGCCAGGCTCAGGACGGCCAGCCCGAGCACCTTGGCGCCGATCGGCAGCCGGTGCAGGACGGTGTTGCCGGGCTGGTAGATCCCGGCCATCAGGTCGCTCATCGGTCGACCAGACCGACGTAGTGGGCCACGGCCTCGTCACCGCTGCCGTCGGCCACCACGCGTCCGCCGTCCACCACGAGCACCCGGTCGCACCGGGCGCGCGGCCTCCAGGTCGTGGGTGACCAGCACGAGCTGCTGCTCCAGGGCGAAGAGCATGTCGCCGACGCGCCGGGTGTTGGCGCGGTCGAGCAGCGTCGTCGGCTCGTCGGCCACCACGATCGAGGGCTCGATCGCGAGCACCCCGGCCAGCGCCAGCAGCTGGCGCTGGCCGCCCGACAGCGAGTGGACCGAGTCGTGGGCGTGGTCGGCCAGTCCGTGCTCGGCCAGCACCTCGAGGGCCCGGGCCCGCCGCGTCGCGGCGTCCTTGGTGCTGCGACGCAGCGAGAGCTCGATGTCCTCGACGCAGGTCGGCATCACCAGCTGCGCCGCCGGGTCGGTGAAGCAGAAGCCCACCAGGCGTCGTACGGCGGCGCCCTGGCGTGCCACGTCGAGTCCGTCGACCAGCACCCGTCCGGCCGTGGGCCGCACCAGCCCGTTGACCAACCGGGCGAGGGTCGACTTGCCCGAGCCGTTGGCGCCGATGACGCCGATCCGGCGCTCGGTCAGGGTCAGCGCGGTGGGAGCGAGGATCTCGCGGGCGCCGCGCCCGGGCAGCGGGACGCGGACGCAGGCGTCGTCGAGCTGGATCGTGGGCAAGGACGATCAGTCGCGCTGGAGCAGCTGCGGGAAGGCGCGGTGCACCTCGGCCACGATCATCGCGACGAGCGAGGTCTTGACCACGTCGCCGAGCCAGAACGGCATGTCCCAGGCTGCGGCCTGGAGGAACGAGACGTCGAAGTAGCGCATCATCCCGACGATGCCCATCGGGTGGATGACCAGGATGCTCGCGGTGATCGAGCAGGCGAAGATCACCAGGGCGCGGGTGCGGCGCTCGCGGGCGACGTACGCGACGAGGAACCCGCCGAGGGCCGCCGCGAACGGGAACGAGAGCAGGTAGCCACCGCTGGGGCCGGCGAAGACGCCGATGCCGGAGGAGTGCTCCGCGAAGACCGGGAGACCGACCGCGCCGAGTGCGAGGTAGAGGCTGACGGCCGCGAAGCCGCGCACCGGGCCGAGGATGCAGCCGGCCAGCATGACCGCAGAAGGTCTGCAGGGTGATCGGCACGCCGGCGCTGCCGACGGGGATCGCGCCGATGTAGGCGCTCGCGCAGATCAGGGCCGCGAAGGCGGCGACGAGGGCGATGTCGCGGGTCGGCGTCCGCGAGCTCGAGGGAGCCGGCTGCGTCGTGGTGTCGGACGGGGTCGTGGCAGTCATCGGGATCCTCGGGTGGTGGTGACCTGAACGGTGTTCAGGTTAGGGTTCTCGACGTTCACCTCGTCAACGTGCACCGACCGCAGGAGGGTGTGTGGCGCATCACCGGGCCGACGTCCTCGCGCATGCGGTCGCCCTGCTCGACGACCACGGCCTCGCCGCGCTGACGATGCGCCGGCTCGGGGCCGAGCTCGGCGTGCAGCCGAGCGCGATCTACCACCACTTCGCCAGCAAGCAGGCGTTGCTGGCCGCGGTGGCCGACGAGATCCTGGCGCGGGGAGCCCGACCGCGGGAGGCGACCGACTGGCCGGACCGGCTGCGCGAGGTCTGTGCGGAGCTGCGCGACGCGATGCTCGCCTGTACGGACGGCGCCGACGTGGTGGCCACGGTCTGGGCCTTCGGGCTCGGCGCGGCCGGACCCGTGGACGAGCTGGAGAAGGTCCTGGCCGATGCCGGTGTGCCGGCCGAGCTCGCCGCCGTGGCCAGCCGGACGCTGCTGCACTACGTCTTCGGGCACGCCTTCGAGGAGCAGACCGCCCGCCAGGCCATCGCCGCCGGCGCGGTCGACCGCAGCGTCGACTCGCTGCCCGACTTCGACCTCGGCCTCGACCTGGTCATCGACGGCCTGCGGGCCCGGCTGTCCTGACGCCGGGAGCCTCAGGCCGAGGTGTCGACCTCCGCGCCCTGGAGCTCGGCGAGCAGCACCGCGCCGGCGAGGTCGAGCTTCGTCCGCCGCAGCCTGGCCGCCGTCAGGTCGACGCCGTCGAGGCTCGCGCCGCGCAGGTCGGTGCCGGTCAGGGTGGTCTCGCGCAGGTCGGCCCGGTCCAGGCGCGCCCGGGCCAGGACGCGTCATGCTGAGGTCGGACATCGACAGGTCGGCCTCGCGCAGGTCGACGCCGGTGAGGTCGAGCCGGGTCAGGTTGGTGCCGCGGATGGTGACGCCCTGCCACTGCCCGCCGATCACGGTGAGCGGACGCAGCACGCACTCGCTGAAGACGGTCCCGACGAGCTTGCAGCCGTCGAGCGTGGCGTCGAAGAACGTCGTACGCCGGAAGTCGCACGCGACGAACGCGGTCGCGGTGTGGGTCGAGGCGTTGAACCGCCCGCCGTGGAAGGTGCACCCTCGAACGTCGCGCCCGGCGGTCGATGGCCTCGGAGAGGTCGACGTCGGTGAAGGTGCAGTCGGTGAACCGCGCGGCGCCCAGCTCCTCGCCGTACCAGTCGTCGCCGCGGAAGTGCCGAGCCGTCGGCGGTCTGGGCATCGACGGTGCCGCGGGTCTGCCACGTGCCCACGGTATCGGTGTGCCGGCGGATAGGGTCGTCCCCGTGATCGCGTCCCACAGCCACCGCTTCATCTTCCTCAAGACCCGCAAGACGGCGGGCACGAGCGTGGAGATCGCGTTGTCCAAGGTGTGCGGACCCGACGACGTCATCACCGAGATCAGCCCCGAGGACGAGGCGCTGCGGCGCGCCGCCGGTGGCCGCGGCCCGCAGAACTTCGAGTCGCCGCCGCTGCCGCGCAAGGCCTACAACCACATGGGCGCCAAGGCGACGCGCGAGCTGGTCGGGCACGGAGGCCTGGGCCGACTACTTCACCTTCGCGATCGAGCGGAACCCGTGGGACGCGGTGGTCTCGCTCTACTTCTGGAAGTACAAGGACCTGCCCGAGCTCCCCGACTTCGAGACCTACGTCAGCGAGATCTGGATCGAGCAGCTCGTCCAACAACCGTCGGCTCTACCGCATCCGCGGCAAGATGGCCCTCGACCGGGTGCTGCGCTACGAGCACCTCGACGACGAGCTCGCCGACGTGTGGAAGCAGCTCGACCTGCCCGGTACGCCGGACCTCCCGCGCGCCAAGGGCAACGCCCGCCCCGCCGGGCACTACCGCGAGCTCTACACCGACGCCTCCCGCGAGCGGGTCGCCGACGGTGTTCGCCGACACCATCGAGGCCTTCGGCTACGAGTTCTGATGTTCGTCCCCGGCGAGGTCATCTCGCGGCGCGAGGTGCTGCACGGCCACCTGTGGCTCGTCGCACCCGGTCACCGTGGTCGCCGACGACGGCGACGTGCTGGCGCACCCGGCTCGATCCGGGCTCGTCGTTCACGTTCCCCGACCACCCGTTCGGCCCGCACCGCCTGGGGCGCGCACGAGGCCTGGGGGAGCGCGATCGTGCTGCACCTGAGCCGGGCCGACACGGCGTACGGCATGTGGAAGTTCTTCGACCTCGACGGCACCGTTCCGCCACTGGTACGCCAACTTCGAGCCGCCGATCGTGCGCGTGCGCCGGCGGCTACGAGACCGACGACCACGGCCTCGACCTGATCATCTGGCCCGACGGACGTCGCGAGTGGAAGGACGTCGAGGACCTGCACCACCAGCAGGCCGAGGGCCGCATCTGCCCTCGAGACCGTCGGCGACGTGCTGGCGACCGCGGCGTCGCTGGTCGACCTGCTCGACGAGGACCGGCGCTGGTGGTCCGACTGGGACGACTGGGCTCCCTAGTCGGAGAGCAGGCGCTCGCACTCCGCGATCAGCCTCGCCCGCAGCGGCGCGCCGCGCTCGGCGAACGCCGCGCTGCGCCTCGACGTAGGCCGCCTTGCCCTCCGTCGTCTCGATCGCGACCGGCTCGAAGCCGAGGTCGGCGAGGTCGTACGGCGCGGCACGCATGTCGAGCACGCGGATGTCGCGGGCGAGCTCGAAGCAGTCGGCGACCAGGTCGCTGGAGATCATCGGGGTGAGCCGGAAGGCGTGCTTGTAGAGGTCCATCCCGGCGTGGAGGCAGCCCGGCTGCTCGAAGTCGGGGCGGTCGTCGCGGGCCGGCCGGAGGGTGTTGAGCGGCTGCGCGGTCGGGGTGAAGAAGCGGAACGCGTCGAAGTGGGAGCAGGCGATCCGGTGCGACTCGACGACCGCGTCGGTGCCCGCCTGCCCGAGTCGCAGCGGCCAGTCGTGCCGGGTCTCGTCGGCCGCGTGCACCATCGCCCACTCGTGGAGCCCGAAGCAGCCGAACTGCGGCGCGCGGCCCGCGGTGGCGCTGAGCAGCCGGTGGCACCGACTCCAGCAGCGGGCGCTGGGAGGCGACGTACGCCGGGGGTGACGGTGGTGGGCGACCGGCGGCGTAGCCCTTGAGGCCGGCGTACTCCGGCGCGTCCTCGAGCGCGACGCCGAAGCCCGGGTGCCAGCGGCGCAGCTGGGCCGGGCGCTGGGAGTAGTAGGTGAAGAGGAAGTCGTGGACCGGGTGCTTGACCCGCTCGGCCCGACGCGCCAGGTGCGGCTCGACGAACACGTCGACGCGCGCGGCATGGGCGTCGGCCAGGGGACGCCACTCGGCCGCGGGCAGCACCTTCACTGCATCCGAGGCTAGTGCCAGACCACCCGGACGACCCCCTCGACCGAGCCGCCCGACGCGGACGACACTGACGGGATGGACAGCGACCGCAGTGCCGGCCTCGACCGTGCCCACGCCCTCGCGCTCGAGTGGCTGGCCTCGCTCGCCGACCGCCCGGTGCCGCCGCGCCTGACGACCGAGGGGGTGGCCGAACGCCTCGACCCGGTCCTCCCGGACGGTCCGACCGACGCAGCGACGATCGTCGACGAGCTGGCCGCGGCCTGCGACCCCGGCCTGACCGCGATACCGGGCGGGCGGTTCTTCGGCTTCGTCATCGGTGGGACCCACCCGCGGCCCTCGCTGTCGGACTGGCTGGTGAGCGCGTGGGACCAGAACTCCGGCCTGCGCATGCTGACCCCCGCCCACTCGGCCGTCGAGGACCTCACCGAGACGTGGCTGCTGGACCTGCTCGGCCTCCCGCCCGGCAGCGCCGTCGGGTTCGTGACCGGCGGGACGATGGCCAACTTCACCTGCCTGGCCGCCGCCCGGGACGAGGTGCTGCGCCGACACGGCTGGGACGTGGCCGACCCAGGGGCTGGTCGACTCGCCCGGCGTACGCGTCCTCGTCGGCGCCGAGCGGCACGACACCATCGACCTGGCGCTGCGCTACCTCGGCCTCGGCTCGCCCGAGCCGGTCGCGGCCGACGACCAGGGCCGGATCGAGCCCGCCGCCCTCGCCGCCGCCCTCGACGCCGGTGACGGCCGCCCCACCATCGTCTGCCTCCAGGCCGGCAACGTGCACTCCGGCGCCTTCGACCCGTTCGAGGCGTGCATCGCCGCCGCTCACGACGCGGGCGCCTGGGTCCACGTCGACGGTGCCTTCGGACTCTTCGCGGCCGCCTCGCCGACCCGCCGCCACCTCGTGGCCGGGCTGGACGCAGCCGACTCCTGGGCGACCGACGCGCACAAGACCCTCAACGTCCCCTACGACTGCGGCCTCGCGATCGTCCGTGACCGCGCCGCCCTGCGTGCGGCGATGGGCATGCACGGCGACTACCTCATCCACGACGCGGCGGGGGAGCCGTTCGACAAGGTCCCCGAGATCAGCCGGCGCGGCCGGGCGTTCCCGGTCTGGGCGGTGCTCCGGTCGCTGGGCCGCGACGGCGTCGGCGCGATGGTCGACGGGTTCTGCGACCACGCGCGGACCTTCGCCGACGGCATCGCGGCCATCGAGGGAGCCGAGGTGCTCAACGACGTCGAGTTCACCCAGGTCTGCGCCAGCTTCGGCGACGACGACCGCACCCGCGCCGTGGTCGACGGCGATGCTGGCCGACGGTACGGCGTGGATGACCGGCTCGCGGTGGCGCGGACGCGCCGTCCTCCGCGTCAGCGTCAGCAACTGGTCGACGACCACGGAAGACGTGGAGGCCAGCCTCGCCGCGCTGCGGCGTGCAGCCGCTCGATAGGCTCGGTCCATGCGCATCTGTCGGTTCAGCACGGGCGAAGAGCCGCAGTTCGGCGTCGTGACGGGTGAGGTCGACGAGTTCGGCCAGCCCGCCGAGGACTCGGTCATCGTGGCCCTGGCCGGCGACCCCCTCTATGTCGGCGTCAAGCTGCTCGACCAGCAGCACCAGCTCTCCGACGTCCGCCTGCTCGCCCCGATCATCCCGCGGAGCAAGGTGGTCGGCATCGGCCGCAACTACGCCGCCCACGCGGCCGAGCTGGGCAACGACCTGCCGGCCGAGCCGCTGATGTTCCTCAAGCCCAACACGACCGTCGTCGGGCCGGGCGACCCGATCTTCTACCCGCCGCAGACCAACGACCTCCACTACGAGGGCGAGCTGGCGGTCGTGATCGGGCGCATCTGCCGCGACGTCCCGGTCGAGCAGGCCACCGACGTGATCTTCGGCTACACCATCGCCAACGACGTCACCGCGCGCGACCTGCAGAGGTCCGACGTCCAGTTCACCCGGGCCAAGGGCTTCGACTCCTTCTGCCCGCTCGGCCCGTGGATCGAGACCGACCTCGACCCGCAGAACTTCGTCGACGGCCGCGCCGTGCAGACCTACCTCAACGGCGACATCGTCCAGGACGGCTCGACCGCCGACATGATCTTCGACGTGCCGGCCCTGGTCGCGCACGTCTCGTCGGTGATGACGCTGCTGCCCGGCGACGTCATCCTCACCGGCACCCCCGAGGGTGTCGGTCCCATGCAGGTCGGAGACGAGATCGAGATCTCGATCTCCGGCATCGGTTCCCTGACCAACAAGGTGGCAACGCGTTGAGCACCGTCCGCGTCCGTATGGCGCCCTCCCCGACCGGCTCGCCGCACGTCGGCCTGGCCCGCACCGCCCTCTACAACTGGGCCTTCGCGCGCCACCACGGCGGCACGTTCGTCTTCCGCATCGAGGACACCGACAAGGCGCGCAACACCCAGGAGTCCTACGACTCCCTCATCGACCTCATGCAGTGGCTCGGCCTCGACTGGGACGAGGGCGTCCTGGTCGGGGGCCCCTACGGCCCCTACCGCCAGTCCGAGCGCACCGGGATCTACGCCGACGTGCTCGCCCGCCTGCGCGCGTCGTCGTACACCTACGACTGCTTCTGCACCACCGACGAGGTCGACGCCCGTCGCAAGGCCAGCGGCTCCAAGGTGATGGGGTACGACGGCTTCTGCCGCGAGCTCGGCGACGACCAGCGCGCCGCGTTCGAGGCCGAGGGACGCGCGCCGATCGTGCGCTTCCGGATGCCCGACGGCTCCATCACCTGGGACGACCTGGTCCGCGGTGACATCACCTTCGACACCGAGCACGTCCCGGACTTCGCGCTGTGCCGCGCCAACGGCGACCCGCTCTACACCCTCACCGCGCCGGTCGACGACGCGACGATGGAGATCACCCACGTCCTGCGCGGCGAGGACCTGCTGTCCAGCACGCCGCGCCAGCTCGCGCTCTTCGACGCGCTCAAGGAGCTCGGCGTCGCCAAGGCCACCCCGGCCTACGGCCACCTGCCCTACGTCATGGGCGAGGGCAACAAGAAGCTCTCCAAGCGCGACCCGCAGGCCCACATGGAGCTCTACCGCGACCAGGGCTTCCTGCCCGAGGGGCTGCTCAACTACCTCGCCCTGCTCGGCTGGTCGATCTCCGGCGACCGCGACATCTTCACGCTCGCGGAGATGGTCGAGAAGTTCGAGATCTCCGACGTCAACCCCAACCCCGCTCGCTTCGACCTCAAGAAGGCCGAGGCGATCAACGTCGCCCAGATGCGGCTCCTGCCGATCGACGAGATCACCCACCGCGTGCTGCCCTTCCTCAAGAAGGCCGGCGTCGTCAGCGACCCCGTCTCCGACGCCGACGCCCAGCTGCTCGAGCTCGCCATGCCGCTCATCGCCGAGCGGATCAACAAGCTCGTCGAGGCCCCCGACATGCTCGGCTTCCTCTTCGTCGACGAGGCCGCCTTCGAGCGCGACGAGGCCGATGTCGCCAAGCTGCTCGACGAGACCGGTCGCGGCGTCGTCCAGGCGGCGTACGACGCCCTCTCGGGACTGCACGAGTGGTCGACCGCGGCCATCGAGGACGCGCTGCGTGTGGCGCTGATCGAGGGCATGGAGCTCAAGCCCCGGGTGGCCTTCGGTCCGGTGCGTGTCGCCATCACGGGCCGGCGTGTCAGCCCGCCGCTGTTCGAGTCGATGGAGCTGCTGGGTCGCGAGCGCAGCCTCGCGCGCCTGCAGTCCGCCCTTGCCTGACATGTCCGTCGTCACCGACCCCGGGTTCCGCCCGAAGTATCACGAGCTCCACCGTGTCGGTCGTGCCGGCATCTGGCGTTCGGTCGTCGGCAGCCTGCTGCTCATCGTCCTGGTCTTCGCCGTCGTGCCGCTCATCGCGGGCGGCATCGCCGTCGTGGTGCTCATGGCGGGCGGGAGCTCGGCCGCCGAGGCGGCCCGCGTCCTCGACCTGACCGAGGAGGTCACCCCGACGGCCCTGGCGGTGGTCAACATCGTGCTCGCGTCGGCGATCCCGCTGGCCTGGCTGGTCTCGTGGCTCATGCACGGGCTCAAGCCGCGCTGGCTGGCCTCGATCGCCCCGCGCATCCGCTGGAAGTACCTCTTCGCGTGCCTGGGCCTGTCGGTCGTCGCCCTGATCGCCTCGCTCATCGTCGCCCTGCTGCTGCCCACCGCGGCCGGTGGCGAGCCCGTCGGCGAGCTCAACGAGTTCACCCGGCGCACGCGCGACTTCCTGATCGTGATCCTGCTGCTGACGCCCTTCCAGGCGGCGGGGGAGGAGTACCTCTTCCGCGGCTACCTCACCCAGGCGTTCGGCTCGCTCGTGCGCGCCCGGCAGGCCGCCCAGGTCCTCGCGGTGGTCGGACCGGCGCTGATCTTCGCGCTGTTCCACGGGTTCTCGCAGCCGCCCCCGGTGTTCTTCGACCGCTTCGCCTTCGGGGTGGTGGCCGGCATCCTCGTGATCCGCACCGGCGGGCTCGAGGCGGGCATCGCGATGCACGTCCTCAACAACTTCCTGGCCTACGGGCTCGCGCTGGCGTTCGGCGACTTCACCGAGGCGGTGAACGCGACGGGCGCGAGCAGCTGGTGGATGATCTTCTCCACGATGACCCAGTCGCTGGTCTACCTCGGCCTCGCACTGTGGGTGGCGCGGGCCATGGGCCTGGCGACCACCGGACCCCCTGTCGGCGGCGCGCTGCCACCCCCTGTCGCAGGACCCCGTTTTGGAGGCGTCCCCTCCGCGCGTGTAACCTTCGTCGTCGGTTCTGGAAAGGGCCGAGTGGTGGTCAGGACGTTCGCCCAGCGGTCGTACTGATACCCCCATGGGGTATGGTGTAATTGGCAACACGGCTGGTTCTGGTCCAGTTGTTCTAGGTTCGAGTCCTAGTACCCCAGCGAGTTCCGGTCGACCAGATCGGGATTTGGAGCGAGGTTTCGGCCCCGCTATAGTTTCGACCGCCGCTCATCGAGCGGCACTGCAGCCCCCGTCGTCTAGCGGCCTAGGACGTCGCCCTCTCACGGCGGTAACGCCGGTTCAAATCCGGTCGGGGGTACACCACGCAGTCGAAGGGCCCGGTCTCTGACCGGGCCCTTCGCCGTTCCCCGCGACGTTCGCCTCGACCCGGTTGCTCGAAGCCCCTTGACGTGACTCACCTCACTGACTTAGTTTGGCGCTCCATCAAACTAATTGAGTGGCGCGGGTCACACCGCGCGCCCTCGCCGGCAGATCGAGGGACCCGATGTCGCAACCACGTGAGGGCTGGCACGCCGCCGGCTCCGGTGGCTCCGACCAGGGAACCGTGCGCCGCGCGAACCTCGCCCTGGTCCTGCGCAGCCTGCGCGACAGCGGAGCACGGTCGCGGGCGCGGCTGGCGGCCGACCTCGGGCTCAACAAGGGCACCGTGTCGAGCCTCGTCAGCGAGCTGATCGACCGCGGACTGGTGCGTGAGGGCAGCGCCGAGCGAGGTGCCGTCGGCCGACCGGGCACGATCGTGGAGATCAACGGCAGCGGGAGCCTTCGGCATCGGCGCGGAGATCAACGTGCAGCACGTGACGACCCTCGCCGTCGACCTGGCCGGCCAGACCGTGAGCGAGCGTCGTACGACGGTGGACACCCGCGGGTCCGACCCCGACCAGGTCGTCGACCGCCTCGTCACGCTCCTGCACGGCACCGTCGCCGACCTCGCGGACCTCCACGTCGGGCCCGGTGTCCGTCGTCGTCGGCGTTGCCGGCCTGGTCGACCACGACACCGGCACCGTCTCGATCGCCCCCAACCTCGGGTGGCAGGACGTGCCCCTGGCCAGCCTGGTGCGCACGAAGCTGGGCGACCCGTCCTACCTCGTCGAGGTGGCCAACGAGGCCAACCTCGCCGCTGTCGCCGAGGCCACCCCGGGTGACCCCGAGCGTCGCGACATCCTCGTCATCCACGGCGAGGTCGGCATCGGAGGCGGGATCGTCTCCGACGGCCGCCCCCTGCAGGGCCGGCTGGGCTTCGCCGGCGAGTTCGGGCACATGGTCGTGGAGCGTGGCGGTCGCCGGTGCGGCTGCGGGCGTACCGGGTGCTGGGAGACCCTCGATCGGCCTGAGCCGACTGATCGACATCGCCTCCGACGAGGGCGACCTCCTGCGCTCGCCCGACCTCGACCTGGAGTCCAAGGTCGAGGAGATCAACCGTCGCGCCGCCGTCGGGCGACGAGCGGACGCTGGCGGCGCTGCACGAGGTCGGTCGCTGGGTCGGCATCGGCCTGCCGCCCTGACCAACGCGCTGAACCCCGGGATGATCGTCCTGTCCGGCTACCTCGGCGAGATCGGCGCGTGGATCCAGGCCGACGTCGAGGCCGAGCTCGCCTCCGGCGTGCTCGCCCCCGACGCCGGCGGCACGCGCATCGCGCTCTCGGAGCTGGGCTTCTCCGCTGCGGTGCGTGGCGCGGCCGCGGTCGCGATCAACCACGTCTACGACGACCCGACCCTGGTGCCCCGCGCGGCCCAGCCCCTGGAGGCGCTGTCATGACCGACACCCCGACCACTGCTGCCCGAGAGGGCCAGCCGCTCCTGGAGATGCAGGGGATCGTCAAGCGCTTCCCCGGCGTCCTGGCCCTGGGCGGCGTCGAGCTCGACGTGCGCGCCGGCGAGGTGCACTGCCTGCTGGGCCAGAACGGCGCCGGCAAGTCGACGCTGATCAAGGTGCTCTCCGCCAGCTACCAGCCCGACGAGGGCGAGATCCGCTGGGAGGGAGAGCCGGTGGCGCTGTCCACCCCGCAGACCGCGATGGACCTCGGCATCTCCACCATCTACCAGGAGCTCGACCTGGTCCCCGACCTCAGCGTCGCCGAGAACATCTTCCTCGGTCACGAGATCAGCCGGGGCGGCATCAGCCAGCGCAGCGAGACCAACCGGCGCGCCCGGGAGCTGCTCGCCCGGCTCGGCCACCCCGAGATCCCCGCCACCCGGTCGGTGGGACGCCTGTCGCCCGCTGCGCAGCAGATCGTCAGCATGGCGCGCGCCCTGTCGCACGACACCCGGCTGCTCATCCTCGACGAGCCGTCCGCGGTGCTCGACCAGGGCGAGGTCAACAACCTCTTCCGCGTCATCCGTGACCTCACCGCCGAGGGCGTCGCCGTCGTCTACATCTCCCACCGACTCGAGGAGATCCGCCAGATCGGCGACCGCATCACGGTGCTCAAGGACGGCAGCACCGTCGCCTCGGGGCTGGCGGTGGAGGACACGCCCACCGCCGACCTCATCAAGCTGATGACCGGACGCTCGATCGAGTACGTCTTCCCGCCCCGCGGCGACGCGGCGCCCACCACGGGCGAGCCCGTCCTCGAGGTCATCGGCCTCGAGCTGCCGGGCGTCTTCACGGGAGTCGACCTCAGCGTCCACGCCGGGGAGATCGTCGGCCTCGCCGGGCTCGTCGGCGCCGGTCGCTCCGAGATCCTCGAGACCCTGTACGGCGCCCGCCGCCCGTCGGCAGGCACCGTGCGCGTCCTCGGTCGCGAGCTGCGCCGCGGCTCGGTGCCGGCCGCCGTCAACGCGGGCGTCGGCCTCTGCCCGGAGGAGCGCAAGAGCCAGGGCCTGCTGCTCGACCAGGCCATCTACCGCAACATCACCATCTCGACCCTGGGCCGGTTCTCGCGCCTGGGCTTCCTCGACAGCCGCGAGGAGCGCCGCCGCGCCAGGGAGGTCACCGAGTCCCTCGACGTCCGCCCCGCGGGGGTCGACCGCCTCGTGCGGCTGCTCTCGGGCGGCAACCAGCAGAAGGTCGTCCTGTCGCGCTGGCTGCTGCGGGAGTGCCGGGTGCTGCTGCTCGACGAGCCGACGCGCGGCGTCGACGTCGGCGCCCGCACCGAGATCTACGCCGTGGTCCGCTCCCTGGCCGACTCCGGTGTCGCAGTCGTCGTCGTGTCGAGCGAGGTCGAAGAGGTGCTCGGGCTCGCGGACCGGGTGCTCGTGGTCCGCGAGGGCCGTGTCGTCCACGAGGGGCCCGCGAGTGAGATCGACGAGTCCCGCGTCCTCGATCTGGTCATGGAAGGAAACGTCGCATGAGCGAGCAGAGCACGAACCCAGGGGCCGAGAAGGGGCCCGACCTGGGCGCGGTGGAGAACACCGTGGCCCCGACCAGCGACACCGTCCGGGTCGAGCACGCGGCCGCCGAGACCGAGGCCACCTCGCGTGGCGCCGAGCTGATGAGCGGCCCGTTCGGCCGCAACCTCGGCCTGGTGCGTCGCGCTGCTCGTGATCTGCGTCGTCGGCGTCGCCACCGCCGGCGACCGCTTCGCCAGCGTCGACAACGTGCTGACGATCCTGCGCTTCGCGTCCATCATCGGCGTGGTCAGCATCGGCATGACCTTCGTGATCATCGGTGGCGGCATCGACCTGTCCGTCGGCGCGATCCTGGCTCTCGCGTCGGTGTGGGCCACCACCTTCGCGACGCAGACCATGGCCGAGGACACCCACTGGTTGTTGATGGTGGTCGTGGCGCTTGCGGTCGGTGGGGCCTGCGGGCTCGTCAACGGAGTGCTGATCGCCTACGGGAAGATCGTCCCCTTCATCATGACGCTCGCGATGCTGGCCTCCGCCCGCGGGCTCGCGGAGATCATCTCCGAGCGACGGACCCAGATCGTGACCGTCGAAGGGTTCAAGGACTTCTTCGCCGCCGACATCCTCGGCATCCCGATCCTGGTGGTCATCTTCGCGCTCGTCGCGGTGGGAGGATGGGTGCTGCTCAACCGCACCACGTTCGGCCGCCGCACGCTCGCCGTCGGCGGCAACCCCGAGGCCGCGCGCCTGGCCGGAATCAACGTCAACCGGCACACGATGATGCTCTACGTGCTCGTCGGGCTCTGCTGCGGCCTCGCCGCCCTCATGTTGATCGGCCGCACGTCCACTGGCAGCTCGACGCACGGCACGCTCATCGAGCTCGACGCGATCGCCGCGGTGGTCATCGGCGGGACGCTGCTCACCGGCGGCCGCGGCACCATCGTCGGCACCGTCATCGGCGTCCTGATCTTCAGCACGCTGAGCAACGTCTTCGTCCTCAACAACCAGGACAGCTCGACCCAGGCGGTCGCCAAGGGCGTGATCATCGTCGTCGCCGTGCTGCTCCAGCAGCGCCTGGCCCGGCGTCGACCTCGACCTAGCCGTCCGGCCACGCCCCTGCTCGGAGACAGACTCGGAACCCGCACCACCCGCACGACCAGCAGCACCGCACCACAGCCGAAATGCACCATCGCACCCAACCAGACACAAGGAGCACACCCCATGCGACTGCGCACCACTCACCCCACGGCAGCAGAGCCGCCGCTTCCCCGGCCTCGTGGTCGGCGCGGTCGCCGTCCTGGCCCTCAGCGCCTGCACCGGCAGCGCCGAGGACGCGGCCGAGGACGAGGACTCGAGCAGCGGCGACTCCAGCTCCGTCGCGGCGGAGGGCAGCAACGACGAGGAGGGTGACACGGTCACCATCGGCTTCTCGGCCCCCGCCGCCGACCACGGCTGGATGGCCGCCATCACCAACAACGTGCGCGACCTCGCCGAGGAGTACCCCGACATCGACCTGCAGATCGCCGAGGGCACCAACGACGTCAACCTGCAGATCAGCCAGGTCGAGACCTTCATCAACGACGGCGTCGACGCCATCGTGCTGCTGCCCTTCGACGGCGCGGCGATGACCGCCGGTCGCGCTGCAGGCCATGGAGGCCGGCATCCCGGTCATCAACGTCGACCGTGAGTTCGACGACCCCAACGCCGCGCGCGTCACCGTGCTCGGTGACAACTACGGCATGGGCGTCTCGGCCGGTGCCTACATCTGCGAGGAGGCCGGGGACAACGAGGACGCCGTCGTCGCCGAGATCGCCGGCATCGACTCGCTGCCGCTGACCCAGGACCGCAGCCAGGGCTTCGAGGACGCGCTGTCCGAGTGCGGCCTCGACGTCGACGCCCGCCAGGCGGCCGAGTTCACCGTCGAGAGCGGCGAGGAGGTCGCGTCCAACCTGCTGCAGGCCGAGCCGAAGATCGACTTCCTGTGGAACCACGACGACGACCAGGGCGTCGGTGTCCTGGCCGCCATCGAGAACGCCGGTCGCGACGAGTTCGTGATGATCGGCGGCGCCGGCTCCGCCAACGCCATGCGCGAGATCCAGGAGGACAGCGGCGTGCTCAAGGCGACGGTCATCTACCCGTCGACGCAGGGTGCCGACGGCGTCAAGCTGGCCCGTCTGCTGGTCCAGGGCAAGGGCATGAGCGACCTGGTCGAGGTCGAGGTCCCGCGGATGGTGCAGCTCTACGCACCGGTCGTGACCTCGGAGAACGTCGACCAGTTCATCGACTCCGCCTTCGAGTCCTGAGCCACAGCTCCCGAACAACACTGAACCACCGGCGGCGGCTCCCACCCGGGAGCCGCCGCCAGCCCAACCGACCGTGGGTCGGCTGTCCGCCTGCCCGCACACACCCCGTCAACCCAGCACGAGGAGGTCCGATGACCACCCAACCGGACGCCACGACCTGTCCGTCGGCATGGTGGGCTACGCCTTCATGGGCGCCGCCCACTCCCAGGCGTGGCGCAGCGCCCCCAGGTTCTTCGACCTGCCGCTGCAGCCCGGGATGACGGCGCTCGCCGGTCGCGACGCCGCCCAGGTCGCGGATGCCGCGGCCGACTGGGCTGGGAGTCCACCGAGACCTCCTGGGAGTCCCTGGTCGCCCGCGACGACATCGACCTGATCGACGTCTGCACGCCGGGCGACACGCACGCCGAGATCGCCATCGCGGCGCTCGAGGCCGGCAAGCACGTGCTGTGCGAGAAGCCGCTGGCCAACACGGTCGAGGAGGCCGAGGCGATGGTGCGCGGCCGCCGAGAGGGCCGCGGCGCACGGCGTCCGGTCGATGGTCGGCTTCACCTACCGCCGCGTCCCGGCCATCGCGCCTGGCCCGCCGGCTCGTCGCCGAGGGCCGGCTCGGGACGCTCCACCACGTGCGGGCGCAGTACCTCCAGGACTGGATCGTCGACCCGCAGGCGCCGCATGTCGTGGCGACTCGACAAGAGCAAGGCCGGCTCCGGCGCGCTCGGCGACATCGGCGCGCACATCGTCGACCTGACCCAGTTCATCACCGGCGACAGCATCGGGCGGGTCACCGGCCGGCTGCGAGACCTTCGTCGAGGAGCGTCCGCTGCCCAGCGAGCACGCGGGTCTCTCGGGCACCGCCGGCACCGGCACGGGCACGGTCACCGTCGACGACGCCGCGACCTTCCTCGCCCGAGTTCCGCGGGGGAGCGATGGGCGTCTTCGAGGCGACCCGCTTCGCCAACGGCCGCAAGAACGCCATCCGGATCGAGATCAACGGATCGCGCCGGCAGCCTCGCCTTCGACTTCGAGGACATGAACCTCCTGCACTTCTTCGACGGCACCGAGGACGCCGGCGACCGCCGGCTTCCGGCGGATCCTCGTCACCGAGGCGCGACGCACCCCTACGTCGGTGCGTGGTGGCCGCCCGGCCACCTGCTCGGCTACGAGCACGGCTTCACCCACCAGGTCGTCGACCTGGTGAACGACATCGCCGCCGGCAACGACCCGACGCCGTCCTTCGCCGACGGCCTCCAGGTCCAGCGCGTCCTGGCCGCTGTCGAAACCAGTTCCGACACCGACTCCTGGCAGGAGATCCAGCCATGAACGACTACACCCCGACCCCCGACGACAAGTTCTCCTTCGGTCTCTGGACCGTCGGCTGGCAGGGCGTCGACGTGTTCGGCCCGGCCTCGCGGCCGCTGCTCGACCCGGTCGAGGCGACGTACGAGCTCGCCGAGCTCGGCGCGGCCGCGGTGACCTTCCACGACGACGACCTGGTGCCCGACGAGGACCGAGCGCGAGGCCACGCTGGAGCGCTTCGGCAAGGCCCTGGCCGACACCGGGCTCGTCGTCGAGATGGTGACCACCAACCTGTTCAGCCACCCGGTCTTCAAGGAGGGCGCGCTGCACCGCCAACAACCGCGCAGGTGCGCCGCTACGCCGTGGCCAAGGTGCTGCGCAACATCGACCTGGCGGCGTCGCTCGGCGCCAAGACCTTCGTGCTCTGGGGCGGTCGCGAGGGCGCCGAGCACGGCGCCGGCAAGGACGTCCACGGCCGCGCTCGACCGCTACGCCGAGTCGCTGAACCTGCTCTGCGCCTACGTGAAGGAGCAGGGCTACGACATGCGGTTCGCCCTCGAGCCCAAGCCCAACGAGCCGCGCGGCGACATCCTGCTGCCGACCATCGGGCACGCGCTCGCGCTCATCTCCGAGCTCGACGACCCGGCGATGGTCGGCCTCAACCCCGAGGTCGGGCACGAGGAGATGGCCGGGCTCAACTTCGCCCAGGGCATCAGCCAGGCGCTGTGGCACGACAAGCTCTTCCACGTCGACCTCAACGGCCAGCACGGGCCGCGCTTCGACCAGGACCTGCGCTTCGGCGCCGGCAACCTGCGCGGCGCCTTCTGGACCGTCGACGCCCTGCTCGGCGGCGGCGACGGCCGACGCCTACGACGGCTACCTCCACTTCGACTACAAGCCGCCGCGCACCGAGGCCATGGACGGCGTCTGGGACTCCGCGCAGGCGTGCATGCGCAACTACCTGATCCTGCGCGAGCGGGTGCAGGCCTTCCGCGCCGACCCCGACGTGGCCGCGGCGCTGGCCGCCGCCGAGGTCGGCGACGCTGCGGACACCCGACCGCTCGCCGACGGGCGAGTCGCTCGCCGACCTGCGGGCCGCGTCGTACGACGTGGAGGGCCTGGCCGACGCGCAGCGTCGGCATGGAGGCCCTCGACCAGCTCGCCATCGAGCACCTGCTCGGCGTGCGCTGACCACGCCGACCCTGCAGCCCGGCAGATCACGCAGCACCGACAGGAGGGACCACCGATGACCCGACCGATCACCCTGTTCACCGGCCAGTGGGCCGACCTGCCGTTCGAGGAGATGTGCAAGCTCGCCTCGGGCTGGGGCTACGACGGCCTCGAGATCGCCTGCTGGGGCGACCACTTCGACCCGTGGGCGGCCGTCGAGGACGACGGCTACGTCCCGGCCAAGCTGGAGATGCTGAAGAAGTACGACCTCCAGGTGTTCGCGATCAGCAACCACCTCAAGGGCCAGGCCGTCTGCGACGACCCGATCGACGAGCGGCACCGCGGCATCCTGCCCGGACCGGATCTGGGGCGACGGCGACGCCGAGGGCGTCCGGCAGCGCGCCGCCGAGGAGATGAAGATGACCGCCCGCGCCGCGCGCAAGCTCGGCGTCGACGTGGTCGTCGGCTTCACCGGCTCGTCGATCTGGAAGTACGTCGCGATGTTCCCGCCGGCCTCGCAGGACCTCGTCGACGCCGGCTACGAGGACTTCGCCGACCGGTGGAACCCGATCCTCGACGTCTTCGACAGCGAGGGCGTGCGGTTCGCCCACGAGGTGCACCCGTCCGAGATCGCCTACGACTACTGGACCACGGTCGCGCGCGCTCGAGGCGATCGGCCACCGCGAGGCGTTCGGCCTCAACTGGGACCCGTCGCCACTTCGTCTGGCAGGACCTCGACCCGGTCGGCTTCCTGTGGGACTTCAAGGACCGGATCTACCACGTCGACTGCAAGGACGCGAAGAAGCAGGTCGGCAACGGGCGCAACGGCCGGCTGGGCTCGCACCTCGCCTGGGCGGACCCGCGCCGGGGCTGGGACTTCGTGTCGACCGGGCACGGCGACGTGCCGTGGGAGGCGTGCTTCCGGATGCTCAACACGATCGGCTACGACGGCCCGATCTCGGTCGAGTGGGAGGACGCCGGCATGGACCGGCTCGTCGGTGCCCCCGAGGCGCTGGAGTTCGTCCGCCGGCTGGCCTTCGACGCACCGTCGGCGGCCTTCGACGCGGCCTTCTCCACCCAATGACGACCTGAGGGACGTCGCGGTGGTTCGCCTGCATCGGGTGACGCTGCGCACCTCTGGGACCGCGACGATCACGTCATGAGCGCCGCACCCGGTCCGGACGCCGGCGCGGAGGCACGTACTCGGCCGGCCTGGGTCCGACCGGTGCTGATCGTCGTCATCCTGGTCGTGTGCGGCTGGCTGGCCTCCACCTTCCTGGGCGCGATCGACTGGGCGTTGGTCCGGGAGGCGCTGGGCCGCCTGACGGCGTGGCAGGTGCTCGTGCTGCTGGTGGTGCTGCTCCTGCGCCAGACCCTCAACGCCTACCCGCTGGCGCTGTTCATCGAAGGGCTCGGAGCGGTTCGCGCCTTGCTCAACGACCTCGTCGCGGCTCTCATGGCGATCGTCGCGCCGCCACCCAGTGATCTCGTGGTGCGGGTGGCGATGTTCCGCACCTGGGGCATCGAGGCCTCGCGCGGGCTCGCCGGGGCGACGATGAACATGCTCGCGTTCTACGTCAACCGCTTCGCGGCTCCTCTGGTCGGACTGGCCGTCCTCGTCGTCCTCGGCAACGGCACGCAGCGGGTGTCCGCCGCGCTCGCCAGCGGAGCGGTGGCCGTGGTGATGGCGGTCGTCGTCACGCGGATGGTCCGCCGGGAGCAGTTCGCCGCCTGGCTGGGCAGGTCTGCCGGGAAGATCGCCCAGCGGGTGCGGTCCTCCGTGGACCCGGAGGCATGGGTGAGCAGCGCGACCGGGTTCCAGGAGCACATCTCGGCCGGCTACCGCCGCGCCTTCCCGCGCGCCATCCTCGTGCTGACCGCGATGGTGCTCACGGATGCCTGCATCCTCCTGCTGAGCATGAGGTTCGTGGGTGTCTCGGCGTCGGACGTTCCGGCGTACGAGGTCATCGGCATGTTCTTCCTCGCCTACCCGCTGACCCTGCCGCCGCTGATGGGGCTCGGCATCTTCGACGTCGTCCTGCTCGGGGCCTTCATGGAGCTGGGAGGTGCAGCGCTCGAGCCCGAGCTGGTGGCGGCGCTCACCGTGTGGCGGGCGGTGACCATCCTCGGACCGATGATGCTCGGCGGAATCGTCACTCTCGTGTGGCGCAGTCGCTCGGGCTGACTATCGGACCTCGAAGAACAGCCCCTGGCCCTCCCTGGTCACGACCAGGAGGTGGTCGTGGAGCTCGGCGTTGTCGCTGGGACCTTCGAGGAGGTCCAGCACGGCCCGCTCGGTCTTGCGGGTCGGGCCCGTGCAGCGACCACGCTGGACCGTCGTGTTGGCGAAGTCGATCGTGGTCCCGTCGATGCGCACGGTGGTGCGACCGCTGCGGCACCCGGTGAAGAGGCGGGCGAGGCCGTCGTCCCCGACGTCGAGCCGGGGGCGGCGGGTGTCGACCGGAAGCCGGGAGACGGTGCCGTCGGACACGGTCCCGATGGCGGTCCAGGTGCTCCCGAGCAGCCCGTCGAGGTCATCCGCCGACGACGCACTCGTCAGCTCGATGGTGACGTCGTCCCCCTCGAGCGTCAGGTTCCCGCCGTCCGCGGTGGCTGTGACACCGGAGGTGAGCAGGTCGGCGAGCCACTGGTCCTGCTCGATGAGCTCGGGTTCGCACATCATCATCGTGGCGGCCGGTTCGGTGCTCCACGCGAGGTCGGTGCCGGTCACCTCGAAGGCGCCGAACATGCTGTTGCATCCCGCCCAGACCGACATCGTGTCGTCCTCGAACGACAGCTCGATGGTGGACCCGGACACCAGCTCGCGTCCCTCGACCGAGGTCGAGGTGTAGGTCGTCCCGTCCAGCGAGGCAGGGTCGAGGGTGGCGCCGGCGGACTCGGGTGAGGTCTCGGGCGCTGACGAGCCTCCGTCGGACTCGCTGCCGCACGCCACGAGTGCCCCGGCAAGAAGCAGCCCGGCACCGAGCCGGGCGAGCGCAGTCTCGAGGTTTCGCACGGTCCGAGTGTGCTGAGTGCCCCGACAGGCGTCCTCACCCGTCTCGGGCGAACCGCTCCGGTGCAGTGTCCGTTTTCCGCTGGTCCAGGGGCCCGTCGCCCGTCAGACTGGTCGCATGACACCGACCGGACACCTCGACACCGAGGCGTGCTACCGCGCGGTGCGGAGCCGGGACCGGCGCTTCGACGGCGTGTTCTACACCGCTGTCCGCACCACCGGGATCTACTGCCGACCTTCGTGCCCGGCCCGCACCCCGGCCCCGGCCAACGTCACCTTCCACCCCACCGCCGCGAGTGCGCACGCCGCCGGCTACCGCGCCTGCAAGCGTTGCCTGCCCGACGCGACACCCGGGAGCCCCGAGTGGGACGTCGCCGCCGATGTCGCCGGACGCGCGATGCGGCTGATCGCCGACGGTCTGGTCGACCGCGAGGGCGTGGACGGGCTGGCCCGGCGAGTGGGCTACACCTCGCGCCACCTCGGTCGGCTGCTCACCCAGGAGCTCGGAGCGGCACCGCTGGCCCTGGCCCGGGCCCGGCGCGCCCACACGGCCCGCGTGCTCATCGAGACGACCGACCTGTCACTGACCGATGTCGCGTTCGCGGCCGGCTTCGCCAGCGTCCGCCAGTTCAACGAGACGCTGCGGGAGATCTACGCCGCCTCGCCGAGCGAGCTGCGCGGGCGCGGGAGGGCCGGGCATCGCGCAAGCGGACGGGGGGCGGTCACCATGCGGCTCGCCGTCCGCACCCCCTTCGCCGGGCGCCGCCTCCTCGACTTCCTCGCCTTCCACCTCGTGCCGGGCGTCGAGGTCGCCGGACCGGGGTGGTACGCCCGCACCCTCGACCTGCCGCACGGTCCCGGCACGGTGCGCCTCGATCTCGACGACCTCCGGGCGGATGCCGGCACGGGCTTCGTCACTGCCGAGTTCTGGCTGCACGACCTGCGCGACACCGCCGCCGCCACCGAGCGCGTACGCCGACTGCTCGACGCCGACTGCGACCCCCGGGCGGTGGACGAGCACCTCGGTGCCGACCCGGTCCTCGGCGACCTCGTCCGGGCGACTCCCGGCCTGCGGGTCCCCGGCCAGGTCGATGGTGACGAGACCGCCCTCCGGACCGTCATCGGCCAGCAGGTCAGCGTCACGGGTGCCCGAACGGTCGGTGGGCGCATCGTCGCGCAGCACGGCCGCCCCGTGGAGTCGCACGTGCCCGGACTGACCCACCTGTTCCCCGACGCCGCGACCCTGGCGGCCGTCGATCCGGCGACGCTGCCGATGCCACGGGCGCGAGGCCGGGCCCTGGTGGGTCTGGCGACGGCGCTGGCGCAGGGAGACGTCGTCCTCGACCGCGGCCCGGACCGCGACGACGTACGACGGGCACTGGTGGCGCTGCCCGGCATCGGCCCGTGGACCGCCGACTACGTCGCGATGCGCGCGCTCGGGCACCCCGACGTCTTCCTGCCCACCGACCTCGCCGTCCGCCGCGTGCTGGCCGATCTGGGAGGCTCGGCCGACCCCGAGCAGTGGCGGCCGTGGCGCTCGTACGCCCTCATGCACCTGTGGAACACGCTGATGCCCGACACGCAAGGAGACCTGACATGTGGACCGTGATGCCCTCGCCGATCGGTGACCTGCGCATCGTGGAGCGCGACGGCTCGATCGTGGCGATCGAGTTCTCGCCGTTCCGGCCGCCCGCCGACGGACGCCCGCTGGGTGCCCGCAGCGACGACCTCCCGGTGCTCGCGGAGGCGGTGCGCCAGCTGTCGGCGTACTTCGAGCGCGAGCTCACCGACTTCGACCTGCCCCTGGCGCCGGTCGGCACCGACTTCCAGCAGCGCGTGTGGCACCAGCTGGTCGCCATCCCCTACGGCGAGACCGCGTCGTACGGACAGGTCGCGGGACGGCTGGGCATGACCAATGCCGCCTCCCGGGCCGTCGGACTCGCCAACGGCCGCAACCCGATCCCGATCGTGGTGCCGTGCCACCGCGTCATCGGCGCCAACGGCACCCTGACCGGCTACGCCGGGGGACTGGAGCGCAAGCAGCAGCTGCTCGAGCTCGAGCAGGACGCGTTGTTCTGAGGCTCTGACCGTTCACCATGGGATGTCGGTGGAGCAGTCACTTCCCGGCGTCGAATCGACCCCGGCAAGTGCGGGTCGTCGACATCCCGTGGTGAGAGCAACACGAGGTACGGCGCTGAGCGGGGCCGATGCTACTCCGCCGCAGCGCGGCGCAAGGACTCCGAGAGCCGGTCGGCCGCGGCGAGCACGGCGGGGGCGTGCATCCGGCCGGGCTGCCGGGAGAGTCGCTCGAGCGGACCGGAGACCGAGACGGCGGCGATGACCTTGCCACCGGGGGAGCGGACCGGGGCGGAGACCGAGGCGACGCCCTGCTCGCGCTCGCCGACCGACTGCGACCAGCCGCGACGACGGATGCCCGACAGCGCGGTCGCGGAGAAGGCGGCGCTCTGCAGGCCGCGGTGCATGCGCTCGGGGTCCTCCCAGGCCAGCAGGATCTGGGCGGCGGAGCCGGCGTTCATGGTGAGCTGCGAGCCGACCGGGATGGTGTCGCGCAGGCCGGAGGGGCGCTCGGCGGCGGCCACGCAGACGCGGTGCTCGCCCTGGCGGCGCCAGAGCTGGGCGGACTCGCCGGTGATGTCGCGGAGCCGGGCCAGCACCGGGCCGGCGGCGGCCAGCAGCCGGTCCTCACCGGCAGCGGCGGAGAGCTCGGCCAGGCGCGGTCCGAGCACGAAGCGGCCCTGCATGTCGCGAGCCACCAGCCGGTGGTGCTCGAGGGCGACCGCGAGGCGGTGGGCGGTCGGTCGGGCCAGTCCGGTGCCGGCGACCAGTCCGGCGAGGGTGGCCGGTCCGGCCTCCAGGGCGGCGAGCACGAGGGCGGCCTTGTCGAGCACTCCGACGCCAGATCCGTTGTCCATATGCCGATATTCTCATCTCAGGGAGTGGGATGCAAGCGCTAACCTCATCTCACCGGCCCCGATATTCGCGAGGGGCCCGCAACCAAGGAGTGATGAGTGATGGGCCGGACCCTGGCCGAGAAGGTGTGGGACGAGCATGTCGTCCGGACGGCTCCTGGTGAGCCCGACCTCCTCTTCATCGACCTCCACCTGCTGCACGAGGTCACCTCGCCCCAGGCCTTCGACGGCCTGCGCCTGGCGAACCGGACGCTGCGTCGTCCCGACCTGACGCTCGCCACCGAGGACCACAACGTGCCGACGCTCGACTGGGACAAGCCGATCGCCGACCCGGTGAGCCGGACCCAGGTCGAGACCATGCGCAAGAACGCCGCCGACTTCGGCGTACGCCTGCACCCGCTCGGCGACATCGAGCAGGGCATCGTCCACGTCGTCGGCCCGCAGCTCGGCCTCTCCCAGCCCGGCATGACGATCGTCTGCGGCGACTCGCACACCTCCACCCACGGAGCCTTCGGCGCCATCGCCTTCGGCATCGGCACCTCCGAGGTCGAGCACGTGCTCGCGACCCAGACCCTGACCCAGGCCAAGCCCAAGATGATGGCGGTCACCGTCAACGGCTCGCTGCCCGCCGGCGTCACCGCCAAGGACCTGGTGCTCACCCTGATCGCCCACACCGGCACCGGTGGCGGCCAGGGCTACATCGTGGAGTACCGCGGCCCCGCCATCGAGGAGCTCTCGATGGAGGGCCGGATGACGGTCTGCAACATGTCGATCGAGTGGGGCGCCAAGGCCGGCCTGATCGCCCCCGACCAGACCACCTTCGACTACATCGAGGGCAGGGCCGAGGCTCCCAAGGGAGCCGACTGGGACGCCGCCGTCGCCCACTGGAAGACGCTGGCCTCCGACCCGGACGCCGTCTTCGACCAGGAGATCGTGCTCGACGCGTCGACGATGACGCCCTTCGTCACGTGGGGCACCAACCCCGGCCAGGGCGTGCCGCTGAGTGCGTCGGTGCCGGGGCCGGACGACTTCGAGGAGGCGAGCGACAAGGTCGCGACCGAGAACGCCCTGACGTACATGGGCCTCACGGCCGGCACGCCGATGCGCGAGATCAAGGTCGACACCGTCTTCGTCGGCTCCTGCACCAACGGCCGCATCGAGGACCTGCGCCTCGCCGCCTCGATCCTCGAGGGCCGCACGGTGGCCGCCGACACCCGCCTGCTCGTCGTACCGGGATCGGTGCGGGTGCGCCTCCAGGCCCAGGAGGAGGGCCTCGACAAGGTCTTCATCGCCGCCGGCGCCGAGTGGCGCGGCGCCGGGTGCTCGATGTGCCTCGGCATGAACCCCGACCAGCTCGCCCCGCAGGAGCGCAGCGCGTCGACCTCCAACCGCAACTTCGAGGGCCGGCAGGGCAAGGGCGGACGTACGCACCTGGTCTCGGTCCCCGTGGCCGCCGCCACCGCCGTGCGCGGCACGCTCTCCAGCCCCGCCGACCTCCCTGCCCTGGACGAGGAGAACTGACATGGACGCCTTCACGACCCACACCGGAGTCGGTGTCCCGCTGCGTCGCAGCAACGTCGACACCGACCAGATCATCCCGGCGGTCTACCTCAAGCGGGTGACCCGCACGGGCTTCGAGGACGGCCTCTTCGCGGCCTGGCGCAACGACCCGGCGTTCGTCCTCAACGACCCGACGTACGCCGCGGGCTCGGTGCTCGTCGCCGGTCCGGACTTCGGCACCGGTAGCTCGCGCGAGCACGCGGTCTGGGCCCTGCAGAACTACGGCTTCCGCGTCGTCATCTCCTCCCGCTTCGCCGACATCTTCCGCGGCAACTCCGGCAAGGCCGGGCTGCTCGCCGCGCAGGTCGACGAGAAGGTCGTCCAGCGCCTGTGGGACTGGCTCGAGGACAACCCGGGTGGCGAGATCACCGTCGACCTGGAGAGCCGCACCGTCCGGGCCGGCGTGGGCGAGGGCGCGGTCGAGGACTCCTTCGACATCGACGACTACACCCGGTGGCGCCTGCTCGAGGGTCTCGACGACATCAGCATCACGCTGGGCCACGACGCCGACATCGCCGCCTTCGAGGCGACCCGCCCCAGCTTCAAGCCGGTCACCCTCTGAGCCGTCGTCGGGCCGTCGCCGAAGAGGCCGTACGCGGCTCGGGCCGGTAGATTCGCGCGGTGCCCGACACCCGCCCCCGCCGTACGTTCGCCGTCATCAGCCACCCCGACGCGGGCAAGTCCACCCTGACCGAGGCGCTCGCCCTGCACGCGCGGGTGATCACCGAGGCCGGAGCCGTCCACGGCAAGGGCGACCGGCGCGCCACGGTGTCCGACTGGATGGCGATGGAGAAGGCGCGCGGCATCTCGATCACCTCGGCCGCGCTGCAGTTCGTCTACCGCGACCACGTGATCAACCTGGTCGACACCCCCGGCCACAGCGACTTCTCCGAGGACACCTACCGCGTGCTGTCGGCGGTCGACTCCGCGGTGATGCTGGTCGATGCCGGCAAGGGGCTCGAGCCGCAGACCCTCAAGCTCTTCAAGGTCTGCGCGCTGCGCGGCATCCCGGTGATCACGGTGATCAACAAGTGGGACCGTCCCGGGCTGTCGGCGCTCGAGCTGATGGACCTCATCCAGGAGAAGATCAAGCTCCGTCCCACTCCCCTGACCTGGCCCGTCGGTGAGGCCGGCGACTTCCGCGGCGTCCTGGACCGCCGTACGGGCGAGTTCGTGAAGTACACCCGCACCGCCGGTGGCGCCACCCGGGCTCCCGAGCAGCGGTTGAGCCCCGACGAGGTCGAGGAGGACGACGCGCACTTGTGGGCCGACGCGGTCGAGGAGCACGAGCTGCTCACCCTCGACGACGCCGACCACGACCAGGAGCGCTTCCTGGCCGGGGAGACCACGCCCGTCATGTTCGCCTCGGCTCTGCAGAACTTCGGCGTCGCGCAGCTGCTGGACCTGCTGCTCGACCTGGCGCCGGACCCCAGCGCGACCGCGGGCGTCGACGGCTCGGTCCGCCAGGTCGACGACGAGTTCAGCGCGTTCGTCTTCAAGGTGCAGTCCGGGATGAACAACGCCCACCGCGACCGGCTCGCCTACGCCCGGGTCGTGTCCGGGACGTTCGAGCGCGGCATGGTCGTCACCCACGCCACCACCGGGCGACCGTTCGCGACGAAGTTCGCCCAGGCGGTCTTCGGCCGCGAGACGACCTCGGTCGAGAGCGCCGAGCCCGGCGACATCATCGGCTTCGTCAACGCGCAGGCCCTCCGCGTCGGGGACACCGTCTACGTCGGCGACCCCATCGAGTACCCGCCCGTCCCCAGCTTCGCCCCCGAACACTTCGTGACCGCCAGCGCCGGCGACATCGGCCGCTACAAGCAGTTCCGCCGCGGCATCGAGCAGCTCGACCAGGAGGGCGTGGTGCAGGTGCTGCGGTCCGACCTGCGCGGCGACCAGAGCCCGGTCCTGGCGGCGGTCGGTCCGATGCAGTTCGAGGTGGTCGAGGACCGGATGACCAACGAGTTCAACTCCCCGATCCGGTTCTCCCGGCTCGACTACCAGGTCGCCCGGCGCACCGACGCGGCCGGCGCCGCGGCGCTGGCCGGGATGCGGGGCGTCGAGGTCCTCGAGCGCAGTGACGGCACCCGACTGGCGCTGTTCGTCGACCAGTGGCGCGCCATGGTCACCGCACGCGACAACCCCGACGTCATGCTCGAAGCCCTGCCCGCCGGCGGCAACTGACCCACGCCAGCACGAGAAAGCCCGAAATACCCCGAAATACATGGTGTTTTAGGGCCGATGGTGATTGTGGTCGCCCCTCCGTGTGCCTAGCGTGCGACGCAGAAGGTCGAGCACAAGCTCGGCTTCCGGGTTCATTGGAAGGGAAGCTAGTGAACAAGACACAGCTCATCGACGCGCTCGCCGCGCGTTACGAGGGGAACCGCAAGCAGGCCGCGCACGCGCTGGACTCGGTGCTCGACACCATCACCCGCGAGGTCGCCAAGGGCGAGAAGGTCGCCATCACCGGCTTCGGCTCGTTCGAGAAGGCCGTCCGCAACGCCCGCTGGGTCCGCAACCCGCAGACCGGTGAGCGCATGAAGTCGAAGAAGAAGGCAGTGCCGAAGTTCTCCGCGGGCAAGGAGCTCAAGGACATCATCTCCGGCGCGAAGAAGCTGCCGAAGCTGACGGCCGCCACCATGCCCAAGCCGCCCGCCGCCGTGCGCTCGGCCGCTGCGGCCGTCGCCTCGGCTGCGTCGCCGGCCGCCAAGAAGACGTCGACGACGAAGAAGGCGGCTCCGGCCAAGAAGGCGTCCGGCGAAGAAGGCCGCACCCGCCAAGAAGGCCGCAGCCAAGAAGGCTCCTGCCAAGAAGGCGGCTCCGGCCAAGAAGGCTCCGGCCAAGAAGACGACTGCGGCTGCCAAGAAGGCGGCTCCGGCCAAGAAGGCTCCGGCGAAGAAGACGACTGCCGCTGCCAAGGCTCCGGCCAAGAAGGCTCCGGCGAAGAAGGCCGCACCCGCCAAGAAGGCCGCAGCCAAGAAGGCTCCTGCCAAGAAGGCCGCCAAGAAGTCCTGACTCCAGCACGGTCAACAGGGCGGGTCACCCGAGGGGTGGCCCGCCCTCGTGCTGTCCCGACACCGATGGTGCGCCGCGTCCAGTGGCGGCAGCGGTGTGCGGACCCACGCCGGCGACGAGAGCCGCGTTGAGGTCGGCGAGGTCGTCGACGTCGGCCCGGACGCTGGGTGCGTGTACGTCGATCTCGAGGGCGCCCGCTGCCACGTGCGCGGCCGCCGAGTCCACGCCGAACCTCGGCTCGAAGACCGCCGGATCCGCGGCGTAGAGCGTCGTTCCGGTGCCGGCCCTGTCGCGCAGGAACGCGGCGCCCGTGTCCGGCACGCAGTCCAGGACGGCGCGCAGCTCGCCGGCCACCAGGCCCGGGAGGTCGGCACACAGGGCGACCGGGACCGCGCCCGGCCAGCGGCGTACGACCTCGGCCGCGGCCTGCACCAGGGTGGCGTTGAGGTCGTCGGTGGTCCCGTCGGGCATCACCTCGCAGCCCGCCGCGCGCAGGCGCGACGCGAGCATGAAGTCGTCGGTGACGGCGAGGACGGCGAGCACGCCCTCGGTGCGCAGGGCCACCTCGACGGTGTCGAGGGCGAACGCCTCGGCCAGGTCGTGGCGCTGCCGTGCGGGCAGGTCGCCGAGCCTGGACTTGCCGACGGCGGGCGGCTTGACCGGTACGACGACGACAGTGGGTCTGGGGCGCGGTGCGTGGGACATCGACGACGATTCTTCCACCCCGCGACCTGCCCCGCAGGTGACGTCCCAGCGGACGTCGATGCGAGTAGCCTGCTCGGCGTGCGAGTCAGGAAGCTGGAGCAGAAGCGGGGCGTCCCGTTCATCTTCGGTGCATCCGTCCTCAAGCCCACCCTGCTGGCCGCGTCCTCGCGCACGTGGATCGACGGGGAGAAGATCCCGGCGACCGGCGGCTGCATCGTCGCGATCAACCACATCTCGCACATCGACCCGCTGCTGTCGGCGCACTTCGTCTACGACCACGGTCGGCTGCCGCGCTACCTTGCGAAGTCGAGCCTCTTCACCAACAAGGCGCTGGGCGGCTTCCTCCACGCAGCCGGCCAGATCCCGGTCGAGCGGTTGACCCGCAACGCCGTCGGCGCCTTCGACGCGGCGGTCGCTGCGGTTCGCGACGGCGAGTGCATCGTGGTCTATCCCGAGGGCACCCTCAGCCGGGATCCCGACCTGTGGCCGATGAAGGGCAAGACCGGTGCCGCACGGATCGCGCTCGAGACCGGCTGCCCGGTGATCCCCGTCGGGCAGTGGGGCGCGCACGAGATCCTGCCGCCCTACACGAAGACGCCGCACCTGTGGCCGCGCAAGCACATCACCATGAAGGCCGGCGACCCGGTGGACCTGGGTGACCTCGTGGCACAGGAGCACACCGGCGAGGTCATTGCGCAGGCCACCGACCGGATCATGGCGGCGATCACCGACCTCGTCGCGGACCTGCGCGGCGCGGATGCCCCGGAGCAGCGCTTCGACCCGCGCGAGCGCGGCGTACGTGAGACTGGCAACCCCAACGACGACGCCCGCGGGCCGAGGAGGAAACGCAGCCGATGACCAAGATCGCTGTCTTCAGTGCCGGATCGTGGGGCACGGCCTTCTCGCTGGTGCTCGCCGACGCCGGCAACGACGTCATGCTGTGGGGGCGCCGCGAGGAGGTGGTCGAGGCGATCAACGGTCGTCGCGAGAACACCGACTACCTCCCCGGGATCGAGCTGCCGCCCTCGGTGACTGCGTCCAGCGACCCCGAGCAGGTCGCGGCCGGCGCCGACGTCGTCGTCCTGACCGTCCCGTCGCAGATCCTGCGCCAGAACCTCACCGAGTGGGCGCCGATCCTCCCGCCGCACGCCACCCTGGTGTCGTTGATGAAGGGCGTCGAGCTCGGCTCACTGATGCGGATGAGTGAGGTCATCCAGGAGGTCACCGACGCCTCCGCCGACCGGATCGCCGTCGTCAGTGGACCCAACCTGGCCCGCGAGATCGCGCGACGCGAGCCCGCGGCCTCGGTGGTGGCCTGTGTCGAGGAGGAGACGGCCAAGCGGTTGCAGGCCCTCACCCACGGCCCGGCTTTCCGTCCCTACACCTCCGTCGACGTGCTGGGGTGCGAGATCGGTGGCGCCTACAAGAACGTCGTCGGCCTTGCAGTCGGCATGGCTGTCGGCCTGGGCTTCGGTGACAACACGACCGCGTCGGTCATCACCCGGGGCCTCGCCGAGACCGCCCGCCTGGCGATGGCCCAGGGTGCCAACCCGCTGACCCTGATGGGCCTGGCCGGGCTGGGCGACCTCGTCGCCACCTGCTCCTCGCCGCTGTCGCGCAACCGCACGTTCGGCGAGAGGCTCGGCCAGGGCATGACGACCGAGGAGATCTACGCGTCGACGCGTCAGGTCGCCGAGGGCGCCAAGTCCTGCAAGTCGCTCCTCGCGCTGGCACAGGCCAACGGGGTGGACGCGCCCATCGCCGCAGCCGTCGACGCGGTCGTCGACGGGAAGATGACCGCGCTGGACATGATGAACTCGTTCATCGCGCGCGACACCAAGGCGGAGACGGACTGACCGAGGTCAGCCGACGCATCCGTCGAGTGCGGTGCGCAGGTCGTCCCACAGGTCGTCGACGTCCTCGATGCCGACCGACAGCCGGACCAGCGCGTCCGAGATGGTGGGCGCCTCGGCCTTCCACCGCCGTCTCCGCTCGAGCGTCGACTCGACGCCGCCGAGCGACGTCGTGTGCACCCAGAGCCGCGTCTTGCGGCTGAGCAGGTCGGCCGCCATCTCGCCCTGGGCGAGCACGATCGAGACGATGCCGCCGAACCCCGGGTAGAGGACGGTCTCGACCGCCGGGTGGTCGGGGAGGCGTCGGACGAGCTCCTGGGCGTTGGCCTGGGCCCGCTCGACGCGCAGGTGGAGGGTGCGCAGGCCGCGCAGGGTCAGCCACGCCTCGAACGGCCCCGGGATGGCGCCCACCAGGTCGCGGCGACCCTTCAGGACGGCGTACAGGTCGTCGTCGCGGACGACGATCGCGCCCATCTGGACGTCCGAGTGGCCGGCGAGGTACTTCGTGGCGGAGTGGACGACGATGTCGACGCCGTCCTCGAGCGGGCGCTGGAGCAGGGGAGTGGCGAAGGTGTTGTCGACCACGACGTAGGCACCCGCCTCGTGGGCCGCAGCCGTGATCGTCGGGATGTCGGCGATCTCGAGCGCCGGGTTGGTCGGCGACTCCAGCCACACCAGCGCGGCGTCCGCGCACGACGCGACGACGGCGTCGGTGTCGGTGATGTCGACGAGCTCGACGCGCAGCCGGCCGCGCGACTCGAGGTCGGCGAGCTGCATGATCGTGCCGGTGTAGCCGTGGCGCGGCACGACGACCTTGGAGTCCGTGGCGACGAGGTCGAGCACCGTGGCGACGGCGGCCAGCCCGGACGCGAAGGTCAGGCACCGCCCGCCCTCCAGCGCGCCCAGCGCCTCCTCGAGCGCCGTCCACGTGGGGTTGCCGTAGCGGCCGTACTCGACGTCCCCACCGGCGACGTAGGTCGCGGCCATCGTGATCGGCGTGTTGAGCGGCGCGTCGGGTGTGCGCTCGGGCCGACCGGCCGTGACGGCGATGGTGCTGAGCTTGTGGGACGGATCTGTTGCCATGTGCGCCAGCGTAGGTGGATAGGGTCGTGCCGATGAACGAGACCACCCCGAGCGAGCCCGTCCGCGATGCGACCCGGAAGGCGCGCGTCGCCGTCGTGTTCGGTGGCCGCTCCTCCGAGCACGGCATCTCGTGCGTCACCGCCGGCAGCGTGCTGGCCGCGATCGACCGGGAGACGTACGACGTCGTGCCCGTCGGCATCGCGCTGGACGGCCGGTGGGTGCTGGAGGCCGACGAGCCGTCACGGCTGGCCATCCACGGCAACGACCTGCCCACCGTGGACGGCGACCGCTCGCCGGTCGCGCTGATGGGCGCCACGACCGGCACCGACCTGGTGGTGACCGAGGCGGCCTCGGTGCCGTCGGTGATCGGCGAGGTCGACGTGGTGTTCCCGCTGCTCCACGGCCCGTGGGGTGAGGACGGCACGCTCCAGGGCCTGCTCGAGATGGCGGGTGTGCGCTACGTCGGGTCCGGCGTCCTGGCCTCGGCGATCGGCATGGACAAGGCCTTCATGAAGGTCGTCCTGCAGGCTGCCGGCCTGCCGGTCACCCCCGGCATCGTGGTCACCCGCGCCGAGTGGGAGCAGGACCAGGCGGGTGTCCTGACCCGCATCGAGGACCTCGGCTTCCCCTCGTTCGCCAAGCCCGCCCGCGCCGGCTCGAGCATGGGGATCAGCAAGATCCACGCGGCCGACGAGATCGCCGACGCACTGGAGGAGGCCTTCGGCCACGATCCCAAGGTGCTCGTCGAGGAGTCGATGGAAGGCGCACGCGAGATCGAGTGCGGGGTGCTCGGCACCCTCGACGGCCCGGCGGAGACGTCGCGGCCCGGCGAGGTCCGCACCGGCGGCGACCACGAGTTCTACGACTTCGAGGCCAAGTACCTCGCCGACCAGCACACCGAGATCGACATCCCCGCCGACCTCGACGCCGAGACCGAGCAGGCGCTGCGGGCGATGGCGGTGCGCGCCTTCGACGCGCTGTCCTGCGAGGGCCTGGCCCGGGTCGACTTCTTCGTGATGCCCGACGGGTCGCTGGTCATCAACGAGCTCAACACGATGCCCGGCTTCACGCCGACCTCGATGTATCCCCAGCTCTGGGCCGCGACCGGGATGACCTATCCCGAGCTCGTCGACCGGCTGGTCCAGCTCGCGCTGCGCCGCGACACCGGGCTGCGCTGACCTACAGGCAGGGCCGTCCGGCGGTCAGGTGCTCCTGCAGCACCGGCGCCAGCTCCGCGAGCGCGCGGTCGATGCCGTCCGTGCGGTAGCGCGCGGGCACCTCCACCTCGACGTACGGCGTGAGGCTGAGGGCGATGGCACCGGCGTCCTCCCGCATGTCGTGCAGCTGGTCGTCGGGGACCCACCAGCCGACGTCGGCGATCGCGCTGCACTCGTCGGTGGGCTCGTAGTCGTCGGGCTCGGGCACGCCGCAGGTCAGGACGTACGCCGGGTCGCCCCACGCGGCGCCCAGGGCGTCGTCCGGGTCCACCGAGCGGCGCCGCTCGCCGGCGAGGGTGTCCGGCAGGTCGTCGACCAGGGCCTCGCAGGTGGCGCGGTCGGCCTCGGAGAGGTCGTGCTCGTCGATCGACACGGTCCCCGAGCCGCAGGCGGACAGCGGCAGGACCAGGCGAGACGGCCGCAGACACGACGACGCCCCGGCCGCTCGGGCCGGGGCGTCGTCGTAGGTGCACGTGTCTCGTCAGATGTGGACGACCGGGCACGTCAGCGTGCGCGTGATGCCGTCGAGGCTCTGGACCTTCGACACGACGAGCTTGCCCAGCTCGTCGACGTTCTTGCGCCTCGGCCCGCACGATCACGTCGTAGGGACCGGTGACGTCCTCGGCGAGCGTGACGCCGCTGACCTGGGCAATGGCCTTGGCCACGTCGGCGGCCTTGCCGACGTCGGTCTGGATCAGGATGTAGGCCTGGACGACCATCGTGGACTCCTCGGTCTCGTCATTGCGGGTGTGTCCGGGCCAACCTACCGCGCCGTGCGTGCGGGCCGACAGGGGATCGGTCCACCGGGATCCGGCGTCGATCTGGTGGGATGGAGCCATGGTCCTTCCCCCCGACGCGACGCTGGCCGACACAGGCGAGTTCGGCCTGATCTCCGAGCTCGTGAAGCTCTTCGGCACCGACGAGCACGTGCTCGTCGGCCCCGGCGACGACGCGGCGGTGCTGCGCATCAAGCACGGTCACGTGGTGGTGTCCACCGACATGGTGGTCGAGGGCCGCCACTTCCGCCGCGACTGGGCCAGCGCCGAGGACGTCGGCCACCGTGCCGCCGCGCAGAACATCTCCGACGTCAACGCCATGGGTGGCACCGCGCGCCACCTCACCATCGGTCTCGCCGCCCCGGCCGACCTGCCCGTGCAGTGGGCGCTCGACTTCGCCCGCGGCTTCGCGGCGGAGTGCGAGCAGGTCGGCGCGCACGTGGTCGGGGGAGACCTCACCCGCTCCGACCAGCTCGTCATCGCGGTGACCGTGCTCGGCCAGTGCACGCAGTCACCCGTCCTCCGTTCCGGCGCCCAGCCGGGCGACGTGCTCGCCCTCGTCGGACGGCAGGGGTGGGCCGCCGGTGGCCTCGCCGTCCTCGGCCGCGGCTTCCGCTCCCCCCGCGTGCTGGTCGAGGCCTACCGCCGACCGGAGCCGCCGTACGCCGAGGGCAGGGTGGCCGCCGAGGCGGGGGCCACCTCCCTGATCGACATCTCCGACGGACTCCTCGCCGAGGCCGGCCACCTCGCGGAGGCGAGTGGTGTGGCGATCGACGTACGCCGCGGTGCCTTCGAGATCCCCGAGCCGCTCCAGGCGGTGGGCGCCGCCCTGGGCGCGGACCCGCTGCAGTTCATCCTCGGCGGCGGGGACGACCACGCGCTGCTGGCGACCTTCCCCGACGTCGCGTCGGTGCCCGCGGGATGGCAGGTCGTCGGCGAGGTGCTCGAGGGAGAGGGCGTCACGGTCGACGGAGGGGCGTACGACGGCCCCACCGGCTGGACCCACTTCTGACTCCCACACGAGCACCCCGAAATGGCAACGACCCCGGCCGGAGCCGGGGTCGTCGTGAGTCTGGGTCAGGTCAGCGGGAGACCTTGCCGGCCTTCAGGCAGCCGGTGCAGACGTTCAGGCGCTTGGGCGTACCGTTGACGGTCGCCCGGACGCGCTGGATGTTGGGGTTGAAGCGGCGCTTCGTGATCTTGCGGGACCAGGGACGGTTGTTTCCGAAGCCCGGCTTCTTGGCGCAGATGTCGCAGACGGCAGCCACCGTGCACTCCGATCCGTTCGAGGGTCAATGTCAGGGTCCTGCCACCGATCAGGGCTGGCAGCAGGCAACCGCGCAAGAGTAGCCGAGGACCGCGGGGGAGATGAAATCGCAGGGGGCAGGGGCACTACTCTGTGGCCCGCGACACACTGCCTGCGAACACACTGGGAGCACCCGCCTCGATGGAGCACGTCACCCACGGCATCACCCTGCACGGGATTGCCCGCTTCGTCGACATCGCGACCGACGCGCTGTCCACGGCGCGCGAGGAGATCGACGCGCTCAACGTCTACCCGGTGCCCGACGGCGACACCGGCACCAACATGTTCCTCACCGTCTCCGCGGCGCGCGACGGGCTGCGCGAGGCGATGGCGGCCGATCCGGGGATCGAGCTCGCCGAGGCGATGACCGTGCTGGCCCGCGGCGCCCTGCTGGGCGCGCGGGGCAACTCCGGGGTGATCCTGAGCCAGATGCTGCGTGCGTTCGTACGCCACCTGGCCGCGGCCACCGCCGAGGACCGACGGGCCGACGTGATGGCGACCGCCATGCCGCGGCGACCGATGCGAGCTACGCCGCGGTGGGCACGCCCGGTCGAGGGCACCATCCTCACCGTCGCGCGCGCCGCGTCCGACGCGGCGCTGGAGGCGGCCCGGGAGCCGTCGGCCCGCGCCCGCACGATCCTGTCGGCCGCCGCCGCGGCCGCCAGGCTGGCGCTGGCGCGGACGCCCGAGCAGCTCCCGGTGCTGGCCGCAGGCCGGTGTGGTCGACGCGGGTGGTCGCGGCCTGTGCGTCGTCCTCGATGCCGCCGAGACCGATCGCGACCGGGCGTCGTCCTCGCCGTACGCCGCTCCGATCGGCACCCACCACATCCCGGTGGCCGTCGCCGACCGACGACCTGACCGAGGACGGCCCGTCCTACGAGGTGATGTACCTCCTCGACGCCGACGACGACGCCGTCACCGTCGCTCCGGGCGGTGCTGGCGACCCTCGGCGACAGCCTCGTCGTCGTCGGCGGTGAGGGGCTGTGGAACGTCCACGTCCACGTCGACGACGTCGGTGCCGCGATCGAGGCGGGGATCGACCGCCGGCCGTCCCCACCGGATCCGGGTCACCCACTTCGCCGAGCAGGTCAGCGAGGCCCGGCACAAGCCGTCGAGCCGGACCGGCCGCAGCGTCGTGGCGGTGGCTGCCGGTCCCGGTCTGGCGGCGCTCTTCGAGTCGGCGGGCGCCGTCGTCGTACGCGGTGGTCCGGGCCAGCGTCCCTCCACCGGCCAGCTGCTCGAGGCGATCACCGCCTGCGGCGCGGCCGAGGTCGTGCTGCTCCCCAACGACGCCGACACCGTGCGGGTCGCCGAGATCGCCGCCCGCACCGCGGAGGCCGAGCACGACGTCACCGGTCGAGGTGATCCCGACCCACGCCCAGGTCCAGGGCCTGGCCGCGATCGCCGTGCACGAGCCCGGTCGCACCTTCGACGACGACGTCCGCGAGATGACCGCGACCGCACGTCACGCCCGCCACGGCGCGGTCACCGTCGCCGCCCGCCAGGCGATGACGATGGCCGGCCCCTGCGAGCCGGGGGACGTGCTCGGCGTGATCGCGGGCGACTTCGCCGTCGTCGGGGTCCGACCTCGACACCGTCGCCGTCGACGTGCTCGAGCGCCTGCTCGGCGGTGGTGGCGAGCTCGTCACGATCGTCTCCGGCGAGCGAGGGCGTCGACCTCGCGGCCCGCTCCTGGCCTACGTCGAGGAGCACCACCCGACCGTCGACGTCGCCCTGCACGACGGCGGCCAGCCGCGCTACCCGCTGCTCGTCAGCGTCGAGTGAGGTCGGTCAGCTGGTCGCCATCACGCCGGACAGCCCGATCGGGGCCGTCTTCGGCGCCAGTCACAAGAAGCGCAAGCTCGTCGAGGAGGGCCTCGGGCTGCGCACGGTCGGTGACCTGCTGCGCCACTTCCCGCGTCGCTACGTCGCCTCCACCGAGCTGTCCGAGGTCGCCGAGCCCGTGGTCGGCGAGCACCTGACGATCGTCGGCGAGGTGCGCTCCTGCGACGAGCGCGCCGTTCACGCGCACGGCAACCGCCGCCAGTGGCGTACGACGGTCCGCCTCCGCACCGACGGCCCCGACTTCTCCGTCACCTTCTTCAGCCCCTACCAGGCCATGGCCCAGCGCACACGAGGACGAGTTCCGGCCGGGCAGCCGGGCGATCTTCACCGGCAAGGCCAAGCAGTTCCGGCAGCAGCTGGCAGCTCGAGCAACCGCACGGCTTCGCCCGTCGACGGCGCCGAGGCCGCCAGCATGAGCAAGCTGATGCCGGTCTACCCGCTGACCGCCAAGCTCTACTCGTGGGACCTGCAGAAGGTCATCGCGTCCACCCTCGACCTGGTCACCGACGTCCCCGACGTCTTCACGCCCGAGCTCCGTGAACGGTTCGAGCTCCTCGACGGTCACCCAGGCGCTGCGCTGGATCCACGCACCCGACGACTGGAGCCAGCTCGGCGCGGCCCAGAAGCGCTTCCGCTTCGAGGAGGCGCTCGTGCTGCAGCTCGTGCTCGCCCGACGACGAGCCGCCCACCGCGCGCTGGGTGCGCAGGCCCGGGCCGGACGCGACGACGGGGTGCTGGCGGCGTTCGACGCCCGGCTGCCGTTCGAGCTCACCGGCGGCCAGCGCGAGATCGGCGACCTCGTCGCGACCGAGCTCACCCGCTCGCACCCGATGAACCGGCTGCTCCAGGGCGAGGTCGGCTCCGGCAAGACCCTCGTCGCGCTGCGGGCGATGCTGCAGGTCGTCGACGCCGGCGGCCAGGCGGCCCTGCTGGCGCCCACCGAGGTGCTCGCCCAGCAGCACCACCGCTCGATCAGCGCGATGCTCGGCGACCTCGCCCAGGGCGGGATGCTCGGCGGTGCGGCGGAGGCGACCACGGTCGTCGCTGCTCACCGGCTCCATGGGCCGGGCGGCCCGCCAGGAGGCCATGCTCCGCATCGTCACCGGCGAGGCCGGCATCGTGATCGGCACCCACGCCCTGCTCGAGGACCGCGTCGAGTTCGCCGACCTCGGCCTCGTCGTCGTCGACGAGCAGCACCGCTTCGGCGTCGAGCAGCGCGCGGCCCTGACCGACAAGGCGGGCACGCCTCCGCACGTCCTGGTGATGACCGCGACGCCGATCCCGCGCACCGTGGCGATGACCGTCTTCGGCGACCTGGAGACCTCGGTGCTCGCGGAGCTGCCGGCCGGGCGTGCCCCGATCCAGACCAACGTGGTGCCGCTCGTCGACCAGCCGTCGTGGATCGGCCGCGTCTGGCAGCGGGTGCGCGAGGAGGTCGAGAAGGGCCACCAGGTCTACGTCGTGTGCCCGCGGATCAGCGGTGACACCCACGAGGAGGGCGAGACCGACCAGGTCGACGTCGACGACGAGGGGGTCGAGATCCCGCCCAAGCGGTGCCGCTGGCCGCGGTCGAGGACGTCCACGCCGAGCTCGTCGCCGGGCCGCTGGCCGGGCTGCGGGTCGCCCAGCTGCACGGCCGGCTGCACGCCCGACGACAAGGACCGCACCATGCGGGCCTTCGCCGCGGGGGAGATCGACGTCCTCGTCTCCACGACGGTCATCGAGGTCGGCGTCGACGTGCACAACGCCACCACCATGGTGCTGCTCGACGCCGACCGCTTCGGCGTCTCCCAGCTCCACCAGCTCCGCGGCCGGGTCGGCCGGGGCGGGCTGCCCGGCCTGTGCCTGCTGGTGTCCCACGCCGAGCTCGGCGTCGCCGGCACGCGACCGCCTCGACGCCGTGGCCTCGACGACCGACGGGTTCGAGCTGAGCAGGGTCGACCTCGAGCAGCGGCGCGAGGGCGACGTGCTCGGCGCGAGCCAGTCGGGTTTCCGCTCCGGCCTCGTCACACTTCGGGTATTGCGCGACGAGAAGACGATCGTGCGTGCCCGCGAGGCCGCCGAGGAGCTACTCTCCGAGGACCCCGAGCTCGCCCGGGCGCCCGACCTCGCCGCCGCCGTGGCCGAGGTCGAGCACTCCGCCGCGTCGGAGTACATGGAGAAGGGCTGAGCACGGGGCAATGACTCGCATCATCGGGGGAACGGCCGGAGGCCGTCGCCTGGACACGCCCCGGGGCCAGACGACCCGGCCCACGAGCGACCGCGTGCGGGAGGCGCTGTTCTCCGCCATCGAGTCGCGGTGCGGCTCGCTCGACGGCCTGCGCTTCCTCGACCTCTACGCCGGCTCCGGCGCCGTCGGCCTCGAGGCCTGGTCGCGGGGAGCCGGCGTGGTGACGCTGGTCGAGCAGGACCGGCGGACGGCTGCGCTGATCTCCCGCAACGCGATCACCCTCGGCTTCACGCCGGGCCCACGTGGTGACCGGCTCCGTCGCGACCGCCCTCCACGCAGCCACCGATGGCGCCCTACGACCTGGTCTTCTCCGACCCGCCCTACCCGATGCCCGACGAGGAGGTCGCGGCCAACCTCGCCGCCCTCGTCGCGCACGACTGGCTGGTGCCGGGTGCACTCGTCGTCGTCGAGCGGTCCGGGCGCCGCAGCGAGGTCGTGTGGCCCGACGGGATCGAGGGGGAGCGGACGAAGACGCTACGGCGAGACCGCTCTTTGGTACGGTCACTCGCCGACCTAGCCGGAGCCCTCGACGGGCCGGAGTGCCACCGAAGCGAGGCACCCGCGTGCCGCTCGCAGCGGTCTGTCCCGGGTCCTTCGACCCGGTCACCAACGGCCACCTCGACATCATCGAGCGCGCGGCCAAGCTCTTCGACGAGGTCGTCGTCGCGATCGGCGTCAACGCCTCCAAGAGCCGGCTCTTCACGCCCGACGAGCGCATCGAGATGCTCACCGGAGGCCTGCGCCGGCCTCGGACAACGTCCGCGTCGACGGCTTCACCGGCCTGATCGTCGACTTCTGCCTCGACATCGACATCGTCGCGATCGTCAAGGGGCTGCGGGCGGTCAGCGACTTCGACTACGAGCTCCAGATGGCCCAGATGAACTCCCAGCCTGCGCCGACGTCGAGACGGTGTTCCTGCCCGACGCAGTCCGGCAATGGTCGTTCGTGTCCACCAGCCTGGTCAAGGAGGTCGCCACCTTCGGCGGCGACGTGACCGGTCTGGTGCCGGACTGCGGTCCGACGCAGCGGCTCGTGACGAGCGTCTCGCTGAGCGCAACGGCGTGACCCGCGGCCGACCACTCCGTTTTGCCCCCTCACACGCGGGGCGGCTACGATTCCGCGGTTGTGTTCTGTGTCCGGAAGCGGAGTGACGTCGTGACCAGCCTGGACCCGAGGGCGCCGCTCGTGCTCGATACACGCGAGCTCGGCCGCCGCCCGGGGTCCCAGCGTGAGATCGAGCTCACGGTTCCGGCACCGGCAGAACTTGGCATCGAAGTCCTTGCGTGTCCCCGAAGGGTCGCCGGTCGAACTCGACCTGCGGCTCGAGGCGGTCATGGAGGGAGTGCTGGTCACCGGCACGGCCACGGCCGAGCTGGAGGGCGAATGCGGACGGTGCCTGGAGCCGATCGAGGACGAGATCACCGTCGCGGCTCCAGGAGCTGTACGTCTACGCCGAGCAGCACGACAAGGCGCGGAGCACCACGACCGCGACCTGGACGACGAGATCAGCCAGCTCGAGGACGACCTGCTCGACCTCGAGCCCCTGCTGCGGGACGCGGTGGTGCTTGCACTTCCGTTCCAGCCGCTGTGCCGAGAGGATTGTCCCGGATTGTGCGTCGAGTGTGGCGCGCGACTGGCCGATGATCCCGACCACGCACACGAGGCGCCGATCGACCCGCGGTGGGCCGGCCTCGACCAGCTCGACGCACGACCAGAGACTGACCACAGACTGACCGGCCGGGACGTACCCGGCCGAGGCGACTCGCAGCAACACCAGGAGAGAACCATGGCTGTTCCGAAGCGGAAGATGTCGCGCAGCAACACGCGCCACCGCCGGTCGCAGTGGAAGGCCGTCGCGCCCATCCTGGTGACGTGTGCCAACCCCGCCTGCGCCGCCAAGCACCTCCCGCACCGCGCGTGCGGCGCAGTGCGGCCAGTACGGCGCCCGCGCCGACCGTCGCCAGGTCCTCTGACCGAGCCGAGCAACTCCGCTGAGCACCAGGAGCTGCGCGAGGCGCTCGGGGATCCGGTCCTGGATCCCGGGCTGCTCGACCGCGCCCTGACGCACCGCTCGTTCGCCTACGAGAACGGGCAGATCCCCACCAACGAGCGCCTGGAGTTCCTCGGCGACTCGGTGCTCGGGGTCGTGGTCACCGAGACGCTCTACACCAGCCCACCCCGACCTCTCCGAGGGGCGGCTGGCCAAGCTGCGCGCGGCGGTCGTCAACGCCCGCGCCCTGGCCGACGTGGCCCGCGAGATCGACCTCGGCCAGCACATCAAGCTCGGCCGCGGCGAGGAGACGACCGGCGGTCGCGACAAGGCCTCGATCCTCTCCGACACCGTCGAGGCCGTCATCGGCGCGATCCACCTGAGCGGCGGCATCGAGGCGTGGCCGCCACGCGTGGTCCACCGGCTCTTCGACCCGGTGATGGAGGCCGCCGCCTCCATGGGCGCCGGCCTCGACTGGAAGACCTCCCTGCAGGAGCTCTCCGCCGACCTCGGCCTCGGTGTTCCCGAGTACGTCATCGAGGACGACGGCCCCGACCACATGAAGACCTTCGTCGCCCGCGTCCGCGTCGGCGAGCAGCTGCTACGGCCACGGCACCGGCCGCTCGAAGAAGGAGGCCGAGCAGGGCGCCGCCGAGACCGCCTACGTCGAGCTCCGCCGCACGCCAGCCGCGACCGAAGCCTGACCCGGATCCCTGCCCCGTGCCTGAGCTGCCCGAGGTCGAGGTCGTCCGGGCCGGCCTCGCACGCCACGTCACCGGCGCCACGCATCGACGCCGTCGAGGTGCTCCACCCGCGCCCGCTCCGGCGTGACCCGCGCGGGTCCGACGGCTTCGTCGCCGCCCTCGTCGGCCAGCGGATCGAGGCCGTCCGCCGCCGCGGCAAGTACTTCTGGCTGGCTCGCCCTGAGCCCCGCGGCGACGCGCTGCTCGGCCACCTCGGCATGAGCGGCCAGATGCTGCTCCAGCAGCCCGGCGCCGCCGACGAGACGCCACCTGCGGGTGCGCTTCGCGCTCGTCTCGACCGTCGGAGCGGCTGCCGCTCGAGATGCGGTTCGTCGACCAGCGGATGTTCGGCGGCCTGCTCGTCTCCGACGGCGGCGCCGAGCTGCCGACCGAGATCGCGCACATCGGCCGCGACCCGCTCGACCCGGAGTTCGACGAGGCCGACGTCGTCCGCCGCATCCGTCGCCGTACGGTCGGGATCAAGCGGCAGCTGCTCGACCAGGGCCTCGTCTCCGGGGTCGGCAACATCTACGCCGACGAGGCGCTGTGGCGCGCGCAGCTGCACGTCGACCGGCCCGGCGACCGGCTCACCGCCGCGCAGGCTCCGCGACGTGCTCGGCCACGTCCGCGACGGTGATGCGGGACGCGCTGGCCCAGGGCGGCACGTCCTTCGACGCGCTCTACGTCAACGTCAACGGCGAGTCGGGCTACTTCGACCGCTCGCTGCACGCCTACGGCCGCGAGGGCGAGCCGTGCGATCGCTGCGGGACGCCGATCCGGCGGGCGGCCTTCATGAACCGGTCGTCCTACTTCTGCCCGCTCTGCCAGCGGCCTCCGCGGACCGCGGTCGACCACCGCCACGCATTGACCCGCGGCGGGCGCGGTGGGACTCTTGGAGACGGCCGCTTCGCGGCCGCATCACTTCCTCCGAAAGGCTCTTCATGGCCAAGGCGCTGATCGGTCATGTGACCAGCGATCCGCGCACGACGGCGGCTCTCACGCTCGAGAACCGGCGGCTGCGCACCCGAGTCGCGGACCTGCAGACCCTCGTCCTCCGGCTCCAGGCCGAGAACGACCAGCTGACTGCTGAGCGCGCTGCCGCCGCCCTCGAGGCGGAGCTGGGCGTCGAGGACCTCCAGCTCGCCTGACCCTGCCGCTGTATTGGGGGTGCGACGCGCGTCGCACCCGCCTAGGCTCCGGTGCTCTGTGAGCCGAATCGTCGAGACCGTCCTCCCGACGCGGCTCGGCACCGGCTTCCGCTGGCTCGTCGGGTCGTCGTGGATGACCAACCTCGGCGACGGCCTGCTGATGGCGGCCGGTCCGCTGCTGGTCGCCTCCCAGACCCGCGACCCGCTCCTGGTCGCCTCCGCCGCCATCGCGCTCCAGCTGCCCTGGCTCGTCGTCGGACTCTTCGCGGGAGCGCTCGCCGACCGGCTGGACCGACGCCTGATGATCATGGCCGCCAACGGCGTGCGCGTCGTGGTGCTGGCCCTGCTCTGCACCGTGATCGTCACCGGGCACGTCAACATCGCCGTCGTGCTGGTCGGCACTCCTGGCGCTGGGCATCGCCGAGGTGTTCGCCGACACCACGGGCGGGACGCTGCGTGCCGATGCTCGTCGACAAGCGCGACCTCGGCATCGCCAACGCGCGCATCATGGCCGGGTGCGGTGACCGCCAACCAGCTCGTCGGGCCCGCGGTCGGAGCGCTGCTCTTCACGACCGCGACCGCGCTGCCGTTCATGCTCACCACCGTCTTCGTGGCGCGTCGGGGTGGTGCTGATCTCGCGGATCGGTACGCCGCCGGGTGCCGTTCGCGACGCACGTCGACACCCACGTCCGGCAGGACATCGCCGAGGGCGTCCGCTGGCTGCTCGGCAGCCCTCCGGTCCGCACGCTCGCGCTGATCATCGTGGTCTTCAACGTCACCTGGGCGGCCCCGTGGTCGGTGCTGGTGCTGTGGTCGCTGGAGCGGGTCGGGATCGGACGAGGCCGGCTTCGGCCTGCTCATCACGGCGTCGGCGCTCGGCGGACTCGCTCGGCACCTTCTGCCTTCGGCTTCCTCGAGAAGCGGGTGCCGCTCGCCACGCTGATGCGCGCGGTGCTCCTGGCCGAGGTGCTCTTCCACCTCGCCATGGCGCTGACGACCTCGCCGTGGGCGGCGTACCCGCTCATGTTCTTCTTCGGCGCGTACGCCTTCGTGTGGGGCACCCTGTCCAACGCCGTGCGGCAGCGGGCCGTGCCGACCGAGTTCCAGGGGCGGGTCGGGTCGGTCTACATGATCTGCGTGATGGGCGGCATGCTCGTCGGCTCGTTCCTCGGTGGCCTGATCGCCAGCCAGTGGGGCGTCACCGCGCCGTGGTGGTTCGCCTTCGCCGGCGTCGGGAGTCACCCTGGCGCTCGTCTGGCGCCAGCTCGGCCACATCGCGCACGCCGACGAGGCGGCAGTCGCGGAGGCGACCGCCTGATCGCAGGGAGTGGTTCGATGGGCGATGGATGCCCTCGCCGAGCTCGTCGAGTCCCTGCCGGCGCGGACGTGGTCGCGACCGACCCGGCCACGCTGGAGAAGTACCGCTTCGACTGGTCCCGCGACACCGGTGCCGGCACCGCTGTCGCGGTGGTCCGGGCCGAGTCCGCAGACCAGGTGCAGACGGCGGTGCGCTGGGCCGCGCACCACCGGGTGCCCGTCGTCCCGCGCGGGGCGGGCATCCGGGCTCTCCGGCGGCGCCAGCGCGGTCGACGGCGGCATCGTGCTCAGCCTGGAGCGGATGCGCGCGATCGAGATCGACGCCGACTGCCAGGTCGCCGTCGTCGAGCCGGGAGCGCTTCAACGCCGAGGTCAAGGCGGCCGTCGCGCGAGCACGGGCTCTGGTACCCGCCCGACCCGTCGTCGTACGAGATCTGCTCGATCGGCGGCAACGTCGCGACCAACGCCGGCGGCCTGTGCTGCGTGAAGTACGGCGTGACCACCGACTACGTCCTCGGCCTCGACGTGGTGCTCGCGGACGGCACCCTGGTCACCCTCGGCGGCAAGCGGATCAAGGACGTGGCCGGGCTGTCGCTGCTCAAGCTCTTCGTCGGCCGCGAGGGCACCCTCGGCATCGTCACCCGGGCGATCCTGCGGCTCGTCCCGCTGCCGCTGCCGCCCGCGACGCTGGTCGCCTCGTTCGCCGACGGTGGGTGCGGCCGCGCAGGCCGTCGTCGCCGTACGCCGCACGCTGCGGCCCTCGATGATCGAGCTGATGGACCAGGCGTCGATCAACGCGGTCGAGGACTATGCAGCCGAGCGGCCTCGACCGGTCGCGCGGCGCCCTGCTGGTCGTGCAGTCCGACGCGCCCGGGGACGGCCCGCGTCGCCGAGATCGCGGCGGTGCAGGCGGCGTGCGAGGCGGCGGGTGCGGCCGAGGTCGTCGTGACCGACGACCCCGAGGAGGGGGAGATGTTCGTGGCGGCCCGGCGGCTGCGTTCCCGGCCGTCGAGGCCCGCGGCGCCCTGCTGCTCGAGGACGTCGGGGTGCCGGTGCCGCTGCTGCCCGACCTGCTCGACGGCCGTGGCCGCGATCGCGACGGCGCGCGACGTGGAGATCCCCGTGGTCGCGCACGCCGGCGACGGCAACACCCACCCGATCATCGTCTACCGGCGGGCGACGAGGACGTCCGAGCGCCGGGCCCGTGCCGCCTTCGACGACATCCTCGCGGCCGCATCGGGCTCGGCGGCACCATCACCGGCGAGCACGGCGTGGGCCGCACCAAGAAGGCCGCGCTGCCCGACCAGCTCGGCGAGGACGTCATGGCACTGACCCGGCGGGTCAAGGACGCGCTCGACCCGGACGGCATCCTCAACCCGGGCGCGGTGCTGTGAGGCGTCGGACTTCGTTACGGTCAGGGGCATGGTCATGATCCGCGAGCGCCACCTCTTCGGTCCCGGTCCGTCCAACCCCTACGCCGAGGCCACCCGCGCGCTGGCCAGCCCGCTGCTCGGCCATCTCGACCCGGAGTTCCTCCGGATCATGGACGAGACCTGCGAGATGCTCCGCACGGCCTGGGGCACCTCCAGCGCCCGGACGCTGCCGCTGAGCGCGACCGGCTCGGCGGGCATGGAGGCGGCCTTCGTCAACACCGTGCACCCCGGCGACGTCGTCGTGGTCGCGGTCAACGGACTCTTCGGCCAGCGGATGACCGACGTGGCCGCCCGCTGCGGCGCCGAGGTCGTCGCCGTCGAGCACGAGTGGGGGCAGCCGGTCGACGTGGACCGGGTCCTCGCCGCCCACCCGTCCCCGGCGATCATCGCCGCGGTCCACGCCGAGACCTCGACGGGCGTCCGCTCCGACATCGCCGCGCTCGGCGCCGGCAAGGGCGACGCCCTGCTGCTGGTCGACGCGGTCACCTCGATCGCCGGGATCGAGCTCCGCGCCGACGACTGGGGTGTCGACATCGGCTACGCCGGCACCCAGAAGTGCCTGGGCGTGGCGCCCGGGCTCGCGCCGTTCACCATCAACGACCGCGCCTTCGAGCGACGCGTCGAGAAGCCGCGCTCGTGGTACCTCGACCTCGGGATGCTCGGCGGCTACGTCGGCGAGGCGGGCGGGAAGGCCCAGCGCACCTACCACCACACCGCCCCCACCGCGATGGTCGCCAGCCTCCACGCCGGGCTCACCCGCATCCTCGACGAGGGCCTCGAGAACGTCTGGGCGCGCCACCAGGCGGCCGGCGACGCGCTCCAGGCCGGCCTGGAGGAGATGGGCCTCGAGCTGTTCGCCGCCGAGGGCCACCGGCTGCCCGACCTCACGACCGTCAAGGTCCCCGACGGTGTCGACTCCGCCGCCGTGCGTCGCGAGCTGCTCGAGCGCTACGACATCGAGATCGGTGCCGGCGCCGGTCCCTTCGCCGCCAGCGTGTGGCGGATCGGGCTGATGGGCCGCAACGCCCGCCCCGACGCCGTGCTCCTGGTGCTCGCGGCCCTGCGCGACGTCCTCGGCCGTGCCTGAGGCCGTGCGGCTGCGGCCGATGACGCGCGGAGGAGTACGACGCCTACCGCGCGCAGGTCCGAGCGCGAGTACGCCCAGGCAGATCGCCGACTCCGGCCAGCTCGACCTCGAGGCCGCCCAGGACGCGGTCGGCCGTCGAGTTCGCCGAGCTGCTGCCCGACGGGCTGGACAGCCGGGCATGCACTTCTGGACGGCCCTCGCGGGCGACGGCGACGAGCCGGTCGGCCTCGGCTGGGTCGAGCTCCGGCGGCGTTCGTCGGTGTGTCGGCATGGATCTACGACATCGAGGTGGAGGCGGGCCGGCGGGGAGAGGGCCTGGGGCGCGCGCTCATGGAGGCGCTGCACGACGCGGCCCGCGGGCTCGGGCGCGACGACCGATGGCGCTCAACGTCTTCGGCCACAACACCGCTGCCATCCGGCTCTACGACTCCCTCGGCTACGCGGTCACCGCGCAACAGATGAAGCGGGACCTCTGAGGACGTGCCCGAGGTGCTCAGCCGAGGCGGTCGACGGCCAGCTCGCCCAGGTCGACGACGTCGCCCTCGGCGGGCGGACGTCGGCGAAGCTGACGTCGAGCACCGAGACGGTACGAGCCGACACGCGCGACCAGCACCCGGCGCCAGTCGACGGTGCGACCGGAGAACCAGCCGATCAGCATCCCGGCGGACTCGTCGCCGACCCGGGGCGGGAACCACGCCCGGTTCTTGAGCGTGACCGCGCTGCCCTCGCCGTCGTCGGTCCGGACGTTGCCGACGCACCGCTTGCTGAAGTGCCGGTAGCGCTGGACGAGGGCGTCGCGCCTCGCTTCACGGAGTCGAAGCGGACGACGTTCTGGTCGATGAGCGACACCGATCGCCGTCGGCCGTCGGGGAGACGCTGCCCTGGATCCGGCTGCTCCCGCGCACCGCCACCCCCCGGTCCTCGCAGCCGCGAGGGCGCGAACACGGGGGAGCGCAGCACGATCCGTAACGGGTCGCGCATCTCGGGAAAGACGGTGACGTGGTCGGCGAGCGTGAGCAGCTGCTGCCGCGTGACCGGGTCGGTGCTGCCTCGGCCGCGGCCACGGGTGACGGGGCCAGCGAGCGGCCAGCAAGGCCGACCAGCGCGATCGATCGTCCTCCGCATCGGCGCCAGCATGCGCCGAGGCACGCCCCGGTGCAACGACTTCGCACGGCGTGCGGTGTCGTAGGGTGAGCCGCGCTGAGCTTCCCCAGTCTTCAGTGGCCCGTCACCGTGTCACGAGGGCATGGTCCTGACCCCGGTGAGGAGCTGCACGTTGTACCTGAAGAGCCTGACGCTGAAGGGCTTCAAGTCCTTCGCGTCTGCCACGACGCTCCAGCTCGAGCCCGGGATCACCTGCATCGTCGGGCCCAACGGCTCCGGCAAGTCCAACGTCGTCGACGCGCTCGCCTGGGTGATGGGCGAGCAGGGCGCCAAGTCGCTGCGCGGCGGCAAGATGGAGGACGTCATCTTCGCCGGCACGTCCGGCCGCCCGCCGCTGGGCCGCGCCGAGGTGCAGCTCACGATCGACAACAGCGACGGCGCGCTGCCGATCGAGTACGCCGAGGTCACGATCTCGCGCACGATGTTCCGCAACGGCGGCTCCGAGTACGCCATCAACGGCAACAGCTGCCGGCTGCTCGACGTGCAGGAGCTGCTCAGCGACTCCGGCATCGGCCGCGAGATGCACGTCATCGTCGGGCAGGGCCAGCTCGACACCGATCCTGCACGCGACCCCCGAGGACCGCCGCGGCTTCATCGAGGAGGCCGCCGGCGTCCTCAAGCACCGCAAGCGCAAGGAGAAGGCGCTCCGCAAGCTCGACTCCACCGACGGCAACCTCACCCGCCTCAACGACCTGCTGACCGAGATCCGCCGCCAGCTCAAGCCGCTGGGCCGCCAGGCCGAGGTCGCGCGCCAGGCCGCCACCGTGCAGGCCGACGTGCGCGACGCCCGGGCCCGGCTGGTGGCCGACGACCTCGTCACGGCCCGGCACGCGCTCGAGCAGGAGATGGCCGACGAGACCGATCCTGGTCGAGCGCCGCGCCGAGGTCGAGGCCGCGCTCGCGCAGGCCCGCGAGCAGGAGGCGGCGCTCGAGGCCGCCCTGCGCGACCGACCTGCCGCGCGCTGGCCAAGGCCCAGGAGACCTGGTTCGCGCTCTCCGGCCTCAAGGAACGCCTGCGCGGCACCCAGTCGCTGGCGGCCGAGCGCATCCGCAACGCCGCCGGCGCGGCCGACGCCGACACCGTCGACTCCGGGCGCGACCCCGACGAGCTCGAGGCCCAGGCCGCGCGGGTGCGCGAGCAGGAGGCCGAGATCGCGGCGCAGGTCGAGGAGCACCGCGCCGCTCTCGAGGCCGCGGTCGGCGACTCGGCGTACGGCCGAGGACGCCGCGGCAGAGGAGGAGCGCCGCATCGCCGGGCTGGTCCGCGCCGCCGCCGACCGTCGCGAGGGACTCGCCCGGCTGCACGGCCAGGTCAACGCGCTGAGGTCGCGGGCGGCCGCGGCCGCCGAGCGAGATCGGTCGCCTCACCGTCGGCCCGCGAGGAGGCGCTCGCCCGCGCCGAGCGGGCCCAGACGGACTTCACCGTCGCTCGAGACCAAGGTCGCCGGGCTCGACGCCGGCGAGGAGGGCCTCGACGCGGAGCACGAGGCCGCCGTCGCGGCCCTCGACGACATCGACGAGCGCCTCGCCAGGGCCCGCGAGGAGGCCCAGCAGGCCGATCGCGACCGGGCCGGGCTGGTGGCCCGCCGCGACGCGCTCGAGCTCGGCCTCAACCGCAAGGACGGCGCCGGTGCGCTGCTCGCCGCCACCGACACGGTGTCGCGGGCTGCTGGGCTCGGTGGCCGCGCTGCTCGAGCGTGAAGCCGGGCTACGAGGCGGCCGTCGCCGCCGCCCTCGGCACCGCCGCCGACGCGGTCGTCGTCACCGGCTGCCGATGCCGCCGTCGAGGCGATCGCCCACCTCAAGGCCGACGACCTCGGCCGCGCCGGGCTGCTGCTCGGCGGCGGCTCCGCGTGGACGACGCGGCCTGGCCGCGCCTGCCCGGCACGGCGCGACGTACGCCCTCGACGTCGTCGAGGCGCCCGACGACATCCGCGCGCGCGGTGGCGCGCCTGCTGCTTCAAGGTCGCGGTGGTCGACGACCTGACCGCCGCCCGTCGACCTCGTCGCCGACCTGCCCGACCTGACCGCGGTGACGCGGGAGGGCGACCTGATCGGCGCCCACTTCGCCGCCGGCGGCTCGTCGAGCCAGCCGAGCCTGCTCGAGATCCAGGCGGCCGTCGACGAGGCGGTCGAGCCAGCTCGCAGGACGCGACGGCGTCGACCGAGCGGCTCGGCTTCGAGATCTCCCGCCTCGAGGCGGAGCGCCACGACGCCCTCAAGCGGGCCGACGTCGCGCTGGCCAAGCTGCACGAGTCCGACGCGACGCTGGCCGCGGTGGCCGAGGAGCTGGGCCAGTACGGCTCGCAGGCCCGCGCCGCGCGGGCGAGGCCGAGCGCCTCGAGCGCGCGATCGCCACCGCCCAGGAGGCCCGCGAGACGGACAGCGCCGGCTCGCCGACCTCGAGCTCCGGCTCTCCACGGCCGAGGAGTCGCCCGACGAGGAGCCGGACGTCTCCGAGCGCGAGCGCCTCGCCGAGGCGGCCAAGGCGGCCCGGCAGGGCGAGATGGACGCCCGCCTCGCGCTGCGCACCACCGAGGAGCGCGCCCGCGCACTGCACGGTCGCGCCGACTCGCTGGTGCGCGCCGCCCAGGCCGAGCGCGACTCCCGGGCCCGCGCCACCGAGCGCCGCGAGCGGCTGATCCGCGAGGGCAGCGGCCGCCGAGGCCGTCAACGCCGGCGTGACGGGTCGTGCTGCATGCGCCTGGAGCGCAGCGTGATGCTCGCCGCCGACGCGCGCGCCGCGGTCGAGGAGTCGCGGCAGGAGCGCGAGCAGCAGCTGCTGGCCGTCCGCGCCACGCTGCGCGACCTGGGCCGCGAGCACGACGAGCTGGTCAACTCCGTGCACCGCGACGAGATGGCCCGGACGCAGCAGAAGATGCGGATCGAGCAGCTCGAGGAGCGCGCGCTCGAGGAGCTCGGCATGGACGCCGACGGACTGGTCAACGACTACGGCCCGACGACCCTGGTGCCGTTCTTCGGCGAGGTCGCCGACGACGAGGACGCGCCCGAGCCGGTGCCGTTCGTGCGCGAGGAGCAGCAGAAGCGGCTCAAGACCGCCGAGCGGGCGCTGGCGATGCTCGGCCGGGTCAACCCGCTCGCGCTGGAGGAGTTCTCCGCGATGGAGGAGCGGCACAAGTTCCTCACCGAGCAGCTCGAGGACCTCCGGCGCACCCGCAAGGACCTCCTCGACATCGTGCGCGAGGTCGACGAGCGCGTGCAGCAGGTCTTCACCGAGGCCTACGCCGACGTCGAGAAGGCCTTCGACTCGACGTTCACCCGACTGTTCCCCGGTGGCGAGGGGCGACTCGTGCTCACCGACCCCGACGACATGCTCAACACCGGCATCGAGGTCGAGGCGCGCCCGGCCGGCAAGAAGGTCAAGCGGCTCTCGCTGCTCTCCGGTGGCGAGCGGTCGCTGGTCGCCGTGGCGTTCCTGGTCGCGCTCTTCAAGGCCCGGCCCTCGCCGTTCTACATCCTCGACGAGGTCGAGGCCGCGCTCGACGACACCAACCTCGGCCGGCTGCTGGAGATCTACGAGGAGCTGCGCGAGAACTCCCAGCTGCTCGTCATCACCCACCAGAAGCGCACCATGGAGGTCGGCGACGCGCTGTACGGCGTCACGATGCGCGGCGACGGTGTCTCGGCGGTCATCTCCCAGCGGCTCGAGCGCGCGGAGTCCGCCTGACGCGAGACGTCGTCGCGGCTCCGACCCGCCGCTGCACGTCGGGTCCGCAGGCGTCGCAGCGGCCTAGGCTGGCGCCGTGACCGACGAGCCCCCCGCCCACCCGCGCCGACTACGTCGCGTGGCGCACCGCCACCACGCGCTGGCGCGACGACGACGCCTACGGCCACCTCAACAACGCGACGTACTACGAGCTCTTCGACACGGCCGTCAACGCGCACCTCTACGAGGCGACCGGGATCGACGTCCGGGGGCTGCCGCAGATCGGGGTCGTGGCCGAGACGTCGTGCCGCTACTTCCGCGAGATCGGCTTCCCCGAGCCGATCGAGATGGGCATGGTCGTCGACAAGGTCGGCACCAGTCCTCGATCGTCTACCGCATCGGCCTCTTCCAGGGCGACTCCGACGAGGCCGCCGCCGAGGGCCGGTTCGTGCACGTGTACGTCGACAACGAGCACGGCGCCGGCAACCGGCCGGTCGTGCCGATGCCGGACGTGATCCGCGACCGCCGTCGAGCCCCTGCTGCGCCGTCCCCAGCCGCACGGGTGACCATCGCCACGTGGACGCGCCGTGGGCGCTCGCCGGTGCACGCCTGACGCCTCGCGTGTGTCATGTTGGAGGTCACCGGTCCACCGGTGGACATGCCTTTCGGGACTTCGGGAGGAAACCCATGCTCGCGATCATCCTCGTGATGAGCCTCGGTGTGCTCGTCGCCGCCGCTGTCGCCATCTACGTCGCCTACCCGCACCGCGGCGAGGACCTGCCCGTCGTCCCGCAGCTCGGCGACGCGATGCGCAAGGGCGTCGACCCCTGCCGACCTCGGGACGACGAGTCCGCGCCTGATCTCGCTGCTGTGTGAGCGGTGAGCCAGGCCGGTTCTGTCGTCGAAGCGGCCTCGCTCACCGCCCGCCAGGTGCGAGGGCGGTCTGATTGGATTGCGCCATGGCTGACTGGCTCTACCTGATCATCGGCATCGCCGTCGTCGGCGTGCTGCACGCTCGTCGGCCTGCTGACCGGCCGCCGCCGCAAGGCGATCGGCGCCGCCCGCGGCCGGCACCGATGTCATCGCGCCGCCGCCGGGCGAGACCGCGACCGCCACGGAGGCTCCACCGGAGCCGGCCGATCGACGTCGCCACCGCAGCCGGCGCTCGAGACGCCCGAAGGCACCGCGTCCCGGCTCGTCCGCCTGCGCCAGCGCCTGTCGCGCTCGCAGGGGGACCCTCGGCAAGGGTCTGCTCGCGCTGCTGAGTCGCGACCGCCTCGACGAGGACACGTGGGAGTCCATCGAGGACACCCTGCTGACCGCCGACATCGGCGTCGCGCCCACCAGGCCCTGGTCGAGCGGCTGCGCACCCGGCTGCGCGTCGAGGGCGGCCAGACCGCCGACGCCCGCACCGTGCTGCGCGAGGAGCTGCTCGAGCTCGTCGGACCCGACCATGGACCGCCGCCTGCAGGTGAGCGGCGAGGACGGCAAGCCCGGCGTCGTGCTCGTCGTCGGCGTCAACGGCGCCGGCAAGACCACCACCGTCGGCAAGATCGCCCGCATCCTCGTCGCCGAGGACCACACCGTCACCCTCGGCGCGGCCGACACGTTCCGCGCCGCCGCCGTCGACCAGCTCGCCACGTGGGGCGAGCGCGTCGGCGTCGAGGTCGTCCGCGGCCCCGAGGGCGGTGACCCCGCCAGCGTCGCCTTCGAAGCGGTCAAGCAGGGCGTCGAGCAGGGCATCGACACCGTGCTGGTCGACACCGCCGGTCGCCTGCAGAACAAGGCCGGCCTGATGGACGAGCTCGGCAAGGTCAAGCGCGTCATCGAGAAGCAGGCCCCGGTCACCGAGGTGCTGCTCGTCCTCGACGCCACCACCGGCCAGAACGGCCTCATCCAGGCCCGGGTCTTCAGCGAGATCGTCGACGTCACCGGCATCGTGCTGACCAAGCTCGACGGCTCGGCCAAGGGCGGCATCGTCGTCGCAGGTGCAGCGCGAGCTCGGCGTGCCGGTCAAGCTCGTCGGCCTCGGCGAGGGCGCCGGACGACATGGCGCCGTTCGACGCGGCCGCGTTCGTCGACGCACTGCTGGGCTGAGTCGCGGCAGGCGCTCAGCCGCGGCGGGCGAGCAGGCGGCGTACGGCGTCGTCGATGAGCGTCTCGGCGCGCTTGTCGAAGCTGTGCTCGGCGACGATGCGCGTGGCGATCTCGCGGCGCGTGGCGTTGTCGGGGAAGGCGTCGTAGGGCGGGGTGACCAGCCGCGCGAGCTCGTGCTCGTTGTCGAACGGCACGACCAGCTCGCCGAACGTCTCCTCGATGCCGTCGATCCGGTCGCTGAGGATGCGGGCGCCGCAGGCCGCGGCGTCGAAGAGGCGGTTGGACAGCGAAGCTGTCGCGCCGCATGTCGAGGTGGTGGTCGTTGAGGACGATGCCGGCCGATGCGTAGAGCTCGCCGACCTCCTCGTTGGCCACGCCGCCCGAGGTGATCGTGGCTCGCGGTCGACGAACTCGGTCCAGTCGTTGCCGTGCAGGGTCAGGTCGGCACCGATGGCCAGCGCGCTGCGTACGGCGTAGCGGTAGACCCCGCGCGAGTTGCCGACGAACAGCAGCTGGGGACCGGTGTCGGGCTCGGCCCGGTCGGGGTGGAACCAGCGCACGTCGGTGCACTGCAGCAGCGGGTCGATCGGCAGTCCCCACTCGCGGCTCATCCGCGACGCCCAGCTCGTGCTGGCGGCGTAGACCGCGTCGAAGCCGACGACCTCGTCCGGCGCGATCATGTCGGGGTGGCTGATGATCCACTCCACGTTGAGCAGACCCGGTCGCGGGGCTCGACGCGGTCCAGGCCGCGCAGCACCAGCAGGACGTCGTCGAAGTCGCGGGAGTCGCGGTCGCGGGCGTCGCGCGGTCCACGGCCACGTGCTGGCCGCGCCGCTCGATGGCCTCGGCCAGTGACCGGGCGAAGTAGGTGTCGCCCCAGCGGTCGCCCCGCGCGGCCGCGGGTGCGGCGATGTCGATGGCCCAGCGCAGCCGGGGCGGCGACTCGTCGATGCCCGGCCACGGGCCGCAGCACGAGCTCGGGGACGAGGACCGCGCCCGACGCGGGGTCGTCGGGGTCGGCGGTGATCCGGCGGTTGCGCTCCGCGAGCACCTCGAAGCCCGCCGTGGCCAGCAGCGGCCGCGGCGTCGTCGGGCGGGGTGAGCGTGGTCTGGCGCCGGAGCGAGGTCAGGGCACCGATCAGCTCGTCGGGCCGGGCGTAGGGGGTGCGGGAGGTGATGACCGCGTCGGGGACCATGACCGAGCGCCCGAGGCCGGCGGCGTACGCGCGCAGCCCCAGGTCGGTCTCGGCCAGCACCGAGTGGAACCTGCTGTCGAGCCCGTGCAGGGCGATCGCGGTCGACGTCCGCAGGGCGATCAGCGGCGCAGCCGGGGCGGCGACGGCACACTGGCCGATGCGACGCGCGTCCGAGGCCGGCAGGCCGGCGAGGAAGAGCTCGGGGTGCGGGTGCCCCGGACTGAAGCGGGCGCCCGCGCTCAGGACGACCCCGTCGAGGTCGACGACGAGCGGCTGGGCGATGGCGACGTCGGGCTGGACCACCGCCTCGGCGAGCCGCTCGGCGATGGGCTGGCGCGGCGGCATCGCCTCGGGTCGGACCAGCAGCACGGTCGCGCCCGCGGCGTGCGTGACGCCGAGGTTGGTGGCCGCCGACGTGCTGACGCCCGCGGTGATCGAGAGAAAGCGGGCCCCCGAGATGACTGCGGCGATCGAGGCGGCCAGCACGTGGTGGGCCCGACGCAGGCCGATGCCGACGACGATGATCTCGACACCCTCGCGTGGCATCGCGCTGAGCCACTCGACCGTACGACGCGGCTCGGCGTTCAGCGGCAGCACGTAGCTGACCACGCGCTCGTCGAGCGTGCGCGAGGCCGCCGCGTCCCAGTCGACGAGCTGGCGCTCGAGGACGACGGAGTCCCAGTCGTCGCCGAAGCCGGACGGGGTCGGGTCCGGACGGCGCAGGATCGGTACGTCGACCGGTGCGGGTGCGTGGTCGCGGGTCAGGCGCAGCACCAGGTCGCGCTCGACGGCACCGCCCAGCGACTCGTCGAACCCGCCGACGTCCTTGATGGCGTCGCGGCGCAGCAGGCTCGTCGCCAGGTCGACGCCGCGGCCGCTCAGCAGCTCGACGCGGTCGCGGGCGACCGACCCGCTGCCGGCCAGGACGAAGGCGGCGCCGGTCGAGTGCGCCTCGGTGAGGAGTCCGGCGAGCAGGTCGGGGCTCCACTCACGACCGGGGGGCAGGAAGGCGACGTGCTCGGAGGTGACGTGCTCGAGGGCGACGTTGAGGGCGCGTCCCTGACCGCACCGCGCCTCGGGGAGCACGGTGATGCGGTCGTCGAAGGCGGCCGAGCCGCGCAGGACGGCGACGGTGTCGTCGTCCGATCCGCGGTCGACGACGACCAGGTGCCAGTCGGGCACCGTCTGCGCCTGCAGTGACGCCACGCTCCGGCGCACGATCGGTCCCTGGTCCTGGGTGGACATGACGACCGTGACGGCGGGCGACGTGGCGGCGGCGGGCAGCGTGCCGGTCGGCAGGGCCAGCCGGGGCCGCTCGATCACGACCTCCTCGCGCCACGCGGCCGCCGCCTCGATCGCGGCCCGGCGGTAGGTCCCCCACGTGACCTTGCGCGGCAGGATCCGGGTCGGCAGCGGTGTCGTGGGCCCGGACACCGAGAGCCAGTAGGACAGCGCGCCGTAGTCGTGCAGCCGGGCCTCGGGATAGGAGGCGAAGATGACGCGCGGGTCCACCAGCGGGTGGGGCGCGAGCCGGTTGCGGCGTCGGCGCTCGGAGACGTACCAGACGACGGGGTGCTGGCCCGAGCGCTGCCAGGAGCGCCGGCGACCGACCCACTGCGACTCGAACAGCGGGTGCGGCGACACGTCGCCGGCTCGTACGACGGCGCGCGCGGCCTCGAGCCGCGAGTCGAACGTGACGCCCAGCTGGGCGGCGACGTAGGCGGTGTCGATGAGTCCGGCGTCGACCAGCACCTGCGCGGGATCGTCGAGCTTGACCTGCGAGCGGCGATCAGCGCGCATCGGAGTACCTCACCCGGGGGAAGAGGGGCTCGAGGGCCAGCGGTGTGGGGTGCAGGCGCTCGTTGTCGCGCAGCGGGTAGTCCGCGGACGTCTCCTCGAGGAACTCGCGCACGCCCGCGAAGCGCTGGGGGAAGCGGCGCTCGCACAGCTCGAGCAGCCGGGCGGCGTCGAGGTTGTAGGGGTCGTAGCGCAGGGTGTCGATCTTGACGTAGGGCAGCCGCGCGTTGTCGAGGACGCGGTCGGCGAGGCTGCGGGCGGGGTTCCAGGGCTCGCCGGCGCGCTCGCGCCACTCGCGGATCTCGGCGCGGGTGCGCGGGAACGAGGACCGGTGGGCGGCCCACCAGCGCATCCGCTCACGGGCGATCCGGCGGTCCTCGGGGGTCTCGACGAAGTAGGTGTCGGAGCAGAACCCGGCCTCGTAGAGGCGGCGCGACATCCCGACCTCGTAGCGGCGGATGACCTGGCGCCGCTTGGAGATGGGCTCCATCTCCTCCCAGAAGGTCGAGAAGGCGTGCGAGGCGACCACCCACGGCCGGAAGGCGATGAAGAAGGACTGGATGTGGGGCGCCACGCGCTCGGCGGCGGTGAGGCCCCAGAAGTCGCACGGCCGGTCGGCCATGCCCTCGAAGACGGGGTCGTAGGAGTCGAGGGCGAAGACGTAGGTGTCGTTGCAGACCACGACCTCGTCGTAGGCCGAGAGGTCGCCGGCCGAGTCGAGCCCGACCTTGTAGCTGAAGAAGTCGTAGCCGTAGTTGGCGCGCTCCACCACGACGGCCCGCTCGCTGAGCCACTGGCGCGCGGAGTCCTGGAGATGGGCGGTCGTGCACACCACGAGCTTGTCGACCGAGGCGGCCAGCGCCTCGACCTGCCCCCGCACGTGCGGTCGCAGCGCCCCAGCGACGTCGTAGTGCGCCATCACGGCCAGTCTGGACACGGCCGAACACTAACAAGCGGGGTCGGCGACCCCGGTTGTTCACACACACGTAACACGCGGCCGGAATCTGTTGCCTGACCGCAACACTGCGCGGCGCACGAGGAAACGTCGCACCAGCAAGGTTTCGGGCAACAGGTCGGCCGCCCGCATGACACCGTCGTCATGAGGCCGGCGGCGACCACCCCCGTACGTTCCCTGGAGGTTCTGTGGACGGCTACTACGCCTTCATGCTGGTGGCGACTGCCTTTGTCCTGATGATGACCGTGCCCGCCCTGGCACTGTTCTACGGCGGCATGTCGCGATCCAAGTCAGTGCTCAACATGATGATGATGTCGTTCATCGCGGCTGCGATCGTCGGCATCCTGTATGTCGCGGTCGGCTGGTCGATGGGCTTCGGCGGCGACGGCACGTTCTTCGCCAACCCGTTCGAGCTGCTCTGGCTCAAGGGCGTCACCACCGACAACTACATCTACGTGATGTTCCAGATGACCTTCGCGATCATCACCGCCGCGCTCATCAGCGGCGCGGTCGCGGACCGGCTCAAGTTCTCGGCGTGGGTGGTGTTCCTGCCCCTGTGGGCCCTCATCGTCTACTTCCCGATGGCCCACATGGTCTTCAGCTGCACCGACGACTCGCTCATCTGTGGCCGCATCGGCGCGCAGGACTACGCCGGAGGCACCGCGGTCCACATCAACGCCGGTGTCGCGGCCCTCGTGCTCGTGCTCCTGCTCGGCAAGCGCATCGGCTGGCCGAAGGACCAGATGCGTCCGCACAACCTGACGCTGACGATGCTCGGTGCGGGCATGCTGTGGCTGGGCTGGTACGGCTTCAACGTCGGCTCGATCGTCTTCGGCACGACCTTCGACGAGGACCCCGACGCGTTCCTCGCGCAGTTCTACTCCGAGACCGGCCGCACGTTCGCCAACACCACCCTCGCCACCTTCGCCGCGATCCTCGGCTGGCTGCTCATCGAGCGCCTGCTGCACGGCAAGGCCACGTCGCTCGGCGCCGCGTCCGGCATCGTCGCCGGCCTGGTCGCCATCACCCCGGCGGCCGGCGCCGTCGACATCGGCGGAGCCGTCGCGATCGGCGCGATCGCCGGCGGGGTCTGCGCCTGGGCGGTCAGCCTGAAGTACAAGCTGGGCTACGACGACTCGCTCGACGTGGTCGGCGTCCACCTGGTCGGTGGCGTCATCGGCACCGTGCTGATCGGCCTCTTCTCCACCTCCAACGGCGCCGGCGGCGTCGACGGACTGTTCTACGGTGGGGGTGCCGGGTCGCTGGGCGACCAGGTCCTCGGTGTGCTCGTGGCGGTCGCCTACTCGGGCGTGCTCACCGCGATCATCGCCCTGGCGATCAAGTACACGATCGGGCTCCGGCTCGACGAGGAGGACGAGGTCAACGGGATCGACCTCGTCGCCCACGGCGAGTCCGCCTACGACCTGCACAGCGGCACCAGCGGCGGCGGGACCGGCATCCTCGCCGCGAACACGTCCAGCACCACCGCCTCGAGCACCGAAGGAGTCAAGGCATGAAGCTCGTGACCGCCGTCATCAAGCCCCACAAGTGGGAGGACGTCAGGGAGGCGCTGGAAACCTTCGGCGTGGCCGGGATGACCGTCTCCGAGGTGAGCGGCTACGGCCGCCAGAAGGGCCACACCGAGGTCTACCGCGGCGCGGAGTACGACATCGCGCTGGTGCCCAAGATCCGCATCGAGATCGTGGTCGACGACGCGGATGCCGAGGACGTGGTCGGCATCGTCGTCAAGACCGCGCAGACCGGACGCATCGGCGACGGGAAGGTGTGGGTCAGCCCGGTCGAGACCGTCGTCCGGGTCCGCACGGGCGAGCAGGACGCATCCGCGCTCTGATGACGCTGTCCCACCAGGCAGTCTGATCCGGTGACCGCTGCAGAACGACAGACCAGGGCCACCTCGGCCGACGGGCTCTGCCGGCAGGCGTACGACGCCTCCGGCGGACCCGCGGCAGGGGTGGCCCTGGTCGCGGTCGGCGGGTACGGGCGCGGCGAGCTCGCACCCCACTCCGACCTCGACGTCGTCCTCGTCCACGAGGACGGCACCAACCCCGGCGAGCTGGCCACCGCGCTGTGGTACCCCCTGTGGGACTCGGGGTGGCGCCTCGACCACTCCGTGCGCTCGATGGGCCAGATGCTCGAGGCCGCCGCCGACCTGAGGGTCGCCCTCGGGCTGCTCGACGTCCGGCACCTGGCCGGAGACCCGGGCCTCACCCTGAGGCTGCGCACGACGATGCTCGCCGACTGGCGCCGCCAGGCCCGCACCCGCCTGCCCGAGCTCCACACGCTGACCCTCAAGCGCCACGACGTCATGGGCGAGCTCGCCCACGTCGCCGTCCCCGACCTCAAGGAGGCCGAGGGTGGCCTGCGCGACGCCGGGGTGCTCAAGGCCCTCGAGGCCAGCTGGCTGGTCGACGCGTCCACGCCGGCGCTCGAGGCCGCCCGGCATGACGCTGCTCGACGCCCGCGACGAGCTGCACGCGCTCACCGGGCGCGCCAGCGACCGGGTCGCCCCCGAGATGTGGGGCCCGCTCGCCGAACGGCTGGACCTCGCCGACGCCGAGGCCGCGCAGCGCCACGTCCGCTCCCTGGGGCGCCGCATCTCCCACCTCTCCCGCCTCGCGTGGCGTCGTACGGACGCAGTGATGGCCAGGCCCTCCAGCGAGCGGGAGCGCCGGACGCCGGCGCTCACGACGGTGGCCCCCGGGATCGCCCTGTCCCGCGGCGAGGTGGTGCTCGACCGGGGCACCAGTCCCGGCGAGGACCCGACCCTGCTGCTGCGCGCCGCCGCCGAGGCGGCCAGCCGCGACGTCGTCCTCGCGCCGACGACCGCGGCCCGCCTCGTGCGCGAGGGCGCCGACCTCCCCGTGCCGTGGCCCGCCGCGGCCCGCGACGCCCTCGTCCGCCTGCTCGCCAGCGGGCCGGGCCTGATGCCGGTGTGGGAGACGCTCGACGAGACCGGGGCGCTCGACCGCTTCCTGCCCGAGTGGGAGGAGATCCGGCTGCTTCCGCACGCCTCGGCGATCCACCGCTTCACCGTCGACCGCCACGTGGTGGAGACGTGCGCCGAGGCGGGGGCGCTGATCAGGACCGTGCGACGACCCGACCTGCTGCTCGTCGCCGCCCTCCTCCACGACATCGGCAAGGGCTCACGGCACGACCACTCGGTCGCCGGGGAGCCGGTGGCACGCAAGATCGTGGCCCGGATGGGCTTCAGCGACCTCGACGCGGACGTCGTCGCCTCGCTCGTGCGCTGGCACCTCCTGCTCGCCACCCTCGCCACCACCCGCGACCCCGACGACCCCGCGACCACGACCGAGCTGCTCTCGCACGTCCCCGACGCGGCCAGCGTCGAGCTCCTGCGCGCACTCACCGAGGCCGACGCCCGCGCCACCTCCCCGGCCGCCTGGACGACCTGGCGGGCCTCCCTCGTGGACCGGCTCACCTCACGCGCCTCCGCCGCCCTCGGTGCCGAGGTGGCCGACCCGTCCTCGACCGCGGTGCTGCCCATCCCCGACGCCGTACGCCGTGACCCGGGGGCGGTGTCGGTCGACATCACCCCGCAGGAGATCGGCGCCACCGTCACCGTCGTGGGCGCTGACCGGGTGGGGCTCCTCGCCGATGTCGCCGGTGCCCTCACCGCGCTGCGGGTCCCGGTGCACGCGGCCCGCGCGTGGGGCCAGGTCGATGCGGACGGCGAGTGGGGCGTGAGCTCCTGGGAGGTGCCCGACGCCTACCTCGACCCGGCCGTGGTGCGCGACCGCATCCGGCGCGTCGCCGAGGGCACCCAGCGGCTGCCCGACCACCTCTCGCGCGCCGACGACGACGAGCTGCCGCCGATCGTCGAGGTGCGTCCGGCCGCGTCACGGCAGTCCCTGGTCCTGGAGATCCGGACATCGGACCGCCCGGGCGTCATCCACCTGGTCCTGGCCACGCTGGCCGAGCTCGGGCTGACGGTCGCGTCCGCCCACGTCTCCACGATGGGCCCGCAGGCCGTCGACGTCTTCTACGTCCAGGAGGTCGGGGGAGTGCGGCCGACCGAGGAACGCGCCGCGACCGCGGCCCACGCCGTACGCAGCGCTCTGGGTGGGTGACCGCGCCCGCCGGGGCGCGCTGGATCCGGTCATTCTCCTCCCGACCGTTAGGCTTGGTCGACCGTGCGGGGCAGCCCGCGCTCCACCGTCGTACGACACCGAGATCGATCCCGAGGACTGACCACGCCGTGTTCGCCACTCTCTCCGACCGCCTTGCCGACACCTTCAAGAACCTCCGCGGCAAGGGCCGGCTCTCCGACGCCGACATCGACGCCACCGCCCGCGAGATCCGCATCGCGCTCCTCGAGGCCGACGTCGCGCTGCCCGTGGTCAAGGAGTTCGTCGGTGCGGTGAAGGAGCGGGCGCGGTCCGAGGAGGTCAGCGGCGCGCTCAACCCGGCCCAGCAGATCATCAAGATCGTCCACGAGGAGCTCGTCGAGATCCTCGGCGGCGAGACCCGCCGGCTGCGCTACGCCAAGTCCGGCCCGACCGTCATCATGCTCGCGGGCCTCCAGGGTGCCGGCAAGACGACGCTCGCGGCCAAGCTGGCGCTCTGGCTCAAGAGCCAGGACAAGACGCCGCTGCTGGTCGCGGCCGACCTCCAGCGCCCCAACGCCGTCCAGCAGCTCCAGGTCAACGGCGAGCGCGTCGGCGTGCCCGTCTTCGCCCCCGAGCCCGGCAACGGCACCGGCAACCCGGTCGACGTCGCCCGCGCCTCCATCGAGGAGGCGAAGCGCAAGCTGCACGACGTCGTCATCATCGACACCGCCGGCCGGCTCGGTGTCGACGAGACGCTGATGCAGCAGGCCGCCGACATCCGCGACGCCGTGCAGCCCGACGAGGTGCTCTTCGTCGTCGACGCGATGATCGGCCAGGACGCCGTCACCACGGCGCAGGCCTTCCTCGACGGCGTCGGCTACGACGGCGTGGTCCTGACCAAGCTCGACGGTGACGCCCGCGGTGGTGCGGCCCTGTCGATCCGCTCGCTCACCGGCAAGCCGGTCATGTTCGCCTCCAGCGGCGAGGCGATGACCGACTTCGACCTCTTCCACCCCGACCGGATGGCCTCGCGCATCCTCGACATGGGCGACATGCTCACCCTGATCGAGCAGGCCGAGAAGGCCTTCGACTCCGAGCAGTCCCTCAAGGCCGCCGAGAAGCTCGCCACCAAGGGCGGCTTCACCCTGGAGGACTTCCTCCAGCAGATGATGCAGATCCGCAAGCTCGGCTCGATGACCAAGATCATGGGGATGCTCCCCGGGATGGGCCAGTTCCGCGACCAGCTGGAGAACTTCGACGAGCGCGAGATCGACCGCATCCAGGCGATCATCCAGTCGATGACGCCGGCCGAGCGCGACAACCCGAAGATCATCGACGGCTCCCGTCGAGCCCGGATCGCCAAGGGCTCCGGCCGCCAGGTCTCCGACGTCAACCAGCTCGTCGACCGCTTCTTCGAGGCGCGCAAGATGATGGAGCAGATGGCCCGCGGAGGCGGCGTGCCCGGAATGCCCGGCATGCCGGGGATGCCCGGCGTCGGCGGCGGCAAGCGCGCCGGCGGCAAGCAGCCGGCCAAGAAGGGCAAGGGCAAGCGCGTCTCCGGCAACCCCGCCAAGGCAGCCCAGCAGAAGGCCGCCGGCAAGGCCGCGGCCGCCGAGAAGGGCGCCAACCCCTTCGGCAACCCCGACGGCGCCGACGTGGACTACGAGAAGGCCGCAGCGGCCCTCGACCTGCCCAAGGACTTCTCCCAGTTCCTCAAGTGACCTCCGTGCTCGTCGTCGACGCGGCGAACGTCGTCGGCTCGGTGCCCGACGGCTGGTGGAAGGACCGCGCGGGTGCAGCCCGCCGCCTGCACGAGCGACTGCTCGTCGCGGACACGTCGTACGACGAGATCGTGCTGGTGCTGGAGGGGCAGGCGAAGGGTGGGGCGAAGGCGGGACGCGACGCCCACGTCGTCACGGTGCACGCCCCACGCGACGGCGACTCCGAGATCGAGACGCAGGTCGCGACCGCCATCGAGGCCGGTCGCCGGGTCACGGTCGTCACGGCCGACCGGTTCCTGCAGTCGCGCGTGCAGGGCCTCGGCGCGACGGCCATGAGCCCCTCGTGGCTGCTCGGACAGCTCTGACCCCGCTGCGACGCGGCTCGCGCGCTGCAGCGGGACCAGAGGCACGTGGCCGCTGTGGGATAGCGAGGGGTTCAGCTCCGGGTGATGCCGATCGCCCGGACCTGCGGCAGCGCACGCGACGCCGAGGTGAGGTGCACGGCGTACTGCACGTAGCGGCCCTCGAGGTCGAGCCGTGACGACGCCGTGGCGAGCACCCAGTCGGACCACGTCTCGTCGGGGGTCGCCCGGGCACCGCTCCGCACCCGTACGAGCACCCGTGTCCCGGCGGGCTGGTCGGCGTCCAGCACCAGTCGTTGCCAGGTGGCCTTGCGACCGGAGTCGATCACGCGCGAGGTGTAGGACCCGGATCCCCGGTCCTGCAGCGCGAGTGATCCCAGTCCCCGCTCGTCGAGCCCGACCAGGCCGTCGGTGGTGCCGGTGCGGAAGTCCTCGAGGGTGAACATCGCCACGCCCCGTGCCTGCGACCTGAACCCCGTCGTACGCCCTGCCGCGGCGTTCCCGGCGGCATCGCGGGATCCGACGCGCACCGTGTAGGCACGCCGCGCGGTCAGCTGCGTCACCACGACGACGTGGCGCCGGACCAGGCGGTCGTCGAGCCCCTCGCCGCGCAGGGCGCGTCCGGCCCGGCCGTAGCGCACCAGCGACGTGGCCGGCTCGTTGGTGCGCCAGGTCACCGTCGCCGTGCCGTCGGGCATCGGCACCACCCGCAGGTCGCTGATGCGGGGGGCGCGGCGGTCGCCACCGGCAGTCGTGAACGACGCGGGTGCGGCATTCGCGGCCGGCCAGATGGCGCGGGCGCCGCCCGGTCCCCGCGACTCGAGCCGGTAGTAGTAGCGGGTCGCCGGCGCCAGGCCGTCCAGCTCGGCGAGGTGGTCGGTGGTGCGGCCGGCGAGTGAGACCCGGGTGGAGAGGTCTCCGGGCGAGGTGCCGAGCCGGACGATGCTCGTGCCGGGCTCCTCGGTGCTCCAGGTGGCCGCGGTGTCACCCGTGGCGGACGTGGTCACCTCGGCGCCCGTGACACGGTTGGCTGCAGCACCCCCGCCGCCACCGCCTCCGCCGTAGGTCGCCTGGTGCGCACCGCCGACGGCCGGGAACACGGCGTACTCCTGACCCTTGACCGTCATCGTCGTGAACGGGACCGAGGTTGCGCCACGGTTCACCGCGGTGAGGGTGGTGCCACCGGGGCCCGTGGTGGGCAGCATGGCCGTCAGCCCGGTCGCGCCGACGCCGATGCCGACGGTGAAGGACAGCGTGCCGCTGCTCCACGAGATGCCGCTGAACGACGATCCGTTGCGGCCGTCGGTCCAGGTCAGGAGCTGGCGAGCGGCGATGACCGGCACGCCGCGGGCCTGGGCGGACGCCAGGACCTGGGTGTCCTCGAAGGTGGACGCGGCGTCGGTGTGCAGGTTGGCGGTGAAGGCGCCGTAGTAGCCCAGGCTGCCGAGCGCGCGGTCGAGCAGGGTGTTCGGGGTGAACGGGTAGCTCTGGCCCGACTCGTCGGTCATGTTGGTGTTGGCCTGGAAGACGTCGATCATCGTGCCGTCGGTGTCGGTGAACCGCATGGGCATGCCCGAGCCGTTCATGAAGCCCGGCCGGTCCGCGATCCACGATCCCGGGTAGTAGTAGTAGTTGGTGTCGAGCCGGATGCCCGAGGCGCAGCTCGGCCCTGGGCCTGCGAGACCCAGTCGCTCCAGACGATGCAGTGGTAGCGGCTGGTCGTGGGGGAGGGCACCGAGGTGTACTTCGCGCGCCAGCGTCCGAGCTGGTCGGTGTAGCCGTCCTGCGAGCGCCTGGTAGGAGGGGAAGTTGGAGCAGCCGTTCTCCGGGTGCAGGCCGACCTCGAAGCCCTGGCCGTCGAAGGACGCCGCCTGCGTGTTGGTCATCGGGGTGCTCGGGTAGACGTACGACGTGAAGCGCGGGCACTCCCACCTCGCCACCGAGCAGCCCGCCGGGACTGGCCGCCGCGTAGGTGCTGAAGCGCCCGGGCGTGCCTCCGGTGCCGTGGTCGTCGCCGGTGGCCACGACGACGGCCTTGTGGGTTCCCGGGAAGTACCAGAACCTCGGCACGGGGAACCGGTCGCGAGCGGTGACCGTGACGAGGTTGGCGAGAAGTCGCTGCTGCTCGTCGGCCTGCGGGATGTGGGCCTTGGACAGGTTGACCCAGTCGGTCGCGGCGCCGCCGAAGAAGAGGTCGTTCGACCGGTTGGGTGTTGCCGCCGTCACGGTCCTGACCGGCCCAGGCGATGTTGCCCTGCCGGGTGGCGATCACCGAGCGGGCGAGGTCGAAGGCGAACGTCGCCACCTGGCCGCCGTTGCTGCCGACGCTGCGCAGCGTGACCGCGGGCAGCCCGGTGCTGGTGGTGGCGTTGGAGTAGAGCGTCGCCACCGCGGTGGCGCCGTTGAGGGAGTAGCGGTTGGCCGTGCCGTGGAACTGCATCGTGTCCGTGGTGATCCCGGCGCCGGGCTCCACGGCCGCGTTGACCGCGACGTAGCCGTCGGCGACGGTGCCCGACTGTGCGGTGATCCCGGCGAGTCCGTAGAGGCGGCTGTCGGGACGCATCGCGACCAGGTTGCCGCCGGCGTTCGACCCAGTCGGTCAGGGCCGTCACCTGGGCGTCGGTGATGCCGACGTCGCCGAGGACGACGACGGCGTACGGCGCGAGCGTCGTGGCGTTGAGGGTCGAGACCCGCACGTTGGCGAACTCGTTGAGCCCCTCGGCGCGGAGGATCTCCGAGAGGTAGGACGACGACGGGTTGCCGGTGCTGGTGACCACCGCGAGCGGACCGCCCGGCCCGTCCTCGATCCCGGGCGGTGGAGGAGCGGAGGTCTGGAACGCACCACGACACCGGCGACATGGTGTTGTTCGCCCCGTCCCGGGCGCCGCTGACCTCCACGCTGTACGACGTGGAGTGGCCGAGGTCGATCGACGGGGTCAGGGTGGCGGTGCGGGTTCCGGTGTCGTAGGCCGTCGATGGACGGGACCACCTGGCCGCCGGGGCCGCGCAGCACCATCGAGACGGTGGACCCGGTGACCGACTCGCTGAAGGTCACCTGCGGCCGGACTCCCACCGGGACACCGGTCGCGTCGGTGGCGGCACGCGGCTGTTGAGCGTGGGCGGGGTGGTGTCGGTGGAGTCCTCCTGGAAGACGACGTCGACCCAGTAGTTCTCGCGACCCGAAGCTCAGGTTGGGGAACGTGCTGGGCGTCGAGGTGTAGCGGTAGAGCCCGTTGCCGCCGTCGGTGCCGTTCTGCAGCGCCGTCAGCGGGCCGCGGGTCGTGGCGGCGGAGCTGAAGTAGCCGCTGTTCACGACGTACCTGCTCGGCGTGAAGTACGAGGCGACGTACGTCGTGTTGGCCGACACGGCGATCGGCGAGCTGAAGGTCGCCTCCTGCCACCCGCTGGCCGTGCCTCCCGTGAACGTGACCTGGCCGAGCCGGGTGCCGGTCGAGGTCCACAGGCTGCCGACGTGGGTGCCGGTGGCCTGGCTGGGCCGGTAGTAGCGGATCCCGGTGACGAAGCCGGGGGTGTCGGTCCGGAACTTCACGCCGAGCTCGACGGAGCTGGTGTCGGGGTCGGTGCCCGCCGGGGCCGTGGTCGACGGCCAGATCGTGCAGGGACAGCTCGACGCGGTGGCGGCCGTGGTGAACGTCCAGCTCACCGGGTCCATCTGGTTGCCGGCGGTGTCGCGGGCGCCGCTGACCGACGCCGTGTAGGTCGTGCTGGCGGCTGAGGTTGGCGGTCGGGTCGAGGGTCGCCGTGCGGCTGGGCGCCGTCGTACGTCGTGGTCCCCGCGACGAGCGCCCCGCCCGGCGTGCGCAGCTCGAAGGCTGATCGTGCCTGCCTGGACGGCCTCGCTGAACGTCGCGGTCGGGTTGATCGCCGTCGACACGCCGCCCGACCCGGGGGCGGGGACGCGGGCGGTGAGCGGTGGGCTTGGTCGTGTCCGGTGTGTCGGTGGTGAACGTCCACGAGACCGGGTCGATCAGGTTGCCGGCGGTGTCGCGCACCCCGGTGACGGTCGCGGTGTAGGTCGTCGTGCGGCGCCAGGTTGGCCGTCGGGTCGAGGGTGGCGGTGCGGGTCGCGGCGTCGTAGGTCGTGGCGCCGGCGACCAGGGTGCCGCCCGGGGCCGCGGAGCTCGAGACCGAGGGTCGACTGCTGCACCGGCTCGGAGAACGTCGCGGTGACGTTGGCGCCCACGCTGACGGCGGTGGCACCGGGCGCGGGGGTGCGCGCCGTGACGGTGGGCTTGGTCGTGTCCGGACCGTCCTCGAAGACGACGTCCACCCAGTAGTTCTCGCTGTTGAAGCTCTGGTCGGGGAACGTGCTGGGCGTGGAGGTGTAGCGGTAGAGGCCGTTGCCGCCGTCGGTGCCGTTCTGCAGCGCCGTGAGCGGTCCGCGCGTGGTGGCCGCGGTGGCGAAGTAGGCGCCGTTCGCGACGTAGCGGCTGGGCGTGTAGTAGGACGCGACGTACGTCGTCCCGGCGGTGACGGGGATCGGCGTGGCGAAGGTGGCCTGCTGCCAGCCGCTGGCCGTGCCGCCGGTGAAGGTGACCTGGCCGAGCCGGGTGCCGGTCCGGGTCCACAGGCTGCCGACGTGGGTGCCGGTGGACTGGCTGGGCCGGTAGTAGCGGATGCCGGTGACGAACCCGTCGTTGCTCGCCCGGAACTTCACGCCCAGCTCGACCGAGCTGGTGTCGCCGTCGGTGCCGGCCGGGGTGGCCGTCGACGGGCCAGATCGTGCACGGGCAGGTCGAGATCACGGCCGTCGTGGTGAACGACCAGCTCACCGGGTCCAGCTGGTTGCCCGAGGCGTCGCGGGCACCGCTGACGGTGGCGGTGTACGTCGTGCTGGCGGCCAGGTTGGCGCTCGGGTCGAGGGTGGCGGTGCGGGTCGCGGCGTCGTACGTCGTCGTCGCCGGGCACCAGGCGTGCCCGCCGGGACCGCGCAGCTCGAAGGTGATCGTGGCCTGCTGGACCGGCTCGCTGAAGGTCGCCGTGGGCGAGACGCCGAGGGCGACGCCGGTGGCGCCGACGGCCGGGGTGCGTCCGGTCACCGTGGGCTTGGTCGTGTCGGGGGTGTCGGTCGTGAAGGTCCAGGTGACCGGGTCCATCTGGTTGCCGGCGGCGTCGCGGGCGCCGCTGACGCTCGCGGTGTAGGTGGTGGTCGCGGCCAGCGCGTTCGTCGGGTCGACGGTCACGGTGCGGCTCGCCGCGTCGTACGTCGTGGTCGCCGGCACCACGGCTCCGCCGGGCGCGCGCAGCTCGACGGTGATCGTGGACTGCTGCACCGACTCGCTGAACGTCGCCGTCACGTCCGCGCCGAGGGCCACGCCGGTGGCTCCGGGCGCCGGCGTGCGGGCGGTGACGGTCGGCTTGGCGGTGTCGGCTGCCCTCGGTGAAGACGACGTCGACCCAGTAGTTCTCGCTCTGCCAGGTCTGGTCGGGGAAGGTGCTGGGCGTCGACGTGTAGCGGTAGACGCCGTTGCCGCCGCGACACGCCGTCCTGGAGGGCCGTCAGCGGGCCGCGGGTGGTGCCGCTGGTCGCGAAGTAGCGCGAGCTGACGGAGTAGCGGGTCGGTGAGAAGTAGGACGCGACGTAGGTCGTGCCGGCCGTGACCGGGATCGGGGTGGCGAAGGTCGCCTGCTGCCAGCCGCTCGCCGACTCGTTGGTGAAGTTCACCTGGCCGAGCCGGGTGCCGGTGCTGGTCCACAGCGAGCCCGACGTGGGTGCCGGATGTCTCGACGGGCTTGTAGTAGCGGATGCCGGTGATGCAGTCCGTCGGCGCTGGCCCGGAACTTCACGCCGACCTCGACGGGGTCGCGGTCGGGGTCGGTGCGGTCCGGCGTGGCGGTGCCGGGCCAGATCGAGCACGGGCAGGTGGCCGGAGCGGTCCCGACGGTGACGTTGGTGGTCGCGGCGGTGCCGATGTTGGCGCTGTCGTCGACGGCGCGGGCCCGCAGGGTCAGGGCGCCGGCGGCGGACGGCGTGAAGGTGTAGGTCCACGTGGCCGCGACCGGTGGCCCGTCGCCACGTCGTGCCGTTGTCGGTGGACACCTCCACGCCGCCGACCCGGCCGCCGGTGTCGGCGGCGGTGCCGGTGACCGTGACGGGCGTGCCGACGGGCAGGGTCGCGCCGGCCGCGGGAGCGGTGATGGTGGCGGTGGGGGCGGTCGTGTCGGTCGAGGCGGTCGCAGCGGTCAGTCCGGGACGGATCGTGTCGGGCTGGACCCCCATGTCCGCGAGCAGGTTGACGGTGGCCTGCTGCGCGGCGGTGTCGGGTGCCGCCGAGCCGCGGTCGTGGTTGCCGTCGAGGCCCCACGCCCACTGGATGGTGCCGGCGCCGAAGACGAGGGCCCCGCTGGGAGCGCGGTACATCGTCATCGAGTGCGTGGCCTGGCCCTGCGCGTAGCTGCTGCCGTGGTCGGTGATCCGGTCCCCGCTCCCGGCCGTCTGCGACACGCGGAACGAGCCCGGCGGGCGGTGGCCGTTGTCGAGGTCCTCGTCCCACTCGTAGCCGACGACGTTCGTGCCGATGGTCGTGGTGGCGCCCGCAGCCAGGGTCGCCACCCGGGTGTTGCGCCAGAAGCGCATCTGGCCGTCGGCCTGCCCGACCACCATGTTGATCGCGCAGCAGTTGATCGTGAAGATCTGCCCCGACAGCGCGTTCTCGGGACGCCCGCCGTCGGCGGGCGGGCTGAAGCGTGGGTCGCGCCACGTCCCGGTCCAGACGTTGGTGAGCGGGTCGATCTTCGCGTTGGCGTGGGTCTCCTTGTAGGACACCAGCGTCCGGTGCGGGGTCCCGGACCCGTCGATGCTGTTCTCCCAGCGGGTCTTCCAGAAGATCTCGTTGCCGGAGAAGAACGCCAGGTCGACGCCGGCGGCGCGTGCGGCCTCGACGTTGGACCGTTGGGTGCCCGACCAGTACTCGTCGTGCCCGACCGAGAGGAAGGCCTCGTGCTCGAGGAGCTCGGCCCCGCGACGGTCGGTGTCGACGCCGGTGCTGTAGCTGACGTCGTACCCGTTGGACTCGAGGAACCGCACCATCGGGTACTCCGCGTTGAACACCCAGTCCTCGGGGGCGTTGCCGCGCGTCGTGAACGGCCGGTTGTAGCTGACCTTGTAGGCGCGGCCGGCCGGTGCGCCGGTGTAGAGGCTGTTGCCGCCGTAGGTGTTGTAGGCCTGCCAGGTGGTGTCGGAGGTCTGGAAGAGGAGGTCGGAGCCGCCGTCGTCGTCACGCACGACGAAGAACACGTGGCTCGAGCCCGCCGTGCCGTCGGTGCGCACCAGCTTGGCGAAGTAGATGCCCGGACACGGCGGTCGGCCGGGACCGCCCAGGAGGCGTTCTGGGTCCAGTTGCCGCAGTCGACGAGACCCGGTCGCGGCGTTGGTCACGCAGTTCGGCTGGTTGTTGAGCACGGTGGGCGTGACGGTGGCGACCTGGCGCGCGCCGGTCGCCGCCGTAGTAGCCCATGCGGTAGATGTCGAGGCGGTACGACGACGCGCTGGTGTCGACCTTGAAGCCGACCGTCTGCCCCTGGTCGACGCTGATGTCCGTCGCGAAGCCCTGGATCGAGGACGACCCGGCCCCGGTGATGCCCCACTCGCTCTCGGGGCTGCCGGGCAGCGTGTTCTCGCACGCGACGGCGTTGGTCACCGGTGGGTCGCAGGGTGCGGCCGACGCAGGGGTCGAGGCGATCATCACCGACATCCCCGCCGCCACCAGGACGAGCGCGAACAGGACGACTAGACGTCGAGGACCGGCCACGACAGGCTCCTTCCTGCGCGCGAACCCCGCCCCTGAGCTCGGCGGCGTCCGCGGCCACCGTGTCCATGCTCGGGGGAAAGCGCGGGGCGTCATGCCCAGAACTGGGCACGCGGATGCGCCGGGATAGCGTGAAGTCCATGGCGACGCTGAAGTTCTCCGGCCCGGTGCTGCCCGACGGGGAGGCGCGCGACCTCTACGTCGTCGACGGCACGATCACCCTCGAGCCCCAGCCCGGCGCCGAGACCGCCGTGAGCGGCTGGATCGTCCCCGGGCTCGTCGACGCGCACTGCCACATCGGGCTCGACGACCACGGCGGGGTGAGCGACGAGGAGACCGAGGCGCAGGCGATCCTCGACCGCGACGGCGGGGCACTGCTGATCCGCGACTGCGGCACCGTGCCCGACACGAGCTGGATCCACGAGCGTGACGACCTGCCGCGGCTGATCCGGGCCGGTCGCCACATCGCGCGCAGCCAGCGCTACATCCGCAACTACGCCCACGAGGTCGAGCCGGACGCCCTGGTGGAGCACGTGGTCCGCGAGGCGCAGCGCGGTGACGGGTGGGTCAAGCTCGTCGGCGACTGGATCTCCCGCGACGAGGGCGACCTGGCGCCGAGCTTCCCCGCGGAGGCCTTCGCGGCTGCGATCGCGGCCGCTCACGACCACGGGGCGAAGGTCACCGCCCACTGCTTCGGCACCAGCGTCCTGCCGGGGCTCATCGAGGCGGGCATCGACTGCATCGAGCACGGCAACGGGCTGACCGACCGACCTGATCGACGCGATGGTCGCCCACGGCACCGCGCTGGTGCCGACGGTGATGCAGACCGCGAAGTTCCCCGACTACGCCGAGGCGGGGCGAGACCGCTTCCCGGACTACAGCCGGACCATGGACGAGCTCTTCGCGGCGCGCCGCGACGTGCTGATGCAGGCCCACGAGGCCGGGGTGCCGCTCTACGCCGGCTCCGACGGCGGTGGTGTCGCCCGCCACGGCAACATCGCCGGCGAGGTGGTCGCGCTGGCCGAGCTGGGGCTGCCGGCCGTCGACGCCCTCGCGGCCGCCTCCTGGCGGGCCCGGGAGTGGCTCGGCTGGAACCCGACGCTCGTCGAGGGCGCTCCCGCCGACTTCGTGGTCTACCCGCGCAACCCGCTGGAGGACCTCTCGGTGCTGCTCGAGCCGGCCTGCATCGTGCTGCGCGGCCGGATCGTGTGATCAGACGTCGAGGACCTCGACGTCGGCAGCGGGCTCGTAGACGACGAGTGCGCAGTTGCTCGTGACGAGCTGCTCGCCCACCTGGATCCCGCTGGCGCGGTCGATGACCCGCCGCCAGATCTCGTTGCGGCGGAAGACCTGTCCGTCGCGGCGCAGGAACTGCTCGTCCCGGGCCTCGACCCGGTAGGAGAAGTCGGGGGTCTCGTCGGCCAGCAGCTGTCCGTGGAGGTAGCGGTCACCGACCCCGACGACGAGCTGGAACGTGCGCTCGGAGTCGTTTCGCACGACGAGGTCGACGTAGTTGTAGACGATCGAGCAGCCGACACCCCACGGCAGCACCCGTCCCTTGTCGGGGAAGGGGTCGAAGGAGTGCTCGGAGCGCTCCACGACCGTCAGCGGTGCGTGGAGGAACATCCAGTGCACGAGGTTGGCGAGCTGGCAGATGCCGCCGCCCACGCCCGACTCGGCCGTGCCGTTGGACAGCTTCATCCCGTCGACGTAGCCCTTGCCCCTCGTGCAGTTGCCGACGACGCGGTTGAAGGAGAAGGTCTCGCCCGGCCGGATCAGCAGCCCGTCCATCCGTGCCGCAGCGAGCCGCAGGTTGGTGACCTTGTTGTGCTGGAGGTGCATCTGGTCGGCGTCGAGCTCGCGCAGGAGCAGCGACCCGTGCTGCTTGACCCGCACCGGCAGCGGCATGCCGGTGGCGGCCCGGTCCCGGGCGAAGACGACGCTGCGTGACCAGCGCTGGCGTGCCCAGGTCGTACGACGTCGGGCACGGTGGACGCGCATCGCGAGCGGAAGCAGTCCGGGGTGGCGCTGGGTCAGGCGCGGGGGAGCAGTCAGCCGGGCGGGCAGCTCCAGCGGCGCGACGGTGGTCATACCGTGGGAGACGCTGTGGGCGACGTTTTGGTTGTCCGGAGGCGATCAATCGGTTTGTGGTCGGCCGTGTCGGCTGGCGAGGATGCAGCCATGACCGCGCTCGTCGACCTCTTCCCACCGCTGGGCCTGACACTGACGGCCGGGCCACTCGTGATGCGCGGGATCTCCGACGAGATCCTCCCGGAGCTCGCCGACCTCGCCCGGCGCGGCATCCACGACCCCGGGCGAGATGCCGTTCTACTTCCCCTGGACCGACGCGCCCGAGGCCGACCTCGCGCGCAACACGGCGGCCTACCACTGGCGCTCGCGCGCAGAGTTCTCGCCGAGCCAGTGGGGCCTGCACCTCGCGGTCCTCCACGAGGGTCGGCTCGTCGGCGTCCAGGGCTTCGAGACGTCCGACTACCTCGTGACGCGCACCGGCGAGACCGGCTCGTGGCTGGGCCGGGAGTTCCAGGGGCGGGGGATCGGCACGGCGATGCGGCAGGCGATCTGCGCGTTGGCCTTCGACCACCTCGACGCCGAGGAGGTCACCTCGGGTGCGTTCCTCGACAACCCGGCCTCGCTCGCGGTCTCGCGCAAGGTCGGCTACCGGCCCAACGGCGTACGACGTCTCAAGCGCCGCGAGGGCGAGCTCGCGCTCAACCAGTCCCTGGTCCTGACGAGGGGCGACTTCGTGCGGGGCGACGCACCCGGTGGACGTGGAGGGCCTGGCGCCGTTCCGGGCCTTCGTCGGGCTCGACTGAGGCCGATTGGTCGGGCCCGGCGAACGTCTGGCAGAATCACCCCTTGTGTCCTGCACGCCCGGACCCTCTCATCCGGTCGATGCAGTGCCCTTCGAGTGACCTGACCCGGTCCCCACCTGGTTGAAGGTCACTCACCCACGACAATTTCTGAGGAGACACCACAAACGTGGCCGTCAAGATTCGTTTGAAGCGCCTGGGCAAGATCCGGGTGCCGCAGTACCGCATCGTCGTCGTCGACTCGCGCAAGAAGCGCGACGGCCGGGTGCTCGAGGAGATCGGCAAGTACCACCCGAAGGAGGAGCCCTCCTTCATCGAGGTCACCTCCGACCGGGCCCAGTACTGGCTCGGCGTCGGCGCGCAGCCGTCCGAGGCCGTCGAGGCGATCCTCAAGATCACCGGCGACTGGCAGACCTTCAAGGGTCTCCCGGGCACCGAGGGCACCCTCAAGGTGAAGGAGCCCAAGCGCTCCAAGCTCGACATCTTCAACGAGGCCCTCAAGGAGGTCGCCAGCGAGCCCAAGGGTGCCGCGACGACCACCAAGAAGAAGGCCGAGAAGACCGAGAAGGCTGAGAAGACCGAGGCCGCTCCGGCCGAGGAGCCCGCAGCCGAGGCGCCCGCCGAGACTCCTGCCGAGGCTCCGGCCCCGGTTCCCGCGTCGGAGACCCCCGAGGGTGCCGCGGAGGCCGCTGAGGCCACCGAGACCGTCACCGCCGAGGACGCCGGCAAGAGCGAGGCGTGAGCGACGTGCTGGCCGACGCTCTCGAGCACCTGGTGCGTGGCATCGTCGACAACCCGGACGACGTGGTCGTGCGCGACAAGCAGATGCGTCGCGGCTCGATCCTCGAGGTCCGGGTGCACCCCGACGACCTCGGCAAGGTGATCGGCCGCAACGGTCGCACCGCGACGGCGTTCCGCACCGTCGTCTCGGCCCTCGCGGGCCGCGGCGGTGCGCGCGTCGACTTCGTCGACACCGACCGCCGTCGCTGAGCCCAGCACGCACCATCGACGGGCGTCACCCCTCCGGGGTGGCGCCCGTTGTGCATCGCTCCGGTGCGATTGCGGGATCCGACACTTCCGGGTGCGAGCTCCCGGGAGGCTCCATTCCCCCGGTACGCGGGGATCGAAGCCGCCGATACCCTGACGCCCGTGGAGAGACATCGAGGTCGTGGTCGGTCGCATCGGCAAGCCGCACGGCATCCGCGGCGAGGTCACCCTCGACGTACGCACCGACGAGCCCGACCGCCGCTTCGCCGCCGGTACGACGCTGCGTGCCGAGGCGCCCGCAGGTGCCGACCGCCGCCCGAGCTCGCTCACGGTCGCGCGCTCGCGCTGGCACCAGAGCACCCTGCTGGTGACGTTCGAGGAGCTCGGCCGACCGCAACGCCGCCGAGGCGGTCCGCGGCACGTCCTCTACGCCACCCTCGGCCGGGGACGCCGTGCCGGAGGACCCGGAGGAGTACTACGACCACCAGCTCATCGGCCTGGCCGCCGTCGACACCGACGGCGCGCCGCTCGGCGAGGTGACCGCCGTCGTCCACGGCTCGGCGCAGGACCTGCTCACCATCCGTACGCCGGACGGGCGCGACACGCTGGTCCCGTTCGTGGCGGCGCTGGTGCCCGAGGTCGACCTGCCCGGCGGCCGCGTCGTCGTCGCCGACCGTCCCGGCCTGGTCACGCCCTTCCCGGACGACAAGGACCCGAAGCGACGAGCGCCTCGTGAGGATCGACATCGTCTCGATCTTCCCCGACTACCTCGCCCCGCTCGAGCCTCAGCCTGCCCGGCAAGGCCCGCGACAAGGGCCTGCTCGACGTCCGCGTCCACGACCTGCGCGACTGGGCGACCGACCGGCACCACACGGTCGACGACACGCCGTACGGCGGCGGCGCCGGCATGGTGATGAAGCCCGAGCCGTGGGGTGAGGCCCTGGACGCCGTCGCCGGCCGAGCGGGTCGAGCCGACCATCATCTTCACCACCCCGAGCGGGCAGCCGTTCACCCAGGCAGGTCGCCCGCGAGCTGAGCGGGCACGAGCACCTCGTCTTCGCCTGCGGCCGCTACGAGGGCATCGACCAGCGCGTCATCGACCACGCCGCCACGATCGGCACGGTGCGCGAGATCTCGCTCGGCGACTACGTCCTCAACGGGGGAGAGGTGGCCGCGCTCGCGATCACCGAGGCGGTCGTGCGGCTGCTGCCCGGCTTCATGGGCAACGCCGAGTCGCTCGTCGAGGAGTCCCACGAGGACGGGCTGCTCGAGTACCCCGTCTACACCAAGCCCGCCTCCTGGCGCGGCCACGACGTGCCCGACGTGCTGCTGTCGGGCGACCACGGACGGATCGCCGCGTGGCGCCGCGAGCAGCAGGTGGCGCGGACGGCCGAGCGGCGTCCCGACCTCGTCGCGCCCAGCGCCACCACCGGCGCCCTGGCCGACCTCGACGTCCGGCCTGCGGTGCCCGCCGACGCGGGCGAGCTCTACACCCTGCAGCGCGCCTGCTGGCTCCAGGAGCTCGAGGCCAACCCCGGCGTGGAGATCCCGGCGCTCAACGAGTCGCTCGACGACGTACGCCGCGGGCTGGGGGAGTGGACCGTCTTCGTCGCCCGCGAGCCCGCCTCGGGCCGGCTGCTCGGCGCCGTGCGCGGCAAGGTGGACCACCGGGGCGAGTGGGACATCGGCCGGATCATGGTCGCCCCCGACCTCCAGGGCCAGGGGCTGGGGCGCGCCCTGCTCGAGCTGATCGAGGAGGCCGCGCCCGCCGACGTGACGTCGTACGTCCTGTTCACCGGGGCCGGCTCGGCCGACAACCTGCGGATGTACAAGAAGGCCGGCTTCCGGTTGCGGCCGGACCGCTCGGCGCCCCCGGGTGCCGTCGTGCTGACCAAGCCCCGCGCGATTTCCCGCGCACGCTGAACCTCTGGCAGACTCACCCCTTGGTCCACTCGAGGCCAAGCGTCGCCCCGGAGCACCACCCGGGGGTCCCGCCGTACCGTCACCTGCCACAGGGGGGCGCGACGCGGCCGGCCGCACGGCGGGACCAATCGATCCGTCACCACCCAAGAATCCGCGGCTGACCTGTGGCACTCGCGAGGAGCAGACATGACCAACGTCCTCACCGAGATCGGCAATGTCCACAAGCGCGACGACGTCCCGGCCTTCCGCGCCGGTGACACCATCAAGGTCCACGTGAAGGTCATCGAGGGCAGCCGCTCGCGTGTCCAGGTCTTCCAGGGCGTCGTGATCCGCATCCACGGCTCGGGCATCGGCCGCACCTTCACCGTCCGCAAGGTCTCCTTCGGCGTCGGCGTCGAGCGCACCTTCCCGCTGAACTCCCCGATCTTCGAGACGATCGAGATCGTGACCCGCGGTGACGTGCGTCGCGCCAAGCTCTACTACCTCCGCAACCTGCGCGGCAAGGCAGCCAAGATCAAGGAGCGCCGCGAGGCCTGATCCACCGGACTGCGCGCCGCGAGTCGTCAGTCCGACCAGAGTCTGGTTAGTCTCTGCGAGTGACTTCTGACGACCGCGGTTCCACGTCCGCCACCCATGGACGAGGAACCGCGGTCGTCGTCTTCCGGGCGCGCAGGCCAAGCGCCAAGCGCAAGCAGCTGCCGCTGTGGCAGGAGACGATCCTGCTGCTCGGCGGTCGCGCTGGTGCTCGCGATCGTGATCAAGACGTTCTTCGTCCAGGCGTTCTACATCCCGTCGGAGTCGATGGAGCCCGGCCTGATCCTCAACGACCGGATCCTCGTCCAGAAGGTGTCCTACTGGGGAGACGAGCGAGCCCCGAGCGCGGCGACGTCGTCGTCTTCAAGGACCCGGGCGGCTGGCTCGGGCCGCCGAGTCGGCCGGCCCGACCAACCCGATCGCCCAGGTGATGGCCAAGATCGGTCTCTACCCCACCGGCGGGCACCTCGTGAAGCGCGTGATCGGCGTCGCCGGCGACATCATCGAGTGCTGCGACGACAAGGGCCGGATGCTGGTCAACGGTGAGCCGCTCGACGAGGGCGACTACGTCAAGCGGCTCGGCGCCGCGTGCAACGGCCCGATGCCGACCAACGGTGCCTGCGACGAGGACTGGACGGTCGGGTCCGATCCCCGAGGGCCACATCTTCGTGATGGGCGACAACCGCTCGCACTCGGCCGACTCCACCCAGCACATGTGCCAGCCGGACGAGACCGAGTGCGTGCCCGGCGACGAGTTCGTCCCGGTCGACCTCGTGGTCGGCAAGGTCTTCGTGCTGCTGTGGCCCGCGCGACCGCTTCCAGTGGAACACCCGTCCCGACACGTTCGAGGACGTCCCCGACCCGACCTCGTGAGGTCGGGGTGACCCAGCCTGCCCCAGCCGTTCCCCGGTGGCGTGACCGTACGACGCGACGCCGGGCTCTACGGCTACGAGCGCGCCCTGCGCCGCGCCGGCATCGAGCCCGTCGCCGGCGTCGACGAGGCGGGTCGCGGGGCGTGCGCCGGACCCCTGGTCGCCGGAGCGTGCATGCTGCCGCCGGGCAAGGCCGGCATCGTGCCCGGGCTCGCCGACTCCAAGCTGCTCACCGAGGCCGCCCGGGAGCGCGTCTACGCCCAGGTGCGTGCGGCGGGCGGTCGCCTGGTCGGTGGTCGTGATCGACAACGAGGAGTGCGACCGGCTCGGCATGCACGTCGCCAACGTCGAGGCGCTGCGCCGTGCCGTCGCGCTGCTCGAGGTGCGACCGTCGTACGTCCTCACCGACGGCTTCCCGGTCGACGGCCTCGAGGTGCCGGGGCTGGCGGTCTGGAAGGGCGACCGGGTCGCCGCCTGCATCGCCGCGGCGTCGGTGGTCGCCAAGGTCACCCGCGACCGGCTGATGGGCGAGCTCGACGCCAGCTGGCCGTCGTACGACTTCAAGACCCACAAGGGCTACATCACCGAGGCGCACGCGGCCGCGCTCGCCGAGCACGGGCCCTGCCCGCTGCACCGGATGCGGTTCGTCAACGTACGCCGCGCCGCGGGTCTCGAGCCGCCGCTGGATCCGGCCACTAGTGTCGGCCTGAGCACGTGGACCCGCAGGACGAGGAGGACGCATGAGCGCCGAGGATCTCGAGAAGTACGAGACCGAGATGGAGCTCACCCTCTATCGCGAGTACCGCGACGTCGTCTCGATCTTCAAGTACGTCGTGGAGACCGACCGCCGCTTCTACCTGTGCAACCAGGTCGACGTGAAGGCCCGCACGGAGAACGGTGACGTGTTCTTCGAGGTGTCGATGACCGACGCGTGGGTGTGGGACATGTACCGCCCGGCGCGGTTCGCCAAGAACGTCAAGGTGCTGACCTTCAAGGACGTCAACGTCGAGGAGCTGGCGCCGCAGGAGATCGACCCGCCCAAGGACTGATCGGTCGGAGCCGTCGCGGGCCGGCAACCGTCCACAGGACGTCCGGATCGACGGGTTCTCCACAGGTCCGTCCCCGATCCGGTGCCGAGCGTCGGAGCCGCGCGCTGTGCTGGTGCCTTCCCACACGGAAGGCACCCCGATGGCCCGCTCGACCAGGACTGCATCACCGTTCGTCCCCGACCCGCCGCCGAGCGCCGACGGCTGCTCGGCGAGCGGGGCGAGCCGATCGCCGCGCGACACCTGACCCGCCAGGGCATGGTCCTGCTCGACCGCAACTGGCGCTGTGACGCCGGTGAGATCGACCTGGTGCTGCGCGACGGCGCGACGCTGGTGATCTGCGAGGTCAAGACGCGCAGCTCGCACGACTTCGGCACGCCCCACGAGGCGGTCACCCCGCGTCAAGGTCGACCGGCTGCGCCGGCTGGCGGCCAGGTGGCTCCGCGTCCACGAGGCCCACCCCGACGACATCCGCCTCGACATGGTGGGCGTGCTGGCCGCGCCCGGCCGGCCGGTCGAGATCGACCACGTGGAAGGGATCGGCTGATGGCCTTCGCGACGGCCCGCACGATCGCCCTGCGGGCGGCCGACGGGCACGTCATCGACGTCCAGGTCGACGTCTCGCCGGGCGTGGTCACGCACCACGCTGGTCGGTCGCGTCGACAAGGCCTGTCCGAGGCGCGCGATCGCGTGCGGATGGCCATCAACAACGACAGCCGGCGCTGGCCGGCGACCAAGCGGGTGACGATCCTGCTGGCGCCCGCCGACCTGCCCAAGAGCGGCACCCACTTCGACCTGGCGATCGCGGTCGCGGTGATCGCGGCCGACAAGGGCCACAAGGAGCTGACGCCCGACCTCCTCGACGGGGTGGGCCTTCATCGGTGAGCTGTCGCGTGTCGGGCGGCCTGCGCCCGGTGCCGGGCGTGCTCCCGATGGTGATCGCCGCGGCCGCGCACGGCATCAGGCGCGTCTTCGTGCCCGAGCCGCAGGCCGCCGAGGCGGGACTGGTGCCGGGCATGACGGTCTTCGGCGTGCGGTCGCTGGCCCAGGTGTCGGCGGTCCTGCGCGGGGTGGAGGTCCCGGAGGCGCCGCCCGTGGTCGGCCCGTCGGCCAGCCCGCTGGCGACCTGGCGCGGCGAGGACCGGCTCGCCGACCTCGACCTGGCCGACCTCGACGGGCTGGAGGACGTCCTCTATGCCGTGAAGGTCGCGGCCGCCGGCGGCCACCCCCTGATGCTCGTCGGACCGCGCGGCACCGGGAAGACCACGATCGCCGAGCGGATCCCGACGATCCTGCCCGACCTCACCATCGAGCAGTCGCTGGAGGTGACCGCCCTCCACTCCGTCGCCGGGCTGCTGCCCGAGGGGTCGTCCCTCGTCCGTCGTCCGCCGTGCTTCGCGCCGCACCACGACGCGAGCGCGGCGAGCGTGCTGGGCGGCGGCACCGGTCGGGTCCGTCCCGGCCAGGTGAGCCTGGCCCACCACGGGGTCCTCTTCCTCGACGAGTTCCCGCACTTCCGCGCCGACGTGATCGAGGCGATGCGCCAGCCGCTGGAGTCGGGGGAGGTGACCATCGCCCGCGGCGAGGAGTCCGCCACCTATCCCGCCCGCTCCCTGGTCGTGCTGGCGGCCAACCCGTGCCCGTGCGGCAACTTCTACGGCGGCGGCGCCGACGGCTGGTCCTGCGACTGCATCGAGGTCCAGCGCCAGCACTACCGGCGCAAGCTCAGCGGCCCGATCGTCGACCGGGTCGACGTCTGGATGGAGGTGCGCCCCCAGGGCGTACGCCGGGGGCATCCGGCCGCGGCCGTGCCGGAGTCCTCGGCCGACGTCCGCGCACGGGTCACGGAGGCCCGGCTGCGCCAGGCCGCACCGCTACCGGGACCGTCCGTGGCGCTCAACGCCTCCGTGCCGGGGCCGGCCCTCGCGCAGGACTGGCCCCTGGAGCCCGCAGGGCAGCGCCTGGTCGAGGCCGAGCTCGCCTGCCGGACGGCTGACCCGGCGCGGGCTCACCCGCGTCCAGCGGCTGGCCTGGACCGTGGCCGACCTGCGCTGGCGTGCCCCGACCCGGGGCCCGCCGAGGCCGAGATCGCGCTCGTGCTGCGCTCCAGCGATCCGTCGCGCACCCTGCCAGCACGCAGTCGTCGCGGTGTCGGCGTGGGCTCGCGTCATGAGCGGGGTGGACGAGGCCGACCGCCTGGCGCGGGTGGTGCTCAGCCGCGCCGTGGAGCCGGGCGACCGCACGACCTCGTCCCTGGTGCGCCAGCTCGGTCCGCAGCAGGCGCTCGAGGCGCTGCTCGTGCCGCGCCACGACAGCACGCTGCACGAGCGGATCCGCGAGGTCGACCCCGTCCGCCAGCTCGAGCAGGCCGATCGCTGCGGCATCCGCTTCGTCGTCGCCGGGTGACCCCGAGTGGCCGGCCGGGCTCGACGACCTCGACCACGACATCGCGGTCCAGGGCCTCGGCGGCACTCCGCCGGGTCTGTGGGTGCAGGGGCCGATGCCGCTGACCGAGCTCGCCACCTCCGTCGCGATCGTCGGTTCACGGTCGGCATCGGTCTACGGCATCGAGGTCACCCGGACCCTCGTCGGCCAGTGGTGGCCGCAGGGGTGCCGGTGGTCTCCGGTGGGGCCAAGGGCATCGACTACGCCGCCCACGACGCGGCCCTGCTCGCCGGCGGTGCCACCGTCGCCGTGCTCGCCTGTGGTGTCGACCGCGCCTACCCCCAGCAGCACCGTCGGCTGCTCGCCCACCTGGCAGCCGAGTTCGCCGTCGTGTCCGAGCAGCCGCCCGGCTCGGCGCCGACCCGGCTCCGGTTCCTGGCGCGCAACCGCCTCATCGCCGCCCTGACCCGGGGCACCGTGCTCGTGGAGGCCGCCCTGCGCAGCGGGGCGCTCAACACCGTGGCGTGGGCCGAGCAGCTGAGCCGGCCGGTGATGTGCGTCCCGGGTCCGGTCACGAGCTACGTCTCGCAGGGCGTCCACTACTGCATCCGCCGCGGCGGCTCGACGCTCGTCACCCACGGCTCGGAGGTCCTCGAGGTGGTCGGGGTGTCGGGGGAGCACCTCGTCGAGGAGCCGCGTGGCGAGGAGCGCCCGCGCGACCAGCTCACCTCCGTCGAGCAGCGGGTCGTGGAATGGGTGCCGGTGAGCCGGCCGGCCGACGTGGAGTCGATCGCCCGGCTCAGCCGGCTCCACGTCCGCGACACCGATCCCGCGCTGCGGCGGCTGGAGCAGAAGGGCTTCGTGCGTGAGGAGGCGGGCGGGTGGCGACTCGCAGGTGCCGGATGACGGCGTGCCGCGCGCCTACGATCGCGGTGTGAGCGACGAGGCGAGCGGGCGCGAATCGAGCGTGGCGGAGGACCTGCCCGAGACGATGGCGCGCACCCTCGGCGACTACGAGCGCCACCTCGTCTCCGAGCGCGACCTCACGGCCCACACGGTCCGGGCCTACCTCGGCGACATCTCCAGCCTGCTCGACCACTGCCTGCGGCTGGGCATCGCCGACCTCGCCGACCTCGACCTGCGCGCCCTGCGCAGCTGGCTCGCCAAGCTGCAGACCACCGGCCGCAGCCGCACCACGATCGCCCGTCGTGCCACCGCGGCACGGGTCTTCACCGCCTGGCTGCACCGCACCGGCCGCGTCCCCAGCGACCCCGGCGCGTCGCTGGGCTCGCCCAAGCGGCACAAGACCCTGCCGCCGGTGCTGCGGGCCGACGAGGCCGAGACCTGATCCGCGCCGCGGCCGACCTGGCCGACGACGGCAGTCCGATGGGCCTGCGTGACGTCGCCATGCTGGAGCTGCTCTACGCCACCGGGATCCGGGTGGGGGAGCTGGTCGGGCTCGACATCGACGACGTCGACACCGAGCGACGCGTCGTGCGGGTCTTCGGCAAGGGTCGCAAGGAGCGGTCCGTCCCCTACGGCGTACCCGCCGGTCGTGCCGTGGACCGCTGGGTCCGACCTGGGCCGACCGGTCCTGCGGGTCGAGGGTGCCGGCGCCGCGCTGTTCCTGGGCGCCCGCGGTCGGCGGATCGACCAGCGGGTGGTGCGCGAGCTCGTCCATCGCCGGATCGCCGACGTGCCGGGCGCCCCGGACATCGGCCCGCACGGGCTGCGCCACACCGCGGCGACCCACCTCCTCGAGGGCGGCGCGGACCTGCGCTCGGTCCAGGAGCTGCTGGGCCACGCCTCGCTGGCGACGACCCAGCTCTACACGCACGTCACGACCGACCGGCTCCGCAAGGCCTACCACCAGGCGCACCCGCGGGCCTAGCGGACGCTGTCACGCGAGCCAGCTCCAGCGGTCGTCGCCACTGGTCGAGCGGGGGAGTCCAGGGCAGCCGGGCGGTGACCGGCTCGTCGCGCCACAGCGGCAGGAGTCGCACCGGCCCGGAACCGACGAGGCCGAGCGGGTCGAGGTAGTCCTCCCCGCGGATCAGTCCCCAGTGGAGGCAGGCGGCGGGGAAGCAGTGGCTGTGGGTCACCACGAGCCTGCCGATGGCGCCCGCCGGCCGACACCTCCTGGCCGCGCACGACGGTGGCGACGACCGGCTCGTACGTCGTACGCCGGGCGCCGTGGATCACGGTCACCACCGGCTTGCCGCCGATCGAGCCGACGAAGCCGACGGTGCCACCCAGCGCGGCGTGGACGACCTGCCCGGCGATGTCCGGCCAGGTCGACGCCCCGGTGCCCGGCCGCCCAGGGCGTCGGGTGGCGCCTCGAACGGGCGTACGACGTCGGGCTCGGGCACCAGCGGCCAGACGCCCATCGGGTGCGGTGTCGGCGGCCGCCGGACGGCACCGGACAGGGCTGGTCGGCACCGACGACCAGCAGGAGCGGCGACCAGGGCTCGGACGAGGGAGCGCATCCGCCGATCATGCGACCGACCGGGCGACGGTGCGGCCCGGTCGTCGTACGCCTGTGGATGAGCGTGGCTCGACCGGCGCTGTGGACGGTTCGTGGGCCGCGGTCCAGCGATTGGCACGGCGGGGGAGACGTGGCCTACCATGGTCGGAGCAGTCCACCTGGACTGACTTCGCACGCTCGCAGACCGCGACGGAATGCTCTCTCGGTTCCGATCACCCGTGGGCGCCGATCCTCAGTTTCGCACCAGCTTCACCGGTGCGGATCGGGTCAGCGCGTGAGCGTCAGGGCAACCGACACCCGTCGGGTGCAGCAACTGAAAACACTCAGGAGTTCCGCTCCCGGCTCGCACCTGCCTCAAGGTCGGGCACACCGGTGAGCGCCTCCGTCACAACAGGAGAACCCATGGCAGTCGTCACCATGCGCCAGCTGCTCGAGAGCGGCGTCCACTTCGGTCACCAGACCCGTCGGTGGAACCCCAAGATGAAGCGCTTCATCATGACCGAGCGCAACGGCATCTACATCATCGACCTGCAGCAGTCGCTCGCCTACATCGACCGCTCCTACGCCTTCGTCAAGGAGACCGTCGCCCGCGGCGGCGTCGTGATGTTCGTCGGCACCAAGAAGCAGGCGCAGGAGGCCATCGCCGAGCAGGCCACCCGCGTCGGCATGCCCTACGTCAACCAGCGCTGGCTCGGTGGCATGCTCACCAACTTCCAGACGGTGCACCAGCGGATCAACCGCCTCAAGGAGCTCGACGAGATCGACTTCGACGACGTCGCGGGCTCCAACCGCACCAAGAAGGAACTGCTCCAGATGAAGCGCGAGCGTGACAAGCTCGACAAGACCCTGGGCGGCATCCGCGAGATGTCGAAGGTTCCCTCCGCGGTGTGGATCGTCGACACCAACAAGGAGCACCTGGCGGTCGAGGAGGCGCGCAAGCTGCGCATCCCGATCATCGGCATCCTCGACTCCAACTGCGACCCCGACCTGGTCGACTTCCCGATCCCGGGCAACGACGACGCCATCCGCGCCGTCGGCCTGCTGACCCGCGTGGTCGCCGACGCCGTCGCCGAGGGCCTCATCGCCCGCTCCGGTGTCAAGGCCGGCGACGCCGACGAGGCCGTCGGTGCCGAGGAGCCCCTGGCCGAGTGGGAGCGCGAGCTCGCTCACCGGTGACGCCGAGAAGTCCGCCGTCGCCGCCACCGGTGGCGACGCCGCCGCCGAGGCGCCCGCGTCCGAGTCCACCGGTGCCGCCTCCGAGGCGCCCGCCGCTGACGCCGCCGCCGAGGCCGCGACCGAGGCCCCCGCCGCTGACGCCGCGACCGAGGCCGCCGATGGCTCGCCGAGGCTCAAGCCGCCGAGACCGAGGCGCCCGCCGCCGAGGCCGAGCTCCCGCCGAGACCGAGGCGCCTGCCGCCGAGGCCACCGACTCCGCCGACGCGGAGCCGAAGAAGGACTGATCCGGAACGGTCGGTCGCGAGCCGCCGAGCCTGCGACCGGCCTCCCGATCCTGCCCTCCGTTCCACCCTGACACCCCTGCTCACCGGGGACCTGAACTCAAGGAAGAAGGACCATGGCCGACTTCACTGCCGCCGACGTCAAGAAGCTCCGTGAGCTGACGCAGGCCGGGATGATGGACTGCAAGAAGGCGCTCACCGAGGCCGACGGCGACTTCGACAAGGCCGTCGAGCTGCTCCGCGTCAAGGGTGCCGCCAAGGCCGCCAACCGTGCCGCCGAGCGCGAGGCCTCCGCCGGCCTGGTCGCCACCTCCGGTGGCGCGCTGGTCGAGCTCAAGTGCGAGACCGACTTCGTGGCCAAGGGTGACGACTTCGTCGCCGTGGCCCAGCGCATCGCCGACGCCGCCGACGCCGCCAAGGCCGGCGACGTCGAGACCCTCAAGGCGGTCGAGCTCGACGGCAAGACCGTCGGCGAGGTCGTCCAGGACCTGGCGATCACGATCGGCGAGAAGATCGAGCTCGGTCAGGTCGCCTACTTCGAGGGCGAGACCGTCGTCTACATGCACAAGCGTGCCGCCGACCTCCCGCCCGCCGTCGGCGTGCTCGTCGAGTTCGAGGGTGACGCCGCTGCCGCCCGCGGCGCCGCGATGCAGATCGCCGCGATGCGTGCCCAGTACCTCACCCGCGACGAGGTCCCCGCGGACGTCGTCGAGAGCGAGCGCTCCATCGCCGAGCAGAAGACCCGCGAGGAGGGCAAGCCCGAGCAGGCGATCGCCAAGATCGTCGAGGGTCGCCTCGGTGGCTTCTACAAGGAGATCGTCCTGCTCGAGCAGGAGTCGGTCTCCGAGGCCAAGAAGAGCGTCAAGGCCGTCCTCGACGCGTCCGGCACCACCGTGAAGCGGTTCGCCCGCTTCGAGGTCGGCGCCTGAGCCACCGCCTCACAGCTGCCCGACAGGGGCCGTACGCCGTCGGCGTACGGCCCCTGCGGCATTCCGTGCCCGGCATCGCGGTTCGACCGGCGACCGGACCGACCGGTAGGTTTCTCGCGACCCACCAGCCTGGCGAAGGGAACCACGTGACGGCCTACAACCGCGTCCTGCTCAAGCTCTCCGGCGAGGTGTTCGGTGGTGGCGAGGTGGGACTGCGACCTCGACGTCATCAATGCACTGGCAAGCGAGGTGGCCGAGGTCGCCAAGTCGGGCGTCCAGATCGCCATCGTGGTCGGCGGCGGCAACTTCTTCCGGGGCGCCGAGCTCCAGCAGCGCGGCATGGACCGTGCCAGGGCCGACTACATGGGCATGCTGGGCACCGTCATGAACTGTCTGGCGCTGCAGGACCTGATCGAGAAGCACGGGGTCGAGACGCGCGTGCAGACCGCCATCACGATGGGCCAGGTCGCCGAGCCCTACATCCCGCGCCGCGCCATGCGGCACATGGAGAAGGGCCGCGTCGTGATCTTCGGCGCCGGCGCCGGAATGCCGTTCTTCTCCACCGACACGGTCGCGGCGCAGCGGGCCCTGGAGACGCGCTGCGAGGTGATCCTGATGGGCAAGCAGGGCGTCGACGGCGTCTACGACTCCGACCCGCACAAGAATCCTGACGCGGTGAAGTTCGACGACCTCACCTACGACGAGTACCTCGCACGCGACCTCAAGGTCGCCGACGCCACCGGCATCGCGATGGCGCGCGACAACAAGATGGACATGGTCTTCTTCAACCTCTCCACCCCGGGCACGATCGTGCGCGCGGTGCGAGGTGAGAAGATCGGCACGCTGGTGAGCAGCTCGGCCTGACCGGGGTTGCCCCACGCCCGCACCCCAACGTACGACGAGAGAGAGCCGCCGTGATCAACGACGTCATGAAGGATGCCGACGCCAAGATGGGCAAGTCGGTCGAAGCGACCCGCGAGGACTTCGCGACGATCCGGGCCGGCCGCGCGAACCCGGCGATGTTCGCCAAGATCACCGCCGACTACTACGGCACCCAGACCCCGCTCAACCAGCTGGCGTCCTTCACCTCACAGGACGCCCGCACCATCCTGATCCAGCCCTTCGACATCGGCGCGATGGGCAACATCGAGAAGGCCATCCGCGACTCCGACCTGGGCGTCAACCCGGCCAACGACGGCAAGGTGCTGCGCTGCGTCTTCCCCGAGCTGACCGAGGAGCGCCGCAAGGAGTACATCAAGCTCGCCCGGTCCAAGGCCGAGGACGGCCGGGTCTCGGTGCGCAACATCCGTCGTACGGCCAAGCAGGCCCTCGAGAAGCTCGAGAAGGACGGCGAGGTCGGCAAGGACGACGTGACCGGTGCGGAGAAGCGCCTGGACGCGACGACCAAGACCCACACCGACAAGATCGACGACCTCCTCAAGCACAAGGAAGCCGAGCTGCTCGAGGTCTGAGCGCCACCCCCCATGACGACACCTGACGCCTCGGCCGGACCGGCCGCCCCGAAGAAGGACCACGGCCGGGCCGGTCGCGACCTCCCGGCGGCCGTCATCTCGGCCGTCGTGCTGGTCGGGGCGATCCTGCTGTCGCTCTTCTTCTGGAAGACCGCCTTCATGGGCATCGTCGCGGCTGCCGTCGCGGTGGCCGTGTGGGAGCTGCACCGCGGTCTCTCGGCCAAGGACATCGACATCCCCGAGCAGCCGCTCATGCTCGGCGGGGTCGTGATGGTCGTCGTCGCCTACTTCTGGGGCGCCCCGGCCCTGGTCACCGCCACCGCGGTCACCGCCCTCGTGGTCATGCTGTGGCTGCTGCGCCGCGGCGTGGACGGCTACGTCAAGAACGCCACCGCGTCGGTGTTCACGCTCGTCTACGTCCCGTTCCTGGCGTCGTTCGTCGCGCTGCTGCTCTCCGAGGGCGGATCGCTCCCGGGCATCGGCCTCGACCTCGACGACCCGGGCGTACGCGGTGTCATCACGTTCATCGCCATCACCGTGGCCTCGGACACGGGCGGCTACGCCGCGGGCGTGCTCTTCGGCAAGCACCCGATGGCGCCGGTCATCTCGCCCAAGAAGTCGTGGGAGGGCTTCGCCGGGTCGATCGTGGCCTGCATCGCCGTCGGCGTCTGGCTGGTCACGGCCTTCCTCGGCGGTGACTGGTGGGTCGGCGTGCTGCTGGGCGTGATCACGGCCGTGATGGCCACCCTGGGCGACCTCTGCGAGTCGGTCATCAAGCGCGACCTCGGCATCAAGGACATGAGCCAGGTCATCCCCGGCCACGGCGGCCTGATGGACCGGCTGGACTCCCTGCTCGCCACCGTCGCCCCGATCTGGCTGATCCTCTACTACCTCGTCTACTGAGATCGGCCCGCGCTGACCGGGCACATATGTGCCTCAGGCACGCGCTGACCGGGCGCATATGTCCCGGGGAAGACGACATTCGTGACCGGTCACCGGCTCTGGGAGGACATTCGTGCCCGGTCGCGAGATGCGGCGTAGGGCGTGCCCAGCCGCGAACCACACGTCGTACGACCTAGGGTTGGGGCGTGGAGTCCAGTCAGCAGTCCGAGGTCGAGCAGCCGCCGACGGAGGCGCAGCGCGCGCACACCTTCGAGTGGTGGCACCACAGCCACCCGACCTTCGCCGCCCTCGCCGGGTTCTTCGCCGGCATGCTCTTCGTCACAGCCCTGCCGGGCGCCTTCGCCGGCATCCTGCGGCTGTTCTTCTCCTACGAGACCGCCGAGGAGCTGTTCCCGCTGGTCGCGCTCGCGCTGGCGCTGCCGATCTTCCTGCTGGTCAAGCGCAAGACGAGGCGCTTCGGGCAGTACATGTTCATCGGCATGGCCATCACCGCGCTCGTGGTCCTCGGCGTCGCCTCGCTCGTCCTCTACTTCATGGTCGGCACCTGAGCACTGCCGGTCGTTGATCGGTGAATGGCCCCGGCAGCCGCCGGGATGGGAGGATCGGTGCGATGACCACCGTCGAACCGGTCCAGCCGATCAAGACCCTGCCCCTCGTCTTCGACGAGCCGCGCGGCCGCAAGAAGCCGCCGCGCGCACCTCGCCGACCTCGATGAGGCCGGGCGCAAGGGCCTGCTCGAGGAGATGGGGCTGCCGGGCTTCCGCGCCAAGCAGCTCTCCATGCACTACTTCGGCCGACTGGTCGACGACCCGGCCGAGATGACCGACCTGCCGGCCACCCAGCGCGACGAGCTCGTGGCGGCGCTCCTGCCCGACCTGATGACGCCGCTGCGCACGTCGGAGGCCGACAAGGGCACCACGCGCAAGACGCTGTGGAAGCTCTTCGACGGTGCGCTCGTCGAGTCGGTGCTCATGCGCTACCCCGACCGCGCGACGGTCTGCGTCTCCAGCCAGGCCGGCTGCGGCATGGCCTGCCCGTTCTGCGCGACCGGCCAGGGCGGCCTCCAGCGCAACATGTCGACCGCCGAGATCGTCGAGCAGGTCGTCGCCGGTGCCCGCTCCATGGCGCGCGGCGAGGTCGGCCGGCGGCCCGGGCCGCGTGTCCAACGTGGTCTTCATGGGCATGGGCGAGCCGCTCGCCAACTACAAGGCCGTCATCGGCGCCGTACGCCGCCTCGTCGACCCGTCGCCCGCCGGGCTCGGCATGAGCGCCCGCGGGATCACCGTCTCCACCGTCGGCCTCGTGCCGCGGATGAACCAGCTGACCGAGGAGGGCATCCCGGTCACCCTGGCGCTGAGCCTGCACGCGCCCGACGACGAGCTCCGCAACGAGCTGGTCCCGATCAACACCCGCTTCTCGGTCGCCGAGACCGTCGAGGCTGCCTGGAACTACGCCGCGAAGACCAAGCGCCGCGTCTCGATCGAGTACGCCATGATGCGCGACATCAACGACCAGGCCGCGCGTGCCGACCTGCTGGGCGACGTGCTCAACTCCTACGGCGACTGGGGCTGGGTGCACGTCAACCTGATCCCGCTCAACGAGGTGCCGGGCTCGAAGTGGACCGCTCGCGTGACGAGGACAGGACGAGTTCGTCCGGCGGCTCGAGGCCAAGGGCATCTCGACGACCATCCGGGACACGCGAGGCAGCGAGATCGACGCTGCCTGCGGGCAGCTCGCCGCCACCGAGTGACCTGAGCTCACGCGCTGCATGCGCAAGTGTCGGAGACCGGTTCACGTGTCGTCTGCACGGGCCGGCGGTGACTGTTGCGTCCGCGCTCGCGATGGTGGCGGCCATGGCCACGTTGCAGCAGCCCCGCCGCTCGCGCCGGGACGAGCGCCGAGCGCCCGTCTCCAACACGACCTTCTCCCGGTCAGCCACAACCTGATCCCGCTCCAGACCCGCCGGACCGATCCCGACCGGCTGCGGGTGCTGGTGGTGACCGAGTCGTTCCTCCCGCAGGTCAACGGCGTCACCAACTCCGTACGCCGCGTGCTCGAGCACCTCGCCGCCGAGGGCCACGTGGCCGAGGTGGTCGCACCCACCGGCCCGGAGACCTACGCCGGCTTCCCGGTGACGGCTCGCCCGCGGGGCGAGCCTGCCGTTCTACAAGGACTTCCGCATCGGGCTGGAGACCCGACGACGGCTGCGCTCGGTGATGCTGCGGCTTCCAGCCCGACGTCGTGCACATCGCCTCCCCGGCGACCCTCGGCTACCAGGCGGCCCGCGCCGCCCGCGAGCTCGGGATCCCCACCGTGGCGATCTACCAGACCGACCTCGTCGGCTTCGCCGAGCGCTACGGCATCGCCGGTGGCACGGCGGCGATGTCCAGGCTGACGCGGATGATCCACCTGGCGGTCGACCGCACGCTGGCGCCGTGCGACGGCGTCGGTGCGCCAGCTCGAGGAGATGGAGATCCCCGGCCTGGCGCGCTGGCCGCGCGGCGTCGACCTCGCCATGTTCGACCCCGGCTACCGCGACGCCGCACTCCACCACGAGCTCGCACCCGAACGGCGAGGCTCCTCGTCGGCTACGTCGGGCGGCTCGCGCCCGAGAAGGAGCTCGAGCTGCTCGCCCACGTCGACCGGCTCGCCCGGTGTCCGCCTGGTGATCGTCGGCGGCGGACCGGAGGAGCCGCGGCTGCGCGCCCTGCTGCCCGGCGCGCCTTCCTCGGGGTCCTGCACGGCGAGGAGCTGAGCCGGGCGTACGCGACGCTCGACGTCTTCGTCCACACCGGTCGCCACGAGACCTACTGCCAGGCCGCCCAGGAGGCGCTCGCCAGCGGCGGTCCCGGTCGTCGCGCCACGCGCCGGCGGGCCCGATCGACGTGGTCGACGAGGGTGCCGGCTACCTCTACCAGCCCGGCAACGGCACCGAGCTGGCGGCGTACGTCGCGCGGCTCGTCGCCGACCCGCAGCCTGCGCGCGGATGGTCGCGGCCACCGCTCACGCGCAGCGTGCAGGGGCGCTCGTGGCAGGCCGTCAACGACCGCCTCGTCGAGCACTACCGCGAGGTCAGCGGGAGTGCGACCCGGCAGCGTCGGGCCGGCTGAGCGCCAGCGCCTCGACGGCCTCCTCGACGGTGTCGACGAGGTGGACGTGGTCCTCCATGGCCCGCCCCCGGGCCAGCGCCCGCAGCAGCGGCCAGGCCGGCAGCTCCTCGGTCCAGTGGTCGGCGGCCGACGAGCACCATCGGGGCCATCGAGGACTCGTCGGCGTAGTAGTTCTCGCAGGCGTCCTGGAAGATCTCCTGCACGGTGCCGCCCGCGCCGGGCAGGAACACGATCCCGGCGTTGCAGACCTCCAGCAGGACGGCCTCGCGCGGGGCGTTGGGGAAGTACTTCGCGATGTGGGTGGCGAAGGGGTTGGGCGGCTCGTGGCCGTAGTGCCAGGTCGGGCACGCCGAGCGTGGCCCGGCCGTCGCTGGTCGCGTCGACGACGTCGAGGGCCGCCCGAGCCCACGCACCGATGTCCGGCCGGAAGGAGCGGTACGACGCCCACCGCGGCGATCGCCTCGTCGAGCGCCTCCTCACTCCCGCCGGCGAGGAACGCACCGAGGTTCGCCGCCTCCATGGCGCCCGGACCGCCACCGGTGGCGACCGTGCGGTCGCGGCCCAGCCCGTGCCCGAGCCGGGCGGCGTCGGCGTACGCCGCCGACCCGCGCTCGAGCGCGTGCCCGCCCATCACGCCGACGATCGACCGGTCCGCCGCCCAGGCGGCGAGCGCCAGGTCGATCGCGTGGTCGTGCAGGGCCCGCGCGAGGAGGTCGTCCGGCTCGGCGACCCGCATGCGACCAGGCGTAGGCCCGTGCGTCGGTGGACGCGGGGTAGTCCTCGGTGTCGTAGAGCTCGCGCGGGGAGTAGAGCGTCGTGCGGTAGGGGTCGACCGGGCTGTCGGGGATCCGCGGCAGCACGACGGCCACCGGCCCGGCGTACGCCCTCCTCGTCACCCTCGGCGAACGTGCACCCGAGGAACAGCGCCTCCGCGACCGAGCGCTCGTGCAGCTCGGGTCCCCGGTCGCGCAGGTCGAGCCCGACCAGCGCCACCCGGACAGCGACCGGGCGCCTCGTGCGAGCCGTCGGTCGAGGTCCTCGACCGTGGTGACCTCGACGACGCGTCCGTGGGTGCGCTTCACGTGGAGACCCTAGAACGCGTGCGCCATCAGCTCCCCGAAGAGGTCGTGCTCGTCGACGTCGAGCCCCCGCGAGCGGAACCAGCCGGCCATGTTGGCGCAGTCGCGCAGCAGGAAGTCCATGCCGCGCGGGTTGCCGACGAGGTCGACCATCTGCGGCAGGTCGATGATCACGAGCCGGTCGCCGGCGGCCAGGGTGTTGTACGGCGACAGGTCGCCGTGGACCAGGCCCGCCTGCACCAGGGTCGACATGGCGTCCCGCAGCTGCTCGTAGTAGCCCTCGACCACCGAGCGTCCGGCCGTACCTGCGAGCACGCGCGGTGCCGTCTCGCCGTCGTGGGTGATCCACTCCATGAGGATCTCGGTCTCGTCGATCTGCACCGGGTAGGGGACCGGGAGGCCGAGCTCCCAGCAGCGGCGCAGCGCGTTCCACTCCGAGATCGCCCACTCGCCGGCGGCCACCTGCTTGCCCCACGTCGACTTGCGCTTGAGGGCGCGGTTGTCGCGGGACCGCTTCATCGACCGGCCCTCGGTGTAGGAGGCGGCGCGGTGGAAGGTGCGGTGGTCGGTGTCGCGATAGCGCTTGGCGGCCATGATGACCGCGCCGTCGGCGCTGTGCGGATCCCCGCGCTCGAGCAGGAAGACGTCGGCCTCCTTGCCGGTCTTGAGGATGCCGAGGTCGGTGTCGATCGCCCCGCTCGAGGTCACGACCCAGTCGGGGCGCGGCTCGGGACCCTTCATCAGGGCCTCGAGGTCTTCCCAGCGTGACCAGCGCTGGTGGTCGCCGAGCTCGTCGGCGTAGGTGGTGAAGTCGAAGATGAACGTCTCGTCGATGTCCGCCAGGGGCGAACGGTCGTCAGGCCGGAGGAAGTCCTCCGGGAACTCGTGTGACATGCGTGGTGCTCCGTGTGTGTGAAAGGTGGTCGGCGGTCAGGCCGAGGACAGTCATGGACATGTCACTGCTCCTCTCGGACACGGGCGACGCGAGTCGGCACCCGGGGGTTCGGGAGCATTCTGGGGCATGCCGCGCGCCGGTGCCACTGGTTATCCGCGCGATCGCCGGCCGTCGGCTAGGTTCGGGCGAGTGAGCATCCGACACGTGTCCCGGTCCGTCCTCGCCGTCACGCTGTGCCGGTGTCCTCGCCGCCGGGCTGGCGGCGGCGCCGGGAGCGCGCAGGCCGGTGCCAGCGCCCGTGAGGACGGGGCCTCCGGGATCGGCGACCCCTACTGGCCGCTCGACGGCAACGGCGGCATCGACGTGGCGTCCTACCGCATCCACAACCGCTACGCCCTGGCGACCAAGCGCCTGGCCGGCCGCACCGCGGTCGGCTTCACGGCCACCGCCGACCTGTCCAGCTTCTCCCTCGACTTCCTCCTCCCGGTCCGCAAGGTCACCGTCGACGGCGTCGAAGGCGCGCTTCGACAGGTCCGGCGGCGGGCACGAGCTCCGCATCACGCCGCAGCAGCGCGCTGCCCCGCGGCAGCACGCACACCGCTGTCGTGACGTACGCCGGCAGCCCGGCGAAGCTGGGCTACGCCGGGGAACGCAACTGGCTGGCCAGCACTCGCGAGGTCGTCACCATGAACGAGCCGCACATCGCTGCGTGGTGGTTCCCCGCCAACGACCACCCGCTCGACAAGGCCATCGTGGACGTCCGGATCACGGTCCCGAAGGGACGCGAGGTGGTCTCCAACGGCAAGCTGCGCGGCCGCAAGACGACCAGGCGCGGCACGACCTGGCACTGGCGGGCCGACGAGCCGATGGTGCCCTACCTGGCGTTCTTCGCCGCCGGTGACTTCACGATGGCCAAGGGCAGGCGCGACGGGCTGCCGTGGCTGGTCGCGGTCTCCGACCGGCTCTCACCCGCGCAGCAGCGTCGGTCGATGCGGCTGATGAAGATCTCGCCGGCTGTCATCGCCGGGCTGGAGAAGGACCTGGGCGACTACCCCTTCTCGATCGTCGGCGGCCTCACCACCTCGCTCAACCCCGGCTTCGCGCTCGAGAACCAGACGCGACCGACCTACCCCGCGCTCGGCTACCACTACACCAGCCTCGTCGTCCACGAGCTCGCCCACCAGTGGTTCGGCGACGACATCGCGGTCCAGGGCTGGCGCGACATCTGGCTCAACGAGGGCTTCGCCTCCTTCATGGAGTGGCGCTGGGAGGAGACGCACGGCCGTTCCACCGCCGCCGAGATGCTGCGCCGCGCGTACGACGACAGCGACGCCAGCTCGTCGTTCTGGGCGATCACCGTCGCCGACCCCGGTGCCGCGCACATCTTCGACGGCGCGATCTACGACCGGGGCGCGATGACCCTCCAGGCGCTGCGCAACCGGGTGGGCGACCAGGCGTTCTGGAGCATCATCCGCACCTGGATCGACGAGCAGTCCGGCGGCAACGGCTCGACCGAGGAGTTCGAGGAGACCGCCGAGCGGGTCAGCGGCCAGGAGCTCACCGGCTTCTTCACCGCGTGGCTCCGCACCCCCGAGAAGCCGGCCCGCACCGCCGACAACGGCCTGGCCTGACCGGCCGCACCCCGAGAGGCCCAGCCCCGTGACCGACCTGACCTGGTTCCGCGCGCCCGCAGGCGACCGCGCCGACGACCCCGGCACCCTCAACGCCTGCTACAACGCCCTCGACATCCACGTGATCCGCGGACGGGCGGACGACCCTGCGCTCGTGGTCGGGGGCAGGGCTCGTACGTTCGCCCAGCTGCTCACCGAGGTCGGTGCGTTCGCGGGGGTGCTACGCGCCTTCGGCACCGTCCCGGGCGACGAGGTGCTCGCTGCCGGTCTGACCGGGGCCGACGACGTCGTCGTCCAGCTGGCCGTGGCGCGGCTCGGGGCGGTACTCGTCGACCCGGCGAGCGCGACGTCGCCCAGGGTCGCGGTCCACGACACGGCGCCCGCTCCGGCCGCCGCCGACGACCGGGTGGTGATCACCATCGACACGAGCAGCGAGCTCGACAAGGCCGCCATGATGCGCGCCGGGAGCACCGACCCGGCCGGCTGCGCCGACGTGGCCGGGGACCAACCCCTCCGGATCGTGGGCGGCGAGCCGGTCGCGACGGCCGCCCACCTGTCAGGAGTGCTCGACGGCACGGCCACCGACCACGTGTTCGGTCCGCTCGTCACCGGGCAGCCGGTCGTCGTGGAGGCCTGATTCAGCGCTGCTTGCGCAGCCACTTCGCGAGCTCGTCGTACTCCCCGGTGGCGTTGGCGTACAGCGCGACGTTGCGCGCGGTCTCCATCCACGGGCCGGTGGATGGCCGGACCTCGGCGAGCGCCCGGGTGAAGTCGCCCATGCCGATCATCCGCACCGTGCCCGTGTCGACGGAGTCCATCAGCGCGTTCTCGGAGGCCGACTCGCACAGGTGGGCCAGGTCGGCCCCGCTGAACCCCTCGGTGGCCTTGGCCAGCTTGCGCGTGTCGATCCCCTCCACCGGGCGCTGGCGCAGGTGGGTGCGCAGGATCGCCTCGCGCGCGTCGCGGTCGGGCGGCAGCACCAGCAGGGTCCGGTCGAGCCGGCCGGGACGACGCAAGGCCGGGTCGACGTCCCACGGGTGGTTGGTGGCGGCGAGCACGAAGACGCCCTCGTTGTCCGACCCGACGCCGTCGAGCTCGGTGAGCAGCTGGTTGACGGTCGTGCGGGCACCCGAATTGCGGGTGAGCGACCGCTTCTGGCCGATCGCGTCGAGCTCGTCGAGGAACAGCACGCACGGTGCCGACGTCCGGGCGACCTCGAAGAGCTCCTTGACGTTGCGCTCGCTCTGCCCGATGTACATGTCGAGGATGTCGGCCAGCGACACGTGGATGAAGGCGGCGCCCAGCTCGCCCGCGACCGCCTTGGCGAGATAGGTCTTGCCACACCCGGGCGGGCCGTAGAGCAGCAGCCCGCCGCGCAGCGACTTGCCGTAGAGCTGCCGGAGCTCGGGGTTGCGCAGGGGTGCGAGGAAGCTCGCCTCGAGCCGCTTCTTGACCTCGGTCAGGCCGCCGACGTCCGCGAGCCGCACGCCGGCCCGCTCCACGTCGTACGGCGCCGGGCCGGGCTCGTCGGTCGACCCGTCGACGAACATCGGACCGACGGTCTCGCCGAGCTCGGACTCGGCGGCGTGCCAGTCGAAGCCGGTGGGGGCCTGGTCGTCGGTCGGCCGCTCGTCGGGTGCCGGGGGAGCGCTCGACGCATCCGGGGCGCCCACGGCACGGGCCATCAGGGCGCGTGCTTCGCTCGACCCGGGCTCGCTGGCCAGCACCGTCGCGACGTGCTCGACGGCCTCGGCGCCGCGGCCGGCGTCGACGAGCAGCCCGGCCAGGTGCAGGCGCAGCGTCAGGTCGCCGGGTGCGGCAGCCACGGCGGCGGTCAGGCTCTCGATCAGTCGCTCGTCCACGGCGCCACCCTAGAGGCGCGCGGTCTCACTTGCCGCGAACGAGGTTGACGCCGGCCATGGCGACCCAGCCGATGACGCAGACCAGGCCCAGCACGCGCAGCACCGAGCCGAGCACGAGGGCGGACCCGACGGCCACGGGATAGGGCGCGAAGGCCAGCAGCAGCACCCCGACCGACAGGAGCGCCAGCAGTCCGAGGAGGTACTTGCCCTGCCACCTCGCCCGCCCGAAGATCCCGCGGCCCCAGCGCGAGACGCCGCGCGGCAGGTGGGTGAGGACGTCGCGGACCAGCAGCGTGAGCACCACGACGTACGCCGTCCCGGCGAGCGCCCGCGTCCACCACGGCGCCTCGGTGGCGAGCAGGATGCCCAGCACGACGGCCGCGGCGAACAGCGACCACATGATCCGCCGGCCGAGGAGCAGCAGGACGGTGTCGAGGTTCTGGTGGAGCAGCTTCTCCTGGGGTGCGTTGCCGACGGCGCTGCGCAGCATCCCGGCCGCCCGCTTGAGGCGGCCGCTGTCGATCTCGGACGCGGCGAGGTTGTTCTGGGCGAGCGTGTGGTGGGGGTCGAGGGCCAGCGCGTTGCGGAAGGCCACCTGGGCGCCGGGCTCGTTGCCGAGGTGGGACAGGCAGATGCCGACCAGGTTGTGGGCGGCCGCCGAGTGCGGCGCCAGCTCGACGGAGCGCCGGGCCGCGTCGTACGCCTCCCGGGTGCGCGGCCGTCTCGCCGCCATCAGCGCACGCGAGACGGCGTAGTGCGAGCGCCAGTCGTGCGGCTCGAGGTGGACGGCCCGCTGGGCGGCGTCCAGCGCGCCGGCGCCGTCCTTGCGTGTGCAGAGGATGTCGCAGAGGTGGAGGTAGCCCTCGGCGTTGTCGGGGTCGAGGGCCAGGCCGCTGCGGGCGGCCGACTCGGCCTCGGCGTCGCGGTCCTGGTCGTGCAGGGCGCGCGCGAGGGTGAAGAGCGCGACCACGTGCTCGGGGTCGCCCGCGAGGACGGCGCGCACCCGTTCCTCGGCCTCGGCCGGGCGCCCGAGCCCGAGCAGCGTCTCGGCGTGCTGCAGCTCCCGGAAGTGCTCGGTCACGGCGCCATCCTGTCAGGATGGACCGGTGACCGTCCGCGACATCGTGATCCTCGGCTCGACCGGATCCATCGGCACCCAGGCCCTCGACCTGGTGCGCGCCAACCCCGACCGCTTCCGCGTCGTCGGGCTCACCGCGGGTGGCTCCAACGAGCAGCTGTTCGACGCCCAGGTCGCCGAGTTCGCCCCGGCCCGCTCCGGGCTGGGGGAGGACGCGTCCACGGAGGCGGCCGGGATGGCCTGCGACGTCGTGCTCAACGGCATCACCGGCGCGGTCGGTCTGCGGCCCACGCTGGCCGCCCTCGACGCCGGCACCACGCTCGCCCTGGCCAACAAGGAGTCGCTGATCATGGGCGGCTCGCTGGTCACCGGTCGGGCCAAGCCGGGCCAGATCGTCCCGGTCGACTCGGAGCACTCCGCCGTGGCCCAGTGCCTGCGCGCCGGCACGTCCGCGGAGGTACGCCGCCTCGTGCTCACCGCGTCCGGCGGACCGTTCCGCGGTCGCACCCGCGACGACCTGGCCGAGGTGACGGTCGAGGAGGCGCTCAACCACCCGACCTGGTCCATGGGACCGGTGATCACGATCAACTCCGCCACCCTGGTCAACAAGGGCCTCGAGGTGATCGAGGCCCACCTGCTCTTCGACATCCCCTTCGACCGCATCGAGGTCGTCGTCCACCCCACCAGCGACGTCCACTCGATGGTCGAGTTCGTCGACGGATCGACGATCCTCCAGGCCAGCCCGCCGACCATGATGATCCCGATCGCGCTGGGCCTCGCCTGGCCCGACCGGGTCCCCGACGCGGCCCCGGCTGTCGACTGGACCAGGCCCGGCACGTGGGAGTTCTTCCCGCTGGACGACGAGGCGTTCCCGGCCGTCTCCCTCGCCAGGACGGCGGGGGAGCTCGGCGGCACCGCACCCGCGGTCTACAACGCCGCCAACGAGGAGTGCGTCGAGGCGTTCCGCTCCGGCCGGCTGCGGTTCATCGACATCATCCCCACGGTTGCGGCCACCCTTGCCGCCCACGACGTAGGCTTGACGGAGCACCTCACCGTGGACGACGTCCTCGCCGCCGACTCCTGGGCGCGCGCGGAGGCCTCCCGCCTGATCCAGAAGGACCCTTCGTGACCCCGCTCCTCTACACCCTGGGTGTCGTCGCGTTCGTCGTGGCGATCCTCGCCTCCATCGGCCTGCACGAGTTCGGCCACCTCATCCCGGCCAAGAAGTTCGGCTGCAAGGTGCCGCAGTGGTTCATCGGGTTCGGTCCGACGGTGTGGAGCAAGCAGATCGGCGAGACGGAGTACGGCGTCAAGGCCATCCCGCTCGGTGGCTACGTCAAGATCGTCGGGATGCTCCCCCCGGGTGCCGAGGACCTCGTCGAGGAGACGACGTACGACGAGGACGGCGAGCCGGTCCACAAGGTGCGCCGCTCCAACACGGGGATGTTCACCCAGCTGATCTCGGACGCCCGCGCCGCGGAGTGGGAGTACGTCAAGGCCCACGACACCGACCGGCTCTTCTACCGCCTCGTGTGGTGGAAGAAGGTCATCGTCATGGCCGGCGGGCCGATGGTGAACATCGCGATCGCGTTCTCGCTGTTCGCCGTGCTGTTCGCGACCTACGGCAACCCGCGCGACGAGATCGTCGAGCCGGTCGTCGCCTCCGTGCCCGAGTGCGTCATCCCGATCGCCGAGCTGCCGCGCTCCTGCACCGCGGAGGACCCGGTCACTCCTGCCCGCGAGGCCGGCCTCCAGCCGGGTGACGAGTTCCTCAGCTTCAACGGCACCCCGGTCACCGACTGGGAGAGCCTGCAGGCCGACATCCGCGGCAACGCCGACGGCGACGCGGTGATCGTGGTGCTGCGCGACGGCGAGCAGCTCACGCTCACCACCAACACGACCGTCCAGCTGCGCCAGACCTCGATCGAGGACGACACGCTCACCGAGGTCGGCTTCCTCGGCGTCCAGCCCGTGACCGAGCTCGAGACCGGCGGGCTGATCTACACCGCCGGCCAGATGGGGACCATGACGGTCGAGACGCTCCAGGCGCTCGCCCAGCTCCCGGTCAAGGTGTTCGAGGTCGGCAAGGCCATCGTCGGCCTCCAGGAGCGCGACCCGGAGAGCCCGGTCTCGATCGTGGGCGGCGGCCGGTTCGCCGGTGAGGCGGCCGCGAGCGACCAGTTCCCGCTGACCGACAAGATGGTGACGCTTGCTCCTGCTGATCGCGAGCTTCAACTTCTTCATCGGCATGTTCAACTTCATCCCGCTGCTCCCGCTCGACGGTGGACACATCGCCGGCGCGCTCTACGAGGGCGCCAAGCAGGGCGTCGCCCGCCTGCGCGGTCGCCCCGACCCCGGATACGTCGACGTCGCCAAGCTGTTGCCGGTGGCGTACGTCGTGGGGTTGGCGATGCTCGTGATGGGCGTCGTGCTGATCGTCGCCGACCTGGTCGTGCCGCTCCACATCAGCTGAGTCGCGCTGGCGCTCGAGAGCGGTGTCTGAGCCACATTCCGGCGACCGTGAAGGTGGCTGGGACACCGCCAGCCGGCGTGTCGGCGTACGCCGCGCGGGTGGGCGGTGCGGGAGCCCCGTTCCGAGCACCGGGAAGGTGGCTGGGACACCGCCACGGAGCGGGTCGGCCGAGCACGGGACGCACCACCCCGGCCCGTACGATGTCGGCATGACGTCTGTCGGTCTTGGCATGCCCGCTCTTCCCCCGCCCGTGCTCTCGCCCCGCCGCAAGACCCGCCAGATCAAGGTCGGTTCGGTGGGGGTCGGCAGCGACTCCCCGATCAGCGTGCAGTCGATGACCACGACGCTCACCTCCGACGTCAACTCCACGCTCCAGCAGATCGCCGAGCTGACCGCGACGGGCTGCGACATCGTGCGCGTCGCGTGCCCCAGCCAGGACGACGCCGACGCGCTCGCCGAGATCGCCCAGCACTCCCAGATCCCGGTCATCGCCGACATCCACTTCCAGCCGAAGTACGTCTTCGCCGCCATCGACGCGGGCTGCGCCGCCGTACGGGTCAACCCGGGCAACATCCGCAAGTTCGACGACCAGGTCAAGGAGATCGCGCGGGCCGCGAAGGACCGCGGCACGTCGATCCGGATCGGCGTCAACGCCGGGTCGCTCGACAAGCGGATCCTCGACAAGTACGGCAAGGCCACGCCCGAGGCGCTCGTCGAGTCGGCGGTGTGGGAGGCGGGGCTCTTCGAGGAGCACGACTTCCACGACTTCAAGATCTCGGTCAAGCACAACGACCCGGTCGTCATGGTGCGGGCCTACGAGCTGCTCGCCGAGGCCGGTGACTGGCCGCTGCACCTCGGCGTGACCGAGGCCGGCCCCGCCTTCCAGGGCACGATCAAGTCGTCGGTGGCGTTCGGCCACCTGCTCAGCAAGGGCATCGGCGACACCATCCGCGTCTCGCTGTCCGCGCCGCCGGTCGAGGAGGTCAAGGTCGGCCTCCAGATCCTGGAGTCGCTCAACCTCAAGCCGCGCCGCCTCGAGATCGTGTCGTGCCCGTCGTGCGGTCGCGCGCAGGTCGACGTCTACAAGCTCGCCGAGGAGGTCACCGCCGGCCTCGAGGGCATGGAGGTGCCGCTGCGCGTCGCCGTCATGGGCTGCGTCGTCAACGGTCCCGGCGAGGCCCGCGAGGCCGACCTCGGTGTCGCCTCCGGCAACGGCAAGGGCCAGATCTTCGTCAAGGGCGAGGTCATCAAGACCGTGCCCGAGTCGCAGATCGTGGAGACCCTCATCGAGGAGGCCATGCGCCTCGCCGAGGGCATGGAGCCCGTCGACGGCGCAGAGGCCTCCGTCAGCGTGTCCTAGGCTCCACGCATGTGCTGAAGACCCGCGAGCAGGTGCGCGTGCTGGGCCCGGTCGACCGGGACCGGTTCATCGCGCTCGCGGAGCGGATCCGGTCGTCAACGTCTTCGTCGACTACCGCGCCCGGCTCACCAACCTCGACGAGCGGTGGCTCGGTGGCCAGGTCTGGGGCCGCTTCGTGGGCAGACGACCTCGTCGCGGGCTGCCACCTGGGCGCCAACCTCGTCCCGGTCCAGTGCACGCCCGACGACGTCACGGCCTTCGCGGACGCGGCGCTGCGCCGACGTCGTACGGTCGGGACCATCGTGGGGGAGACCGCCGTGGTCGCGTCCCTGTGGGAGGCCATCGAGCCTCGCTGGGACCGGCCCCGCGACGTCCGGATGGCCCAGCCCCACCTCGAGATCTCGCGACACTCCGCGATCGCGCCGGCCACGGACGTACGGCTGACCACCCCGGAGGACATCGCGATGCTCTATCCCGCGTGCGTCGCGATGTACACCGAGGAGGTCGGCGTCTCGCCCGAGTCGGACGCCGGCGGCGGCGACCTCTACCGCGCCCGCGTCCAGCAGCTCATCGGGCGGGGCTGGTCGCTGGCGAGCTTCGACGACCGCGGCGTCGTCTTCAAGGCCGAGGTCGCGTGCGCCACGCCGTACGCCGCCCAGGTGCAGGGCGTGTGGGTACGCCCCGACCGTCGCGGGCAGGGCCTGGCCGCGCCCGGCGTGGCCGCCGTCGTCGCCCACGTCCTCGACTCCGGACTCGCGCCCGTGGTCTCCCTCTACGTCAACGAGTGGAACACCGCGGCGCGCGCGACCTACGCCCGGGTCGGCTTCGAGCAGACCGCGACCTTCGCGACGATGATGTTCTGACCGGCGGTCCGAGTCCGTCGCAGCGTGCCGGGAAAGTTTTCTGGCGGAGACGTATCAGGCGAGCCGCTGCTCCCACCTGAGAAGACATGGGGACAATGGTCACCATGTCGGAGCACCGGAGAGCAGAAGGGGAGCTCGAGCAGTCGCCGTGGGATGTGGCCAGGGGGGCGTTCGCAGCGTGGCGTTCGGGGGACGCCACCGCCGTGGACGAGCTGGTCCGCTCAATGACACCGGTGCTCTGGCAGGTGGTGAGGGCGTACGGGCACGACCGCGATTCGTCTGAAGACATCATCCAGGCGACGTGGTTGGGCTTCGTCCGCCTGCACCAGACCATCGAAGACCCCCAGGCCGTCGCGTCCTGGCTGATCACGTCAGCCAGGCGCGGCGCCGCCCAGCACGCCAAGGCCGCTCGTCGCACGACGCCGGCCGAGGACGAGGTGCTTGCCGCTCGTCTTCCCGACACGGAGTCGGCGGAGGCGGTGGCAGTGCTCGACGACGAGTCGGCACGGCTGTGGGGAGCCGTGGCGACCGTCGACGAGAGATGTCGCAAGCTGCTCCGGGTCGTGGCCTTCATGGACCGACCCGACTACGCGTCACTGAGCCAGGACCTCGACATGCCCGTCGGGAGCATCGGACCCACGCGGGCGCGGTGCCTGGCCAAGCTCCGAACGGCTCTGAAGGAAGGGGGACACCCATGATGACCGACGACGACCGCCTGCTGGCGGAGCTCCGCGACCTGTGGAACGCGGCCGACCCGCCACCCGCGGGTCTCGTCGAGACGATGATCGCGGCCGTCGCCGCGAGCGATCTCGACGACGACCTCGAGCTGCTGATCCTCGTGCGCGACTCGGCCGACGAGCCGGCCGCCCACGTGCGCGGGCTCGGCACCGCGCGAGTCCTCTACTTCCGTGCCGTCCAGGGCTGGACCCTCGACGCGGAGATCGACGGCGGCCTGGTCCGCGGACAGCTCCTGGACTACAACGGCGACCTCGGCTCGGTCGAGGTCGGCCTCGAGATGCGGGACGGCCAGCGCTGGACGTCGGCGCTCGACGAGGTGGGCTTCTTCGGGATCCAGGCCGATCTCCAGCGGCTTCATCCGGTTCACCGTGACTCAGGGCGACATGGTCTCGGCCAGCCGCTGGGTCGAGCTGTAGGGGGCTGGCGCTCTCGTGTGATCAGGGTGCCATGCGGTAGCGCACACCCAAGGCGTCGTAGGTGTGTCTGGCCCGCCGGTCCCGTGTGATGAGCTCGGCGCCGTGGTGCCGAGCCGTCGCCGCGACCAGAGCGTCGTAGGTCGCCCCGCCGCGGATGCCGTTCAGGGCGAGCTCGTTGACCAGTTTCGGATGGTCGAGGGGTGGGAGTCCGATGATCGGCAGCCCGACGGCCCCGACCAGTGCTCCCGCATCGGCTGCCGTGAAGCGGTGCGGCGACGGCAGCCTGGTGAGCACACTGAAGGTCTCGAGGATGACATGCGCGGGAACCGCGTCGAGCTCTTCGAGCGCCGACCGTGTCGCCCGGTGCTCGGGGTGCCACGCCACGATGGCGGGCACGAGCACGCTGGTGTCGCAGGCCAGAGTCATCTACGGGTTGCTTCGAGGGTGTCCCGGATCTGATCATCCGTCAGCGGGGGGAGGTCCTCGCGGGCGCGAGCGCGGGGAAGCCCCGTCCCGAGCTCCAGCTCGACCTCCACCGGCGCCAGCTCTATCTCGATGCGTCCGTCGGTGAAAACCACGTCGATCTCCCGTCCCGCACTGAGCCCCATCGCCTCGCGGACCGACTTCGGGACCACGATGCGTCCCGCTGAGTCGATGGTGGTGCGCATGGCATGAAAATACCACAACCAAACCCAGTAGCTCGACCGCGGGACCGGTCAGGCGTAGGGCTGGCGCAGTTCATGGAGCGGCCCGACCATCGGGTCGGAGTCGTAGTCGGCCCGGCGAGGACGACGTCGGCGCGCGTCCGCTGGCCGGACACGCCCGTCTCGCAGATCTCCCGGGCGATCAGCCCGGCGACGACCGGGGCGGAGAAGGACGTGCCGCTCCACCGTGCCAGGCCGGTGCTGAAGACCCGGATGTCGCCCTTGTCCGGCGTCTCGTGGCACTCGAAGGTGCCGTCGGGGAAGGCGTTGACCAGGTTGCGGCCGAGGGCGTAGACGTCGGCGGACACGCCGAAGTTGGAGAAGTCCGACACCCGGCCGTCGCGGTCGAGCGAGCCGACGCCGACCGCCCAGTCGAAGGCCGCGGGCCAGAACGGCGCGGACCAGGAGTCGTTGCCGGCCGCGGCCACGAGGACGCAGTCGCGCTTGCGCAGCCGGGTGCGGTAGAAGGTCTCGAGCGCGATCGAGGGCAGGTCGAGGCGGGTGCGGCAGCCGGCCGACAGGTTGATGACCTGCGGGTCGTGCGTCGAGGGCCTCCTCGAGCTGCACGACGAGGTCGGACTCGAGGATGCCGCCACCGCCGACCCCGCCGATCGCGAAGCCCTCGACGTAGACCCGGGTCACGGGGGCGATGCAGCGGACGACACCGGCGATGAACGTGCCGTGGCCGGCGTACGGGCGCAGGTCGGGGCCGTTGAGCTCGTCGTCGCCGTCGACTCCCTTGAGCCAGGGGGTACGCGGGTCGGTCGCGGCTGGCGGGTGCCAGCCGGTGTCGACCACCACCACGCTGACCTCGCTGCCCTTGCCCTGGGGCGCCTCGGGCGGCCACGGCTCGGTGAGGCCGGTCTCCTCGCGGCTCGACGGCCGGGCACGTGCTGCCGCCGCCCCCGCCGGGCTGACGTGCACCCAGTGGTCGGGCGAGGCCGCGCCGCGGCGCAGCCCGCTCTCCTCGAGCAGGTCGAGGACGTCGCCGACGGACTGGCCGTCCGGCGCGCTCGGGCAGGACGTAGCGCACCAGCTCGCCGTCGAGGAGGCGCACGTCGTCGCGCCGCGGCCGGTCCTTGAAGACGCCCTCATCGAGCCTGCGCCCACGCGCCCGGTCGAACTCCTCGACGTCCGCGAGCCGCACCAGCACGCGGTCCGGGTGGTAGAGGTAGGTGAAGTCGGCCGGCGCCTCGGTGTCCCACGCCACCTGGCCGTCGTTGGCCTCGCGGAAGGCGCGGAGCTGGTCGGTGGTGCGTCGTCGGTGGTCGTTGCCGATCTTCCAGTCGCTCCATGGGTTGACGCTAGCGGCGCAAGTCTGGGCACGAAGGAGTTTCGCGACAACTTTGTCGGCGAGTCCGCAAGGATGGAGCACCATGCGACCAGGGCCGAGGCGGAGGAGCTGCTCCGCACGCTGTTCGCCGATCCCCGAGCCGCGCACGCCCGCGGCCGAGGACGACGCTCGTGCCCGACCCCGACCCGGCGGTCTCCTCGATCGGCCACCAGATCGTCGGCATCGTGCTGCGCGACCTCGGCGAGACCGACGCGGCACTCGCCGAGCTGCGGACCGCGATGCGGCTCGCGGCAGCGGTGGACGGCGACCGCCCGCCGATGCGATGGCCACGCTCGGGAGCTCGCTGGTGCACGCAGGCCGGACCCGCGAGGGACTCGCATACCTCGACCAGGCGGCGGCCGCGCTCGACGGCGTCCCGCTGGGACGGGTGCTGGTGCGGCGCGCCTACGTCCTCAGGGCACCTGCTCGCCCGCTTCGAGGAGAGAGCCGACGACCTGCGTCGCGCGCGGCAGCTGTTCTCGGGCGGGGGACCAGGACTGGGAGGCGCGAGCGCTCAACCTCCAGGGCGCTCGACGCCCGGATGGGCGCGGTCGAGTCGGCGGCACTGGCCTTCGCGGAATCGGCGAGGTCTACGCCGCCCTCGACAACGAGGGCGACGTGGCGGTCAGCGAGCACAACACAGGCTGGCTCGCGTTCCTCCGCGGCGACCTGCCGCACGCGCTCGAGCGGTACGCCGCCGCGGCGCCGCTTCGACGCGGTGGGGATCACCAGCGTCGACCTCGTCGTCGACCAGGCGTCGGCCTACCTGTCCGGTGGCCTGGCCCGGGACGCCCTCGACGTCGTCGAGGGGGCACTCGTCGCGCGCCCGCTGCGAGCTCGGAGCAGGCCGACCTCCTGGTGGCGGTCGCCGAGGCGGCCCTCGCGGCGCGGCGACTGGAAACGGGCGGTGTCCGCAGCCGACGAGGCTCGGCGCTGATGCGCCGCAGTCCGGCGTCGTCCACCGGCTCAGGGCGGACCTCCTCGCGCTCATGGCGCGGGTCGGGCGGCGGAGGCGCCGGCACCACTGCTGCGCCGGCGAGGGGGTCGTCGCCGGTAGGCGGGAGACGCGCGCCCCCGGTTGCCCCACGCGCTCCTCCTCGGCGCCGGCCTCGCCCGCCGGGTCCGCTCGCTACGGGCGGCTGACCTGAGCGAGAGTGGCTCACCGAGGCGGCGTCCTTCCGTGGTGCCACGACGCGGCAGCCGTCCGTGCTCTCGGCTGGCTCGCCCAGGCGCCGGCGCCGTGAGCTCGACGGGTGACATCGGCGGGGTGCTGCGGGCCTGCGAGCGCGGTCTGCGGGCGCTCGACGAGCACCAGGCGACGCTCGGCAGCCAGGAGCTGCGGGCCGCTCGTCCGGCCACGGTGCGGCGCTGGCCGAGCTCGGCACCCGCACGGCGATGGTCTCCGGAGACGCCCGCCAGCTGCTGCGCTGGTCGGAGCGGTGGCGCGCCAACGCTCTCACGATCCCGCCGGCGTACGACCAGCACGACCCGGCGACCACCGCGGACCTGGCAGCGCTTCGCGCCCAGCACCGGCGTCTTGCCGAAGCTCGCGCCGAAGGAGAGCCGACCGACCGGACTCCAGGCCCGCGCCACGCGGCTCGAGCAGTCCGTGCGGGAGCGCATGTTCCACCGGCGCGGCACCGGTGTGGCTCCGTCGTCGCTCGACGTGGAGGACCTGCTGGACTCCCTGGCCGAGGACGACACGACCCTTGTGGAGCTGGTGGAGGTCGACGGTCACCTGCACGCGCTCGTGGCGGGAGACGGTCGCGTACGCCGCCATGCCGTGGGCAGCGCGGCCGCACCGCCACCGCCCTGGACTTCGCCGTGTTCGCGCTGCGCCGGGCCGCCCGGGGCGGCCGGTCCAGCTCGACGTGGCTGGGGCGCGGTGCAACGGGCGCTGCTGGGCCCGGCCGCTGACCGCCTGCCGTACTCACGGGTGATGGTGTCCGGGACCGCGCAGCTCCAGGGCGTGCCCTGGGGGTTGCTGCCGGTGTTCGTGGAGCGTCCGGTGAGCAGCACCCCGTCGGCGCGGCTGTGGTTGCGCTCGCGGGCCACGCGCCCGCGGCCGGGCGACCGTCGGGTGATGCTGGTCGGTCCGGGGCTGGACTCGGGCGGCGCCGAGGTGCCCGCCGTAGCAGCCAGGATCCTGACGCCCTCGTCCTCGACGGCGAGGCAGCGACCGTCGAGGCCTCCCTCGAAGCGCTGGACGGCGCCGCGCTGGCGCACGTCGCGGCCCACGGTCACTTCCGGGAGGACAGCCCGCTCTTCTCCTCGCTCACGCTGGCCGACGGCCCGCTGCTGGTGCACGACCTCCAGCGGCTGCGCCGGCCCCCGCACCGCGTGGTCCTGTCGGCCTGCGAGTCGGGCGTGATGCAGCCGGTGGGGGCCCAGGAGCTCCTCGGCCTGTCGGCGGCCCTGTTGTCGATGGGCACGGCAGGAGTCGTCTCGAGCCTCGCCGACGTCGACGACCACGCCACTGTGGAGGTGATGGTGGCCCTGCACCGCTGCCTCCGCGAGGGCGGCGGCCTCGGCGAGGCGCTGCTCGCCGCGAGGACGGCGGCCGCCGGTGATCCGGTGCTGGCCGCCACCGCCGCGGCGTTCACGGTGTTCGGCACCTGAGCCCGAGGCGTACGTCACGGGGTCGACGCGGGGTGTCGAGGGAACATCGTCGGCACTGGATCGGTCGCGTTCTCGCAGACGGGGCCGTGCACCGCACGGTGGCGGACCTCTTCTGCCGTTGACCCCGAGCAGGACGGTGTCGGCGGACTCCCACTCCACGCTGGAGAACCAGCCGGTGCCGTAGCGCGCGACGGCGGAGCCATCGATCTCCCGGATCGTGACGTCGCCGGGACCGACCCCGTCGGACAGCAGGTCGATCGTGGCCAGGCGGGTGCCGTCGGGAGAGATGTCCCAGACCCGGTGGTCGCAGGAGCGCCACAGCGTCGTCGAGGGATCGCTGAGCCGGACCAGCTTGGTGCAGCCGCCGACGTAGGGATCGCGCGTGTAGAACGCCAGGAGGTCGTGCTCGATGTCGGCGACGTTGGCGCCCTTCTTCACCACCGTCCGCGACCGGTCGGTGGTGAAGCGCCACTGCAGGGTCCGCTTCCAGCCGCCGAGCAGCACCCGGTCGTCGCTGACGTCGAGCAGCCGGTGCGGAGCTGTCGGCCCCTTCTCGCCGAGGACCGCGCCATCGGCCGAGGAGGCGGCGTACGTCACGGCCTTGCGGCCACCGTTGACGAAGCGTTGCCACGCGATCGTGCTGCCGTCGTCGGACAGGATCACGGTGTAGGTGTCGATGTTGCTCAGGATCGTGGTGACCGTGCCGTCGGCCTCGACGCGTACGACGCGCCGGTTGCGCTTGCGGTCGGCATTGCGGTGCCGACCAGCCAGGCATCACCTGCCTTGCCGATGACGCGGGCTGTCCCCGGCAGTTTCACGCGGCGCGCACCGTCGACGAAGTCCCCCTCGTCGATGTGGGGGATCGCGATGTCGGCGCCGCGGGCGCGGCCTCCGCGGCTGCAGGTCGGTGGTGGGCACTGCGGCGCCCGCCGGCGGAGCCAGCAGCGTGCCCGCGACGAGCAGGGCGGTGAGTGCGGTGGCCAGGCGGGTGTCACGCATGGATGTCCCCTCGAGTGCGGTGCGGGTGGTCGGGCTTGTCCCGGTTGGACGCATGCCGGGCGTCATTGGTTGTCAACTGGTTCGCGGCCGTCGTCGCGTCGCACCTATCCTTGCGCGCATGACCGCCCGCCTGCTGCGCATGTCGACCCTGTTCGTCCGAACCCTGCGCGATGACCCCAACGACGCGGAGGTCCCCAGCCACCGGCTGCTCGTCCGGGCGGGCTACATCCGTCGCAACGCGCCCGGTGTCTACACCTGGCTGCC
>CAVZWM010000025.1:0-67616 GCA_963778975.1 uncultured Actinomycetota bacterium
ATGTCGATCCTCGACCAGGTCTTCGCCTGGGTCTGGGTGGCCTGACTCGAGGCGATCCTCGGCCGCCAGGCGATGTCTGTGGCGACCACGTACCGCCGCGACCGTCAAACCACCGAGCACTTGCCGGTCTGGTGATCGACCCGGTTCGACGATGTACCGCCGCTGTCGCGACGATGACGTTCAACCAGGTGCGCCGTCTCAGCCATCAGCTCGGCCCGCGTGGATCATCGTCGTGGAACCGATCAGACGACGTCGAACACCACTGGCAGCAGACATGTTCTCGCCCACCTCAATGCTATGGATGAGGCAGGAACGCGACCTGGCTTCGGCGGGCTTGAAGGATGCCGTGCAGGCCAAGGTCGAAGCGACGGGGCTTTCGACTCTGAGTGACGAACCGCTCTGCACCGACGATCCGCTGCTCAGGCCTACGCGGTCGCGCACGCAGTCACGGGGTGCCTGGGCCCAAGGACAGCCGCATCTGGGAACCACAGGCTGGCGTGTCTGGCCGACGAGTTCACGGTGGTCGCCTGGGACGAACCAGGGGCCGGCGGTCGTCCGATCCGCCGGAGATATTCGGCCTGGCGGATTTTGCGGACGCGCTTGCGGCGCTCCTCGACCGCCCTCGGAGCTCGGGCCGGCGCACCTCGCAGGTCTGTCCTGGGGTGGCACGGTGCTGCTCGAGCTCTACCGCCGCCGTCCTGGGGCTCGTCGCATCGCTGATCATGATCGACACCTACGCCGGCTGGAAGGGGTCACTGCCAGCAGATGAGGTACGAGCGCGCGTCTCCGGCGCGCGCCAGATGCTCGCCGTCCCGGACGCGGAGTTCGACGCCACGCTTCCCGGACTCTTCGCTCACGACCCGCCGGCGGAGTTCGTGCCGCTGCTCGCCGACATCACCGCCGACGTGCGCCCTGCCACCCTCGGGCGCGAGCTGGCCATCATGGCCGAGACTGACCTGAGCGACCTGCTGCCTCACATCGCCGTCCCCACCCTGTTGATCTGGGGGCAACACGACGTGCGCTCGCCCCTCTTCGTCGCGCGCCAGTTCGAGGAGGCGATCCCGGACTCGACACTCGTCGTGATCGGGAGCGCGGGCCACCTGAGCCATCTCGAAGGTCCCGAGCGAGTGAACGAAGCGGGTCGCCAATTCTGGTTGCGGCAGCCGTCGGCCAGCAGCTCGAGCACGTCCCGCTCCCTCGGCGTCAGGTGCCGGGAACGCCCGCTGCTCGGCGACGTCGTTGCCGCCGGCGAAGAAGTCGACGATCCGCCGCGCCACGGAGCCGCCGTACACCGCATCGCCACCGGCCACCGCCAGCACCGCGCGGATGATCTCGTCCCCGTCGGCTCCCTTGACCAGGTAGCCCCGCGCGCCCGCCCTCAGGGCCGCGAACACGTGTGCGTCGTCCTCGTGCATGGTCAGCACGAGCACCGCGAGCCGGGCTGGAGGGCCAGCAGCCGCCGCCAGGCGGTGACCCCGTCGAGCCCCGGCATGGACAGGTCGGTCACCACCACGTCGGGCCGGTGCTCCGCGACCGCCGCCAGCAGCGCCTCACCGTCGCCCACGCTCGCGGCGACGTCCACCGTCGTCGCGCTGCTCGAGGATCGCGGTCAGCGCCGTACCGGTACATCGGGTGGTCGTCGGCCAGCACGACCCGGACGTCACGGCGCCTCCAGCGGAAGCACCGCGGTCACCGCGGTGCCGGAGGGCTCGGGCTCGACGACCATGAACCGGCCGCCCAGGTCGACCGCCCGGCGGCGCATCGACTCCAGACCGTGGCCGCCACCGCGACCGGGCCCGCAGCCGTCACCGTCGTCCTCGACGCCGAGCACCAGGGTGCCGTCGACCTGGCGGATCTCGACGGCGCAGTGCCCGGCACCCGAGTGCCGGGCCACGTTGGTGAGCGACTCGGCGAGGATCCGGTACGCGGACTCCTCGACGACGGGCGACAGCACCGGCAGCGGATCGACGGCGATCCGGAGCCGCGGTCGGCCGGGCTCGTTCATGCCCATCGCTGCCGCCGCCTCACGCACCGCGCCGTCCAGGCCGTGCTCGTCGAGCGCCCGCGGCCGCAGCCCGTCGAGCACCCGTCGGATCTCGCGCACCGCCGAGTCCGCCTCCTGGCGGGTGCGGTCGAGCAGCGCCCGGGCACGGCCTCCGGGTTCCGGTCCAGCGTCCTTGTCGGCCGCCTCCAGCCCGAGGGCGATGCCCGACAGCGAGGGCCCGAGCCCGTCGTGCAGGTCGCGTCGCAGCCGGTCCCGCTCGGTCAGGGTCGCGACGGTGACCCGCTCCCGCTCCCGGCTCAGGTCCTCGGTCAGACGTGGGCGGCGACCACCACGCGAGGTGCGGCGCCAGGGCCTCCACGAGCCGACCGTCGCGGTCGGTGACCCGGGCTCGCTGCGGCCGAGGACCGATCCGGAGCACCCCGAGGTCCACACCGTTGTGCCGCAGGGCGACGTCGAAGGTCGGGCCGCGGTGCCCGCCGTACTCGGCGAGCCGGTGTCCGTCGGCGTCCCCACCGCGGCGTACGCCGCCCCGGTCGCCAGGGCGACCGCGTCGAGCATCGCGGGCACCGGCCGGTCGCTGGCGGTCTCGCAGACCGGCGCCGACGCGGTCCACCAGCGCCAGCGGGTCGGCGCGCTCGCCCAGCACCGCCCGGTCGACGAGTCGCCGCAGACGATCCGAGACCGGGAAGACCAGGACGGCCACCACGGCCGAGGCGACCACCAGGGGCAGCGGCCCGTCCGGCACCAGCCGGGCCGAGCGCGGTGGTCGAGGCCGCCGACGGCGAGGGCGACCAGCAGGGTGAGCGGGACGTAGAGCAGGGTCCGGCGCAGCACCACCTCGATGCCGAGGAGCCGGTAGCGCAGCACGCCCACGACGACCGTGATCGGGACCAGCCCGTAGGCGACTTCCAGGACCCATTCGTGGGCGCGAAGATGCTGATCCGCCAGCACGGCCACGACCGTCAGCAGCAACAGGAGCTGCTGCCGCTCCGGGCGGCCGGCCCGGACGGTGCGTACGGCCGTCCCGACCAACGCCGTGACCGTGGTGCCGAGCAGCAACACGACCGAGGCGATGCCCAGGACCCACACCACCCACTCCGGCGTCTCCCACGGCAGGCGGGTGCCCGCCACGGTGTCGTCGACACCGCCGTCGGCAATGCCCATGACCAGCATCGTGAGTCCGATGCCGGTCAAGGCACAGCGCAGGTGCCACACCCAGAACCGGTTGGTCGGGCGGCCCGTCGGGTAGATCGGCGGGAGCACCAGGACCAGCAGCAGCAGGGACGGCACCCACGTCATCGATGCGAGCCAGGTGGCCGGGAGCCCGCCACGGCAGCGAGCCGTCCGGATCGGTGAGGGCGCGCGCCCCGTAGGCGTCCAGGGCGAGGTTCGAGGGTCTGGAGCAGCGCGGACGCGATCAGCAGCCACCCGATCCAGTTGCGTGGCCGCAGGTGCACCAGGGCCGCCGGACAGCACGTACGCCCCGATCGCCAGACCAGCCACAGCTCGGTGTCACCGGGGTCGCCCGGACGCCGGGCCGGTCGAGACCCCCGCCGGAGAGGGAGAGCGGGATGGTCGCGAAGAGGGCGAGCGTCAGCCCGGCGAGGGCCCATCCGCCGATCCGGAGCAGGCGGTCGCCGCGCTCCTCGGAGGACCGGCCGACGTCCATGTCCGCCAGTGTGGACCCGCACGGCCCGCCCTGTCAGGAGACCGCTGTCCCGGACCGGCCGGGACGATCTCCCGGGGGTCTCCCCCGCCTCTCGACAGGTCCGTGCCCGGTGCCGTCGCTGGTGTGCTGCTCGCACCACCTCCGAACAGATTGGAATCGTGATGAGCACCTTCTCCCCCACCGCCGGCCACGCGACCGGTGTCACCGTCCGTGGAGCCGTCGCGGCGGGTCTCGCCGGGGCGGTCGTCTTCGGCCTGGCGATGGCCGCCGGCGAGGTCTTCGACCTCAACGCCGACAGCGGCGACACCCCGTTCGAGTGGTCCGAGCTCTGGTTTCATGTCATCTCACCGCTGCTCGCGGTCGCCCTGGCCGCGTGGCTGGGACGGCGGGGCACTGGGACGGTACGCCGCAACGGCTTGCCCGGACCGCCCTCGGCCTGGGCCTCGGGGCCGCCGCGACCGTCATCGTCTTCTGGACCGGATGGCCGCTCGTGCTCGGGGCGGTCGCCACCGTGCTCGGCCTGGAGCACCGCCGCCGGGTCGGGTCGTTCGCGCCCGCTGCCATCACGGCCACCGCCCTCGGGTGCCTTGCACTGGATCGTGAGCGCCAGCATCACGGACTGGGGCCCTGACCCCGAAAGGAAACCATCATGAGGAAGCTACTCAGCACCGCAGCCCTGGCCCTCGGGCCTGAGCATCACCGCCACTCCCGTCCACCGCGGGTGGCGCCGTCCACGAGACCCTGCCCGAGCAGTACGACGCCACCGAGCACTTCGCGGCCGGCGAGGGGTTCTGCGTCCCCTGGGCGGTGTCGTTCCGTGAGGTCCTGCTCCGGGGCAGTACAAGCTGGTCACGGCGCCGGGCGGCCAGGTCGCCGGCGAGACCCACCTCAACGGGGTGATCGCCGGCTCCGTCACGCTGACGCCCGACGACCCCACGCTGCCGACGTACTTCGGGACCGATCGCGAGAAGGTCAACGGCGTGTTCCTCAGCGTCACGCCGGAGGGGAACGACGAGCTGCGCATCGGGCAGTACCGGCTGCGCAGCACCCTGCGCGGCACGGACGGGTCGACGCTCGCGCTGCGGCTGGCCGGCAAGATGACCATGAACGCCCACGGCGTCGTGACCGTCTCGCGCGACACCTTCACCTGCGACTAGTTGTGATGCCCAGCCAGGTTGTCCAACCGGGTGATGGGTGGAAGGCCACCGAGGGCTGAGTGGGGCCGGTGGTGGTTGTACTGGTGCAGCCATCCTGCCAGCGCGGCTCGTCGGGCGGACTCGGAATTGTAGAGCTTCTTGTAGGCCCAGCCGTCGCCCATGGTCCGGTGGAGTCTTTCGATCTTGCCGTTGGTCTGTGGTCGGCGCGGCCGGGTCCGCTTGTGGGTGATGCCGAGGTCGGCGCAGCTGTCGCGCCACAGGTGGGAGACGTAGGCGGACCCGTTGTCGGACAGCACGCGCTCGACGGTGACGCCGCGTTCGGCGAACCAGGCGACTGCGCGGTAGAGGACGCCGGCCGCGGTGACGGCCTTCTCGTCGTCGTGGACCTCGGCGTAGGCGACCCGGGAGTAGTCGTCGATCACGGTGTGCACGAAGCAGTTGCCGAGCTTGGGCTGGTAGCGCTTGTTCCGGGTGCCGGTGCGGTCCCGGGTGGCCTGCCGGTTGGCCAATGCCCTGCTCCATGCCGACGAATCGCCAGCCGCCGCCGTCGGGGATGTTGCCGAACTTGGTCACGTCGACGTGGATCAGTTCTCCGGGACGTTCGCGTTCGTAGCGCCGGGCGGGCTCACCGGTGACGCGGTCGATGTGGCTGAGCCGGTTGAGCCGGCACCGGACCAGGACCGCGTGCACCGTCGAGGCAGGCATGTCGAGCTTGGCTGCGATCTGGACCGGTCCCAGCCGCTGCTTCCAGCGCAGGTGCACGATCTTGCGCACCACCGGCGCGGGGTCTTCGGCGTGCTGGGTGTGCCGGGCCGAGGACCGGTCCAGCCATCCCGGCCGGACCTTCGTCGCGGTAGCGCTGCGCCCACTTCGTCCGCTGTGCGCCACGAGACGTTGAAGAACTCTGCCGCCCGTGACGGTGGCCAACCGTCCTCAACGATCAGCCGCGCCAGCCGGAGTCGGTGTTTCGGGGTCAGAGCCGCGTTAGCGTGGGCCATGAAGGCCTCCCTCGTGGGTGAAGTCCTAGACAGCTCCACTCCACACCGGGAGGCCTTCACCTATCTACGGCTCGCCGTACCCGATCGCACAACGTGCCTGGGCATCACAACTAGTCAGCGGGTGGACGTCACTCCTGCCGGACGGGCGGGCGTCCCTGGGCCCGCGAGCTCAGCGGCAGCGTCCCCCACAGAGGACCAGGGCCCCGGCAGATCGATCACGGCCAGCGCGGACGTCGGCATCGGCACACTAGCGACCGGTCAGGCTCGCCACCAGGTCCTCGATCCCCGGATTGTGACCCACGAGACTACGGTCGCCATCTCCTCGGGAACCTCCCGAAGGACACCGACGAGCGATCGTGCCGAAGCGGCGTAGACGCGACCGTCTTCTCGGACCGGCGGGAGGACGTCGAGCTCCGCGGCGGCGAGCCGCCAGGTCTCACGGGTGCGCTCCGTGGGCGAGACGATGGCCAGGTCGATGACGCCGACGTTGTCGGCCAGCCATCGGCCAGCCGTCGGGAACTTGCGCTGTCCCCGTCGCGCCAAGGCCGCAGGTGGTCAGGCCCTCCGCCCGACCAGTCCGACTTGCCGTGCCTCAGCAGGACGAGTGTGCTGATGGGGAAGCCGACTCAGAATCCGATGTCGAAGCCGCCGCCGTCGAAGCCACCGTCGAAACCACCACCGTCACCACCACCACCGTCGCCGCCTCACCACCACCGTCCACCACCGTCGCACCGCCGTCACCACCGCCGTCGCCGAAGTCGCCGAACATCATGCCTCCCATGAACATCCACGTCATCGGGCCGAAAGCGCCGAAGTAGCCCATGGCATACGGCTCGTAGGCGCGGCCGCCCTGCCAGTACGGGTACCCGCTGGGCTCCCACCATGACCTTGCGGATGTCAGGATCTGCGCCGGCGCGGACGCGCTCGGTATCCAGGGCGCAGGCGGGCACGTACCGCTCGACGCCGTCCGGCGGGACGTAGGGGACGTCGGCCACCGAGGGCCCGTGACGAGGATCGAAGAAGCACGGCGGCCGGCGAGTCGGCAACGGCTCTCCGGCGACACGGGCGCGCACGCACGCGATGGCATAGCGACCGTCCTCGACGATCTCCGTGATGTGCCGGACGTCCTCGGGCCGGTTGATCGAGTCACCGGCCACCTTGGCCGACTCATAGGCGTCGAGTGCTCGCTGGTAGTCGGAGTTCGCACCGGCGTCGAGCTCGTGACCGCTCATCTCCGCGTCGAGCTGCTGCAGGTCCTCGCCGAACGCGGTGATGTCCTCGAAGGCCAACTTCCTCACCGGAGCGATCTCATCCTCTCGCCGGGCCAGTTCGCGTTCCTTGTTGTGACGCGACGCACCGAGGACGACAGCCCCCAGCACCGCAACGACCAGCACGAGCAGGATCAGTTCCATGACGAGATCCTATGCCGCTTCGGAGGAGGACCCGTGCCGGCGGAAGTGCCGGGGTCCTGGGCTCAGGCACGCAGGAACCTCAGCACCGCCAGTACTCGCCGGTGGGAGCGCTCGTCGGCGCCAAGGTCGAGCTTGGTGAAGATGCTTCGCACGTGCCCCTCCACGGTCTTGGCGCTCAGGTGCAGCTCCGAGCAGAGGCCCGCGTTGGTGAGGCCCTGGGCCATCAGCGCAAGCACTTCGCGCTCGCGCCCCGTGAGTCGGTCGAGCGGGTCGTCGCGGCGGCGCCTGGCGACCAGCCGGCTCACGAGCTCGGAGTCGAGGACGACGTCTCCGCCGGCCACCCGTCGTACGTCGGTGGCGAAGGCCGTGAGGTCGAAGACCCGGTCCTTGAGGAGGTAGCCCACGCCTCCGTCGAAGTCGGTCATCAGCCGCATCGCGTGGTGGACCTCCACGTGCTGAGAGAGCAGCATCAGCCCTACGGCCGGCGCGAATGCGCGGATCTCGGCGGCGGCGTCGATGCCCTCGCTGGCGAACCCCGGCGGCATCCGCAGGTCGACCACGGCGACGTCGGGAGCCTCACGCCTGACCAGATCGACGAGCGACGGCGCGTCGCCCGCCTGTCCGACCACCTCGAAGCCGGAGTCGGTGAGGATCCGGGCCAGCCCCTCGCGCAGGAGCACGGCGTCGTCGGCGAGGATCACGCGCACGCCAGCACCGTCCTGACCGTGGTTCCTCCGCCCGGCGGGCTGACCACCTCCAGGCGCGCGCCCAGCACGGACAACCGGTCGGCGAGTCCTTGCAGGCCACCGCCGGACTCGAGCTTCGCACCCCCGGTGCCGTCGTCGCTCACCTCGACGGTGAGGCGATCCAGGTCGAGCGACACGTCGACCTCGACGACGTGCGCGCCCGCGTGGCGTGCGGCGTTGGTGAGCGCCTCGCTGACAAGGAAGTAGACGGTTGCCTCGACCTCGGCCGGCGGCCTCCGGTCGAGAGCGAGGTGCAGCCGGACGAGGAGGGGCGACCGGTCGGCGAGGTTGGCCAGGGCGGCCTCGAGTCCGTCCTGCGTGAGCACGGCCGGGTGCACTCCCCGGGCCATCTCGCGCAGCTCGGCGGTCGCCTCCAGCAGCTGTCGTCGGGCGTGCTCGGCCTTGCGCACCAGATCGGGGTCACCCGACGCCGCTGCACGTTCGACCAGCGCGCCGAGCTCCATGCCGAGGGACACCAACCGCTGCTGGGCGCCGTCGTGGAGGTCTCGCTCGATCCGTCGCCGGGCGGAGTCCTCGGCGGTGACGATCCGTCGCGCGGCCGCTTGCAGCTCGGCCGCCTGGCGGGCCACCTCCTCGAGGCGGGCCCGGTGGTCGATGACCAGCCCGGTCTGGGCGACCAGGTCGTCGAGGAGCTGGTCATCGCCCGGCGTCAGCGGCTCTCCCGGGGCCATGGTCAGCACCAGGGCCCCTTGCACGATGCCGTCGTGCGACACCGGCCGCACCAGCTCCCGCCGCCGCCCGAGCTCGGCCAGCGAGCGGATCCGCCGGGGCTTGGGTCGGCCACGCGGCGACCGCCTCCATGCGCTCCGCGTCACCGAGCCAGACCACGACCTCGGAGGCACCGATCGCCGCCGGCGATCGTTGCTGCGAGGCCTCTCCAGCAGTCCTTCGTCGTTGCGGGACAGCTGCGCGGACAGGCGCGACAGCGTCTCGTACGGCGTCACCGACGGCCGTAGACGAGCCGATCCGCCAGACCCTGGGCACGCCGTCGTACGGGCTCGAAACGACCACCCCAGCGGCTGTCGCGGCGAGGGCCAGCACCCGGTCCGACACCGGGATGAGGGCGCCGGCCCGACGACCAGTCCGACGTAGCCGACGGAGATCAGCAGCACCATCGCGCCACCGACGAGTGCCTTGTTGATGATCGGGTCGATGTCGTAGAGCCGGTATCGCACGATCGCCACCCCGGCCGCGAGCGGCATCAGCGGGAGGGTGAGCAGACCCAGGAGCGGCGTGCTCCAGACGATCTGCCCGGTGAGCAGGAGCAGCAACGAGACGGCCACGGCGAACACGAACCACCGCAGCTGGCGGACCTCGTCGCTGCCCGCCCGGCGCAGCCGGGTGACGACCGCCGCGGCCCACATGACCTGGAAGCCGAAGTAGCAGCTGAGCATCAGCGGCAGGCCGACGGCCCGGGCGACGTCCTGGCCGCCGAGGTCGAACGGGAACACGAGGTGGCTGCGGCGCCAGTCGTCCTCGATCGGCCACAGGGCCGACGCCAGCGCGACCAGGATCGCGAGTCCGACCATGGCGCGAGACGCGGCGCGCCACCGCCACGACAGGTGCACGCCCGTCGGGAAGACCATGATGCCGACGCCGGCGGCCGCCATCGCCAGCGGCACCAGCCAGATCGACACCCAGGCGAGCCACGCTCCTCCGGGGAGCGCCGGGCTGTGCAGGCCGACCTGGCGACCGAAGTACATGAGGGCGATCCGCCACCCCGAGCCCCACGAAGAGCTGGCCCAGGCGCTGCCCCGGCCGCGCCAGGAGCACGTAGAGCCCGACGCCGGCGAAGGTGAGCGCGAGCAGGGCGTTGTGGAGGTTGCCGACGTGGAAGTCCAGCGTCGCACCGTACGCGACCAGCCCGAGCACGAGCAGGCCCAGGGCTGCCGACGACCACCGCGCCCGCGACGCGAGCGCGCGTCGTCGTACGCCGCCTGGTCGGCGGCGAGGGCCGGGCTCATGTCGAAATGTTGGCACGGCCCGCGCGTCGACGTACCAGGGTTGACCCTCGAATTGCTCCCGGGTGCGCCCGCATGTGCTGGACGCGGCCACGGTGGAGCGTGGAGGCATGACCACTCTGAACCACTCCCGCACCACCGCCACCACCACGCCGCGCCGAGACCGCGCCGGCTTCCTGTTCCTGATCGCCGGCGGTGTCGCGTTCTTCGCCAGCGGTCCCCTGCACCCCACGGGCAGCGACGAGGGTGACAAGACCGAGCAGCTGCACTCGATGCTCATCGACTCCGCGTGGTACCCCGCCCACCTCGTCGCGCTGCTGGGCTTCGCGTGCGTCGCCGCCGGACTCCTCGCGCTCGGGCGGGACCCGGCGGTCCGCGACCGCCTCGGCAGGCTGCTGCCGATCAGCGCGACGGTGGCCGTCGTCGCGACGCTCGGTGGCGTGTCCATCTCTTCGCCGCCACCCAGGCCGCCGAGATCGAGCACGGCGACACGACGCCGCTCGTCGCCGCCTTCATGGGTGTCGAGACGATCGTCAACCCCGCGTGGGGTCTGATGATCGCCGCGCTCGCGGTCGTCGGCGGCGTCACCCGCGCCCTGGGCAACCGGATCGTCCTCCCGCTCGGCGTGCTCGGCGGCCTCGCGTTCGCCGTCGCCACCGCCACGATCGCCTTCGTCGACACCTTCGACCCGTTGTTCCCCGTGGCCGGCCTGGCCGGTGTCTGGCTGGTCGCGACCGGGATCGTCGGCCTCGTCCGCGGGCACCGGAAGGAGTCTTGTCATGAGCACCATCCACATCCCGACCCCGGAGGGTGTGTGAGTCGCAGACCGACCGTGGCACGCGGCAACCTCTTGCGGTGAGGTCTGGAGCGCGGTAGAGATCAGGGGAGGGATCGCGGCCCGCCGGGGCGCGCCTGAGCACGGAGGAGTCGCTCCATGTCCACGCAGTCGACACAAGCCCCTGAATCCCCCACCCCGGCCGGTGGTCCGTCCCGCATGACCGCGAAGACGATGGCCATCTGGGGGAGCGGTCGCCGCCGTCGGCGCCGTCTGCTGGTCCGTCCTCGCGCTCTCTCGTGGAGAAGATGTCTCGGCCCTGTGGATCCTCTTCGCAGCCCTGTCGTCCTATGCCATCGCCTATCGGTTCTACTCCCGCTTCATCGCCTACCGGGTGCTGGGGGTCGACGACACCCGGGCCACACCGGCGGAGCGCTACGAGAACGGTCGTGACTTCGACGTCACCCATCGCCACGTGCTGTTCGGGCACCACTTCGCCGCCATCGCCGGGGCTGGCCCGTTGGTGGGTCCGGTGCTCGCCGCCCAGATGGGCTATCTGCCCGGCACGATCTGGATCATCGTCGGGGTCATCTTCGCCGGCGCCGTGCAGGACATGGTGGTGCTCTTCTTCTCGATGCGCCGCGACGGCAAGAGCCTCGGTCAGATGGTTCGCGAGGAGATCGGCGTGGTGGGCGGGATCGCCGCACTGATCGCCGTCTTCGCGATCATGATCATCATCCTGGCCGTGCTCGCACTGGTGGTCGTCAACGCCCTGGCCGAGTCGCCCTGGGCGTCTTCTCGATCGGCCTGACCATCCCCATCGCCTTGTTCATGGGCTACTACCTGCGAGTGCTTCGACCCGGCCGGGTGTCGGAGGTCACCGCCATCGGGGTCGCTCTGTTGTTGCTCGCGATCATCGGCGGGGGGTACGTCGAGCAGATGGGTCTGGAGGAGGCGCTGACCCTCTCGAAGGAGCAGCTGACGCTCGGCTTGGTCGTCTACGGCTTCATCGCTTCGATCCTGCCGGTCTGGATGCTGCTCACTCCCCGCGACTACCTCTCCACGTTCATGAAGATCGGCGTGATCGTCCTGCTGGCTGCCGGCCTGGTGCTCGCCGCCCCGGTCCTGCAACAGGAGGCGGTGACCGACTTCGCCCGCGAGGGCACCGGACCGGTGTTCGCCGGCAAGCTGTTCCCGTTCGTCTTCATCACCATCGCGTGCGGCGCACTGTCGGGGTTCCATGCCCTCATCGCTTCCGGCACCACCCCCAAGATGGTGGCCAAGGAGAGCCAGGTCCGGATGATCGGCTACGGCGCCATGCTGATGGAGTCGTTCGTGGCCATCAGCGCCCTCATCGCTGCCTCCGTGATCGACCCGGGCCTCTACTTCGCGATGAACAGCCCAGCCGGTGCCACCGGGGGCGATCCGGCGACCGCGGCGGAGTTCATCGCCGGCCTCGGCTTCAGCATCACTCCCGACCAGCTGACCGGGGCGGCAGCAGCCGTGGAGGAGCAGACGCTGATCTCCGCACAGGTGGCGCACCGACACTCGCGCTCGGCATGTCCCAGATCTTCACCGAGGCGTTCGGAGGCGGGCTCGCCGCGTTCTGGTACCACTTCGCGATCATGTTCGAGGCGCTCTTCATCCTGACTGCCGTCGACGCCGGCACCCGCGTGGGTCGCTTCATGCTCCAGGACACCGTCGGCAACGTGTGGCCCGAAGTACGCCGACCTCTCCTGGAAGCCGGCCTCGTGGTCGGCGAGCGCCGTGGTGGTCGGGCTGCTGGGGCTACATGCTGTACGTCGGCGTGACCGACCCACTGGGCGGCATCGACCAGCTCTTCCCGCTCTTCGGCATCGCCAACCAGCTGCTCGCGGCGATCGCGTTGACGCTCTGCGTGACGTTGCTGATCAAGCACGGGAAGGCGAAGTGGGCGTGGGTGCCGGGGATCGGCCTGGCCTGGGACCTCATCGTGACCATGACGGCCAGCTATCAGAAGGTGTTCTCCGACAACCCAGCCATCGGCTACTTCACCCAGCGTGAGCGCTACGCCGATGCCCTGGATGCCGGTGAGATTGCTCGCCCCCGCGACCAACGTCGACCAGATGGAGCAGGTGGTCTTCAACTCCACGGTCAACGGCACCCTGCAGTCGCTCTTCGCAGTCCTGGTCCTCGTGGTGGTCGCCAACGCCATCGTCATCTGGGTCCGGGCGCTGCGCGCCGGCGGTCTGCCGACCACGGAGGTGCCGTGGCACGAGTCCCACCTGGTCGCGCCCTCCGACTTCCTCGCCACGGCTGAGGAGAAGGAGGCCGTCCGGCAGTGGGAGGCCGCAGGGCACGGACCGGTGTGGGGAGTCACCGATGACTGTGGTCTGGAGGTGGCGCGCAAGCTGCGCTGGTACGTCCGTGAGTTCACCGGTGAGGCCAGGTGGGACGACTACGTCGCGGAGTGTGCTGCCTTCGGTGATCAGCCGATGCCCCGGCGTCAGTTCGAACGTCTACGGGACCACGAGCGTGAGCACCTGCCGGGCGGACGCTGCTGCTGAGGCGCGTGTCCGCCATGCCCCCGACTCACAGGTCTAGCCATTGGCAGACAGCCCTAACTCTACGTGGATAGAGTCAGCGGGTGGAGAGGCGGAGGGCGACTCCTCGGGCGGGAGCCGAGCAGCAGCTGCGTGGGGACGCTTCTGGGGCATGCACGCAACGGCCGCGGCGGCGCGGTGTTCCTCACTGGCGAGCCCGGAATCGGCAAGACGACGCTGCTGGACGCCACGACGTCCGACCCCGTCGGGATGCGCTTGCTGAAGGTCGACGGTTTCGAGGCCGAGTCGACGATCCCGTTCGCAGGCGTCCAGCGGCTGGCGCTCCCGCTGCGCGACTACATGTCTGCGCTGCCGGAAAGTCACCAGCAGGCGATCCGTGTCGCCGCCGGGGTGGCTGATGGACCGGCGCCCGACCGGTTCATGGTCGGGTTGGGGGTACTCGGCCTCCTGGCCGCCGCCGGAGAGGTCGAGCCGATCGTGTGCGTGGTCGACGACGCCCACCTGTTCGACGCTGAGTCGCTGGACGTCCTCGGGCTGGTGTCGCGCCGCCTCGAGGCCGAGGCAGTCGCCGTCGTCATGGCTGCCCGCGACACCCCCAGGCTCGACACTCACAGGTCGCGGGCGTGCCGGCGTTGCATCTTGCAGGTCTGGAACAGGAATGGGCGATGCGGCTGCTGAGGGCGTCCCTCCCGGAGGCGATCGACCCGGCGGCCGCCGCGCAGATCGTCGCGGCGACAGGTGGCAACCCGCTGGCCCTGGTCGACCTCGCCGGGGAGCTGAGTGTCAGACGGCTGACCGAGAGCAGCCTGGCCGACGAGCCGCTGCCCATCGGCCACCACCTCGAATCGTTGTACCTGCGCCGGATCCGTCACCTCACTCCCGACCTGCAGGTGTGGCTGTTGATCGCCGCGGCGGACTCCACCGGCAACATCGACCTCATCCGGGCAGCCGGCCAGTCCTGGGGCCTGCCGGAAGACCCGGTCGACGAGGCGGAGTCGGCCGGGCTGGTCGAGCTCGACGACGCGATCCGGTTCCGGCACCCGTTGGTCCGCTCGGCTGCCTACAACGCGGCCCAGGGAGCCCAGCGCCGGCGGGCGCACCGGGCGCTGGCGACCGCCGCCGACCAGCTCGGACCTGGCCGAGGTCGAGGCGTGGCATGCGGCCAAGGCCACCCTCGGCACCGACCCGGACGTGGCCGACCGGCTCGAACGAGTCGCGGACGCGGCTGGAAGGCGCGGCGGTCTCTCGTCACGGGCGCGGCTCCTGGCCCAGTCCTCCACCCTGACCCCGATCGGTGAGCTGAAGTTCGCGCGCCTCGTCGCGGCAGCGGAGGCGGCACTGGCGTCGGGTGCGGCCCAGCTGGCCAAGACCTACCTCGACGACGTGGACGAGGAGGTGCTGGACCCGGTGTCCCGGGGACGTCTGATCTGGACCCGCGCCAGCATCGCCATCTTCACCGCGGACCCGGCGCTCATGCAGGCCGGAGCCAACATGCTGTCGGCGGCCGAGTCCTTCCACGGCCACGACGTCACCCTCGAGCAGGGTGCCCTGATCAAGGCGTTCGAGTACACGTTGCCTGCGGAACGACTGGCCCAGGGCGCCACCCTGTCCGAGCTGGGTGCCCGGATGCGCAAGGGCGCGGAGCTGAACGACGGTACGGCCGGCACCATCCTCCGCGGCCTCAGCGCCCACGTCCTGCTCCCCTACGAGCAGGCGGTGCCCGTCATGCGGGCCGCCGTCGACACGATCCTGGCGCTGGATCCACCGGACCTCCTCACGTACGGCGCGATCAGCGTCGCCCTCACCACCGCCTTGTGGGACGCCCCGGCGCGACGCGAGTGCCTCGAACGCACCGCCACGGCGGCGCGCGACGCGGGGTCGCTGCAGCTGCTGGACACCGCGCTGTGGACCATGTCGCTGGCCGAGCTGACCGGCGGAACCCCCCGCCGGGCCCACGAGTACATCGAGCAGGTGCGCGAGCTGCGGCGCGCCATCGGGTACGACGCCGAGCACGTCATCAACGTCGCGCTGCTGGCCTGGTCCGACGCCCCTCGCCCGCAGGTCGAGATGATCAGCGAGGGCGCGGCCGCGATGGGATTCGGCGGCGTCGCTGCCGCCGGCCAGGCCGCACTCGCCGTGCGGGACCTCGCCGAAGCCAGCTACGAGGAGGCCTACCACCGGCTCAAACCGCTGGTCGACGATCCCTTCCTCCAGGTCACCCCGCTCGAGCTGCCCCGACTTCATCGAGGCGGCGTGCCGCAGCGAGCACGCCGACGAGGCCGCGGTGCACGTGGCGCGCCTGGAGGCGATGGCGTCCGTCAACGGGTCGACGTGGACCAGGGGAGTCGCTCGAGCGTTCCCGGGCGCTCGTCGAGCACGATGCCGAACCCCACTACCTGGACGCGCTCGCGACGCTGGACGCCAGTGACCTCGACATCGAGCTCGCCCGTGCTCACCTCCTGTACGGCGAGTGGCTGCGGCGCGCCCGACGACGCCGCGACGCGCGCGAGCACCTGCACCGGGCCCTGCGAGCTCTTCGAGCACGGACAGGCTCCCGGCGTTCGCCCGGCGCGCCCGCATCGAGCTGCGAGGCCATCGGCGACCGGTCCTCGACCCCGGGCGCCGGACACCCTGCGACCTCACCGCGCAGCAGCTGACCGTCGCCCGCCTCGCCGCAGCGGGCCACACCAACGCCGAGATCGGCGCCACGATGTTCCTCAGCGCCAACACGGTCGACTACCACCTTCGGAAGGTCTTCCAGAAGCTGGGGATCTCATCGCGGCGTCAGCTGGCCGACCTGGTCGGCACGCCTCCTGACGTTCGCCCGGCGCGAGGACTACGCGCCGCACGTGGTCCCGTGCCGCCTCAGGCTGCGCCGGACACCCCGAATCGTCCCATCGAGGCCGACGAGTCCGGACGGACGAATGTGTGCACTTTTCCCGTGAACCGGTGACGAGACGTGCGTCTTCGCGCGGGTAGGCTCAGCCGCCGTGTCAGTGTCCGTGTCCGTGGCCCCGACGGTCGTCGCGCGCAGACGGCTGCTCGGAGCAGGAGTGTGGGCACTGTCGTGGGTCTTCGCGGCGGCCGGTCTCGTCATCGCCACGGTCTGGCGACCATTCGACAACTCGCTCCCCTACGACATCCACCGGGAGTTCTTCGTACCCGACGTCGTCGTGGCAGTGATCTATGCACCGGTCGCCGCCTTGGTGCTGACCCGGTCGCGGCACCCCTTGGGCTGGCTGCTCGCCGCCACCGCCCTCGGGTTCGGGGTCACCGCGTTCGGGATCCAGTACGCGCTGTTGGCGGCCGATCACCCGGGCCTGCCGATGCTGGGAACCGTGGTCAACCTGGTCACGTGGGCCTGGTCGGTGGGCGCGTTCTCGATGGTGCTGGTGATGCCGTGGCTGCTGTCGGTCGACTCCCCGACGGGATGGCGTCTCCGGGCTGCGTGGACCGGGGCCGCCGTCACCCTCACGGCCTGTCTGCCACTGGCGTTCCTGCAGATCCCGGGAGCGACCGGAGAACCCGCTGGCGCTGGCGCCCGACCAGCTCGCCTCGCTCGAGCGAGTGCTCGATGCCGTGGTGCTGCCGGTGGGCGTCGCCTACGCGCTGTTCGGAGCCGGTTACCTGGTGCGTCGCAGCGCGTCGGCAGGCACGGAGGAGCGGCGCTGCCTCGGCTGGGTGATCGGCAGCCTGGTGCTGGTCACCGCGTCGTACGCCGCCTTCGACCTGGGCCTACGCATCGGCGACCCGGTGCTGCCCCTGGCCGCGGCGGCCCTGTTCGCCGGCCTGGGGATGCTGCCGGCAGCGCTGCTCGTGCTGATCACCAGGCAGCGGCTCTGGGGGCTGGACGTCGCGGTCTCGCGGGCCACGTTGTGGGGTCTCCTGACCGCGCTGCTGGTGGGTGCCTACCTGGCCCTGGTCTGGGCGTTCGGTCAGCTGCTGCCATGGGACGAGCGCACCTCCGGCCTCGTCGCCGCCGCAGTGCTTGCCCTGGGCGTGCAACCGCTGCGCAGCTGGATGCAGGTGCGTGTGGACCGACTGGTGTACGGCGCCGACGCTGGCACGTTGCTCGCCAGGTTCGGCGACTCCGCCCGCACCCAGGGACTCGCCGGCCTGGCCCAGGAGCTCCGCGACGACCTGCGGCTCGGCTACGTCGAGGTGCGCTCCGGTGCGGATCTGCCCCCCGTCGGGGCGACGGCGGGTGTCGCAGGGACGCGGCCGACCGTGCGCCTGCCACTGCGCAACCACGGTCGTGAGGTCGGGGAGCTCGTGATCGGTGCCCGTGCCGGCGAGAGCCTCGACCCGAGGACCCGCGCGGTGCTCGAGCGGGTGAGCGGCATGGTCGCCGTCGCACTGGACCTCGCCCAGGCCAATCACCTGCTGTCCGTCGAGCGCGACCGGGTCGTGGAGGTGCGCCACGAGGAACGCCGGCTGCTCCGTCGCGAGCTGCACGACAGCCTGGGACCGGCGCTGGCCGGCATCGGGCTCGGCCTGGCGGCGATCGAGAAGCACGCGCAGGCATTGCCGGAGCGGGATCTCGAGCTGCTGCGGCAGCTGCGCGGCGAGGTGAACCGCCGCGCCGACGACGTACGCACGATGGCGCACGCCCTGCTGCCGCCTGCGTTGGACGAGGGCCGACTGGAGGACGCGCTCACGGCGCTCGCGGCGCGCTTCAGCGATGCCGACTTCGAGGTGGTGGTCGACGCGCAGGGTGCTGACCGGATCGACTCGCGCCGGCAGGTCGCGGTCTACCACGTCGTCGGGGAGGCGGTCCTCAACGCGTTCCGGCACGCAGGGGCGACGACGTGCACGGTGCGGGTCGGCGTGGGCGCCGATGGTGCCGTTGAGGTCTCGGTCCACGACGACGGCATCGGACTGTCCGACGAGGCGACGCCCGGGATCGGGCTCAGCTCGATGCGGGAGCGGGCCGACGAGGCCGGTGGCGCGCTGCGCCTGGAGAGTGGCGAGACGGGGCGCGGCACCTTGGTCGAGGTGAGTCTGCCGTGAGCGCCGTCGAGGACACGTCGTCCGGGACGACGGTGCGGGTGGTGGTGGTCGACGACCACCCGGTCTTCCGGATCGGCATGGTGGCGCTGCTCGAGGCCCTGGACGACGTGGAGGTGGTCGGCCAGGCAGCCACCCAGGACGAGGCGGTGGCCGTGGTGGGCCGCGCACGCCCGGACGTCGTGGTGATGGACCTCGACCTGGGCGCGGGTTCCGGGGTCGAGGCGACCCGCGCCATCGTCCGCGCGCAGCCCTCGGTCGGTGTGCTGGTGGTCACCATGCTCGGTGACGACGATTCCCTGTTCGCCTCGGTACGAGCCGGCGCCCGGGGCTACCTGCTCAAGGGCGCCTCGCCCGAGCAGGTGGAACGCGCGGTCCGCGCCGTCGCCGGCGGGGAGTTCCTGCTCGGAGCCGCGGTCGCGCAGCGGGCGGCGACGTACCTCAGCGGAGCACGCACCGCGGGGGCAGCGGTGTTCCCCGAGCTCACCGGCCGTGAGCGAGAGGTCCTCGACCTGGTCGCCCGCGGTCACGACAACGCGACCATCGCGCGGCGGCTGGTGCTCAGCGACAAGACCGTGCGCAACTACCTCTACGGCATCCTGACCAAGCTCGGGGTGCCGGACCGGAGCCAGCTCATCGTGCTCGCCCGGGAGGCCGGCCTGGGCGTCCCGGGCGGGTCACCCGGGACGTAGGGACATCGAACACTGGGACCCGGGCCGTCGGGTCTTCCAGGCTGCCTCTCGTCAGAGCCGACGACCCGAGAGGCACCAGCATGGACACCACCCCGACCCCGGTCCAGACCGACGAGAGCGACGTCGCCGCACCCGGACGATCCCGGTTCGCCCCCTGGCCGCTGTGGGCCGCGGCAGCGGGGGCCCTCGGCATGGTCTCGACGGTCGTCACCGACACCCGCGTCGATGCCGACGAGGACTTCGACTTCCCCGTCGCCGCTGAGCACATGGCGACCCTGGACTACGACCTGTTCCGGGTCGGCGGGTTCACCGGCTACCTGACGGTGATCTGCCTGGTGATCTTCCTGGCGATGTGGCGGCACCGGGTCGAGCAGCGGTTCAGCTGGTCCATCGGCGCGAGCGTGGTCACCTTCGGGATCGGTGTGTCCGCCGCGGCGCTCACGTTGGCCTACGGCTGGAAGGGCGCGCTGGGCAACTACGGCCACGGCCGTCCCGAGGCGAACACGTACGACGACATGGGGCTCTACACCTACTACGTGATGAACGACTTCAGCCCCTACCTCAGCTGGCTCGGTGTGCTGATCGCCAGCGGTGGCCTGGCCTGGATGGCGTTCCGCGAGGGCTTGGTGTCCAAGGTGCTCGGTGCCTTCTGCGTGCTGCTCTCGGTCGGGACGATGCTGGCGGTCGGCATCACCGGCGTACCCGGACTGCCGGTCACGGCGGCCCTCGGGATGGCGATCGGTGGGGTGTGGCTGGCGTTCGGTCGCAGCGCGATCACCCAGCCCGACGCCCCCTGATCGCGACGCCACGCCAGCACGTCACGCGGTGGCTCGCCGGGGCCGGTGGGTGCCCACGGGGGAGGCACCCACCGGCCCCGGCGTCGTCCCAAGCTCCCGCGCCGATCGACGTGAGCGACTGCGCCTAGTGCTCGACCTTGTCGTCCGGCACCTGCACTCCCACAGCAAATGCCGCCGCCAGCTCGGTCCGCGAGCGGAATCCCCGCTTGCGGTAGACCGAGCTCAGGTGTCGCTCGACCGTCTTGGGGCTGAGGAAGAGCGCGGCTGCGATCTCCTTGTTGGGCGAGCCTCGCGCCGCGAGCAGCGCGACCCGGACCTCGCGTGCGGTGAGGGGCTCGCTGCTGGTGATCTCACGTTTGCGTGCTCGTGCACCCGAGGCGGCGAGCTCGTCGTCGGCCTTCTCCACCCACGCGGCCAGGTCCATGGCGGCGAAGGCGTCGCGCGCCAGCGCCAGGTGGTCACGGGCCACGGTCCGTCGCCCAGCGCGTCGCAGGCGCGACCCGAGCATGAGTCGGGTCCGCGCGCCCTCGAACGGATTCGTCGTTGCGGCGTGCTCGACCAGCGCCCTGTCGAACGCGGTGATCGCCTCGTCGTCGTCCTCGATGACCAGGGCCTGGGTGCGGGCCAGGATGGCCATGGTCAGCGGAGCCGCACCCTCCGGCGTGACCGCGGCAAGACGTGCGCCCAGGTCGGCCGCCTCGCCGCGCCGGCCGGAGGCGACGTAGGCCTCCACGAGATCGGGTGCGATGCCGAGCGGCTCGCCGGCCGATCCCATCCCCGTCGACGACGAGACGGGGCTCCAGGACGGCGATCACCTCTGCGGCGTCGCCACGGCACAGCGCACAGAAGGCCTCGGTGAGGGCGAGGTGGGCGGCATAGGACGTCGTCCCGGCCCGCTCGGTCAGCTCACGCGCGCGAGTCAGCGCGTGTCGGGCGTCGGCGTGGAGGCCGCGGGCAGCCGACTGCCAGGCCAGCGTGTCGACCGCGTTGGCGACGTCGACGGCGTAGCCGAGCTGGTCGCCCAGCTCCGCTGCCTCCCCGGCGTCGGCGAAGGCGCCCGCGGTGTCACCTATCCAGGTCCGGCCGGCTGCCGCCAGGGCGAGAGCCGGGACCAGCACACCGAACGCGCCCCGCTCGCGCGCGAGGGCCAACAGGTGCTCGGCCAGGGCGAACACCGGAGCGACGTCGCCGAGGAAACCGGCGGCCAGCGCGAGGGGAACGACGGCGCGTGGGTCGTCACGCAACGGCGGTCTGCCGACATCGGCGATCACCCGGTCAACAGGTCTTGCGAGGAGACCGCGTCGCCGCGGACGGCCGCTGCGAGCGCCTGGGTGAAGTCGCTCAGGAGCTGGTGGTAGGGGTCGGTCCGGTCGGGCGCCTCGACCATGCGGGCCGCACAGTCGGCGATCCCCGCCATGTCGCCGAGGCGGAAGCGAGCCATCGAGAGCTCGGACAGTGCCTGGACGAGCGCGGCGCCCTCGGCGACCTCCACGGCCGAGCCCAGCATCTCGGCGGCTCGTGGCACGGAACCGGTGGTGAGCTCGAGGCCCCCGAGGACGACGAGGGCCCTGCCACGGGACGCGGCGTGGGCCGTGTCGTCCAGGACCCGCCCCGCCAGGGACCGTGTGCGGGGTACGTCGCCCGCCAGCAACGCGTCCTCGGCCGCTGCGGCCAGGAGCTCCGCTGCGCGCGTCGCGTCGCCGGCAATCAGGGCGGCGCGCTCGAGGACTGCCGACGCCGCGGCGTACCCCGCCTTCGACCGGTTGTCGTCGGCCAGGCGGACGAGCTCCTCCGCGAGCGACCCGTCGGCCTTGCTGCTCGCCTCGGCCCGGTGCCACGCCGCGGCCAGTGGGAGTGACCTTCTCGACAGCGTCGTCGCCAGCTGGAGGTGGGCCTGTCGTCGTTCGGCGGAGGTCGCGCCACTGACGGCGGCGCTGCGCAGCAGAGGGTGGCGGAAGGCGAGGCCGGACTCCCCTCGCACCAGGACCCCGAGCTCCACCGCTTCGTCGAGTGCCGCGTCGCTGTCGTGGCCCTCGGCCGCCAGGGCATCCGCGACGGTGCTGATCGACGCCGCCCGGTCCAGCGCGCACAGCAGGGCGGCTCGTCGGGCCGGATCGGACAGCCGGGAGAGCAGGAGCTGGTAGTCACCCTCGAGTCGCTGCCCGAGCGGGAGGCGGTCGGGCAGCGGCGCTGCCCCGCGGCGTTGTGACTCATCGAGCCGTGACGAGATCTCCAGCAGGCCCAACGGATTCCCGCCCGTGTCGACGGCCAGCTGGTCAGCGACCCGCGACGCCACGCGGGGGCCGACGAGGGTACGGGCCGCATCCCGGTCAAGACCGGACAGAGGCAGCTCCGGCACGTCGCGAGGTAGGTCGCCCAGCGCCGATCGGTCACGCGCGGACCAGATGAAGCAGACCTGGTCCTCCTCCAGCCGACGTGCGGCGAAGGCGAAGGCGGCGGAAGATTCCTGGTCCACCCACTGCGTATCGTCGACGACGACCAGGACCGGGCGTCGCTCCGCCTCGGCGGCGAGCAGGGTCATCGTCGCCGCGGCCACGAGGAACCTCTCCGGTTCGGCGACACCTCTCGTCCAGCCGAGCGCCAGGCCCAGGGCCTCCGCCTGGACCTCCGGCAGCTCGGCGACCCGCTCACGCAACAGCGCGAGCGCCTGGTGGAGGCCGGCGTACGCCATCGGCTGCTCCGACTCCACCCCGCCGACCCACAGGCGGAGGAAGTCCGGCGCCAGGTCCTCGACGGCTCGCAGGAGCGTGGACTTCCCGATCCCCGGCTCACCGGTGACGAGCAGCGACCCGCCGGCCCCGGCTCGTACGGCGGTGAGCAACGCGCCGCAGCGGGCCAGCTCGTCCTCGCGCCCGACGAGGGCCACAGCGAGGGATTCCCCCCATGCGACGGGCGCGTCCTCACCTCGACTCTGGAGAGGAGCCGACTTCCCAGGAGGACCCGATGGCGTCATTGACCACGATCGTAGAGGCGTTGGGACGGGTTGACACCCGCTCCCACCTCCACCCGCTCCGCCCCTGGGTGGTCTTCGTCAGGCCACCACGGTCGGCCTACCGGGAGGGGCGTCGATGACCGCCCCGGCCAGCGTGGACGTCCTTGCACCACCGGTGTTCGCCGGAGTGGATCACGTGGCACTCACGGTCACCGACCTCGACCGCAGCCAACGCTTCTACACCGACGTGCTCGACTTCGTCGTCGTCATGGACGTCGGCACCGGACGCATATGCATGCACCCGCAGACGGGTTTCGTGCTGGCTCTCCTCACCCACCCCGGTGGCCGCGGCGAACGGTTCTCAGAGCTCCACGTCGGCGTCGACCACCTCGGCTTCGGCGCCAGGTCCCGTGCGGAGCTGGAGTCGTGGGAAGCCCGCTTCCGTGCCTACCAGGTGCCGCACACGCCGATCCGGGACGAGCTGTTCGGCTCTCACCTGAACTTCCGTGACCCCGACGACATCGCCCTGGAGTTCTCGGCCTCCAACGACCTCATGCTGGCTGCTCAGGAAGCTTTGTCAGCGGGAAAGACGAGTCCTTCGGACATTGCGGAGTTCGTCGCGGCGAATGTCGGCGGGGACTTCGTGCCGAAGGGGGCCTGAGCGGGACCTTCGGGTCAGGCAGCGGTCGCCGTCACCGCGCGAGGTTCGCGCACTCACCCAGCGCCGTCCAACCGGCGACCAGGGCAAGCGCGGGTGCCAGGCCGAGCACCAGCGCGGCCGCCGTACGGACCTGCCAGCCCGTCCCCAGCCAGATGCATCGCGATGGCCCGCCACAGGACCGCGACCGCCACGACGACGGCGACGAGGACGAGCGGGAGCGGTGAGAAGAAGAAGGACCAGGCCCCTGCCGCCTGGGACTCCACGAACCAGCGCTCGTGGGTGGGCCACGTACGGTCTTTCCATGGTGAGACGCCCCTCGGTCGAGACACTCCTGGCAACCACGGGCGTGCGATCCCGGGCACGCGAGCACCCCGGCACGGAAGCGTTGTCGCGACCCAACGGCCCACCCTCGACGGGGACGGCGATGGGAGAGCTCGGCTCGATCCTCGGCGGCGCCCGCCTGGTCGGCGCCCTGCCCCGCCTGTCCTTCGCTCCCCGCGGTGACGGCCACCTCGTGGTCGACATCCCCGGGTGGCGCGCGCCCGAGCTCTCCGGGGCGCCGCTCCGCAGCTACCTCAAGCGATTGGGGTACGACGCCCGCGGCTGGGGATTCGGCACCAACACCGGCGACCCGCGCCGCGACGTCCAGCGCCTGTCGAAGCGGGTCCTCGAGCTGGTCGAGGCGAAGGGTGAGCCGGCCTCGCTGGTCGGCTGGAGCCTCGGCGGGGTGATCGCCCGGGAGGTCGCCCGCCTGCACCCCGATGCCGTTCGTCGGGTCGTCACCTACGGCACACCCGTGACAGGAGGTGCCACCCACACCACGATCGCGCGTGCCTACGGACGCGGCGCCGACGTCGACGCTGAGCGGGTCGCGCGACGACTCCACGCGGCGGACCCGATCGAGGTTCCGCTGACCGTCGTCTTCTCGAAGCGAGACGGGGTCGTCTCGTGGCAGGCCTGCATCGACCACGCGACGCCGGGCGTCGAGCACGTCGAGGTCTCCTCGACCCACATCGGTATGGGGATCGACCCGGACGTGTGGGCGATCGTCGCGGATCGGCTCGCTCGGTGACCGGATTCCATGACGATCACCGCCCGACTCTCTTCCCAGATGCTGCTGAGAGGCGCACAATCGCTGGGGAACAACACGAAGACCGGGACCTCGGACCTCGGCAACGGAGGAGAGGGTCCTTCCCGATGGGCCACACGAAGCACGAGGTCGCGGCGTACGACGACCCGGGCGCACTTGCCTGGCGTGCCGCGCGTTTCGTCGCGGGGTCGCTGGCCGAGGGCGTACCCGTCGTCATGGTCAGCCGGCCGGGTCACCGCCAGGCCATCGAGGACCTGCTGGCCGACTGGGGAGCCGACCCGGCGCGGGCGATCCGGGAGGGCAGCCTCGTCTCCCTCGACGCCGACGCCACGATGCGCAGCCTCGTGGTCGACGGCCGTCCCGATCCCCGCCGCTTCGCGGAGGTCGTCGCATCCGTGATGCCTACCGATGGCGGTCCTGTCAGCGCCTACGGCGAGATGGTGGCCATGCTCTGGGAGCGCGGCGAGGTCGTGGCGGCCCTGGAGCTCGAGTCGCTGTGGAACACCGCCCTCGTGAAGCACCCCATCCGGTTGCTCTGCTCCTATCCGGGAGAGCTGCTCGCGGGTGCCGACCTGCGTGACGTGGCCCGGATGTGCGGCCTCCACGACCACGTCAGCCTCGTCGGGGCCCACCCGGGTGCGGGCGCGATGCCGACCGGTGACGACGCGGCCATGTCCAGCGTGCACCTGCCCGTCCCGGCCGCCGTCGCGTCGGTGCGCAGATTCGTGCGCGAAGCCCTGACCGGGTGGGGTCTCGACGACCTCGTCGGCGACGCCACCCTCGTCACCTCCGAGCTCGCCACCAACGCGATCACGCATGGCAGCTCGCCCTTCAGGGCGTCACTCGTCCGCGCCCACGGCGTGGTCCGGGTCGCGGTCGAGGACGGGTCCATGACGTGGCCCCAGCGGCACGAGGCCCAACCGAGCGACCAGGACGGACGAGGCATGGCGATCGTCGCGACGCTCTCGCACCGGTCCGGGTGCCACTCGACCCCGCACGGCAAGGTCGCGTGGGCCGAGCTGAGCGTCTGACCTCTTACCCAAGAGGCGGCAGCGTCACGACCTGCCCGGCATAGCTCAGGCCCGCACCGAAGGCGATCAGCAGCGCCGTGTCCCCGGCCTTGGCCTCGCCCTTGCGCAGCATCGCCTCCATGGCGAGCGGGCACGGAGGCCGCCGAGGTGTTGCCGGAGTCGACGACGTCGGTGGCGACGGCCACCGACTCGGGGAGCTTGATGTTGCGGGTCAGGGTCTGGGTGATGCGCAGGTTCGCCTGGTGCGGGATGAAGGCGTCGAGGTCGTCGACCGAGACGCCGGCGGCCTCGAGCGCCTCGTGCGCGACCTCGGCCATCGCGAAGGGAGCCCAGCGGAAGACCGCCGTGCCCTCCATCTGCACGACCGGGTCCTCGAGCTGGTGGCCGCCGAGGCAGCTCGGCGTCTGGGTGATGACGTGCGCCTGCGAGCCGTCCGAGCCCCAGGCGGTCGGGCCGATGCCGGTCGCGTCGGCCGGTCCCACGACCACCGCGCCGGCGCCGTCGGCGAAGATGAACGCCGTCCCGCGGTCGGTCGGGTCCATGAAGCGGCTCAGCTGCTCGACACCGATGACCAGGACGTACGTCTCGGCTCCCGAGCGGACCATCGAGGACGCCAGGTTGAGCGCGTGGCAGAAGCCCGCGCAGCCGGCGGAGACGTCGAAGGCCGCCGTCGTCGAGCCGAGCCGGGTCGCGATCTGCGGAGCGGACGCGGGCGTGTGCTCGGGGTGCGTCGAGGTGGCGACGATGACGCAGCCGAGCTGGTCGGCGCGTCACGCCGGCCACGGCGAGGGCACGCTCGGCGGCGGTCGTCGCCATGGAGATGAGGGTCTCGTCCGGCCCGGCGAAGCGTCGGGTCCTGATCCCCGACCGGGTCTGGATCCACTCGTCGTTGGAGTCCAGCACCTCGCAGACCTCGTCGTTCGTGACGACCCGCTCGGGGCGGTAGACCCCCAGGCCGAGCATCGCTGCGTGGGTCAGTTCGGTGGCCTGCTGGATCGTCATGTGGCGAGCATAGGACGAGGTGGGCGGGACTAGCGGTCGCCGGCGGGCTGGGTCTCCGGGATCGGCGAGTCCGGCACCTCGCCGGGGTCGATCGGGTTCACGCTCGGGTCGCCCGAGGGGACGACGTCGGGGTTGGGATCAGGTTCCATCGGTGTGGTGGTCATCCCCCAGTCCTACGCCCGTCGCACCGAGGTGGCAACGCCTGCTCACCCCTTGTGGTGGGGCGGACCTACTCGACGAACGTGACCTCGACGCCGAGCGACTGACCGAGTCCGGTCAGCATCGCCTCGGTGTTCTCCCGCGCCTGATCGGTGAGCTCCGACTCCGCCGCGGCGGTCCGCAGCTTCTCCTCTGCCAGCTCGTAGACGTCTCCCTGGTCGTCCGTGGAGAGTGCGTCCTCGATCCGGTCGGCCAGGCCGCGGTCCTGGTCGTAGAGGTAGGTCCGCTCCTGGTCGAGGTTCGGCTCGGCCAGCTCAGCCTCCGGCAGCCGGATCTCCGCCGTCGTCCCGTCCTCCGACAGCACGACGTCGCCCTCCGCGAGGCCGGAGAAGTCGACGTACGCATCGACCGTGCCGGCTGCGACGAACAGTGAGCGCTCACCGGCGATGAAGCTGGGCACCCAGTTCACATCCTCCTCGACGTCGAGGATGACCTCGAAGTTGCCGACGGCCGCGTGGTACTCGTCGATGTCCTCGATCGACTTCAGGATCGGCGGCTGGCTCCGGTCGATCTCCTCGGTCCCGAACGGGTTCGCGAGGCCGAACAGCCCCGCCACGCCGAGCGCGGCGAGAGCCACGAAGCCGAGCACGCCGGCGATGAGCAGCCCGGTCAGCTTGAGGACGAAGTCCATGCTGGGGGATTCCTTTCGACGAGCTCAGCAGAGGCTACGTGGGTGGCGGTTAGCACCACCTCACCCCAGCAGGCGCACGGTGCGCTCGTCCTCGTCACCGTCGCAGTAGCGGTCGAGCACCTCGGTGAAGAGCCGCTCCTCCGGATCGGCGTGGGCGAAGAGCGTCATCGAGGAGCGCAGCTTGGTCGCATCGATCCCACCCAGCACGCGCTCCGCCGACACGCCCTCGAGGTCGAGCAACGCGCGGCAGCACTCGCGCAACCGCGGACCCAACACCTCGTGGGCGAGGTAGGCCCGTGCCTCGGCCGCGTCCGCGATGGCGTAGGACTGCGACGTCGGGCTCTGCCCGAGCCCGGCCACCTGCGGGAAGATCCACCACATCCAGTGGCTCCTCTTGCGCCCGGCACGCAGCTCGCCCAGCGCATCGTCATAGGTCCCAGCCTGCGCCAGGACAAAGCGTTCGAGATCCACGAGAGCTCCCTTGGTCGAGAGGCCATCGTGGCACGCGCGGCTAGGTTGAGCCGGTGCCCGACACCCCCTCCCGCGCCGCCCGGCTCGGCGCGATCGCCTTCCTGCTGCGACCGACGTACATCGCGACCGAGTTCGTGACCGCGGCAGCCACCACGGGCGGCTACAGCTTCGTCTCCGACTCGGTCAGCAAGCTCGGCGAGGTGGGCTGCTCGGCGGACTACTGCTCGCCGCGGCACGAGCTCATGAACGCGTCCTTCATGGGCTACGGCGTGCTCCTCGCCGGCGGCGCTCTGCTGCTCGCGAAGCCGCTCGGACCGTGGGTGACCGGGCTGCTCGTGGTGTCGGGCGTGAGCTCTTACGCCACCGGGCTGGTCCCGCTCGACCAGGATGCCGCGCTGCACGCGATCGCCGCGACGCCCCTCTTCATCGGGCAACCGCTGGCGCTGCTCCTGCTCGGCCACCGCCTGCGCGAAGAGAGCCCCGGTCTCGCGAAGGCGCTCCTGGCCACGGGAGTCGTCACCGCCACCGCCGCCGTCGGCTTCATCCTCTCCGGCGACGAGCGGGCCGCCGGTGCGCTTGAACGACTGGCGCTGTGGCCGGTGCTCTTCGGGCTGGCCGGGTTCGCGTGGGGCCACCGCCCGGGCATGGGACGACCCCGCCACTAGAGGGACGGGGTCGAGTCTCAGACGCTCTTGCCGCGTCCCCGACGCTCCTGCAGCTTGCGGGTGGCGTCCTTGAGCTTGGCCTGGTTGTGCGGCTTACGGGCCTCGTCGTAGACCATCTTCGCGACCCCGAGGGCGCCTGACTTCTTCATGATTCCCATGCCTCGAACCTAGCCAGAGGAGGCAAGCGACTCGACCAATCCGTGACCCGGGTCACGTCGAACACCTTCAAGATCCGCCGCTCGGCGGATTCCTCCGACGAAGGGTTCCAACCATGCGTCTCCCCTCCCTGCGCCGCCCGTCCCCCTCGATGGCCGTGTCGATCATGGCCCTGCTCGTGGCGTCGACCGGTACGTCGTACGCAGCCGGCCTGATCGGCTCCGACGAGGTGCGCAACAACTCGCTGACCACCATGGACATCAAGGACAGCTCGCTCAAGGGTCGTGACGTCAAGGACAACGTCCTGGGGTCCAACAAGATCCGCAACGGCTCGCTGAAGTCCAAGGACTTCAAGGCCGGCCAGCTCCCCGCCGGCGCGCAGGGTCCCGCAGGTGTCGGCCGCTGGGCCCTCGTCGACGCGACCGGCGCGATCATCGCCCAGTCCGGTGGCTTCACCGTGACCGCGGGCTACCCCGCGGCACCCGCCGCAGCCAACGGCAACGTCTACATCAACGCCGGCGAGGACCTCAGCAACAACGGGATCATCGCCACGATCGCGCTGCAGAACACCGCTGACCAGAACGCTGACGGGATCATGAACGGTCGCGCCCCGGGCTCCGACGTCAACCCGGAGTTCTCCGGCGAGGCCGCCGCCGCCATGTGCCAGCCCGGCGTCGTCAACTGTGCTCCTGCGGGCACCGCCAACACCAACCACCTCGTGGTGAGCCCGCGCAACAGTGACGGAAGCGTCACCGGCGACGGCACGCGCAAGCGCTTCTACGTCGTCGTCACCGGCGACTCGAGCGACCGCGGCTGACCGCGGCTGCTCCACAGGAGGCCGGCCCCGCGTTTGGGGTCGGCCTCCGAGGGAACTCTCTCCTCGACGCAGGAGGAGCTCGCATGACCATCGTTCTCAACCCGCAGGCCGTCCGTGACGGTTGGCAGTACGCCGACAGCGCCCGGTCCGAGGTCCAGGATGCGCGCAGCCGCACGGCCGAGGCGGCCGGCCACGGCATGAGCGACCTGGCCGCCACGCTGACCGATGCCGCCAGCGACCTCGACGGCGTGCTCGGCGTGGTCCTCGGTGTGATCGCCGAGCACCACACCAACACCGAGACCTGCATCGCCGACTTCCGGGCCAGCGACGGCAACTCGGCGGGTGAGTTCCATGGGCTTGCTCGATGACACCATCGCCCGGCTGAGGGACGTCCTCGCGACCGTCGAGGACATCGATCTCTGGCCGCCGTGGGACGCCGCGCAGACCATCGTCGACGCGGTGGCCCAGGCCATCGAGATCGCCACCGAGCCCCCCGCCCCGGAGCCCGGCGACCTCACCACCGCGGCTTCCGTGTGGCGCCGCATCGCCACCTCGGTCGACAGCGGTTGCGACGAGCTCGTGACCTGCCGCACGCGCATCGACACCACCGCGTGGGACGGCACCGCAGGCGACGCCTTCCGCACCTCGATCGGGCGGCTGCGCACCCGCACCGCCACCGTCCCGCCCGCCGCCCGCGACGTGGCCACCGCCCTCGACACCCTCGCAGAGGCCATGACGTCGGCCCGTGACCGGCACCGCCGGGCCGACGACATGCTGCGCGACAACCTCGAGCTCTCGTGGGGCGACCTGTGGCCGTGGGAGCTCGTCGACTTCCTCCGCGGCGTGGTCGAGGGCGTCGTCCACGCCATCAGCGAGGCCATCTGCTCCTACGTCGACGCCCGCGACGCCGTCCAGGTCGCGAAGAACGCGATCCGCACGGCCATGGACGAGATCGACCTGCCGGACACCCTTCCCGAGGGTGTCAGCCCTGTCTCCGTCGTCAACGCCTGGGAGGACGAGGACGGCCCACTCTCTGGCGCGACGCTGGGCGGACTACGACCGGGCCTTCGACGACCTCACCCCCGCGCAGCAGCAGGCGGTCCGCGACGCCCTCGCCGGCTGCCGTCAGCGACGAGGAGCGCGCGTGGATCATGGCCGGCGTCGCCTCCGGGCTCACCGGCACCGCACTGCTCAACTACCTCAACCGGCTGCGCACCATGACGCCCGCCCAGCTCGACGACCTCGTCCACCCGCCGACCGACGGCTCCTACTCCCAGCCCGACCAGACGACCTGCGGCTCCTCGAGCCTCGTCATGTCGCGCATGCTCAACGACCCGGCGTACGCACTCTGGATGGAGACCGGCTACGACCCCGAGACCGGGCTCACCGACACGCGCACGCCCGAGCAGCGCTTCGCCGACGAGTCCCTCGCGATGCACGACCGCACCAACTCGATCACCGACCGCGACGGCGACCTCCAGTTCCCGTGGCCCGAGGCGGCCGGCACCCAGCCGTGGGCGGTGGCCAACGAGATGTCGTCGGGCGGAGGCAGCGGCGTCCCGGGCACCGACTACGAGGTGCAGACCGTCGCGCCCAGCGACCGCGGCGACACCTACGACCACATCGCCGCCGTCGGTCGAGGACGGCCACACGGTCCCGCTGTACGTTGGCGACTCGACCCGGCCCGGACACGTCGTCCTGGTCACCGGGAGCGACAGCGACTCGCTCACGATCTACGACCCCGCCTCAGGACAGGAGCAGACCATCTCCCGCGACGACTTCACCAACGGAGACCTCGGGGTCTCGGGATGGGACGAGCCGTGGTTCGCCGTCACGCCGTCGTCCTGACCGCGCTGCTGGCCGCTGCCCCTGGCCGGCTGCAGCGACGCGACCCCGGGAGCCCTCGACTCGGATGCCATCGACTACGCCGCCGCGAGCGCGGTGTGGCGTGACCCGTGGGTCGCCCCGACCGTGGCCATGGCGCCCGGCCCCGGCCTCGGGACCGACGGCTGGGTGACCCGGGTCGTCGGCGGGCGCACCACGTCGTACGCCGTCCCGGTCGAGGCCGCGGCCACCGCCGAGCTCGCCGCCGCCGCCGAGGCCGGCTGGTTCCCCACGTCCAGCGAGTGCGGGACGAACCTCTCCGTCGCCCTCGCCGGTCCCGACGACGCTCTCGCCACCCTGGTCGTCACGCCGTCGGGGGACGGGTCGGAGGTCCGGGTGGCCGCGTTGGCCCCACACCACCTCGACGACGACTGGACGGCGCCGGAAGCTGTCGAGCGGACCTGCCTCGACGGCGCTCCCTCCGACCTGGCCGAGCTGCCCGAGTCCTCCGAGCCGCTGCGCACGGCCGAGCTCCCGGACGTGGAGAGCGTGGGTTGGGAGTCCGACGAGCTCACGGACGACGACGCGGCCCTGCGCGAGGAGGTCAACGCCGACCTGGCGTCCAGGGAGATCGCCGAGATCCCGCCGCTGGGCCTGCGCGCCGGTGAGAACTGGCGCCGCGCCCCCGGCACCGAGGCGAGCGTCGGTGGCCGACGACCTGACGGCCCTGGGCAGCACGCTCGAGGGCTGGACCCTGACCTGGACGGCCTGCGGAGGCGGCGCGCCGACGCGGGCGACGTACGTCAGGTCCTTCGACCACGGACCCGCGGTCGCCTACGCGACGCTGGTCGACGGGCGGGCGTCGGTGCGGTTCACGCTGCCGATCCCGAGGCGCCGGCCGACGACTCGGTCACCGACCTCGCGCCGCTCGACCGGGTCGCCATGCATGGGCGAGGTCGATGAGCTCACCGTCACCGGCACGCCGGCGGTCCTCCCGACCGAGCTGACCCCGGTCGCCGGCTGACCGTCCAGCGGACCGGGTGCGGCACAATCGCCCCGTGACCACCATCTCTGTCGCCGGGCTCGGCTATGTCGGCCTCTCCATGGCCTGCCTGCTCGCCCGGCACAACGAGGTCGTCGGCCTCGACCTCGACGCCGACTCGGATCGAGCTGCTGCCGGGGCGAGAGCCCGATCCACGACGAGGACATCGAGCGGTTCCTCGCCGAGGAGGACCTCGCCCTGACGTTCACGACCGACCCGGACGAGGCCTACGCCGGCGCCGAGTTCGTCGATCATCGCGACGCCGACCGACTACGACCCGGTCACCAACTACTTCAACACCAGCTCGGTCGAGGCCGTGATCGCCGAGGCGCATGCGGCCGCGCCCGACGCGACGATGGTGATCAAGTCGACGGTCCCGGTGGGCTTCACCGAGCGGATGCGGCCGCGCACTCGGGCGCCGACAACGTCATCTTCAGCCCCGAGTTCCTGCGCGAGGGCACGCGCGCTGCACGACAACCTGCACCCGTCGCGGATCGTGGTCGGCGAGGACAGCGATCGCGGCCAGCGCGTTCGCCGACCTGCTGCGTGAAGGGCGCTCGACCCGGACGTCCCCGTCCTGTTCACCGAGCCCGACCGAGGCCGAGGCGATCAAGCTGTTCGCCAACACCTACCTCGCGATGCGGGTGGCCTACTTCAACGAGCTCGACTCCTTCGCGGTCGTCGCACGGCCTCGACACGCGGCAGATCATCGACGGCGTCGGCCTCGACCCGCGGATCGGCGCGCACTACAACAACCCGTCGTTCGGCTACGGCGGCTACTGCCTGCCGAAGGACACCAGGCAGCTGCTCGCGAACTACTCCGAGGTGCCGCAGACGCTGATCAGCGCGATCGTCGACGCCAACACGACCCGCAAGGACTTCGTCGCCTTCGACATCCTCGACCGCGCAGCCGAAGGTCGTCGGCATCCACCGGCTGATCATGAAGGCCGGCTCGGACAACTTCCGCGAGTCGTCGGTGCAGGGGATCATGAAGCGGATCAAGGCCAAGGGCGTCGAGGTGATCGTCTACGAGCCCGACCGCTCGACGAGGACGGACGTTCTTCGGCTCCAAGGTCGACACGCGACCTCGACAAGTTCAAGGCGCGCGCCGACGTGATCGTCGCCAACCGGATGGTCGCCGAGCTCGAGGACGTGCGGGACAAGGTCTACACGCGGGACCTCTTCGGCGCCGGACTGAGCGTTCCCGCTGTTGACGGGCGCGCCAGCGGCGCGGTCGAAGACCCCGGCGCTCGCGGAGCCGGCCGCGGCATCCCGTACGACGTCCAGGTCGGGGTGCCCGGCCGCGTCGGCCTTGCGGAGCGCCTTGGCCAGCCGGCGCTCGGACTTCTCGGGGTCCATCGGGGACGTACGTGAGCACGAAGCGCGCCACGTCGCGCTCGCGACCGGCACGACGCCGACGGCCGTCGCGGCGTCGGATCAGTCCGTACGCCGCCTCCAGCGCGTCGTCCGACGGGCCCCGGGCGAGCACCCGCGCCACGGCGGCGGTGCGCTCGAGCCGGCCGACGCCGTCGGGATGGCGCGCGGCGCCGTCGTGGTGCGCTCCAGGTCGTCGAGGAGCGCCGACAGCGTGCGCGTCATCGGCGCCGAGCGAGACGTCGTCGAGGGTCAGACGCCACGGCGATCGGCAGCGACGGTCGGCAGCGGTCGACCAGCCGACGCGCTGGTCGCGGAGATAGGTGCGGTGCACGATCCGCGTGCTCGAGCAGCGGGTCGCCGAGCGGGTGACGCGCTCGTCGGTGCACCGCGACGACGCCGAGCACCACCACGCGCAGGTCGTCGACGACGAGTCGAGGACGGCGTCGACGACGCCGATGACCTCGTCGGCGGGCCCCGGCGTCGAGGACGACCTCGAGGTAGGGCACGTCGTAGCGCCGGCCGCGGCGGTTGCGCTTGGGCCGCATCGTCGGCACGAGGTTGGCGAGGAACGCGTCGTTGTAGCGGTTGATCTGGTCGCGGTGCTCCATCACGTGCGTGCGCCCGAGGTGCCAGCGCGCGCGACGCGTGCTCGGGGACGAGCACTCCGCCGGCCTCGGCCAGCCGGTGCCCGAGCTCCATGTCCTCGCCGAGGCGCAGGGTCGCGGTCCATACCGCCGGACGCGACGTAGAGCGCGCGCGTCAGCGAGCCGGTCGCGCCCGACGTGGGCGCGGAAGGCGCGCGGTCCGGCGAGCGTGAGGTCGTCGGTACGCCGCCACATCCCCTCGACCCACTTGTGGGTCTCCTCGGCGTCCCAGTCCCGAGAGATCCGCCGATCTCGCCGGTCGCCACCCGGTCGCGGACGTCGGCGGGGTCGAGGTCGACCAGCGGCGCGGGGTCGACGAACCGCTTGGTGCCGACCACGACGGCGTAGTCGATCTCGTGGTGCCACCGCAGCTGCGCCTCGAGGTGCTCGCGGAAGGCCAGCATGTCGGCGTCGAGCCACTGGATGACGTCGCCGTCGCTGGCGAGCGCGCCGGTGTGGCAGGCGTTGGCGCGGCCCCAGCCCTCGGTGACGCGGACGACCTGGTGTTCTCGGGGCGGACCTCCGGCAGCGTCACCGGCGTCGGGTTGCCGTCGTCGACGACGACGACCTCGAGGAGGTGGGCCGGGTAGGTCTGCGCGGCGAGGCCGGCCAGCACGACGGGCAGCGTCGCGTCGGCGTTCCAGGTCGGGATGACGACGCTGACGCTCTTGGTCGGCGTCCAGGCACCGAGGGTCGCGCGGCGTCAGCGATCGCGCCACTCGTTGCGGCGGACCAGGGGCTGACTGCTCATTCGCGTCCCCGTCGAGCCGGCCACCTCGGGCCGGTCGAGCTGATCGATCTCGAGTGCCCGGCGGGCGTGGAAGCCGGGCCACTCGCGCTCGAGGATCTCGGGTCGGCGGAAGGACTCGGGGTCCGACTGCCAGGTGTGTCCGGCGGCGGTGCGCCGCAGGACGTAGCCGAGGCCGTGGGTGCGGTAGATCCGGCCGCCGCCGCCTCGACCGCGTTCAGCAGCTGAGCGTCGACGAAGCGGCGTACGGCCGGAAGCCGCCCACGCTGCGCAGCAGCCGCGGTCGATCATGATCGTGCCGCCGGCGACGAACCGGTTGTAGATCTCGGTCGGGTGGTTGCGGCGGGCCGTGACGCCGAGCTCCTCGAGGTAGACGAACTCGCTCGGCATGCCGACCACCTCGGCGCCGGTGTAGCGGCGGGCGAGCAGCAGGTCGTGGATGGCGTGCGGGGAGTACCAGTCGTCGTCGTCGACCTTCAGCAGCACGTCGCCGTCGGCCACGGTGCGCGCGCGTCGTTGAGCACGTCGCCGAAGAAGGCGTCCTTGTCGTGCGGTCGAGCGACCACGGTGCGGCCGTCGCCGAGCGCACGCGCGTACGTCGTCGGCGTCGGCTCCAGCCGTGGGTGCCGAGCACCGGAGCTCGACGTCGCGCCTGCTGGCGGGCGAGCTGGCGCATCGCGAAGTCGAGCTGGTGCGGGCGCATCGTGGCGAGCAGGACGCTGACCTTCGGCTGCGCCACGAACCGGACGCCGGCCCGCGCGGCGAGGTCGCGCCGCCAGGCGAGGGTGGAGTGGTGGTCGAGGGCGGCGCGCCGGGTGGTGACGCTGTGCTGCTCGCGGGCGAGCGGGTCGTCGAGGTCGACGGCTGCGGCCAGCGCGTCGGCGAGCGCGTCGCTCAGCGACGGGTTGGTGCCGGTCGGCGAGGAGCGGGACGCCGGCCATCGCCAGCGCCGGCGACGGTCCGCGCGTCGGCGGTGGCCAGGTCGACCGCAGGCCCTGGACGCCGCGGAGCGTCCGCGATCGCCTTCTCGGTGACCGGCCTGTCCGGGCCGCGAGGTCGCGGACCGGCTCGTCCCAGTCCTTGCGCCAGCCGCCGGGGTTGACGACCTGCTCGTCGACCGGCTCGAGGCCGGGGTCGGTGACGACGGTCGGGGCGCGGTCGATGACGTGGTGCGCCGGTCGACGCGCGACGTCCTCGACGGCGACCACCACGTCCGGCGGCACGTCGCGCTCCGGATCCCCCGCGTCGGCGGCGTCGTCGACAGGAGCGTGCGCGACGTCGAGGCCCGCCGCGGCTTCGCGACCGGCGTAGCCCACGACGAGCCCACCGTGGCCGCGGTCGCCGTCGGCGGCCTGGCGGGCGCACTCGACGAGCACCTGGTGCGCGGCGACCGGTCCGGCGAACCGGAGCACGGTCAGCACCCCGCGGCCGGCCTCGCGCGCCATCAGGCTGGTGAGTCGCGGCCACTCGGGGCGCGGGTGCACGACCAGCGGCACGGTGCGCGTCGGTCAGCCAGACGGCGACGACCCGGACCTGGCCGAGCCGCGGCAGGGCGACGGCCGTCTGCCGCAGCGACGCGCGGTCGGCGGTCATCCACAGGACCGACTTCCAGCCGCGCCCGATGTCGGTGGCCCTGCGAGGGTCGTGAGACGTGGGCGCGGCCGGGGCCAGTCGGCGGCCGACTGCGTCGTCGCCGATGCCCGAGCAGCGGCTCGGGGGAGGTGAAGCCGTCGAGGGGATGAGTCGACGAAGGAGCTCGGTCTCGGGGAGCCCGTTCCCGCAGCGACGCGGGTAGCGAGTGCTTGACGAGCGGGTCGCGGCTGCTGACGCAGCCAGGTCGCGGGTGACGTGGTCGATGATGTGGACGCCGGGCGGGGCGTCCACGCGGACCAGGCCGCCGAGCTCCTCGGGGCGACCCGAGCGGATCGCCTCGTCGACCTCGAACTCGCGCAGCTTGCGGTAGAGGCGGGTGTTGGTGAAGTCCACGCCGTCCGTGCGCCAGTGGGCGTACTCGTCGGCGTCGAGCCACTTGACCTCCACGCACAGGCCCTGCTGGAGGACGAGGCGTTCGGTGGCGGCGGGATACTCGCGCAGCTCCCAGTCGAAGGCCTTCACGAAGGTGAAGTCCGGACCCATCGGATAGACCCACGGCTCGAGGAAGCGCAGCGACAGGTCGAGCCAGCCGGTCGACTCGTCGACGACGGTCAGCGGGTGCCGCGGCATCGCCACGATCGTCTGGGTCGACTCGAGCTGCCACGACAGGTCGCGCAGGATGCCCGCGCCCTCGGGCGTGAGCACCATGTCGCCGTCCCACTTCATCGAGTAGGACGTGCGGACCTGGCTGAAGCACCAGTTGTAGAAGTGCGTCAGCGAGTGGACGCTGGTGGCCGGCGTGGCGAGGTGCTCGCCGCCGGCCCGGGCGACCTGGTGCGGATAGCTCGAGCCCGGTGAACCGGTCGGCCGCGCCACACTCCTCGGCGATCGCGACGGCCACGTCGAGCGGTGCCGTCGTCGGAACCGTTGTCGACGAGCAGCACGTGCTGGACGGCGGCGAAGATCGGCGGCAGCACCCAGGGCAGGTTGCGCGCCTCGTTCTTCACCCGGAAGACGCAGGTGAGGCCGGGCGTGAGGGGCTCGCCGCGGTCCACGGCCACGTGACGTCGTAGTCGGCCAGGCCCTCGAGCGAGGGGATGTCGCGGCATGCTCAGCGCTCCCGGCCGAGGGCCTTGCGGAGGCTGCGGCGGGCGCCCTCGGCACCATGCGCGCGGACGGCGTGCGGCACCCGGTCGGCGCCGCCGCCCGGCCGGACGGGGCCGCTGGCGCGCCTCGACCTCGCGGCGGGTGGCGGTCGCGCCCTCGCGACGCGCGGCGAGCGTCGTCGAGTGGGCGAACGCCTCGGCGTCGGCGTACATCTCGTCGTAGGCGACGCGGAGCTGGTCGCTGCGCTCGTGGGCCTCGGCGGTGTCCCGCCCTCGTCGGCCAGGCCGTCGAGCGTCTGCCAGGTCTCCTCGGCGAGGTCGCGCAGCGACGCCGGCACGTCGACGTCGTCCCAGGTGAGGGTCACCCGACGCAGCGACGGGTCGATGAACTTGTGCACCTGCGCGATGTCGTTGGCCATCGCCGTCTTCACGGCGTTGCAGGTCGAAGGCCTCGCCCAGCGCGAACACCGGCTGCGTCCAGTCGGCCAGCAGGTCGGCGTACCGCACGAACCGGCGGGCTCTCGCCGCGGGTCGCGCGCTCGGTGTGGAGCATCATGTTGATCCACGCGGCGGTGCGGGTGACGTCGCCCTGGCGCTGGTCGTAGTACTTCTTCTTGGACCCGACGACCTCGGTGACCGGTCGCAGCATGGTGACGTAGGACGAGGTCGCGTCGCAGCGCTCGGCCGCCGCGCGCCACAGCCCCAGGAACCACGCGGCGCGCGGGTCCTTGATCACCAGCTCGTCGCCGTCGGCGAACTGCGACTCGAGCCACGTCGCTCACCCGCTCGCGGATCGGCGTGGTCGGCGCTGACCTTGCCGGCGTCGAGCCAGGCGCGCGGGCGGGCGTCGGAGACCTGCACGTCGCTGCGCTCGAGGAGCTCGTGGTGCAGGTCGACGACCCACTGCGGTTCGCCGAAGCCCTTGGGGTTGGTGGCGTCGGCCGACGACCTCGGGCTGGGGGACGTGCAGGCCCAGGGTCTGGAGGGTGCCGCTCATGGTGCTCGTGCCGCTGCGGCCCGATCCGACCACGAACACGACCCGGCGCTTGCACATGTTCCGCAGCCTATCGGCGGGTCTCCGGGCCGGGCGTGGTCCCGTCGGGTCCCGAGGGTGGCGGACACGGCCCGGCAGGTCAGAGGTGCTGCGGCTGCGCGGCGATCAGGTCGGCGTACCACTGGAAGGACTTCTTCGGCGTCCGCTCGAGCGTCTCGTAGTCGACGTGGACGAGCCCGAAGCGCTGCGAGTAGCCCTCGGCCCACTCGAAGTTGTCCATCAGCGACCAGCAGTAGTAGCCGCGGACGTCGACGCCGCGCTCGATCGCCTCGGACGACGGCCGTGAGGTGCGCGTCGAGGTAGTCGATGCGCGGCTGGTCGTCGACGACGCCGTTCTCGTCCGGCCCCATGTTGTAGCTGCACCCCGACTCGGTGATGAAGATCGGCGGCAGCGCGGCGCGGTAGCGGGCGCGGAACATGATCAGCCACTCGCGCAGCGCGTCGGGCACGACCGGCCAGCCGAAGTCGGTGGTCGGGTAGCCGACGACGTCGCGGGACTCGAACGGCATCTCGGCGTCCTCGGGGGCCGCGGCGACCTTCATCGGGTTGTAGTAGTTGACGCCGTAGAAGTCGAGCGGCTGGCGGATGGTCGCCATGTCGCCGTCGGGCATGACGTCCGTCGAGCAGCGGCGTCAGGTCGGCCGGGTAGCGACCGAGCAGCATCGGCTCGAGGAACATGCCGTTCCACAGCGCGTCGAAGATCTTGCTGGCGCCGACGTCGGCGTCGTCGTCGGAGGCGGGCCAGATGGGCGCGTGGTTGTTGGCGCAGCCGATCGCTCGTCGCGCCGCGCCCGCGCAGCTCGATGGCCGCGCGACCGTGGGCCAGCAGCAGGTGGTGCGAGGCCGAGAGGGAGTCGAAGAGCAGGTCCTTGCCCGGCGCGTGCACGCCGATGCCGTAGCCCAGGATCGCGGCCACGTTGGGCTCGTTGATCGGGATCCAGTGCTCGACGCGGTCGGCGTACCGCTCGGCCACGATGGCGGCGTACTCGGCGAAGCAGTCGACGGTGTCGCGGTTCAGCCAGCCGCCGTCGTCCTCGAGCGCCTGCGGCAGGTCCCAGTGGTAGAGCGTCACCATCGGCTGGATGCCGTTGGCGAGGAGGGAGTCGATCAGCCGGTCGTAGAACGCCAGCCCGTCCTCGTTGGCCGGGCCGCGACCGGTCGGCTGGATCCGCGACCAGCTCAGCGACAGCCGGTAGCCCTTCGTCCCCAGCCGCTTCATCAGCGCGACGTCCTCCTCGAAGCGGTGGTAGTGGTCGCACGCGACCTCGCCACTGCTGCCGTCGATGATCCGGCCCGGCTCGCGAGGCGAAGGTGTCCCAGATGCTCGGGCCCTTGCCGTCCTCGGTGGCGGCCCCTTCGATCTGGTAGGCCGCAGTGCTCGTCCCGAAGCGGAAACCCGGAGGGAGCTGGGAACGTGGAGGGAGGTCGGTCACGTTCGCGAAGATATCGGCATGAGCTTGCTGCTGTACGCGGGTTCGAGCAGGTTCACCACTGCCGCCAGACCGGCTGACGCGCCATTCCTTCTCCTTCGGCGAGCACTACGACCCGGCCAACCTCGGCTTCGGACCGATGGTCTGCCACAACGACGACCTCCTGTCCCCCGGCGGCGGCTATCCGGACCACCCGCACTCGGAGCTCGAGATCGTCACCTGGGTGCTCGACGGAGTGCTGCTCCACACCGACTCGACCGGCGACGAACCACGTCCTCGAGGCCGGACGGGCCCAGGTCCTGTCGGCCGGATCCGGCATCCGGCACTCAGAGGTCGCCGACCCCGCATCGGGTCGCTGCCGCTTCGTCCAGGCGTGGCTGACGCCCGAGACGCCGGGCACGCCGCCGTCGTACGCCGTCGGGGAGGCGCCGCCGACGACCGGCGAGCTCGTCGAGGTGGCGGGCGGAGCGGGCCTGCCGGTCGGGACGACCGGGGCCCGGCTGCTGGTCGCTCGCCTCGCTCCCGGACAGGCCGTGCACCTGCCGGACGACCCCCGCCAGCACGTGTTCGCGGCCACCGGGTCGGTGACGCTGGACGGAGATCGGCTGCGCGACGGGGACGCCGTACGGATCAGCAACGGGGGCGGCGGACGGACCGTGCGGGCGGGCTCGACGAGCGAGCTGCTGGTCTGGTCATTTGCCGGCTGAGACCAGGTTCTGTGCCACCCGAACCCTCCCTCAGCAGATGAGGGCAAAGAAAGGTCACACTTCACACGAACCTCGGACAGGAGCCGGTGAGCGCTGTCAGGGTTCCCTCCGGCGCGCTCCTTGCTGACCCCATGCAGCAAGGAGCGCGCCTATGCATGCCCGCTCCCGGGGACATCATTCGACGGTGACCGACTTCGCCAGGTTGCGGGGCTTGTCGATGTCGTGACCGAGGTGCTGCGCGGCGTGGTAGGCCAGCAGCTGCAGCGGGATGGTGAGCAGGATCGGGTCCAGCTCGGGCTCGTTCTTCGGTACGACGATGCGGCGTGCGTCGACCTCTCCGAGGTCGACCCCCTCGTGCGTCACCACGACGAGCGGACCGCTGCGTGCGGAGATCTCGTGGAGCGCCGCGACGTTGCGCTCGGCCAGCTCGTCGGCGGGCACCAGCGCCACGGTCGGCACCTCGGGCGAGATCAGCGCCAGTGGGCCGTGCTTGAGCTCGGAGGTCTGGTAGGCCTCGGCATGGCGGTAGCTGATCTCCTTGAACTTCTGGGCACCCTCGCGGGCCACCGGGTAGCCGCGCACGCGGCCGACGAAGAACAGGCTCTCGGCCTCGGCGAGCAGCTGCGCGACCTCGACCAGGTCGGCCTCGCCGGCGAGGATCTCCCCGATCTGCTCGGGCAACCTCTCGAGGCCGGCGATCAGGCGCTTCCCGTCGGCGATCGACAGGTCGCGGACCCGACCGAGCTGCAGGGCCAGCAGGGCGAAGCCGAGGAACATGTTGGTGAGCGCCTTGGTGCTCGCGACCGCCACCTCGGGACCGGCGTGGAGGTAGATCCCGCCGTCGCACTCACGCGCGATCGCCGAGCCCACGACGTTGACCAGCCCGACGCAGCGCCCGCCCTTGCGGCGTACCTCCTGGACCGCGAGGAGGGTGTCGATGGTCTCCCCCGACTGGCTCACCGCGACATAGAGGGTGTCGGGCTCGATCACCGGGTCGCGGTAGCGGAACTCGCTCGCCGCCTCGGCGTCGGCGGGGATGCGGGCCAGCTCCTCGATCAGGGCGGCACCCATCTGGCCGACGTAGTAGGCCGAGCCGCAGCCGAGGATCTTGACCCGGCGCACTGCTCGCAGCTCGCGGGCGTCCATGTCGAGGCCGCCGAGGTGCGCGGTGCCGAACCGGTCGTCGAGGCGCCCGCGCAGCGCCGCCTGCGCCGTCGCCGGCTGCTCGAGCATCTCCTTGTGCATGAAGGACTCGTGGTCGCCGGCGTCGTAGGCGGACGCGTCGACGTCGACCTCGCTCGCCGACTTGCCGGTGGCCGAGAGGTCGCTGTGGCGCATCGTGGTGAAGCCGCCGGCGGTGACGGTCGCGAGCTCACCGTCGTCGAGCATCGCGACGGTGGTGGTGTGGCGCACGATCGCGGCGAGGTCGGAGGCCACGAACATCTCCTTGTCGCCGACCCCGATGATCAGCGGGCTGCCGTTGCGCGCCACGACGATGCGGTCGGGGAAGTCGGCGTGCACGACGGCGAGGCCGTACGTCCCCACCACCGCGGCGAGGGCGTCACGCACCTTGCCCTCGAGGGTGTCCGAGCTGCTGCGGGCGACCAGGTGGGCGAGCACCTCGGTGTCGGTGTCGCTCGCCAGGGTCACCCCGGCATCGCCGAGCTGGGCGCGCAGGGTCGCGGAGTTGTCGAGGATGCCGTTGTGCACGACCGCGACCTTGCCGGCCTCGTCGGCGTGCGGGTGGGCGTTGGCGTCGGTGGCCGGGCCGTGCGTCGCCCACCGGGTGTGGCCGATCCCGACCGTGCCGGTGAATCGCTTGGGGAGCGCGTCGGTCAGGTCGCGGACCCGGCCGGCCTGCTTGGCGACCCTGAGGCCGGAACGACCGAGGACCGCGACGCCCGCCGAGTCGTAGCCCCGGTGCTCCAGGCGGGTGAGCCCCTCCAGGACGAGGGGCGCCGCGTCCTGCCGGCCGAGGTATCCGACGATTCCGCACATTGCTGGTGTCTCCTTGGTGGTCTGCTTCGGATCGAGTGGGTCTCGCGACGGAGTCCTAGCCGTAGACGATGCGGCGCAGCTGCCGATCGGAGAGCTCGGGGGCGGCGAACACGCGCGTCCCCAGCTCCTCGGAGATGCGCGCGAAGATCTCGGGGTTCCTGGAGCCGTACGTCTTCAGGCTGGCGTGGCGGAGCCGGACGTAGTCCTCCACGCCCTGGGCGTGGAACGCGATCACGTCGTCGACCACCCGTGCCGCCTCGCTCTCGGTGAGCGACGTGGTGGCGGCGACATGGGCGACGAGGGCGGGATCCGGCACCGCACGAGGATGCGCCTGTCGCGCGCTCTTGCGCAAGTTCCTGCCCGAAATCGGGCAGATTCTCGTGGATTCGCGCTGCAGGCCGTCGCTTCGGTGCCGGTCTTCACCTCCTCGCCGCGTCACACCAGTCCCAAGTGGGGTGCCACGACCCGTCCCGCAGGCCAACCGGTGGGCGGGTGGGGAATTTCCGACATCCTTCAGCGAAATGGTGGTGCGCCGGTGGGGACGTGTTAGGTTAGGTGAACAGAAAGTGAACAGGAGGTGTCACCACATGAACAAGCGCGAGATGGCCTGCAGCTGGGTCCCCGTCACCGACGAGTCGGGCCGCACCCACATGGAGGCACGCTGGACGCTGATCCCGGTCGCCGTCCGCCGAGCCGCCTGACCACCCTTCAGCACCACGACGAGCCACGCCCCCAGGGCGTGGCTCGTCGTCATTTGCACCCGCGGCAGGAAACTCCTTCCAGCACCCGGGAATGAATGACGGGGTCGGCCCGTTGAGATGGTTGAATGTTCTACTAACAACCATCCGAGGAGTTCACCAGCATGACCACCAGCTTCGACGCCCCCACCACCGCCATCGACGACATCACCGGCGACTACACCATCGACGCCTCGCACAGCCGCCTCGGCTTCGTCGCCCGCCACGCGATGGTGACCAAGGTCCGCGGCCAGTTCGGCACGTTCGAGGGCACCGCCCACATCGACGCCGCCACCCCGTCCGACTCCAAGGTCGACCTCACCATCGACGTCTCCTCCGTCGACACCCGCAGCGCCGACCGCGACGGCCACCTCAAGTCGGGCGACTTCTTCGACGTCGAGCAGTTCCCGAACATGACCTTCTCCTCGACCAAGGTCGAGCGCGACGGTGCCGAGTGGACCGTCACCGGCGACCTCACCATCAAGGACGTCACCCGTCCCGTCACGATCGAGTTCGAGGAGACCGGCTCGGCCCGCGACCCCTTCGGCAACCTGCGCGTCGGCTTCGAGGGCGAGACCACCATCAACCGCAAGGACTTCGGCCTCACCTGGAACGCCGCCCTCGAGACCGGTGGCGTCCTCGTCTCCGAGAAGATCAAGCTCGAGTTCGACGTCTCCGCCATCCGCAACGCCTGATCCCGCCCTGCCCACCGGGCAGGAATGTGCAGCGATCGGCCTCGACCGGGCACATGTGTGCAGCACGACCGCACATATGTGCCCGGTCAGCGCATTTCCTGGGGACATTCGCGCCCGGTCGGCGTCCGGGACGGGGAGGAACCGCCCGGTCAGCGGGGGTTCTTGCCCTTGTAGCCGCCGCCGCTGCTTGCGCCGTGCCCACCCGTACGCGCGCGCTGGGGACCCTTGTCGAGCTCGAGCTCGATCAGCTTGCCGGAGATCCGGGTGCCGGAGAGGCGCTCCAGGGTGCCGCCGGGCAGGGTGGCGGGCAGCTCGACGAGCGAGAAGTCCGGCTTGATCGAGATGTAGCCGAAGTCGCCGCGCGACAGGCCGCCCTCGTTGGCCAGGGCGCCGACGATCTGGCGGGGCTCGACCTTGTGACGCTTGCCGACCGAGATGCGGTACGTCGCCATCGGCACGTCGCTGCGGTCGCCACGAGGAGCCCGCTCGCGCTGGGCCTTGCCGCTGTGGGTGGGTCGGTCGTCGAAGCTGCGGGTGGACCGCTCGGGCTCCGGCTCGAGGAGCAGCGGCTGCTCGCCGTGCATCACGGCTGCCAGGGCGGCAGCGACGTCGACCTCGGCCACGTCGTGCTCGCTGACGTAGTGGGACACCACGTCGCGGAAGAAGTCGATCCGCTCGGGCTGGGTCAGCGCCTGGGTGATCTGGTCGTCGAAGCGCGTGAGGCGGGTCGCGTTGACGTCGTCGACGGTCGGCAGCTGCATCTGCGTGAGCGGCTGGCGGGTGGCCTTCTCGATGGCGCGCAGCAGGTGGCGCTCGCGCGGGGTGACGAAGGCGATCGAGTCACCCGTGCGACCCGCGCGACCCGTCCGGCCGATGCGGTGGACGTAGGACTCGGTGTCGGTGGGGATGTCGTAGTTGACGACGTGGCTGATGCGCTCGACGTCCAGGCCGCGGGCCGCGACGTCGGTGGCGACGAGGATGTCGAGCTTGCCGGCCTTGAGCTGGTTGATGGTGCGCTCGCGCTGCACCTGGGCGACGTCACCGTTGATCGCCATCGCGGAGTAGCCGCGGGCACGGAGCTTCTCGGCCAGCGTCTCGGTCTCGTTCTTGGTGCGGACGAAGACGATCATGCCCTCGAAGTTCTCCACCTCGAGGATGCGCGTGAGGGCGTCGACCTTCTGGGGGTAGGACACGATCAGGTAGCGCTGGGTGATGGCGGAGACCGTCGACGTCTTGTTCTTGACGGTGATCTCGACCGGGTTGTCGAGGTACTTCTTGGAGATGCGGCGGATCTGGGGCGGCATCGTGGCCGAGAACAGCGCCACGTGCTTGCTGTCGGGGGTGTCGGCGAGGATCGTCTCGACGTCCTCGGCGAAGCCCATCTTCAGCATCTCGTCGGCCTCGTCGAGCACCAGGAAGCGCAGCTCCGACAGGTCGAGGGTGCCCTTCTCGAGGTGGTCCATGATCCGGCCGGGCGTGCCGACGACGACGTGGACGCCGCGACGCAGCGCGGAGAGCTGGACGCCGTAGCCCTGACCGCCGTAGATGGGCAGCACGCGGACGCCCTTCATGTGGGCGGCGTACTTCTCGAAGGCCTCCGAGACCTGGAGCGCGAGCTCACGGGTCGGGGCCAGCACGAGCGCCTGCGGCGTCTTCTGGGAGAAGTCGAGCTGGGAGAGGATCGGGAGCGCGAACGCGGCCGTCTTGCCGGTACCGGTCTGGGCCAGGCCGACGACGTGGCGGCCCTCGAGCAGCGGCGGGATGGTGAGGGCCTGGATCTGCGAGGGCGACTCGTAGCCGACGTCGGCAAGCACCTTGAGGACCTCGGGCGCGAGGCCGAGGTCGGAGAAGCTCGGCTGGGGAAGGTCGGTTTGATCGTCGCTCACGCCTGCAACGGTAGGGCCTCGCGGGGTATAAGGGCATTCCTCAGCAGCCACCAATCCGTCGGTTAACCGTGCGACAGGGCCCCGCGTGAGGTAGCACACTTCCCTCATGCCCAGCACGACGCCTCCACAGCCCGCACTCCCCGACGGGCTCACGACCCGGCCGCTCCGGACCACCGACTCCCGTGCCGTCTTCGAGCTGATGGCCGCCCAGCAGCTCGTGGACACCGGTCAGGTCTCGATCGAGGAGTCCGACATCATCAGCGACTGGGCGCGCCCCAGCCACGACCTGGCCGGTCGCTCGGTCGGCGTCTTCGACGGCGACGAGCTCGTGGCGTACGCCGAGCTGATGGGCGCGGACCGCGCCGACACGAGCGTGCTGCCCTCCCACCGCGGCCGCGGCATCGGCACCTGGCTGGCCCACTGGCTGCAGGCAGCTGGGGCGCGAGGTCGGCTCCACGGTGGTGGGCATGCCGGTGCCCCAGGGCTCACCCGGCGACCGGCTGTTGGAGGCACTCGGCTTCCGCGTGCGGTGGACCAGCTGGGTGCTCACCCTCCCCGAGGGCGCGACGATCCCGGCGCGGGACCTGCCCGCGGGCTACACGATCCGACCGGCCGGACCCGGCGACGTACGCGCTGCCCACGACGTCCTGGAGGACGCGTTCCTCGAGTGGTCGGAGCGCGAGCGCGAGCCGTTCGAGGACTTCGAGGCGTCGACGTCGGGCCGGCCGGGCTTCGAGCCGTGGAACCTCCGCGTCGCGCTCGACCCGCACGGTGTCGTGGTCGGCGTCTCGCTGGTCCTCGTCGCCGACGAGGGCACGACCGGGTACGTCGACCGCCTCGCCGTCCGCAAGGACCAGCGCAACCGTGGCCTGGCCCAGGCGCTGCTCGTCGACTCCTTCGCCGCGACCCGCGAGCACGGCACGACGACGTCCGAGCTCAGCACCGACTCACGCACCGGAGCACTCGGCCTCTACGAGCGCGTGGGCATGACGGTCAGTCAGGTGTGGGTGAATCGCGGTATCGACCTGTTCTGACGAAGATCTTCGGCAGTCCTTGACCGTTGATCTGAAGAATCCGCAAGGACCATGTGGTCTAGACCACCCGTTTCGAGATTTTCGCGGCCTCTCCCGGTTCGGGGATATGCGCCGTACCATCAGGCAACGCCGTTCGGGCGGCGCCACGGCGGGACGTGGGGTCCTCGTCACGGCAACAGCAGTGGGGGTAGAGAACGTGCAAGATCTTCATGCTCTGGTGGTCGAAGACGACCCGGACATCTCATCAGCTCTGGTGGAGACGCTGGAGGGGGCAGGCTTCCGCGTCACGGCGGCGCGCGACGGTCGCGCCGCGGTCGACGTCGCGCTGGCCGACGCGCCCGACCTGGTCACTCTCGACCTGACGCTGCCGCACATGGACGGCATCGAGGTGTGCCGTCGCATCCGCGAGACCAGCGACTGCTACATCGTCATCGTCTCCGCCCGCTCGGAGGAGGTGGACAAGCTCATCGGCCTCGAGGTCGGTGCGGACGACTTCGTCCTCAAGCCCTTCTCGCCGCGCGAGCTGCGCGCCCGGGTCGCGGCGCTCTTCCGCCGTCCGCGCAACGGCACGGCGGTCGCCGAGGAGTCGCTCTCGCGACCCTTCCACGTCTCGTCCCCGCCGCAGCCGATGGACGAGCCGTCCACGATCGACTGCGGTGCCGGCCTGGTCATCAACCCGGGACGCCGCGAGGTGGAGATCAACGGCGCGATCGTCGAGCTGACCCGCATCGAGTACGACGTCCTCGACTACCTCGCCAGCCACCTCTCGCGGGTCTGCACCCGTGAGGAGATGGTGCTCGCGATCTGGAGCAGTGCCCTGACGCACGACCACCACCTGGTCGACGTCCACGTCGCCAACCTCCGGGGCAAGCTGCGCCGGCACTCCGACGCCACCTGGATCCACACGATCCGCGGGATCGGCTATCGCATGGACCGCGAGGTCGGCAACGAGCGGTCCGCCGGTGGCGGTCCCTACCTCGTCGCCCGGATCGACTCCGAGGACTGGACCCGCGGGCTCGGCCTCTGAGGCCCCAGGCAGGAAGAGAGCGTCGACCAGCCGAACGACGTCATGGATCGGCTTGGCCATCGTCCCCCCATCGAGCTGTGGATGAGCCGGTTAGGGTTTGCACCAACTGGGGGATGGACAACGCATGAGGCATGAACGCACGGCCGTGGTCGTCGAGGACGACGCCGACATCGCTGAGGTGATCGGCGCCCTGCTCGACCAGGTCGGCTTCGAGGTGGAGATCGTGGGCACGGGTGCCGAGGCGCTCACCGTCATCCGCGACACGCGTCCCGACCTGGTGACCCTCGACCTCACCCTGCCCGACTTCGACGGGGTCGAGGTCTGCCGCCAGATCCGGATGGTCAGCGACTGCTACGTCATGGTCGTCAGCGCCCGCACCGCCGAGGTCGACCGGTTGGTCGGGCTCGAGGTCGGTGCCGACGACTACCTCTCCAAGCCCTTCTCGCTGCGCGAGCTGCAGGCCAGGGTCGCCGCGCTGTTTCGTCGCCCGCGCAGTGTCGAGGGGCTTCCGCCCGCACCTGTCCCGGTCGAGGCGACCAGCTCCGAGCCGGTCTCGTCGGCGGGCGTGGTCGGGTGCGACGACCTGCAGCTCTTCCGCCAGGCACGCGAGGTCAAGGTCGCCGGCCATCACGTCGAGCTGACCCGCACCGAGTTCGACCTGCTCGACCACCTCGTCAGCCGCCCCGGCGTGGTCGTCGGTCGCGAGGAGCTGCTGCGCGACGTCTGGGCGACCGACTTCGTGCCGGACAACACCCACGTGGTCGACGTGCACCTGGCCAACCTGCGTCGCAAGCTGCGTCGCTCGGCGGACAACGAGTGGATCCGCACCATCCGCGGCGTCGGCTTCCGCTTCGACCCCTGCTGCTCCTGACCCGCTCAGCGAGCCGTCTCGCGCAGCGTCGCGCCACGCGCACCGCGCACCGTCAAGGTCGCACTGATCAGTGCCGCCACTACGCCTCGGCGCCGACGCGGCCGCCCTTCATGGTGACGGTGCGCGAGAAGGTCGCGGCGACCTCGGGCTGGTGGGTGACCACGACGATCGTGGTGCCGAAGTCGTCGCCGAGCGAGTGGATCAGGTGGAGGACGTGGTCGCGGTCGTGCGTGGCTGAGCTGGCTGGTGGGCTCGTCGGCGAGCAGCAGCCGCGGCGCCGTGGAGACCGCGCAGGCGAGGGCGAGGCGCTGGCGCTGGCCGCCGGACATCGTCGAGACCACCTGGTCGGACTGCTGGTCGAGGCCGACGCGGTCGAGCAGCTCGATGTCCTGCAGGGCGTTGTCCCGCTCGCGGCCGCTCAGCGAGAGGCGGGCGAAGGCGATGTTCTGCCGGGCGGTGGCGTAGGGCAGCAGGTTGCGGGTCGCGCCCTGGAGCATCGTGCTGACCTGGCGCGAGCGGATGCGGGCGAGGTAGCGCTCACCCATCCGGGAGATCTCCTCGTCACCGAGGAAGATCCGGCCGGCGCTGGGGCTCTGGATGCCGCCGAGGAGGGTCAGCAGGGTGGACTTGCCGGAGCCACTGGGGCCGAGGAACGCGACGCGCTCGCCGGCGCGATCGTCAGGTCGACACCGCGCAGCGCGACGACGTCGTGGCCGCCGAAGGTCCGGTAGAGGTGGACGACTCCCTCGCAGCGGACCCCCAGCGCCGCCGACGGTGCCGCGTCGACCTCGGGTCACGCGCGCCTGCACCTGGACCCCCCTCTTCATGAACAGCGACCGCCAAGATACCCCCGTCACCGACGTAGGGTGCACCCATGGTGATCCGAGTTGCACTCGTCAACGACGACGAGGTGGTCGTCCGTGGTCTCGATTCGATGCTGCGCAACTACAGCCACCGCATCGAGGTCGTCGAGCTGGTCGCGGGAAGACATCGTCAACGAGCCGTCGACGTCGCGCTGTACGACACGTTCGGCATGGGGCAGGGCAACGGGCCCGGCGTCTCCCGCCTGCTCGCCAACCCGCGCATCGGCAAGGTCGTCGTCTACACGTGGAACTTCCAGCCCTGGCTGGCCCGCGAGACGATGGAGCAGGGCGTCTCCGGCTACCTCTCCAAGAGCCTCACCGCCGGCCAGCTGGTCGACGCGCTGCAGGCCGTCGCCGCCGGGCGGGTCATCGTCTCCCCGCCCCCAAGGGCAACCGCCTCGTCGGCGGCGACTGGCCCGGTCGCGAGGAGGGCCTCACCGCCCGCGAGGCCGAGGTGCTGTCCCTCATCACGATGGGCCTGAGCAACCTCGAGATCGCCGACCGCACGTCGCTGTCGGTCAACTCGATCAAGTCCTACATCCGGTCCTGCTACCGCAAGATCGACGTCGACAGCCGCTCCAAGGCCGTCCTGTGGGGCGTCGCGCACGGGCTGCGCGCCGACCGGGTGCGCATCGTGGGCTCGGTGGCCCAGGACTCCGACGGCGAGCGCACCGCCTGATCGCCCTGCCGTCCCACCAGGTCGACGAATCGCCCCCGGTGTCGGGCGCGCCTACGATCTTCCGGTGACTGAGCAGCCCGGCAGCGACTCCGCCCTCGACCCCGGCATCGACCCGGGCGACCTGGCGACCACCATCCGGGTGCTGGAGCAGCTGCACCACCTGCCCGGCGACCACCCCGACCACGTGCGGGTCAAGCGGGCGGCGTCGCACATGTACAAGTCGATCAAGGCCGAGCGCAAGCTGCACAAGCGCGCCGAGGAGCTGGCCCACGACCGCGCGATCACCGAGCTGACCGCGACCGGTTCGCCGGTGCGGATCGACGACGAGACGTCCGGCATCCCGCTGGTCTCCACCGCGCCCGGCGCCTTCGCCGGCGAGCTGATCAACCCGCGCGGCTGCTACATCTGCAAGCAGGACTTCACCCTCGTCGACGCGTTCTACCACTGGCTCTGCCCGTCCTGCGCGGCGCTTGAGCCACACCAAGCGCGACCAGCGCACCGACCTCACCGGCAGGCGCGCGCTGCTGACCGGCGGCCGCGCCAAGATCGGCATGTACATCGCGCTGCGGCTGCTCCGCGACGGCGCCCACACCACGATCACGACCCGCTTCCCCAAGGACGCCGTACGCCGCTTCTCCTCGCTCGCCGACAGCGGGGACTGGCTGCACCGGCTCAAGGTGGTCGGCATCGACCTGCGCGACCCGACCCAGGTGATCTCGCTGGCCGACGACGTCGCCGCCGCGGGCCCGCTCGACATCCTGATCAACAACGCCTGCCAGACCGTACGTCGTACGCCGGGCGCCTATGCGCCGCTGGTCGAGGCCGAGCCCGCGCCGCTCCCCGAGCGACCGCGAGCTGCCGGAGATGGTGACCTTCGACCGGATCTCGGAGGCGCACCCGGCGGCGATCGCCGGCGCACTGTCCGACACGGCCGTCGCCCACCACCTCGGGGAGAGCGCGGAGGCCGCGCTCGCCGCCCACAACGCCGCGACGCTGACGGCGCTGGCCCTGTCGGCCGGTCACGCCTCGCTCGACGCGCACCTCGCCGGGACGGCCGTCGACGCGGGCGGCCTGCTGCCCGACGTCCAGGTCAACAACTCCTGGACCCAGACGGTCGGCGAGGTCAACCCGCTCGAGCTCCTCGAGGTGCAGCTGTGCAACTCGATCGCGCCGTTCCTGCTGGTGTCGCGGCTGCGCCCGGCGCTGGCGGCGGCGGCGCTGACCGCGACGTCGGGGCGGGCGTACGTCGTCAACGTGTCGGCGATGGAGGGCCAGTTCTCGCGTCGCTACAAGGGCGCCGGGCACCCGCACACCAACATGGCCAAGGCCGCGCTCAACATGCTGACCCGCACGTCGGCGGGCGAGATGTTCGAGACCGACCGGATCCTGATGACGGCCGTCGACACCGGCTGGATCACCGACGAGCGGCCCGCACGCGGACAAGCTGCGGATCGCCGCCGAGGGCTGGCACGCGCCGCTCGACCTGGTCGACGGCGCCGCGCGGGTCTACGACCCGGTCGTGCTCGGCGAGGCCGGGGACCGACCTGTACGGCTGCTTCGTGAAGGACTACCAGCCCTCGCCCTGGTGACAGGTCGGTGCCGCCGTGCGGAGGCGACACCGGCCGCCGCACGCTGATTGACTCCCGACATGAGCACCCTCGAGACGCGCCGACGAGTTCCACGCCCGCGTCGCGGAGGCCACCGACGACGAGGGCCGGCTCCCGGTCGCGATCGAGCTGATGCCGGGCTGGGACATCTTCCCGTTCGAGCTCGACGGCCTGCGCATCAAGCCGCTCGAGCCGCTCGCGGACGCCGAGCCGCGCCCGCCACGGCGACGACCCCGCCGACTGCGGGTGTGCGCGGCCGCGCACGCCCGAGCAGGCTGACCGCATCGCGTGGAGCAACGAGCGCTGGCTCCTCACCGTCCTCGAGATGCGCCTGCCGGTGGCCATGATCCTCAAGCCGCGGGCGCACCACGACCTCGCCGACCTGCCCGACGACCTGGCCTCCGAGATGGGCCTGCTGACGGTCGCGATCGCCGCCGGCATCGAGGACCTCCCGAGTGTCGGCCGCTGCCACGTGGGCCGCTACGGCGACGGCAGCGCCCACCTGCACCCCTTCTTCTTCGGCCGTCCCGCCCGGATGCTGCAGCTGCGCGGCTCGACCCTCCTCGACTGGGAGGAGAACCTGCCGCCCGTCCCCGAGGACGTACGCCGTGCCAACGCCGCGCACGTCGCCGCCGCCTCGTCGAGAGGTTCGGCGGCGACGGCCCGGCGTGGGAAGGGTGACGGTGCACGTCACCACCCGCGCGGCCACCGAGGCCGACGTCGACTTCCTCACCGAGGTCGTCATCGAGGCGACCCTCGACCAGGGCCGGCTGCCCGATGACTTCGACGAGGTGGACTTCCGCGCAGGCTTCGGTGCCTGGACCTCCGAGCAGGTCAACGGCGACGGTGCCGGGTCGTCGATCCAGGTGGTCGAGGTCGACGGCGAGGACGCCGGACGGCTGCGCGTCGTACGGCGTGACGGGCTGGTCGAGATCGCCGGGCTCCAGCTGCTGCCGCGCCACCAGTCGCAAGGGGTCGGCCGACAGGTGGTCGAGGCGGTCGTCGCTCAGGCGCGCGCGGACGGGCTGCCGGTGGAGCTCGGGGTGGAGAAGGACAACCCGCGGGCGCGCGCGTTCTGGGAGCGGTGCGGGTTCTCCTACGTCGGTGAGGACGGCGCCGAGCATCGGCTGCGACTCGCCTGAGGAGCAGTCGAGCGCCCGGCTCCGGGCAGCGTCCCGACGACTCGCTCACAGAATCAGGCAGGCGAGGCCGCGATGTTCACCAGCCAGCTGATGCCGAAGCGGTCGACGAGCATGCCGAACGCGTCACCCCAGGGCGCGGCCTCCAGCGGCTGGCGCACCTCGCCACCCTCGGACAGGCTCGCGAACCAGCCGCGCAGCTCGTCGCCGTCCTCCGGACCACCGGACAGGCTCACCGACACGTTGTCACCGAAGGTCACCTGCACCATCTCGGGCGGTGCGTCGGCTCCCATCAGCACGATGCCGGCCGGGGTCTCGAGCTGGCCGTGCATCACCTGGCCGGCCAGGGGACCCTCGGTGCCCATGTCGCCGAAGGTCATCACATTGAGGTCGCCGCCGAGCACCGACTGGTAGAACTCCATCGCCTCCCGCGCCTTGGCATCGGGGAAGTTGAGGTAGGGGTTGAGGTTGATGGCCATCGGTGCTCCTCGCGCTGGGTGGGTGCCCCTCACGCTAACGAGCGAGGGGCGTACGCGGAAGGCTCAGCGGCCCAGGTTGAGCAGGACCGCAGCGCCGCTGACACTTCTCGCGCTCAGTCTCCGGTCGGGTGCTCGTCCGTCTCCCGGGAGTCGGTGAGGGTGAGCGCGCCGCCAGCCGGCGACCAGCGCCGACGACGACCGCCAGGACGGCGAAGGTGATCCGCTCGCCGTGGAAGAACGACGCGACCAGGTCGTCGCTCCAGGTGCCGGCCGGCAGCGTCGTGGTCACGAGGACCGCGATCAGCGTGCCGACGACGGCGGTGCCGACGCTCGTGCCGACCTCCTGCGCGGTGTCGTTGAGCGCGGCGCCGATCGAGGTGCGGTTGCTCGGGCATCGCGTCGACGAGCGCCACGGCGCAGATCGTCATGACGGTGCGCAGCCCGATGGTCAGGACGACCATGAAGACCGCGATCGCGAGGTAGCCGTGCTCGACGCCCCACGCCAGCCCGACGAGCGAGCCGGCCAGGAGGCCCGCGCCGACGAGGCAGGCGATGCGGTGGCCGAAGCGCCTGGCGAGCCACTCCGAGAGCGGCGTGGCGGCGATCATCGTGATGATCAGCGGCAGGTTGGCCAGGCCGGCCCGCATCGGGCTCCAGCCGTAGGCGTACTGGAAGTGCAGGATCAGCCCGAACATCACGCCGGCCATCGCGATCGAGGTGCCGATCTGGGCGATGGTGGCGCCGCGGACCGTGCCGTTGGAGAACAGGTCGAGGTCGAGCATCGGCTGACGCGCGTGCGGCGCTCGTGCCGGACGAACGCGACGAGCGCGACGACCGCGCCGAGGGCCGAGGCGAGCGGTCAACGCGCGACAGCCAGCCGTGCTCGACGCCGCTGGTGAGGGAGTAGCAGGCCAGGCCGATGGCGGCGATGCTCAGCAGCGCGCCGGGCAGGTCGAGCGCGTCGTCGGTGAGGTCCTCCGGGCGGTCGGCCGGGACGCCGAGCCGGACGCCGACCCAGGCGATCAGCGCGATCGGAGCGTTGACGAGCAGCAGCCACTCCCAGCCGGACGTGCGCCAGGGCGGTGCCGCCGAGCAGCGGGCCGAGGATGAAGCCGGACATGCCGACGACGATCATCACGGTCATGGCGCGCATGCGCAGCGCCTGGTCGTCGAAGAGCCGGAAGACCAGCGAGTTGGTGATCGGCGCCATGGCTGCAGCGGCGACGCCGAGCGCGGCGCGCAGGGCGATGAGCTCGCCGGCGGTGGTGACGGCCGACGACGCACGAGGCTGAGCAGCGCCGAAGGCGGCGAGGCCGACGAGCAGCACGCGTCGACGGCCGAGCCGGTCGGCCACCGAGCCGGCGGTGAGCAGCAGGCCGCCGAAGGTCAGCGAGTACGCGCCGGTGACCCACTGCAGCGCGGTCGTGCCGCTGCCGAGGTCGCGACCGATGGTGGGCAGCGCGATCGTCAGCAGGGTGTTGTCGACCATCTCGACGAAGAACGCCAGGCAGAGGGCGGCGAGCGGGATCCACGCCGGCCGCAGGGACGGGTAGGTGCGCGTCGTGGCGGGGCCGCGTGGTCGCGAGCTGTGGTGGTGGTCATGGGCCACCTCCTATCGAACGGCGTTCGAGTTATCGAACGATGTTCGATACGATAGAACAGTGTTCGATACATCGCAAGTCTGTGATGGGATGTGAGTCATGGCACCCGCCCGGCACGGCCGCCCTCCGCGCGCCCGAGCCGGCGCGCGCCGGCGCGGCCTCGCACTCGCATGGAGGCCGTGCTCACCGAGGCCGTCGCGCTGCTCGACGAGGCCGGTGAGGCTGCGCTGACCTTCCGCGCCCTGGCAGCCCGGCTGGGCGGCGGTGTCGGCAGCATCTACTGGTACGTCTCGAGCAAGGACGAGCTGCTCGACCGCGCCGCCGACCACGTCGCTGGCCGACGTCCTGGCCGACGTCGAGGACGGTCGCCGAGCAGCGACGACCCGATCGACGACCTGCGCACGATCGCGCTCACGCTGTTCGACGCGATCGTCGAGCGGCCGTGGCTCGGCGCCTACTTCCTGCGCGACACGGGCGTCCAGCCCAACGGGTTGCGGCTCTACGAGCGGCTGGGTCAGCGGACGCTCCGCCTCGACCTGACGCCCGCGCAGCGGTTCCACGCCGTGTCGGCGGTCATCGGCTACGTCGTCGGCATCGCCGCCGACCTCGGTCAGCAGCCGCCCGCAGGAGGTGCGTCGACGGCGAGGTGTGCCGCGACGAGTACCTCGGCCGGTTCGTCGACGCAGTGGCGGGCGCTCGACGCCGAGCGAGTTCCCGTTCGTCCACCACATCGCCGACGAGTTCGCCGGCCACGACGACGCCGACCAGTTCGGCGCCGGTCTCGACCTGCTGCTCGCCGGGCTCCGCCTCCAGGCTGACGGCTGACTACCCGGCGTGCCCACGGGCGACGCCCCGGCCGAGCGTGTCGGCCGGGGCGTCGGATCCTGAGGTGGGTCAGCGCTCCGAGTAGGGCGTGTAGTAGTCGGTGTGCTGGCTGCGGGAGTCGTCGCTCCAGTCGTCCTTGTCGAAGTCGGGCGCGGACTTGATCTGGTCCTTCGACATGTTGACGATGACGGTCTTGCCGTCGTGGTCGACACCGGTCACGGTGCCGGCGGGGATGAGCCGCTTCTTGCCGAAGATCCAGAAGCCGGTGTCGACGACGAGCCACTGGCCGGAGGCCTCGGTGCTCGCCTCGTCGATCTTGCCGATCGAGCCGTCGCTGGCCTCGACGTCGTAGCCGACGAGGTCGCTGTCCTGGTTCCACGTGGTGTCGCGGTAGCTCCACACGGTGTCACTCATGGTTCCTCCTGGGGTTTCGGTTGTGCCGAGCCACCGACGCAACCACCAGGGCCACCTGGGCGGGCACACCCGAGAGGCGGTAACACTGAGTTACCCCTCCCAGGGGTGACCTCAGTCCGACCCGGTGTGCCCGCGCAGCAGCTCGCCGAAGGGCGTCACCTCGTCGGCGACGCGCGTCCCGGACGTACGGCGTGGGCGGGCGGCCAGGTCGGGCGCGAAGCCGCCGACGCCGTAGCCGCCCTGCGTCAGGCACCGCCGACGCCAGCTCGGCCGCGGCCCGCGGCGATCCGGTCGGACAGTCCGTGCGACCCGAAGTCCTCGGTCGCGGCGAACACGCCGGTCGGTACGACGACCGCGTGCAGGTAGGTGAAGAGCGGGCGCATCGCGAAGTCGAGCATCAGCGAGTGCCGCGCGCTGCCGGCCGTCGCGCCGATCAGGACCGGCGTACCGGTCAACGCCTCGGGGTCGAGGGCGTCGAAGAACATCTTGAAGAGCCCGCTGTAGCTGCCGTTGAAGACCGGCGTCACGGCGATCAGGCCGTCGGCGGCGGAGACCCGCTCCCGCAGCTCGGTGAGCCTCGGCGTCGGGATGCCGCCGGTGACCATGAACGTGGCCAGCTCGCCGGCCACCTCGCGGAGCTCGATGAAGTCCATCTCCACGGACTCACCGCGCGCGGTGACCTGGGTCGTGGTGGCCTCGGCGACCTGGTCGGCCAGCAGCCGGGTGGACGACGGGACGGTCAGCCCCGCCGTCACGCACGACGATGCGGTGCGTCACGCCTGTGCCGCCTCGACCAGGGCGCGGGCGGGCTCGACCAGGTGGTGCGGGGCGTCGGGACCGGCGGCCACCAGCGAGGCGTGCGTGGGCGGGTCGCTCGGCACGTGGGCCGGACGACGGCGCTCGAACTCCGCGCGCAGGACCGGGACGACCTCGCTGCCGAGCATCTCCACCTGCTCCATCACCAGCGACGTCGGGAGCCCGGCGTGGTCGACGAGGAAGAGCTGGCGCTGGTAGTCACCGACGTAGTCGGCGAAGCCGAGCGTGCGCTCGATGACCTGCTCGGGCGTGCCGACGGTCAGCGGCGTCATCTTCGTGAAGTCCTCCAGCGACGGGCCGTGGCCGTAGACCGGGGCGTTGTCGAAGTAGGGCCGGAAGGTCCGCGTGGCCTCCGCCTCGGTCGCGCCCATGAAGACCTGGCCGCCGAGGCCGACGATCGCCTGGTCGGCGGAACCGTGGCCGTAGTGCTCGAAGCGGCGGCGGTAGAGCTTCACCATCGCCTCGGTGTGCTCCTTGTTCCAGAAGATGTGGTTGTGGAAGAAGCCGTCGCCGTAGTAGGCCGCCTGCTCGGCGATCTCCGAGCTTCCGGATCGAGCCGTGCCACACGAAGGGCGGCGTGCCGTCGAGCGGCGCCGGCGTGGAGGTGTAGCCCTGCAGGGGCGTACGGAACTCGCCCTGCCAGTTGACGACCGGCTCGCGCCAGAGCTTGCGGAGCAGGTGGTAGTTCTCGACCGCGAGCTTGATGCCGTCGCGGATGTCCTTGCCGAACCACGGGTAGACCGGGCCGGTGTTGCCACGGCCCATCATCAGGTCGACGCGGCCGCCGGAGAGGTGCTGGAGGAAGGCATAGTCCTCCGCGATCTTCACCGGGTCGTTGGTGGTGATCAGGGTGGTGCTCGTGGAGAGCAGCAGCTTCTCGGTCTTCGCGGCGATGAAGCCGAGGTGGGTCGTCGGGGAGGACACGACGAACGGCGGGTTGTGGTGCTCGCCGGTCGCGAACACGTCGAGCCCGACCTCCTCGGCCTTGAGCGCGAGCTGGGTCATCGAGGCGATGCGCTCGGCCTCGGTCGGCTCGCGACCGGTGGTCGGGTCCACGGTGACGTCCCCGACGCTGAAGATTCCGAACTGCATGGCTGCCCTTTCGTTGGTAGTTGAAGATTCTACGACCTCAACACCGGTGGGGTGCAGCCTATTCCGATGCCGACGCCGACTTGGATCGGATACCCCCTAGGGGTATCGTAGTCGGCATGAGCGACTCACACGGCCACCTCGAGGGCAACGACGAGGCCAAGCAGGCCCACCTCAAGCGACTGCGTCGCATCGAGGGCCAGGTCCGCGGCATCCAGCGGATGGTCGAGGACGAGAAGTACTGCATCGACGTCCTCACCCAGGTGTCCGCGGCGACCAAGGCCCTGCAGGCCCTCGCCCTCTCGCTGCTCGACGACCACATGGCGCACTGCGTCGTGGACGCCGCGCGCAAGGGCGGCGCGGAGCAGGAGGAGAAGCTCAAGGAAGCCTCCGAGGCGATCGCCCGCCTCGTGAAGTCATGATCGAGGAGAACCCCATGAGCGAGACCAGCACCTACACCGTCACCGGCATGACCTGCGAGCACTGCGTCGCCTCGGTCACCGAGGAGATCACCGAGCTCGCCGGCGTCGAAGGCGTCGACGTGACCCTCGCCTCCGGCGAGGTCACCGTGACCAGCAGTCAGCCCCTCGACCCCGCCGCCGTGCAGGCAGCCGTCGAGGAAGCCGGCTACGCCCTGGCATGAGTACGCCGCTGCGTGTCGCCGCGTTCGTCCTCGCGCTCGCCGTGGCGTTCGTGGGAGCCGTGGGCGTCGGCCGTGCCGTCGGTCCGCTCGACACGCAGCCCGCGGCGGCACACGACGATTCCCACACGACGGACGGCCATCCGGATGTCGCCGAGGTGGCCGACGTCGGTGGGCTGACCTCGCGCGCCGACGGTTTCACCCTCGCCCTCGCGGACCGCACACTGCCCGCGGGGCGCACGCGGCTCGACTTCACGATCCTCACGTCGAGCGGCCGACCCTTGCTCGACTACACACGCGAGCACGAGAAGGACCTGCACCTCATCGTCGTACGCCGCGACCTGACCGGCTTCCAGCACGTGCACCCCCGCCTCGACCCGGCGACCGGCACGTGGTCGACCGACGTCGACCTCACGCCCGGCACGTGGCGCGTGATCGCCGACTTCACCCCGGCCGGTTGGGAGGGGATCACGCTCGCCGACGACGTCTCCGTGGCGGGCGACTTCCGTCCCGAGGACCTGCCGGCCGACGACCGCACTGCGACCGTAGGCACCTCCGACGGCACCTACACGGTCCGCCTCGAGGGCGACACCGCCCCGGGTGCCGGCACCGTGCTCACCACCCGGATCGAGCTGGACGGCGAGCCCGTCACCGACCTCGAGCCCTACCTCGGTGCGTTCGGCCACCTCGTGGCCATCCGGGCGGGCGACCTGGGCTACCTCCACGTCCACCCGGAGGAGGGCGAGCCCGGTCCGGAGGTCGACTTCGCGACCGCCTTCCCCACCCCGGGGACCTACCGGCTCTTCCTCGACTTCCAGCACCGCGGCGTCGTCCGCACTGCTGCCTTCACCGTCGAGTCGGGCGGGGCCCCCGGGCATGCGCTGGAGGAGGGCGACGGTCATGGCCACTGATCACCTGGGCACGACGACCGAGCTCGACATCACAGGTATGACGTGTGCCTCGTGCGCCAACCGGATCGAGCGCAAGCTCAACAAGCTCGACGGGGTGACCGCGTCGGTCAACTACGCCACCTCCAAGGCCCGGGTGAGCTTCGGCGACGACGTCTCTCCCGACGACCTGCTGGCAACCGTCGCGCAGGCGGGCTACTCCGCGACCCTTCCCGCTCCCGCGGCCGAGCAGCCGGCCGAGAGCGCCGCACGCGACACGTTGCGGGAGCGTCTGATCATCTCCGCGATCCTCAGCATCCCCGTCGTCGCGATGGCGATGGTGCCGGCGTGGCAGTTCACCTACTGGCAGTGGGCCTCGCTCACGCTCGCCGCACCCGTCGTGGTGTGGGGCGCCTGGCCGCTGCACCGCGCGACGCTCGTCAACGCCCGCCACGGCGCCGCGACGATGGACACCCTGGTCTCGGTCGGCGTGCTCGCGGCCTTCGGCTGGTCCCTCTACGCCCTCTTCCTCGGCACCGCCGGCGAGCCGGGGATGACCCACCCCTTCGAGCTCACCATCCAGCGCGGCGACGGCGCCGCCAACATCTACCTCGAGGCCGCCGCCGGGGTCACGACGTTCATCCTGCTCGGCCGCTGGCTCGAGGAGCGCGCCAAGCGGCGGTCGGGAGCCGCGCTCCGCGCCCTGGCCGTCCTCGGCGCCCGCGACGTCGCGGTCCTGCGGGCCGGTGTCGAGACGCGCATCCCGATCGAGGCGCTGGTCGTGGGCGACACCTTCGTCGTACGACCCGGGGAGAAGGTCGCGACCGACGGCGAGGTCGTCGAAGGAGCCTCCGCCGTCGACGCCTCGATGCTCACCGGTGAGTCGGTGCCGGTCGAGGTCTCGGCCGGCGACACGGTGACCGGCGCGACCGTCAACGTCGGCGGCCGACTCGTCGTACGCGCCACGCGGGTCGGCGCCGACACCCAGCTCGCGCAGATGGCGAAGCTCGTCGAGGACGCCCAGCACGGCAAGGCCCAGGTGCAGCGACTGGCCGACCGGATCTCGGGCATCTTCGTGCCGATCGTGATCGGGCTGTCGGTCGCGACGCTGGGCTTCTGGCTCGGTGCCGGTGCCGGTGCGTCGGCGGCGTTCACCGCGGCGGTGGCGGTGCTGATCGTGGCCTGCCCGTGCGCCCTCGGCCTGCGCCACCCCGACCGCGCTGATGGTCGGCACCGGTCGCGGCGCCCAGCTCGGCATCCTCATCAAGGGTCCCGAGGTGCTGGAGTCCACCCGACGCGTCGACACGATCGTCCTCGACAAGACCGGCACCGTGACGACGGGAGTCATGACGGTGCAGGCGGTCGTCGCCGCCGACGGCGAGGACGCGGCCGAGGTGCTGCGGCTGGCCGGGGCCCTCGAGCACGCCAGCGAGCACCCGATCGCCCGCGCCATCGCCACGGCTGCGGCTGACGTCTCGCCCCTCGCCGACGTCGAGGACTTCGCCAACCTCGAGGGCCTGGGAGTGCAGGGCATCGTCGACGGCCACGCCGTCCTCGTCGGCCGCCCGCGCCTGCTGGCGGAATGGTCGCAGCACCTCACCCCCGAGCTCGAGACCGCGCTGGCGACTGCCCAGGCAGAGGGACGTACGCCGGTCGCCGTCGGCTGGGACGGCCGCGCTCGCGGTCTGGTCGTGGTCGCCGATGCCGTCAAGGACACCTCGGCCGACGCGATCCGGCAGCTGCGCGACCTCGGACTGACGCCGATCCTGCTCACCGGCGACAACGCCGCGACTGCTCGACGGGTCGCCGATGAAGTGGGCATCGAGACCGTCGTCGCCGACGTGCTCCCCGCCGACAAGGTGGCCGAGGTGCAGCGACTGCAGGCCGCGGACCGGGTCGTGGCGATGGTCGGTGACGGTGTCAATGACGCGCCGCTCTCGCGCAGGCCGACCTCGGCCTCGCGATGGGCACCGGCGCCGACGTGGCGATCGAGGCCAGCGACCTGACGTTGGTGCGTGGCGACCTGCGGGTGGCCGTCGACGCGATCCGGCTCTCCCGGCGGACTCTCGCAATCATCAAGGGCAACCTGTTCTGGGCCTTCGTCTACAACATCGCCGCGATCCCGCTCGCCGCAGCCGGACTGCTCAACCCGATGCTGGCCGGCGCCGCGATGGCGTTCTCGAGCGTCTTCGTGGTGACCAACAGCCTTCGGCTCCGTGGGTTCCGCTCCTCGATCGGCTGAGGCCCCGTTCGAGCGGTGTCCCAGCCATTCCCGGCGCTCGGAGGGTGGCTCAGGCACCGCTACGGCAACTCAGGCCCGCGGAGGGTGAGGCGCCGCGTCGACTACGAACAGTCCCCCATGGGAGTTTCAGCCTGCTCAAGCCCGGTCGCGAGGAAGTACGCACGACCAAGGCCGCACTCGACGCTGCCGCCTCCGACAACCCCCCGCAGGACCCCGGCGTGTTCGACCGGCTCGTCGAGATGCTGGTCGACACGGGGCTGGAGGGGCGCGGCCCGCTCAGCTCGGCCCGTGAGCAGGCTGACGCGGTGCTGGCCAGGAACGCCGGCGACCATGAGAAGGCCATCGGAGCACTTTCCCGCTCGACCACCGATCAAGGGTGGGATCGGCGGTTTCGTCACCGGCCTCGGCGGTTATGTCCTGATGCCCGTGTCGCTGCCGATCAACCTCGCGGAAATCATACGTCCAGGCCGTGCGGATGGTCGGCGGCATCGCCACCCTGCGCGGCTACGACCTCGACGAGCCGCGGGTGCGGACCGCCGTCCTGCTCACCCTCGTGGGCTCGGGGTCCGAGGAGGTGCTCAAGAAGGCGGGGATGACGACCGCCAGCGGCCGGCTGACGTCGTACGCCCTCAGGGGCATGCCGCCGGCAACGTTGATGATGGTCAACAAGGCCGTCGGCTTCCGGCTGATGCGCGGCGTCAGCGAGAAGTTCTTCACCCACCTCGGCCGCGGCATCCCGGTCGCGGGGGGCCTGGTCGGCGGCGGCCTCGACGCCTTCATGATGAAGCAGATCGCCGACCACGCGATGAAGGAGTTCCCGGTCACCACGACCTGAGCGAGGCGGCGAGGTGCAAGGTCGCACCACACCTGACACCGATCTGCGCCCCGCCAGTGAGAGCGCCTACCGCTCTGAGAGGATCTGCAGTCGTGGACGGACCGCTGCCCCTCGTGCTGATCTGCGCCTCGCTCGCCTTCGCGGTCGTGGTGCTGGTCTACGTCGCCCTGGCCCGGACGCCCGACTGGGGACTGCTGGGGTTCGCCGGGGTCATCGAGGCGGGCGCCCTCGTGCTGCTGGTCGTCACCGCTATCCAGGCCGGCGGTGCCGATCTCGGTGTCGCGAGCGCCCTCACACTGTTCGGCTACCTGCTGGCGGCACTCGTCGTGCTGCCGATCGGCTTCGTGTGGTCGCTGGCCGAGCGGAGCCGCGGGGCGACGGCCGTGCTGGCCGTCGTCGGCCTCACCGAGGCCTTCCTCATCCTGCGCGCGCTGCAGATCTGGCCGTCGTGACCTCGACCGCCCCCTCGACCGCACCGGCGCCGGTCGCGTGCTCGTCGCGATCTACGGCGTCTTCGCCCTCGCCGCCACCGCGCGCTCCCTCGTCCAGCTGCTCACCAAGGCCGACGAGGCGCCCGTGGCCTACGCCCTCTCCGCGCTGGCCGCGCTCGTCTACGTCGCGGCGACCCTGGGGCTCGCCGAGGTCGGGCCGCAGCCGCGCCGGCTGGCATGGGCTGCCGTCGGCTTCGAGCTGGTCGGGGTCCTGACGGTCGGCACGCTCACCGTCCTCGACCCCGAGCTCTTCCCCGACGCGACGGTGTGGTCGTCGTACGGCGCCGGCTACGGCTGGCTGCCGCTGGTGCTGCCCTTCGCCGGGATCGCCTGGCTGCTGCACACCCGGCCGCGGCACGGTGCACGACCCGGCTGAGCTGATCCGGCCCCGCGGGTGACGGGTCGGGGGAAGAGAGGTCGGCTCCACGGACGAACCCAACAGCACCCTTGACGCGTTCAGGTGTCGGGAGTGGTTCCCGAGGTCATGGCCGGAAGAGGGTGGGGAGATGCGCAGCATGACGCGTCCCAGGAAGCAGATCGGATGGAAGGCCTGGCTCGGCATCGGGCTGGTCGGGCCCCACTGGTGGCGGGGGTCGCGCTGATCCCCTCGAACGCCTCGGGCGATGTCGAGCCCGGTGATCACGGCGACCACGAGCACGCGGCCATGACGGCCGGGCTCCAGGACGACCTGGCCCGGGTGACGCGCGGCCACCGCGAAGTTCCACCGCGTCGCGGCAGCGAAGGAGGCCGGCTACGAGCTCGGCTGGGTCAACGGCGCGGGCAACCGGATCGTCGGAGTCTGCGTCAAGCACCCCACCAACGCCAGCGCGATGGGGTTCCACTACTTCAACGCGGACCTCATGCGCGACAACAGCGTCGACCCGGTCCGACCCGAAGTGCTCGTCTACGCACCGGACGAGGAGGCACGCCTTCACCTGGCCGCGGTGGAATGGGTGGTGCTGAGCGCCCAGTCCGACCCCGTGGGCGTCTCCACGGCGCCGTCCGTCCTGGGCATGCCGATGCACATCATCGCTCCCCCGCCGGGCCCCGCCTTCTACCTGACCCACGCCTGGATTTGGCAGACGAACCCGGACGGGATGTTCGCGGACTGGAACCCTGAGGTCAGCTGCGGGTGACGACAGCGGAGAGGAAATCTCTGGCGCCGGCGAACCCGATGGCGGGACCATCGCGTTGGGACGGGTAGTCGAGGCAGGGCGGTGACGCATGGACCAGGACCAGGACTTCGCCGAGTTCGTCGGCGCCCGGTGGAGCTCGCTCTATCGCCTGGCCTACCTGCTGGCGGCGTCGCCCAGCGGTGCCGAGGACCTGCTGCAGACTGCCTTGGAGAAGGCCATGCGTGAACTGGGGACGGATCAGCGCGATGGAGTATCCCGAGGCGTACGTACGCCGCATCATCACCACCACGCTGGTCTCCAGCCGGCGCCGGGCCTGGACCCGGGAGCGGCCCACGGAGACCCTCCCCGAGCCCGGCGACGAGTCCGGGGAGATCGGCGCACTAGACCGGTCGCTGCTCTCGGCCGCTGGTGTGCGCCCTTCCGGAACGGCAGCGGGCGGTGATCGTGCTGCGCTACTACGAGGACCTGACGGAGGTGCAGATCGCCCAGGTCATGGGGTGCGCACCCGGCACCGTGAAGTCGCAGTCGTCGGCGGCGATGCGGGCGCTCGTCGGGCGTTGGCCGCGTCCGGCGTCGGGCACGCGGCGGGTGAGTCATGAGTCTCGAGGAGGAGATGCGGACGACCCTCAACCGCGAGGCCGACGCGCGGACCGTGCCGGCCCCCGACGTGGCCGGGCTGATCCTGCGGGGCCGGGCTCGTCGGCGCCGGCGCAACGTCGTACGACTCGGGGTCGGGGTCGTCGCGACGGCGCTGGTCGGCGCCACGGCGTTCGGCGTCGTGACTCTCGATCCGCGTGCCGACGGGGAGCTCGCGTCAGTTCAGCGGCCCCCCCGCGGGCGACCCTCGAGACCTGGTCGGAGGACGGTCGCGCGATCTTGGACCCGGGCACGTACCGGATGTTCGTGGGGCGTGACTCGGCCGGTGCGCGGTTCTCTGCCGACGTGACCGTCGACGGCCCCCACTGGAAGGAGGGACTTCCCGGTCGTGTCGGACCAGGACGCCGGCACCTACGCCGGCTTCGGGGCCTACCAGCCCTATTGCTGGCGGCCGGCACCGGGTGCGAGGACGACGCGACGACCACGGCCGTGGGAGAAGACTCCTGACGGTTGCCGAGCAGCTCGCCGGGCTCCCGCGCAGCACCGTCCTCCTGGAGCCCGCACGCACGAAGCTGTTCGACCGTCCCGCCACCCACCTGCGGCTCCGCATCGACGTCGCCTGCCCGGGCTACTACCGCGTCGCCCACTCGGCCGTCGGCGAACGGGGCATCGCCTACTTCATGGGCGGAGCGCTCCCGGTGGATGTGGTCATCGACTTCTGGGTGCTCGACGTGGGGGGCGTGCCGCTGGTCGTCGACCAGTGGCACGACGTCGATGCGCCGTCGGGCCTCGTGGATCAGGCGCGGGAGGCCCGCGAGTCGATCACCTTCGTGGAGGACGAGTAGGCCAACTACCCTGACCAGCGTGACCACCCCCTGCCCCGCTGCCCCCGAGGTCGCGTAGTGGCACGCGAGTCCTTCGCCATCCGCATGCCCCACGACGCGCCGCCCCTCGATGTGGCGGCCTTCCGCGCCGAGTTCCCCTCGCTCGCGTCCGGCATCGCACACTTCGACGGCCCCGGGGGCACCCAGACCCCCACGGCGGTGGGCGAGGCGATGGCGCGTGCGCTGACCGGCCCGCTGTCGAACCGAGGGTCCTTGGTGGCCAGCGAGCGCAATGCCGACGACGCCGTCACCGAGTTCCGCACGGCCGTCGCCGATCTGCTTGCCGCCGCGCCCGAGGGCGTGGTCCACGGCCGCAGTGCCACCCAGCTCACCTATGACTTCTCGCGCACCCTTGCCAAGACCTGGCGCCCCGGCGACGAGGTCGTGGTCACCGAGCTCGACCACGACGCCAACATCAGGCCATGGATCCAGGCGGCAGACCGCCAGGGGGTGAAGGTCAGATGGCTTCGCCTCGACCCGTCCACCGCCGAGCTCGACCTGGAGCCGCTTGACGAGGTGGTCAACGAACGCACCCGTCTGGTCGCGGTCACCGGCGCCTCCAACCTGCTGGGCACGAAGCCACCGGTCGCGCGCATCGCCGCACGCGCCCACGACGTGGGCGCGCTCGTGTACGTGGACGGCGTTCACCTCGCGGCCCACGCAGCGCCGGACATGGTGGCCTTGGGTGCCGACCTGATCGTCTGCTCGCCCTACAAGTTCTTCGGCCCGCACTGCGCCGCACTGGCCGCTGCCCCCAGCCTGCTGGAGACCCTGGACCCCGACAAGCTCTTGCCGTCGACCAACGCGGTCCCCGAGCGATTCGAGCTCGGCACCCTGCCCTACGAGGTCCTGGCCGGTGTCACCGCGGCCGTCAACTTCATCGCTGACATTGCGCCAGCGCCGGGCGAGGGCTCTCGCAGAGACCAGCTCGTCGCGTCGCACGCTGCCATGCACGAGCACGAGCTCCGCCTGCGCGCCCGACTGGAGCAAGGGCTGGCGGCGTTGGGGGAGCAGGTCATCGTCCACTCACGGGCGGCAGACCGCACCTCGACGATCTTCTTCACCTTTCGTGACCGCCTTCCCGTGGACGCCTACGACGCCCTGGCGAAGCGCGACGTCCTGGTCCCGGCCGGCACGTTC
>CAVZWM010000026.1:0-175922 GCA_963778975.1 uncultured Actinomycetota bacterium
GGGCGCGCGCCCGACACCGCACCCGTCTGGCCGTTGCAGCCCACCCGAACGCCCTGTGCGGTGGCGTCGTAGATGACCTTGTCGAACCGCACGGTGTTGGTCCCGGACGACGTGATCGGGAACGAGCCGTTCAGCGTGGTCCCGGCCTGGACCTGCCCGGCCGGGATGTTGAACGCGTTGGTGAGCGGAGCCGCCATCGGCGTTCCGTTGACCGAGAAGTAGAAGTACGCCGTGCCGGAAGCCGGCGCCGCACTCTTCGGGGTCTTGTTGAAGGTCAGGCTGAAGTTGCGGGTGCGAGCCGACGGTGTTGCCGCCGCTCGTGGTGATCGTGTAGTCAGCGGGACCGATCGGCGCCTTGGTGTCGTCGGTCCACGGCGCGCCGGCCCACTGGAGATGTCGTAGGCCGGCGTCGTGCTCTCGATCGGGTCTCCCGGGTTGAACCCGTAGACCCAGCAACCACCGATCGGGGGCTGCGGCCGACGCGGGTGCTGCGCCGAGTGACGGCGAGGCCGCTGGCCACCACGGTTGTCATGGCCGCCGCAGCAGCCAGCTCGAATTCGTGATCTCATCTACCCGTGTCTCCTTGTCGGGTATGAACGCTCCGTGTGGACGGACGCTCGCACTGAGTCGCAGAACCTGTCCCTGCCGTGCGCCTCAGGGTGCGCAGTGCGCTCAGGGTGCCCAACGTCACACGATATTGTCAATGATATATTCTAACGAATAGCGTAATGGAGGGAGATGGGCGCGATTCTGCGGGTACTGGTCCGGACCGGTGCCGAGCTGCTGGTCACGCTCGGCCTGGTGGTCGTCGCCTTCGCGGCGTACCTCATGGTCTGGAGCGACGTGCAGAACGCCGCGGCGCAGAGCGAGCTCCGGGAGACCTTCGAGGCGCAGGTCGTCCAGGCGTCACGAACCACGACCCCGGCGGCGGCCCCGCCGCGCGCGGCGTACCCGCGATCGTGGTGACCGAGTGGCAAGGACCCCCCTGGTGCCACCACCCACGGGGGACGGCGTCGGCGTGCTGTCCATCCCCCGGCTGGGCGAGGGATGGTCCCGGGTGCTGGTCGAGGGCGTCGAGCCGGCCCAGCTGGCCCTGGGACCCGGTCACGTCCCCGGTACGGCGATGCCGGGCCAGGTCGGCAACTTCGCGGTCGCCGGCCACCGCGCGACCAACGGTGAGCCGTTCGCCCACCTGGACACCCTCGTCCCCGGCGACGAGGTGGTCGTGCGGACGGTGGCCGCGACCTTCACCTACGTCGTCGACGGCACCGAGCTGGTCGCCCCGTCGGCCACCGAGGTGCTCGAGCCGGTGCCCGGCCGCCCCGGAGCAACGCCGCGCCGGGCCCTGCTGACGCTGGTGACCTGTCACCCCCGCTGGGGATCCAGCGAGCGGATGATCGTGTCCGGTCACCTCGTCGACAGCTCACCGCCCAGCGGAGGTGCGTGAGGCATGTATGCCGCACTCTGGCGACGGCTTCCCGGCCCGGCGCCGTTGAAGCTGCTCGAGGCGCTCCTCCTGGTCCTCGCTGCCGTGGCGCTGCTCTTCGCGGTCGTCTTCCCGGCCCTCGAGCCGCTGCTGCCGTTCGACCAGATCACCATCGAGCCCTGACGGCTGGAAACCCGCGCGGGGCCGTTGCCGCGATTCAGACGACCCCGCGCGGGAGCTGGGTGCGCGTCAGTGCTCGCGCAGGAGCGAGCCGTAGCCGTGGAGCTGGTCCTCGATGCCGTTGTCGCGCAGCGCCATCCACCAGGTGGCGGCGTTGATCGCGATGACCGGCTTGTCCAGCCAGCGCTCGGCCTCGTCGGCGAGCTCGGTCATGCACAGGTTGGTGCCGCACTGGACGATCGCGTCGACGTCGGAGCTCGTTGACCTCGATGGATCGCGTCGCGCAGCGTCCGCCTCGCTGACGTGGGCGATGGAGACCGCGGTCGGGCAGCTTGAGGCCCTTGATCGCGCCGACCTCGAAGCCGAGCTCGGTGAAGAACTTGCGGACGTTCGCGTCGCCGATCGGGCGTGTACGGCGTGACGACGCCGATCTTCTTGGCGCCGTAGAGGTGCAGCGCCCGCTCGCAGGCCTCGGCGCCGGTGGCGACGCCCAGGCCGCCGGAGAGGTCCTTGATCTGCTGGACGAACTGCGCGGTTGCCCTCGACGCCGTCCCAGAAGGTCTCGGCGCTCATGCCCATGACCATGTAGTCGGGCTCGCATGGTCATGACGCCCTCGACGCAGTCGGCCATCGAGGCGCGGATCTGCTCGAGCAGCGCCTCCATGCCCTCGTCGTCGCCGATGCGGCCGTCGCGGATGCAGGATCCGGCCGAAGTGCGAGGTGACGCCGGGGACCCGCATCGAGTCGAACTCGGGCTGCACGATCGTGTTGGTGCTCGGGGCGATCACGCCGAACTTGCGGCGCCAGCCGAGGCGGTCCGTCATGCAGGATGCTCCTACGGATCGGGGTCGGGTCGGCGGTCGACGGCGCGGCGTACGCGCGCAGCAGCCGCAGCGCGCCGAGCAGGAAGCAGAGCTGGACGACGGTGTTGGTGAGCTGCTCGACCCACTGCAGCTGCCTCGGACTGGTGCGGCCGTGCGGCCGAGCGGCGGCAGCACGAGGGTGCCGACGATGTAGACGACGAACAGCAGCACGCCGAGCCGGTCGTCGCCGGCGCCGCGGCCAGCAGGATCGCCGAGCACGCCGACGGTGACCGCGCCGATGGCGGCGACGATCAGCAGCGGCCAGGTGTCCCCGACGAGCCAGGGCGGCGACGCCGCCGAGCACCGGCAGCAGCGAGGAACGGCCGCCACGGCGCCGGCCGGCCGCGCCGGACGCCGACCAGCGCCCAGGCGATGCCGGCGAAGCCGAAGGCCAGGCACGGGAAGAGCAGTTGCTCGAGGAACGGGTAGTTGCGGCACGGCTCGGCCGCGACCAGCAGCTTCCAGATCGCCTTGGCCAGCCCGCCGAGCGTGACCAGGCGCACCGGCGAGCAGCGCCGGGACGCGGACCTGCGGGCAGCGACCGGCCCGCGGCCAGCGCCGAGCACGACCGTGCCGGCGCCGGCGAGCAGCACGGGGACGAAGTCCTCGAGCGGCGAGCGCCAGGCCGTACTCGGTGCAGGGGTCGATCGCCATCAGGCCGCCGGTCGCGTCTCGGCGGCTCGCGAAGATGTCGCGCTTGCTGGAAGCCCGCGGTCATGAAGCGGCCCATCGCCTTGGGCGTGGTCAGCCAGGCGACCCGGGCGCCGTTCTTGTCGGCGGCCAGCAGCCGGTCGGCCAGCCACGGCGTCACGGTCTCGACCCGGTCGCCGAGGATGTTGAAGATCTTGCGCGCCTTCTCGAACGCCTCGGGCTGGCCGTCGTAGTCGTCGACCAGCAGGTCGGTGGCCACGATGCCCGGCGACAGGAAGCCGACCTTGACGGTGCCGTCCTTGGTCTCCTTGACCAGCGACTCGGTCAGGTAGGTCACCGCGCGCTTGGTGGCGCCGTACGTCGTCATGCCGGGCTGCTTCTGGCCACCGGAGCCGAAGCCCTCCATGTTCCAGATCCAGCCGCCGCCGGGCTGCGCCTGCAGGCCGGCCAGCGCGACCGCGCAGCCGTTCGTGACGCCGACCAGGTTGGTCGCGACCACCGCGGCGACGGTCTCCTCGGAGCACCTCCGGCAGCGGCCGCCGCGGCGCGGAGAGCCCGGCGTTGTTGATCCAGACGTCGACCCGACCGAACGTCGCGACGGCGTGGTCCCACAGCGCCTGCACGGCGCGCGCGGTCGGTGACGTCGGCGGCGATGCCGGTGACCGACCGGGCGCGGCCCGGACGAGCTCGGCGACGGCCGCGTCGACGCTCGGCGGCGGAGCGACCGCAGACGACCACGCGGCAGTCCGCGGGCGAGCAGCTCGCGGGCCAGGCCGAGGCCGATGCCGCGGGTGCCGCCGGTGACGACGACGACCCGGCCGTCGCGGCTGCTCATGCCGCCTCCCAGGTGAGCAGGCCGTGCACGAAGTGGGTCGTGGTGTCGCCGCGGAAGAGCTGCCACACGACGGCGAGCTCGCGGGTGTCCGGCGTCGATCAGGACCTCGCGGCCGCGGATCTTCTCGACGCCGCGGGCGTCCGGCGCCGACCAGGTGCTGGCTGGTGAAGAGCGCCCGGCCGTACGACGTCGCGTTGCCGAACACCTCCGGGCCGTCGTACTGCGTGCGGGCGCCGTCGCGGAGCCGCTCGAAGGTGTAGCGACCGCGTCGAGCGCGCCCGTCCAGGTGACCCGCTGGCGGGCGCGGCGCAGCGACGAGCGGCTCGTGCTCGATGACGACCTGCGACCTCACCGATCTGCGCTCTGGGTCGCGGCGTCGACGAACGAGCGTGCCGGTCCAGGCGCCCGGCTCCTTGGTCGGGCAGCACCTGCGGGCGTCGGGCCGCGCTGGGTCTCCAGCGCGATCCAGTCCTCGACGAACTTCTGCGTCTCGGGGTTGGTCTCGTGGTCGAAGGTGCGCTTGTAGATGCCGTTGAAGACCGCGCAGACGGCCCAGCCGTCGTGCAGCACCGAGGAGTAGACCTGGGTCTCGCCGTCGGGCGAGCACCTGGTTCCAGGTGCGCAGGTCGGCCTGCCAGCCCGGCGAGTAGTAGTGGGCGTCGACGAAGAGGCCGTAGGGCTGGCCGGTGCCGTAGAAGTCCGGGCCGCAGTAGACCCGGTTCTCGTCGGAGTCGACGATGCCGAAGTCGAACTGGGCGCCGAGCTCGAAGCGGTTGCGCAGCGGACCGCGCGCCCTCGAGCTGGGTGTTCATCCAGTAGCGGGCGACGCCGTCCTCGACGACGCTGGCGCGGTCGACCCGCTCGAAGCCGACGTGGTTGCCCTCGGCGTCGAAGAGCGACCGGGCGACCGTGCCACTCCCCCTCGATCCGCTGCTGCCACTCGCTGGTCTCGACGGTGCCGTCGGAGCACCGCGGTCATGCGCGTGCACTCCGTCCGGCGATCGATGTTGTCGAGCAGCAGGACGCGGACGTCCTCCGTCGCCTCGTCGCCGACCAGCCGCTGCGACCTGGGCCCAGACCTTGTCGACGTCGGGGTTGAAGATGTTGGCGCGGTTGCGCAGGTCGCGAGCCGGCCAGGTCGGTGTCGGCGACGTCGGCCGACGACGTCGTCCGGCACGTCGCCCTCGACCAGGCCGAACCAGTGGTCGAGGTAGGCTCTCGACCGCGTCGCTCGATGCCGCGCGAACGCGTCCTCGTCGGCGCGGTGCACGAGCATCCAGGGCGACATCATCGCGAACTGGCGCGGGCCGATCGCGGCCTTGCGTCAGGCCCGGCCGGGCCGACGACCTCGTCGAACGTCGCGGTCAGCGGCGTGTGCGCCCAGTCGACGTAGGTCGAGGTGGGTGCCGAGGTCGGCGCGCGGGATCAGGTCGAGGTGGAAGGCGTAGGAGCCCTGCCCCAGGACCGAGTCCAGCGTGAAGTGCGGGACCGGCGAGTCGGCCGGGCGTGAACGCGAAGACCATGTGGCTGTCCAGGCCGATCGGCGGCACCGCGAGGCCGACGTAGACGACCTTGGCGACCGGCCTCGCCGCGGAAGATCCGGACCTGCCGACCGGCGTCGGGCGACATCGGCGAGGTCGAGCGTCGCGGAACGGGCCGCCGTCGGCAGCCGGGACCTCGATGAGGTCGCCGCGCTCGACGATCGCGTCGAGCGTGCGGTGGCAGAGGCCGCTCCGGACAGGCTCGGCTCATGCCGTGACCTCCTCGATGGTCGGCATCGCCTCCGGCTCGTCGTGCTCGACGTCCGGAGTCGCCTGGGTGCGGGGTACGCTCGTCGGCGCGCGGCGCGGTCGGCCTCGGACTCGAGCAGCTCGCCGGCTGCGGACCTCCTTGAAGTTCCAGGCGCTCGCGAGCTCGGGGACCTCCTTGCGGATCGGCGACGGGATGACCCGCGCCTCGACCCGCGCCGGTGCCCTCGCCGACGATGGTGTTGCCCTCGACGCGACCAGCCCATCTCGATGAGCTCCTGGCGGCGGCGGCGGTAGAGCACCTGGTTGTAGTCGCTCTTGACGTGCAGCTCGTCGGACAGGTCGAAGGGCAGCAGCTCGGGGCGCACCGTGTCGACGACGGCCTCGTCCTGCGTAGAGCACCTTGAAGACCCGGCGGCGGGCGTCGCGGTCGGCCCACTTGCCCTTGAAGAACGTGCGCAGCGCGATGAACTTGACGAGCGTGGTCTCCTCGTCGATCGGGATGTTGACGTCGAAGATCTTCAGCTTGCCCATCGGCAGGTCGACCTCGAGCAGGATCGCGTTGGGCAGCCACCAGGTCGTCGAGACCGGCACCAGCGGGCGGCTCCTGCAGGTCGCCCTTGTCCGGGTTGATCCTGCCCCAGATGCCCTTGGGCTTCGGCGGGTTGAGCTTCACCGACGCCTTGCAGTGCCACGGCGAGGTCTCGACCTCGAACTCGGGCATCTCCGGCTTGTCCGGGTTGCCGAAGGCGCCGGCGTGCACGAACGGCGTGTGCGCGATGTCGACGCCGTTCTCGAGGATCCGCTCGTAGTTGGACTTCCAGAGGAACGTGCCGGTGACGGCGCGGTAGGTCTCGGTGTCGTCGACGGCCGACCAGTCCGGGATCGGCGGGCGCTCCTCCTCGGGCAGGTCGCCCATGAAGACCCAGATCGATCATGTACTTCTCGACGCACCGGGTAGGCGTCGATCCGCGCCTTGCGCGGGATGCCCTTGTCGGGGTGCGCGGGGATCTTCTGCACCTCGCCGTTCGGCGTTGTACTCCCAGCCGTGGTACGGGCAGACGATGCAGTCGCCCTTGACGGTGCCGCCGGACAGCGCGGCGCCGCGGTGCACGCAGAGGTCCGACATCGCGACGACCGAGTTGTCGCTGGGCTTGCGGTAGAGCACCAGCTGCTGGCCGAGGACCTTGACCTTCTTCGGCTTGCCGACCTGGACGTCGGCGCTGAACTCGACGCCGTACCAGAAGTTCTTGAACATCGCGGTTGTCCTCCTAGCGTCGCCGGACGTCGGCGATCTCGGTCGGGGGCTGCGTCGGCGAGGCGCTCGAGCGCGGCCTTGGCGGCCGGGGTCGCCGCGCAGGTGGGCGGTGCAGGAACGTCGTGACGACGTCGGCGAGCACGTCGCGGAGCCGGTCGTCGTGGTCGGCGTCGGTCGGCGTCTCGAGGAAGCCGCGGGCCGATGGACGGGTCCTCGGGGTAGGCGGCGAGCATGTGCCCGGCGTCCGGCGAGCCGCACCAGCCACGCCTCGGTGGTGGCCGGCAGCGCCTCGCGCCAGGTGCGCTCGATCGGGTCGTGGCCGGCGGCGCCGGCCTGCTCGCCGTACCGGATCGCGCTGGCCGCGACGACACCGTCGTCGGTGCCGGCCGACGAGCAGCACCGGCGCCTGCGACCGGGCGCGGGCAGCAGGGTGCCGGCCGGGTAGCCGAGCATGCTGCGAGGCCATCGTGTGCGCGCCGTACGTCGACGACCGCGCGCACCGTCGGGAACCACTCGGGCGCGGCCGACTGGAGGACGACGGTGCCGCCGGCCGAGTGGCCGAACAGGCGCGACCTGGTCGAGGTCGAGCAGGCCGGCGAGCGGCCCGGATCGTCGAGCCCGGCGACCGCCTCGAGGACCGGGCGCGAGGGCGTGGGTGGTCGGCCGCTCGCCGTAGCCGTCGGGCGTGCACGGCCGTCGATGTCGACGCCCGGGGTCAGCCCGTACTGGCCCGGGAACAGCTCGCCGACCCAGTCGTAGCCGACGACGACGAAGCCGGCCTCGACCAGCCGCGACGGCCAGCCAGCGGTAGGCCTCGGCGGCGACGTTGACGCCCGGAGACCAGCACCACGACCGGGTACGGCGCGCCGGCCGGGTCGGCGGCGAGCATCGCCGCTCATCCGCTCGACGTCGTCCTGCGGCGGCCAGGGCCGGGTAGCGCACGGTGAGGTGCACGGTGTCGTACGGCGCCTCGGCGCCCGGGGACGCGCACCGCGCGTGCGGAGCGGCGCGGACCAGGCGGCATGTCGGTCATCGGCCCGGCGGCGCGGGCAGCTCGCGGTCGCCGCCCCACAGGGCGCGCACCAGGCGCTGGGTCGTCTCGGGGCCGAAGAAGCGGTCGCCCATCACGTTGGCCGGGTCGCGCTCGGCGATGTTGCGGCGGATCGCCTCGTCGTCGGCGGCCAGCGCGGCCTGCTCCTCGGCGGGCACCTGCTCGGCCTCGTCGACCCAGCCGAGCCAGCGGTCGAGGTGCTCCTCGGCGAGCTCGGTCACCAGGTCGGTCATCCGGCTGGTCGGCCGGCGCCATGTAGCAGAACGCGGTCGGCGAGAGGCCGGCGCGGACGAAGGCGCTGCGGCTGACGAACGGCTCGAGGCAGTCGTGTGCTCGTTGCGGACCTGCTCCCAGCGCTCGTTGACCGGCTCGTAGTACTTGTCGAAGGACTCGGTGTCGGTGACCAGGTAGGAGCGCGGCACCGAGTCGAGGTAGACCCAGCCCTGCGGGAAGCAGCCGAGCGCCATCCCGAAGTGCGGCACCCGGACCTGCGGGCCGAGCCAGATGGTCAGGTGCACGTTGCAGAAGCCCTGGGTGGCGTTCTCCATGTGGGAGTGCACCATCCAGTCGATCTCCGGGCCGGTGTAGGCCGCGCACCCGGCCGCGGGCGCCGCGCCGGTGCCGCCGTCGTCGAAGTCCTCGAGCACCTCGGTCGACGGGTCGCGCTCGAGCTCGAACCGCGTCGGCGACCTTGTCCTTGAGCCGCTCGACCAGCGCCTGCCAGTCCGCGAACGTCGCCGATCACGTCGGTCGGGCGCCGCCTCGTCGAGGTGCTCCTGGACGTACTTCAGGCTCATGACGCTCCTTCTGACCCAACGCCCGCAGGCGCTCCCTGTCGCGGTCACCGGGCCTCCCTCAGACCGGCTGCCGCCGAGACTATATATGATATTCACAGTCGCAGGCCTCGGCGTGTCAGACTCGGGTACGCCGACGCGCCGAGGCCCGCGCCGCCGGGCCGGAACGCCCCGGGCGCGTGGACGACGCAGGTCTGCACGTACTCGAGCAGCCCCTCGTCGCCGTACTCCCGGCCCCAGCCGGAGCGCTTGACCCCGCCGAACGGCGCGCGCAGCGCCAGCCCGGTGCGGTTGTGGGTGTTGACGAAGGTGAAGCCGGCCTCGAGCCGCGCGGCGACCTCGAAGGCGCGGTCCTCGTCGGCCGACCACACCGAGGCGCCGAGGCCGAGGTCGCCGGCGTTGGCGCGGGCGACGCGCCTCGTCGACGGTGTCGTAGGCGAGCAGCGGCACGGCCGGGCCGAACTGCTCCTCGGCGACCAGCGCGGTCGCCGTCGCCGGCGCCGAGCACGAGCGTCGGGCGCAGGTAGTAGCCGCGGCCCAGGTCGGTGTCGGGGTCGACGGCGCCGAGCACGAGCGGCCTCGGCACCGCGCGCCACGGCGTCGTCGACCAGGCCGCGCACCCGGCTCGCCGGACGCGGCGGTCACGACCGGTCCGATGCGTGACGCCGGCGTGCGAGCGGGTCGCCGAGCCGGAGCACCCGGTCGGCGGCGGCGCGGTAGGCGTCGACCATCTCGTCGTAGCGCGACCGCGGGGCACGTAGCAGCCGCTTGACCGCCATGCAGACCTGGCCGCTGGTGGCGAAGCGTCGCCATCACCAGCCGGTCCATCGCGTCGTCGCCGAGGTCGGCGTCGTCGAGCAGGATCGCCGGGTCGTTGCCGCCGAGCTCGAGCAGCGCCGGGGTGAGCGCCTGACCGGCGAGCGCGGCGATCGCCCGGCCGGCGCGCTCGCCGCCGGTGAACGCGACCCGGTCGCACCCCGGGGTGGCCGACCAGCGCGGTCGCGGTCTCGGCGTCGCCGTGCACGACCTGCACGGCGCCGTCGGGCAGCCCGTCGGCCGAGCGAGCTCGAGCGAACCGCGCGACCGCGAACGGCGCGAGCGGCGACGGCTTCACGACCACCGCGTTGCCGGCGACCAGCGCCGGGGCCGAGCTTGAGCACCGTCAGGACGACCGGCGCGTTCCACGGGGTGACCGCGGCGACCACGCCGTACGGCCGGTGCCGCAGCAGCAGCCGGCCGCGCGTCGTCGTCGATCACCTGGTCGACGAGCAGCTCGCTCGGCCGCGGTCGGCGGACCAGCGCGAGCACGGCGACCGCGAAGGCCGACCTCGCCGCGGCAGTCGGCGCAGCACCTTGCCGGTCTCGCGGGCCATCAGCTCGGCGAGGTCGTCGAGCTCGGCCGCGAGCCGGTCGGCGCCGTCGCGGAGCGCGGCGCGCCCGGGCCGTCGACCGGTCGACGCGCAGGCCCACTCGCGCTGGGCCGTGCGCCGCGCGGCGACGGCGGCGTCGACCGTCGGCCGGCGTCGGCCACCTCGACCGAGCCGACGAGCTCGTCGGTGCGGGCCGGGTTCTCCCGGGCAGCTCGATCACGGGCCCTGCACGCCGACCATGTCGACGCCGTGCCGCTCGCGCAGCGAGTCGATCATCGAGGTGCGCAGCAGGTGCTCGCGCATCGCGCTACCGGGTCGGCGGCCAGCGCGCGCAGCTCGTCGTGGTGGCGCGCTCGGCGCCTCGGGGTCGGTCTCGCGCAGCTTCTCCCAGTTGTCGTGGGTGACCGTGCTTGACGTAGGACAGCGCGACCTCGCGGCGCGCCGTCGCAGCACCTCGTCGAGCTGCGTCGACCGTGCGCGTCGCCCGCGAGCAGCGTCGGCCAGCGCCCGGCCGACGAGCACGGCGTCGTGCAGGCCGCTGTTCATGCCCATCCCGCCGAGCGGGTTGTTGACGTGCGCGGCGTCGCCGATCAGCAGCGACGCGGCCCGTCGCGGAACCGGTCGGCGACCCGCTGGTGCACGCGGTAGAGCGAGGCGTGCAGCAGGTCCCAGTCGCGGCCGAGGTCGGCCACGCCGCGCAGCCGCTCCTGCACCCGGGCCGGGTCGGTCTCGACCTCGTCGGCGTGTCCGGGTCGGTCGGGAACAGGATCCGCCAGTGCTCCGGGGTGCGCAGCAGCACCAGCCACTCGTCGGGGTCGAAGACGTAGTTGACCGCCGCGATCCCGGGCAGCGACCGCGGCCAGGTCCTCGGTGGTGGAGACGACCAGGAACCGCTCGGGGTAGGTGATGCCCTCGAACTCGGCGCCGATCGCGTCTGCCGCACCGCGGAGCTGGCGCCGTCGGCACCGACCACCCAGTCGGCGGTGCAGGTGTCGCCGGCCTCGGTGGTCACCGTGGCCGACGTCGCCGTCGGTCGTCGACGCCGCGACGACCCGCTGGCCGAAGTGCGACCGTCGACGCCGTCGCAGCTCGAGCAGGCGCTCGAGCAGGATCGGGGTGAGCTTGCTCTGCTCGCACTGGACGCGGAACGGGTACGGCGTGTCCTCGGCCAGCACGCCGAGGTCGAGCTCGGCGATCGGGCCGGTGCGGCGGTCGCGGTACTGGAAGCCGGTCGACACGATGCCGCGCTCCAGCAGCGCGTCGAGCACGCCGAGGTCGGCGAGCATCTCCAGGCTCGGCGGGTGGAACGTCGAGGCGCGCGACTCGGCGGCCAGCGCCGTCGCCGGCCTCGAGCACGGTCACCTGCGACGCCGCGCGCGGGCCAGCACCAGCGCGGCGGTCAGGCCGACCGGGCCGGCGCCGACGACGAGGACCGTGCGCTCATGCGGGCACTCACTGCGGCGTACCGCTGCTCGAGCGCGAGCGAGCTCGGGGAGGCCGAGCAGGTCGGTGAGCTCGGCCCAGCCCATCCGGTCGGTCGCCGCCGGCGTCGCCCGTGCGCGGCGATCGCGTCGTACGACGTCGGCCTGCGGCGCGGGCGGCGGCGAGCAGCGCGGAGACCGGGTGGATGACGAGCCGGACGCCGAGCGTCGCGCAGCTCGTCGTCGGTCGGGCCCGGCTCGACCGGGCCGCCGGCCTCGGACCGGTTGAGCACGAGCGGCAGCGCCGGCACGGCGGCGGCGACGCTGCCTCGACCACGCGGGCGAGGCGTCGGCGTCCCGCCCTCGACGAACAGCGCGTCGGCGCCGGCGTCGGCGAAGGCGCAGGCAGCGCTCGACGACCGACGTCGACGCCCTCGACACCGAGAGCGCGTCGGTGCGGGCGACGACGACCAGGCCGGTGCCGGCCTCGACCGCGGCCCGGACCCGGCCGGCCGCCTCGGCGACGGTCGACGACCTGCCTTGCCGGCCGAGGTGGCCGCAGCGCTTGGGCGCGACCTGGTCCTCCAGGTGCAGGCCGGCGACACCGGCGGCGGCGTACGTCGACCGTGGTCGCCGCGCCTGCAGCGCGTTGCCGTAGCCGGTGTCGGCGTCGGCGAGCACCGGCAGCCCGTCGAGCGCCGCGGTCGACGCTCGCGCGGCTCGGGCAGCGATGTCGGAGCCGTGCACGAAGCCGAGGTCGGGCACGCCCGAGCTGCGACCGCCGAGGCGACGGCGCCGGAGAGGTGCAGCGCCGACCGCACCGGCCCGGGCTGCGAGCCGGGCCGATGACCGCGTCGTACACGCCCGGGCAGGTGCACCAGGTCCGGCGCCGGCCAGCAGCGCCCGGAGCCGCTCGGGGCGGCGTGCTCATCGGCGCTGTGCAGGGCGAAGCCGCCCTCGACGCCGACGACCCGGGCGCCGGTGAAGACGCGGATGGTCTCGACGGTGCCCTCCTCGCCGAGGCCGGAGCAGGCCCCAGGCCGGACGCGGCGACATCAGGTGCAGGCTCATGATCGAGGACCCGTTGACCTTGACCTCGCCGGCGCGGACCCGGCGCGCGAAGGCGAGCGCGCGGTCGGTGTCGGCGCCGACGACGTACCCCTCGAGGCCGTACGGCGTGCCGTTGGCCAGCGCCAGCGCCTCCTCCTCGGTGTCGTAGGTGTGCACGGTCGCGACCGGGCCGAAGATCTCGTCGACCGCGGCCTCGACCGGCACGCCGGTGAGCAGCGTCGGCGCGAGGAAGTGTGCCGGGCCCGTCCGGGAGCTCGGTGCTGGCGTGCGCGCGCGCCGCCGGCGCTCGCGCGCGGTCGGCGATCTCCGGCGCGGAGCCGGGCCAGGTGCGTCGAGTGCGACGATCGGGCCGAGGTCGGTCTCGGGGTCGAGCGGGTCGCCGACCCGCAGCGCGGCCAGCCGGTCCAGCGCCAGCGTCGAGGATCTCGTCGGCCATGCGCCGCGGGCAGGACCAGCCGGCCGAGCGCCCGGCACCACTGGCCGTTGAGCGTGGTCAGCAGGTCGACCGCGGCGCGGGCCGCGGCCTCCGGGTCGGCGTCGGGCAGCACGACGAGCGGGTTGTTGCCGCCGAGCTCGAGCTGGAGGGCGGTGAAGTTCTCGGCGCAGGCCGCGGCGATCGCCCGGCCGCCGACCAGCGCCGCCGGTGAACGAGACCGCCCGGATCCGCGGGTCGTGCACCAGCCGGCCGCCGACGGCCGGGCCGCCCTGGACGCAGCTGGAAGACGCCGCCGGGCAGCGCCGGCGTCGGCGAGCACCCGGCCGACCGTGCGGGCCAGCTCGGTGGTGGCGTACGGCGCGAACTCGCTGGGCTTGAGGATCGTGGGCGCTCCGGCGGCCAGCGCGCTGGCGACCTTGTGGGCGGCCATCGGCGCCGGCGCGTTCCACGGCACCAGGCACAGCGGCCGGACCGAGCGGCAGCCGGTGCACCTCGACCGGGTGGCCGGCGTCGGGCCGTCGTAGGTGTCGAGCAGCACGCCGGAGCGCAGCATCTCCGCGGCCAGGCGGAAGGCGCCCGGCACGATCACGCCGACGATCGAGGTCTGCCGGACCGGCACGCCGGTGGCGAACGCCTCGAGCGCGCGCGAGCCGGGCGAGCTCGGCCTCGAGCGCGTCGGCGACCGCGTCGAGGATCTCCGCGCGCCGCGCCGGCCGGCTGGTCGGCCCAGCCGCCGGACTCGTGCGCCGCGTGCGGCGGCGCGCGACCGCGCGCGTCGACCGCCTCGGTCGTCGCTGGCCGGCGGCCGGCGCCGAGCTCGCGTGCCGCGGAACGGGTCCTCGAGGACCAGGTCGAGCCGATCGGCCGGGGCCGACCAGCTCGCCGTCGACGAGCTGGCCGGCCTCGGGAAGGTCCAGGTGCTGGCGCTCGTCGAGACGTGGTCGTCACCTTCCTCCCGGCGTGCACTGCCGACTGTCACGGGCCGAGCCGTTGCTCGCGAAGCGTGTCGGTGGTGGTCAGTCCGGCCCAGCCTTCGCTGCTCGACGATCATCTTCGCCAGGTCGAGCTTGCCGCGCTCGGCCGGGAACGCCTGGACCAGGCCCATGGCGGTGTCGCGGACGGCGCGGCCGATCGACGTTGTCCATCAGGGCACCCGACGTGCCGCACATCTTGAGCGACGCGAGGGCGACCTCGTGAGCGAGCGCTCGCAGATCGCGCCCTTGGCGAGCTTCCAGCTGGCGACGACCGTCGGGCTTGGGCAGGATCGGCGGGTCGCTGGCCTCGAGGTCGATCTGGCGGCGCAGCCACAGGTGCGCCTCGGCGAGCGCCTCCTCGCCGTCGCCGATGAGCACCTGGTGCATCGGGCTGGACGCGATCGGCTTGCCGGTGTCGGCGAACGTCGCGGCCATCGTCCGGCCCAGCGCGTAGCTCCCAGACGCCCTGCGGGCGATGCCGGCGTAGATCGCGGCGATCGCGACCTGGTTGCCGACCCACGAGCCGCGCGACATCTGGGTGGCCCGGGTGAAGGCACCGGGCACGGTCAGGGCGTCGTCGTCGGGGACGAAGCAGTCCTCCATGACCAGGCCGTGGTTGTCCGAGGCGCGCATGCCGAGGCCGTTCCACCGCGGCCCGCGGACGGAGCCCTCGGAGTCGCGGGCCACCAGGAACAGGCTCAGCGCCGTCGATGCCCTCGACGTCCTCGCGACGGGCGGTGACGAGGTAGTAGTCGGCGGTGCCGGACAGGCAGCCGAAGGACTTCTCGCCGTTGAGCAGCCAGCCGCCCTCGGTCCGGGTCGCGGTGGTGGTGATCAGCACGTTGGCGTTGCTGGCCTTGACCGCCTCGCTGGCGAAGTTGGCCAGGATCGCGCTTCGTCGCGGCCCATCAGGTGCAGCACCTTCTCGGCGAACGCCCGGACCACCGGCACCTCCTCGTCGTCGTAGAGCCCGGCCTCGATCGCAGCGAGCGGCAGCAGGCCGCGCGAGGACGCCGAGCAGTGGAAGAAGTAGGCCAGCGCGGTCGAGCCGCAGACGGTGCCGAGGGCGTACGTCGTCGCGGCGAGGTCGCGCAGGCCGCCGCCGAGGCCGCCGTACTCCTCCGGGACGACGAGGCCGAGCAGGCCGGCGTCCGCCGAGCAGCTTGACGTGGCCCTGCGGGAACTCGCCGCACGCGTCGGCGTCCGCGGCCGCGGCGCGCGATCGCCGGCAGCACCGACTCGACGCGCTCGGCGCGCTCGCGCTCGGCGTCGGTCAGGTCGGGAAGGAGGTACTCGGCGGTGCAGTCGTGCCGTCATCCTGCGGCTCCTACGGTGTCGGCGAGCCGCGTGGGGCTCGGCGTGCTGCCCGGAGGCGCCGGGTCGCGATCGGGTGCCTGCCGGGGCAGGTCGGGTGGGCGTCGAGCGTCGACGCAGCCGGCGGGCGACTCGCGTGAGCGACGGCGCGTCGACGGGCGTGCTCGACGTCGACGGCGCCGAGCAGCCGGACCAGGTCCTCGGTGGCGACCGCGCCGTCGAGCCCGCCGAGGGTGGTGTCGAAGTGGTGGACGCCGCTCTTGAGGGCGGTGAGCGCCTTGACCAGGCCGAGCCGGTCGTGGTCGTGCAGGCCCACGCGGAGCGGCACCGGCCGGGCCAGCCCGACGGCCTCCTGCAGCAGCGGCGCGCACCTCGCAGCGGTGTCGCCGTGCCGCAGCGTGTCCTGGAGGCAGATCTCGGCGACACCCGGCGGCGGCGAAGGCGCTCGACGGCGGCGAGCACCGTCTCCGGCGCGCTCGGGCGCGAAGGCGTCCGCGGAGGATGCACCGGCCCGCTCGGCCGGGTCGGCGCCGAGGGTCGCGAGCGCGCGCTCCACCGCGCCGGCGTCGCGCGGGGTCGAGCGTACGACCTCGACGGTGTCGACGCCCGGCTCGAGCGCCTCGCTCGGCCGCTGCGGCGGGTCGCGACCAGCGCAGCTGGTGCCCGTCGGCCGAGGCGCCGCGGGCGCCGACCGGCATCGCGCGCGGCGTCGCGGGTCAGGTCGAGCGACCCGGACCCGGACGCCGGCTCGCGGACCCGCTGCGCCGGCCTCGGCGATCCACGGGTCGGCCTCGCCCCGGGCGACGCAGCGCGGCGACCAGGCCGCCGTCGGCGAGCGTGGCGACGTCGGGCAGCACGTCGGCGAACTGGCCCCAGCCGCGGGAGTGGAAGAGCAGCGGCGCCGTACGGCGGGCGGCGTGGCCGGCGACCACCTCGCCGACGAAGATCGTGTGGTCGCCGCCGGGGTGCTCGTGCACGACCCGGCAGTCGAGCCAGCCGAGCGCGGAGTCGAGCAGCGGGACCCCGGTCTCGGCGGTGGTCCAGGTCTCGCCGACGAACCGGTCGGCGCACGCCGGGCGACCATGCCGGCGAACCGGCGGGCCACCTCGGCCTGGTCCTTGGCGAGCACGCTGACGCCGAAGACGCCGCTCTCGCGAGATCAGCCCGTGGGAGTAGAGCGCGCGGTCCAGGCAGATCGGAGACCAGCGGCGGGTCGAGGCTGACGCTGGAGAACGAGCTCGCCGTCATGCCGTGCCGCGCGCCGTCGACCGAGCGTCGTCACGACGGTGACGCCGCTCGGCCACTGCGCCAGCACGTCACGGAACGTCGCCGGGTCGACCACGGCACACCTCCTTCGATTAGAGAATATACGATATCTGATAGGGCAGGTGGAACGCAAATCCGTCGGATCGTGGGAGCATCGAATCTGCGAGGATGCTATGATTCCGCCGCCGTCTCGATCTCGGGATCGGCGATCACCTGGGAGAGGAGCCATCCATGGCGCGACGCGCACGACCGGAGTCCACCGGTTCGACCGATCGCGCACCTGTCGCTGGTCGACCGGGTCACCGACGAGCTGCACCGCGCCATCCTCAACGGCGACATCAAGCCGGGTTCCGCGGTCTCGATCGTGGAGCTGTGCGAGCAGTTCGACGTCAGCCACATCCCGGTGCGCGAGGCGCTGCGCCGGCTGGAGAGCGAGGGCCTGCGTCAGCCTGCGCCCCGGCCGCTCGGCCCTGGTCGCCTCGCTGAGCGCTCGAGGACCTCGCCGACATCTACCGGCTGCGCACAGCTCATCGAGGGCGACCTCACGGTGCGCGCGATCGAGCCGATGACCGACGAGCGGCTCGACGCGACGCCGAGCGCGCGCTCGACGAGTACGTCGAGCATCGAGCGCGAGCCCGCCGCCCTGGCCGCCGCCCACCACGCCTTCCACGCCGCGCTGCTCGCCGACGTCATGGGCGCCGTCGACCGCCGCGTGCTCGAGCTGCTCTGGCACGCGGCCGACCGCTACCTGCACCTGCTCATGGACGACCTCGACCGCGCCCCCGAGACCCGGAGGCGCGCATCGACGAGCACCGGCAGCTGCTCGACCTGGCCCGCGCCGGGCAAGGCCGAGGCAGCTCCGCGACGCCTGGGTCGACCACCTGCGAGCAGCGAGCGCCGAGGCGCTGCGCGTCGCCCTGCGGCGTCGTCCCGTGGCAGGACGCCGGCTGACCCGTCTCCTCAGCGCGACAGGACGCCGGCGAGCGCCCACGGGCGGCCGTCGACCAGGTCGGTGCCGCTTGCGTGACGAACCGGTTGACCGCGCAGGCCGGCCGCAGCGTCGCCACCGTGACCGGCCCGGTCGCGAGGACCGGCTCGGGCCGGCTGATCACGCCGGCGAACGGCCGCGGTCCGGCGGCCCACAGGGTGAAGTCGGTCGACAGCGGGATCGAGCGCGCCCGCGCCGTGACGTCGCCCGCGGCTGGCGACGGCGACGTTGAGCCGGTTCTCGGCCGCGCGCTCGAGCAGCAGCGGGTCGAGGTCGGCGCCGGCCGCGACGGTGAACGGTACGGCGACCACGTCGACGTCGCTGCAGCGCCGCGAGCCGGAACGTCTCGGGGTAGAGCGCGTCGTCGCCCGACGACGACGGCGAGCCGGCCCCACGGCGGGTCGAGCGACCAGCGAGCCCGTCGCCGAGCGCGGTCGACCCAGGCGCGTGCCGGGCGCTGGCGTGCAGCTGCGGCTGGCGCAGCACGACGCCGTCGGCGCCGACGCACCAGCCCGACGTGGGCGCCGCCCTCGGCGACGCTGGTGACGACGCAGGGCGTCCGGTGCCCGGCGAGCGCGGCGACGATCGTCGTCGGGTCGACGCCGGCGAGCTCGGGCAGCACCACGAGGTCGGCGCCGGTCGCGAGCGCCTCGCGCCAGCAGGGCGCGGTACGTCGTCGCCGTCGGCCGGGGCACACGACCGCGCGTGACCAGCTCGTCGGCGCCGGCCGGCGCGCTGCCGGCCGACCGGGCGCGTCGACGATCGGGCCGTAGAGCTCGGGGCGGCGCGACGCCATCACGTCGGTGCCGTCGGGGCGGCGCTTGTCGTCGGCGGCCTCGACGTCGATGTCGGCGACCACGACGGCCTCGCCGGTGCGCGGCGCCGATCGCGACGACGGTGCCGTCGGGCGCGACGATCTGGCTCTCGCCCGCGCCGTGCAGCAGGTCGACCGGGACGCCGACCCGCTCGGCCACCATCGTCGATGCTGCGCGTCGGGCACCAGCGGGCCGACCTTGTTGGCGGCGACCACCCAGACCCGGTTCTCGACGGCCCGGACCGGCACGTGCAGCGACGCCTCGTCGAGGGCGAAGGAGTTGAGGCTGTTGAGCAGCACCTGGGCGCCGCCGACCGCGAGCATCCGCGGGGTCTCGTTGATGACGCCGTCCATGCAGGAGTAGAGGCCGACCCGGCCGAACGCGGTGTCGACGACCGGTCGAGCGCTCGACGGCCGGGTCGAGGTGGTCGCGCTCGCTGCCCATCAGCACCTGCTTGTCGCGTGACGCGCGAGGACGTCGCCGTCCGGGTCCGAACAGGATGTTGCTGCCCGTGGTCCGGCCGTCCTCGCGCGCGAGGGTGCAGTTGGCCATCAGGTGGATCCGGTGCTCGGCCGCCTTGGCGCGCCAGCGCCGCCACGAACGGCGCCGTCGAGGGTCACGGCCATCCGGCGGGCGTGCTCGCGGTCGTCGTACCAGGAGACGTGGTTGCAGAACTCCGGCAGCACGACGACCTCGGGCGCCCTGCGGCGACGGCCTGGTCGATCATCCGCAGGCAGGTGGCGAGGTTGGCCGTCGACGTCCTCGGTGACGGCGAACTGGACGGCGGCGACGCGCACGATGGTCATGTCAAACTCCTATATCTTCTACGATTCTGGATTAGGCTCGCACACCATCCCGCGAACGATAGGAGCACGCCGGATGTCGGAAGCCACGCGCCGATCCACGAGTCGCCCAGCACGTGCAGGTCGAGGCCTTCGCCGGGCCGGCCGCCGGTCACGGTCGACCTCGAGCCGGAGCGGCGCCGTTCGGCTGGTGGGCCGGCGATCGTGGTCGCGCTGGTCGCCTTCATCGACCGGGTCGAGTTCAACCTGGTCGCCGGCGCGCTGCCCGCGATCCAGGACCACTTCGGGTTCGGCGACACCGCTGGCCGGCGCGATCCCGACCGCGGCCGCGGTCGCCGGCGTGGTCCTGCTGCTGCCCGGCCGGCCGGCTGGCCGACACCGGACGGCGTACGGCGATCGTCGCGCTGGTCGTCCTGGTCTGGGCGGTCGTGCTCGGTGCTCAGCGGCCTGGCCACGACGTTCGCGCTCTTCTTCGTCACCCGGATCCTGCTCGGCGCCGCGGGCCAGCTCTACAACCCGCCGGCCTCCAGCCTGCTCGCCGACTACTACCCGGGCCGGGCCCGCGGCAAGGCCTACGGCCTGGAGCGGGCCGGCTACTACATGGGCCTCCCGGTCGGCGTCGCCCTCGGCGGCGCGCTCGCCGAGGCGGTCGGCTGGCGCGTCGGTGTTCTTCATCGTCGCGGTCCCGGGCGCTGCTGGTCGCGCTCCTGGTCTTCACGCGTCCGGGAGCCGATCCGCGGCCTCGGCGACCGGATCGACCAGATGCGCGGCGGCACCGCGGCCGACGACGCGCACGCGGCGCCCACGCTCGCGGACCGCGCACTCGATGGTCGCGCGAGGCGCGCGAGCTGCTCGAGATCCGCGCCCTGCGCGGCGTGATCGCCAGCCTGTCGCTGCTCTACCTCGGCCTCGGCGGCCTCTTCTACTGGCTGCCGACCCTGCTCGAGCGCACCGAGGACCTCGACTACGACGCCGCCGCCGGCCTGGCCGGCGGCGTCGGCGGCACCGGCATCGTGATCGGCATCATCCTCGGCAGCCGGATCGGCGACCGCGGCCACGGCGTGAAGTCCGCCTGGCGGCTGCGCACCGCGCTCGGCGTTCCTGCTGCTCGGCGCCGTCGCGCTCACCGGCGCCGTGCTGCTGCCCGGCCTGCCCGTGCGGCTCACCCTGATCGCGCTGGCCTGCGTCGGGCTTCGCCGGCGCCATCCCGAACCTGACGGCGGCCTCCGCCGACGTCGTCCCGGCCAGCCGCCGCGGCCTCGGCTTCGCGCTGCTGCAGTTCCTGCATCACCCTCGGCGGCGCCGCCGGACCGCTGCTGGTCGGCGTCGTCTCCGACGTCGTCGGCTCGCTCGCCCTGGCGATGCTGGCGCTGCTGCCGCCGCTGTTCCTCACGCCTCGTCGTGCTGCAGCGCACGACCGGGCTACTACGACGAGGACGCCGCGCCGGGCCTCGCGCGGCTGAGCCGTCGGTGCCTAGGCCCAGTGGCGGACGACGGCCGGGCCGGGCGAGCGCCGGGACCGGCTCGCCGGCCGGGACGTGCGCCCAGCGCCGGCGCGGTCGGTCCAGAGCACGTCGACGTCGGTGTCGAAGGCCTGCTCGGCCAGGTCGTCGTGCACGCTGACCGACCGGGCATGCCGACCAGGCCGGCGCGCGTCGAGGCGCGGTCGTCGACCGGGCGCGACGCCGTGATCGAGTCGCCGGCGTCGTCGGCCGGTCGCCGTCGGCCCAGCCGCCGCCGGGGCCGGAGAACCACACCAGCGCGCGGCGTGCCGTCGGCGACCGAGGTGGCCGAGCGGGTCGCCCGCGGCTCGACGACGCAGGTAGCTGACCGACGCCGGCGGTGTGCGCCGCTGATCGTCAGCGCGCCCGACGAGGATCACCATCTCCTCGCCGGCGGGCTGGTGGCCGACCGCGTCGCGCCGCCAGCCGTCGGGGAACTGCACCATCACGGTGCGCGTGCTCGCGCTCGGCGTCGGCGTGCAGCATCGACCAGCCGGGCCGGCTGGTCGGAGCCGGCGATGGCGTGGCTCGATGCCACGCGAGGTCGGCGCCGTCGAGGTCGACGGTGGGCAGGTCGAGCGGGTCGGTCCGGTCATGGGGTTGCTCCTGAGGTGGGTGGTGAGGGCGTCGGCCTCGCGACGAGCACGTCGGCGTACTTGGCGTCGAGGTCGAAGAGGTTCTGGTCGTGCGTGGCCGCGTCCCGGTCGCCGCACGCGTCGGCGACGACGATCGGCCGGAAGCCGTGCTGGAGGGCGTCGAGCGCCGTGGCGCGGACGCAGCCGCTGGTCGAGAAGCCGACGACGCACGCACGGTGTCGACGTCCGCAGGCGTTGAGCGTGGAGGCGAGGCTGGTGCCGAAGAACGCCGAGGCGTACTGCTTGGTGACCACGACCTCGCCCGGCGGCGGGCGCCGGGTCGTCGGGGAACGTCGGCCAGCGGCGAGCCCTCCTCGAAGACGCGCGAGCCCGGGCACCTTGACCGCGAACCAGCCGGCGTCGGCGCCGCCGGCCGGCGAGCCTGCACGCCGGTGAAGACGACCGGGTGGCCGGCGGCGCGGGCCGCGCCGACCACCCGGGCCGCGCTGGCCCGCGCGCGCCTCGAAGCGACCGTGCGGCGTCGGTCAGCGGGACCCGCGCTCGAGGTAGGCCCGCACCACGTCGACCACGACGACCGCCGGGCGGGCGCCGCAGCCGATCCGGCCGCGGAACCCGGCCGCGGCGTAGTCGCCGGCGCAGGTCCATCAGATGACACCGCGGTCCGCGAGCTCGGCGCGCTCGTCGTCGGAGAGGCCGAGCAGGTCGCCGTAGACCTCGTCGTTGTGCTGGCCCGAGCGCCGGGCCGGTCCAGCGGACCGCAGCCGGGCGTGGCGGACAGCTTGGGGACGACGTTCTGCATCGCCAGCGTCGCCGAACGTCGGGTCCGGCGACCCGGACGATGGCCTCCCGGGCCGCGAAGTGCGGGTCGGTCAGCATGTCGGCGGCCTTGTAGATCCGGCCGGCCGGGACGCCGCCCTCGTGCAGCAGCGCGAGCAGCTCGTCGGCGTCGTGCTTCGCGGTCCAGACGCGCGATGTGGTCGTCGAGCTCCTGCTGGTGCTCGCCGCGGCCGACGTGGTCGGCGTAGCGGCTGCCCGGCGCGGCCAGCTCGGGCTCGTCCATCAGCGCGGCGAGCCGGCGCGAAGACCGAGTCCTGGTTGGCGGCGATCAGGATGCAGCTGGCCGTCCGAGGTCGGGTAGACGTTGCTGGGCGCGACGTTGGGCAGCACGGCGCCGGTGCGCTCGCGCTGGTAGCCGCTGCGACGTCCCACTCGGTGACCATGCGACTCCATCATCGCCAGCACCGACTCGTAGATCGCGCTGTCGACGACCTGGCCCTCGCCGGTGACGGTCGCGGTGGCGGAGCGCCGCGAGCGCGCCGACGGTGGCGTGCATCGCGGCCAGCGAGTCGCCGATCGAGATGCCGGTGCGCGAGGGCTGCCGGTCCGGGTCGCCGACGATGTAGCGCAGGCCGCCCATCGCCTCGCCGATCGAGCCGTAGCCGGCCCGCGAGGAGTAGGGGCCGGTCTGGCCGTAGCCGCTGACCCGCACCAGGATCAGCCCGGGGTTGACCTCGCGCAGCCGGTCGTAGCCGAGGTTCCACTTCTCGAGCGTGCCGGGCCGGAAGTTCTCGACGACGATGTCGGCACTCCGCGACCAGCTCGAGCGAAGAGCTCCTGGCCGTCGGCCTGCGCGCAGGTTGAGGGTGACCGAGCGCTTGTTGCGGGCCGACGACCGGCCACCACAGCGAGCTGCCCGTCGGCTTCTCCCGGCCCCACTGCCGCATCGGGTCGCCGACGCCGGGCGGCTCGACCTTGATCACGTCGGCGCCCAGGTCGCCCATCAGCTGGCCGGCGAACGGGCCGGCGAGCAGCTGGCCCGCCTCGAGCACCCGGACGCCGGCGAGCGGTCCCGTGGCGGCAGGTAGTGCAGTCGTCATGGCAGATCGTATATCAGATATAGTTCGCCTGTGGAGGACGTCCCATGCCGGACATCGAGATCGTCGAGGTCTCCCCTCGCGACGGCCTGCAGAACGAGGCGCGGCTGCTGCTCGACCGACGACAAGGCCGACGCTCGTACGACGCTGCCTCGACGCCGGCCTGCGCCGGATCGAGGTGACGGCCTTCGCCCGCCCCGACCGGGTGCCCCAGATGGCCGACGCCGAGGACGCTCCTCGCCGAGGTCGCGCGACGACCCGCGGCTGCGCTCGATCGGGCTGGTGCTCAACCGGCGCGGGCTGGACCGCGCGATCGCCGCCGGCTGCGACGAGGTGACCGTCGTGGTGGTCGCCTCCGACGGGCTCGCGCTGCGCAACCAGGGCGTCGACACCGCGGCGCAGGTCGCGGCCTGGCGGCAGATCGCCGCCGACGCGCGCGCCGCCGGGCTGCGCCACGACGGTGATCATCGCGGCGGCGTTCGGCTGCCCGTTCGACGGCGAGGTCGCCGCCGGCGCGGGTGCTCGACGTCGCGCGCGCCTGCCTCGACGGCCGGGCCCGACGAGCTCGCGATCGCGGACACGATCGGCGTCGGCGTGCCCGCGCCAGGTGCGCGAGCTGGTCGCCGGTCTGCGCGGCTCGACGCCGCGATCCCGCTGCGCGCGCACTTCCACAACACCCGCAACACCGGCTACGCCAACGCGCTGGCCGCCATCGAGGCGGGCGTGACCGTGCTCGACGCGTCGGCCGGCGGCATCGGCGGCTGCCCGTTCGCCCCGGGCGCCACCGGCAACATCGCCACCGAGGACCTGGCCTACCTGCTGGACCGCTCGGGCATCGACACCGGGGTCGACCGGCGAGTCCGTCGCCGCCACCGGGACCTGGATCAGCGACCGGCTCGGCCTCCCCCAGGCCCCCGCCCTGCTCGGCCGGGCCGGCGGGTTCCCCGCCTGAGGGAGGCTCGGCGTACGGCGGCGACCGATCAGCGGGCGGAGGTGCCCTCGACGTAGTCGGTGTCGTGCGACTTCACCCAGGCCATCAGCTTGCGCAGCTCGCGGCCGGTCTGCTCGATGGGGTGCGACTCCCCGGTCTTGCGGAACTCGGTGAACTCCGGCGAGCCGTTGTCCATGTCGGTGATGAAGCGCTCGGCGAACGCGCCGTTCTTGATGTCGGCGAGCACGTCCTCCATGTTCTTCTTCACGTCGGGGGTGATCACCCGCGGCCCGGAGACGTAGTCGCCGAACTCGGCCGTGTCGGAGACCGACCAGCGCTGCTTGGCGATGCCGCCCTCGTACATCAGGTCGACGATGAGCTTGAGCTCGTGGAGGCACTCGAAGTAGGCGACCTCGGGCTGGTAGCCGGCCTCGGTCAGCACCTCGAAGCCGTACATCACCAGCTGGGAGGCGCCGCCGCAGAGCACGGCCTGCTCGCCGAACAGGTCGGTCTCGGTCTCCTCGGTGAACGTGGTCTTGATGCCGCCGGCGCGCAGGCCGCCGATGGCCTTGGCGTAGGAGAGCGCGAGGTCCCAGGTGGTGCCGGACTCGTCCTTCTCCACCGCCACCAGCACCGGGACGCCGCGCCCGTCGACGTACTCACGACGCACGAGGTGGCCCGGGCCCTTGGGCGCGACCATGAAGACGTCGACGCCCTCGGGCGGGGTGATGTAGCCGAAGCGGATGTTGAAGCCGTGGCCGAAGACCAGGGTGTCGCCGGGGGTGAGCGCGGGCTCGATCTCCTCGGCGTAGAGCTTGCGCTGGTGCTGGTCGGGGGCGAGGATCACGATCAGGTCGGACTCCTCCGCCGCCTCGCGCGGGGTGAGGACGCGCAGGCCCTCGGCCTCGGCCTTCTCGCGGCTCTTGGAGCCGGGCTGCAGGCCGATCCGGACGTCGACGCCGGAGTCGCGCAGGGACAGCGCGTGGGCGTGGCCCTGGCTGCCGTAGCCGATCACGGCGACGTTCTTGCCCTGGATCAGGCTCAGGTCGGCGTCGTCGTCGTAGAACATCTCAGCCACTGGGGGCTCTCCTTCTGGTTGGTACTGCCTCGTGGGGTTTGTCGGGTCAGGTGGCGATGGGCGGTGCGGGCACCGGGACCGGTCGCAGGGTGCGCTCGCTGATCGAGCGCGAGCCGCGACCGATGGCGACCATGCCCGACTGCACCAGCTCGCGGATGCCGAAGGGCTCGAGCACGCGCAGCAGGTCGGCCAGCTTGTCGGCGTTGCCGACGGCCTGCACGGTGACGGCGTCGGGCGAGACGTCGACGACCTTGGCCCGGAAGAGCTGGACGGCGTCGAGCACGGCGCCGCGTGTGGCGGCATCGGCCCGCACCTTGACGAGCAGCAGCTCGCGGTTGATCGAGGCCTGGCCGTCGAGCTCGACGATCTTGATGACCTCGACGAGCTTGTTGAGCTGCTTGGTGACCTGCTCGAGCGGGGACTCCTCGACGTTGACCACGATGGTCATCCGGGAGACCTCGGGGTGCTCGGTCGGACCCACCGCGAGGCTGTCGATGTTGAAGCCGCGCCGCGAGAAGAGCCCCGCGATGCGGGCCAGGACGCCCGGCTTGTTCTCGACCAGGACGCTCAGGGTGTGCTTGCTCATCAGATGCCGTCCTCGTCGAACTGGGGCGCCAGGTCGCGCGCGTACTTGATCTCGTCGTTGCTGGTGCCGGCGGCGACCATCGGCCACACCATCGCATCGCGGTGCACGCGGAAGTCGACGACGACCGGCTGGTCGTCGATCGACATCGCCTTCTCGATCGTGGCGTCCACCTCGTCGGGCGACTCGCAGGCCAGGCCGACGCAGCCGTAGGCCTCGGCGAGCTTGACGAAGTCGGGGATCCGCTTGGAGTGGAGGTCGGTGTTGGAGTAGCGCTCGTTGTAGAAGAGCGTCTGCCACTGGCGCACCATGCCGAGCGACTCGTTGTTGATGATCGCGACCTTGATCGGGATGTCGTTGATCGCGCAGGTGGCGAGCTCCTGGTTGGTCATCTGGAAGCAGCCGTCGCCGTCGATCGCCCACACGGTGGTGTCGGGCATGCCGACCTTGGCGCCCATCGCCGCCGGCACGGAGTAGCCCATCGTGCCGAGGCCACCGGAGTTGAGCCAGGTGTTGGGCTTCTCGTAGCCGACGAGTGCGCCGCCCACATCTGGTGCTGGCCGACGCCGGAGCGGTAGATCGTGTCCGGACCGGCGATGGCGCCGAGCCGCTCGAGGACGTACTGCGGGGCCAGCGAGCCGTCGGCCGGGGTGTCGTAGCCGAGGGGGTACTGCTGCTTCACGCCCGAGAGGAACGCCACCCACGCCTCGTAGTCGGCCTCGGCGCCCTCGGCCTGCAGGAGCGCGACGAGGGCCGTGATGACCTCCTTGCAGTCACCGACGATCGGGACGTCGGCCTGACGGTTCTTGCCGATCTCGGCCGGGTCGATGTCGGCGTGGATGATCCGGGCGCTGCGGGGCGAAGGAGTCGAGGTTGCCGGTGACCCGGTCGTCGAAGCGGGCGCCGAGGCTGATGATCAGGTCGCTCTTCTGCAGGCCCGCCACCGCCGCCACGGTGCCGTGCATCCCGGGCATGCCGAGGTGCTGGGGGTGGCTGTCGGGGAAGGCACCGCGGGCCATCAGCGTGGTGACGACCGGGATGCCGGTCAGCGCGGCGAGCTGGGCCAGCTCGCGTGACGCGCCGGCCCGGATCACTCCCCCGCCGACGTAGAGCACCGGGCGCCGCGACTCCTTCATCAGGCGCACCGCCTCCCGGATCTGCTTGGAGTGGGGCGTGGTCACCGGCCGGTAGCCGGGCAGCTGGAGCTCGGTCGGCCAGGTGAAGGTGGTCTGCGCCTGGAGCGCCGACTTGGCCACGTCGACCAGCACGGGACCGGGGCGTCCGGTCGAGGCGATGTGGAAGGCCTCGGCGATCGTGCGCGGGATGTCGCGGGGGTCGGTGACCAGGAAGTTGTGCTTGGTGATCGGCATCGTGATGCCGCGGATGTCGGCCTCCTGGAAGGCGTCGGTGCCGATCATCGCGGCGCCGACCTGGCCGGTGACGGCCACCATCGGCACCGAGTCCATGTGGGCGTCGGCGAGCGGGGTGACGAGGTTGGTGGCGCCCGGGCCGGAGGTCGCCATGCAGACGCCGACCCGACCGGTGGCGGCGGCGTACCCCTGGGCCGCGTGGCCGGCACCCTGCTCGTGGCGCACGAGGATGTGGCGGATCCGCGTCGAGTCCATCAGCGGGTCGTACGCCGGCAGGATGGCGCCGCCCGGGATCCCGAAGATGTCGGTGACCCCGGCCGCCTCCAGCGACGTGATCAGGCTCTGCGCCCCTGAGACCGACCCGGTGACCTGTCCGCCCTGCTCTGTCATGGTTCTTCTTCCGTCTTGTCGTGCCCTGCCCAACAAAAAACCCCTCGGCCCGGTGGGCGACGAGGGGTGACGCGTGTGCGTGGGGTCTGGGACCTCAGCTCACGCGTCGCGTGCGTACAAGAAGCTTCTCGGTGCGCATGCGACAACCGTCGCCGTCGGGGCCTTTCGGCGTCAAGCCAGTCTGCCAGTCGTCCCAGTATCTGGTACGGAAGTCCCAGCATGTGGCATCCCGGGCGTGACTTCCCTCAGCGCGCGGCTGCGGTGCAGATGCAGGACCGGTTGCCCTCGGCGTCCTCGACCACCCAGTACGACGGGGCCTCGGCGTCGCTCACGAGGTGGCCGCCGGCGTCGAGGACGGCGTGCAGGCGGCGCTCCGCCTCGTCGACCGGCACCCACACGTCGAGGTGCCAGCGCTGCGGCGGCTCCGAGGGGGGCAGCGCGGTCCCGCCGGACTCGGGGGCCTGGAACCACACCGGACGACGGCGGCATCACCCATGCAGCGCGGCGTAGAACGGCGCGAGCCGCTCCTCGGCCGCGGTGTCGAGGCCGAGCTCGAGCTGGGTCTGCTTCAGCGGATCGGCAGCGACGCCCGGCTCGGCGGCGAGTCCGCTGATCCGGCGCGCGAGGTCGATGTCGCGGCTGGTGATGCCACCGACGTCGTGGCTGCTGAGCACGACCTTCACCTCGGGATAGGTCAGCGAGACGTCGGGGTGGTGGTTGGCCTCGTCCGCGGCCGCGCCGATGCGGTCGACGAGGGCCACCCCGGTCGCGAAGTCGCCGGTGCGGAACCGCGCGCGGATCCCGGTGAGCAGGCGACGCCAGTCGTCGAGCCCGCTCCTGGGCGATCTCGGACGGCGAGCAGCTTCTTCGTCGGGGTCAGCCATGCCTCCGACTCTGGCACGGTCTGCGCAGCCGGTCGAGCCTGGGTGTGAGCAAGGCATTCGAGCGACGTCGTGCCAGCGCCGCCGCCACCGTTCCCCGGCTCTACTCCGCGGCCCTCACCGCGGACGTCGGCGCCGTCCGGCGCGCTGCGAGGTGCTCCGCATCTCCGAGGCCGCACTGCGTACGTCGACGGCGCGCGGCCGCGGCGTACCGGGACGCACCAACGCCCTGCGCCACTTCATCTGGCAGGCGATGCTCACCGCGCGGTTCGACCGGGCCGTCGCTGCGTCGATCGCCCGGGCGCAGGAGCGCGGCACCCCCAGCGCCCGCGACTCGCGGGTCGACGACCACAACAACACCGTCGGCCAGGACTACGGGGAGGAGCACCCCACCCTCGCCACCGGATCGATCACCGAGGCCGTCGACGGGCTCGCCGCGGTCGCGCTGGACAAGTGGGAGTCCGACGAGCTGATCTGGGTCAGGCCCACGCCGTGAGCCCGACGCGGTCGTGCTCGCCCTCGGGCCAGACCGCGCGTACGACGCCGGCCGCGGCGAGCGCCTTGCGGCAGCCGGGGCACGGCGGATCGGTGATGTAGGCCGTGGACCCCTTGGTGTCGCGGGTCGCGAAGAGCAGCGCGTTGACCTCGGCGTGGATGGCGATGCAGAAGCCCGGCGTGCCCGGCCGGTCGTAGTCGCCGAGCCCGGGCACGTCGTCGTACCCCAGCTTGCCGCGCGGGCAGGCGCCCTGCAGGCAGTCCGACTCCCCGGGGGCCGCCCCGTTGTAGCCGGTGGCGATGATCCGGTGGTCGATCGTCAGGACCGCGCCGACCCGGCGGCGGGTGCACTTGGCACGGGCCGACACGGCGGCGGCGATGCCGAGGAAGTAGTCGTCCCAGCCCGGGACGCCGGTCGTGTCGCTCGCCGGGTCGCTCGCTCGTTCGCTCACGGGAGCACAGACTGCCCGATCTCGCCGGGGTTGTAGGCCACTTCCCAGCGAAAGCCGTCCGGGTCGGCGAAGTAGCCGGAGTAGCCGCCCCACTCGCGCTCGGTCGCCTCCCCGACCTCCCGGGCACCGGCCGCGCGGGCGTGGCCGAGGACGACGTCGACGCCCTCGGTGGTCGCGACGTTGTGGGAGAGCGTGATCGGGCGCGATGCCGCCGCGGGCCGGCGCCTCGCCGATCTCGGCGGTGAAGCCGCGCTCGTCCCAGAGGCTCAGCACGACCTTGTCCGCGACGCGGAACATGAGCACCTCGCCCGGCACGTAGAGCTCGGGCTCCCAGCCCAGCCCGTCGACGTAGAAGTCCCGGCTGGCCGCCAGGTCGGTCACGGCCAGGGTGATGAAGCTGAGGCGCTGGTCCATGTCACTGCTCCTGCTGGGTCGTCTTCTCGGCAGGTCGGGCGGCGAGGCGTACGCGCTGGCGACCCGCCGCGTCGAAGTTGCGGTCGTCGAGCCAGTCCTCCATCGCCTTCTTCACGCGCGGCCACTCGAGGTCGGTGACGGAGAACCAGTCGGTGTCGCGGTTGCGGCCCTTGTAGACCACCGCGTTGCGGAACCTGCCCTCCCAGATGAAGCCGAGCCGGATCGCGGCGCGGCGCGACGGACCGTTGAGGCTGTCGCACTTCCACTCGTAGCGGCGGTAGCCGAGGTCGTCGAAGGCGTGGCGCATCAGGAGGTACATCGACTCGGTGGCCGCGCGGCTGCGCTGGAGCTGGCGGCCGAAGGCGATGCCGCCGACCTCGATCGAGCCCATCACCGGGTCGATCCGCATCAGCGAGCAGAAGCCGACGGCGTCGCCCGTCTCGCGCGCGACGATGGCGAGGGGGACGGTGCCGGGGGCGGCCGCGAGCCCCTCGACCAGCGCCGCCATCTCCTCGCGGGTCCGCGGCCGCTCCCAGAAGAGGTAGGTCCACAGGGCGTCGTCGTCGTCCCGGCAGAGCCCGGCGAAGAGGGCGTCGACATGCTCGCTGCCGAGCGGCTCGAGGCGTACGCCCTGCCCCTCCAGGACCGTCGCGACCGCCTCGGGGCGCGGTGCCCAGTCGAGCTCACGACCGATCCGCTGGCCGTGCTCGTTGGTGTGGGCGGTCATCGTCAGCTCCTGGGTGATGCGGCGGGCGTCGGGTCCGACCTCGATCGTCGCAAGCGCTCCGTTGACGAAGGGCAGCCGGGGCGGCACGTGGCCGAACTCCAGGTCGAACACGATCGGCAGGTCGAGGTCGCCGAGGGCGTCGAGCACGGCCTCGCGCTGGGTCAGGGTGGCGGAGTCGGGGGCGCGGGTCCGGCCGATGAGGATCGCGGCGGCGTCGTCGAACCAGCCGGCGTAGCGCAGGCCGTGGAGCTGGCGGCAGACCGAGTACGCGTCGTCCTCGCAGGCCTCGAGGTAGACCAGGGTGCCCTCGGGACAGTGGTCGCGGGCGAAGCGCGGCACGTCGCCGTACGGCGTCCCGGCGAGGGCGCTGACCGTGTCGAGGCAGCCGCCGATCAGGCGCCCCGTCGCGAGCAGGCGGTCCGCTCCGTGGAGGCTCCACTCCCCCGTGCCGACGTGCTTCCACTCGGTCGCGGTGTGGTCGTCCTCGAAGCGCACCCAGTCGGCGACCAGGCCCGAGTCGCGCTGGGTGACGGGACCGGTCGCGCCGGCGATGTCGAGCCAGTGGGTGAGCCCTTCGGGCACGGCGTAGGGCGTGTCGGCCAGGTTGTCGCCGTGCAGCGTCGCGATGCCGGTGCGCAGGGTGAGCGGGCAGCATCACCGTCGACAGGTCCGACCAGCCGACCAGCCAGGTCGGCTCCGCCGCGGCGATCGCGTCCCAGTCGAGCTGGTCGAGGATGTCGATCGCCGTCTCGCCGCCCCAGGGCGGGACGACCGCGCGGATGGCGGGGTCGGTCAGCATGGCGGTGAGCTCGGCGGCGCGGGCCGCCTTGGGGGCCGAGACGTGACCGGTGCCGTCCATGCAGTCCCCGACCACGACGTCGTACCCGCGCCGGCGCAGCCAGTCGGCGCAGAACTCCATCCGCCGCGCGCCGGCGCCCTCCACCCCGCTGGAGGGCGAGGTGACGCCGATCCGGTCCCCGGGGAGGAGCGGCGCGGGAAAGCGGATCATCGACGCAGCTCCTCGCCCACCGCGGCCAGCCCGGCCTCGACCTCGGCGAAGGAGGTGGAGAGCGGCGAGAGCCCGATCCGCAGGCCGCCGGGGTCGCGGTAGTCGGGGATGACGTCGCGCGCCCACAGGCGGGCGGTGACCTCGCGCATCCGGTCGTGGTGCAGCGTGATGTGGCCGCCGCGCAGGGCCGGGTCGCGGGGAGACGTCACGCTGACCTCGGGGAGCGTCGCGTCGGCGACCTCGATGGCGTACGACGTGAGCGCGACCGACTTCGCACGGATCGACTCCATGCCGGCAGCGTCCACGAGCTCGAGCATGGACTGCATCGCGACCATGCCCAGGATCGGTGGCGTGCCGGAGATGAACCGGCGGATCCCCCGGGCGGGCGTGTAGCCGGGCCCCATGAGGAACGGGTCGGCGTGCCCCATCCAGCCCTGGATCGGCTGGGTGAGCTCGTCGAGGAGGCGGGCGTTGACGTAGCCGAAGGCGGGCGAGCCCGGGCCTCCGTTGAGGTACTTGTAGGTGCAGCCGACGGCCAGGTCGGCGTCCCACTCGTCCAGGGCGATCGGCACGGAGCCGACCGAGTGGCACAGGTCCCACAGCACGAGCGCTCCCGCGTCGTGGGCGATGCGGGTCAGCTCGGGGGCGTCCGCGAGCCAGGCGGACCTGTACGCCACGTGGCAGAGGATGACGAGTGACGTGCGCTCGGACACGGCGTCCCGCAGCTGGTCGGCGGTCACCCCGGTCGAGGTGTCGACCTCGATCCAGCGCAGGGTGAGGCCGCGCTCGGCGGCGATGCCCTCCGCGACGTAGCGATCGGTCGGGAAGTTGTCGCTGTCGATGACGATCTCGGTGCGCGCGGGGTCACGGCGTACGACGGCGTCGACCGCGGCGCGGATCAGCTTGTAGAGCCAGACGGTGGTCGAGTCGCCGATCGTGGTCTGGCCGGGCGCGGCCCCCAGCGCGATCCGGGCCAGGTCGTCGCCGAGGGTGGTGGGCAGGTCCATCCAGCGCTCGTCCCAGCCGCGGATCAGCCGCCCGCCCCACTCCTGGTGGACGAAGTCGCTGAGGCGGTCGGCGGTGGCCGCCACCGGACGGCCCAGCGAGTTGCCGTCGAAGTAGACGAGGTCGGAGGCTGCTCCGACGAACCGGTCCCGGTAGGACGCCAGCGGATCGGCTGCGTCCAGCTCTGCTGAAGTGCTCACCCGGGCAACTCTCGCAGACGGTGCCGGTCAGCCGCAGATCGCGCCGTGGGCGGCGGACTGGACGACCTTGGCGTACTTGCCGAGGACACCGCTGGTGTACTTCGGCGGGCAGCGGCTCCCAGCCCTCCTTGCGCGCCTCCAGGTCGTCGATCTCGACGTCGAGGGTGCGGCCGGCGACGTCGAGGGTGATCGGGTCGCCGTCGCGGACGAACGCGATCGGTCCGCCGTCGACGGCCTCGGGGGCGATGTGGCCCACGCACAGCCCGGTGGTGCCGCCGGAGAACCGGCCGTCGGTGATGAGCAGGACGTCCTTGCCGAGGCCGGCGCCCTTGATCGCGCCGGTGATGGCGAGCATCTCGCGCATGCCGGGGCCGCCCTTGGGGCCCTCGTAGCGGATGACGACGACGTCGCGCGGCCTTGATCTCGCCGTCGGCGAGCGCGTCGAGCGCCTTGCGCTCGCCGTCGAAGACGCGGGCGGTGCCGGTGAAGGTCGTGTCGTCGAAGCCGGCGCTCTTGACGACGGCACCCTCCGGGGCGAGCGAGCCGCGCAGGATGGTGATGCCGCCGGTGGCGTGGATCGGCTTGTCGAGGTGCGCGCAGGACGTCGCCGTCGAGCCCTTCGGGGCGAGGGCCTCGAGGTTCTCGCGCATCGTCTTGCCGGTGACGGTGAGGGTGTCGCCGTGCATGAAGCCCGCGTCGAGCAGCGCCTTCATCACGACCGGGATGCCGCCGATCTTGTCGACGTCGTTCATGACGTAGCGACCGAACGGCTTGAGGTCACCCAGGTGCGGGACCTTGCTGCCGATCCGGTTGAAGTCGTCGAGCGTCGAGGTCGACCTCGGCCTCGCGGGCGATGGCGAGCAGGTGGAGGACGGCGTTGGTCGAGCCGCCGAGGGCCATCACGACGGCGATGGCGTTCTCGAAGGCCGGCTTGGTCATGATCTGGCGGGCGGTGATGCCCTGGCGCAGCATGCTCGACGACCGCCTCGCCGGAGCGGTGGGCGAAGCCGTCGCGCCGCCGGTCCACGGCCGGCGGCGCCGCGCTGCCGGGCAGGCTCATGCCGAGCGCCTCGGCGACGCTGGCCATCGTGTTGGCGGTGTACATGCCGCCGCACGCGCCCTCACCGGGACAGATCGCCCGCTCGACGCGGTCGACCTCCTCGCGGGTGATCTTGCCGGCCAGGCAGGCGCCGACGGCCTCGAAGGCGTCGATGATCGTGACGTCGTTGCCGTCGACCGAGCCGGGCATCGTCGAGCCGGCGTAGAGGAAGACACTGGCCAGGTCGAGTCGCGCCGCCGCCATCAGCATGCCGGGCAGCGACTTGTCGCAGCCGGCGAGCAGGACGGAGCCGTCGAGGCGCTCGGCCATCATCACCGTCTCGACGGAGTCGGCGATGACCTCGCGGCTGACCAGGGAGAAGTGCATGCCCTCGTGGCCCATCGAGATGCCGTCGGAGACCGAGATCGTCCCGAACTCCAGCGGGTAGCCGCCACCGGCGTGCACGCCGTTCTTGACCGCCTTGGCCAGCCGGTCGAGGCGAAGGTTGCACGGGGTGATCTCGTTCCAGCTCGACGCGACACCGATCTGCGGCTTGACCCAGTCGTCGTCGCCCATGCCCACCGCGCGCAACATGCCGCGCGCGGCAGCCTTCTCGAGACCGTCGGTGACGTCGCGGGAACGGGGCTTGAGGTCGGGCTCTTCGGCGGCGTGGGTCATGACGTCAGGCTAGTCGGGACCCGCCGGCGCCCGCTCCATGTCTCACCCGACCCGGGACAGTCACGCCGATCGCGGGACGTCGGCGCTGAGGACGGTCGGCCACGTACGCCCGCCGCGCGCCCGTTCGCGACGATCCGCCCTCAGGTCGTCGAGATGCCTGGCCTCGGCCACGAGCTGCAGCAGGGCCGGGTGGTCATCGGGCGTCCCGAAGAGTCGTCGCTCGATCATCCGCTGCCACGGACAGGTGCGGAACCGGACCTGCGGAATTTTCCGGGCTCGTGACCGATGGATCCAGAGGGCGTAGTCGGCCATCGTCGACTGCACCCTCTGCGGCACCCACCATCCGCTGCACCGTCAGGTCGACGTGCGCCGGGTATCGCCGCCCGCGTCGGTCACGGGCACCGTCGTCCCGCATCGGCGCGACCTCGGCACCGTCCTCGTCATGGATCTCCACCGTCAGCCCGGCCATCCGCAGCAGCGCGTGCAGCACGGAGGCGCGAGGACTCACCCTGCCGGTCTCCCACCGGGCGACGACCGACTGCGACACCTGGAGGATCGCGGCCAACCCACGCTGCGAGACGTCGAGGATGCGGCGTACGCGTCGCACCAGTCCCGGGATCTTCCCGTCGAAGGGACCCATGAGGTACCACCCGATCTCGTCCTCGGTCCACGTCTCGTCGATCCGGTCGTCATCGACGTCCCGGTTGTAGCTCCTCGCCATGTCTGCCCCCTGCGTGTGTCGTCCGGACTCGTTCGTCCATCACAGCGGCAGCCACCGACAACAGGGACGGTCTGTCCACACCCCGCCTGTCGTACCTCCCGGTGCAACGACAGTTGCGGCATGAGTCGCTCAGCGACTCACCCCAGGAGCCGGCGGATGGGGCGGCTCCTTGCCCTTGAGTCGCTCAGAGACTCAAGCGCAACTGCCCGGAGAAGGCATGCAAACGACGGCCCGAACGACGCGCGGAGGCGACCGCTCGGAGCGCGGCGAGGGAGCCGGAGGTCAGGCCTGCTCGGCCTCTCGCTTCAGCGTGGCCAGACCCTTGTCGAAGTCCTTGCCGATCGTCTTGTCGAAGTACAGCTTGCCCATGAGGCTCATCACCGCACTGCGCTCGCCGGTCATCGTCCAGGTCACGTCGGTGCCGTTGGCGGAGGGAGTCAGGTCGAAGCGGGTGACGTTGCTCGCCTTGATGGGCTTGAGGAACTGCAGATCGACGACGACCGCTCGCGGAGTGGACTCGGTGATGGCCATCTCGCCCTCGCCGGCCTTCTTGTTCCCGGACCAGTGGTACGTCGAGCCGACCCCGTGGTCCGGGCCGGAGTACTCCCGGTGGAGGTTGTCGTCCAGGCCCTCCCAGGGTGACCACTTCTGCCACTCCCGGAAATCGTCGAGCAGGGCGTGGACGCGCGCGGGTTCGGCTTCGATCCGGGTGCTGCGGGACATGGAGAAGTCGGCCATGATCGGGAGCCTAGACCTCAGTCGATCCGCGCGGCGCGGACGACGAGGACGTCGGGGAGATCCTTGTGGATCTCCTGCCACGTCCGGCCCTCGTCCGGCGAGCACCACACGCCACCGTTGCGGCCACCGAAGTAGAGGCCGACGTCGTCGTGGTCGTCGGTGCACATCGCGTCGCGCATCACGGCGGCGTAGTAGCCGTCCGGCAGGCTGCCCTCCCCCAGCGCCTCCCACGAGGAGCCGGCATCGGTGGTGCGATAGACACGCGCCTTGCCGTCGACCGGCCAGCGGCCCTCGGCACCGTCGATCGGGAAGTTGTACGCCGTGTCGCCCCGGCGCGGGTGAGCGACCATCGCGAAGCCGAAGTCGGTCGGCAGGCCCGGGGCGATGTCCTGCCAGGACGCGCCACCGTCGTCGGAGCGGTAGACGCCGCCGTGGTTCTGGAGGTAGAGCCGCTCCGGGTCCTCGGCGTCGCGCGCGACCTTGTGGACGCACTGGCCGAACTCCGGGTAGTTGCGCTCGCCCGGGAAGAACTCGGCCTTCACCCCGGTGTTCGACGGGTTCCAGGACTCGCCTCCGTCGGCGGTGACGTAGACCCCGCCGGTCGAGAGCGCCGCCAGCACACGGTCGGGGTCGGAGGGGTGCGGCAGGATCGTGTGGAACGCCTGGCCGCCGAAGCCCTCGTTCCACTCCTCGCGGTGCGGGTGGTCCCAGAGACCACGGACCAGCGAGAAGGTCTCGCCGCGGTCGGTCGAGCGGAAGACGGCCCCGGGTTCGGTCCCGGCCCACACCACCTCGTCGCCACCGTCCGACGACAACCCGGGCTGCAGCTGCCACACGCGGGCCAGGGTCGCGCCGGTGTCCTCCGGGAAGCGGGCGGCGCCGTTCGGCGTCTCTGCCCAGCTCGAGCCCAGGTCGTCCGAGCGCCAGACCTGCGGGCCCGAACCAGCTCGACGACGCCCCGGCCAGCAGGCGGGGCTGGTCGCCGCGCTGGTCGACCATGACGGAGTAGACCTCCTCCATCGGGAAGTGCGGGCCGGTCCACGACCACGCGCTGCGGGCCTCGTCCGAGGTCCCGAGCCACAATCCCTTGCGGGTGCCGACCATCAGCAACGTCTTCATCGGAAGTCCTTCCCCGTGCGTATTCCGATTTGGAACACTACTCTGGCTGCACCATGAGTCAAGACCTTCCGGTGACGAGCTACGCCATCCTCGGCCTGCTCACCTTCGGCGACGAGCTCACCGGCTACGAGCTCAAGCAACGAGCCGAGTTCACCCTGCGCTTCTACTGGGTCGCCCCGGCCATGAGCCAGATCTACTCCGAGCTGCGCCGCCTCACCGAGCGCGGGCTGGTGCGAGCCTCCTCGCGCCCCGACGCCGGCCGGGACGTGACGACGTACGCCATCACCGACACCGGCCAGGAGACCCTCCGCACGTGGCTGGAGGAGACGCCCGCCGGGTTCCCCGTCCTCAAGCACACGGTCCTCCTGCGCATGCTGATGTCCAACGCCAGCGACCCGACCGACCGTGACGCGCATGCTCGAGGCGTACGTCGACGAGCTGACCGCCGCCCGCACCGAGCTGGCCGGCGTCCGCGAGATGCTCCGCGGGTCCGACTCCCCCGGCGAGGCCTTCCGCTACCCCGCACTCGTCGCCGACTGGGGGCTGGACTACTTCGCCGCCGAGACGCGTCACGCCCGTCGGGCCATGCGAGAGCTCGCGGAGGACACGCCCTAGATTGACGCCGTGACCTCGCGACTCGGCCCCGTGTGGCTCGTCGTCATCGGGATCCTCTCGGTGCAGGTCGGTGCCGCCGTGGCCAAGGGCCTCTTCGGCGAGATCTCGCCCACCGCGATGGTCTGGCTGCGCCTGGCCACCAGCGCGATCGTGCTCATGGTGCTGGCGCGCCCCCGCTTCCACGGCCGCAGCCGCCGGGACTGGCTGGTCGTCATCGGCTTCGGCCTGAGCCTGGGCGTCATGAACTGGGCCATCTACCAGTCCTTCGCCCGGATCCCCCTCGGCATCGCCGTCACCATCGAGTTCATCGGTCCCCTCACCCTCGCGGTGCTCGGATCCCGCCGGGCCCGCGACGTCATCTGGGTCCTGCTCGCCGCCGCGGGTGTCGTGCTCCTCGGCTTCGAACCGGCCGGCCTCGACCCGTTGGGCGTCGCGTACGCCCTGCTCGCCGGCGCCGCGTGGGCGGCGTACATCCTGCTCAGCGCGAGCACCGGACGACGGTGGCCGGGGTTCGACGGACTGGCCGTGGCGAGCCTCATCGCCGCGGCGGCCATGACGCTCCCGGCGCTGGTCACCGGCGGCACGTCGCTCTTCGAACCGCGGATCCTGCTGATCGGCGCCCTGGTCGGGCTGCTCAGCTCGGTCATCCCCTACAGCGCCGAGCTCGTGGCACTACGGTCCCTGCGACCGGCGGTCTTCGGGATCCTGATGAGCCTGGAACCGGCCGCCGCGGCCCTGGCGGCGATCGTCGTGCTCGACGAGCACCTGTCTCCGCTCCAGTGGCTGGCGATCGCGTGCGTGGTGGCCGCGTCCGTGGGCGCCACCCGCTCGGGAGCGGCACCCGAGCAGGTCGAGCCGGCGCCGGACTGAGGCTCGCCTCACCGACGACCCGGCAGAATCGCTGCATGCGCTCGCGACTCGCCCTCACCTCGCTGGCCCTGCTCGGCCTCACGGCCGCCACCGGCTGCACCGCCGAGCAGGAGCCGATTCCGCGTACGACGCAGCCCACCGACCTTCCCAGCCAGCCGACGCCCAGCGAGCCCACCTCGTCCGGCACGCCGCGGGCGAACGACGGCGCCCCCCAGGCTGTCGGCACGCTGGTCGACCTCCTGGAGGTGCCGTGGGGCGTGGACTTCCTGCCCGACGGTGCCGCGGTCGTCACCGAGCGCATGTCGGGACGCGTCCTGCACGTCACACCCGACGGCACGCCGAACGAGATCGGCACCCTCCCCGAGGCCGTGCCCGAGGGCGAGGCCGGGCTCCTCGGCGTCGCCGTGTCCCCCGACTTCGAGACCGACAGCTCGCTCTTCTTCTACATCACCACCGGCACCGACAACCGGGTGCTGCGCGCCGAGCTCGACGGCATGACACTGGGTACCCCGGAGGTGGTCTTCGACGGGATCCCGCAGGGCTTCATCCACGACGGCGGACGGATCGCCTTCGGCCCGGACGGCTACCTCTACGTCGCCACGGGCGAGGTCGGCGACCCGGGGCTGGCCCAGGACCCCGACAGCCTCGGCGGCAAGATCCTCCGACTCACCCCGGACGGCGACCCCGCCCCCGGCAACCCCGAGGCCGGGTCACCCGTCTGGTCGCTCGGCCACCGCAACGTGCAGGGCCTGGCCTGGGACGACCAGGGGCGGCTGTGGGCCTCGGAGTTCGGCGACTCCACCTGGGACGAGCTCAACCTCATCGAGAAGGGCGGCAACTACGGCTGGCCCGAGGTCGAGGGCACCGGCGGCGGCGGGGAGTTCGTCGACCCCCAGCTCGTCTGGCCGGTCGAGAACGCCTCGCCCAGCGGCCTGGCCTGGGCCGACGGCCGCCTCTGGATGGCCGGCCTGCGCGGCCAGCGGCTGTGGCGCATCGACGTCTCCGAGGCCGGCAGGGCCACCGACCCGAAGGAGTTCTTCACCGAGGACTACGGCCGGCTCCGCACCGTGGCTGCGGCACCGGACGGCACGCTGTGGCTCACCACGTCCAACCGGGACGGGCGCGGCGAACCGACCGAGGCCGACGACCGGATCATCGTCATCCAGCCCTAGCCCGGCTGGACCACGGCCCGGCGCGCGGCCCGTCGCAGCGTCGTGAGGATCGCGGGACCGAGCACGACGATGGCGACGCCGGTGGTGATCGCCCGGCCGGTGTCCCAGCCGCCGGTCGAGGTGAGAAGGGTGTAGACGAGGAAGCGGTGCAGGTTCTCGAGGACAGGGGCGCCGGCGACGTAGGCCAGCGATCCCTCGTTGCCCGGGACGACGATGCCGAGCGTGAACGGCCAGTAGCTGAGGTTCATCAGCAGCCCGTAGGCGTACGACGCCATGACCGCGTACGCCACCAGCATCGCGATCTCCGCACGACCACTCACGTTCCGCGGCAGGAGCCCGGCTCCCATACCGACCCAGGCCGCGCAGATCATCTGGAACGGCAGCCACGGACCCACCCCGGCGGTGAGCAGCGCGGAGGCGAAGAGCGACGTACAGCCGAGGGCGAAGCCGAAGCCCGCGCCGAACACCCGCCCGCCCAGGATCAGCAGGAAGAACACCATCTCGATGCCGGCCGTTCCAGCGCCCAGCCCGCGCATCACCGCGTTGATGGCAGAGAGCACCCCGAGCACGGCGAGCACCCGGGAGTCCATGCCCCCCTCGCCCATCTCGGCCAGCACGACCACCATCACCAGCGGGAGCAGCGCCATGAACAGGAACGGTGGCTCCACGCGCTGCCCCGGCTGGACGCTGAGCAGCAGCGGCCAGCAGAGCATCATCAGCCCGGCCAGCGAGGCCAGCCCGAGGACGGCCGCGGTGCGCGGACCGATCGGGAGGGCGACCTGGTTGCGCGAGGCGATCATGGCGACACCTCGAGCGCGGCCGCGACCTCGTCGACGGTGAGCCACGGCGCCCCGAGCACCTTCGTGACCTGCGGCGCGAACGACGGGGACTCGGCCAGGACGCGACGCGGCGGACCGCTGGAGACGATCTCCCCCTCGGCCAGGACGACCACCTCGTCCGCCACGTGGGCGGCGAACTCGACGTCGTGCGTCGCGAGGAGCACGGCGTGCCCCTCGCCGGCGAGGTCGGCGACGATGCGAGCCAGCTCGGCCTTGCCCGCGTAGTCCAGACCGCGCGTCGGCTCGTCGAGGAGCACCACGGGTGGCCGCGCGGTGAGCACGATCGACAGCGCGAGGGCGAGGCGTTGGCCCTCGGAGAGGTCGCGCGGGTGCATGGACTCCTCGATGCCCGGGGCGAGCCGGTCGAGCAGCGCGCGGCAGGCTCCGGTCGCCGCGTCCGAGGCGGCGTCCGCCGCCGCGCCGGCGTCCGCAGCCGCGCACTCCTCCGAGACGGTCTCGAGGTAGAGCAGGTCGGCGGCGGTCTGGGGCACCAGACCCACGTGCGTACGACGCTCGGCGGGCGTCAGGTCGGCGGGGTCGTTGCCGGCGACGTCCAGCGACCCGGAGCGCCGCTTGCCCGAGCCCTGGAGCGCCCAGATCAGGCTGGACTTGCCGGACCCGTTGCGTCCCATCAGCACCGTCACGCGTCCGGTCGAGAGGGTCAGGTCCACCTCGCGTACGGCGACGTGCTGGCCGTGCACGACGGTGATCGCCCGGCCGACCAGCAGCGGCACGGCGTCGGACGCGGGTGCAGCCGGGGGCGGCGTGAGCTCGGGCAGCGAACGGGCGTGCCGGCGCGCGTCGCGCACCGTCAGAGGCAGCGGTTCCCAGCGGGCCAGACGCGCGAGCTCGACCAGCGGCGGCGCGACCGGCGAGTCGGCAAGGATCCGCTCGGGTCGGTCCACCCGGATGCTGCCGTCGCCGGTGACGAGGCAGATCCGGTCGGCGAACGGGACCACCCGCTCGAGGCGGTGCTCGGCCAGCAGGACGGTGAGGCCGAGGTCGTGCACGAGGCGGGTGATGGCCGCCAGGACGTCCTCGGCGGCGGTCGGGTCGAGGGCCGAGGTCGGCTCGTCGAGGACGAGCACCCGAGGGTGCATGGTGAGCACGGACCCGATCGCGACCCGCTGCTGCTGGCCGCCGGAGAGCGTCCGCAGGTCGCGCGAACGCAGGTCCGCGATGCCCAGCAGGTCGAGCGTCTCCTCGACCCGACGGCGCATGGTCCCGACGGGGGTGCCGAGCTGCTCCATGCCGTAGGCGAGCTCTTCCTCGACGGTGTCGGCGACGAAGCCCGCCAGCGGGTCCTGGCTGACGTAGCCGACCAGGTGCGCACGCTCGCGCGGCGGCTGGTCGACGATGCTGACCCCGTCGAGGAGGACGTCGCCGGTGAGCACTCCGCCGGTGAACCTCGGCACCAGACCGGTCACGACGCCGAGCAGGGTCGACTTCCCGACGCCGGTGCGGCCGGAGACGAGGACCAGCTCGCCCTCGTCGAGGGTGAGGTCGACGTCGCGCAGGACCGCGTCCTCGCCGTAGCGGAAGTTGATGCCGCGCAGCTCGATCACTCAGGCCACCTCCTGCCGCAGGTCGCTGCGGGTGAGGGCGCTGGCCGGGATCGGGGTCGCGAAGGCGGGGATCGTGCCGAGCAGTCCGACCGCGAGGGCGAGCGGGGAGAGGTACGGCATCACGTCCACCCCGGGGTAGGCGACCGCGACCTGGGTGCGGCCGAGCCACCAGCCGAGCACAGCGACGAGGACGCCGACGGCGATCGTGAGGAACTCGGGTGCGCGCCAGACGTCGGGGCGGTAGCGGGTCCGCTGCACCCGGCTCCCCGCACTGGTGAGACCGAGGACCGCGACGATCACGCCGGCCGCGAGCATCGGCAGCGCGAGGATGCGGGGCGCCGTGGGGTCGAGCCAGGCGTAGGTGCCCACGCAGATACCGGTCAGGGCGAGCATGAGCAGGGAGCCGGTGACCCACCGCTCGCGGGTCGTCGCTCCCCCGGACCGGCCGTACCCACGGGTGTCCATGCCGGCCGCCAGCGCGAGCGAGCGCTCGAGCGCGTCCTCGAGGACGGGGACGAGGAACCGACGCAGCCGACCGACACCGGTCGTCGCGCCGCCCCGGAGTGCCTGCGCAGCACGGACCCGCCGCGCACTGTCGGCGAGCTGCGGGAGGATCGTCACCGAGACGACCAGGGCGGAGCCGATCTCGTACAACGCCGGGGGGACCGACGCGAGCAGTCGCTTGGGGTTGGCGAGCGAGTTGGCGGCGCCGACGCACAGGATGATCGTGCCCAGCCGCAGGCCGTCGTAGAGGCCGGCCAGCAGTGCCTCGCTCGTGACCGGGCCGAGCAGCCGGACGCCGGCGGCCCAGTCGGGCAGGGGGATCTCCGGCAGGTCGAGCACCACGTGGCCGATCTCCTGACCGCCGAAGATGATCCGGAACACGATCCGGAGCACCACCGTCAGCGCGGCGAGCATGGCGTACAGCCGGAACGAGCGTCCGTAGGGGTGACCGGATCGACGGGCCATGACCACCATCGTCGCCGAGCCCATGAGCATGACCAGCAGGAACGGGTTGGTGGTCAGGGACGCTGCGGTGGCCAGCCCGATCGCCCAGGACCACCAGGCGATCGGGTGCAGGTCACGCGGCAGCGCTCCCCACGGCAGGGCCGATCCGGTCACGGCGCGTCAGACCCCCCGTCTACGACGCGCCACGACGGCGCTTACCACGATCGCGATCGCGAGCAGGCCGACGACAGCCCAGGTCATCCAGGCCGGGATGCGCTCAGGCTCGGCAGCGTGCAGTCTGGCTGCTCGGAGACGAGTCAGTTGCGCTTGAGTCGCTGGGAGACTCAGACGCTGAGTCAGCCGGGTCGACGGCCTCGCTGGACGTTGAGTCGCTGGGAGACTCATCGTCGAGGGTGGGCTCCTCGGAGCCGCCCTTGGACCGTGAGTCGCTGGGAGACTCAGAGCCAAGCGTGGCCTCCTGCGAGGGGCTGGCCGAGCCCGAGGCACTGGGCGAGGACGACCCGAGGCGACGCCGACGGGGATCCCGATGTCGGGTTCGCTGTCGGCGAGCTGCCTCCCCCGTTGCTCCCGGAACCTCCCGAGGAGCCACCCGACCCGCCCTGGCTGGGGCTGGGGCTCGAGCTGGGCGTGCCGCGCACCGTGCTCGGGCTCGCGGTCGGCGAGGACGTTGGAGTGGGCGAGGACGTCGGGGTCGGTGAGGACGTCGGCGTCGGCGTCGAGGAGCGGCTCACCGGCGGCGTCACACCCGGCGGCACGCCGGCACCGGCAGCGCGGTCCTGCTGCCACGACCAGCCCACCGATCCCCCGGCCGGCACGGTCAACGAGCCGACTCCGGAGGACGAGTAGTTCCACGACGCGTTCGAACCGTCGGCCCACCAGAGCCCCCAGTAGGCGTTGGACGGGGAGGCATTCACGCACGGGTCGCTGGCCGGAGCACCGTTGACCCGGCACACGAAGCCGGGCTGACGGGTGGCGTAGCTGATGTCGACGCCGACCGAGGCGAAGACCGCCGCGGCGCTCTTGCCGCCGCCGTCCGGGGCACAGGCGGTGATCGTGCCACCACCGATCTCGCGGTAGTCGACGACGACGCTGACCCCGCCCGAGGTCGTGCACGTGGCCGCACCCGACGGCCGTGGCCGATCCCAGGACGAACCATGGACCCACGATCAGCACCAGGAGCGAGCCGACCAACCCACGCACGGAGATCGGTGTCATCGCAGCGTCACTGTGGTCGAGCCGGAGCGCAGGGCCGGGAACTGACCGACCGCCCTGATCCGGACCAAGGGCCGGTCGCCGGACAACCGGACGCGAGCCACGAAGCGGCCCTTCGCGTCCGCACGACCCTTCGCGACGGTGTCGCCCTGCACCACCAGCCGCACCCGCTCGCGCGGAGCCAGCTTGCGAACGAGCACACGTGTCCGGGGTCCGTCGGCTCCCCGCGTGGACACCTTCAGAGTGGTCTTCCCGAGCACCCGCATGTCGTGGGACACCTGCCCGTCTGCACCGAACAGGACGTACGACGCGGTGGTGGTGCCCTTCGGCAGGGTGACCAGGCGGGTCAGGACGCCGTCGGAGCCGACCACGACCGTCGGCGTCAGCGACGCCCGGTCCACGCATCACGAATCGAGCACCGGCAGCAGCACCAACGACCTCGAGAGAAACCCTGGATCCGGCCTGGCGGAAGCCCGTGGGACCCACCAGGCGAACCCCGCTGACCGAGCCTCGCTCGGTCGCGGAGCGGACAGTGACGGTGTGCGTCTTCGCACCGTCGCGGCCGGTGAACGTGTACGCCGCCGGACCCGAGGTGCCGGGCAGGGTCACCTTCGCGGTGGCCGTGCCGTCCAGGCCCACGGCGATGGTGCGGCTGCCGGAGATGCCGGGACCGCTGAGGCAGAACCGCTCGCCGACCCGGGCACCGGTCGCGACCAGCGAGACCGACGAACCCGGCTCGGTGCCGGACGAGGTGACCGCCAGGGCACTGGCGGAGCCACGCACGTGCGTGAGGCCGGAAACCGCCTGCACCGACGTACGCCACCAGGTCGGGCGCTCGTCGTCGCTGATCCCGGAGCCCTGCGCCTGCGTGAAGATCGAGGTGGAGTAGGCGATCGCACCCTCGTCACCGGCCAGCGGCGAGCTCGCGGCCTGCGGCCCGACCTGCACCCCTGAGACCCACTCGGCCGCCCGGCCGGCGTGCTCGCACCTACCGGCGACGGCCAGCGCGCTGGCCGCGAGACCGGTGCTGTTGGCGTTGGGGTCGGGTGTGAACTCGCTGCCGATGAACGACCCGTCGGCGCGCTGCGTGGCGACCAGCCAGGCAACCGCGCGGTCGATGGCCGCGTTGACCTCGGGCGAGCGCGGGGAGACGGCTGCGAGCTGAGCAACGACGAACGCGGTGGTGTCGGTGTCGGTGCCGTCGGTGCCCGTCGACGCAGGACTGGTTCGCCGCCGCCGGATCGGGGGTGAAGAAGATGCGGAAGGAGCCGGAGGAGCACTGCTGCTTCAAGAGGAAGTCGGTCGCCGGGGCGGCCAGGGCGGAACCGGCCACGGAGAGGCCGCGCACCGCGAGCGCCTGGCTGAAGGAGTTGGCGTAGTCGCCCCATCCCGGAGCCGGGGAGTAGTTGACGACGCGTCCGGCACTGGCACCGGACGTGGTCACCGTGCGCTCGAGCTCGGTGACCAGGTCGTAGCCGCCGTACGTCGCCGGGTCGGCGCCGCTGACCTGAGCGAAGACCAGGGACTTGGCGAGCTCACCCGCGAGGCGGAACGCCGGGTCGCCATAGGCGCCGCCCGTGACGTACTCCTCGATGCGCGTGGACATCGCCGAGCGGAGCTGACGGACCAGCGCCTCGTCTCCCCCGACCTCGCCCATGCTCAGCCCGATGTCGAGTGTCATGCCGAGGTCGTCGAAGTCGTAGGTGTCGTTGTGAATGACACCGTCGGTGAGCTGGGTGGCCAGCCACCCGGTGCCGGACCGCGCGGCCGCTGGAGCGGTCTCGCCGGCCGTGGCCTGGGCGGCGGGAGCCAGCATCGGCTGGGCCAGCGCCGCGGTGGCGACGGCGAGCGCGAGGCCAGAGAGGGCACCTCTTGGCGGGGAGAACTTCATGGTTCCTTCCCTCGCTGCGACAGGAGGGAATCGGAATACACCGGTTCGCCCCGCTGCATTCCTCGACAGCGATGGTGATCATGACGCGTCGAGGCAGGTGTTCCGGCTCACACGGGATCTCTCCCGTGCCTACGGTTGCGGGTCAGCGCCGGAATCGGACCGGCTTTCCCCAGCTCGTGCGTGGTGGTGCCGACCCGGACGGGTGCGGCGTGCGCAGCCTAGCCCTCGTTCGCGGCCGGACGCACCTCGGCCCGGCGTCGTGGACGCCGGGCCGAGGTGGTGGTCAGGTGCAGACGCTCAGTTGCGGACCCGGAGCGACGTACGCGCCTGGTCGTCCGAGGTCTTGACGAGCGCGACCCGTCGCTGGTTGCCGGTGGGCAGCTGGAGCTTGCGCACGATCTTCTCGCCGGACTTCTTGCCCTTGACGCGGGTGAAGTCACCCTTCACCTGCAGGCAGGCGCTCTCGCCGGGTGCCAGGCCGAAGACCCGGAACTGCACCTGGTCGCCGGCGCGGGCCTCACGACGTACGGACTGGATCCGCAGGTCGTCGTTGCTCGCCGGGGCGAACTGCAGGCCGAGCACCGCCTGCGCGGTGGCGCGGCGCCACTCGTCACGGGCGTCGGAGCTGATGCCGCCGGTCTTGGCGGCGGTGACCTTGTCCTTGCGGTAGGCGACCGCTCCGGTGTCCTTGGTCAGCGCGGTGCGGCACTTGTACTTGTCGACCGGCTGGAGGTTGCGCACCCACACGGCTGCCTTGAGCGCCGCGGCGCGGTTCTTCAGCAGGCCGAGGGCGTAGCCACCCAACGACGTGGAGTTGGCGTTGATGACGGCCGTGCCGGTGCCGCCCCGGAAGGCACCGCTGCCGCGCTGGCGGTCGGCCAGCCAGGCGCCCGCCTTCGCCAGGGCGTCCTTGACGGCCTGGCTGTTGTCGCCCGACTCCACGAGGTTGATCACCGCGAGCGACGTGGCGTCGGGGTCGGCCTCGCTGCCGGCCACACCCTCGGTGCACGCCTGGTTGGGGACGTTGGCCTTGTCGAAGCTGAGCCGGAAGTAGCCCGAGGCGCACTGCTGCTTGAGCAGGAAGTCGCGGGCGGCCCCTGCCTCGGCGGACTTCGCGAGCGTGAGGGCGCGGACGGCGTACGACTGGCCGACGACGTTGGCGAAGTCGCCGAAGTCGGACTTGTCGGAGACCCGGCCGGCCGTGGCGCCGGCAGCGGCGTCGGCCGTGCGCTCCTCGAGTCGGGTGACCAGGTTGATGCCGCCGTAGCTGGTGGGGTTCTTCTTGGCCGTGCGCGCGAACGCGGCAGCCTTGCCCAGCGGGCCGGCGTAGGACTCCTTGGTCCCGTCGCCGACGTAGTCGGCGATGCGCGGCTCGAGGGCGCTGTTGATCGCGGTGACGGCCGCGCCCTGACCGGCGACGGTCGAGAGGGCGAACCCGGCGTCGAGCGTGAGCCCGAAGTCGGGGCCGAACGAGCCGACCATCAGGCCGTCCTTGAGCTCACCGGCCAGCCACTCCGCCGCGATCTTCGACGGCGTGCTGTCGGTCTTCGAGAGCGACGGCGCTGCGGGCGCCGCCGAGGCGGAGGGCGCGATGAGCACTCCGGCTGAGAGCGCTGCGGTCGACAGGGCGACCGCAGCCGTGCGAATGGACTGGTGCATGACTTCCTTCCGGCTCACAAGGGGAAGGCGCGACATCATTGACGGCCAGGCCGTCCCCCGGGTGGTGCGAGCGTTGGTTGGTGATGTGACCAATGTGACTCGCGAGGAGCCTAACAAGGTGTCTAGACCGCCGGCAGGGCGCCCGGGAGGCGTCCGAGGTCAGGCGAGCTTCTCCAGGATCAGCTCGCGCACGCGACCGGCGTCGGCCTTGCCGCGCATCTCCTGCATGACGGCTCCGATGAGCGCCCCGGCGGCGGCGACCTTGCCGTCGCGGATCTTGTCGGCGATCTCCGGGTTGGCCGCGATGGCGTTGTCGACGGCGGCACCCAGGGCACCGTCGTCGGAGACCACGGCCAGGCCGCGCGAGGCGACGACCTCGTCGGGAGTGCCCTCGCCGGCGAGCACGCCCTCGAAGACCTGGCGCGCCAGCTTGTCGTTGACCGTCCCGTCGTCGACCAGGGCCTGGATGCGGGCCACGTCGGCCGGCGTGATCGGCAGGTCGACGAGCTCCACGCCGTCCTCGTTGCCGCGCCGGGCGAGCTCGCCGAGCCACCACTTGCGGGCGGTCTGCGGCGTGGCGCCGGCGGCGATGGTCTCCTCGACCAGCCCCAGCGCGCCTGCACCGATCGTGTCGCGCATGTCGAGGTCGCTGAACTCCCACTCGGCCTGGAGCCGGGCCCGTCGGACGGTCGGGTTCTCCGGCAGGGTGCCGCGCAGCTCGTCGACCCACTCGCGGCTCGGCGCGACCGGCACGAGGTCGGGCTCGGGGAAGTAGCGGTAGTCCTCGGCGTCGGACTTCTCGCGGCCACTCGTCGTGACGCCGGTGTCCTCGTGCCAGTGCCGCGTCTCCTGCAGGATCGAGCCGCCGCCGTCGAGGATCGCGGCGTGACGCTGCATCTCGTAGCGCACGGCCCGCTCGACCGAGCGCAGCGAGTTGACGTTCTTGGTCTCGGTGCGGGTGCCGAGCGAGCCCGTCCCGACGGGTGCCAGCGAGAGGTTCACGTCGGCGCGGATCGAGCCCTGGTCCATGCGGGCGTCGGAGACGCCGAGCGCGACGATCAGCTCGCGCAGCTGGGCGACGTACGCCTTGGCGACCGCGGGCGCGTTGGCGCGCGTGCCCATGATCGGTCGCGTCACGATCTCGATCAGCGGGATGCCGGCACGGTTGTAGTCGACCAGGGAGTAGTCGGCGCCGTGGATGCGGCCGGTGGCGCCACCGACGTGCAGCGACTTGCCGGTGTCCTCCTCCATGTGGGCGCGCTCGATCTCGACGCGCACGACCTCGACGTCGCCGTCGCTCGGTCGGGACGTTGACGTCCATCCAGCCGTCGAAGGCGATCGGCTCGTCGTACTGCGAGGTCTGGAAGTTCTTCGGCATGTCCGGGTAGAAGTAGTTCTTCCGGGCGAAGCGGCACCACTCGGCGATCTCGCAGTTGAGCGCGAGCCCGATCCGCATGGCCGACTCGACGGCGATCCGGTTGACCACCGGCATCGCGCCGGGCAGGCCCAGGCACGTCGGGCAGACCTGCGTGTTGGGCTCGGCGCCGAACTCCGTCGGGCAGCCGCAGAACATCTTCGAGTGGGTGTTGAGCTCGACGTGGACCTCGAGGCCCATCGCCGGGTCGAACTTCTCGAGCGACTCCTCGAAGGTCAGCAGCGCGTCACTCATCGGGTTGGCTCCTTCGAGGGCCGGAGCCCTGTCGAGCAGGGGCGCGCCCCACTCCTGCAGCGAGCAGGCTCTCCAGCGCGGCACCGACCCGGTAGAGGCGGTCGTCCTCGAGCGCCGGGGCGAGGATCTGGAAGCCGGCCGGGAGTCCGTCCTCGTCGGCCAGGCCGCTCGGCACCGAGATGCCGGGGACGCCGGCCAGGTTGGCGGGGATCGTCGCGAGGTCGTTGAGGTACATCGCGATCGGGTCGTCGAGCTTCTCCCCCAGCTTGAAGGCCGTGGTCGGGGCGGTCGGCGACACGAGCACGTCGACCTGCGCGAAGGCGGCCTCGAAGTCGCGGCTGATCAGCGTGCGCACCTTCTGGGCCTGGCCGTAGTAGGCGTCGTAGTAGCCGCTGGACAGGGCGTAGGTGCCGAGGATGATGCGGCGCTTGACCTCGTCGCCGAAGCCGGCGTCGCGGGTCGCGCGCATGACGTCCTCCGCACTGGGGTCGCCCTCGGGCACGACGCGCAGGCCGTAGCGCATCGCGTCGAACTTCGCGAGGTTGCTCGACGCCTCGGCGGGCAGGATCAGGTAGTAGGCCGCCATCGCGTGGACGAAGGACGGGCAGGACACCTCGACGACCTCGGCGCCCGCCTTGACCATCAGGTCGACCGACTCCTGGAACCGGGCCATCACGCCGGGCTGCCAGCCGCTCTGCTCGTCTCCGGCCGCCAGCTCCTTGATGACGCCGACCTTCACGCCCGGTCAGGTCGCCGGTCGCGCCGGCGCGGGCCGCGTCGGTGAACGACGGCCACTCCTGCTCGATCGAGGTGCTGTCGCGCGGGTCGTGCCCGCCGATGATGTCGTGGAGCAGCGCGGAGTCCAGGACGGTCCGGGTGACCGGGCCCGCCTGGTCGAGGCTGTTGGCCAGGGCGACGAGGCCGTAGCGGGAGACCCCGCCGTACGTCGGCTTCACGCCGACCGTGCCGGTGACCGCGCCGGGCTGGCGGATCGAGCCGCCGGTGTCGGTGCCGATGGCGAGCGGCGCCTCGAAGGCACGCGACGGCCGCGGCCGAACCACCGCCCGAGCCACCGGGGATCCGGTCGAGGTCCCAGGGGTTGTGGGTGGGTCCGTAGGCCGAGTGCTCGGTGGAGGAGCCCATCGCGAACTCGTCCATGTTGGTCTTGCCCAGGATCGGCAGGCCGGCTGCCCGGAGCTTCGCCACGACGGTCGAGTCGTAGGGCGGGATCCAGCCCTCGAGGATCTTCGAGCCGCACGTCGTGGGCAGGCCCTCGGTGGTGAGGACGTCCTTGACCGCGATCGGTACGCCGTCCAGCGGGCTCAGCGTCTGGCCGGCCGCGCGGCGGGCGTCGGAGGCGGCCGCCTGGGCGAGCGCGCCCTCGCGGTCGACGTGCAGGAAGGCGTGGACGTCGCCGTCGACGGCCGCGATCCGGTCGAGGTGCAGCTCGGGTCAGCTCGACGCTGGTGACGGTGCCGTCGGCCAGCGCCTGCGCCATCTCGGCGGCGGTGCTGCGGATGTCGATGGCGCTCACTGCTCGTCCCCCAGGATCCGCGGCACGCGAGAAGCGCTGCTGGTCGACCGCGGGGGCACCCGACAGCGCCTGCTCGGCGGTCAGCCCGGGCGTGACGACGTCGTCGCGGAAGACGTTGGTCAGCGGCAGCGCGTGCGACGTGGGCGGCACGTCGTCACCGGCGACACCGTTGATGGAGGCGACTGACTCGAGGATCACGCTCAGCTGGGGGGCGAGGTGATCGAGCTCGGCGTCGTCGAGGTCGATGCGGGCGAGGGTGGCCAGGTGCGCCACTTCCTCGCGGGAGATCTCGGGCATGGGCGCAATCCTAGGTCCACGCCTCGCGCCCCTCCGCCCCGCGGTCGGGTCTGCGTCCCGGATGTCCCGACCTGTCGGGATCGCCGCCCCATGTGCGCGGGACAGGCCCCGGGCGAATCGTCGATCACACGGTGCCGGACGGTCCGGCGCCCCGGATCGAGGTGGTCACGATGAAGGCTGTAGTCGGCACTGGCAGGGCTGGTTCTCAGCCCCCTCCTGGCGGGTTGTGGGACCACCGATCCGTCACCGGCGACAGGCAGCGAGCAGGCCATCGTCGCCGTGCTGGCCGACGTCAGTGCCCCTGGCCCAGCGCCCGCGACGTCGAAGCCCGAGCCCGAGCCGCGCGGATCGGAGGACTGGCGGATCTCCAGGCAGTCGAGCCACGGCGAGGTCGCGGCGTACACGACACACGCGAGCGGCGCTGCCCGGCACCCGCGTCGGGCTCAAGGTCTCCACCACCGAGGGCGGCTACGAGGCCGCCGCCTACCGGATCGGCTCCTACGAGGGCGGGACCGGCGCCTTCGTCTGGGAGTCGGGCGTCCGCCGACGGCCGCGAGCAGGCGCCGCCGCGGTTCGCGTCGCACGAGACCCGCACCGTGGTCGCTCCCGTGGACACGCGACCTGACCGTCGACACCTCGACGTGGGTGCCGGGGTTCTACGTCTTCCGGCTCCGCACCGACACCGGCTGGGAGACCCAGGTGCCGTACGTCGTGACCTCCCCGTCGGCGGAGGGGACCGTCGCCCTGGTGGCGCCGGTCACCACCTGGCAGGCCTACAACCAGTGGGGCGGCTACAGCCTCTACGCCGGTGCCAACGGGGACTCCCGCAGCCACGCGGTCAGCTTCGACCGCCCCTACAACGGCGCCACGGGCGCCAACGACTACCGCACCGCCGCCATCCCGATCATCGTCCGGGCCGAGCAGTCCGGGGTGCCGCTGTCCTACTTCACCAACATCGACCTGCACACCGGGGAGCACGCCCTGGACGGTGCCCGCGGCTACGTCTCGATGGGCCACGACGAGTACTGGACGACCGCGATGCGCGAGATGGTGCTCGGGGCCCGCGACGCGGGCACCAACCTCGCGTTCCTGGGCGCCAACACCATGTACTGGCGGGTGCGCCTGGAGCCGAGCACGACCGGGCCGGCCCGGCTGGTGGTCGGCTACCGGCACGACGCGCACCTCGACCCGCTGTACGTCGACGGGCTCCCCCGACGCCAGTGCGCTGTTCCGCGAGCCCCGGTCCCGCGACCCGAGCACGACCTGCTCGGCATGCAGTACGAGTGCTACCCCGTCGACATCGACTACGTCATCGCGCAGCCCCGGTGGTGGGGCTTCCGGGGCACCGGCGCTCGGCGCGGCGACCACGTCAGCGGACTGGTGGGCCCCGAGGCCGACCGGGTCTACCCGGACGGACGCCTGCCGCGCCCACTGCAGGTCCTCAGCCACACGCCGTACTCCTGCCGTGGGGTCACCACCTCCACGCAGTCCGTCTACTACACCACGTCGTCCGGCGCCGGCGTCTTCAACGCCGGCACCCTCCGGTGGGGATGTGCCCTCGTCGACCGGTGCGAGCGTCCGCTCGGGCAGCGTCACGGCCGGCTTCGTCCGGATCGTGACCGGGACGCTGCTGCGCGAGTTCGCGCGGGGACCGGTCGGCGAGCGGCACCCGGCGCGGGACAACGTCGAGCAGTTCGACCTCTCGCACGATCAACACGGTCCCGGCGAGTTGAGACATCGGCGGCGTGCGTTCAGCCATGATGACGGACATGGACCACCCTCGACACAGCGCGGCCGGCCGTCCTGCGGACGGGTGCGGTCGCCGCCCTGATGGTGCTGGCGACCGCGTGCTCGACGGGCAGCTCCCCCCGACGACGCGGAGACACCCACGGCGGAGTCGGCCGCGCTGCGGGTGCAGACCGTCGGCGGAGCCGACCAGCTCGACGAGCGCACCCGGGCCGACCTCGAGGGCGCCGTGGGTGACGTGCTCTCCGCCTACGTGGTCGAGGCGCTTCCTCGGCGAGTTCCCGCGCCAGGAGTTCGTCCGCGCCTTCGAGTCCTTCACGAGCGGAGCCGCCCGCTCGGCCGCCGGCGACGACATCGACCAGCTCACCGCGGCCAGCCGTGCGCGACGCGACCGACGTACGGGCCACCGAGCTCGAGGCCCGTCTCTCGTTCCTCACGCAGTCGGGAGACGTCCACGGGGGCACCGCGGCCGTCCACTTCGCGTTCGAGGCCACGATGGAGGACGGCACGACGCGACCGCTGGTCCTCGACGGCCGCTTCATGCTCGACGCCGAGCGCGACACCTGGTCGATCTTCGGCTACGACGTGGCGCTGGACAACGGCGACGCCGTCGACGCGGAGTCGATCCCATGAGGCGGCTGCTCCGCATGCCTGCACGCGCCTGGCCCTGCTGGCGGGGGCGGCGCTGCTGGTGCCGACCGGCTCGGTGCACCCGACGACGATCAGCCTCACGACCGTCGGGACCGCCAAGGCCGTCGACGCCGGCGAGGGCGTCCTGTGGGTGCTGGCGCTCGGCTCGGAGGCCGCTCCCGGCGAGGACGTCATGCGAGGGACGCACCGACGCCATCCAGCTCATCGGCATCAACTGGGACACCGGACACTCCGTGGCCATCGGCCTGCCCCGCGACCTGTACGTCGAGCTTCCGGACGGTCGCGCGAGGATCAACACCGCCCTCCAGGCGGGTGGCCCAGCGGGGGCGGCCCACGAGGTCGACGACCTGCTCGGCATCGAGCCCGACCTGGTCCTGGTGACCGGGTTCGACGGGTTCCTGTCGATGATGGACGCCGTCGGCGAGGTCACGGTCGACTCCCCGATCGCCTTCACCACCGAGGAGGACGACGTCGAGGTGCGGCGCGGCAGCAACACCTTCGACTCGCGGGAGTCGCTGGCCTACGTCCGTACCCGTGAGGGCCTGCCGGCCGGCGACTTCGACCGGTCGGCCAACCACCAGCGCCTCCTGCTCGGCGTGCTCGACCGGCTCCGGGCGGCGGAGGACGACGAGGGCTACATGGAGGACGCCACGCTGGCTGCGCTCGGCGGCCTGGAGACCGACCTGTCCCCCTCCGAGGTGTTCCGGCTCGTCCAGGGGCTCACGACCGTGGACCCCGGCAAGACGGCCACCTGCATCATCGGCGGGCGACTTCGGGGTGGAGTTCGGCGCCTCCGTCGTCTACCCGGACACTGCAGCAGGCCACGGCCGTCGGCAACGACGCCCGCGAGGACGCGCGCCTCCAGGGCGGCTGTCGCGACGGCTCCGGCTGATCGCTCAGCCCAGCCCGGCCTCGCGCGCCTTGACGATCGCCTGCGCCCGGTGGGCGACCTGCAGCTTGGTGAAGATGTTGCTGGCGTGGTTGCGCACGGTCTTGACCGACAGGCCCAGCTGTCGCGCGATCTCGCCGTTCTCCTTCCCTTCCGCGATCAGGTCGAGCACCACCCGCTCCCGCGCGGTCAGGTCGGGGAACGCATCGGCAGCAGGACGGCTGCGCGCGGAGGAGAAGTACGTCATCACCCGCTCGGCGATGCCCGGTCCGAAGATGACCTCACCGGCACCGACGGCCTGCACCGCCCGGACGATCTCGTCGCGTCGGGCGCCCTTGAGGAGGTAGCCGCGCGCACCGGCACGCACGGCCGCGAACACCGACTCCTCGTCCTCCATCATCGTCAGCACCAGCACCCCGATGTGGGGCGAGGACTGGACGATCTGGGCGGTGGCGTCGATGCCGTTGAGCCGGGGCATGTGCAGGTCCATCAGGACGACGTCCGGCTGCAGGTCGAGGGCCAGCGCGACCGCCATCGCACCGTCCGCCGCCGTGCCGACCACCTCGATCGCCGGAGTCGCGGCCAGCAGGGCCTCGAGGCCACGCGCGAAGTCGTGGTGGTCGTCGGCGATCAGCACCCGGTGGCTCTCCATCCCCATCCCTACTTCCTCAGTGGTCCCGGTCTGCGAGCGGCAGCCGGACGTCGACGATGGTGCCGCCTCCCGGACGCGGCGCCGTCTCGAAGGAGCCACCGAGCTCCTCCGCACGTTCCCGCATCGAGAACAGGCCTACACCCGCACGGTGCTCCGGAGCCAGCCCCGTGCCCGTGTCGACGACCTCGACGTGCAGCTCGTCGTCCTCGCGGGTCAGTCGCACCAGGCAGCGGTCGGCCCCGCTGTGACGCTGCACGTTGGTGACCGCCTCCACGACGATGCGGTACGCCGCCACCTCCACCGCGGCCGGAAGCGGCTCGAGGTCGTCGTCGGCCTCGACCGTCCACGGCACCGGCACCGCCCCTGCGCCGTCGCTGTGCTCGGCGGCCCGGTGGCGCAGCGCGGAGACCAGGCCGAGCTGGTCCAGCGCAGGCGGCCGCAGCCCTTCGACCAGCCGACGCATCTCCACGATGTCCTCGCGGGCCTGGTCCGAGAGGTGCGCGACCAGGTCGGCGGCCTGCTCCGGGTCCGTGCGGATGAGGTCCGTCGCCGCTCCAGGCGCATGGCCAGGGTCGCCAAAGAAGGACCCAGACCATCGTGCAGGTCGCGCCTGAGTCGGCGCCGCTCCTCCTCCCGGGCCGCGACCAGTCGTTGCCGGGACTGCTGCAGCTCACGGTTGGCGGTGACCGCCTGGACGAGCGCACCGACCTGGGCGCCCACGTCCTCCAGGAGTCGTCGGTCCCCCGGCCCGAACGGGTCGTGACTGACGTCGACCTCGACCCGCAGCCGACCCAGCGTCGCCCCTCCGACGGCCAGGTCGACGGTCGCCGGAGTGCCGTACGGCGTTCCGATGGCGGCGGTGATCGGCTCCGAGGTCGGCGTCGCGAACACGTCGACGGCGGCGAAGGAGAGGTGGAGGCGCCGGGCCAGCAGCTCGAGGACCTCGCGCAGGGCATCCTCCGGCGCCGTGACCGCGTCCAGCCGACGCAGGTCGGACACGACCCGGTCAGGGAACTCCCGGTCGCCGTAGACCACTCGGCGCACGGCCCGCTGCACAGCCACCGCGACGGGCAGCAGCAGGAGGGCGAGCAGGCCACCGGCGAGCATCGAGCCGACGGAGATGTCGGCCGCGACGTTCACCGCCTGCACCAGGCCGGCGAACGCTGCTCCGACCACCACGAGCACCAGTGCCTGGACCAGTCCGCGCCGGACCCTCGGCTCGAGCTCGGCCAGCCGGTAGCGGGCGGCCGCCGCGCCGAGGCATCCCATCGAGACGCTGGCCGCCAGGCCGACGAGGAGGTCAGCCCTGCACGAGTGGGCTTCCGGTGATCCACACAGGCACCTGGCCGAGCAGCACCCAGGTCCCGATCCCCGCAGCCAGGCCGAGCAGCACCATCCGGGTCGCGAGCACGTCCACCCGGAGCTCGGCGCGCGAGTGTGCCCAGGTGGCCACGACCAGGAGGGCGGGCACCGACCCCCAGAGCGCCGGCACTGCGATCGTGGTCAGCACCTGGAGACGGGCCGGTGGTGAGTCGGCCCCGTCGAGCGCCAACCCGAGCCAGGCGGCGTACCCGACGAGCGGGGCGAGCACGGCGGCCGCGAGCACCCACGGACGTCGCGCACCACGATCCACCAGTCCGGCGACCGACAGCACGAGCGCGACGAGACCGAGGGCCGCCAGGGCCTCGCCGAGCACCCGGGGCCAGAGGCCGGACGCGCCCGCCAGGTCGATCACGCTCGCGCCGAACGGAGCGGATGTCGCGACCGCGGGCAGCAGCGCGGTCGCAGCGAGGTAGGCGCGGGCCGACCAGGCCCGGGGCCGGGCCCAGAACACGACGGAGCCGACGAGGAGCAGGAGACCCGACACGATCACGACGTAGGGCTCGGCCCGCAGGGCGCCTCCGACGTCGATACCGGACCAGGGTCACGTCGACCTGCTGGATCCGGTCGAGACCGGGCCCGGCGCGTCGTACCTCGTAGCGGACCACGTCACCGAGCTCACGCTGTGGGAGATCGCCGTCTCCCACCCAGTCGGCGAGCGTGCGCCCCTCCACGGCCAGCACCTCGTCGCCCGGCAGCAGCGGCGTCTCGCCGAAGGTGCGGGCGACCGGGACCGACTCGCCCCAGCGCGTGCCCGTCGGCGCCGGCGAGGAGGTCATGCTGGTGCCGTCCGAGGGCCCGACCAGCAGACCGACGACCAGCCAGACGGCCGGCACCATCCAGGCGACCGCGATCACGAGCAACCGGCTGGTGCGCGACATGGACGCATCCTGCACCGCCGCTGCAGACCGGCGGAAGGGGACGCGCTGCGCCTAGCCCGGAGGCAGCGCCGAAGGTCCGCCCTCGAGCAGTGCGGTGAACTGGTCCTCGTCGAGCACCGTGACGCCGAGCTGCTCGGCCTTGTCGGCCTTCGAACCGGCGTTCTCGCCGACCACGACGTAGTCGGTCTTCTTCGACACCGACCCGGACGCCTTGCCGCCGCGGCTGATGATCGCCTCCTTCACCGAGTCGCGGGTGTAGTGCTCCAGCGAACCGGTCGCGACGATCGTGAGCCCCTCCAGGGTGCGGGGCACGCGACTCGTCGCGCTCGTCGGCCATGGTGACGCCCGCCTCGCGCCACTTGCGGATGATCTCGAGGTGCCAGTGCGCCTGGTCACCGTCGAGCCAGTCGCGCACCGAGGCCGCGATCGTCGGGCCCACACCGTCGGTGTCGGCCAGCGTCTCCTCCGAGGCCTCGCGGATCGCGTCCATCGAGGCGAACTGGGTCGCGAGGGCGCGCGCGGCCGTCGGGCCGACGTGGCGGATCGACAGCGCGACCAGGACGCGCCAGAGCGGCACCCTCTCCTTGCGCTCGTGGAGGTTGGCCAGCAGCCGCACGTCCGTTGGCCGAGAGCTGGCGGACCCTCCTCGCCCTTCTTCGGCGCACGGGTGAAGAGCGGCGCGCGTCAGCAGGGCCGCCTCGTCGAGGTCGAACAGGTCGCCCTCGTTGGTGATCGCACCCGCGTCGAGCAGGGCCACCGCGGCCTCGTAGCCGAGGCCCTCGATGTCGAAGGCACCGCGGCCGGCGACGTGGAAGACGCGCTCGCGCACCTGGGCAGGGCAGCGCTCGTGGTTGGGGCAGCGCAGGTCCTTGTCGCCCTCCTTCTGCTGGGCGAGCGGCGTGCGGCACGCGGGGCACTTCGTCGGCATCCGCCACGGCTTCAGGCCCTTCGGCCGCAGCGGCAGCACCGGCCCCAGGATCTCGGGGATGACGTCGCCGGCCTTGCGCAGGATCACGGTGTCGCCCGGCCGGACGTCCTTGCGCTTGACCTCGTGGGCGTTGTGGAGGGTGGCGTTCTCGACGGTCGAGCCCGCGACCTTGGTGGGCTCCATGACGCCGTAGGGGGTGACCCGACCGGTGCGTCCGACGTTGACCTCGATGGCGAGCAGGAGGGTGTTGACCTCCTCGGGCGGGTACTTGAACGCGATCGCCCACCGGGGGGCGCGGCTCGTCGAGCCCAGCCGTCGCTGGAGCGAGACGTCGTCGACCTTCACGACCACCCCGTCGATCTCGTAGCCGACGATCGTGTGGCGGTGCTCGCCGACGTGGTCGATGAACGCCAGCACCTCCTCGAGGGTCGGCACCACCCGGACCTGCTCGGAGACGGGCAGCCCCCAGGCCTGCAGGGCGTCGTACGCCGCACTCTGCGCCGTCGGCTCGAAGCCCTCGCGCGCACCGATGCCGTGGCACACCATCCCGAGGTCGCGGGTGGCGGTGACGCGCGGGTCCTTCTGGCGCAACGACCCGGCGGCGGCGTTGCGGGGGTTGGCGAACATCGGCTTGCCGGCCTCCACCATCGAGGCGTTGAGCCGCTCGAACGCCTCGCTCGGCAGGAAGACCTCGCCGCGGACCTCGACCAGCGCCGGCACCGGGTGCTCGTCGGTGCCGGTGAGGCGGTGGGGCACCGAGGCGATCGTCTTGACGTTGGGCGTGACGTCCTCGCCGGTGCGGCCGTCGCCGCGGGTGAGCGCCCGGACCAGCCGGCCGTCCTCGTAGAGGAGGTTGATCGCCAGCCCGTCGACCTTGAGCTCGCAGAGCAGCGCCGGCGACCCGACCCCGTCCCGCCCGATCCGGGCGTGCCACGCGGCCAGCTCGTCGGCGGAGAACGCGTTGTCGAGGGACTCCATCCGACGGAGGTGGTCCACGGCGGTGAAGTCGGTGGAGACCGCGCCCCCGACCTTCTGGGTCGGCGAGTCGGGAGTGCGCAGCTCGGGGAACTCGTCCTCGAGTGCCTCGAGCTCGCGCAGGCGGACGTCGAAGTCGGCGTCGTCGAGGGTCGGGTCGTCGAGGACGTAGTAGCGCCAGCGGGCGTCCTCGACCTGCTCGCTCAGCTCGAGGTGGCGCTCGCGCGCCTGGGGCGGAGCGGTGGCGACCTGGGGCTCGTCGGGCGTGCTCATGGGGACAGTCTGCCGGTCGCCGCCGACACCCGCCCACCGACCGCGCCACGCTCCGGTCCAGACCTGGATGAAACGGGGTTGTTCCATCGGAATAACCCTGCCTACAGTCGGGTTGAGCGAAACGAAACCGTTCCGTTTCATCACGTCGTCACCGCGACGCGCACCACGACCAGCAGATCGGAGTCCCGTGACCCCCGCCGAGACCAGCACCGCCCGTCCCCGCGTGGAGGGCGAGCGCGAGACCGAGATCCTCCAGGCGACCCTCCAGGTGCTCGCCGAGGTGGGCTACGACCTGCTGACCATGGACGCCGTCGCCACCCGCGCCAAGGCGTCGAAGGCCACGCTCTACCGTCGCTGGAAGAGCAAGCCGGAGCTCGTCGTGGCCGCCGTCATGTGCCACCACAGCGCCACGGCGACCGTCCCGGACACCGGTTCCCTGCGCGGCGACCTGCTGGCGGCGTACTGCGGAACCGGGGGTCTCAGCGACCCGGTGGCCCAGGGCGTGCTGACCGCGGTCGTCACCGCGATGGGACGCGACCCCGAGTTCGCCGAGGTCTACCGGCGCGACTTCATCGGCCCGAAGATCGCCGTCTCCCGCGCCGTCTACGAGCGGGCCCGCGAACGCGGCGAGGTGCATCCCGAGACCGACCTGTCCATCCTCGCCCCGGCCCTGGCCGGGATCGTCCTGCACCGGGCGTTCCTGCTCGGCGACCCCGTCACCCCCGAGCTCGTGGGACGGGTGCTCGACGAGGTCATCCTCCCCGCGGCCCAGCACGGCCCCGTCGCCGTCGCCGCTCCCCCTGTCTGACCCCCTGCTGAACTTCTCACCACCACTCACGAAGGAATCTCATGACCGACACCACCAGCGCCACTCCGCCGCCCGAGGCGGTGTCCAGGCCCCAGCGCGAGCTCAACCTCACCTGGGCCCTCGTCCTGATCTCCATCGCCCAGCTGATGGTCGTGCTCGACGCCACCATCGCCAACATCGCGCTCCCCTACATCCAGACCGACCTGGACATCAGCAACGCCAACCTGCCCTGGATCGTCACCGGCTACGCCCTGGCGTTCGGCAGCCTGCTGCTCCTCGGTGGCCGGCTCGGTGACCTCTACGGCCGTCGCAAGGTCTTCATGATCGGCCTCGTCATCTTCGCGGTGGCCTCGCTGCTGGGTGGATTGGCGACCAACGAGCCGCTGCTCCTCGCCGCTCGTGGCCTGCAGGGCCTCGGCGCCGCGCTCGCCTCCCCGGCCGCGCTCGCCCTGATCACCACGACGTTCCCCGCCGGCCCGGCGCGCAACCGCGCGTTCGCGGTGTACGCCGCCATGTCGGGCGCCGGCGCTGCGGTCGGCCTGATCCTCGGCGGCTGGCTCACCGGCACCTCACCGGAGATCTTCGGCATCGTGGTCGACGGCTGGCGCCTCACCTTCCTGATCAACGTGCCGATCGGCCTCGCCGCAGCCTTCCTCGCCCCGCGCTTCCTCAACGAGTCGGAGTCCCACCCCGGCGAGCTCGACCTGCCCGGCGCCGTCACCGGCACCCTGGGCCTGCTCGGCGTCGTCTACGGCCTGTCGCGGGCCGGCACCGAGGGCTGGGGCGACGCCATCACCGTCGCCAGCCTGGTGGCCGGCGTGGTGATGCTGGTCGTCTTCGGCCTCATCGAGAGCCGCGTCGAGCACCCGCTCCTGCCGTTCCGGATCTTCACCAACCGCACCCGCGCCGCGAGCTTCGTGGCGATGTTCCTCGCCCCGGCTGCGATGTTCGCGATGTTCTACTTCCTCAGCCAGTACATCCAGAACGTCATGGGCTACAGCCCCCTCAAGGCCGGCGTCGCCTTCCTGCCGTTCACGGTCGGCATCGTCGTCGGTGCCGGGCTGGCCTCCAACCTGGTCAACCGGATCAACCCGCGCCTCATCGCCGGCGTCGGCACCCTGATCGCCGCCGGCGCCCTGTTCGGCTTCTCGACGCTGCCGTACGACACGTCGTTCCCGCCGTCCGACATCACCGGCAGCTACGTCACAGACATCTTGCCGTTCATCATCATGATGGCCTTCGGCATGGGCCTCACGTTCGTGCCCGTCACGCTCACGGCCGTCCACCACCTGCGCCCGCAGGAGTCCGGCATCGGGTCGGGTGTGCTCAACACCGCGCAGCAGGTCGGCGGTGCCCTCGGCCTCGCAGTCCTGGCGACGGTCGCCACCCAGACCTTCACCGACCGCACCAAGGAGTTCGCGGCAGCAGCAGTCGAGCGGCGCCGCAGCCGTCCCCCGAGCAGATGGAGCAGTTCCAGCAGATCGCGGCGCAGCAGATCTTCACGGAGGGGTCGACCAACGCCTTCCTGGTCGGCTCGATCCTGATGCTGGCGGCCTCCGCGGTGATCTGGATCTTCCTCGACGTCAAGCACGAGGAGCTGGCGACCGATGGCCCCGAGGGCGTCGTCGCCCACTGACCGCGCGTCAGGTCAGCGGCATCACCAGCGAGGGAGGATCTCCGAAACGGAGGTCCTCCCTGCGCGTCCCATCCGATCCCCCCGACCGCTCCGAAGGAGAGTCGTGACCGATCCGCTCCTGACGAGGTACGACGCACCCGGGCGTCCGCGCGCCATGATCCTGGTCCTGCACGGCGGCAAACCGCGGTCGGGCCAGTCCATCGACGGACGGAGCGCGTCGTGGCGACGGGCGCTGTGGCTCCAGCGAGACATCTCGCACCGGGCGCACGAGGCGGGTGTCGGGGTGTGGCTGGTCCGCTACCGCGAGCGCGGGTGGAACGGCGGCGCCGACCGGGTCGCCGACGCCCGGTGGGCGCTCGACCAGCTCCGCGCCGCCCACGGGGACGTCCCGGTCGTCCTGCTGGGTCACTCGATGGGAGCACGCGTCGCGGTCCACGTGGCCGACGACCCCTCGGTGCGCGGCGTGGTCGGACTGGCCCCCTGGTGGTCGGACCAGGACCCGGTCTCGACCCTCGAGGGTCGGACGCTCATCGCCGCCCACGGCCGTCGCGACCGGATCACGTCCTTCAAGGAGACCACCCGCTACGTCGAGCGCGCCCGAGGCGTCGCGGACAGCGCGGGGCTCCACGACATGGGCTCCCTGGGGCACTACATGCTCACCGGATCGGCGCGCTGGCACGACGTGGCCATCTCGGCTGCTCTCGAGATGCTGGCCCCGGACGAGGTCAGAGGTTCGCGGCGACCGTCCGGGAGAGGCTGAGGGACCGTCGCGCCCAGTCCGGGCCGGCACCCGCGAGTCCGCACGTCGGCGTGATCACGAGGTGCTCCCGGACGACCTCGGGGTCGAGTCCCAGCATGTCGAGCCAGCGCTGCACGCGCTCGGTGATGCGCGCGTCCGACGGCTCGCTCGACGGGATCGGTCGAGGCCACGACGCCCAGCGCCGCCGTACGGCCACCCTCCAGCGCCTCGGCGAACACGTCGAGGTCGGCCGCACCCAGCATCGACAGGTCGGCCGAGAGACCGGACGCGCCGGCGCCGGCGACCAGCGACCACGGCGTCTCCGGCGCACACGAGTGGACCCACGCCTCGCCCCCGGCCGCGACGATCGCCGCGATGACCCACTCCAGGTGCGCGGACGCCTCGGGCAGGTCGACCCGGCGGTGCCGACCGAAGCCGCTCGCCGTGGGGACCTTGCCGCCGATCACCGAGGCCAGGGCCGGCTCGTCGATCTGCACGATCCACCGGTCCACGTCCCGCAGGCGGCGCTTGAGGTCGGCGAGGTGGATGGTCACGCCCTCGGCCAGGGCCTGCGCGAGCTCGCGACGCGCTCCGTGGTCGCTGAGCAGCTTGTCGCCGCGCGGCTTCTCCACGGTCGCGGCCAGCGTCCAGGGCCCGACGACCTGCGTCTTGAACGCGCCCCCGCTCCCCTGCGCCTGTTCCTCGACCGTGTCCAGGTCCTGCGCCAGGAGGGACCTGGCCCGTCGATGGTCGGCGCCGCTGGCGTCGGTGAGGCGCCAGCCCGCCGGCTGCAGGTCGGCGGCGAGCCCGGCCACCACGGCCAGGCCGCGACCGGTCATTCCCGCGTGGACGCCGCGACCCGGGACCTCGGGGACGTGCGGCAGGTCGGGCAGCTCGCCGAGGACGACCCGCACCGCCTCGGCGTAGTCGCGCTCCTCGGCTCCGGGGAAGGACCCGATGCCTGTCGCCCGCGTCATGCGTCCCCCGCCTCGGCCAGCAACCGCGCCGCCGCACCGTCGACGGACCTCGTCGAGGCGCTCACCAGGGCCACGCCGACGCCGTGGTCGCGATCGATTCCCACGAACGAGCGGAAACCACCGGTGCCACCGTTGTGCCAGGTCACCGTGCGCCGGAGCATCGGTCCGGTGAGCCACCCCGCGCCGATCCTCAGCCGTCCGCCGAAGGCGGCCACCGGGTCCAGGGCGTCGGCGCCGGGGACGGAGCCGTCCAGCATGGCGCGCAGCAGGACAGCGAGGTCGGCTGCCGACGACCGCACGCAACCGGCCGGCGCGACTGCCTCGTTGGCCCATGGCTCCACCGCTCGACCGCGGCGGTTCCTCGGCGTGACAGCACCGGCGCGGACCTGCGTGCTCGGAGCAGGGCACGTAGGTGTCGCCCAGCTCCAGGGGACCGCGATGCGGTCCCGCACCAGGTGCGCGTACGACGTCCCGGCGGCAGCAGCGACCGCGTGGCCGAGCAGCTGGAAGCCGAGGTTGGAGTAGGACGCCTTCCCGGCACGGCGGATCTTCACGTGCTCGGCATGCGGCCAGCAGGCCCGACAGGTCGTCCCGGTAGGGGTTGCGCCCCTCGCGCCACAGCTCCCACGAGAGGCGGAGCATGCCGGATCCACCGGCGAGGCGGGGCAGCCCGGAGGTGTGCGTGGCGAGCGCGGAGAGCCGGATGTCGCCCACCGGCCCGGACACCGGGAGGTGGTCACCCAGCACCGCGTCCTCGGCCACCTCGCCGCGAGCTGATCGCGTCGCGCCACACGAAACCGGTGATGCCCTTGGTCACGGACCCGAGCTCGACGTCGCCATGCACGTCGGTCCCCCGTGCGTCGACCTCGGCACCGTCCGGCGTCACCCGCGCGACGACGTACGTCGTGTGCCTGGCGCCGAGCAGCTCACCGGCCCGCACGAGCAGGTCGCTCACGCGCCGACCCTCCGGGTGGCCTCGATCGTGGCGGACCCGACGACGCGCGAGCCGTCGTAGATGACTGCTGCCTGCCCGGGCGCGATCCCCTCGGCGGGGTCGAGGAGCTCGATGTCCACCCGCTCGTCCAGCACCCGCACCCTGGCGCGGTGCTCGGCGCCGTGCGCGCGCAGCTGCACCGTGCCGTCGACCGCAGCTCGGGACCGTCCCGCACCACCTCGGGCGGATGCCGGAGATGTGGTCGATGCGCCAACCGGTCGCGGGGACCGACCGTGACCGTGCCGCTGACCGGCTCGATGTCGAGGACGAAGCGCGGCTTGCCGTCGGCTGCGGGGGTGCCGAGCCGGAGCCCGCGTCGCTGCCCGATGGTGAAGCCGTAGGTGCCGGTGTGGGCGCCGACGACGTCGCCGGTCGTCTCGTCGACGATCTCTCCGCCATGGTTGGGGGCCCGGTCGCCGAGCTTCTCGCGCAACCAGCCGGCGTTGTCGCCGTCGGCGACGAAGCAGATGTCGTGGGAGTCCGGCTTGTCGGCGACCAGCAGGCCGCGGCGCTCGGCCTCCCGGCGTACGTCGGGCTTGCTCGTGTCGCCCAGCGGGAACAGCGAGTGGGCCAGCTGCCGCTGGGTGAGGACGCCCAGGACGTAGGACTGGTCCTTGCCGTGGTCGACGGCCCGGTGCATCTCGATCAGCCCGTCGTCGCCGGTGCGGAGCTGGGCGTAGTGCCCGGTGGCCACGGCGTCGAAGCCGAGGGCCAGCGCACGGTCGAGGACGGCGGCGAACTTGATCTTCTCGTTGCAGCGCAGGCACGGGTTGGGCGTGCGGCCGGCGGCGTACTCGTCCATGAAGTCCTCGACCACGTCCTCGTGGAAGCGGTCGGAGAGGTCCCAGACGTAGAACGGGATCCCGATCACGTCGGCGGCACGCCGGGCGTCGTTGCTGTCCTCGATCGTGCAGCAGCCTCGGGCGCCCGAGCGGTACGACGCCGGGTTGCGGCTCAGCGCGAGGTGCACGCCGGTCACCTCGTGGCCGGCCTCGACCGCGCGTGCCGCGGCGACGGCGGAGTCCACCCCGCCGGACATGGCGGCGACGACCTTGGCCATCAGATGCCCTTGGCGGCCCGCGCGCGCTCGACGACCGGCCCGATCGCCTCGACGAGTGCGTCGACGTCGTCCGGGGTGCTGGTGTGGCCGAGGGAGAAGCGGAGGGAGTGCCGGGCCTGGTCGTCGTCGCAGCCCATCGCGAGCAGCACGTGGGAGGGCTGGGCCACGCCGGCGGAGCACGCCGAGCCGGTCGAGCACTCGATGCCGCGGGCGTCGAGCAGCATCAGCAGCGAGTCGCCCTCGCAGCCGGGGAAGCCGATGTGGGCGTTGCCGGGGAGGCGGCCCGGGCCCATCGGAGCACCGTGCAGGTGCGCCTCGGGGACGACCTCGATCACCCGGCGTACGAGGTCGTCGCGCAGCGCCGCGACCCGCGACGCGTGCTCGTGCTGGGCCTTCACGGAGTGCTCGACGGCGGCGGCGAGGCCGGCGACCGCGGGCACGTCGAGGGTGCCGCTGCGGATGTCGCGCTCCTGGCCGCCACCGTGCACGAGCGCGCTGACGTCCAGGTCGCGGCGTACGACGAGGGCGCCGACGCCGTAGGGGCCGCCGACCTTGTGGCCGGTGAAGGTGAGCGCGTCCACGCCCGAGGCGGCGAAGTCGACCGGGACCGCTCCCAGGGCCTGCACGGCATCGGTGTGGACGGGGATCTCGTGCTCGGCGGCGATGGCCACGACCTCGTCGATCGGCTGGAGCGAGCCGACCTCGTTGTTGGCCCACATGACCGAGACGAGGGCCACCGATCCGGGGTCCCTGGCGATCGAGTCCCTCAGGGACTCGAGGTCGAGAACGCCCTGGGAGTCGACGGGCAGCAGCTCGACCTCGGCACCGTCGGACTCCTCCAGCCACTGGAGTGGATCAAGGACGGCGTGGTGCTCGATCGCGGTCGACAGGATCCGGACGCGGCGCGGGTCGGCCGCCCGACGGGCCCAGTAGATGCCCTTGAGCGCGAGGTTGTCCGACTCGGTGCCGCCGGACGTGAACACGACGTCGCCGGGACGGGCACCGATGACGCGGGCGATGGTCTCGCGACACTCCTCCACCACCCGGCGCGCGGCCCGACCGGAGGCGTGCAGCGAGCTGGCGTTGCCGACCCCGCTGAGCTGCCGGGTCATCGCCTCGACCGCGACCGGCAGCATGGGCGTGGTCGCGGCGTGGTCGAGGTAGACGATCCGATCGGTCATGACCTGCCAAGCCTACGGGCAGGCCCCACCGCGCCCCGACCGCCGCCGGCCGTCCTCGCGTCAGGCGCCGAGCAGCTCGAGCCACGCGTGGTCGGCAGCCTCTCGGCGTACGGCGTCGCGCAGCCAGGCCTGCTCGGCGGCGCCCAGCAGCGGCCATGCGACCGCGAGGTCGGCGCGGTCCTTGCCCCGGTTGAGGCGTGCCTTGTGGTGGAGGACCACCTCGGGTCGCATGTAGCGGATGCCGTCGTCGGCCACCCAGGTGACGTCCGCGAGCGGCACCACGTGGTCGGGGTCGCGCCGGGAGACCCACAGCCCGTCGCGGTCCTCGCTCAGGATGCAGTCGAGGAACCACGGTGCCGTCGCGTGGTCGCGCAGCCACACCTGGCCGGCGTCCGGGTGCGGCTCGGGCCAGTCGGCGTTCAGCGGCCGGATCGCGCCAGTGCCCGCACTCCAGATGTGGTGGCGCTCCCCCACCATCGCTCGCAGGAGCGGCAGGTCGCGTCGCCAGATCACCAGGTCGATGTCGTCGTGCGGGCGGGCGATGCCGGTGAACGCATCCATCGCCCAGCCGCCGACGACCCACCACTCGCCGTCATAGTCGGCCATGAAGGCGGCCAGTCCGGCCGGGTCCAGCGCGTCCCACTCGCCGTAGAGCCTGGTGAAGGCGATCTCCTCGGCGATCTCGTCGGGACTCGGCTGCCAGTGCATCCCGTCACGTTAGCCGTCGGCGTCGGCGGCCGACGGCATCCGGCACGGCTGAGATCGCGCTGGTCGACACGTACGACGTCACCTCGGCGAGCGCCTTCGAGCTCAGAGAGAAGTTCTCGAACACCCTTGCGGATAGTAGGTGCGTCGGGTAGCATGGTGGGCACGTTCCATGAAGTCACCGGGTAGTCGAGATGCCGAGCTGGTGGGGCGAGTCGCGAGGGTTACGTAATAGCTCCTCAGGTGGGGCCTCCAGGAGCGACGACCGTTCAGCAGTCACGCACATCGCGTGATCGAGCCGTCGTCGAGAGGAGGCCGACAGGTGACTCATCCGATCGTGGCGTGTGCCTCCGACATCCGGGCTTCGCTGAAGGCGCGTGGCGACGGTGAACCCGACGTTCATGACGCTGCGACGACAAGGCCATGGCGTTGACCGAGCTGGTGCGGGCCGAGGGGCAGCTGGTGGAGCTGCGGCTGCGGGTCCTGGCCGATGCCGGGGACCTGGCGGTGGCGACCGCGGCGAGGGACGCGGCGGGGTGGCTCGCGACGGATGACCCGGACCCGGTTCGCCGACGCGCGTGCCGACCTGGTGCTGGCGACCGCCTTGGACCGGGTCCACCCGGTGCTGGCGGCTGCGATGCGCGACGGGGACGTCGACGTTGGCGCAGGCGCAGGTGATCCGCCGCGCGCTCGCCGCCCTCCCGTCGAGCGTGGACGCGGATGTTGTGGCCCAGGCGGAGGAGCACCTGGTCGCCCAGGCGGCGGTGTTCGGTCCGCAGGAGCTCGCCCGGCTCGGGCGCCGGATCCTCGAGGTCGTGGCACCCGGGATCGCCGAGGAGGCCGAGGCACGCCGGCTGGCCGAGCAGGAGGCCAGGCGCCGAGATGACTCCGGCTGACGATGCGCCGCCTCGGCGACGGCACCACCCGGATCTCGGCGTCGGGTGCCGGACGCCTCCGCGACCCGGTTGGCGACCTACCTCGAGGCCGAGGCCAACCCCCGCAGGCACGATTCCGAGATCCGAGGACCAGGCCGGGGACCCGTTCACCCGGTTGCCCTACCCGCGCCGGCTGGGCCAGGCGTTCTGCGGGTTCCTGGAATCCCTCGACCCGACCCGGCTCCCGGTCCACGGGGGCGATGCCACCACCGTGGTCGTCACCATCCCGCTGGCCTCGCTGCGCACGGAGCTCGGCACCGCGGGGGTCATCGGGGGTGGTCTCGTCCCGGGTGATGAGCTGACCGGGGACCTCATCACCGCAGCCCAGGCCCGGCGCCTCGCGTGCACCGCGAAGATCCTGCCCGCCGTCCTCGGCGGCGACAGCATCCCCCTCGACCTCGGCCGCGCCCGCCGGCTGTTCAGCCCCGGTCAGCGCAAGGCGCTCCTGATCCGCGACCAGACCTGCCGCGCCGAGGGCTGCGACGTTCCCGGCACCTGGTGCGACGCCCACCACCTCGACCCCTGGTCGACCGGCGGCCGAACCGACCTCACCAACGGCGTCCTGCTCTGCAACCACCATCACCACCGAGCCCACGACACCGGTTACCGCACCGACCGCCTCCCCAACGGCGACCTCAGGTTCCACCGACGCACCTAGGCCGAATGTCGTGCCGCTATCGGTCAGCGCCGATCAGCGGCCGGCTCGTACGTCGGGATGCCTGTCCATCACGTTGGATACATTCACCGCCATGCGCAAGCACTTGACCACCAGTGCCCCGGACGGACGCAGCGTCACTTTGCGCCTCCTGAAGCCCGAGGATGCCCCCCGAGTGCAACAGGCTTGCTCCGACCCGGAGACAGTCAAGTGGCTCGGCAGCGCCATCATCAACGAGCGGTACAGCCTTCAACACGCCCACGGGTTCATCGAGCGCGCACTCGCGGGGGTCGCGGCGGGCACCCACACGAGTTGGGCGATCGCCGACACGACGACTGCCCACCTGCTCGGGCACATCAGCCTGATCGGACGCGGCGGCGAACTGACCGACACCGCAGCACTCGGCTACTGGGCCCACCCAGAAGCCCGCGGCACCGGGGTCACCACCGCCGCCGCCATCGCCGTCGTCGATGAGGCGCTCTCACCACGAGCCGATGGGGGCGGCGGTCTGCGTCGCCTCACCCTGAAGGTTGCCGTCGGCAACGTCGGGTCACAGCGAGTGGCTGAGGCGGCCGGGTTCCAACGAACCGGTCACACGCGCCAGAGCGACCCGCTGATCGACGGGACCTTCACCGACGAGTTCACGTACGACCTGCTCGTGACCGATCCCCGCTGACGCCATCGTTCGCCAGCCTCGGAAGCGAAGCGGCTGTAATTCGCTGCGCAGGCGATACCGCAACCGCTGATTGGCGTCGTCAGACCAGCAGCACCAGGTCGTCGCGGTGGATGACCTCACGCTCGTAGGCCGCGCCGAGCGCCACCTTCAGCTCGCTCGTCGAGCGCCCGAGCAGGTCGGGCAGCTCGTCGGCGTCGAAGTTGACCAGCCCCCGAGCGATCACGGCGCCGTCGGGACCCGCCACGTCGACGGCGTCACCGGCGACGAAGCCACCGGCGACACCGGTGATCCCGGCGGCCAGCAGCGAGGCGCGGCGCTCCACCACGGCGCGTACGGCTCCCGCATCCAGCGTCAACGTCCCCAGTCCCGCGGTCGCGTGGGCCAGCCACAGCTGGCGGGTGGAGCGGCGCGGACCGGTGGCCTCGAAGAGGGTGCCGACCTCGGCCCCGGACAGGGCGTCAGCGGCCTGCTCCGCAGAGGTGAGTACGACGTGGATGCCGGCGCCGGTCGCGATCCGGGCCGCCTCGACCTTGGTCGTCATGCCGCCGGTGCCGATCCCGGCGGCACCGGTCGACCCGATCGTCACCGCTTCCAGGTCCTCCTCCGAGCGCACCCGGGTCACGAGCCGGGAGCCGCCCCGGGAGGGCGGACCGTCGTACAGCCCGTCGACGTCGGAGAGCAGCACCAGGAGGTCGGCGTGGACCATGTGCGCGACGAGCGCGGCCAGGCGGTCGTTGTCGCCGAAGCGGATCTCCGAGGTGGCCACGGTGTCGTTCTCGTTGACGATCGGGAGGACACCGAGCTCGAGGAGCTTGGCGAAGGTCTGGTGGGCGTTGCGGTAGTGGGCCCGCCGGGTCACGTCGTCGACCGTCAGCAGCACCTGCCCCGTCACCAGGTCGTGCCGCGCGAACTCCTCCTGGTAGCGATGGACCAGAAGTCCCTGGCCGACCGACGCGGCGGCCTGCTGGGCGGCGAGGCCGCGCGGGCGCCTGGCGAGGCCGAGCGGGGCGAGACCGGCCGCGATCGCGCCGGAGGAGACGAGGACGACCTCGCTACCGGCAGCCCGGGCGGCGGCCAGGACGTCGACCAGGCGGCGTACGCGAGCAGGGTCGATCCCCCCGGCCTCGGTGGTCAGCGACGACGAGCCGACCTTGACGACGATGCGCCGGGCACCCGAGACGAGCTCGGCGCGGTCGCTCACTCGTCCTCGCCGTCCCAGTCGGGGTCGTCCTTGGAGCCGATCTCGTAGGCCATCGGGCCGATCCCGGAGCTGGTCACCGTCTTCGGAGCCGGCTTCCGGCTCCGGTCGATGCGACCGGCCACGTCGGCGCGGGCCTCGTGCTCCTCCTTGGTCTCCATCCCCTCGTCGATGTCGCGGCGACGGGTGGACGACGGGCGCTCCTCGCGCAGCCGCTCGTCCTCGCCACGACGACCGAGCATCTCCGCACCGGCCTCGATGCTGGGCTTGAAGTCGAAGACGACCGCGTTGTCCTCGTGGCCGATGATGACCGCGTCGCCCTCCTCGGCACCGAGCTTGACCAGCCGGTCCTCGACACCGAGCCGGTTGAGCCGGTCGGCGAGGAAGCCCACGGCCTCCTCGTTGCTGAAGTCGGTCTGGCGCACCCAGCGCTCCGGCTTCTCGCCGCGGACGCGCCAGCCCTCGGGCGTCTCGGTGAGCTCGAAGTCGGCGCCACCCTTGACGGACGGCGGACGCAGGACGATGCGGGTGGCCTCGACCTCGGGGGCGTTCGCACGCTCGGCGAGAACGATCTCGGCCATGGCGAAGGTGAGCTCGCGCAGGCCGGCACCTGACGCGGCACTGACCTGGAAGACGCTCAGGCCACGCGCGCGGAGGTCCTCGGTCACCATGTCGGCGATGTCCTGGCCGTCCGGGACGTCGATCTTGTTGAGGGCGATCAGGCGCGGACGGTCCTCGAGACCGCCATAGCGCTGCAGCTCGCCCTCGATGATGTCGAGGTCGTCGGCCGGGTTGCGACCGGGCTCGATCGACGCGGTGTCGATCACGTGGACCAGCGCGGCGCAGCGCTCGATGTGGCGCAGGAAGTCGTGACCCAGGCCTCGACCCTCGGCCGCGCCCTCGATCAGGCCGGGCACGTCGGCGACGGTGAACGTCGTCTCACCGGCGGTGACCACGCCCAGGTTGGGGACCAGGGTGGTGAACGGGTAGTCGGCGATCTTGGGCCTGGCCCGCGAGATCGCGGCGATCACCGAGGACTTGCCGGCGCTCGGGAAGCCCACGAGGCCGATGTCGGCGACCACCTTGAGCTCGAGGCGTACGTCGAGCTCGTCGCCGGGCTCGCCCAGCAGCGCGAAGCCGGGAGCCTTGCGCTTGGACGAGGCCAGCGCGGCGTTGCCGAGGCCGCCGCGGCCGCCGCTGGCGATCACCATCGTCGTACCGGCTCCGACGAGGTCGGCCAGCACGTTGCCCTCGCCGTCCTTGACCAGGGTGCCGCTGGGCACGGTCAGGACGAGGTCCTTGCCGTGGGCGCCGTTGCGGTGGGAGCCGGCGCCGTGGCCACCGTTCTCGGCCTTGCGACTCGGGCTGTGGTGGTAGTCCACCAGCGTCGTGACGTTGGCGTCGACCTCGAGGATCACCGATCCGCCGGGGCCGCCGTTGCCGCCGTCAGGGCCGCCGAGCGGCTTGAACTTCTCGCGGTGGACCGAGGCCACGCCGTGGCCGCCCCGCCCCGCTGCGACGTGCAACGTCACGTGGTCGACGAATGTGGGGAGGGCCATGGGGACAACCTTTGCGGATGTATGAGCTGGATGAAATGCCGAAGGGCGCCCCGATCCCGGGGCGCCCTTCGGTTGAGAGATTCAGTGGAGCTGGTCAGTCACTCGCCGGGGACGATGTTGATGACCTTGCGCCCACGACGCGTGCCGAACTCGACGGCGCCGGCCTGCAGTGCGAACAGGGTGTCGTCGCCACCGCGACCCACACCGGTGCCCGGGTGGAAGTGCGTCCCACGCTGGCGGACGATGATCTCGCCGGCGAGGACGACCTGACCACCGAAGCGCTTCACGCCGAGGCGCTGGGCGTTGGAGTCGCGACCGTTCTTGGTGCTCGCGGCACCCTTCTTGTGAGCCATTGTTCAGTCCTTCTGACGAGACGTGTCGACCTCGAGCGAGCGCTCAGAGGGAGATGTCGGTGACCTTGACCTGGGTGTACTTCTGGCGGTGACCCTGGCGCTTCTTGTAGCCGGTCTTGTTCTTGTACTTCTGGATGATGATCTTGGGACCCTTGGTCCGGCCGGTGACCTCGACGGTCACGCTGGCCTTGTCCAGGCCGGTCGCGGTGACCTTCTCGCCGTCGACGACCATCACTACGGGCAGGGTCAGGGTGTCACCCTCGGCAGCCATCGCGTCGATCTCGATGACGTCGCCGACGGCGACCTTCTGCTGCTTGCTGCCACTGCGCACGATCGCGTACACGGCGACTCACTCTCCTCGATACAGGACTACAGGAAAAAACTTCGGTCTGCGCACGACACCGCCACCAGATTCGGGACAGTACGCCGCGGGGCGGGCGCGCAGGGATCGGCGTGTTGAACACCGACGACCAAGAGTACGGGATCGGAGCGCGCCCCGGCAAAACGAGGGCGGTCAGCGCTTGCGCGACCCCTTCTTCTTGATCGGCACGTGCTCCACCATCGGTGCGTCGGCGGCTGCGTCGGTCGCTCCGGGCTCGAGCGTGACAGTCCCCGGCTCGACGGCGCCGAACTCCGGCGCGGTGCCCGCCAGGCCCACCTGCGGGACCGGCGGCGGGCCGGCCGGGCGGCTGGCCGAGCGACGACGCGTCCGCGTCACCACCTGCGGCTTGCTCGCCTCGACGGGTGCCTGCACCGGCTCGGGCTGGGACTCGGGCTCGGGCTCGGCTACGGCCTCGACGGACGGGTCCGTCTCCGGCTCGTCCACCACATGCTCCACCGGCGCGACCTCGGCCCCTTTGGGCGACTCCGTCTCCGGGGTCTCGGCCGTCTCGGTCGCTTCGGGCGTTTCGTCAGCGTCGTCAGCGGCGTTCTCGGCGGCCGCGGCCGCGTTCGCCCGGTCCTGACGTGCCATCGCGGCCACGTCCTTGGGCGAGGGTGCCGGGGCACTCTGCTCCCTGGCCTCGACGGCCTCGTCACCGTCACCGGAGCGGCGACCGCGACGGCGGTTGCCACCGCGGCGGCCTTCGCCCTCCTCGGACTTGCCGGCCTCGACCGGCTCCTCCTTGATGACCACGCCGCGGCCCTGGCAGTGCTCGCAGTTCTCGCTGAACGACTCGAGCAGGCCCGTGCCGATGCGCTTGCGGGTCATCTGCACCAGTCCCAGCGAGGTGACCTCGGCGACCTGGTGACGGGTGCGGTCGCGGCCCAGGCACTCGACCAGGCGGCGCACCACGAGGTCGCGGTTGGACTCCAGGACCATGTCGATGAAGTCGACGACGATGATGCCGCCGATGTCGCGCAGCCGGAGCTGGCGCACGATCTCCTCGGCGGCCTCGAGGTTGTTCTTGGTGACCGTCTCCTCCAGGTTGCCCCCGGAGCCGGTGAACTTGCCCGTGTTGACGTCGACGACGGTCATCGCCTCGGTGCGGTCGATGACCAGGGAGCCACCCGAGGGCAGCCACACCTTGCGGTCCAGGCCCTTGTGGATCTGCTCGTCGATCCGGTAGGTGGCGAAGACGTCGCGGCCGTTGTCGGGCCGATCGAACTTCTCCACCCGCTCGGCGAGGTCTGGGGCGACCGCCTCGACGTAGCCGCGGACGGTGCTCCAGGCGTCGTCACCCTCGATGACGAGCTTGCCGAAGTCCTCGGTGAACAGGTCGCGGACGACCTTGAGGGTCAGGTCGGGCTCGCCGTAGAGGAGCTGGGGGCCGGAGCCCTTGTTGGAGGACTTCTTCTCGATGTCCTCCCAGCGCGACTTGAGGCGCTCGACGTCGCGCGTCAGCTCCTCCTCGCTGGCGCCCTCGGCCGCCGTACGCACGATGACGCCGGCGGTGTCGGGGACGATCTCCTTGAGGAGGGTCTTGAGGCGGTTGCGCTCGGTGTCGGGCAGCTTGCGCGAGATCCCGGACGTGGTGCCGTCGGGCACGTAGACGAGGAAGCGGCCGGCGAGGCTGACCTGGCTGGTCAACCGGGCACCCTTGTGGCCGATCGGGTCCTTGGTCACCTGGACCAGGATCATCTGGCCGCTGGAGAGCACCGACTCGATCTTGCGGGCCTGGCCGTCCTTGTGGCCCAGGGCCGACCAGTTGACCTCACCGGCGTAGAGGACCGCGTTGCGACCCTTGCCGATGTCGATGAAGGCGGCCTCCATGGAGGGCAGCACGTTCTGCACGCGGCCGAGGTAGACGTTGCCGATCAGCGAGGTCTGCGACTCGCGGGCCACGTAGTGCTCGACGAGGACCTTGTCCTCGAGCACGGCGATCTGGGTGAGCTCCTTGCGCTGGCGGATGACCATGACCCGGTCGACGGACTCGCGGCGGGCCAGGAACTCGGCCTCGCTGACGATCGGCGCCCGGCGGCGTCCGGCCTCGCGACCCTCGCGACGTCGCTGCTTCTTGGCCTCGAGGCGGGTGGAGCCGGCGACCGCGGTGATCTGGTCCTCGGCCGAGCGGGTCCGCCGGACCCTGGTGACGGTGTTGGGCTCGTCGTCGGACTCGGGACCGCCCTCGTCGCCGGCGCGGCGCCGGCGGCGCCGGCGTCGCGAGGTGCCCTCGCCGCTGCCCTCGCCGGAGTCGTCGCCCTGGTCCTCGGCGGCCTGTTCGGCGCCCGAGGAATCGTCGGAGTCGTTCGACTCGTCAGAGGAGTCGTTGCTGCCGGCCGAGTCGTCGCCTCCGGCGCCGTCGCCGGACTTGCGGCGGCGGCGACCACCGCGGCGACGGCGACGGCGCGCGCCACCCTCGCCGTCGGTCGACTCGTTCTGGTCGTCCGTCGAACCCTCGCGGGTGTCCTCGTCGGACGCGTCGTCGGGGCTGTCAGTGTCATCGGGCTCGGCGTCGGGCTCGGCATCGGGCTCGACGTCCGCGGGAGCAGCGACTGCCTTCTTGGCGCTCGACTTCCGGGTGCGCGAGCCGGCCTTGCGCGCGGCGGGCTTGTCCTGGGTGGGCGTGTCCTCGGCCGACTCGCCCGGCTCGGTGCTCGACGCGGGCGAGACCTCGTCGGCAGCCGTCGCGGAGGGGACCGTGGCCGGCTTCTTGCGCGTACGACGCGTGGTCGTCGTGGTGGCGACGGGCGCCTGGAAGAGGACGGCCACGCCGGAGGTGTTCTCGGCGGCCGGCTCGGGCGTCTCGGCGGCGGGCGCCTCGTCGACGACCGGCGCCGCTGCGGCCTTCTTGGCCGGTGCCTTCCTGGCCGCGGCCTTCCGGGTGGTCTTCTTGACGACAGGCGCGTCGGCGACATCGGAGGAGGTCGGCTCGGCAGAGCTCTCCGCGGCGGGGGCGGGCGCGGCCTTCGGGGCGGCCGCGGTCTTCTTCGCCGGCGCCTTCTTGGCGGCGGCCTTCTTGGCCGGCGCCTTCTTGGCGGCGGCCTTCTTGGCCGGCGCCTTGCGCGTCGTACGGGTCACGACGGGCGGGGTGTCTGCGGTGCCGACTCCCTCGGGGACTGCGCCCTGCGAGGTGGTGTCGCTGGTGTCTGGCTGGTCTGCATCGAGCATGTGGTGCTCCTCGGGCACCTGAGTCGGTGCCGGTATGGCGCTCCCGCCGATCCGCGGACCGGGGGACGCAAAGCTTCTGTGGCGCCGACACCCTCCGCGTGAGCGTCACCGGGTGCCGGGTGCCACCTGCCGCGGTCGCCGGGCTGGTCGAGTCCCTGTCACTGACTCGAGTAGCCGCGTCGCGGTCCGGTGACGTCCACCACCAGGGGTGCCGACCCAACCCCAACGATCGGGGTGTGGCCGGCGAGAACGTCGTCGGCTCGGCGGATCCCGGTCTGCGACCCGGGGCCGTCGAACGTGGCGAGTATCGCACATCGGGCGACCTGCCACCCCATACGCGACGGACCGGCGGGTCCGCGGCCACCGATATGCTCGCTCGACAGGCGCGCACCATCGCGTGACGACGCGCGACACACGACACTGCACAGGGGGAGCTCGGAGTTGGCCACCACGGAGCGCAAGATCCAGCACCGCGAGCTCAGTGACGCCGACCTGCTTGCGGGAGTCCGACCTCTTCGACGAGGAGTTCTACCTCGAGCAGAACCCCGGTCTGCGCAAGCAGGGCAAGGACCCGGTCACCCACTACCTCAAGCGCGGCGGCTTCAACGGCAAGGACCCCTCCGCCGCGTTCTCGTCGCGGGCCTACCTCCAGCGCAACCCGGACGTGGTGGCCGCGCAGATCAACCCGCTCGTGCACTACCTGCGGCATCGGCCGGGCCGAGGGCCGCAGCATCAACCCGCTCGCCGAGGACATCGCGACTGATGCGCGAGTCCGGGCTTCTTCGACGCCGACTACTACCGCCACTTCCACCCCGACCTCCCCGAGGACCGCGACCTCGTCCGGCACTACCTCCGGTTCGGGGCCGCGCGGGCGACGACCCCAGCGAGCTGTTCTCGACCACGGGCTACCAGCGCCAGAACGCCGACGTGGCCAAGAGCGGCACGAACCCGCTGCTCCACTACCTCCGGTTCGGGCGGCACGAGGGCCGCATCGCACCCCGGGGCCGACTGCGCGAGCCCTACTTCGACGCGCTGTTCGCCCAGCAGTGGGCCGCAGCTCGCGCCCCTGCCGGTCGCCCACCTGCCCGCCGGCGGCACCGCGGGTCACCGTGCTCACCGACAGCGTGGCGCCGCCAGCCTCTTCGGCGGCGTCGGCACCTCGATCATCCTGGGCATCCTGCTCGCCAACCGGCTCGGCGCGCACCGCTGCGGCTGGCGACCCGGACCGACGCGCCGGACGGCCAGCGTCGTCGCGCACGCTCGAGGAGGCCGCCGGCGTCCGCCTCGAGGGCGCGCTCGAGACGGCGTACGTGCCCGTCGACGGCGACCAGCGCGCTGGCGGTCGCCGACGACGAGATCGTCATGACGACGTCGTGGTGGACCACCCGCGCGACGCTCGACAGCACGCTGCACCGCGACGCAGGTGCTCTACCTCCTCCAGGAGGACGAGCGGATGTTCTACGCCTTCGGCGACGAGCGGCTGCTGTGCAGCGAGACGCTCGGCCGAGCCGCGACCTCACCGTGGTGGTCAACACGCAGCGCCTGCTCGACCACCTGGCTCGGCCGCGACTACCCGCACCTGGCCGACGGAGGCGATCGCCGCTCGACGCCGGCCTTCCCCGGCGGGCTCGCCGCGACGGCGTGCCGGCGCGGACCCGGCGGGCCAAGCGACGCTTCTTCTTCTACTCCCGACCGCGAGAACGCCCGCAACCTGTTCTGGCGCGGCGGCACGCGCTCGCCCGCGCCGTCGAGCAGCGGCCTGATCGACCCCGACGGCTGGGAGTTCCACTTCGTGGGGCGCGCGCACGCCGGACCTGACGCTTCCCGCGCGACGTGCAAGCCGCAGGTCGTCGAGGGCCTCAACTGGCTCGACTACCAGGTCGCTGGTGCACACGATCGACGCCGCGCTGGTCCTGATGGACACCCCGCACCCGTCGTACCCGCCGCTACGACCTCGCCGCGGCCGGCGCGCCGGTGCTGACCAACACCCACGGGAGCAAGCCGGACCTCGTCCGACTTCTCGGCCAACATCCTCACCGCACCCTCGACGGTCGACGGCCTGCTCGAGGGCATGGAGCGGCTGGTCGCGCTGGTCCGACGACCGCGAGCAGCGCGCCGCAACGTCGCGCGCCGACGCGCATCGAGCGGGACTGGAACCTCAGCCTGGCGCCGACTGTGGAGGCCCTCGTCGAGCGTTTCGCGCGACGCTCATGGCGGTCGCGTCCGATGTTCGCTGACCTCCCCGCGGCCCCCGCCAGCTGCCGGTGCTCTGGACAGCACCGTGACCCAGCGCGTCGGCGCGGCTGCTCGACGGCGAGCCACGGGTCGCCTGGGTCTACGGCCAGCCCGACACGAGCACGTTCCGCTACCGCGTGGCCAACATCGTCGAGGCGCTCAACAACGACCCCGACGGCGTGCGTGGGCGCGGCGTGGTTCAGCGACGACGACTCCCCGCGTCGCTCACCCGATCGTGCCCGCAGCTCGACGCCATCGTGCTCGCCCGCTACCCCTACGGCGGCGACGCTGCGCCGGCTGGTCCGACCGCGCCGAGCGCCACGGCGTGCCGATGGTCTTCGACATCCGACGACCTCGTCTTCGACGTCGTCGTTCGCCGACCTGATCATGGACTCGCTGGGCAAGGACCCCGACGTCGAGCCTGGACTGGGACGTGTGGTTCGCCTACATGGGCCGCCTCAACGCGACCCTGCGACACTGTGCCAGGGCGCCATCACCACCAACCAGACCCTGCTGCGTCGGCACCTCGGCCGGCACCTGCCGCTCGACCGCGTCGACGATCGTCCCCAACGTCCTCAACCGGGCGCAGCAGGACTACTCCCGGACTCCTGTGGCAGGCCAAGGTCGACACGGCTACCGGCGCTCCGGACCGGTGACGATCGGCTACTTCAGCGGTACGCCGTCGCACGTGCGCGACTTCACGGTCGCCGTGCCCGCCCTCGCGCGACTGCTCGGCGAGCGGACCCGGACGTCGCGATCCGGATCGCCGGCTTCCTCGACGACGTGGGCGCCCTCGAGGACGTTCCGCGACCGCATCGAGTTCGTGCCGTTCATGCACTACGTCGACGCTCCAGCGCTCGATCGCCGAGGTCGAGGTCAACATCGCGCCGCTGCGCGCACAACGCCTTCAACGTCTGCAAGTCGGACCTGAAGTTCTTCGAGGCCGCGGCGGTCGGCACGTGGACCGGTCGCCTCGCACACGCCCTCGCTCGACGCCGCGATCACCGACGGGGTGACCGGGCGCCTGGCCCGCGACCACGAGTGGGACGACGCGCTGGCGCGAGGCAGTCGACCTCGCCCGCCGACCCGAGCGCTACGCCGCGACGATGGACGCCGCGGCCGAGCACGCCCACCGCACCTGGGCGTGGGACTCCGTCGCGGAGCCGGTCCGCCGCGCCCTGGCGGCTCAGCTGGCGAAGGGGTCGCCGACCGCGCCGCTGGCCTCGTCGTAGGGGCCCTGCTCGAGACGGGTCAGCAGGATCGCGCCGGTGAGATCCAGCCCGCCCAGCCGCGCCAGGCCGGAGAGCACGTCGTCGGCTCGCACGGTCGGCTCACCGTGGAACAGCACCAGCTCGAATGCGGCGCTCGAGCCATCGGGGGTGTCGTCGCCACCGCCAGCGAGCGCACCGCGCCGCGCGCGTCGAAGGTGCGCATCCCCTTCTTCGTCATCCGCTCGACGGGCACCTCGGGTGCCGCCAGGAAGGCCGCGACCGCCCGTTCGGCCTCGTCGCGGGGGACGTCGGCCTCGACGCGCCACCGACTGGCCTGCAACAGGTCCGAGAGGGATCCGCCGGCGGAGACGACCACGTCGCAGCACGTCGAGCCCCGGGCGGCAGCGACTCGTCGAGCAGCCGGTGCACCTCGGCGGGGTCGAGCACGTCGGCGAGCGCGAGCTCGAGGTACTCGGCCTCGCTCGCGGCACCCGTGGGTGAGGCACCGGCGTAGGAGATGCGCGGGTGCGGGTTGAAGCCGGAGGAGTACGCCATCGGGATGCGCGGCGCGGAAGACGGCCCGCTCGAAGGCCCGGGAGAAGTCGCGGTGGCTGGTGAACCTCAGCCGGCCGCGCTTGGCGTAGCGCACGCGCAGCCGCTGGACGGGAGGGGGTTGCTGCTCGGGCTGCTGTCGCGACACGACGCTCAGGCTAGACACCAGGGCCGACTTCGCGGAACCGACGGCGCCGGATAGCGTTCGCCCGATCAGATCGGCAGCTCGAGCAGGGGGAATCGCATGGCACAGCGAGCACGGATCGTCGACGCGCTGGTCGTGACCCTGCTGAGCCTGCTCGCGATCGGCTCGGTCGCGCTCCACGTCGACCGCTACACCACGGTGAGCCCGGTCGACGAGATGCAGCACATCGACTACCTCTACCGGCGCACCGTCCTCGCCGGCGTACGGCGACAAGGTCGGCCAGGACGCGATGCGCGAGCAGTCGTGCCGCGGCCTCGACCTCGCCGGGCTTCGAGAAGGGGACCTGCTCACGGTCCTACACGTTCGACGCCGACGCCTACCAGGAGCGCGGCTACAGCACCGGGTCGATGAACGCCCCGGTCTACTACACGCTCGACCAAGGCACTGGCCGTGCCTCTCGGCGCACTCATCGGGATCGGACAGCCTCGTCACGCCAGGTCGCCTCGTCGGCGGGCTGTGGCTGGCCCTGGGTCTGGTGATCACCTACCTCGTCGCCGTCCGACGCGGCATCGGACGGGCGGCCGCAGGATCGATGCTCGCCCTGCTCGCGGCCTCACCGGCGGTGGTGTTCCCGGCCGCGACCATCTCGCCCGACTCGATGGGCATGCTCGCCGGGGCCCTGGTGCTGCTCGGCCCTCACCGGATGGGAGCAGCGGGGCGGGAGGACGTGGGCCGCGGTGTTCCTGGCGTCGCCGCCTTCGTCACCGCGATCAAGCTCACCTTCATCCTCGCTGTCGGCGCGGCGGCCCTCTACCTCCTCGTCGAAGGGCGTGCGACGACCCGGGATCGCGCGACAAGCTGCGGTCGGGCGACACGCTGCTGGCGCTCGGGTCCGTGGTCGTGTCCCTCGCCACCGCGCTGGGGTGGCTGGTGATCCAGTCGCAGCGCCGGCAGATGGATCCCGATGCCCTGCCCGACATGGCGTCGCGCTTCCTGGTCCCCGAGTTCCCCTGGTCCGGGCTCATGGAGACCTCGCTCCAGCTCCTCTCCCCCTGGCCTCGCCGTGGGTGGTGGTCGGTCGACCCGATCAAGCTGGCGTTCGTCACCAACGTGCCGTCGCTCGTGCTCCTCGCGGGCGCGCTCGGGGCCGGCCTCTTCCGGGCCGCGCCGGCGCCGCACCGCGACCTGGCCAGCGCGACGGTCGTGGTCGCGATCGTGGGCTGTCTCGGCCTCACCGCGGTCAGCTACCTCACGTCCCAGTCGTACTTCCCGCTGCCTCCGCGCTACGCCTCCGCCCTCGTGCCCCTCATGGCACTCAGCGGGGCCGCCCTCGTCCGCGACCGGGCTGCGCCGTACGCGCTGGCCGGCGGTGGCCGGGCTGGCGCTCGTCGTGAGCCTGCTCCGCATCTGGGGCATCGGCTGATGTCCCGGACACGGGCGGTCGGGACGCGTCGACGGTAGGATCGCGGCCATGTCCGGGGGTCCAGCCACGCGCCGCGTGCTCATCATCGTCCCCGCGTGGAACGAGCAGGACGCCATCACCAGCACGATCGAGGAGATCCTCGCCTGCGTGCCCGACGCCGACCTGCTGGTGGTCGACGACGGGTCGTCCGACCACACCGCAGCACGCGCCGCGGCGGCAGGTGCGACCGTGTGCCCGCTGCCCTTCAACCTGGGTGTGGGCGGCGCCATGCGCACGGGCTACCGCTATGCGATGCGCCACGGCTACGACGCCGCGGTGCAGATCGACGCCGACGGTCAGCACGACCCGCGCTACCTCACTCGTCTGCTGGCCAGGCTCGACAGCGCCGACGTGGTCATCGGTGCCCGCTTCGCGACTCCCGACGACCCCTACAAGGTCCGCGGCCCCCGACGGTGGGCCATGAAGCTCCTGGCGGGGGTCCTCTCCCGACTCGCCCACACCCGGCTGACCGACGTGACGTCGGGCTTCCGGGTGTCGAACCGTCGGGCGATCGCGCTGTTCGCCACCCACTACCCCGCTGAATACCTCGGGGACACCGTCGAGTCGCTCGTCATCGCCGCCCGCGCCGGTTGCACCATCACCCAGGAGCCGGTGACGATGCGGGCACGGACCGCGGGCCGCGCCTCCCACTCGCCCTACAAGGCGACCATCTACCTCTTCCGGGCCGTCGTGGCACTGCTGCTGGCGCTGGTGCGCGACTGGCCCTCCCAGCTCGAGGAGGCAGCGAGCGAGGGAACCCTCGTCGAGCTGACGGAGGGGCACCGATGAGCGGGATCACGATCCTCGGCCTCGCGGGGTCGATCATCATCCTGCTGGCCCTCTTCGAGATGATGAGGCGACACCGGCTGCGCGAGAAGTACGCCCTCATCTGGGCGCTGGTGGCGCTGGGGATCATCACCGTCGCGGCCTTCCCGAGCCTGCTGGTCCGCGCCTCCGGAGCCCTCGGCCTGGAGGTCCCGACCAACCTGCTCTTCTTCGTCGCCTCGATGGTCATCATGATCCTGACGCTCCAGCACAGCTCCGAGCTCGGTCGGCTGGAGGAGCGCACGCGCACCCTTGCGGAGGAGATCGCACTGCTGCGTCTCGAGATCGACCAGGGCAGGAGCGACCACGGGTCCGTGCAGGCGAAGGCGACCGAGCCGCGCGACGAGCTGCTCGAGTGAGCTCGCCGAGCCCGAGCCCGCTCGAGGTCTTCATCCCGTTCTGGGGTGACCCGGGCCTGCTCTACGCCACGGTCGACAGCGTGCAGGCCCAGACCGACCCCGACTGGACGATCACCGTCGTGGACGACTGCTACCCCGACCCTGCGGTCGCCGAGCACTTCGACGGCGGAGACCGACCCCCGCATCCGCTACCTCCGCAACGCAGTCAACCTCGGGATCACCGACAACTACCAGCGCTGCCGCGACCTCGCGTCGGGCGAGCTGATGATGTTCATGGGCTGCGACGACCTGATGCACCCCAACTTCGTGGAGACGGTCAAGGCCGCCCACCGCGAGTTCCCCGCGGCCGCCACCCTCCAGGTGGGTGTGCAGGTCATCGACGAGCACGACGCCCCGATCGACCCGCTCACCGACCGGGTCAAGCGTGCGATCCGGGGCCGGGTCACTCGACGACGAGAGCTCGGCGGCGAGCACCTGGCCACCAGCCTGCTCCGCGGCGCCTGGCACTACTGGCCGGCACTGGTCTTCCGCACCGACCGGGTGACGGCCTACCCCTTCCGCGACGGGCTGCCGATCATCCAGGACCTCGCCCTGCTGATCGACATGACCGCCGCCGGCGAGACCCTCGTCGTCGACCCGACGGTGTGCTTCTCCTACCGGCGGCACACCGCAGAGCGCGTCGGCCTCCAGCCTGCTGCACGGCGACCGCTTCTCCGACGAGCGGCGCTACTACGCCGCCGCCGCCGAGCAGATGGCCGCCCACGGTTGGCCGCGGGCCGCCCGGACCGCGCGGATCCGCTGGACCTCACGCCTGCACGCGGTGACGCTGCTGCCGACGGCCGTGCGTCAGCGCGAGCGCAGCGCCGTACGCACGCTGCTCGACCACACCCTGGAGCGCTCGAGCGGCTCAGCGACGCCCGTCGAGCGCGGTGCGGAAGACCTCCAGCGTCTCCCGGGCCACGCGCTCCCAGCTGAACAGGCGGGCCTGCTCGAGCCCGGCCGCGACCATGCCGGGCAGGATCTCGGGTCGGGTCGCGACGGTACGCAGCGCCCCGGCGATCGACTCCAGGTCGAGCGGGTCGAACCACAGGGCCGCGTCGCCGCCGGCCTCCCGCAGCACCGGCAGGTCCGAGGCGATGACGGGCAGTCCCTCGGCCATCGCCTCGAGCACGGGGAGGCCGAATCCCTCGGCGAGGGTCGGGAACGCCATGGCCCGGGCGCGAGAGCGTGAGGTCGGCCAGCTCGGCGTCGTCGACCCACCCGCGCAGCTCCACCCAGTCCCCCAGGCCGGTCTCGGCCACCACCGGCGCGCAGGGGGTCGTCCCCCCGTGCGCCGGTGATCACCAGCCGCGGCCGTACGTCCTCCTCGACGAGCGCGAGGGCCCGGATCGAGGCGGTCCCAGTTCTTGTGGGGGCGTCGCTGCCCGCTGGCGACGACGAGATTCTCGGTCGCGCGCGTCGTCGTCGGCGCCTCGTCCGGGTGCTCGGCCGCGAGGGGTACGACGTGGAGCCGCTCGCGCGGGAAGCCGAGGTACTTCACGATCTCGTCGGCCGAGACCTCACTGTCGGTGATCACGTGGGCCGCGTTGGCAGCGCCGCGCTTCTCCATCCACATCACCGGCCGCGTGTAGAGCGGCGTGGTCATCAGCTCGGGGTGGCTCCAGTAGAGCATGTCGTGGATCGTGATGACGGTGGGCATGGACGTCCACATCGGGCCCAGCGTGGCGGGCGAGTGGACGAGGTCGGCCCGCCGGCGACGCGCCACCCAGCTCGAGGCGACCAGCTCGCCGAAGGCCCACACGAAGCGGTTCTCCCCGCTGATGCGCGACGCGATCACCTCGCCGGGGAACCACGACAGGTCCAGCCGGGCACCCTCGGTGCTCGCCAACGCGACGAAGTCGAGCCCGGTGTCCATCTGCCCGAGCTGGCGGTAGAGCTCGCGGGTGTAGGTCTCCATCCCGCCCTTGGTGCCGGTGTAGGACAGCATGTCGACCAGCACAGGGGGCGGGGCACGAGGTTCCTTTCGCAGGTGGCGGACGGCGGCGAATCTAGCCGATGCGCTCCCCCGCGCCGACGCCGACCTGGTCAGTCGAGAAGCTACCGGCGATCGACTTCCCTATCGTGCCCCGAGGGCGCCGGCGTTCGCGTCCCGTCGCGACCGCGCGCCCTGGGCACCAGCCGTTCTAGGAGGCAGACATCAGCAGGACAACCGCCATGACGGGCTTGGTCATCGTTGTGCCGACCCGTAACCGGGCTGACCTGGTCGAGCTGACGCTGCGGTCCATCCGCGATCAGCATCCCGGCGTCAAGGTGACCGTGATCGTGTCCGACAACTCCACTTCCGATGAGGAGGCTGCCCAGACGCAACGGGTCGTGCGGCGCCTCCAAGGGCCGGCATCGGACGGGATCGAGTTCCGCTTGATCCAGCCCCACGAGGACCTTCCCATGGGAGAGCACTGGGAATGGGCCAGGCGCCATGCCCTGTCAACGACCGACGCGAGCCACCTGATGTACATCACCGACCGGACTGTGCTCAAGCGGGGCGCGATCGCGACGCTGGTCGCACTGGCGATGACGTATCCCACTGAGGTGATCAGCTTCAACAACGATCAGGTCAATGACGACGTGAGTCCCGTGAACCTGTCTGCCCAACGCGGGTCGGGACAGGTCCACCGGGTGCCCTCGAAACGCCTCCTGCGCCTCGCCAGCGACCTGATCGTGTCGCGTCCCATGCCCCGTGCCCTCAATTGCGTCATGCCGGTCTCGGCGTTCCACCGCATCGAAGAGACGTACGGCGACGTCTTCACCTCGGTCGCGCCCGACTTCTGTTTCTGCTTCAGGCTGCTGGACGTCACCTCACACCTCCTCTACGTCGACAGATCGCTCACTGTCATGCATGGCCTCACACGAAGCAACGGACGCTCAACCACGAGCGGCGTCGCCTCGCCAGACACAGCCGACTTCATCAAGCAGTCTGCAGCGCGCGGAATCGCGCCGTGGGCCCCGCTTCCGGGAGTCGCGACCACCTACAACGTGATCGCAAGCGAGTACATGCGAGAAGGTGACCGCGAGCCGGCCTTGAACCGGCGCGCCTACTACTGGTTCCTGGCGGCGGAGACCGACGGTTTCATCGCAGGCCCGATGCGGGAGGCGAATGTGCGCGAGCTGGAGGAGGCAGGCCAGGATTTCGGCTCCTTCTCCGCCCTGAAGCGCCAGATGCAGCGCGTGCTCCACTTCCTGCGTGTGCTCGGGCCGGTCGACTTCTTCGTCCTCGCGTGGGACCGGCACCAGCAGCCCGGCCCGCGACCATTCGCGAGTAAGGAAGAAGCTCTGGAGTGGGCACGAACCAACGACGCAGAAGGCGGTCCGGGGGCAGCGCTGAGATATCTGCGGGGTGTCCGCTTGGCAAGCACGCAGAGCTCCACGGAGTGATGCTGCCAGCCTTCAGCCAGCGGCGCCTTCCGCGGCGACCTGAGACAGGCGGTGCGAGCAGCCACTGGGCTGCTTCGCTAGGGTGCGAGCCGAATCCGTGTGGCCGCGATGAGGGGGAGAGCACGTCGTGAAGACAGTGATCTTGGCGGGAGGCCGCGGGACGCGCCTGGCCGAGGAGACGCATGCCGATCCCCAAGCCCATGGTGGTCATCGGCGACCGACCCATCATGTGGCACATCATGCAGCACTACGCGACTACGGGTACGCCGACTTCGTGGTCGCCCTGGGCTACAAGGGCTACGTCATCAAGGAGTACTTCGCCAACCAGCTGATGCACTCGTGCGACATGTCGGTCGACCTGTCGACGGGCTCGATCGAGTACCTCTCGCGCAGCGAGGTGGACTGGAAGGTCACCCTCATCGACACCGGCGCGGACTCGATGACCGGTGGCCGTATCAAGCGCCTGGCCGGACTCCTGGACGAGCGGTTCCTGCTCACCTACGGCGACGGCCTCTCCGACGTACCGGTCGACGCGGTCGTCGCCCACCACGAGAAGGTCGGAGCGTTGGCGACGGTCACCGCGGTGCACCCGCCCCCGCGGTTCGGTTCGCTGGGCGTGGAGAACGGCGTCGTCACGGACTTCCGCGAGAAGCCCCGGGACTCCCACGACTGGATCAACGGTGGCTACTTCGTCGTCGAGCCCGAGGTGCTCGACCTCATCGAGGGGGACGCCGTTCCCTTCGAGGCGGCGCCGCTGACGGCCCTCGCCGACCAGGGCCGCCTCGGCGCCTACCAGCACGAGGGCTTCTGGATGCCCATGGACACCGTGCGGGAGCGCGACGAGCTCAACAGGATCTGGGAGTCGGGAAACGCACCGTGGAGGAGCAAGCGATGAGCGACGAGCTGACCCAGCGGGGCTCCCGGACGTGCCGGGGCTGCGATGCCGACGGGCTGGTGTCGGTCCTGGACCTCGGTCGGCAGCCCCTCTCCAACGAGATGGCGCTGACCACCTCCGAGCCCAGCCCCACCTTCCCGTTGCACCTGCGCGTGTGCCCGCAGTGCGGTCTCGGCCAGATCGGCGAGTACGTGCTGCCCGAGCGCATCTTCGGCGCGGAGTACCCCTACCTCTCCTCGGTGAGCACCTCCTGGGTCGCGCACGCGGGCGACTACACCCGCCACATGATCGAGGAGCTGCCGCTGGCCGAGGGCGACCTCGTCATGGAGATCGCGAGCAACGACGGCTATCTCCTGACCCAGATGCAGGACCGGGGAATGCAGGTCCTCGGGATCGAGCCCGCGCTCCAGGTGGCCGAGATCGCGCGCGGGCGCGGGGTCGAGACGGTCAACGAGTTCTTCGGGCTCGCCCTGGCCGAGCAGATCGTCGCCTCGCACGGCCGCCCGCGCCTCGTCGCGGCCAACAACGTGATGGCGCACGTCCCGGACCTCCAGGACTTCCTCCGGGGCCTGAGCCACCTGTGCGACGACGACACCGTCGTCACGGTCGAGAACCCGTCCTTCGTCACCCTCCTGCTCGAGACGCAGTTCGACACGATCTACCACGAGCACTTCTCCTACCTCTCGGCCCACGCGGTCGCGTCCGTCACCCGCGGCCTCGGGCTCGAGCTGACCCGCGTGGAGCAGCTCGAGACCCACGGCGGCTCGAACCGCTACTGGCTGACCCGCACCGGCACGAGGCAGCCCCACCCCAGCGTCGAGGACACGATGGCGCGCGAGCTCGACGGCGGGCCTGCTGTCGCCGGAGCTGTGGGACGACTTCGCCCGGCGCAGCCGCTCCGCGATCGACGGCCTGCGCACGTGGCTCGACGAACGGCACGCGGCCGGCCGGACGGTCGCCGGCTACGGCGCTGCCGCCAAGGGCAACACCTTGATGAACGCGGCCGACGTGCGCCCTGACGACCTGACGGTGGTCGTGGACGGCAGCGAGGCCAAGCAGGGCAAGTTCCTCCCGGGGACCCACGTCCCCGTGGCCGCCCCGTCGGAGCTCGCCGCCACCGAGCCCGACGACGTGCTCATCCTCCCGTGGAACATCGCGCCCGAGATCAGCCGCCTCGTCGGTGACCTCACCCCGGAGGCGTCGTGCTGGATCGCCGTTCCGGAGATGCGGGAGCTCGGGTGATCGTCGAGGCCCTCGCGCTGCGCGGTGCGGCGCTGCTCCGCGGCGACCGCCACCCCGACGACCGCGGTTTCCTGCGCAAGGTCCTCGTGTCCGACGAGGCCGGGGCACATGGTCTCGACGTCGCCGTCGCCGAGGTGGTGACCACGGCCAACGACGTGGCGCGGGACCATCCGCGGCATGCACTACCAGGTGGCTCCGGCGGAGGAGGCCAAGACGCTCTGGGTCACCGACGGTGCCCTGCACGACGTCCTCGTCGACCTCAGGCCCGACGAGCCGACGTACGGTCAGTGGCTCGCGGTCGAGCTCGCCGCTGACGACGACGTGGCGCTGCACGTGCCGGCCGGCATCGCCCACGGCTACCAGACGCTGGTGGACGACACCCGCCTCACCTACCTCATCAGCGCCGGCTACTCGCCCGCCCACGCCAGGACGCTGCGGTGGGACGATCCCGCCGTCGGGATCGAGTGGCCCTTGCCGGCGACGAAGATCTCGTCGAAGGACCGCGAGGGACACGCGTGGCCACCTCCGCGCTGATCACCGGCGCCTCGGGCCTGCTGGGCACCTGGGTGCTGCGGCACTGGGAAGGCGTGGGCACTGCCCCTCTCCCCGTCCGGGGAGCCGACGTAGACCTGCTGGCCCCCGGCGCGGCCGCGGAGCTCGTCGCCAGGACGGAGCCCACTCACGTCGTCCACCTGGCCTGGTGCGCGAGCGGGCGGGACGACTACCGCACCTCGGACGACAACGCACGCTGGGTGGACGCGACCCTGGAGCTGGTCGACGCGGCAAGGGCCTCGGGCAGCGTCGTCTGGGTGACGGGCACGGTGGTCGACGAGGCCGTCGACGCCCCCGACGCCTACAGCCGGGCCAAGGCGCAGCTGAAGGAGGCCCTGGCGCCGGCGATCGAGGAGGGTTCTGTCGGTTGGCTGCGGCCCTACTACGTCTTCGACGACGAGCAGCGGCGCCCCGGGGTGGTGGAGCTGGCGGCGTCGGCTCGCCAGCGGGACGAGCCGGTCGTCCTGCGTCATCCCTTCCACGCCCACGACTTCGTGCACGCCTCCGACGTCGGTCGTGCGATCGTGCTGGCGGTGGCCAACGGCCTGTCCGGCCAGGTGCCGATCGGCTCGGGAAGGCTGCACACGGTCGCCGAGCTGGTCTCGGCCATGGGGGCCGCATGGGCCGGCGACGACGAACAGCCTCCACAAGACCTCACGCACGCCGGCGAGATCGCCGACATCACACGCCTGACCGACCTGGGATGGGCGCCCACGAAGACCGAGGAGTTCTTCTCACATGAGTGACACCAACGAGCGCTCGTCGCACGGCGACTACGTGCCCGACAGCGACGAGTTCGCCGCGCAGCGGGACGCCTGGCGGGGGGCGCTGGGGCAGGACCAGGCCCTGCGCCAGCAGGCAGTCGACCTGCAGGTCGCTGCCGAACGTCACCACTACACCTACCAGTGGGAGTGGGCGGGGGTGCCGGTGATCCGGATCCCTGACGACGTCATGGTGCTGCAGGAGCTCTTCTGGTCCTACCGTCCGGAGCGGGTCGTGGAGACCGGCGTCGCCCGCGGCGGCAGCATGCTGCTCAACGCGAGCCTGATGCGCATGTGCGACACCGAGCCTGCTGTGCTCGGCATCGACCACAAGCTCTACCCGCACACGACCTCAGCGCTGCAGGAGCACCCCCTGGGGGCCGGGGTGGAGCTGCTCGAGGCGGATTCGACGTCGGACGTGGCGGTGGACGCAGTCCGCGCCTTCATCGGCGGCGCAGAGCGGGTCGTCCTGGTCCTGGACAGCAACCACACGCACGACCACGTCCTCGGCGAGCTCCGGGCACTGGCACCGCTCGTCCCCACCGGCGGCATGGTCCTGGTCGCCGACACCCTGGTCGAGGAGTTCCCGGAGGGGCACTTCGAGGGGCGCCCGTGGGACCGGGGCGACAACCCGATGACCGCGGTCAGGGCCTTCGTCGCCGAGCGCGACGACTTCGCCACGGCACCCGAGTGGGGACGCCGCGCGCTGGTCACCGAGTTCCGTGACGGGATCCTGCGTCGCCGCTGAGCGCTGCCGTAAGCACGTCGTCACGCATGCGGTTCACGCGGGAGCACCCGCGATCGTGACCCCCACCCGTTCCTGCCGAGCACCCACATGATCACCAGGGCCGTGGCGACCCCGACCAACGGGGCCAAGCTCGCGAGCCACAGGGGGTCGCCGGGCAGCAGAAGGACGAGGACGAAGCTCGCGGTAGCGGCCACCCAGGCCACCGCGATGCGGTCCCACTCACCCAGCGCGCCGAGGGCCGCCTGCTGCACGACACCGATGAACATGCCGCTGCTCGCAGCGGCAAGGACGGCGAGGTAGACCGCGTCGAGCGTGAAGTCCGGGCCGAGCAGGAGACCGAGCAGAAGCTGGCCCAGGAGGGCGAAGGCCACGATGTAGACCAGCCCCAGGCCCGCGGTGAGCGCCTGGGCGCGGACGCGGACCCGGCGGAAGGCCACCTCGTCGGCGCGCTCGACGCTCTCGGAGAGATGCGCCAGGAGTGGGCTCAGGACAGCCGAGACGAACTGGGTGGGGATCCGGCTAAGCGTCACCGCACCGGCGAACGCGCCCAGGACATGAGGCCCCACCGCGTCGGTGGACCGCAGCCACGGCACCGACCCGTTGTTGGCCAGCAGCGGCCCGGCGGTGCCGACGAGCAGCAGCAGGAGCGGGCGCAGGGGGACGTCGGCGCCACGAAGGGACGGCCTGGCCATCCACGGCCCGATGCGCTGGCCACCCACGACAAGGCTCATCGCGACTGCCAGGCAGCACCCAGCGGCCAGGAACGTCACCGAGTCGCTGCCGGTGGCGACCAGTACGCGCGACGATCAGCCGCGCGGGCCACTCCGTCGGCGGCCAGCTGGATCGCGATCGCCACCATGTCGTGCCGGCCGGTGGCCGCCCCTCGCTGCAGCGCCTGCATCGCGGTGAGCGCCATGAAGACGGGGAGCAGGAAGGCAGGAGCCATGGCCCCGCTGAACAGCTCCTCGGCCAGCAGCGGAGCAGCAGCGAGGAGCACGGCCGTCAGCATCGCGACCATCACCGCCGCACGACCGATCATCACCCCGGTGGCCGCGGCGGGTGGCCTCCCGCCAGCGAAGTCAGAGATGAGCACCCGCGCGAGATAGACCTCGAACACGCCGAAGCTCGTGCCCAGCAGCGTGGCCACGGTCCACCAGACCACGAAGTCGGCGTAGAGCGGACCGGACATGCTGCGCGCAGCGAGCCCCAGCATCGCCAGCGTCCCGACGCCCGTCACCACGAGCCCGATCGCCACGACGACGGTCCCGGTCAGGAGCGTCGAGCGCCGGTCACCCTGTGGGACCGATCCCGGTGCGGGGCTGTGGTCCGACACTGAGGAGGTTCCTTACCTGTTTCGCGGGCACCTCCGGACGAGGGCGCGGGCCAGCGTACCCCCCAGCGAGCCACGGGAATGTGCGCGGGACGGGTCGGTGCACGTGTGGTTCAATCGCGGCCACGGCCGGTCCGGGACGATCGGACAACCGCACGAGGGGACCCCATGTACCGCACGCACGATCCCGCCTTCTGGTCCGGGCGCCGAGTCCTCGTCACCGGGCACACCGGCTTCAAGGGCTCGTGGCTCTCCAGCTGGCTGCGAGACCTGGGTGCCGAGGTGCACGGTGTCTCGTTGCCGGCGAGCGAAGGAGAGCTGCCCCTGTGGGGCGACCTCGGGCTCGACGGCGTCACGGAGACCCGGGCCGACGTGGCCGGCACCGAGTGGCTGGCCGAGGCCAGGTCGTTCGCTCCCGAGATCGTGTTCCACCTCGCGGCGCAGTCGCTGGTCAGCGAGGGCTACCGGGACCCGGCCGTCACCTTCACCACCAATGTCCTCGGCACGGTGCGGGTGCTCTCGCTCGTCGAGTCGCTTCCCGGCGTCCGCGCGGCGGTGATCGTCACGACCGACAAGGTCTACGACGTCCGCCAGCCGACGCCGTTCACCGAGGGCGACTACCTCGGTGGAAAGGACCCGTACTCGGCGAGCAAGGCGTGCGCCGAGCTGGTCACGCACTCCTGGCCGGCCCTGTCGGACCGCGTGGTCACGGCGCGGGCCGGCAACGTGATCGGCGGCGGTGACTTCGCGTTCAACCGCATCCTCCCGGACGTCGTACGCTCCTGGTCGGACGGCACGACCCTCACCCTGCGCCGGCCCCTGGCCGTGCGGCCCTGGCAGCACGTCATCGAGCCCCTTCTGGGCTACCTCCTCTACGCCGAGGACGTCGCGGCAGGCCGCGACGTACCTCGCAGCCTGAACTTCGGACCGGATCCCAGCCAGGCGGTTCCCGTGCAGGCGCTCGTGGAGCACGCGTCCGAGCGCTGGCGCGGCCTGCGTGGCCCCTCGTCGCCCGCTCGCTGGGAGGTCGACCAGGACCCGGTGATGGAGGAGACCCATGACCTGACCCTCGACCCCGGGCGGGCGCAGGAGATCCTCACCTGGGGCAACGTCTGGGGATGGCAGGAGGCCACCGACCGGACCCTCGAGTGGTACGTCCGCGCGGCCGACGGCGAGAGCCCGCGAGAGCTGGTCAGGGAGCAGATCCAGGACTACGTGGAGCAGGCGCGTGACCCTCGCGGCGTTGCGGGGTCACGACGAAGCCGTTGATACGGTGCAGCACATGTCTGCGGTGCGGCTCGGTGACCGGATCCAGGACCGGGACAACAACTTCGACGTCCTGCGGTTGCTCGCTGCCTGGGCCGTTCTGGTTTCGCACTCGTTCGCCCTCCTCGGCGACCCCGAGCCCCTGCACCAGCTGGACGCCACCCTGGGCAGCGTCGGCGTGCTGGTCTTCTTTGCGGTCAGCGGCCTGCTGATCCGCCGCAGCTGGGAGTACGACCCCTCGCCGCGTGACTTCTGGGCCAAGCGGGCACTGCGCCTGCTGCCGGCGCTGGCGGCCGTCGGTGTGGTGACCGCCTTCGTGCTGGGTGCTGCGGTCTCGACCTTGTCGGCAGGCGACTACTTCTCCCGCTGGGAGACCTGGATCTATCCGGTGCGCATCACCCTGCTGTTCCCCTTCGGGGCCCAGCTGCCGGGCGTCTTCGAGGGTGGCTTCTACCCCGGTGCGGTCAACGGCCCCCTGTGGAGCCTGCCGGTCGAGGTCTTCGCCTACTTCTGCCTGTTCCTGCTCGGCGTCACCGGGCTCCTCGCGCGCCGGTGGCTCGTCACCGGCGTGGCCGCGGCGAGCCTGGCGTGGGCAGCCTGGTGGGTGCCCCACACGTCGGACAGCGTGGGCGCCATCTACGTCCTGTCCGCCTTTGCGCTCGGTGCCGCCGCCTACTCCTGGCGTGAGCGCATCGTGCTGGCGTGGCCGGTCGCGGTCGCGCTGGTGCCGGTCTGCATCGCCGCCGGGCTGGGGCCCGACCCGGTCCGCGTCGTCACGTGGACGCTGGCCGCGGTCTACCTGTGCTTCTGGTTCGCCTACGCCGTCCGCCCGGTCGGACGCGTGCTGGTGCGCTTCGGCGATGCGTCGTACGGCGTCTACATCTGGGCCTTCCCGGTCCAGCAGGCCATCGTCCGGTGGGGAGTCGACGACCCCTGGCTGGTGATAGCGATCGCCACACCGGTCGTGTGGCTCCTCGCGATCGCCTCCTGGCGGCTGATCGAACGACCGGCGCTCCGCCACAAGCCCCGCCCGAAGGCGTCCCCGGCGGACGACCCCGTTGCATCCTCCATGCCTGGCGGAGGCTAGGCTCTGCCCTCATGTCCAGGGGGAACCACGCCACCGCGTCCGGGACCCCGGGACCGTCGTCAGGCGGCAGCATCCGGACCGTGGCCGCCTGGCTCGCCACCTGCCTGGCGGCGCTCGTTGCGCTCGCCGGTTGGTCGCTGGCCTCCCCCTCCGGGTCGTCACCCGACGACGACTACCACCTGTCGTCGATCTGGTGCGCGCAGGGCGTGGACCAGGACCACTGCCGCGCCGTGGAGGGCAAGCCCGAGTCGCGGGTCCTCCCCCTCCTCGCCTCGGGAGCCGCGTCGTGCTTCGCGACGGACTTCACCGTGAGCGCCTCCTGCCAGAACGAGCTCACGTCGACCGAGCCCCAGGTCGAGACCGGCCACGGCAACTGGATCGGCGCCTACCCGCCGTACTTCTACCGGGCCATGTCCGTCTTCGTGAGCACCGACACGTCCGAAGCAGTGGTCACCATGCGGCTGGCCAACTCGCTGATCGCCGTCGCGCTGGTTGCGGCGCTGGCGGCACTGCTGCCGCGTCGCCGGCGGCCACTGGCCGCGGTCCCGCTGTCCTCACCGCCGTGCCCCTGTCGGTGTCGATCCTCGCCTCGACCAACCCCAGCTCCTGGTCCGTCCTGGGCGCCGCGACCCTGTGGCCGGCGCTCTACGTCGCCTTCGAGGTGGACGGGTGGCGACGCAACGGTCTGGCCGCCCTCGCCGTGGTGGCGGCGTTCCTCGGATCCGGCTCGAGGGCGGACAGCTGCCTGTTCGTGATGATGAGCGTCGCCCTGGTGCTGATCCTGCGCGTGCGCCACCTGAGGCGCGTGCCCGTGGTCACCGCTGTCGCAGCGGTGTGCTTCGTCCTCGCACTGGCCAGCTTCCTGTCGGCGGGTCACGCGACTGCCCTGACGGACGGCTTCGGCTTCGACTCCGACGAGCTGACTCGCAGCCAGCTCGTCCTGATGAACCTGGCCCTGATCCCCAGCCTGTGGCTGGGCGTGTACGGGTCGGGTCCGCTGGGCCGCACCGGCTGGCTGGACACGCCGTTCCCTCCCATCATCCCGATGCTCACGATCGCCGTGTGGTTCGCGCTACTCCTCCAGGGCCGGCGCGAGCTGTTCCCGGCGAAGCTGGTCGGGCTCGGGCTGGTCGGTGCCGCCCTGTTCGTCTACCCGATGTACCTGCTGGTCCAGTCGGGCGTCCTCGTGGGTCAGGGGGTGCAGCCGCGCTATCTCCTGCCGCTCCTGGTGATCTTCACGGGCCTGTGCCTGCTGGGCACGCGGGGCGTCACCCTGCGCCTGTCCCCCGTTGCCTACTGGACGGTGGTCGCCACGCTGGGCCTCGCCCATGCGGTCGCGCTGCACATCCAGATCCGGCGCTACGTCACCGGCCTCGACGTCTCGTTCGTGCGGTTCGGGGACGACACGGAGTGGTGGTGGAACAGCGGGCCCGGCCCCACCGAGGTGTGGATCGTGGCGTCGATCGCGTTCACCGTCGTCACGGCTGCGGTGCTGCGGCAGTGCCTCGTACGCCAGGATCCGCGTCACGGATCCGATCACGCAGCAACCGGTGCGGATCGATCATCGGCGATGCCACAGCACTCGGCGTGAACGGGTCCTCCTCCGGGATCCCCCACCGCCGCACGACTGCGTAGCGTTCCCACGCCTCGGCGCGGCCCTCGCGGGTGCGGGACTCGAAGTGGAAGAGCTCGCAGTTGGCGATCCAGACGATCGAGCGACCGATGTGACGCACCTTGTAGCAGAGGTCGACATCGTTGAAGTTGGACGGCAGCGCCTCGGTGAAGCCCCCGACCTCGAAGTAGGTCTCGCGCGTCATCGCCGCGCAGGCCGCGGTGACGCCGCTGACCTCGCGGTTGACCACGAGCTCGCCGAACGGTCCCGCCTCCTCGCGGGTCCAGAACCGGAAGGGGTGGCGGTAGTGCGTGCCCCAGTAGGCATGGCACGGCGTGCTGCACGGTGCTGTCGGCGAAGTAGAGCTTGGCACCGGTCATCCCGACGTCGGCGTCGTCCAGCGGTGCGACGAGGTTCTCCAGCCACCGGTCGGAGATCACCTCGATGTCGTCGTTGAGGAGCACGAGGCGCTCCCCGACGACGCGACGACGCCGAGGTTCATCTTCTCGCTGAAGTTGAACGGCTTGGCGTAGGGCACGAGGACCAGCCGCTCCCCGGCGACGGTCGCGCAGCTGCGTCGAGCACCTCCGGTGGGGTCGGCGCGTCGTGGACGACGACGACCTCGACGTCCTCGTGGTCGGTGTGCGCGAGCAGCGAGCGCACGGCCTCGACGACCATCACGCGGCGCTGGCCGAAGACGACGTCGCGACGTGCCCAGCGTCGGGATGACGACCGACACGCGGATCCCGGGGTCGAGCTCGCGCTGGATGACGTAGCGACCGGGCTCGCGCACCCTGCTCGACGCGCGCGGCGATCGCCCGTACGGTCGAGGTGGTCCTGCACGGCGCGCTGGCCCGCGAGCGTGGCGTAGGGCTTGGCGTCGATCGCGGCCGAGGCGGAGCCGGCGACGGCGCGCCAGTGGTAGAGCACCTCGGGGATGTGGACGACCCGCCGCGCCAGCTCGCTGACCCGCAGGACGAGGTCGTGGTCCTGGGAGCCGTCGAAGCCCTCGCGGAAGCCGCCGACCTCGCGCACCAGCGGACGGTGCGCATGACCGACAGGTGGCGAGGTGTACATCTGGCCGCGCAGCCGCTCGGGGGACCAGTCGGGCTTGGTGAAGGCGCCGTAGAGCTCGCCGGCCGTCGTCGACCTTGTCCTCGTCGGAGTAGAGGTAGTCGACGTCGGCGTGCGCGGCGATGCGCCGCGGCCGTCGACGGCCAGCGCGTCGGGGGTCAGGAGGTCGTCGTGGTCGAGGAAGACGACGAACTCGCCGCGTGGCTGCGTCGACGCCGTCGTTGGAGGCCGCGACGATGTGCCCGTTCACGTCGCGCTCGAGCAGCCGGATCCGCGGCTCGGCGCGACATGTGACGCGTGATGCGTCGTGACCACGCGCGGTCGGTCGAGGCGTCGTCGACCAGGATCCACTCCCAGTCGCTGTGCTCCTGCGCCAGGACCGACGCGATGCGTCTCCTCGAGGACGTCGAGCGGCGGGTCGAAGACCGGGGTGACGATGGAGAAGAGCGGTGCGCGGGCCGGACCGCCCGCGCGCGCCGCCGTCACCGCAGCCGCCGGCGGACGGAGCGTGCGACGCGGCGCGGGAACGACGTCGGGCCGCGGCGAGCTCCGGCCCTCGAGCTGGGCCACCCGCGCGCGGAGCGCTCGACCTGCCGCTCGGACTGGCGCCTGGTGCGCCGCGAGCTTCGCTGCAGCTCGTCGCGCCGCTCGGTCGTGCGCCGCGAGCTTGCGCGCTGGTCGTCCGCAGCTCCTGCGCGAGCCGGGTCAGGTCGCGGTTGACGCGGCCGACCTCGGCCTCGCTCCCGATGACCTGGTCGCGGCTGATGAGCAGCTGCGTGGCGCGCCTCGCGCACGGCGTCCTCGAGCCGCGCGTGGGTCTGTCGCCGCCGGCGGCTCTCCTCGGTGAGCCGGCTGACCTCGCGCTGGGACGCGAGCAGGCGCCTCGCGCTTGGCGATCGTCTCGCCGAGGAGCGGGCATGAGCGCGGCCTCGTAGCGGGAGACCAGCTCGCGCGACGACGGCTCTCCCCGCTCGAAGAGGATCGCCCAGGGCGTGATGAAGGACAGGTCTGCGTCGACCTGACGGAAGAAGCCGCGGTCGGCGAACCAGGCGGCCCACTGTCGGGTGTCGTGGACGTTCGCGTGGGTGGGCTCGGCGAGGTCGAACGGGCTCGAGGAGAACACGATCCGGTCCGTCGCGGCGGTCATCACGTCGATCGCGTCCTGGGCCGAGGTGGGATCCAGGTGCTCCAGCACGTCGATGCACGTGATCAGGTCGTAGCGGCCCTCGATCGGCGATCGCGACAGGCGCGACGCGGAGTCGAGTCACGTACGTCGGGGTGCGCGGCGGCGACGGCATGCTCGGAGACGTCGATGCCGGAGGCGTCGGCGCCCTTGAGGGCGAAGCGCCTGGACCAGCAGTCCGCGTGCCGCAGCCGACGTCGAGCATGCGGTCGTCGGCCGGGATCGTGAGGCAGGATCGGCGATAGCGGAAGAACCCCGCCACTCGGCGGGTGTGCAGCGTCGCAGCACGGACTGCGCTCGTTGCCACAGCAAGACGTGGTCGCTTCGACACGTGCCGAGCCTGACCCTGCTGTGGTCACAGCTGATCCTGTCCCAGTCATCCTGCGTCGGCGGTCGAGGCTACCTCAGCGGCTGAGCCACCTCCGGGTAGTGCACTGGGCCCGCGAGCGTCGCCCAGCGTAGCCGCTGGGTAGGCTCACCGCGTTGCGCGGCGCGCCACTCGTGGCCGACGCCTCAGACGACGCTGAGCGGCAGCAGCCGCTGGCCGGTGGGGCCGATCTGGATCTCGGTGCCCATCTCCGGGCAGACGCCGCAGTCGTAGCACGGCGTCCAGCGGCAGTCCTCGACCTCGACGTCCGCGCCGTCGGCCACGGCGAGCGCGTCCTCCCAGTCGCTCCACAGCCAGTCCTTGTCGAGGCCCGAGTCGAGGTGGTCCCAGGGCAGCACCTCGTCGTAGTCGCGCTCGCGGGTGGTGTACCAGTCGACGTCGACGCCGGTGCCGGCGAGCGCCTGCTCGGCGGCGGTCATCCAGCGGTCGTAGGAGAAGTGCTCGCTCCAGCCGTCGAAGCGGCCACCGTCGCGCCACACCTGCTCGATGACGGCACCGACGCGGCGGTCGCCGCGCGACAGCAGTCCCTCGACGATGCCGGGCTTGCCGTCGTGGTAGCGGAAGCCGATGGCCCGGCCGTAGCGCTTGTCGGCGCGGACGGTGTCGCGCAGCTTCTTCAGGCGCTCGTCGGTCGTCTCGTGGTCGAGCTGCGCGGCCCACTGGAACGGCGTGTGCGGCTTGGGCACGAAGCCACCGATGGAGACGGTGCACCGGATGTCGTTCTGGCCGGTGACCTCGCGACCCTTGGCGATGACCTTCTTCGCGAGCTCGGCGACCTGCAGCACGTCCTCGTCGGTCTCGGTCGGCAGGCCGACCATGAAGTAGAGCTTCACCTGGCGCCAGCCGTGGGAGTACGCCGCCGCGACGGTGCGGATGAGGTCCTCCTCGGTGACCATCTTGTTGATGACCTTGCGCATCCGCTCCGAGCCGCCCTCGGGGGCGAACGTCAGGCCCGATCGGCGCCCGTTGCGGGAGAACTCGTTGGCCAGGGTGATGTTGAAGGCGTCGACGCGGGTGGACGGCAGGGAGAGCGAGACGTTGGAGCCCTCGTAGCGGTCGGCCAGGCCCTTGGCGACCTCGCCGATCTCGGTGTGGTCGGCGCTCGAGAGCGAGAGCAGGCCGACCTCCTCGAAGCCCGTCTTGCGGATGCCGTTCTCGACCATGTCGCCGATGGTCTTGATCGAGCGCTCGCGGACCGGACGGGTGATCATGCCGGCCTGGCAGAAGCGGCACCCGCGCGTGCAGCCGCGGAAGATCTCGACGGAGAAGCGCTCGTGGACGGTCTCGGCCAGCGGCACCAGCGGGTTGGCCGGGTAGGGCCACTGGTCGAGGTCCATCAGGGTGTGCTTGCTGACCCGGAACGGGATGCCGGGACGGTTGGGCACGACGGCCTCGATGGAGCCGTCGGCGGCGTAGGCCACGTCGTAGAACTTCGGGACGTAGACGCCGCCGCTGACCGCGAGCCGGCGCAGCAGCTCGTCGCGACCGCCCGGGCACCCCTCGGCCTTCCACTCGCGCACGACCTCGGAGATCGCCAGCACGATCTCCTCGCCGTCACCGAGCACGGCGGCGTCGATGAAGTCGGCGATCGGCTCGGGGTTGAAGGCCGCGTGGCCGCCGGCGAGGACGATCGGGTCGTCGTCGCCGCGGTCGACCGCGTGCAGCGGGATGCCGGCGAGGTCGAGGGCGTTGAGCATGTTGGTGTAGCCGAGCTCGGTGGAGAAGCTCAGGCCGAACAGGTCGAAGGCGCCGACCGGGCGGTGGCTGTCGACGGTGAACTGCGGGATCTGCCCCGTCGTCCCGGGCGCATCACCTGCTCCATGTCCGGCCACACCGCGTAGGTGCGCTCGGCGAGGATCCAGTCGCGCTCGTTGAGGACCTCGTAGAGGATCTGGACGCCCTGGTTGGGCAGGCCGACCTCGTAGGCGTCGGGGTACATCAGCGCCCAGCGGACCGTCGACCGTCCGGCGCGCAGTCCCACTCCTTGACGACCGAGTTGAGCTCGCCGCCGACGTACTGGATCGGCTTCTGCACCGACGGCAGCAGCGGCTCGAGCCGAGGGGAAGACGGAGGCGACGGACATGCAGAAAGGTTACGTCGGCGCGGCGACGCTCGGGTCCTAAACCCGTCACCTCAGCGGCGGACCAGCGCGCGCGGGACGGCGAGCAGCCGGGTCGGCATCGCGGCGGACGACCGCAGGTGGATGTTCTGCAGCAGGCCGAGCGCCAGCATCCCGGCGAACATCGAGCTGCCGCCGTACGACACGAACGGCAGCGGGACGCCGGTGACCGGCATGATGCCGAGGCACATGCCGATGTTCTGGAAGGCCTGGAAGCCGAACCAGCAGGCGATGCCGGCGGCGGCGACGCGGCCGAACATGTCGTCGGTGTCGGCCGAGATGGCGAGCGCGCGCCAGATGACGACGGCCAGAGCAGCGATGAGCAGGCCGGCGCCGACGAGGCCGAGCTCCTCGCCGGCGACGGTGAAGATGAAGTCGGTGTGCTGCTCGGGGACGAAGCCGGAGCGGGTCTGCGAGCCGTCGAAGAGGCCCTGGCCGAACAGGCCGCCGTTGCCGACCGCGATCCGCGCCTGCTCGGTGTTGTAGCCGGCGCCGCGCGGGTCGAGGCCGGGGTTGGTGAAGGCCAGGAAGCGGTCGACCTGGTAGTCCTTCAGCACCCCCAGGGTCACCGCCACGACCGCGCCGGCGACGCCCGCCAGGGTGAGTCCCGACCAGCCACCAGCGACCGGCGCCCGCGACGGCCAGCACGCCGAAGACGGTCGCGGTGAGCACGAGCATGGTGCCGAGGTCGGGCTGGAGCAGGATCAGCGCGGCCGGGATGCCGGCGATGACGAGCATCGCCACCACCTCGAGGCCGCGGACGCCGCGTCGCCACCGTCCCTCGGTGCGTTCGGCGACCAGGAGCGCCATGCCGATGACCACGGCGAGCTTGGCGAACTCCGAGGGCTGGATCGACATGCCGCCGAGCTGGATCCACGAGCGCGAGCCGTTGATCGTGCTCCCGGCGACGAGCACGAGCGACGAGCCCGACGATCGAGCCGACGTAGACCACCGGCGCCATGATCCGCACCCAGCGGTGGTCGGTGGCCATCACCGATCACCATCAGCACCAGGCCGATGGCGACGTTGACCAGCTGCTTGCGGAGGTAGGCCGTGGGCGTCGCCGCCGGTGAGGTCCTCGCGGGTCGACGTCGCCGACCAGACCAGCAGGGTGCCGAGCACGACCAGGGCGAGCGTCGCGACCATCAGCAGCCAGTCGAGGCCGGGAGCCCGCAGGCTGCCGGTGCCGGGAGCCGAGCCGCGGCTCATTCCTCCTCCACCGGCGGCATGATCGAGCCGTCGTCGAGGAAGATCGGCAGCGACCGGGTCGGACGGTGCCCGGGATCGCGGCCTCGTCGGGGCGCACCGTCGCGCCCCTCGACGCCGTAGAGCGTCTCCCAGATCTTGCGGATCGCGTCTCCGGCGGAGCCGGAGCCGGTGCCGCCCTGGCTGATCATCATCACCACGACGTAGTCCTCGGTGTAGGACGCCACCCAGCCGGTCGACTGCTTGCCGTAGACCTCGGCGGAGCCGGTCTTGGAGCGGATCGTCGACGTCGTCGAGCGGGAAGCCGCCCATCTTCCAGGCCATCGTGCCGACCGCGCGTCACGCCCTGCAGCGCCTCGTCGATGTAGTCGAGAGTAGCGCTGCGGCACGTCGACCGGGCCGGACTTGCGCGGGGCGATCCGGCGCAGCACCTCGCCCTCGGGGCTGACGATCGCCTTGGCCACGGTGGGGGCGTAGAGCGTGCCGCCGTTGGAGATCGCGGCGTAGGCCCGGGCCAGCTGCAGCGGCGTGACGATGGTGTCGCCCTGGCCGATCGCGAAGTTGACGGCGTCGCCGGCGCGGTAGGCGTAGCCCTCGATGCAGAACTCGCGGGCGAACTTGTAGACGAAGTCGCTGGTCTCCTGGTCCTGCGGCTTGTCGGCGAGCTCGCAGTAGTAGTCCTTCATCGACTCGTAGTAGGCGCGCTTCCACTGCCGGTCGGCGATCCGGCCGGGCGCCTCGCCGGGGATGTCGATGCCGGTGCGCTGCGCCGAAGCCGAAGTCTGCGCCTCCTCGACGAGCGGGTCCTTGGCCTTGACGTCGTCGACGTCGGTGCCGAACCGCTGCCAGAAGCTGTAGCCGATCCGGTAGAAGAAGGTGTTGCACGAGACCTCGAGCGCCTTGGCGAAGCCGATGTTGCCGTAGGCGCCGGACTCGTAGTTCTTGAACACCCGGTTGCCGACCTGGAAGCCCGAGGAGCACGGCAGGGTGGTGTCCAGGCTGTAGCCGTTCTTCAGCGCACCGGCGGTCATGAAGGGCTTCCACGTCGAGCCGGGCGCGAACTGGCCCTGGGTCGCGCGGGAGAGCAGCGGCGTGCCGGCCTTCTCGGAGTAGAGCCGCTCGAGCTCCTTCGTGCTGATGCCGCCGACCCAGACGCCCGGGTCGTACGTCGGCTGGCTGGCCATCGCGACGACCCGTCCGGTCTTGGCCTCGAGCACGACGGCGGCGCCCGAGTCGGCCTCGTAGTTGCGACCGGTCACCGTGTCGAGCGTGCGCGCGCTGGATCTTGATCCGCTCGGCGAGCTGCTTCTCGACCACGCCCTGCACCTTGGCGTCGATCGAGGTGACCAGGGTGTCGCCGGGCGTGGCTCTCGATCGTGCTGTCGTCGCCGAGCACCCGGCCCATCGAGTCGACCGCGACCCGGCGGTAGCCCGGCAGGCCGCGCAGCCACTCGTCGTACTGCTTCTCGATGCCGGCCCGACCGACGACCGAGGCGCCGTTGAGCGACTGGTCGTCGCGTCCTCGGCGGCGGTCGTACTCGTCCTCGGTGATCGGGCTGAGGTAGCCGAGCACGTGCGCGAGGTTGATGCCGAAGGGGCGGGGGTAGGCGCGGACGTTCTGCTGCTCGGCGACCACCCCGGGATAGTCCTCGGGCTGCTCGAGGATGCGCAGCGCGACGTCCTTGGAGACGTCGCTGGCGACCGGCACGGGCTGGTAGGGCGAGCCGTTCCAGCAGATGCCGCGGATGCTGCCCTCGTGGCCGCACGTGACGAGCCGCTCCTCGACGCTCCTGCGGCTCGACCTCGACCACGACGGACACGCGGCGCAGCAGCTCGGTGCGCTGCCGCTCGGCGAGCTTGTCGACCAGGTTGCGGTCGATCGAGATGACCCACGACGTGCGGTTGGCGACCAGCGGGCGGCCCTGGTCGTCGACGATCAGGCCGCGCTGCGGCTGGACGACGATGTCGCGGACCGACTGGTTGGCGGCCTGGGCCTGGTAGCCCTCGCCGCCGACGACCTGGAGGTAGTAGAGCCGGACGAAGAGCGTGGCGAAGAGGGAGAAGACGAGCGCCTGGACGACGACGAGCCGCAGGCGGCTCTTCTGCGAGCCGGTGACCGCCATCAGGCGGTCGCCAGCTGCGGATCGAGTCGGCCGAAGAGCTTCATCAGCGGCGGCAGCACGAACGGCGTGAGCAGCACGTCCCACACGACGGCGACGAGCGATGACCTCCAGCAGCTCCGGCACCGAGCATCGCGGGGTCGGACGAGCAGGATGCCGGTGAGCGCGAAGATCGAGGTGCCGACGAAGGACGCCGCGGCCACCGTGGCGACGACGGCGAGGGCGGTGGGCTTCACGTCCTGGCGCACCCGCGCGGCGAGGAACGCGACCACGGTCAGGGCCAGCGCCCAGCGGCCGGCGACGTGGTCGGCGGGCGGCGCGAGGTCGAGCGCGACGCCGGCGGCGAAGCCGAGCAGCAGCGCGGAGGGCGCGTCGATGGTCAGCGCGGCGGCGACGACGACGAGCAGGCACAGGTTGGGCACGATCCCGTGCCACGCGAGGTGCGGGAAGAGCGAGACCTGCAGGACCAGGGCGACGACGATCGCGGCGAGCGCCGACCACCCACCTCAGCCGACTCATCGCAGGCTCCCGTCGGCCTCGATCACGGCGCGGTCGCTGGTCGGTGCCGGTCGGCACCATCACGCCGACGACGTCGAGCGCGGAGAAGTTGACGAACGGCTCGATCACGGCGCGCTGCGAGGTCTCGAGCAGGCTGGTGTAGACCTCGGTGATCGGGCCGATCGGGCACGCCCGGGGCGTAGGGGCCGCCGGTGCTGCCCCAGGTGACGACGGTGTCGTCGCGGGCCGGGACGAGGCGTCGTCGACGAGCCGCAGGTCGAGCCCGTCGTCCTGGTCGAGCGTGCCGCTGCCGTGGACGAAGCCGATCTCCATGCTCGAGCCGACCCGACCGCCCACGATCGACTCGGGGTCGATGATCAGCAGCACGGTCGCGGTGGTGCGGGTGACGCGCAGGACCCGGCCGACGAGGCCGTCGTTGTTGATGACCGTCATGTCGGGACCGAGCCCGGCCTGCGGAGCCGGCGTCGATGGTGACGGTGGCTGCAGCGACTGCGACGAGCCGTACGCCACGACCCGCGCGCGGGACCAGGGCGTGGCCGAGGTCGTCGGCGGCACTGGTCAGGCCGTCGTACTGCTCGAGGCGGTTGCGGTCGAAGCCGGCGAGCTGCGACCTGGCCGCGCAGCTCGGAGTTCTCGGCCTCGAGGTCGCGGATCTCGTCGCCCAGGGCGTCCCTTGCTGCGGAACCAGGCGGGCACGGCGGTGAAGGGACGTACGGCGCCGGCGGTGCACCGCCTCGACCGGGCCGAACGCCTCGCCGACGGCGCCGCGGACGGGCTCGACCGGCGAGTCGGTGCCCCGCCGGAAGTCGAGCGTGATCAGGGTGACGCTGGCGAGCACCAGCGCGACGAGCAGCGAGCGCGGCGGTCGGTTGCGCGCGTCGAGCCGGTCCAGCCCGCGCCAGCGGCGCTCCCGGCCGTCGTGTCCCCCGAAGGCCCCCATCAGAACCGCCGGAGGTCCGAGACGAGGACCTGCTGGAGGGCTTCGAACTCCTCGACGCACTTGCCGGCGCCGAAGGCCACCGAGGACAGCGGGTCCTCGGCGACGTGGACCGGCATGCCGGTCTCGTGCCGCAGCCGCTCGTCGAGGCCGCGGAGCAGCGCGCCGCCGCCGGTGAGCACGATGCCGCGGTCCATGATGTCGCCGGCCAGCTCGGGCGGGGTCTGGTCGAGGGTGGTGCGGACGGCGTCGATGATGTTGTGGAGCGGCTCCTCGAGGGCCTGGCGGAGCTCGGCAGCTGGAGACGACGACGGTGCGCGGCAGGCCGGAGACCATGTCGCGGCCGCGGATCTCGGCCTCCGGCTCGGTGGGGAGCGGGAAGGCCGACCCGAGGGTCATCTTGATCTCCTCGGCGGTGCGCTCCCCCAGCATCAGGGAGTACTCCTTCTTCATCCACGCGATGATCGCCTGGTCGAGGTCGTCGCCGGCCGTGCGCACGCTCATGCTGGTGACGATGCCGCCGAGGCTGATCACCGCGACCTCGGTCGTGCCGCCGCCGACGTCGACGACCATGTTGCCGGTGGCCTCGTGGACGGGCAGCCCGGCGCCGATCGCGGCGGCCATCGGCTCCTCGACGATGTAGACCTTGCGGGCGCCGGCCTGGTAGCCGGCCTCCTTGACCGCGCGCTGCTCGACCGCGGTGATGCCGCTCGGCACGCAGATGACCATCCGGGGCTTGGCGAAGTAGCGGCGGCGGTGCACCTGCTGGATGAAGTAGCGCAGCATCTGCTCGGTCGCCTCGAAGTCGGCGATGACGCCGTCCTTCAGCGGCCGGATCGCGGCGATGTTGTCGGGCGTGCGGCCGATCATCCGCTTGGCCTCGTGGCCGACCGCGAGCACCTCGCCGGTGGTGGTGTTCATCGCCACGACGGACGGCTCGTCGAGCACCACGCCCTTGCCGCGGACATAGACCAGCGTGTTGGCGGTGCCGAGGTCGACGGCCATGTCCCGGCCGATGAAGGCTGTTTGCCATGCCGCGATGCCCTTGCAGGTCGGGTCGTGAGTGACGGAAAGGGCCCCCACGCCCGTGCGACAGCGGGCCCTCGTTCAGCGTAGGTATCCCGAGCGCCAGTTCCCGGGAGGACACGCGCGTCACATGCGCCTCACCCGGCCCACTCAGCCCGGCTCAGCCAGGCCTGCTCAGGTCGGGCCCGGCTCAGGTCAGGTCGGCGAACCAGATCCCGATCTCGCGGGCGGCGGACTCCGGGGAGTCGGAGCCGTGCACGAGGTTCTGCTGGACCGCCAGGCCCCAGTCGCGGCCGAGGTCGCCGCGGATCGTGCCCGGGAGCGGCCACCGTCGGGTCGGTGGCACCGGCCAGCGAGCGGAAGCCCTCGATGCAGCGCTCGCCCTCGATCACGATCGGCGGCGACCGGGCCGGAGAGCATGAACTCGACGAGCGGGCCGTAGAACGGCTTGCCCTCGTGCTCGGCGTAGTGGTCGGCGAGCAGCTCGGGGGTGGCGGTGCGCAGCTCGAGGGCGACGAGCGTGTAGCCCTTGGCCTCGATCCGGCGCATGACCTCGCCGACGAGGCCACGGCGTACGCCGTCGGGCTTGACGAGGACGAGGGAACGCTGGGCGTCGGTCATGCGGCGCAGCCTAGCCGGCCTCAGCCGCTGCTCCGACCGCCAGGCCGCCCAGGCCTCGGCCCGCTCGCGCTCGATCTTGCGTCCGAGCAGGTCGGCGCCGGCCCACAGCGCGGCGAAGATGAGGCCGAGGCCGAACATCACCGGGATCGACGAAGCCCGAGGCCGATGGCCGCGACCTGCACGACGTAGCCCGCGAGGTAGGCCCACTCGGCGCGGAGCATGCCGGCGAGCAGCAGGCAGACGACGGCGAGGCCGAGGCCGACGGCGAGCGCGGTGCCCGTGTCGACGTCGGCGATCGTGATGAGCACCGGCGTCGTCAGGCCGAGCGCGATCGCCTCGAGGCAGAGCACCGCGGCGCACATGCCGCGGCGCGGCGACCGCTCGGTGTTGGCGGGCGGCCCCGCGGCGTCCTGGCGTCCTCGCTCACCGGCGGCCCTTCAGCATCGTGCGGGCCTCGCCCACGGTGACGACGGAGCCGGTGACGAGGACGGCGCCCGAGCCGATCGAGACGTCGATGGCCTCGCCCGCCTCGGCCAGCGTCGCGGCGCGATCGATCGCGTCGCCGAGGTCGGGGACCACGCTGACCCGGTCCTCGCCGAAGATCTCGGCGGCAGCCCGGCCGAGCGCGGCGGCCGACATCGAGCGGGGGGTGGAGTTCTGCGTGCAGACGACATAGGCGAGGTGCGGCTCGAAGGCGTCGAGCAGGCCCTCGTCGTCCTTGTCCTCCATCACCCCCATCACGCCGACCAGCGGGCTGAAGCGTGAACGAGTCCTCCAGCGCCGCGCCCACGGCCTCGGCGCCGTGCGGGTTGTGCGCCGCGTCGAGCACGATCGTGGGGCTGCGCCGGATGATCTCGAGCCGGCCGGGCGAGGTCACCTCGGCGAAGGCGGCGCGCACCAGGTCCTCGTCGAGCGGGTCGGTCGCCGGCGAACGCCTCGACCGCGGCGAGGGCGACGGCGGCGTTCTGCGCCTGGTGGGCGCCGTACAGCGGCAGGAACACGTCGTCGTACGTCCCACGCAGGCCCTGCAGCGAGATCATCTGGCCGCCGACCGCCGGGCGTGCGGGCGACGACGCCGAACTCCATGCCCTCGCGGGCGACGGTGGCGCCGACCTCGGCTGCACGCTCCAGCAGCACGGCGGCGACCTCCGGCGTCTGCTCGGCCAGGATCGCGATGGAGCCGGGCTTGATGATCCCGGCCTTCTCGACCGCGATGGTCGCGGCGTCGTCGCCGAGGTACTTGCGCGTGGTCGACCGCCACCGGCAGCACGACCGCGACGTCGGCGTCGACGACGTTGGTCGCGTCCCAGGCGCCGCCCATGCCGACCTCGACGACGGCCACGTCGACCGGGGCGTCGGCGAACGCCGAGTAGGCCATCCCGACGATGGTCTCGAAGAAGCTGAGCGGGTGGTCCTGCTCGGCGTCGACCAGGTGCGTGTACGGCGCGACGTCGTTGAAGGCGCGGACGAAGGCCTCGTCGTCGAGGGGCTCGCCGTCGACGCTGATCCGCTCGCTCATCCGCTCCAGGTGCGGGCTGGTGAAGCGGCCGGTGCGCAGGTCCAGCGCGCGCAGCAGCGTCTCGATCATCCGGCTGGTGCTGCGTCTTGCCGTTGGTGCCGGTCAGGTGCACGACCCGGAAGGAGCGCTGCGGGTCGCCGAGGAGCTCGGTGAAGGCCCGGATCCGGTCCAGGCTCGGCTCGAGCTTGGTCTCCGGCCAGCGGGACAGCAGGGCGTCCTCGACCTCGGCGTAGGTCTCGGCAGGTCGGGCGTCGGGGAGGCTCACTCATCGCGCGCCGAGTCTAGGCCCGGACGCCGGTCACACCACGACGAGGTGTTCGGCCATGTCGACCACCGGCCGGTAGCCCAGCCGGCGTAGATCTTGTTGGACGTGGGGTTGGCCTGGTCGGTGAACAGGCACATCCGGTGGCCCGCCTCGAGCCCACGCCGGGTCAGCTCGCCGACGACGTACGACGCGATGCCGCGCACCGCGGTGCTCCTTGGGCGTGTAGACCGGACCGATCCGGCTGACGCCGTACGACGGCAGGCCGGCGCCGGTCAGGTGGGCGACCTCGCCGTCGGGCAGCTCCCACACCCACTCCACGCCCTCGCGGATCCGCACGAGCACGCTGTCGAGGGTGTTGTGCTCGCCCGAGGTGCGGGTCGGGCTCGCGTCCGGCCTGCTCGTCGGCCTCGTCGTGGAAGGCGGTGAACCAGGCCAGCACGAGCTCGCGTCGTCCTCGGTGGCCGCGCCGCAGGCGCCCCTCGGGGGCCGGCGGCACCGTCGACCGAGGTCGCCTCCCAGAGCCGGGTGTGCCTTGTCGACGACCAGCGTCTCCGGCCCGGCAGCTCGCGCCGTCGCCGCGCGCCAGACCTGCGGGAGCCGGGCAGCGCTCCGTTGGCACCGCCGAGGAGCTCGCCGCGCTCGTGGAGGGCACGCGGCCAGAGCGGTGGCGGCCTCGTCGGCCATCGGCACGGAGAAGGTCGGGTAGGGGGCGGAACGGCGCGGTGCGCATGCGCGGCGCTGACGACGTCGCCGGAGGCGTCGCGGACCACCACCCACCAGCGCTCGAACGGTGCGCCGACCTGGGTCCAGGAGTCCCGCCCGTCCGCGACCTCACGGGCGGTCCGCTCGGTGACGCTGGCGATCACGCTGCCCAGCACCGGGTCGGCGGCGAGCAGCGGCGCAGCCACGTCGAGGAAGGGCTGCGGGGCGTCGAAGAACTCCAGGTCCATGGCCGCCACGCTAGCGAGCGGCCACCCCGGCGGGTAACTCGTTTTCGCACGCCGGAGCCGCGTCCATAGACTGCTCTGCATGACTGAGACCCCCACGCCCGAGGCCACGGAGACGACCAGCACCGACCCGCGTGCCGTCGTCGTACCGGACCGCCCGGCGCTCGAGGGCCTGGAGGACAAGTGGGCCGCCTCGTGGAAGTCCGAGGACACCTACCGCTTCGACCGCACCCGCGAGCGCGCGGACGTCTACTCCATCGACACTCCGCCGCCGACCGTGAGCGGCTCGCTGCACGTCGGCCACGTCTTCTCCTACACCCACACCGACCTCATCGCGCGCTACCAGCGGATGCAGGGCAAGAGCGTCTTCTACCCGATGGGCTGGGACGACAACGGCCTGCCGACCGAGCGCCGCGTCCAGAACTACTTCGGCGTGCGCTGCGACCCGACGCCTGCCCTACGACGCCGACTTCACGCCGCCGGAGAAGCCCGACCCCAAGAAGCAGGTCCCGATCAGCCGTCCCAACTTCGTCGAGCTGTGCGAGCAGCTCGTGGAGGAGGACGAGCAGGTCTTCGAGGCGCTGTGGCGCACGCCTGGGCCTCTCGGTCGACTGGAACGAGACCTACACGACCATCGGCCCGAAGGCCCAGAAGGTCAGCCAGACCGCGTTCCTGCGCAACTTCGCGCGCGGCGAGGCCTACCTCCAGGAGGCGCCGACCCTCTGGGACGTCACGTTCCAGACCGCCGTCGCGCAGGCCGAGCTGGAGGCTCGCGACTACCCGGGCGCCTACCACCGGGTCGCCTTCCACCGCGCCTGACGGCACGCCCGTCCACATCGAGACCACCCGCCCCGAGCTGATCCCGAGCGTCGTGGCGCTCATCGCGCACCCCGACGACGAGCGCTACGCCGACCTGTTCGGCACCACCGTCACCTCGCCGGTCTTCGGCGTCGAGATCCCGGTCGTCGCCCACCCGGCCGCCGAGCCCGACAAGGGCGCCGGCATCGCGATGTGCTGCACCTTCGGCGACCTCACCGACGTCATGTGGTGGCGCGAGCTCGACCTCCCGGTCCGCACCGTGATCGGCCGCGACGGCCGGCTGCATGCGCGAGATCCCGCGCCTGGCTCGAGGCCGACGGCGGCAGCCACGGCGTACGCCGAGCTGGCCGGCAAGACGACCTTCAGCGCCCGCGAGGCGGTGGTCGGCATGCTGCGCGAGTCCGGCGACCTCGACGGCGAGCCGAAGGCGACCCAGCGGATGGCGAACTTCTACGAGAAGGGCGACAAGCCGCTCGAGATCGTCTCGACCCGCCAGTGGTACATCACCAACGGCGGTCGTGACGCCGGCATCCGCAGCGAGATGCTCGACCGCGGCCGCCGAGATCCACTGGCTGCCCGCCCACATGAAGCACCGCTACGACAACTGGGTCGGCGGCCTCAACGGCGACTGGCTGATCTCGCGCCAGCGCTTCTTCGGCATCCCCTTCCCGGTCTGGTACCCCCTCGACGACGAGGGCGAGCCCGACTACGCCCACCCGCTCATGCCGAGCGAGGCCGAGCTGCCGGTCGACCCCTCGACCCAGGCGCCGCGGCGGCTACGACGACGACCAGCGCGGGCAAGCCCGGCGGCTTCATCGGCGACCCCGACGTGATGGACACCTGGGCGACCTCGTCGCTCACCCCCCACATCGCCGGCGGCTGGCTCGACGACGAGGACCTCTTCGGGCGGGTCTTCCCGATGGACCTGTGCACCCACGCCCACGACATCATCCGCACCTGGCTCTTCTCCCGCGTCGTGCGCGCGCACTTCGAGAACCACGCCGCCCCGTGGACGCACGCGATGATCTCCGGCTTCATCGTCGACCCCGACCGCAAGAAGATGTCGAAGTCCAAGGGCAACGTCGTCGTCCCGACCGAGATCCTCGACAAGTACGGCGCCGACGCCGTCCGCTGGCGCGCGGCCATCGCCCGCTCCGGTCAGGACTCGCCCTTCGACGAGACCCAGATGAAGGTCGGCCGGCGGCTGGCGATGAAGATCCTCAACGCCTCCAAGTTCGTGCTCGGCAACGTCGGCGCCACCACGCTGGTCCCGAGCGCGGTCAGCGCCCCGGTCGACTGCGCGCTCCTGGGCGGTCTCGAGGTCGTGGTCCGCAAGGCCACCGACGCCTTCGACGCCTACGACTACGCCACCGCGCTCGAGGTCACCGAGAAGTTCTTCTGGGAGTTCTGCGACGACTACCTCGAGCTGGTCAAGGAGCGGGCGTACGACGCCGACGGCGGCTCCGGCACCGAGTCGGCCAAGGCGACGCTGGCCATCGCCCTGCACGTCCAGCTGCGGCTGCTCGCGCCGTTCCTGCCCTACGCCACCGAAGAGGTCTGGTCGTGGTGGCAGGAGGGCTCGATCCACCGCGCGTCCTGGCCGGTGGCGAGCGAGCTGGGTGCGGCCGCGGCTGCCAACCCGCTGGTCCTGGACGCCGTCGCGGCGGCGCTGACCGGCATCCGCGGCGCCAAGTCGCAGGCCAAGGCCAAGATGCGCGCACCGCTCGTCACGCGTCGAGATCACCGGCCCGGCCACGCTCGTCGAGGGGGCCCAGCAGGCGCAGGACGACCTGCGGGCCGTCGGCACGATCGTCGGCGACCTGGTGTTCACCGTCGACGAGCTCGGCCACCGAGCTGCGCGTCACCGCCGAGCTGGCGCCGACCGAGGAGTGACGTGAGCCCCCGGGCCTGAGGGCTCGGGGGTGATCAGGGCTTCTTGGCAGCCTTGGCCGAGCCTTCTCGGCCTCGCGCTCGCCTTGGCCGCGGCCTTGTCGGCCTCCTTCGCAGCCTTGGCCGCGCCTTCTCGGCCTTCTTGCGCTCGCCTTGGCCACGGCCTTGTCGGCCTTCTTCGCAGCCTTGGCCGCGGCCTTCTCGGCCTCGCGCTCGCCTTGGCCGCGGCCTTGTCGGCCTGTCTTCGCGCCTTGGCCGCAGCCTTCTCGGCCTCGCGCTCCGCCTTGGCCGCAGCCTTGTCGGCCTGCTTCGCAGCCTTGGCCGCGCCTTCGTCGGCCTGCGCTCCGCCTGGCGCCGCCTTGTCGGCCGGGCGGTCCGCCTTCGCCGCGGCCTGCGGCCTCGCGTCGGGCTCGCGCCGGCGCGCGGCCTGGGTCGTGCGCGCTCGTGCGGACTGCGGTGTGCGGCGCGGCGGGCGGCGTCGCGCGCGTGCGACGGTGCGGCCGGACCCCACCGGTGCGGCGGTCAGCTCGTCGGGGACGCGCGCGACGGCGGAGGTCTCCGGGAGCGCCGCGGCAGCTCGGGGGCCGGGAGCGATCGTGGGCGCCGGGGCAGAGATGGGCCGGGGCGCGTCGAAGACGCCGAGCACCGCATCGATCGCGGCCGGTCGAGACGATCATCAGCACGGCACACAGCAGCGCTGACGATCACGAAGGCCCAGACCGGCCGCTTCAACTCTGAACCCACTGGAACCCCATCCCACATGTCAACGAGACGGAGGGTACCCCGGGCCATGACGCGGGAATCAGGCGGACTTCTTCTTCTTCGCCTCGGACTCACGGAGGACGAGGGTCGGAGCCACGTCGTCCTCGACGGTCTCGCGCGTCACGATGACCTTGGCGACGTCGCCGCGGGACGGGACGTCGTACATCACGTAGAGGAGGACCTCCTCGATGATCGCGCGCAGACCCCGGGCACCGGTGCCCCGCTCGAGGGCGGCGTCGGCGATCGAGTCGATGGCCTCGTCGGTGAACTCGAGCTCGACACCGTCGAGGTCGAAGAGCTTCTGGTACTGCTTGACCAGCGCGTTGCGCGGCTCGGTGAGGATCTGCACGAGCGCGGGGCGGTCGAGCTTGGTCACGCTGGCGATGAGGGGCAGTCGACCGATGAACTCGGGGATCAGGCCGAACTTGGTGAGGTCCTCGGGGCGCACCTGGGCGAGCAGGTCGTCGGCGTCGCGCTCGGCCGCGCCGCGCACCTCGGCGGTGAAGCCGAGCGACTTCTTGCCGACGCGCTGCTCGATGATCTGCTCGAGGCCGGCGAAGGCACCACCCACGATGAACAGGATGTTGGTGGTGTCGATCTGGATGAACTCCTGGTGGGGGTGCTTGCGACCGCCCTGCGGCGGCACCGACGCGGTCGTGCCCTCCAGCATCTTCAGGAGCGCCTGCTGGACGCCCTCGCCGGAGACGTCGCGCGTGATCGAGGGGTTCTCCGACTTGCGGGCGACCTTGTCGATCTCGTCGATGTAGATGATGCCCGTCTCGGCCTTCTTGACGTCGTAGTCGGCGGCCTGGATGAGCTTGAGGAGGATGTTCTCCACGTCCTCACCGACGTAGCCGGCCTCGGTCAGGGCCGTGGCGTCGGCGATGGCGAAGGGCACGTTGAGCATGCGGGCCAGGGTCTGGGCGAGGTAGGTCTTGCCGCAGCCGGTGGGGCCGACGACCAGGATGTTGGACTTGGCGACCTCGACGACGTCGTCCTTGGCCTTGCCGCTGACCGGCTGGAGCCCGGACTGGATGCGCTTGTAGTGGTTGTAGACCGCCACGGCCAGGGACTTCTTGGCCTGCTCCTGGCCGATGACGTAGGAGTTGAGGAACTCGAAGATCTCGCGCGGCTTGGGCAGCTCCTCGAGGCTGACCTCGGCGCCCTCGGCGAGCTCCTCCTCGATGATCTCGTTGCACAGCTCGATGCACTCGTCGCAGATGTAGACGTTGGGTCCCGCGATGAGCTTCTTGACCTGCTTTTGGCTCTTGCCACAGAAGTTGCACTTCAGCAGGTCGCCGCCGTCACCGATACGTGCCACGAGTCATGTCCTCCAGTCTCGCCGGGCGGGGGCCCGGCTCTCCAAGCCCCACGACGGTACCCCGTGCCGACCCCCGGCGGGGGTCGGACACGAGATGTCGCGGGCCATCATTTGCTGCGTTCAGACGAGCGCGGGAGTGCCCTTGCGGGACTCGATCACGGCGTCGATCAGGCCGTACTCGACGGCCTGCTCGGCGGTCAGGATCTTGTCGCGCTCGATGTCCCTGCTGACCTGGTCGATGTCCTTGCCGCTGGAGTCGGCGATCATGCGCTCGAGCAGCTCGCGCATGCGCAGGATCTCGTTGGCCTGGATCTCGATGTCGGAGGTCTGGCCGAACGTGCCCTCGGTGTAGGGCTGGTGGATCAGGATCCGGCTGTTGGGCAACGCCATCCGCTTGCCCTTCGCACCGGCACCCAGCAGGATCGCCGCCGCCGAGGCCGCCTGGCCCAGGCACACGGTCTGCACGTCGGGCTTGATGAAGCGCATCGTGTCGTAGATCGCGGTCAGCGCGGTGAACGAGCCACCGGGGCTGTTGATGTAGATGGAGATGTCGTTGTCGGGGTTCATCGTCTCCAGGCACATCAGCTGGGCGATCACCGCGTTGGCGACGTCGTCACTGATCGGGGTGCCGAGGTAGATGATGCGCTCCTCGAAGAGCTTGGCGTAGGGGTCGATCCGGCGGAAGCCGTAGGACGTGCGCTCTTCCCACTGGGGAATGTAGTAGTTCATCGGGGTCAGTCCTTCTGCCGCGCGGGGCGGCCCTCGTCTGCGGCCTCGCGGGCGTTGGTGACGACCTTGTCGACGAGGCCGTACTCCACCGCCTGGTCGGCGGTGAACCAGCGGTCGCGGTCGGCGTCGGCGACGACCTGCTCGACCGTCTGGCCGGTGTGCTCGGCGATGAGGTCGAGCAGCACCTTCTTGATGTGGAGCGACTGCTGGGCCTGGATCTTGATGTCGGAGGCGGATCCACCCATGCCCGAGGAGGGCTGGTGCATCATGATCCGCGCGTGGGGCAGGGCGTAGCGCTTGCCCTTGGTGCCGGCGCAGAGCAGGAACTGGCCCATCGAGGCGGCCAGGCCCATGCCGACGGTGGCCACGTCGTTGGGGATGTAGTTCATCGTGTCGTAGATCGCCATGCCGGCGTCGACCGAGCCGCCGGGGCTGTTGATGTGCAGGAAGATGTCGGCCTCGGGGTCCTCCGCGGACAGCAGCAGGAGCTGCGCACAGATCGCGTTGGCGTTCTGGTCGCGGACCTCGGAGCCGAGGAAGACGATGCGTTCGCGGAGGAGCCGCTGGTAGATGTGGTCGTCGAGACCGTTCATCCCACCGGCGCCGTTCATCTCCGGCGAAAGGGCTGGGCTGGAGTTCTGGTTCACGCTTGCGACACTAGCCGGAAGGTCGGACACTTCCACGCGATAACCCACCCTGTTCGCCCAGAGCAGATTAGTGGGCCGGATTACCCGGCGAGCCACCCGCTCAACGCCTCGTGGACCCGCGGGTGGTTGAGCAGCGACATGTGCCCGGTGCTCGGCAGGTGCAGCACGTCCGCCCCGGGGAACAGCTCGTCGCCGCGGCGCGTACGGCCGTACGCCGAGCCCTGGCGCACGAGCACGTCGCCCATCACCCGGCCCACCGGGTGGCGCGGTGACCTCGTCAGCGTGCCCGAGACCAGGCGGTAGCGCGCGTGGGGCAGGGCCGGCACGTCCTCACGCAGCCCCGACACCAGGTCGTGGACGCCGAGCGAGCGCCAGTCGAGGATCCTGCCGAACGCCTGCGTCTCGGGCAGCAGCGCCAGGCGCGCGCTCCCCCGGCCGACGCCGGCGGCGAGCGGGGCGCCGAGGTGGGGGGTCCCCAGCGTCACCACGTCGCTGACCAGGTGCGTCCACGCCGCCTCGTCACCGCCCACGACCGCCGTCGCCGCGCGGACGACCAGGCCACCCATCGAGTGTCCGATGAAGGCGATCCTCGTCACCGGGACCGGCCAGGCCGCGGTCAGGTCACGCACCAGGCCGGCGAGGGCCACGCCGTTGGTCCGCAGCGGCAGTCCGGTGTTGAGGCGCAGCCGGACCGGGGTCCAGCCGTGGCCGGCCAGCGTGTCGGGGTAGCCCGGTCCGCGCCGGTCCACCTGACGGTCCCAGCACTCCTCGTTCTCGCACAGCCCGTGGACGAAGATCGCCACCCGCCCGGTCGCGTCGGGATGGGCCGCGGCCAGCGAGGTGGGGTCGAGGGCCACGTCGCGTCCGTCCGCACGCACGGCCATGTCGAAGGCCCAGCACGGGGCGCTGCTCGGCGAGACGGTCGCCGATCAGGCCGTTGACGGCGGAGCGGGCACGGCGGCCTCGCGGTCCGCGCTCGAGGCGTCGGTCCGAGGGACGATCCGGTCGGGCGTCGGCGACCGCATCCAGGCTGCGGCGTACGCCACGCAGGCCGAGGCCGATCCCGCCGTAGAGGCCACGGGCCAGGGTGCGGTGCACGCCGTGGTGCGCCCCGGTGCCGCCGACCACCGTCTCCACCCGGTCGAGCCAGGCGAGGTGGGTGTCGCGCACGGTGGAGACGACGAGCTCGTCGGCGACCTCGGCCAGGAGCGACAGCGTGTCGAGGGTGCCCGGGCCGGACTCGGCTGTGGTGCTCGCGGCGACGGCCATGCGCCCACCATACCGAGAGTACGACCGTGCGTCGGTGTCCGCGCGTGCAGCGAGCCGGCGCCCAGCACCGTTCAGGTGCCGGACGCCGGCTCGGCGTCGAGAGGGGCGGGGCTCAGGCCTGGGCCTGCTCCTCGTCGGAGTCCTCGGACACGGCGTCGACCTCGGGGGCCGGCTCGCCGATGGTGCCGTCGGGGCGCAGGTTCTTCAGCTCGACCACGTTGCCCGAGGCGTCGGTGACGGTCGCGGACTCCACGATCGTCGCGAGCGCCTTGCCGCGCAGGATCTCCTGCACGAGGTCGGGGATGTGGTTGTGCTCGAACATGTGGTTGGCGAACTCCTGCGGGTCCTGGCCGGACTGCTGGGCGCGCCGGACGAGGTGCTCGGAGAGCTCGGCCTGCTCGATGCCGAACTCCTCGGTCTTGGCGACCTTGTCGAGGATGAACTGCGCGGCGACGGCGTCGCGGACCCGGCGCTCGAGGTCGGCCTCGAACTCCTCCTGGGTCTGGCCCTCGTCCTCGAGGTACTTCTCCATGGTGATGCCGGCCATGCCGAGCTGCTGCTCGACATTCTGGCGACGGGCGTTGAGCTCGTCGGTGACCATGGTCTCGGGGAGCGGGATGTCGACCTTCTCGAGGAGGGCCTCGAGCACGGCGTCGCGGGCGGCAGCGGCCTGCTCGAGGCGCTTGCCGCGACCCAGGCGCTCGCGCACGTCGGCGGTGAGCTCCTCCGCGGTGTCGAACTCGGAGGCGAGCTGCGCGAACTCGTCGTCGTACTCGGGGAGCTGCTGCTCCTGCACGGCGGTGACCGTGACGGTGACCTGGACCGGCTCGCCGACCAGGTCGCCACCGACGAGCTCGGAGTCGAACGTCGCGTCGTCGCCGGCACTCAGGCCGACCAGCGCGTCGTCGAGGCCGTCGATCATGCCGCCGCGTCCGACCTTGTAGGACATGCCGGTGACCTCGCCGCCCTCGACGGTCTCGCCGGCCTTGGCGGCCACCAGGTCGATGGTGACGAAGTCACCTTCGGCGGCGGCGCGCTCGACGGTGGACAGGGTGCCGAAGCGCTCGCGGAGCGCCTCGACCTGCTCGTCGACGTCGGCGTCGGCGATCTCGATGTCCTCCACCTCGGCGGTGAGGCCGTCGTAGGCCGGGAGGTCGAAGACGGGCTTGACGTCGACCTCGGCGGTGAACTCGAGGGTCTCGTTGTCCTCGAACTTCGTCACCTCGATCTCCGGCTGGGCCAGCGGCTCGAGGTCGTGCTCCTGCAGGGCGGCCGCATAGGACTGCGGCAGGACGTCGTTGATGGCCTCGTCGAGGACCGGGCCGCGACCGACCTGGCGGTCGATGACGGCGGGCGGGACCTTGCCGCGGCGGAAGCCGGGGACGTTGATCTGCTTCGCGATCTTCTGGTAGGCCGCGTCGAGGCTCGGCTTGAGCTCCTCGAAGGGCACCTCGACAGTCAGCTTGGCCCGGGTCGGGCTCAAGTTCTCGACGGCGCTCTTCACAAATGTCTCCTGATGCGTGTGGACTGGGGTGACGTTGCGGCCAGGGCCAGGGCGTCAGGCCCGGCAGCCGCAAACCTCGTCAGTCTATCGACGGCGGGGGCACAGGCCGAATCACGCCCGAGGGGCGCCGCTCAGTCGACGGTGTCGAAGGTCGTCCGCAGCCTCGGCACCCGACGCAGGACCAGCTGGTCGAGGACGAGCACGGCCAGCAGCGTCAGCCCGAACAGGGGCAGGACGACGGCGAGGACGAGCAGCCCCGCGCCCAGCCACCAGGTGGCCCGCACCGGGAGCCGTCCGCGCGGCGCGCCGACCGAGCCGCTCCCCGAGGGGCGCCGTCGCCACCACATCAGCGGACCGGTGACGCACAGGAACAGGATCGCCACGCAGAAGAGCGCGGCGCCCCAGAAGCTGACCAGCCCCAGGCTCCGGCCTTCGTGGAGCCCGATGCCCTGCGCGACGGTCTTGGCCACGAGTGGGTAGTCGTCGAAGCCGTAGTCCGAGCGGACCGTGCCGGAGAAGCGGTCGACATGGACGGTGCGCTCCCGGCTCGGGTCCTCGAACGCATCGCCGACGACCGAGAACACTCCGTCCTCGCCGCCGGGCAGGATCACGGTCATCGGGTGTGCCAGCCCCTCCCTCTCCGCGACGACGACAGCCGTGTCGACGTTGGCGACCGACGTCCGCTCCCCCTCCGAGCTCGGCACCTCGGACGCGCCCTGCGCCCACGGCACCTCGACCGCGTGGCTGTGCGGCAGGGACTCGTCGAGACGGGACCCCGGTGACGACTGCGCCCCCGGGTCAGTGCTCCACAGGGAGGATCCCTGCCGGGTCGCGGCCTGCTGCACCTGGTCGCCCCAGACAGCCGGTCCACGGGAGGCCGGTGACGACCATCATCAGCAACCCGACGCCGGCGACGGAGCCGACCAGCGCGTGCCGGCTCCGGGTCCGCGAGCCCGGCGCGTCCTTGCGCCGCCGCCGCAGGCGCGCCCGGCGTCCGGAGAAGAAGAGGTAGTAGCCGGTCAGCGCCATCACGATCGCCCAGCAGGCCGCGACCTCGATGAGGTGGTCACCCCACCGCCCGGCCATCAGGTCGGCGTGGAGGCGAACGGCGTACCCGGAGAGCGTGGTGTCGGGGTTGAGCGACCCCAGCACCTCGCCGCGCCACGGGTCGACGAACACGTCGACGTCGTGCCATCGGCGTCGGTGACGGCGAAGGCTGTCGCGTCGTCCGGGTCGCGCCCCTCACGGATCAGCCCGACCTCGGCATCGGGGTAGGCGTCCTCGACCACCGTGAGCTGGTCGGACAACAGGTAGGTCGCGCTCTGGCCGGCCGGGGCCTCGACGCGCATCAGGTCGGGGTGCATGAGCGGCTCGACCTGGAACCTCAGCAGGTAGATCAGGCCGGTGACGGAGAGCACCGCGAAGATCGGGATGACCAGGAAGGAGGCATAGAAGTGCCAGCGCCAGAAGGCGCGGAAAAGGCCAGCGGGTGTGATGGGGAGCTCCTCGGGACAGGACGGCAGAGCACACCGGCACAGCGAGGGTCGCTGAGCGGTGTGGCGATGGCTGGGCTCACCGAGGGCGTTGGCGCCGGGGACGGCGGACGGGCTCAGTGAGGCAGGAGCGCCATCGGGGGGCCGCGGCGCGCGGGGCCGCGCGACCAGAGGGGCAGCTGTGGACGCGGCTCGACCCGGGCCGGGCTGAGTCGCGGGACCCGGGGCACGGCACGGAGCACGACCGGGTGGAGACGCAGGGCGAGCACGAGCTGTCCGAGCACCCCGCGGGCGGTGGAGCGCGCGAGGGTCAGCAGGGACCACAGGGCTCGTTCGCCGACCGCCAGCCAGAGGGCGACGACCAGGGCCGCGGCCAGGTGCACGGCGGCCATGACGGGGTTCGCCCCCAGCTCGGCCAGCGAGGCGGTGAGCACTGTGTCGTGGCCCATGCCGGCATGTCCGGCAGCGCCGGTGTGACCGCTCATCGCCGACACCGCGCCGTGCACGGCCGACTGGCCGCCCACGGTCAGGGCGACGAGCCGCAGGGTCGACGCCTCGCGACCGAGAAGGGCGGCACAGACAGCAGCGACGAGGACGTACAGGGTCACCATCTCGGCAGTCCCCGGGACCGACCCCGCGGCGCTGACGTGCGCGAGCGACCCGATGCCGACGATGACACCGGCCAGCAGCACGGCGCGCAGGAAGCGCACCGTGGGCGTGGCTCGGTGATGCATGTCGGGGCGACAGGACTCGAACCTGCGGTCTCCTGCTCCCAAAGCAGGCGCGCTAGCCACTACGCTACGCCCCGCCAAGTGGGCCGCGACCGCCTCCGGGGAGGGGTTCGCGACCTGCTTGGAGCGGATGACGGGAATCGAACCCGCGTAATCAGTTTGGAAGACTGGAGCTCTACCATTGAGCTACATCCGCGCGCGGTCCGGCGACGTCTCCACCGCCGGTTGCGGGAGCAATGGTGTCATACCCGATCAGCGACGGTGCACCAGGAGCAGCGCGCGATCGTCGTTGCGCGACCCGAGGGCGTTGACCAGCCGCTCGGCTCCCCCCTCGAACTCCCCGCGCAGCAGGTGCTCGGCCTGGCCCAGCATCTTGTCGATCCCGAGGCTGATGTCGCGGTTGCGGGTCTCGACCATGCCGTCGGTGTAGAGCAGCAGTGCGTCGCCGGGGAGCATCTGGCCGGACTGTGCCTCGTAGGTGGCGTCGTCGATGAGCCCGAGGACCGGCCCCTCGGACTCGACGACCTCCCAGCGACCCGAGCCGGCATGGCGTACGGCGGCGGGCGGGTGCCCGGCACTGCGGATGTCGTAGCGGCCGGTCGGGAGGTCCAGGGAGAGGTGGATCGCGGTCGCGAACCCCTCCTCCCAGTCCTGGCGCAACAGATAGGTGTTGGCCGCCTGGAGGAACTCGCTCGGCGGGAGCGCACTCAGCAGGCCGCCGATCGCCCCGGAGAGCAGGAGTGCCCGGGTCCCGGCGGCCTGGCCCTTGCCGGACACGTCGACGACGGCCACCTCGAGCCGGTCGCCCGCGAGCGAGGCGACGACGAAGTCACCGGCGAAGGGCGTCCCGCCGGCGGACCGGAGCTCGGCCGCGGCGTACCAGTTGTCCGGAAGCGTGGGGATGCCGCCCTGGCGCAGGATCCGGTCGCGCAGGTCGACGAACATCGACTCGCCCTGGATGCCTGCCACCCCGAGCCGCGACCGGCGGAACGAGGAGAGCAGCACGAAGCAGGCCCAGGCCGAAGATCGATCACGACGCTGACGACGACGCGTCGGGTGACGTCGGGCTGGAAGGGCACGACCAACGCCAGCACGAGCAGCACGAACACGACGAACCACGGCAGCTGACGCGGCCCGAGCATCAGGCTGGAGACGACGAGGGGCACCATCAGGGTGACCAGCGGGAGGAGTCGGGCGCCAGCCAGACGGCCGCGCCCATCGCCAGCGTGGCGAGGACGAGCAGGGCGAGGGTGTGCGATCCGCGCGGCACCAGCCGGTTGATGCCCGACGAGATCCCCCCGCCGAGGCGGGAGGTCCTCAGCCGGCGCGCACGGGGAGAGCTCATGTCCGTGGTCCTCGCGCTCTGTCAGGGATCTTGCTGGGGAGACTGTACGGCCCGGGAGCGGAACTTTGGCTGGCATTGCGGACACCAGAAGATGTTGCGTCCCACGAGCTCGCCGGTGCGCACGGTCGCACCGCACACGAGGCACGGCATCGCGGTGCGTCGGTAGACGTAGACCTCGCCTCCGTGGTCGTCGGCGCGCGGCGCGCCGGCCCATCGCCTCGGGGGTGTGCTCGGGGCGGACGGTGTCGATCCTTCCGGACACCACTCCCTCGGCCCATGAGCTCGACGAGGTCGTCCCACATGGCCCGCCACTGGCCCACGCGCAACGTGCGGCCGGGCCGCAACGGGTGGATGCGATGCCGGAAGAGCACCTCGGCCCGGTAGACGTTGCCCGACGCCGGCCAGGACCGCCTGGTCCATCAGCAGGTCACCGATCGCGCGCGGGCTGCGCGAGATCCGGCGCCAGGCCCGCTCGGGGTCGGCGTCGGCACGCAGCGGGTCGGGTCCCAGCTTGCCCAGCACCTCGTCGCGCCGGGCGGAGGTGACCAGGTCGCACAGGATGGCGCCGCGCAGGTCGGCGTAGGCCGTGCCGAGCCGGTCGCTCGCCTCCAGGCGGAGGCGTACGGCGCCGCGCGGGGGCTCCACGTGCGCGACCGAGGCGTGCACGTCGAAGCGCCGATCAGGCCGAGGTGGACGTGCACGAACCGCTCGCCGTCGAACTCGACGAACAGGTGCTTGCCCGCCGAGTCGGCGCCCAGGAGGGTGCTCCGGTCGAGCACGGCCGCGTCGGCGGCGAAGCGGCCCTGCGGACTGGAGACGCGCACCGTGCGTCCGGCGAAGGCGGCGGTGAGGTCGTCGGCCAGTCGTCGGAGGGTGTGCCCCTCAGGCATCCGCTGACGCGCTGCCGTCCGGCCCGCGCAGGGCGGATTCCGGCAGCGGCGGGAGCTCCTGGGTCGCGTCGTAGACCGACAGCTGGCCGATGCGGCGCACGTGGCGCTCGTCGCCGGAGAACGGCGGTGGCGAGGAAGACCTCGACGAAGCGGGTCATGTCGTCCACCGGGTGCATCCGGCCGCCGACGGAGACGACGTTGGCGTCGTTGTGCTCGCGCGCCAGGACGGCCGTCTCCTCGGACCAGACCAGTGCGCACCGGATGCCCTCGACCTTGTTGGCCGCCATCTGCTCGCCGTTGCCAGAGCCGCCGATCACGACGCCGAAGCTCGTGTCGCCCTCGGCCCGATCAGCCGCGACGCCCTCGGCCGCCCGCAGGCAGAAGCACGGGTAGTCGTCGAGCGCGTCGTAGACGAACGGTCCGTGGTCGACGACCTCGTAGCCGTGGTCGATGAGCCAGGTGAGGAGGTGGTCCTTCAGCTCGAGGCCGGCGTGGTCGGAGCCCAGGTGAACGCGCATGGGGAAAGTCTGGCAGAGCCCACCGACGCTCTTGACCCGATCTCCTAGTCAGACGACAGGTGCTGGTCGATGAACCCGGCCACCTGGCGGATCAACGGCTCCGACGCTGCGAACTGCGGGTGGCGCCAGAAGCCGTGGGTCTGTCCCAGGCACCGGACGCCGACGGTCTCCACGCCCGTCTCGGCGATGAGCCGGGCCAGCTCCTCCCCCTCGTCGCGGAGGGGATCGTGCTCGGCGCTTGCGATGAAGGTCGGCGGCAGGGTGTGCAGCCGGTCGGAGAGCAACGGCGCCAGGTCGGGGTCGTCGTAGTCGGCCTCGGTGCGGGCGTACTGCTGCCAGTACCAGTCCGCCTCCCGCGGGTCGAAGCCCGACGCCGGCCCCTCCGCCCACGACGGGAAGCCGGCCCGCGGGTCGAGGAAGGGATAGACGAGCGCGAGGACCGCGAAGAAGCCCGGGTTGCGGAGCGCGGCCACCACGGCGAGGTTCGCGCCGGCGGAGTCGCCGTGGGCGGCGTACGGCCCGGGCGGACCATGGCCCGCGGCCAGCCACCGGACGACCGCGTCGAGGTCGTCGGGCGCGGCCGGGAAGGGGTCCTCGGGCGGTCGGCGGTAGTCCACGCTCAGCACCGCGCGACGGGCCCGGTTGGCGAGTCGGCGGCAGACGGCGTCGTGGACGTCGATGTCGTTGAGCACGAAGCCGCCGCCGTGCGCATGGACGATGAGCCCGGGCAGGGCGTCCTGCGGCGTGAAGAGTCGGCAACGGACTCCCCCCGCCTCGAGGTCCTCGACGGCCGCGACGTCCTCGCGCGGCTGGCGAAGGTTGAAGCGGCGGACCTCCTCCCGGTGGGCAGCAAGGTCGAAGCCGGGGCTGCTCAGCTCGGGTGACGTGTCCGCCTCGACGGCGGCACGCACCTCGGGATACATCACCGGACGATCCGCAGGTTGAAGTCCGCGGTGCCGAGCGACCCCATCAGCCGCAGCCAGAGCGGCAGCCACATCTCGGTGCCGCGCGCGGTCTCGATGCCGCCCAGGTCGATGACGTCGCGGTGCCCCAGCTCGCTCAGCAGCGCCGTCACGACCGTCTTGGCTCCGTCGTCGTCACCGCTGACGAAGACGCTCGTCGCCTCGGGCAGGGTCTCCGGGTGGACCATCAGCCCCGCGGTGAGGGTGTTGAGCGTCTTGACCACACGGGTGTCGGGGAAGGCCCGCTGGATCTGCTCCGCCAGTGAGTCGGTGTCCTTCACCGCCAGGGTGGGCGGGAAGCCCGCGGAGAAGTCGAGCGGGTTGGAGACGTCCACCAGGACCGTGCCCGAGAGGTCGCCGGCCGATCCGAGGAGGTCGAGGGCAGCCAGGCCGTTGCCGGCGTGCACCACGAGCTCGGCGCCGTCCGTCGAGCCGGCGAATGTCGTCAGCTCCACCGACTCGATCTCGACCCAACCCTCCCGGGCGCGGGTGGCAGCCGGGTCGCGGGTGCCGAGACGTACGTCGTGGCCGAGCTCGGCGAACCGGGCGGCCAACGCCTGGCCGACCGCCCCGGTGCCCAGGACTGCGATGCGCATGACCCCGCGACCTCAGCGCGCCATGAGCGCATCGAGGGCGACGGCCATCGCGGCCGCGACCCGGAAGTCGACCCGTCGGTCCGGCACGGTCACGAGGTAGCGGTCCCCGAACGACATCCGGCGGGTCACCGAGAGCAAGAGCTGCCCGCTGGAGTCGAAGAAGTCGAAGTGGATCGGCAGGAAGTCGACGTCGGCGAACCGGCGCAGGAACGCCACGACCTGGTTGCGCTCCTGGCCGGTGCCGCTGAAGCCCGCGCCCTCGATGTGGAAGGTCGAGCGCAGCAGGGAGGCCCCGAAGTCCTTGCGGAAGAAGCCGATCTGGGCACCCGACTCATCGGTGACGTCATAGCCGGCGTTGAGGTCGATCTTGCGTCGCGCCTTGAAGCCGAACACGGCGCGGCTCTTGCTGCTGTCGGCCCAGAACGTGACCTGCTCCTTGAACGCCATCCGCTTCTGCTCGGCGAGCGCCATCAGCCGTCCCGGGTTGCCTGCCTCGTCGGACTCCAGGACCTCGTACCGGTTCACCATCATGGTCAGCTTCTGCTTCACCACGAAGGTCGGCAGATACATCTCGGCGGTCATGCGACCAGCCTAGAGGGGTCTCTCACAGTGCCCATCTCGCGTCACAGGGCCTTCTCGAACCACCAGCCGGCGTCCGGATTGCCGTTGTAGTCCTCGATCTCGACGTAACCGGTGGCGCGGTAGAGGCCCACCGCGGGCGCCATGTCGCGCCCGGTGTCCAGCCGGGCGACCGTCGCGCCGAGGCCGACCGCAGCCGCCTCGAGGTCGGCCAACAACCGTCGGGCCAGGCCGCGTCCGCGCGCCGACGGGTCGACGTACATCCGCTTGATCTCGGCGATCCTGGGGCGGGAGGAGACGTACGCCGCCACAGCAGACCGCCTCGTCGCCGCGCCAGCCGACCAGCCAGGCGCCCTGCGGCGGCGCGAGCTGCTCGGGGGTCACTCCCCCGGCCCAGCCGTGGTTGAGGGTCACGCCGAGCGAGACCAGCTCGGCCTCGTAGGCGGCGAGCAGCCGCACCGACTCCGGGGAATCGGCGACAGCGGCTCGCAGCTCGACCTCAGCCACCGACGCGGGCGAGCTCTTCGTCGATGATCGACGGGTCGAGCTTGGTGAAGACCGGGGTGGGCTTCTCGACCTTCGCGCCGACGGTGACCGGCCGCGACTCCCAGGCGGGAGTGGCGGCGTAGTCGCCGGTGATGACGGGGTAGGCCAGCAGGCCGGCGCCGTTGTCGGGGTCGAGCTCGTCGACCTGCTCGATCCGCGGCATCGGCATGAACTCGCCCTCGCCGCCCAGCACCAGGTGCACCTTGTTGGCGGCATGCGGCAGGAACGGCGAGAGCAGCGTGTTGCAGTCGCTGACGCACTGCGCGGCCACGTGGAGCACCGTCGCGAGGCGCTCACGCTGCGACTCGTCCTTCATCTTGTAGGGCTCGGTGACGGTGACGTACTTGTTGACCTCGCCCACGATCCGCATGGCCTCCGCCGTCGCCGCGCGGAGCCGGTGGCGGCCGAGCAGGTCGCCGACCGTGTCGAAGCCGTCGCGGACCGCAGCGAGGACGGCTTCGTCGACCGGCTCGAGGGCGCCGCGCGCGGGAATCTCGCCGAAGCTCTTGGCGATCATCGTCGCGGTGCGGTTGACCAGGTTGCCCCAGCCGGCGACGAGCTCGGAGTTGTTGCGGGTGACGAAGTCGGCCCACGTGAAGGCCGCGTCCGACGTCTCCGGGCCGGCCGCGCAGATGAAGTAGCGCAGCGGGTCGGGGCCGTAGCGGGCGAGGAAGTCACCGACGTAGAGGACGTGGCCGCGCGAGGTGGAGAACTGCTGGTCGCCCATCGTGAGGTACTCCGAGGACACCACCTCGGTGGGCAGGTTGAGCACGCCGTACGACCCCGGCTCCCCGCCGCGCGATCCCTGACCGTTGTAGGCGAGCAGCTCGGCCGGCCAGATCTGGGAGTGGAAGACGATGTTGTCCTTGCCCATGAAGTAGTAGGACAGGGCCTCCGGGTCGTTCCACCACGCCCGCCATGCCTCGGGGTCGCCCCCCCTCGGCGGAGCGGCGAGCCCACTCGATGGAGGCGGAGAGGTAGCCGATGACCGCGTCGAACCAGACGTAGAGGCGCTTGGTGGGCTGGTCCTCCCAGCCCGGCACCGGGATGCCCCAGTCGATGTCGCGCGTCATCGCACGCGGACGGATCTCCTTGAGGATGTTCTGGGAGAACTTGATGACGTTGGGACGCCAGTGCCCCTCGGCCTCGCGCTCGTCGAGCCACACCTTGAGGGCGTCGGCGAGCGCGGGCAGGTCGAGGAGGTAGTGCTGGGTGTCGACGAACTTCGGCGTCTCGCCGTTGATCTTCGAGCGCGGGTTGATCAGCTCGGTCGCGTCGAGCTGGTTGCCGCAGTTGTCGCACTGGTCGCCACGCGCGTCGGCGTACGAGCAGATCGGGCAGGTGCCCTCGATGTAGCGGTCGGGCAGCGTGCGCCCGGTCGACGGGCTGATCGCGGCCAGCGTCGTCTGCTCGACCATGTAGCCGTTGGCGAGACAGACGCGGAACATCTCCTGCACGACGCCGTAGTGGTTGCCGGTCGTGGTGCGGGTGAACAGGTCGTAGGACAGGCCGAGGTCGGCCAGGTCGGTGACGATGACCTGGTTGTTCTTGTCCGCCAGGTCCTTGGCGCTCACACCCTGCTGGTCGGCGGTGACCAGGATCGGCGTGCCGTGCTCGTCGGTGCCCGACACCATCAGGACGTCATGCCCGGCCATCCGCATGTAGCGGCTGAACACGTCGGAGGGCACGCCGAAACCGGCGACGTGGCCGATGTGGCGCGGGCCGTTGGCATACGGCCAGGCGACGGCTGACAGGACACGAGTCATGGGGGAAGCCTAGTGAGGGCCGCGAGGACTTTTCGCGGCGGTACGACGCTCGGCTCAGGTGAAGTCGAGGTCTCCGGTGCGGCTGCGCTTGAGCTCGTAGAAGTGGGGGAACTTCGCGACGGCCACGGCACCGTCCCAGAGCTCGCCGGCCAGCTCGCCACGGGGGGTCTTCGAGAGGACCGGGCCGAAGAAGGCCGAGCCGTCGATGTGGATGGTCGGGGTGCCCACGTCGTCGCCCACGGCGTCCATGCCCTCGTGGTGGCTCTTGGCCACGGCATCGTCGAGCGACTCGTCGTCCCACGCCTCGATCAGGTCGGCGGGGAGGCCGGCGTCCGCGAGTGACGCGGCCACGGTGTCCTGGGTGAGCTCTTCGCCGTTGTTGTGCCGGCGCGTCCCGATGGCGGTGTACCAGTCACCGAGGGCGGCGTTGTCGTGCTCCTGCGCGATCTTGATGGCCACGCGCACCGGCTTCTCGGTGCCGGCGAGCATCTCCCGGTACTCCTGCGGGATGTCCTTGTCCTTGTTGAGGTAGGCCAGGGACATCACGTGCCACTGCACGTCGATGTCGCGGACGTCCTCCACCTCCTTGATCCAGCGGGACGAGATCCACGCGAAGGGGCAGAGCGGGTCGAACCAGAAGTCAGCAGAGGCCATGTCGACCTCAAGACCGGCCCGGCGGGCGATATTCCCGAGTGGCTGACATGATCTGCCCATGCCTGGAACCAACCTGACCCGGGACGAGGCCGCCACCCGCGCCGCCCTCCTGGACATCACGTCGTACACCATCGACCTGGACCTGACGACCGGCCCCCAGCCCGACCAGGGCACCTTCGGGTCCGTCACCACGCTCGAGTTCACCTGCCGCGCAGCCCGGGGCCTCGACCTTCGCCGACCTGGTCGCGCCGACGGTCCGCGAGATCACCCTCAACGGCCGGAGCCTCGACCCCGCCACGGCCTACGTCGACAACCGGATCGAGCTCGACGGGCTGGAGGCGACCAACACGCTCGTCGTCACCGCCGACTGCGCCTACTCCCACACCGGCGAGGGCCTGCACCGCTTCGTGGACCCGGCCGACGACCGCGTCTACCTCTACAGCCAGTTCGAGGTGCCCGACGCCCGGCGCGTGTTCACGACCTTCGAGCAGCCCGACCTCAAGTCGGTCTACACGTTCAACGTCACCGCCCCGTCCCACTGGGTCGTCGTGTCCAACTCCGAGACCCCCGATCCCCGCGAGGTGAGCGACGGCGTCTCGGTGTGGAACTTCCCCACGACCAAGCGCATGTCGACCTACATCACCGCCGTCGTGGCCGGCGAGTACCACGGCGAGTTCGACACCTACGAGGGCAAGTTCGGCACCATCCCGCTCGGCCACTACTGCCGCCAGTCGCTCAAGGAGCACATGGACACCGCGGAGCTGGTCAAGCTGACCAAGCAGAGCTTCGAGTTCTTCGAGGAGCAGTTCGACTACCCCTACCCGTTCGGGAAGTACGACCAGCTCTACGTCCCCGAATACAACATGGGCGCCATGGAGAACGCCGGCTGCGTCACGCTGCGCGACGAGTACCTCCCGCGCAGCCGCCAGCCCCGCTCCTTCTTCGAGTTCCGCACCTCCGTCATCACCCACGAGATGGCGCACATGTGGTTCGGCAACCTCGTCACCATGCGCTGGTGGGACGACCTGTGGCTCAACGAGTCGTTCGCCGAGTGGGCCTGCTACTGGTGCGAGGCCAACGCCACCGACTTCACCGACGCCTGGACCGGCTTCGCGAACGCGCGCAAGCAGACCGGCTACCGCGCCGACCAGCTGCCCTCGACCCACCCGATCGCGGCCGACAACGTCGACCTGCACGCGGTCGAGGTCAACTTCGACATGATCACCTACGCCAAGGGCGCCTCGGTGCTCAAGCAGCTCGTCGCGTGGGTGGGCATGGAGCCCTTCCTCGACGGCCTGCGCGCCTACTTCAAGGAGTGGGAGTTCGGGAACCCCGAGTTCAAGGACCTCCTCGCGGCACTCGAGAAGTCGTCGGGCCGCGAGCTCCAGGGCTGGGCCCAGGAGTGGCTCCAGACCGCCGGCGTCAACACCCTCGCACCGGCGTTCGAGCTCGACTCCGACGGCAGCTACACGTCGTTCACCGTCGCGCAGTCGGCCCACCCGGACTGGCCGACGCTGCGCCGCCACCGCCTCGGCATCGGCCTGTACGACGACGTGGACGGGCACCTGGTCCGTCGTGACTACCTCGAGGTCGACGTCGAGGGAGCCAGCACCGACGTCCCCGAGCTCGTGGGCGTGCAAGCAGCCGGCGCTCCTGCTGCTCAACGACGAGGACCACGCCTACGCGAAGATCCGCCTCGACGAACGCTCGCGCGCCACCGCGATCGCCGGCCTCTCCCGCCTCGACGACTCGCTGCCTCGTGCGCTCGTGTGGGGCTCGGCGTGGGACATGACCCGCGACGGCGAGATGCGCGCCCGCGACTGGGTCGACCTCGTCCTGGCCAACATCGGCGAGGAGACCGACGCCTGGGGCGTCACCAAGATCCCGGCCTCCACGGCGTTGGCGGTCAACTTCTACTCCGACCCCGCGCACCGTCCCGAGCTGCGGGCCCGGTGGGAGTCGGGGCTGCGCGAGCTGCTCCTGGCCGCGGAGGCCGGCAGCGACCGCCAGCTCACCTTCGCCCGGTCCTACGCCGGCGCCGCCCACAGCGACGCTGCCGTGGACGACCTCGTCGGCCTGCTCGACGGCTCCTTCACCGTCGAGGGCCTGGCCGTCGACCAGGACCTGCGCTGGGAGCTCATCACCGCGCTGGCCAAGGTGGGGCGCTTCGGTGACGCCGAGATCGACGCCGAGCTCGACGCGGACAACACCATCTCGGGCAAGGAGAAGGCGGCCGCGGCCCGCGTCGCCCAGCCGAAGGCCGAGGCCAAGGAAGCCGGCTGGACCGCGATCATGGACCCGGCCACGCCCAACGAGACCGCGCGCGAGATGACGCTCTCGATCTTCCGCTTCGGCCAGGAGGACATCCTCGCGCCGTACCTCGACCAGTACCTCGAGGCCGCCGGGACCGCGATCGACACCCTCGGGTTCCACAAGGCCTCGGTCGTGCTGGAGTACGGCTTCCCCAAGGCGCTGGCCTCGCCCGCGACGATCGCCCGTCTCGACGAGTGGCTCGCCGACAACACCGCGCCCAAGGGCGCAGTCCGCTACGTCGGCGAGGCGCGGGCCGAGGTCGCCCGAGCCCTGGACGCGCAGGCCTGCGACGCCGGCTGAGGCCGACGTCAGGCGCGGGCGTGGAGAGTGTTCTGCGCCCGCGCGTGGTCGGCGAGCATCGCGATGCCGCGCGTCAGCCCGGAGGTGAGGTTGCCGTCGCGGAAGTCGCTCTGCATCGCGAGGACGGCCAGCTCGACCTCGGCGTCGGTGAGGTGGCGGCGTACGTCGTGGCCGGTGACGACCTCGGTGACCCGGCGGCCCGGGTCGACGCACACCAGCACGCTGCGGTCGGGGGCCACCAGACGGTGGTGCAGCCGCATCGCGAAGCCGCGGGCATCCTCGCCCTCGATCGGGCCGACGTAGACCGAGAACTCGAAGCGGCACTGCTGCTCGGCCTGCCGGATCGCCTTGTCGACGACGAGGCGGTCGGCCGGGCTCAGCGGGTCACCAGCTGCCACTGGCTCCACCCGTCCGCGACTCGTCGTGCTCGGGCGAGGCCAGCTCGTGGGTGCCGGACCGCGGACCGCCGAGCCACTGCGCCTCGCCGGCGCTGTGGTCGGGCAGCAGAGGCTCGCCGCGGATCATCGAGGGGAGGTAGACCGCGAGGGCGATGAGCACGAAGAGCAGGATCGGCCCGCCCACGAAGAACAGCAGGGCCTGCAGGCTGTCGACCGCTTCCGGCTCGCTCCAACCCTCGGGGACGTCCGCGTGAGCCGGCGTGGCGAGCAGTGCCATCACCGGCGCAGAGAGCAGGACGACGGCGCGGCGAGCTGGGGCGGTGGGCCTGGCGTGCGTGGTCACGCAACACAGGGTATCGCCCATACTGGCCCCCATGTCCCACCCCCTCGTCGCTGTGCCCGAACTCTCGCTGACCGACCCCTGCCAGGAGACCGAAGGGATCTGCAACTGGACCTACGAGCAGACCGGCAACGTCCAGCTCGCCAACGCGGCGGACTGGATCGTGGGCAAGCCGTGCGGCGCTGATCGGGCTGGTCCTGATCGGCCTGTCGTGCGCTGGCTGCTGCACCGGGTCATCGACCGGATCGTCCGCCAGGCGGCGTCCGGCGTGCTCCCCGACCGGATCAGCCGCGCCGTCGCCGGCGGCAAGGTCGGAGCGGCGTTGAACCTGAACGAGGACGCCGGCTACACCCGCCGCGTGCAGCGCGCGCAGACCATGGGCTCGCTGCTCAAGAGCATCGTCACCGGGGTCGTCTTCGCCGTCGTGGCGCTGATGTTCATCTCCGAGCTCGGCTACGACATCGCGCCGCTGATCGCGAGTGCGGGCGTCCTCGGCGTGGCACTCGGCTTCGGCTCCCAGTCGCTGGTCAAGGACTTCCTGTCGGGGATCTTCATGATCTTCGAGGACCAGTACGGCGTGGGTGACGAGGTCGACCTCGGCGAGGCGTCCGGCACCGTGGAGGCGGTCAGCCTGCGCGTCACGCGTCTTCGCGACGTGAACGGCACGGTCTGGTACGTCCGCAACGGTGAGATCCTGCGGGTGGGCAACATGAGCCAGAACTGGGCGCGCACGGTGCTGGACATCCGCGTCGCCTACGGCGAGGACCTCGCCCGCGTGCAGCGCGTCCTCGCCGACGTCGCGCAGGACCTGTGGGAGGACGACGACTTCCGCGGTCGCGTCATCGAGCAGCCGTCGGTGTGGGGTGTCCAGGAGCTCGGCGTCGACGGGGTCGTCGTACGCCTGGCCCTGAAGACCGCGCCGCTCGAGCAGTGGGCGATCGCGCGCGAGATGCGCGCCCGGATCAAGGCCCGCTTCGACCACGAGGGCATCGAGATGCCCTTCCCGCAGCAGGTCGTGTGGATGCGCGAGGGCGAGGGCCCCCGGCCGCAGCACTCCGGCGAGCACGAGCAGCCGTCCGCCGAGGGCCCGGCCCAGGCCGAGGCTCCGGCGCAGGACCCGGCCTGAGCCGTTCCCAGCGACCGGGAGAATGGCCGGGTGACCACCACCTTCTACGACGAGATCGGCGGCGCGGAGACGATCCGCACCATCGTGCACCGCTTCTACGAAGGAGTGGCCGGGGACGACGTGCTGCGTCCGATGTATCCCGAGGAGGACCTCGGTCCCGCCGAGGAACGGTTCGCGCTGTTCCTCATCCAGTACTGGGGCGGACCGACCACCTACGGCGACCAGCGCGGCCACCCCCGCCTGCGCATGCGGCACGCGCCCTTCCAGGTCACGCCGGCGGCCGCCCAGCACTGGCTGGTGCACTTCCGCGCGGGCCTCGACGCGGCCGACCTGACGCCCGAGCAGGACGCCCGGTTCTGGGACTACGTGACCCACGCCGCCCAGTTCATGGTCAACACGCTCGAGTGAGCGCTCAGCCGGTCACGGCGGCCCGGTAGGCCTCCGGCACCGGCGCGGGTCGTCCGGTGGCGCTGTCGATGCAGACACCGACCACGCGGGCCCGGGCGAGCACCTGGTCGCCGTCCAGCACGACCGACTCGAAGACCGCGGACGTGCGGCCCACCTGCGCCACCCAGGTCCGGCAGTCGTAGGGCTCGGCGCGGAACAGGATCGGGCGCTTGTAGTCGACGTCGGTCTGGGCGACCACGAGGTGGAAGCCGTCACCGAGCTCGCGGCCCTGCGCGACCATCAGCCGGATCCGGGCCTCCTGGAAGTACTCGAAGTACTTCACGTTGTTGACGTGGCCGTAGACGTCCACGTCGGAGAAGCGCACGTGGATCGGGTACGCCCCGCCGGGCACCTCGACGACGTCGACGGGCGGACGGGGGCGGACGGGCTCGTCCGGCTCCAGCAGCCGATCGAGAGCGGACCGCTCGTCCTCGCGCAGTCGGCGGGGCCGCTCGATCCCGAAGACGTACGGCGTCAGCACGGTGCGGGCGCGGAGGTAGACCGTCCGCTCGCCGGCCTCGTCCTCGTCGTAGACCTCGTAGGCCATGGTGAAGCTCGCCGCGCGGATCTCGGTGACCCAGCACTCGACGGAGACGAACTCGGAGCTGAAGGTGAGCGACGAGACGTAGGTGACCTCGTGGCGGACCACGACGACACCCTCGGCCAGGTCGTCCGCGCGGCTGTCAGGCGCGTGGGTGCGGAAGAGATCGACCCTGGCTTCTTGCAGGTAGTCGACGTAGGTCACGTTGTTGACGTGGCCCAGCAGGTCGAGGTCGGCCCACCGCAGCGGGCACCGGTAGACGTGGCGCACCCCCTGATCGTCGCAGAGTCAGCCGGCGAAGTGGAGGCGTCCGTAATACGTCGAGACGGACTCGCGGCGGGCCTGGCGGTCGCGACGGGTCTCGAGGAGGGCGAGGACGCAAGGTCACGGCGACGAGCGGCGATGGCGGCCACTGAGGCGATGCCGACAACGATCGGATAGGTCGGTGATCGCGGAGGCGATCGATGAGCTGCATGGGTGATTACCTTCTCGGGTGGATGTTTCTACTTCTGTAGAAGACTACTCTTCTACGCCTGTAGAGCAACTCGGCGCGGTAGTGTCCTGCGTCACCCATCGAGGAGGAGCCCCGTGAGCGAGCAGCTGTCGCCGCGCCGGCGCGAGATCCTGGCCGCGGCCGCCCAGGTGCTGGCCGAGCACGGCAGTCGCGGCCTCACCCATCGGGCGGTCGATCGCGCGGCCGGACTACCCGAAGGCAGCAGCTCCGCCGTACTTCCGCACGCGCGACGCGCTCCAGCAGGCGCTCGGCGACTTCGTGGCAGACCAGCTCTCGGTCGAGGTCGAGGCACTCGCGGGTCGGCTCGCCGCCCGCCCGGGCGACCATGCCTTCGCGGTGGCGGAGGTCTCGCGACTGCTGCTGCGCTGGCTCGACCACCCCGAGCTCCTGACGGCTCGGCTGGAGATCACCGTGGCAGCGACACGGGACCCGGGACTCGCGACCCGCTTCAACGACTGGCGCACGGGCCTGATCGCGGTCGTCGACGACATCCTCCGCGGCGCCGGGAAGGTCGACCTCGGCACGTCCGCCCACACGCTCGTCGCCGCGCTGGACGGCGTACTGCTGGCGTCGCTGCTCCAGCCGGCGCGCCAGCGGCGCACCTTCGTCCGCACCAGCGTGGAGCAACTGCTGGCGGTGCTCGAGCCGGCCCCGACTAGGCTGCACCACGTCTGTGCACCTCTCTAGATCCGGAGTTTCCATGCCCGAGGCAGTGATCGTTTCCGCAGCGCGCTCCCCCATCGGCCGAGCCAACAAGGGCTCGCTGAAGGACTTCCGGCCCGACGACCTGACGGCCCTCGTCGTGCAGGCTGCACTCGACAAGATCCCCGACCTCGACCCCACCGCGATCGAGGACCTGCTGCTCGGCTGCGGCCTCCCGGGCGGCGAGTCCGGCAACAACATGGCGCGGGTCGTCACCACGCTGCTGGGCCTCGAGGTCCCGGGCGCGACGATCACCCGCTACTGCTCCTCATCGGTGCAGACCACGCGCATGGCCTTCCACGCCATCAAGGCCGGCGAGGGCGACATCTTCGTGTCCGCCGGCGTCGAGACGGTGTCCCGCTTCGCCAAGGGCACCTCCGACCACATCCCGGGCACCCGCAACCCGCGCTTCGAGGACGCCGGCGCGCGCACCGACGACTACGCCAAGGGCGGCCAGGACTGGCACGACCCCCGCGAGGACGGCCAGCTCCCCGACATCTACATCGCGATGGGCCAGACCGCGGAGAACGTCGCCCGGATGCGTGGCCTGGACCGCAAGGAGCTCGACGAGTTCGCCGTCCGCTCCCAGAACCTCGCGGAGAAGGCGATCAACGACGGCTTCTGGGCCCGCGAGATCACCCCCGTCACGCTCGCCGACGGCACGGTCGTCAGCAAGGACGACGGACCGCGCGCGGGAGTGACGTACGACGCCATCGCCGGGCTCGACCCGGTCTTCCGTCCCGACGGTGTGGTCACGGCCGGCAACTGCTGCGCGCTCAACGACGGCGCGGCAGCGGTCGTGATCATGTCGGACACCAAGGCGGCCGAGCTCGGCCTCACGCCGCTGGCCAGGATCGTCTCCACCGGCGTCTCCGGCCTCTCCCCCGAGATCATGGGCCTCGGCCCGGTCGAGGCGACGAGGAACGCCCTGAAGTACGCCGGGATGAGCATCGGTGACATCGACCTGGTCGAGATCAACGAGGCCTTCGCCGCCCAGGTCGTGCCGTCCTACCAGGACCTCGGCATCGACCTGGACCGGCTCAACGTCAACGGCGGCGCGATCGCCGTCGGCCACCCGTTCGGCATGACCGGGGCGCGCCTGCAGAACACGATGCTCAACAGCCTCGACTGGCACGACAAGTCGACCGGGCTCATCACGATGTGCGTCGGCGGCGGTCAGGGCATGGCCATGATCCTGGAGCGGGTCGGCTGATGGCCACTCCGGCGGACGTGCGCTGGCTCGACGACGAGCAGCAGCACGCGTGGCGAGCCCTGATGATGGGCATGACCCTGCTGATGGAACGCCTGGACGACGACCTGCGCCGTGAGTACGGCATGTCGCTGACCGAGTACGAGGTGCTCGTCCGGCTCTCCGAGCGGCCCCAGCGGGCGATGCGGATGGCGCAGCTGGCCGATGCGATGGCGCACTCCCGCTCCCGGGTCACCCACACGGTGGCGCGGATGGAGGCAGTCGGCTACATCACCCGAGGCACGACGCCCGAGGACGGACGCGGCGTGGTCGCGACGATGACCGACAAGGGCTACGACCTGCTGGTCAGCGCGGCGCCGTGCCACGTCGAGAGCGTGCGTCGCAACGTCGTCGACCTGGTCGACGGCAAGGACTTCCTTGCCGTCGGCCGGGTCTTCGACCGGATCGCCGACCACCTCGTGACGCGCCACCCGGAGAGCGAGATCCGGGGCTGACGCTCACGCGGCGGTCAGGCTCAGTCGCGGGTCAGGCGGCGGTGGGTCACCCGGTGCGGGCGGGCCGCCTCGATGCCGAGGCGCTCGATCTTGTTCTCCTCGTAGGAGGCGTAGTTGCCCTCGAACCAGAACCAGTTGGCCGGGTCCTCCTCGTCGCCCTCCCAGGCGAGGATGTGGGTGGCCACGCGGTCGAGGAACCACCGGTCGTGAGAGGTCACGACGGCACAGCCGGGGAAGTCGAGCAGCGCGTCCTCGAGTGAGGACAGGGTCTCCACGTCGAGGTCGTTGGTGGGCTCGTCGAGGAGCAGCATGTTGCCGCCCATCTTCAGCGTCAGCGCCAGGTTGAGGCGGTTGCGCTCACCACCGGAGAGCACGCCGGCCTTCTTCTGCTGGTCGGGGCCCTTGAAGCCGAACGACGCGACGTAGGCGCGGCTGTTCATCTCGAAGTTGGCGACCTTGATGAAGTCGAGGCCGTCGGAGACGACCTCCCACACGTTCTTGTTGGGGTCGATGCCGCCGCGGCTCTGGTCGACGTAGGAGATCTTGACCGTCTGGCCGACCTTGAGCTCGCCCTCGTCGGGCTGCTCCTCGCCGGTGATCATCCGGAAGAGCGTGGTCTTGCCGACACCGTTGGGACCGATGATGCCGACGATGCCGGCGCGGGGCAGCTTGAAGGACACGTCGTGCATGAGGGTGCGACCCTCGAAGCCCTTGCCGAGGTCGTCGGCCTCGAGCACGATGTCGCCGAGTCGCGGTCCGGCCGGGATGTTGATCTCGGAGGTGTCGATCTTGCGCATCCGGTCGGCCTCGGCCGCCATCTCCTCGTAGCGCGCGAGTCGCGACTTGCTCTTGGTCTGGCGGGCCTTGGCGTTGGAACGCACCCACTCGAGCTCGCGCTCGAGGACCTTGGCGCGCTTGGCGTCCTTCTGGCCCTCGATCTTGAGCCGGCTCTGCTTGGTCTCGAGGTAGGTCGTGTAGTTGCCCTCGTAGGGGTGCGCCTTGCCGCGGTCGAGCTCGAGGATCCACTCGGCGACGTTGTCGAGGAAGTAGCGGTCGTGGGTCACGGCGAGGACGGCGCCGGGGTAGCTGGCGAGGTGGCCCTCGAGCCACTGCACCGACTCGGCGTCGAGGTGGTTGGTGGGCTCGTCGAGCAGCAGCAGGCTGGGCTGCTGGAGCAACAGCTTGCACAGTGCGACGCGGCGGCGCTCACCACCGGAGAGGTTGTCGACGAGGACGTCCGGCGGCGGGCAGCGCAGCGCGTCCATGGCCTGGTCGAGCCGGCTGTCGAGGTCCCAGGCGTTGGCGTCGTCGAGCTCGGTCTGCAGGTCGCCGGTCTCGGCCATGAGGGCGTCCTGGTCGGCGTCGGGCTCGCCCATCTCCATGTAGGCCTCTTCGAGGCGCTTCATCTTGGCCTTGATCTCGCCGACGGCCTCCTCGACGTTCTCCAGCACCGTCTTGCCCTCGCTCAGCGGCGGCTCCTGCTGGAGCATGCCGACCGTGGCATCGGGGTCGATGATCGCGTCACCGTTGTTGGCGTGGTCGAGCCCCGCCATGATCTTGAGCATCGAGGACTTGCCGGTGCCGTTGGGTCCGACGACGCCGATCTTGGCGCCGTGGAGGAACGAGAGGGTGACGTTGTCGAGGACGACCTTGTCGCCGTGGGCCTTGCGCACATTGCGCAGTGTGAAGACGTACTCAGCCATGCGGGCGAGCCTACGGTGAACCAAGGTCGCGCCGACAATCGCGCCTGCGCGACCGCCTAGGCGGCCCGGGGCTCGGTCACGTCGCTGCGACGGTCTCGTCCTGCTCGGGCTGGCCGCTCGGCTCCGGGCGGGTGAAGGCCGCGGTGCCGTGGCTGAGGTCGTGGCCGACCGCGTGTCGCGATCACTTCGTACGACGTCGTGGTGCGGCCCTCGCGCTCCCACACGTCGGCGACCAGGCGACCGTGGACGAGCACCGGGTCACCGGAGTGGAGCGAGGCCGCGACGTGCAGCGCCAGCCGGTTCCATGCCTTCACGGTGTGCCACGACGTGGTGCCCTTCACCCACTCGCCGTCCTTGAACCGGCTGGGCGTGCTCGCCACCCGGAACGATGCGACGTGCTGGGTCTCGCCCACCTGCCGCAGCGTGACGTCGGTGCCGAGCCACCCGGTCAGGGTGATCTGGGTCTCGTTCATGATCTGCCTCCGTCTCCGGCGGCGGAGCTTCCACCGCGCTGGCCCAAGGCTGCGCGCCGCGACCGACAACCCCGTCTCGGTTCGCCCCGGCCCTGTGGAGAAGCGGCCCTCGCCGCCATCTGTGGACGGGACGTGGCGCGCGATTCAGCCGTGCCCGGCGATCAGCGCAGCGCGAGCGCCAGCGCCTCGCGCACCTCGGCGTACGACGCCAGCTCGGCCTGGATCGGGGCCACGACCACCTCGGCGGAGACCTCGGAGATCGCGTCGCGCAGGCGCTTGTCGGCGCGACGAGCCCGCGACTTCGCGGTGAGCGAGACCAGCCAGCGGCACACGAGTGCCAGCAGCACGCCGACCAGCACACCGCCGAGCAGCAGCAGGGTGGGGAGCGGGAAGCCCGCACACCTCGGGCGTCGGCGGCTCGGGCAGTCGGGCGTAGGAACCGAAGGCCAGCAGGGCGAGCCACGCGGCGCCGACGAGCGCGCAGATGATCAGGACGTACTGCAGGACACGCACCAGTCCGGCCCAGACGGGGATCCGGTCGGCGCCCAGGTCGGTGCCGGCGACGGCCTTGTCGAGCCGGTCGTGGAGGTCGGGCAGTCGCGAGACCGAGGCGCTGCGGACCGCGTAGGCCCACGACGGCGCCATGCCCTCGCCCACCTGGTCGGCCAGCGCGCGCACCTCGGAGTCGACGCGCGCCTGCTGGACACCGCTCGCCTTCGGCACGGAGGTCCGCGCCGAGCCGGTGAGCTCCTTGCCGGACGAACCCAGGTCGAGGTGCAGCCGCTTGAGCGGGTCGGGCTTGAGCCGGGAGAACCACGCCGTGATCGGCCACCCCGTCGCCCGGTTGGCACGCAGGCGCGTCGAGTCGGCCACGGCCTTCACGACGGTCGGGACGCCGGCCGCGTCGGCGAACGCGTCGTCGAGGGCGGCGACCCGCTCCTTGGAGAGCGTCGGGGTCTTGCCGGTGCCGACGGCGTCCTGCAGGCGCTGGGCCGCGGTCCTGACGTCGGCCTCGAGGCGCGCGCGGGTCGCCTTCTTCTCCGCCACCCGCTTGATGATCAGCGCCCGGAGCTCGTCGACGCCCCAGCCGTGGCGGGCGCTGAGCGGCAGCACGGGGACGCCGGTGAGGCCGTCGGCCTCGAGCAGGCGGCGTACGTCGGCCACCATCGGCTCGCGACGGTCCTCCGGGACGGTGTCGATGTGGTTGAGCACGACGAGCATGACGTCGCTGTGGCCGGCCAGCGGCTTGAGGAAGCGGTCGTGGATCGCGGCGTCGGCGTACTTCTGGGGGTCGAGCACCCACACGAGCATGTCGGCGAGCTGGACCAGGCGGTCGACCTCGAGGTGGTGGGAGACCTCGGTGGAGTCGTGGTCGGGGAGGTCGAGGAGGACCACTCCGCGCATCGCGGCGTCCTCGTCGGCCTGCGACAGCATCGAGTCGCGGGTGACCTGGTGGCGGGCGGGGATGCCGAGCCACTCCAGCAGCTCCTCGGCGCCCTCCTTGCCCCAGACGCAGGCGGTGGCCCACGAGGTGGTGGGACGACGTACGCCGACCGCGGAGAGCTCGAGCTCGGTGAGGGCGTTGAAGGTCGACGACTTGCCCGACCCGGTGGCACCGGCCAGGGCGACCACGGTGTGGTCGGCGGAGCAGCTTGAGCCGGCCCGTCGCGCGCTCGGCGGTGCGGGCGGCCTCGTCGACGATGGTGTCGTCCACCCGGCCACGAGAGGCCGTGGCTGCGCGGTCGAGGCCTTCGACGCGGGCGCCGATGTCAGAGCTCCGGGTGACCAGCTTCTTGGCCCCTTCGAGCAAGGACGTCATGGCTCCCTCAAGGGTGTGGGTGGATGTCGTTCGGCCCAACCCTAGGGGGCGTTCTCCTGCGTGTCCGCACCGTGGGGGGTGTGTGTTGTGGCATAGCGCAGGTCGTCCACGCGACGCGAGGCCGCGCGCAGCCGGTCCGGCACCTCCGGGGAGACCTCGAGGCTGTCGAGCAGGTCGATGTAGCGGCGCCGCTCCGTGTCGAGCAGCTCGGCCACCGCGACCTCGAGCTGGCGTCGCGCGCGCTCGGCCAGCGAGCGCACGGCCTGGTCCCCGAACACCGCCTCCAGCAGCTTCTGGCCCAGGACCGCCGACCCGCCGGCAATGCCGGCCTCGGCCCCGGTGACGCCCGCGGTGTGCGCGAAGACCACCACCATCAACGCGACCGAGAGCCCGTTGACGCCGAAGGCCAGGAAGCGCGCGGTCGAGCGCTTCTCGGCACCCTCGCTGCGCACCATGTCGAGCACGTCGGACTGCCAGTCGCGGACGGCGCGCTCGGCCTTGCGACGGAAGTCGCGCGACGCGCGACCGAGGTCCTCCCCCGCGTCCTGGAGCAGCATCTGGCCCGCGGCCGTGCCGCGCCACGACGCCTCGGCCCGCTCGGCCGCGGCCTCGGCATGCTCGAGCACGAGCGTCTCGAGGCCGGACTCGACGGCCACGGTGACGCGCTCGGCCTGCTGCGGCTTGCCCTTGATGGCGCCGACGACCCGGTCGCGGATCCACCCCACGCGCGTCTCGAGCGACCTGAGGAGCTCGCCCGTGCCGACGAACTCCTGCCAGCGGGCCAGCACCTCGCCGCGCAGCAGGGTGCCGTCGGCGGACGCCTCGTCCACGGCCACCACGGCGCGGTCGTAGGCCTCGTTGGCGTCCTCGCGCAGGCGGCGGACGGCGTCGGTCTGCTCGGTGGCCGCGTCGGCGACCGAGTGGGTGCGCCGGGTCAGGGTCCGGACGGCTCCGTCCAGCGTCTGCTGGACGACGGCCGAGCGGGCCTCCTGGTCCTCGGCGAGCGCCTGCAGCCACCCGCGGATCTCGGCGACCGCCTCGGCCTGGAGCAGCCCCTCCTCGTTGACCGGGCCCTCCTCCACCGTGAACAGCGGGGAGTCCTTGAGCCCGCGGCTGGCCAGCATCCGGGCGAGGTGGGTGGTGATGGTGTCGACGGCGTCGGGCGGGGTCCGGTCGAGCACGATCGCCACGGCGGCGGACCGGTCGGCCGCCTTGCGCAGGAAGTCCCACGGGACCTGGTCGGCGTAGCGCGCGGCCGAGGTCACGAAGAGCCAGAGGTCCGCGGCGGCGAGCAGCTGGGCGGCGAGGACGCGGTTGCGCTCCTCGACCGAGTCGATGTCGGGGGCGTCGAGGATCGCCAGGCCCGGGGTCATCGCCTCGGACGGCACCAGCTGGAGCGCCTCGGGGTCGTTGGTCGACCGCTCGACCCGCTCGAGCTCGGGCAGCAGGCGGTCCTGTCCGAACCAGTGCGCGTCGTCGGGGTGGTGCACGAGGACGGGCGACCGGGTCGTCGGGCGAAGCACACCGGGCGTGGTGACGCGGCTGCCGACCAGGGAGTTGACGAGCGTCGACTTGCCCGCGCCGGTGGATCCGCCGACGACGGCGAGCAGGGGCGCGTCGAGGGTCATCAGGCGCGGGATGACGTAGTCCTCGAGCTGGTCGACCATCTCGGTCTGCGCCGCACGCTGCTCCGCGGCACCGGGCAGCTCGAGGGGCAGGCGGGCCTCCTGCAGCGCTCCGCGCAGGCGTACGAGCGCGGTGACCATCGCGGTGGTGGCGTCGGGCACGCGGCGGGCGGTCTCGGTTGTCGCTTCGTCGCTCATCGGGTGGGCACGACCTGTCCGGGAAAGGAGATGTAGGGGCGGATGGTGCGCAGGGCCTCGACGTGCTCCTGGCCGCGATGGCCGAAGTCGGTCGGGGCGGTGCCGCGCAGGTAGCGGTGGTGCAGGTAGCCGAGCTCGATCGCTGCGGCCTGGTAGTCACGCATCGCGCGCTCGCCCTGGGGTCCGCCCGACCGCTTCGCCCACAGGCGCGAGTGCCGGCGGGCGGCGCAGGTCGACCAGCCACGGGATGTCGGAGGCGGGGATCAGGCCCCGGTCGGCGGCGTCGTGCAGGGCTGCCGCGAGCAGGCCGTGCTCGGAGCGGTGGCGATAGACAGCGAACGCGACGACGCCCAGGAAGGCCGGGAACATCATCACGCCGTAGACCAGGAAGAAGCCCGAGGTGCCGGAGAGCGTCGAGTAGTTCCACGCGGCGTGGAGCGGCGATCGCCATCGCCAGCCCGGCCAGCGGGTGCGACGAGCCGCACCCAGGTCCGGCGCGAGGCGATGGCCAGGCCGACACCGATGCCGATGAAGGCGGTGAAGAAGGGGTGCGCGAACGGGCTGATCAGGCAGCGCACGACGAAGGTCGTGCTCAGCGCCACGGCACCGCCGGGACCGACGTCGATCCCGCCGTCGAAGGACGCGGCGAGGTAGAGCAGGTTCTCGGTGAAGGCGAAACCGATGCCGACCATGCCGGCATAGACGAGGCCGTCGAGCACGCCGTCGAGCTCGTGCCGGCGCCACCACAGCAACAGGATGAGGAACGCACCCTTGCGTCACCTCCTCGGTGACCGGCGCGATCACCGCGAGGCTGCGCATCTCGCTCGCGCCGCCGACCATGCCCAGCACCTGGAAGACCAGGGCGGCCGGCCGTCGCAACGAAGGCACCCCACAGCAGACCCGGCGATCAGGAGCGACCGCGGCTCGGGCTCGTAGCGGTCCAGCCACATGAAGCAACCGACGAGCGGGCCGACCGGAACGGCGGCGAGCAGCGCCGCCAGCGCCAGGATCCGGGTGCGCCCGACAGGCCGATGACCACGGCCATGGCGAGCCCTCCCAGGAGGACCAACACCCCCACGACGACAGTGAACGCAACACTGTCGCGGCGCGGTCTTGACATGATCGGCAGCCTAACTGAGCAGTCCCCTCCGTCCGCCTTCCGCAGCGCTGGCCCGCGTACAGTGACCCGGGTGAGCGAGCCGACTGCTGAGAACCCCACCGAGAACCCTGCCGAGCCGAAGACCGAGTCGCACGATCCCGCCGTGCCGGCCGCCTACGCCGCGTTCATGCGTACGGGCTGGGGCGACCGCGAGCTCGACATGCCGCGCCACCCGGTCGCCGATCCGGCGGCCGCGCGTCGCGCGAAGCTGGCCGATGCCTTCCCGGGCGAGCGGCTGGTCCTGCCGGCAGGCACCTACAAGGTCCGCGCCAACGACACCGACTACCGGTTCCGCCCCGACACCGCGCACACCTACTTCTCCGGCAACCAGACGTCGGACGCCGTGCTGGTGATCGAGGACGGCGAGTCCGTGCTCTACGCCCGCCCGCGCTCCGAGCGCGACACCGACGAGTTCTTCCGCGACAGGCAGTACGGCGAGCTCTGGGCCGGGCGTCGTCCGTCGGCGCAGGAGATCTCCGACTCGCTCGGCATCGAGGTGCGCCACGTCAAGGACCTGCCGTCCTTCGACGACGACCGCAAGACGCGCGACATCACCACCGACGAGGACCTGGGTCGGGTGGCCGACGAGCTCCGCCTCATCAAGGACGAGTGGGAGGTCGGCGAGCTCCAGGAGGCGTGCGACATCACCACGCTGGGCTTCGAGGACTCGGTACGCGAGTGGGACCGGGTGCTGGAGTTCGGCGAGCGCTGGATCGAGGGCACCTTCTTCCGCCGCGCCCGCGCGATGGGCAACGACATCGGCTACGACTCGATCTGCGCCGGCGGCTCGCACGCCACGACGCTGCACTGGATCGACAACACCGGCTCGATCGAGCCCGGCAAGCTGGTGCTGCTCGACATGGGCGTCGAGGGCAGCAACCTCTACACCGCCGACGTGACGCGGACCCTGCCGGTCGACGGCACCTTCACCTCGGTGCAGCGCGACCTCTACGACCTGGTCTTCACCGCCCAGCAGAAGGGCATCGAGGCCGTCCGCCCCGGTGTGCCGTTCCTTGCCGCCCACCACGCCGCGATGGAGGTCCTCGCCCACGGCCTGTCCGACCTGGGACTGCTGCCCGTCTCGGCCGAGGAGGCGCTCGACCCGGAGTCCAAGCTCTACTCCCGCTGGACCCTCCACGGCACCTCGCACATGCTCGGCATGGACGTCCACGACTGCGGTCGCACCTCGGTCGACATCTACCCCAAGGGCGACCTCGCCGAGGGCATGGTCCTCACCGTCGAGCCCGGCCTCTACTTCCAGGAGGACGACCTGCTCGTCCCCGAGGAGCTGCGCGGCATCGGCATCCGCATCGAGGACGACATCCTCGTGACCGCCGACGGCCACGCCAACCTCTCGGCCGCCCTCCCCCGCACCTCCGCCGACGTGGAGGAGTGGATGGGTCGCATGCGCTCGGCCCGCTGACCTTGGACTGCCACCACTACGACGCCTTCCGCTGCCGCTCCTGCAGCCTCCTCGAGATCCCGCGACCCCGACAGCTCTCCGACAAGGAGGCGCACGCGCGATCCCTGGTGGCGGCGCCCGCCTGGCTGCCCACCGTCGCCGGACCGGAGTCGGGCTTCCGCAACAAGGCCAAGATGGCGGTCGGCGGGACCGTGGCCGCACCCACGCTCGGGATCCTCGACCGGGACCTCGCCGGCATCGACCTCCGTGACTGCGGCCTGCACTCCCCCGGCCTCACGGCGGCCCTGGGCGGCATCGCCGACTGGATCCGTGACGCCGGCCTGTCGCCGTACGACGTGGGGACGCGCAGCGGCGAGCTCAAGCACGTCCTGCTGACCGAGTCGCCCGACGGCGAGCTGATGCTGCGCCTGGTGATGAGGTCGACGGCGCTGGAGGCCAGGGTCCGCTCGCGCCTTCCGGCACTGCTGGAGGTGCTGCCGGAGCTGCGCGTGGTGACGATCAACGTCCAGCCCGACCACAAGGCCGTGCTCGAGGGTGATCGCGAGATCGTGCTGACCGACGAGGCGACGCTCCCGATGCGGCTGGCGACCGGCGTGACGCTCCGGCTCGGCCCGAAGTCGTTCTTCCAGACCAACACGTTCGTCGCGGAGGCGCTCTACGACCAGGCCCGGTCATGGGTCGCCGACCTCGACACGCACAGCATCTGGGACCTCTACTGCGGTGTCGGCGGCTTCGCGCTCCACCTGGCGGGAACCGGACGCGAGGTGCTCGGGGTCGAGGTGTCCGCCGACGCGGTCGCCGCCGCGCAGGCGACGGCCGACGAGCTGGGGGTCGACGCGCGCTTCGTCGCAGCGGATGCGACGTCGTACGCCGCCTCGGCGGGCGTGGTGCCCGACCTCGTGGTGGTCAACCCGCCTCGCCGCGGGATCGGGCCGGAGCTCGCGGGCTGGTTGGAGAGGTCAGGTGTGGAGCACGTCGTCTACTCCTCCTGCAACGCCGAGTCGCTCGCGCGCGACCTGGCGCTGATGCCGTCCCTGCGCCCGGTCGAGGCGCGGGTGCTCGACATGTTCCCGCACACGACGCACTACGAAGTGATCGTGCTCCTGTCGCGCTGAGGCGTGTCAGCCGCGACGGACCCGGGGGCCCTTGGCGATCATGTTCTCGTGGATCTCGCCGTCGCGGTGCGCGTCGTCCGCGTACGCAGCCGCATGCTCCGGCGAGGTCTGGTCGCGGGCGACAGCGACCGCACCCACACCCACCTGCACCCAGCGTGGAGTGGCGAGGCAACCGGTGGGAAGCGACGTCGTCACCGTGTCGGTGTCGAGGTCCACCTTGGCCTTCAGGCCGCGGCAGTCGACCGTCTTCCTGCCCCGCTCCATGCTGGCGATCGGCTTGCCTCCGAGGCGCTCGACAGCGATCTCGTAGTTCCCCTGCGGCGTGCTCACCCGGATCAGGGTGAACTGGAAGGGGTCCCGCTCGAGGGCCCGGAACCCCACCGTCACCCGCAGCCGGTTGGCCCCGTGGTCGACCGCCGTCCGAGCGATGTCGACCCCGGCGTAGTCCGGAGCGGGGAGGAACTGCTCTGCGCCGTCGGGTGACTCGGCGAGGCTGACCACGTCCCCGACCGAGTCCTCGGTCACGACCTTCTCGGCATGCGCTGCGGCGGGCACCAGAAGCCCGGCAGCGAGGAGGACCGCAACGACGAGGGCACCGAGACGAGAGGACATGCGGGCACCCTAGGCACCGAGCGCGCCGGTTGTGAGCCGAACCACGGAATCCTTCGTGCTGCCGCAACGGTCTGAACTCGCCTACCGGTGGCCGCGCTCACCTTTACGGGCGGTGAACCATGCGGCGGCCTCAGCCCGGTTCCGCACCCCGAGCTTCGCCAGCACGTTGCTGACGTGGTGAGCGACGGTCCGCCGGCTCAGGAAGAGTCGCTCGGCGATCTGGGGGTTGGACAAGCCGTCGGCGACCAGGCGCAGCACCTCGTGCTCACGGCCGGTGAGCACACCTTCGGAGTGCGGCACCCGGTACGGCCGGCTGCCCAGGCTGCGAAGCAACTCGCTGACGTGGTCGAAGTCGGAGGAAGCGCCCAGCCAGGCGAAGGTCTCCGCGGCCTGGCGGGCCTCGGCCAGGGCGGCACCCGGGTCGGACTCCGCGACGGTCCGAGCAAGGACGGCCTGGGCGCGCGCCTGCTCCAAGGGAAGCCGGGCAGCCGCGAAGAGACGGACCGCGGCGCGGAGCTCATGATGTGCGTCAGGTTCCCCTCCCGCTGCTGCGACGAGCCCTCTGGCCAGTCGGGCGTACCCGGTGAGTGCCTCTCCGATGTCCCCGGCACCAACCTCGGCGAGGCGGACGGCCGACCTGGCGGCTGCCTCCGCCTGTCCGCAGTCCAGCTGGAGCTCGGCCAGTGCGGCCAGATCGGGAAGCCTCGCGAGCTCACCGTCGTGCTGCGCAAGTGCCTCCGCAAGGGCGGCGACGGCGGCAGCGCGTTCGGTGTCGCTTGTCGCCCGCTGCCACGCGACTCGGGCCGCGGGCCGGATGGCGAAGCTGTCATTCATGCTGCTCGCCACGAGCCGCCCCGCCTCGTCGAAGCGGCCCTGGCGCACACGCAGCTCGGCCAGCCGGGCACACGCTGCCGGCCGTAGGGCGCGGTACGTCGCGTCGTACAGCTCGAGCGACCGGGTCAGCTCCTGCTCCGCCTCGGTCCACCGGCCCGCAGCGGTCCACACCGCCCCCACGTGCATCCGGCAGATCGCCGAGGCCCAGGCGACGTCCAGCTGGCGATCCAACGCCTCGAACACCTGGTGCCATTCCTCGGCGCGTGGCACGTCCAGCACCGTCTCGCAGGCGACCATGAGCTTGCAGTAGATCTCCCCTGCCACGACAGGATCACGAACCTCGCCTGCGTAGGCGGCAGCGGCCGCCTCATCCAGGTTCCGCATGCCATCGGCCACGCGTCCGGCTTCGACCAGCATGCCTCCGCGGTAGGCGAGCGCGTCGAAGTACAGGTCGTCGTCGTGGAACGTCCGGGCGGCTCGCTCGGCTGTGCCGATCCAGTGGTCACGTTCTCCGGCATCGGCCGCGTGCAGCGCCCGGGCAAGCGCGACCCAGCCCGCCTCGACGCAGTCACCGGACTGCTCGGCCAGGCGGATGCCGCGCTCCAGCCATCCTCGGGCCACCGCCGGGTTCCCGAACAGGGCGACGTGGTCGAAGGCGATCTGGTAGGCCGCCAGGCGTGCCGCCGCCCGGGTGTCACCATCGGCGCGGAGCGCGGCATATGCCTGCTCGCGCAGGGCCAGCGCTCCCGCGTAGTCACCCACACGGGCACGCATGTCCGCCTCACGCACGAGGACACCGGGCCCCATCAGGCCATTGTCCCGCGAGATGGCTCACCCACATGGGTCAACTGACCGATCCGGCAGCAGGCCAACGGCCCCAGTCTGGATCCATGGCGACGGAACAGTTCTTGATCGGTGTCGAACAGGCCGAGGCATACGAGGAGCGCTTCGTGCCCGCACTCTTTCGACAGTGGGTGGAGCCGGTGCTCGAGGCGGCCGGCGCCGGGCCTGGCGACCGGCTGCTCGACGTGGCGTGCGGGACCGGGGTCGTGGCCAGGGGGGCGGTGGATCGCGTGGCCCCGAGCGGCACGGTGACCGGGGTGGACCTCAACCCGGCCATGCTCGCCGTCGCCCGACGGGTCGCACCGGACATCGACTGGCGCCACGGCGACGTCGCGGAGCTCCCGTTCGGTGATGATGCCTTCGACGTCGTCACCTGTCAGGCGGCGATCTTCTTCTTTCCGGACGCAACCCGTGCGCTTGCAGAGATGGCGCGGGTCACCCGGCCGGGCGGCCGCGTCGTCGTGCAGTCCTTCTCCTCACTCCACGCGCAACCGGCGTACGGACCGTGGGTCCGCATGGTCGCGCGCCACGCCGGACCGGACGCGGTGGAGCTGCTCTCCACCTACTGGGCGCACGGCGACCCCGAGATCATGCGTGCGCGCTGCGCCGACGCGCGCCTGCGGGTGAACGCCCTCCACGAACACCTCCGGCCGGCGTACTTCCCGAACATCGAGACCTTCGTGCTCACCGAGGTCAACGCGACACCGCTGCGGGATCGACTCCTCCAGGCCGACCTGGACCGGATTCTGGCCGATTCGAAACAGGTACTGGGACCGTTCGGCCGCGACGGCGCGTTGGTCATCACCATCGCTGGTTACGTGCTGACAGCGAGCCCCGCCTGACGCGCAATCGGGCTAGGGCACACGCCCACGTCGCCGACGATCGGCTCACCCGGTAAGGGGTTGTTCAGCGCAAATGACAGCAGGTGAGCAAGGCTGCTGCTGTCGCATGACCCTGCGGGCCGACGGGCGCCGAGTTCACCTGAACGTCAGTGTCACCCAGACGTCGTAGAAGTTGCTGGTCACCGCGTCGCCTGCCGGCACCCAGATCTCGCTCACCCGCGAGTCCCACGGCTGGCCTGCGCCACAGTCGATCGAGCCTCCGATCCCCAGGCCCTGAGGATCGCGCATCGCCGGGATCGCCGCCCGCACGGACGGGACCCGCTGGACCCGGGCGGCCCCCAGGTTGTTGTTGGCTCCGTCCGCGTACTCGCAGTACATCATCGGCGAACCGCCGGCGGCGTCGGTCTGCTTGTGGACGAGGATCCGTGGGTAGGCCAGCGACGTCCCGGCCCGCTTCGAGATCACCGCTGCCCCCCACGAGATCTTGCACGGTGCCTGTGCCGGCGAGCAGGTGAACCGGAACTGGCCACCCGTGGTCGAGCCGATCGGCGAGCCGAGGGCGGTCGAGAAGGTGGCAAAGCGTGCGGGTCGTTCGCCGCCTCGGCTGACGTAGATACTGGCGACGCCGTACTCGGCGTTCGCGGCCGTACCGGGCGCGCCCTGCGGCCCCTGCGGGCCCCTGGTCCTTCGGCGCCCTGCGCCAGTGGCCACAGCGCGAGCTTGACCGGCTCCACGCCGGGACCACACGCCTTGTCGAGGGTGACGTTGAGGTCACCGATGGACGAGGCAGGGCCGGTCTCCTGCGGGCACGCGTTGACGTAGTCCGCTTTCGCCGCAGCGGCTCGCTGACGCGGTGACTCGGCCGCACCGCTCGGCGTCAGCATGCTCGCCGCGACCAGCCCCGCGGCGGTTGCCGCAACGCCGACCAACAGTGCTGTCCTGGGTAGATGGAACCTCGACATGACTGCCTCCTGTGTTGACAAGGAGGAGCTCGGCCCGGGACGAAGAGTGGTGCACGCACAGGGGTCGGCCCCTGGGTGGATGGACAACGACGCTACACATCCGTCCTCGCGACGCCGAGGGGTGCCACCGGTGGTCTAGTCCGCCCGCCTGGTCGCTGGCGGGCTCGGCCATTCCGTTGCCGACAACATCGGCGCGCATCCGTGGCGCAGCGTCCCCGGATGGCGAACGGGAGGATCACGGTGCCGTACTGGTTGGGGCCGGGCAGTTCGGCCGACGTGGCGGCTCAGCTGTGGCCAGGAGCCTGCGGCATACTTCGGTCGCGGGGTTAGAAATCAGGTCGGAACTACAGCGGGGTTGTCCCGAGGGTTCTCTTGACTGTAATTCCGACCCCCCCGCCCCCGTAGCTCAGCTGGATAGAGCAAGAGCCTTCTAATCTCTAGGTCGCAGGTTCGAATCCTGCCGGGGGCGCGTCAGTCCAGCACTCCCCGCACGGGACGCCCGGGGAAGGCGTCCGCCACGAGCGTCTCGTCGTGGACCACGAACTGGCCGTCGACGAGCAGGTGCACGACACCCAGTGAGGGGCGGGTCGGGTCGACGTACGTCGCCCGGTCGGTGAGCCGCGTCGGATCGATGACGACGAGGTCGGCGTCCGCGCCGACGTCGAGCCACCCCTTCCCGCGCGCGGCGGGCGCGAATCCGGCGACCAGCTGGGCGGGCAGGTAGGAGCAGCGACGGAAGGCCTCGGCCCAGGTCCAGAGGCCGGTCTCACGGACCATCCGGCGCAAGGAGCGGGCGTAGGTGCCCGCAGTGCGCGGATGCGTCTGGCCGCCGGGGGGCAGGGGCCACTCGCGCGAGTCGGTGGAGCCGTCGGGCCACGTGACGTGCATGGCGTCGCTGGCGACGATCGCGTCCGGGAAGGCCAGGGCGCGCGTCAGCATCGCGGCGTCGGACGGGTCGTCCTCGTCCAGGAACTTGACCACGCACACGGCGCCGGGGTCGGTGAGGCGCAGCTCCTCGAGCCGCCGCAGGTCGGCGATCTGCTCGCCCGTCGCCACCAGCGAGATGTCGGACGGCCGCAGGCCCCACGCGGGCAGCCGCTCGGGCGCGAGGAAGTAGGCGCCGATCGCGGTGCTGCCGGCGCCGTACGGATAGGTCTCGACCGTGACTGACGAACCGTGCCTGCGCGCGTCGTCGAGCACGCCCAGCACCCGGTCGATGTGCCGACGGGAGGTGCTGTTGACGTGGCAGTGGTGCATCTGCGCGCCCGTCTCCGCGGCGGCGCGCGTGATCTCCGACGACCCGTCGATCGGCGTCGTCGGATCCGCCTCGACGATCTCGCGCACGTGGGTGAAGGTGCCGGTCCCAGTGGCGGCCGCGAGCCGAGCGACGTCCAGGAACTCGGCCGGGTCGGACCGTGGCGCATAGCCCATCAGGACGCCGATGCCGAGCGCCCCGGCCGCCAGCTCGGACTCGAGGAGCCGTAGCCAGGCGGCACGCTCGGACGCGGAGGACGTCCGCTGCCACGCCGGATCGCCGAGCATCGCCAGGGACGCGTGGAGGTCCGCGGCAGGAGCGGTGCCGAGATGGGCCTGCGCCCGGGCGTCTCCCCACGAGGCGGAGAACCCGTAGTGCAGTGGTCGTCCGTCGGCCGCTGCCCGGGCGTAGGCCGTGTCGATGGGCATCAACCCGGCTTCGAGGTCGAGGGTCGTGGTCACCCCGTCGAGGGCCTGGAGGCGCTGGCCCGCGATCGAGTGGACGTGGCTGTGCACGTCGACGAAACCAGGCCCCACGACGTGTCCGGTGACGTCCACGACCTCGGCCTGCGGGTAACGCTCCCGATCGCCCGGGGGCGGTGACCCGATGGCGACGACCTGCCCGCCGTCGACCACGACGTCAGCCACCCGCTCCGTCCCGGCTCGCGGGTCCACGACGAGTCCACCACGAAGAATCAGCACTCCGCCATCCAACTGCAGAGACGCCAGCGCGTCTCATTGGATGATCGGACAAAGGCGACCCGCCATTGACTGGACGGTCGGACGAACCATGTGGGCCGGGTCACACCCCTACGGTTCGCCCGCATGTTGGAGAAGACCGGGCTGACCGGCCGCCACCCGCTGGCTGGACGACAACTTCGCCCGCCTCGTTGCCGAGCACGACGTGCCCGGAGCGACGGTGGCCGTGCTCGCCGAGGGACGGGTGGTCACCGCGACCGGCGGAGTGACGAGCCTGCGGACGAATCGTCGAGGTCGATTCGGACACCGTGTTCCAGATCGGCTCCATCACCAAGATCTGGACCACGACGCTGGTGATGCAGCTCGTCGACGACGGCCTCCTCGACCTCGACCAGCCCCTGCTCGACCACCTCCCCGAACTCGTCATCGGCGACATGGACGCCGCGAAGGCCCTCACGACCCGGCACCTGCTCACCCACACCGCCGGCTTCGAGGGCGACATCTTCACCGACACCGGCCGGGGCGATGACGCCCTGGCGAAGTACGTGGACTCGCTGGCGGAGCTGCCGCAGCTCTTCGCTCCCGGCGACACCTTCTCCTACAACAACACCGCCTTCGTCGTCCTCGGCCGGCTCGTCGAGGTTCTCCGCGGGAAGCCCTTCGACGAGGTCCTCGTCGAGCGGATCGCGCAGCCGCTCGGTCTGGACGAGCGTCAGCCCGAGCCCGTACGAGGCGATCCTGCACCGTGCCGCCACCGGGCACGTGGCGGACGAGGACGGCGCGATGACCCCAGCGCCGACGTGGGCGCTGGCTCGTTCCAATGCCCCGGCGGGCTCGATGCTCGCCATGACGGCGAGCGACCTCCTCGGATTCGTGCGGATGCACCTCCAGGCAGGCACGGGCCCGGACGCCACCACGGTGCTCAGCGCCGAGTCGGTGAAGGCGATGCAGACCCGTCAGGTCGACCTTCCCGTCCTCTCCGGCATGGGGGACGGCTGGGGCCTCGGCTGGGAGCTCTTCGACACCGACCAGGGTGTCGTCGTCGCCCACGACGGCGGCACCATCGGCCAGGCGGCGTTCCTGCGGGTGGTGCCCGAGCAGGGCGTCGCCATCGCGCTGCTGACCAACGGCGGCGACTTCTTCGGCCTGTTCAACGACGTGCTCGCACGGCTGCTGCGCGAGCTCACCGGCGTGGCGCTCCCGGCGCGACCGACACCGCCGGCAGAGCCGCAGCACGTCGACCCGGCCGGCTACCTCGGCCACTACGCCGACACGATCTACGACATCCGCGTCAGCCAGGACGCCGAGGGCCGGCTCTGGCTCGACCGGGAGCCGAAGGACGTCCTCGCCGAGATCGGCGAGAAGCCCCTGCGCTTCGAGCTCGTGCACCTGGCCGGAGACTCCTTCATCACGGTCGAGGCCCACCACGGCATCCACGTCGTCTTCGCGTTCATCGGCCGCGACGCGGCGGGACGCGCCCAGTACGTGCACTACGGCCGGGTCGTCTCCCGCGCCGACTGATCACCCTCACCGCCCCCCGCCCCACCCCGCCCCCCGCAGAAAAGGAACGCCCATGAGGCCTGTCCACTCGAGCGCCCTCCTGGTGCTCTCCCTCGCCCTGACCCTCACCGCCTGTGGTGCAGGGGCCGAGGAGTCGCCGACGTCCGCCGGCAGCTACGCCGACGGCAAGACGTTCACCCTCGCCATCGGCACCGACCCCGGCGCCCTCGACCCGCAGGCCTCGCCTGTGAGCGCAGCCCTACAGCTCGGCCGATTCGCGTACGACTCGCTGGTGACCGTCAACGGCGAGGGCGAGGTCGAGCCGAACCTCGCGACGTCCTGGGAGGTCGACGGCAAGACCGTCACCTTCGAGATCGGCGAAGGCATCACCTGCTCCGACGGCTCGGCCTTCACGGCCCAGACGGTGGTCGACAACCTCGACTACGTCGGCAACCCCAAGAACGAGAGCCCCTTCCTCGGCGTCTTCGTCCCGGCAGGCGCCAAGGCGTCCGCGTCGGGCTCCACCGTCACGCTGAAGCTTGCCGGCCCCTCGCCCTTCGTCCTCAATGGTCTGTCGAGCCTGCTCCTGGTCTGCGACGCCGGCCTGAAGGACCGCGACAGCCTCGCGTCCACCTCCGCCGGCACCGGGCCGTACACGCTCGAGGAGGCGGCGCCCGGCGACCACTACAGCTACAAGGTCCGCGACGACTATGCCTGGGGTCCCGGCGGGGCGAAGACGTCCGAGACGGGCACACCCGCTGCGATCGAGGCCAAGGTCGTCACCAACGAGACCACCGCCGCCAACCAGCTGACCAGCGGTGAGCTCAACGCCGCCAGCATCATCGGTCCCGACGCCGCTCGTCTCGCCGCCGCCGGCATCGAGACGGAGAAGACAGGGCTGATCACCGGCGAGCAGTGGTTCAACCACACTGAGGGCCGTCCCGCTGCCGACCCGGCCGTCCGCACCGCCCTCACCCAGGTCCTCGACCTGGCCGAGCTGCAGAAGGTCATCACGTCCGGCACGGGCGAGCCGGCGACCGGGCTGGCGATCCTCGAGCCGGCGGCCTGCCCGGGCGACACGGTGGACGGGAACCTTCCCGAGACCGACGCGGAAGCCGCGGCCGCTGCTCTCGAGGGTGCCGGCTGGGCCAAGGGCTCCGACGGGGTCTACGCCAAGGACGGCAAGAAGCTCGCCGTCACCTTCGTGCACGACACCGCCCTGGGCAGTGGCGGCGCCGCCGCCGCCGAGCTGGCCGTCAAGGCATGGAGCGACTTCGGTGTCGACGTGAGCGCCAAGGCTGCGACCACTGCCGAGCTCGAGCCGATCCTCTTCGGCAGCGGCGACTGGGACATCGCGTGGGAGCCGATCAACATCGGCACGCCCGACCAGCTCGTGCCCTTCCTGTCGGGCCCCGGCCTCGCCGACGGAGGCATGAACTTCTCCGGGATCGAGAACGCCGACTACACCGCGTCGGTCGAGACCGCCATGGGCAAGACCGGCGCAGAGGGCTGCGAGGACTGGGCTGCCGCCGAGGCCGCCCTGTTCGAGGCCGCCGACATCGTGCCGTTCGCCAACAACGTCACGCAGACCTTCCACAAGGGCGCCGACCTCGTCGTCACGGACATCATCGTGCCGACCAGCATCCGGATGCACGGCTGAGCGGTAGCGCATCCATGACCACCCTGACCCCCACGGCCGCGCCGTCCCGCCCAGTCCTCGGACTGGGCGGGCGGTGGGCCCGGTTCGCCCTCCGTCGTACGGGGCGGCTGTTGGTGTCGCTGTGGGCGCTCGTGACCGCGTCCTTCCTGATGATCCACTTCGTCCCGGGCGACCCGGTGCGGGCTGCGCTGGGACTCACGGCGCCGCCCGAGCTGGTGGCTGCTCGGCGAGAGTCGCTGGGGCTGGACGACCCGCTCCTCACGCAGTACCTGAACTACCTCGTGAACCTCTTCCACGGAGACCTGGGCGAGTCGATCCAGACCGAGATCCCCGTCTGGGACACCATCGCCCAGCGGCTGCCCGCGACGGCTTCCCTGGCGGTCCTGGCGTTCGTCGCAGCGGTCGTCATCTCCATCCCCCTCGGGGTGGTCGTGGCGGTGGCCACGCGCCGGGGCAGGCGCCGGCGCACCGAGCTCGCCTTCGCAGGGAGCAGTGTCGTCCTCGGCTCCATCCCCGACTTCCTCCTCGGGGTCGCGCTGGTCGCCGTCTTCGCGGTGAACCTGGGGTGGTTCCCGGTCGCCGGTCGCGCCGGTGCGGAGTCCTACGTCCTCCCGGTCATCGCCTTGACCATCGGCCCGGCCGCGCTCCTGGCACGCATCGTCCGCATCGAGATGCTGGCCGTGCTCGAGACCGACTACGTCCGCACGGCGCGAGCCAAGCGCCTGCCGGCGCTGCGCATCCACCTTCGCCACGCCCTGCCGAACGCCGTCACGGCGACCCTGACGCTCGGCGGCATGCTCCTCGCCACGATGATCGCCAGCACCGTGCTGGTCGAGAACGTCTTCGCCTGGCCCGGGCTGGGCAGCACGATCGTCCAGTCGATCGTCCTCAGGGACTATCCCCTCGTGCAGGGCACGGTCCTCGTGTACGGCGTCTGCGTGCTGGTCGTGAACACCTCGGTGGACGTCGCCCTGGCCGTCCTCGACCCGCGCTCCACGATCGGGGAGTCGTGATGAGCCGCTGGCTCCGTGTCGTCCGGACGCCCGTCGGCATGACCGGCTTCGGTCTGCTGACCGTCGTGCTCGTCCTCGCCGTCGTCGCCCCGATCCTGTGGGGTGACCAGGCGAGCGCGGTCGACACCGACAACCTGCTCGCCGGCCCGTCCCGCGACCACTGGCTCGGCACGGACAGCCTCGGCCGCGACATCTTCTACAGGGTGCTGGTGGCGACCCGGCTCTCGGTGACCCTCGCCCTGCTGGCGACCACGCTCGGCGTCGTGGTGGGCGTGATCCTCGGCGCTGCCCCCCTGCTCCTCGGCCGCAGGTCGGGGCGGCTGGTGACGGCGACGGTCAACGTCCTGGTGGCCTTTCCCGGCCTGCTCCTCGTGCTCTTCCTGGCCGTGGTCTTCGGCGTGGGTGCCACGGGTGCCGTGCTCGCCGTGGGTCTCGCCGGGGCGCCGTCGTTCGCCCGGCTGTGCCAGACACTGATCGCGGGAGTCGCCGAGCTCGACTACGTGGCCGCGGCCCGGATCGCCGGGGTGGGTCGGCTTCGCGTCCTGCTGAGGCACGTCCTGCCGAACATCGCAGAGCCGCTGATCGTCAACGTCACGATCGGCGCCGGAGGGGTGCTCCTCAGCTTCGCCGGCCTGTCGTTCCTCGGGCTGGGCGTCCAGCAGCCGGCGTACGACTGGGGCCGGCTGATGCAGGAGGGCCTCGCCGGGATCTACATCCACCCGCTCGCTGCGCTCGCCCCGGGCATCGCGGTGATCGTCGCCGCGCTCGCGTTCAACCTCACCGGAGAGGCGATCGCCGGCGCCGTCGGCGTGTCGGCGGCCACCGGGCTCGAGGACCCGACCCCGCACGTGGAGCGGTCGGACGCGCCTGCCTCGGAGCGCCCGCACGACGCCGCCGGCGACCCCGGGCTGGTGCTCGACGTCCGTGGCCTCACAGTCGGCTTCCCCGGCCCGCACGGGACGGTCCGTCCGGTGCGTGGGGTGTCCTTCGGGATCCGTGCCGGCGAGGCTGTCGGTGTCGTCGGCGAGTCGGGATCGGGCAAGTCGCTCACGGCCCTGGCCATCGCTCGCCTCATCGAGGAGCCCGGGCAGGTGGACGCCGACCGGCTCGTCTTCTGCGGTGCCGACCTGCTCGGCGGCTCGGGGCCCGGGGCCGGGCACGACAAGCTGCTGGGCACCTCGCTGTCGGTGGTCTTCCAGGACCCGATGACGTCCTTCAACCCCACGATGCGGATCGGCAGCCAGCTGGCCGAGGTCGCCCGCTACCACCAGGGGCTGGACCGCAAGGGCTCGCTCGCCCGGGCGGTGGACCGGCTCGACGCCGTGCGTGTCCGCGACCCCGAGCGCCGGGCGCGGCAGTACCCGTTCGAGTTCTCCGGCGGCATGCGCCAGCGGGCCATGATCGGCATGGGCCTGATGGGCACCCCTCGGCTGATCATCGCGGACGAGCCGACGACCGCGCTCGACGTCACCGTCCAGGCGCAGGTCCTGGCCCTCCTCAAGGAGGTGCAGCGCGAGCAGGACGCGGCGCTGCTCTTCATCAGCCACGACGTCTCCGTCGTGCGGGAGGTCTGCGACCGCGTCGTCGTCATGTACGCCGGCCGGATCGTCGAGGAGCTCCCGGTCGCCGACCTGGTCGACCCCGAGCGCACCGACTCCGGCGGTGCGCAGCACCCCTACACCCGGGCGCTCCTCGCGGCCGTCCCGGACATGACCACCGACCTGGCCGAGCCGCTCGCCACCATCCCCGGGCAGCCCGTCGACCCGGCCGCCCAACCGTCCGGGTGCGCGTACGCCGCCCGCTGCCCGCTCGCCTCGGCGCGGTGCCGCACCGAGGAGCCGCAGCTCGTCACCGACCGAGCGCGGTCGGTCCGTCGCCTGCTGGCACGCCGGGGCGCCGCTCGGCGTGCTCGCGACGGGAGAGGTGGTGGCGACGTCATGAGCACCCTCGACTTCGACAGCGTGACCGTTCGCTACGGCCACCACACCGTGCTCGACCAGGTCAGCCTGACCGTCCCCGACGGCCAGGTCGTCGGCCTGGTCGGCGAGTCCGGCTCCGGGAAGTCCACCCTGGCCCGGACCGCGGTCGGACTCGCCCCGCTCGACGGGCGGCGCCGTCCTCCTCGACGGCGCCCCGGTCCCGCCTGAAGGGTCGGCGCCGCCCGATCCAGATGGTCTTCCAGGATCCCTTCTCCTCCCTCGACCCGCGCATGACGATCGGCGAGTCGATCGCCGAGGCGCTCTCCGGGCCCGGTGCGGAGCGGATGTCCCGCGCTGCCCGCCGCGCGGAGGTCGGGCGACTCCTCGAGCTGGTCCACCTCGAGGCCGGTCGGGCCGACCCAGCTGCCGGGCCAGCTCTCGGGCGGCCAGCGGCAGCGGGTCGCGCTCGCCCGGGCGCTCGCCGGGCGTCCCCGGGTCGTCATCGCCGACGAGATCACGTCCGCCCTCGACGTCTCCGTCCAGGGGGCGGTGCTCAACCTGCTGCGGGAGATGCAGCGCGAGCTCGGCCTCTCGGTGCTGTTCATCTCCCACAACCTCGCAGTCGTCCGCTACGTCGCCGATCACGTCGCGGTGATGGAGGACGGCCGCATCGTCGAGCACGGACCCGTGGCGGGCGTGCTCGAGAACCCCCAGCACGACTACACCCGCCAGCTGCTCGCCGCCATCCCCGGCACCCACCACCGAGTCAAGGAGACCTCATGACCACCACCACGCCCATCGACCACGCCCACTGGGAGTCGCGCCTCGCCGAGCTCGTCGAAGAAGCACGGCGTCCCCGGCGCCCAGCTCGGCATCCTGCGGCTGGGGCGCGACGGCGCCCCCGACGACCTCGTCACCGCCGTCACCGGAGTCCTCCACGCCGGCACCGGCCAGCCCTCGACCGACGACTCGGTCTGGCAGATCGGCTCGGTCAGCAAGGTGTGGACCGCGACCGTCGTCATGCAGCTGGTCGACGAGGGCAGGTTCGACCTCGACACCCCGGTCGTCGAGATCGTGCCCGAGCTCGCGCTGCGGGACCCGGAGGTCACCAAGAAGCTCACGGTCTGGCACCTGCTGACCCACACCAGCGGCATCGACGGCGACGTCTTCACCGACACCGGCCGGGGCGACGACTGCCTGGAGAAGTACGTCGCGCTGCTCGGCGACGCCGCGCAGAACCACCCGCTCGGAGCCACGTGGTCCTACTGCAACTCCGGTTTCAGCCTGCTCGGCCGGATCATCGAGGTCACCACCGGCCTGACCTGGGACCAGGCGATGAAGGAGAAGCTCTTCGCACCGCTGGGCCTCACCCACACCGGGACGCTTCCCGAGGAGGCCATGGTCTTCGCCCACGCGATGGGTCACCTCGAGGGCGGCGACGACCCGAAGGTCGCACCGGTGTGGGGCCTGCCCCGCTCGGTCGGCCCGGCCGGGCTGATCACCGCGACCGCGACCGACGTCCTTGCCTTCGCCCGCATGCACCTCGAGCGGGGGCCTCGCCGCCGACGGAACCCGCGTCCTGTCCGAGGCCAGCGTCACGGCGATGGCCGACTACCAGACCGACTGCCCCGAGAAGCTGCTCCTCGGCGACTCCTGGGGCCTCGGCTGGTTCCGCTGCGACTGGAACGGGCACCGGGCGATCGGCCACGACGGCAACACCATCGGCCAGGCAGCGTTCCTCCGCCTGCTGCCCGAGGCCGGCCTCGCCGTCTCCCTCAACACCAACATCGGCTCCGCGATCCCGCTCTTCCAGGACCTCTACGAGGAGATCTTCGCCGAGCTGGCCGACGTTCGCCTCCCGGACCGCTTCGAGGTCCCCAGCGAGCCCGTCGACATCGACGCCACCCCGTACGTGGGAACGTACGCCCGCGAGTCGGTCACCGAGGAGGTCTTCATCGAGGACGGCAAGCCCTTCATCCGGATCACGGTCTCGGGCCCCGTCGCGGAGATCGAGGGCGCCGAGCCGGAGACCCACGAGCTGATCCCGGTGTCCGACGCGCTGTTCGCGATGAAGCCCGACAAGAGCGAGGCCTACTACCCGGTCCGCTTCTACTCCCTGCCCACCGGCGAGGAGTACCTCCACTTCGGCGCCCGGGCCACCCCGAAGAAGTCCTGATGATGACTCCCTCTGCCGGGCGTGGCGGCCGACCTCGACCTGCTGCTCGCCGACGTGCGCGAGCTCGTCGAGGTCGAGTCGCCGTCGAGCGACCTCGCACGCGGTCGCTGCCTCCGCGGAGGCGGTGGCGCGTGTCGGGGAGCGCTTGCTCGGGGTCGCTCCGGAGCGGATCCTGATCGACGGCGTCGTCCACCTGCGGTGGCGCCTCGGCCCTGGCCGGACCCGGGTGCTCCTGCTCGGTCACCACGACACGGTGTGGCCGACAGGGACGCTGGAGGTCCACCCGTGCGACGTGGTCGACGGCGTGCTGCGCGGGCCCGGTTGCTTCGACATGAAGGCGGGCCTGGTGATGGCGTTCCACGCCGTCGCCACGCTGGAAGACCGTGACGGGGTCACGCTCCTCGTCACCGGTGACGAGGAGATCGGCTCGCCGACCTCACGTGCCCTCATCGAGTCCGAGGCCACGGGCGCCGTCGCGGCGCTGGTGCTGGAGGCGTCGGCGGACGGCGGCGCGCTGAAGACCGCCCGCAAGGGCACCTCGCTCTACGAGATCGAGGTGGTCGGCCGGGCTGCCCACGCAGGCCTGGAGCCGGAGAAGGGCGTCAACGCGACGCTCGAGCTTGCTCACCAGGTCCAGGCGGTCGCGGCCCTGGCGGACACGGCTGCCGGCACGACGGTGACACCCACCGTCACGAGCGCGGGCACGACCCCCAACACGGTGCCGGCGGCGGGGCGCTTCGCGGTCGACGTACGAGCCTGGTCGCAGGCCGAGCACGAGCGGGTCGACTCGGCGCTGCGGGCACTCATGCCCGTGCTCACCGGCGCCACGGTGGTGGTGCACGGCGGCGTCAACCGCCCCCCGCTGGAGGAGTCGTCGTCCCGGCACCTGTTCGAGCGCGCGAGGGCGCTCGCGTCCCGGTTGGGCATGCCTCCCGTGAGGGGCGCCGCCGTCGGAGGCGCCTCGGACGGCAACTTCACCGCCGGAGCCGGCGTCGCCACGCTGGACGGCCTGGGCGCGGTCGGCGGGGGGGCCCACGCCGCCGACGAGCACGTCCTCGTGGACCGCCTCCTCGATCGCACGGCGCTGCTCGGTGCCCTGCTGGCCGACCTGCTGGACGAGGTACACGATGACGACTGAGTCCCGGCTGTCCTACCAGGCTGCGGCGGTCCGCTCGGGAGTCGTCGTCCGTGAGCTCACCGAGCCTCGCGGAGCTGCACGAGGCCGTCGGTCGTCCTGGGCGCGATCTGGGGAGTGCCCGACAAGCCGCCGATGAACGCGGAGCTGCTGCGTGCCCTGGCGAAGGCCGAGAGCTATGTCGCGGCGGCGTACGACGGCAGACACGATGGTCGGCGTCTGCGTGGGCTTCCACTCCGCCCCGGCCGCCCGCACGATGCACAGCCACATCGCCGGGGTGACATCCGCCGTGGCGGGCCGCCACGTGGGATTCGCGCTCAAGCTGCACCAGCGGGCGTGGTGCCTGGACCGGGGCATCGCCCTGATCGAGTGGACCTACGACCCGCTGGTCGCACGCAACGCCTACTTCAACCTGAGCAAGCTCGGGGCGAAGGTCGCGGAGTACCTCCCCGACTTCTACGGCGTGATGGGCGACGGCATCAACCGGTTCGACGAGAGCGACCGGATCCTGGTCCACTGGCCGCTGGAGGACTCGGTCGTGGTCGACGCGTGCGCAGGGACGCCGCTGCGCCCTGTCGTACCGGCCGGTGCAGCCGCGTCCTGGGTGGCAGGTGCCACCCGACGTCGAGGCGCTGCGGCTCGTCGACCTCGACCAGGCCCGGAGCTGGCGCCTGAAGGTGCGCGACCAGCTCACGACCGCCCTGGCCACCGGCGGCCACGTCGCGGGATTCGACAGAGAGCGCGGCTACCTCGTGCTCCCCACAGAAGGAGATCACACGTGAAGCTGCAGGGCGTCGAGCTGCGACGAGTGGCCATGCCACTGGTGTCGCCGTTCCGGACCTCGTTCGGGACCCAGACCGCACGCGACATCTTGTTGCTGCGCGCGGTCACCACCTCCGACCGGGCGATGCGGAGGGCTGGGGCGAGTGCGTCGCCATGTCCGACCCGCTCTACTCCTCGGAGTACGTCGACGCGACGGCCGACGTGCTGCGTCGCTACCTGCTGCCCGAGCTGGCGGCTCCGCCGACCGGCTGGACCGGCACGGCGCGCACGCGGTGGGTGCGGTGCTCCACAAGTTCAAGGGCCACCGGATGGCGAAGGCCGCCCTCGAGATGGCGGTGCTCGACGCCGAGCTGCGGACCGAGGGCCGCTCCTGGGCGAGGGAGCTCGGCGCCGTCCACGACCGGGTGCCCTCGGGTGTCTCGGTCGGCATCTTCGACAGCATCCCGCAGCTGCTCGACGTCGTCGACGGCTACCTGGACGCGGGCTACGTCCGGATCAAGCTGAAGATCGAGCCGGGCTGGGACGTCGAGCCGGTGCGCGCCGTGCGGGAGCGGTTCGGGGACGACGTGCTTCTGCAGGTCGACGCGAACACGGCGTACACCCTCCGCGACGCCCGGCACCTCGCCAAGCTCGACGCCTTCGACCTGCTCCTCATCGAGCAGCCGCTCGAGGAGGAGGACGTGCTCGGGCCACGCCGAGCTGGCCCGGCAGATCTCGACGCCGGTGTGCCTGGACGAGTCGATCGTCTCGGCACAGACCGCAGCGGCCGCCATCACGCTCGGTGCCTGCTCGGTCATCAACATCAAGCCCGGCCGCGTCGGGCGGCTACCTCGAGGCGGTGCGGATCCACGATCTCGCGGCCGCCCACGGCCTGCGCCGTCTGGTGCGGCGGCATGGTCGAGACGGGCCTCGGACGGGCGGCCAACGCGGCGCTCGCGGCGCTGCCCGGCTTCACGCTGCCCGGTGACATCTCGGCCTCCGACCGCTTCTACCGGACCGACATCACGGAGCCGCTCGTCCTGGAGGACGGCCACATGGCGGTGCCGACGGGTCCGGGCCTCGGCGTCACGCCCGATCCCGGAGATCCTCGAGGCGGTCACGACGTCGACGGAGTGGATCCCGCTCTGAGCCTCCTGCCGATGACGTACCCGCCTATCCTGACTACCGTGAGCCAACGGCCGCGCGCGAGCCTGGGACGGGTCCTCGACGACCTGGGCGACTCCATGCTCGAGCTGGTCGCGGGCGACCCGGACCACGAGGGCGAGATCGGCGGCGTCGTCATCCACGACCCCGATGACGAACCGGTGCCACCCACCCGGTGCGCTGGTCCTCGGTGTCGGGGTGCCGGCCGCCGACCTCGCCGGCCTCGTGCGAGACCTGGGACGTCGCGGCGCGGTCGGACTCGTCGTCCGCGCGCCCGTGTCCGTCGACCACGGACGCTCGCCGGGGCGGTGCGAGGAGGCCGGCGTCGCGCTCCTCGGCCTGCGTCGGGGCGCGACCTGGGCACAGCTGACCGCGCTGCTGCGCTCGCTTCTCGCCGAGGGCGACATCGGCCCCGCCGAACCGGAGTCGCTCGGAGGTCTCCCGTCGGGTGACCTGTTCGCCGTGGCGAACGCGGTGGGGGCCCTCCTCGATGCGCCCGTGACCATCGAGGACCGCAGCTCGCGCGTGCTCGCGTTCTCCGGCCGCCAGGACGAGGCCGACCCGTCGCGCGTGGAGACGATCATCGGCCGCCAGGTCCCGGAGAGGTACGCCCGGATGCTCACCGAGCTCGGCGTCTTCCGCGAGCTCTACCGCGAGAACCGGCCAGTGGTCGTCGACCCGGCCATGCTCGGCGCCGACACCATCAGCAAGCAGCGAGTCGCGATCGCTGTCCGCGCGGGCGACGAGGTGCTCGGCTCGATCTGGGCCGCGATGGACGGGGAGGTCACGCCCGAACGAGCCTCCGCCCTGCAGGATGCCGCCAAGCTCGTCGCCCTGCACATGCTGCGCGTGCGCGCCGGAGCCGACGTGCAGCGCCGCCTTCGCACGGACCTGGTCAGCACCGCCCTCGAGGGCGGCCCGGGTGCCGGGGACGCGCTGGCCCGCCTGGGGCTGGGCGGCAAGCAGGTCGTCGTCCTGGCCGTCTCCCTGCGCGCCGAGCCGCTGGCCGACCAGGACGCGTCCAAGAACCCTCTCGGGGGGCTGGACCGGGTCGCCGACGCGCTCGCGGTCCACCTGTCCGCCGCGGTGCCGTCATCGGCGGTCGCGATCGTCGGCGGCATCGCGTTCGCCCTGCTCCCCGTGCACGGCGCAGGGCTGCGACCCCGAGCAGCGGGCCGTCCGGCTGGCCGAGGACTTCTGCGAGCGGCTGGGCACGCGGCTGCCGACCGTGGTGGGCATCGGCGGGGTCGGGTCCGACGTCGGCGGCGTGACCTCGTCCCGGGCGACGGCGGTGCAGGGCCCTGCGAGTCCTCCGCGACGGCTACGCCCATCGTCGCGTCGCACGGCTGCCCGACGTGCACACCGAGTCGCTCCTCCTCGAGCTCCGCGACCTGGCTGACGCTCGCGGCGAGCGGCCGATGGGGCCGATCGCCCGCCTGCAGGAGTACGACGCGCAGAACGACTCCGGTCTCACCGAGACGCTCGCGGCATGGCTCGATGCGCTCGGCGACGTCCGCGCCGCCGCCGCCACGCTCTTCATCCACACCAACACGCTCCGCTACCGGCTGCGCCGGGTCGAGGAGATCAGCGGCATCGACCTGGCCGACCCCGACCAGCGGTTCGCGGCCATGCTCCAGCTCCGGACGCTGACGCCGCCTCGCTGACGTCGTTGCTCGGCCCTGCGTCAGAGGCGCACGGCCACGGTCAGCAGGACCGCGGAGTCCTCGATCGCCTCGAGGGCGTGCCGGGCGTCCGGGATGGTCATCAGGTCGCCGGGCGAGCCGTTCCAGCTGCTGCTCGCCGGCGACGAGGGTGACGCGACCGTGGAGGACCTGCAGGGTCGCCTCCCCCGGGTTCTCGTGCTCGTCCAGGCTCGAGCCGCTGCGCAGCGCGATCAGGGTCTGGCGCAGGACGTGCTCGTGGCCGCCGTGGATCGTGTGGGCGCTGCGACCGCTGGACGCTGTCACCGCCGTCTCCAGGTGGTGTCGGACCAGTGTCGTCAGTGACTCGTTCTGCATGGTTCTCCTCATTGCGTGGTGGGATCTGGGGCTGGCCGGTCGAGCAGGAAGCTGGGCGACTTGGTGTGGGCCTCGTCGACGATCTGCCCAGCCCGCAGCGCCCAGCGTGACGACGGAGACCGGGAAGATCCCGAGGTCCTCGCGCTCGACGTGGACGTCGAGGTCGTCGAGCAGGCGCGTCACGCGTGTGGCGAAGTCCGCGGCGTCGACGTCGAGCGCGGCGATGGCCTCGGCGAAGTCGCGGTGCTCGCCCTCGAGCTCGTCGATCTCGTCGACGAACTCGCCCGCGCTGCGCATCGCCCTGAAGATGCCGTCCTCCTCGCGCCGGACGTGCCGGTCGAGGTGCGCGACGAGACCCGTCAGCCGCGCCATCGCCGCCGACCGGGTCTCCCGGCGCCCAGGTCGTGCCGGACGTGGTGGGCCTGGTCGACGAGGGCGGTGTGCTCGTCCATCAGCTCGGCGATCGGCGGGACGCCTCGGCAGCCGCAGTACTCACACACGTCAGCCGACCCGGTCCCAGCCCCGGCGGGGCCGGTGGCTGCCGAGCTGGTCGTCGTCGCGGCTGCGGTAGACGATGTAGGGGCGGGTGAGGTAGCCCAGCGGGCGCGCTGAACACGTGCACGAGCCGGGTGAACGGCCACAGCGCGAACAGCCCGAACGCGACGAGGGCGTGCAGCTGGAAGCCCAGCGGCGCCTCGGCCATCAGGTCGGCGTCGGGCTGGAAGGCGAGGAACGAGCGGAACCAGACCGAGACGCCCTCGCGGTAGTTGTACTCACCGCCGATGGTCAGGATCGAGCCGGCGATGGTGTTCCACATGCCCAGCACGATCACGACGGCCAGGAAGGCGTACATCACCTTGTCCATGAGCGTCGTCGCCGAGAAGACCGGGCCCGACGGTGCGGCGCCGGTAGATCAGGATCGCCATCCCGACCACGGTCATCGACCCCGGCGAGCAGGCCGCCGCCGACCGCGACCACGTGGTACATGTGCTCGCTGATGCCCGACCGCGTCGGTCCACGACTGCGGGATCAGCAGCCCGATGACGTGGCCGCCGACGACGCCGAGCATCCCGAAGTGGAACAGCGGGCTGCCGATGCGCAGCAGCCGGTTCTCGTAGAGCTGGGACGAGCGCGTGGTCCAGCCGAACTTGTCGTAGCGGTAGCGCCACAGGTGACCGACGACGAAGGTCGTCAGGCAGATGTAGGGGACGACCACGAAGAGGAACTCGTTCATGCGCGCGCTCCCGGGAACGACGGCATGGGCAGGAGGGTCGTCTCGGGCGCCGGCCGTGGCCGCGCCGGGGCTGAACTGCGGGCTGGCGAACGGCGCGAGCCCGACCTCCTCCTCGGGAGGACCCTCGGCGGCCAGTCGGCGTACGGCGTCGCGCTCGTCGCCGCGCAGCGGCGGCAGGGTCGCGGTGACCGCGTCGACCAGGCTCGCCCAGGGCGAGCGCATGTCCCGCAGCGAGAGCCGCAGCAGCTCGAGCCCGGCCCGGTGGTCGAGCATCAGGTCGCCGGCCCAGGTCGCGGTCGATGGTGGCGGCGAACTCGAGCACGACGCACAGGTGGTCGGGCAGCTCCGCGTCGTCGAGCTCGAAGCCGGCGCCGAGGTAGGTCTGCTTGAAGCGCAGCAGCGCCATCCCGCGCTTGCGGGTGTCGCCGTGGGCGAAGTAGGTCAGGAAGAGGTTGCAGCGCCGACGGTTGTCGAACGTCTCGACGTAGTCGGCCTGGAGCTCCGGCAGCGGCGTCGACTCGAGGTGCGCGAGGAACGCCGCGGATCGAGTCCCCGATCGCGGCCGGCAGTCCCGGCGACGCCGACCTGAGCAGCTCGGCACCGGCCGAGCAGCTCCTCGTCGGGGTAGTCGAGCAGCAGCGAGACCGACTGCCACACGATGGTCAGCTGGTCCGGGCGGCAGCGCCGGCCTCGCGCGACGCGCGCGCTCACGACGTCCGGTCGCCCTTCGGCGGGAACAGCCCGGGCGGTGAGCCCTTGCCGTCCCAGTTGAGCAGGTTGACCCGGGCCCCCTTGTTCGTCCGGCCCGGCGAGCGAGTCGGAGGTCTGCCGGTCCTGCAGCATCTGGAAGTTCTCGACCGCGATCGGCGTCGGCACGCCCGAGCCCTCGCCGAAGAGGTCCTGCTGGCCGCCGCCGTACTCCGAGACGGAGCACTCGGTCGCCAGCTCCTCCAGCGAGTGCGCCTGCTCGGCGTGCGCCGGCGGGATGACGTAGCGCTCGTCGTACTTCGCGATCGCGAGGAGGCGGTACATGTCGTACATCTCCTCCTCGGTCATCCCGACCGCGGCCGGGATCGAGGCGTCGGGGTCGCGGCCCATGTTGATGTCGCGCATGTAGCAGCGCATCGCGGCGAGCTTCTTGAGCACGGCGTCGACCGGCTCGACGTCGCCGGCCGTGAACAGCTCGGCGAGGTACTCGATCGGGATCCGCAGCGCGTCGATGGCCGCGAACAGGTTGCCCTTGTCCTCGGCGTCCTCCCCCGTCTCCTGGACCACGTCGACGACCGGCGACAGCGGCGGGATGTACCAGACCATCGGCATCGTGCGGTACTCCGGGTGCAGCGGCAGCGCGACCTTGTAGGTGTTGATCAGCGCGTAGATCGGGGAGCGCTGGGCGGCGTCGATCCAGTCGCGGGCGATGCCGGCCTTCTCCGCCTCGCGGATCACCTCGGGGTCGAACGGGTCGAGGAAGACGTCGCGCTGCGCCTCGTAGAGCCCGTGGTCGTCCTCGGTGGAGGCGGCCTCGAGCACCTTGTCGGCGTCGTACAGCATCAGGCCGATGTAGCGCAGCCGCCCGACGCAGGTCTCCGAGCAGACGGTGGGCAGGCCGACCTCGATGCGCGGGAAGCAGAACGTGCACTTCTCGGCCTTGCCGGTGCGGTGGTTGAAGTAGATCTTCTTGTAGGGGCAGCCGGAGACGCACATCCGCCAGCCGCGGCACTTGTCCTGGTCGACGAGGACGATGCCGTCCTCCTCGCGCTTGTAGATCGCGCCGCTGGGGCACGACGCCGCGCACGACGGGTTCAGGCAGTGCTCGCAGATCCGCGGCAGGTAGAACATGAAGGTCTGCTCGAACTCGAACTTCACCTTCTCGGCGATCTTCGCGAGCATCGGGTCGCGGTGCGCGGTCTCGGTGGAGCCGCCGAGGTCGTCGTCCCAGTTGGCCGACCACTCGATCTTCATGTTCTTGCCGGAGATCAGCGACTTCGGCCGCGCGACCGGGGTGTGCTCCTGGGCCGGCGCGTCGGTGAGCGTGGCGTAGTCGTAGGTCCACGGCTCGTAGTACTCGTCGATCGAGGGCAGCTTCGGGTTGGAGAAGATCGTCAGCAGCTTCTTGAACCGGCCGCCGCCCTTGAGCTTCAGCCGGCCGCGCTTGTTGAGCTCCCAGCCGCCCTTCCACTTCTCCTGGTCCTCGTAGGTCCGCGGGTAGCCGAGGCCGGGCCGGGTCTCGACGTTGTTGAACCAGATGTACTCCGTGCCCGACCGGTTGGTCCACGCCTGCTTGCAGGTGACCGAGCAGGTGTGGCACCCGATGCACTTGTCGAGGTTCATCACCATCGCCATCTGCGCCATGACCCTCATGTCAGTACTCCACGTCCTGGCGAGCGCTTGCGGATGATGGTGACCTCGTCGCGCTGGTTGCCGGTGGGGCCGAGGTAGTTGAAGGCGAAGGTCAGCTGGGCGTAGCCGCCGATGAGGTGGGACGGCTTCACCAGCAGGCGGGTCAGCGAGTTGTGGATGCCGCCGCGCTTGCCCGACGTCTCCGCCAGCGGTACGTCGATCAGCCGGTCCTGGGCGTGGTACATGTACACCGTTCCCTCGGGCATCCGGTGCGAGACGATCGCCCGGGCGACGACGACGCCGTTGCGGTTGACCGCCTCGATCCAGTCGTTGTCCTTGATGCCGACCTTCACGGCGTCCCGGTCGCTCATCCAGATGTTCTGGCCGCCGCGCGACAGCGAGAGCATGAACAGGTTGTCCTGGTACTCCGAGTGGATCGACCACTTGTTGTGCGGCGTCAGGTAGCGCACGGTCAGCCCCTCGACCTCTGCCCGGCGTCGAGCCGTCGGAGACGTTGCCGAGCGCCGGCTCCGCGAACAGCGCCGCCATGTTGAGCGGCGGCCGGTAGACCGGCAGTCCCTCGCCGAGCTCGGTCATCCAGTCGTGGTCGAGGTAGAAGTGCATCCGCCCGGTCAGCGTGTGCCACGGCTTCTTGCGCTCCACGTTGATCGTGAACGGCGAGTAGCGCCGACCGCCGGTCTCCGAGCCCGACCACTCCGGTGAGGTGATCACCGGCACCGGCGGGCCCTGGGTGTCGGCGAAGGTGATCTGCTTGCCCTCGTGCTCCTCGGCCAGGTCGGCCAGCCGGACGCCGGTGCGCTTCTCGAGGGTCTTGAAGCCCTGCGTGGCGAGGTGGCCGTTGGTGGTCCCCGACAGCGCGAGGATCGCCTCGCAGACGTTGACGTCCCTCTTCAGCGACGGCCGGCCGTCGGCGACGCCACCGCGGACGGCGCCGTTCTTGCGCGCGCAGGTAGTCGACCTGCTTGCCGAGCTCGAAGGTGACGCCCTTGGTGGTCGCGCCGAGCGTGTCGACCAGCGGCCCGAGCGCGTTCATCTTCTCGGCGACCGCGCCGTAGTCACGCTCGACCTCGACCAGCTTGGGCATCGTGACGCCGGGGATCGGCTCGCACTCGCCCTTCTTCCAGTCGCGGACGACGCCGTGCGGGTTGGCCATCGCGTCCGGGGTGTCGTGCGTGAGCGGCACCGCCACGACGTCCTTGCGCACGCCCGAGGTGGGTGGCGGCGAGCTCGCTGAACTTCTCGGCGATCGTCTGCCAGGCGTCCCAGTCGGTGCGGGTCTGCCACGGCGGCGCGATCGCCGGGTTGAACGAGTGCACGAACGGGTGCATGTCGGTGGTGTTGAGGTCGTGCTTCTCGTACCAGGTCGCCGCCGGCAGGACGACGTCGGAGAAGATCGTCGTGCTGGTCTGCCGGAAGTCGATCGTCATCAGCAGGTCGAGCTTGCCCTCGGGCGCCTCGTCGCGCCACGTCACGTCGACCGGGCGCTGGTCCTCGGGCGTCTCGGTCGCCCGCACCGACGAGTCGGTGCCGAGCAGGTGCTTGAGGAAGTACTCGTTGCCCTTGCCCGAGGAGCCGAGCAGGTTGGCCCGCCAGATCGACAGGATGCGCGGGTAGTTCTGCGGGGCGTCCGGGTCCTCGCCGGCGAAGTCGAGCTCGCCGGACTTGAGCTGCTCGACGACGTACTCGCCCACCGGCTTGCCGGCGGCCGCCGCGTCGTCGCTGAGGTCGAGCGGGTTGCGGTCGAACGTGGGGTACGACGGCATCCAGCCCATCCGCGCGCTCTGCGCGATCACGTCGGCCGTGGACTTGCCGGCCAGCTGTCCCGTGCCGGTCGTCGCGGACAGCGTGTCGGCGCCGAACTGGTCGTAGCGGAACTGGTTGGTGTGCAGGTACCAGAACGCCGTCTGGATCATGTTGCGCGGCGGCCGGTTCCAGTCGAGCGCGTTGGCGATCTGCGTGTAGCCGGTGATCGGCCGGACCTTCTCCTGCCCGACGTAGTGCGCCCAGCCGCCGCCGTTGACGCCCTGGCAGCCGGTGAGGTTGGTCAGGGTGAGGAACGCGCGGTAGATCGTGTCGGAGTGGAACCAGTGGTTGGTGCCGGCGCCCATCACGATCATCGAGCGGCCCTTGGACTCCTCGGCGTTCGCGGCGAACTCGCGGCCGATCCGGGCCGCGGTCGCGGCCGGGACGCCGGTGATCGCCTCCTGCCAGGCCGGGCGTGTACGGCGACTCCGCGTCGTCGTAGCCGCGTGGCCCACTCGCCCGGCAGCCCGTCCCGCGCCGACGCCGTACTGCGCGAGCAGCAGGTCGAACACCGTGGTGACCAGGTGGCCGCCGACGCGGCGGACCGGCACACCGCGCGGCAGGTCGGCGGCGGCGCCGTCGGGGGTGTCGAAGCGCGGCATCCGCACGAGCACGGTCTCCTCGGCGCGTCCGTCGAGCAGCGAGAGCTGCGGGTCGACGTCGCCGAGCTCGAGGTTCCACCGGCCCGACGCCGGTCGTCGCCGTAGCGGTGCCCGAGCGAGCCGTTGGGGACGACCGGCTCGCCGGTGCGCGCGTCGATGAGGACGGTCTTGAAGGCGGCGTTCTCCTCGTGCCGCGTCGGTCGCGGCGAGGTCGGCGGCGGTCAGGAACTTGCCCGCGGTGAGCTGCCCGTCGCCCGCCTCGTCGAGCCTCACCAGGTAGGGCAGGTCGGTGTAGGTCTTCACGTACTCGCGTGAAGTACGGCGTCTGCGCGGTCGACGAAGAACTCCTTGAGCACGACGTGACCCATCGCCATCGCCAGCGCGGCGTCGGTGCCCGGCTTGGCGGGCAGCCACTCGTCGGCGAACTTCACGTTGTCGGCGTAGTCGGGCGCGACCGCGATCACCTTCTGGCCGCGGTAGCGCGCCTCGGTCATCCAGTGCGCGTCGGGCGTGCGGGTGACCGGGAGGTTGGAGCCCCACATGATCAGGTAGCCGGCGTTCCACCAGTCGCCCGACTCGGGGACGTCGGTCTGGTCGCCGAAGACCTGCGGCGAGGCGACCGGCAGGTCGGCGTACCAGTCGTAGAAGCTCAGCATCGAGCCGCCGATCAGGTTCACGAACCGGGCACCCGACGGCGTGCGAGACCATCGACATCGCCGGGATCGGCGAGAAGCCGGCGACCCGGTCGGGGCCGTACTTCTTGATCGTGTGCACGTGCGCGGCGGCGATGATCTCGGTGGCCTCGTCCCAGGTGGCGCGGACCAGGCCGCCCTTGCCGCGCGCGGACTTGTAGGCCTTGGCCCGCTGCGGGTTCTCGACGATGTGCTCCCAGGCGCGCACCGGGTCACCGTCGTGCTGGGCCTTGGCCTCGCGGAACATCTGGAGCAGGACGCCGCGGACGTAGGGGTAGCGCACCCGGGTCGGCGAGTAGGTGTACCAGGAGAACGCCGCGCCGCGCGGGCAGCCGCGGGGCTCGTACTCCGGGGAGTCCGGGCCCGACCGACGGGTAGTCGGTCTGCTGGGTCTCCCAGGTGATGATCCCGTCCTTGACGTAGACCTTCCACGAGCACGACCCGGTGCAGTTCACGCCGTGGGTCGAGCGCACGACCTTGTCGTGGCTCCAGCGGTCGCGGTAGAAGTCGTCGGCCTCGCGGCCACCGACCTGGCGACAGCGTCCGCAGGTCCTCGGAGACGGTGCCCTTGGTGAAGAACCGCCGGCTGCGCACCAGCGCGTCGGCCAGGGGGCCGTCCATGCCGATGTCCTTGCTCAATGGCGTTTCCTGTCGCTGTGCGGTGCGGCGGACGATGGTCAGGGTGAGCGCGAGGGTGAGGGCCGCGGTGATCGACAGCATCCACAGCCCGATCGCGTAGGACTCGGTGCGGCCGTAGACGTAGCCCATGACCAGCGGCGGCACGAAGCCGCCGAGACCGCCGGCAGCGCCGACGAGACCGGTCACGCCGCCGACCCGGCTCGGGCTCGGTGACCTTGGCGATCAGGGCGAACGTCGCGCCGCTGCCCGGCACCGAGCGCCGCCGCCATCGCCAGGAACGCGACGGTGCCGATGCCGTCCAGCGGCGGGGTGCCGGCCGAGATGGCCGGCACCCACGGCCACGACGGCGTACGACGTCGCCAGCACCGGGATCGGGCCGAACCTGTCCGAGAGCCAGCCACCGACCGGTCGCATGATCACGGCGACCACGACGAAGCCGGCCATCCGGTTGGCGGCGTCGGCCGGGCGTCAGGCCGTGGGCGGTCTTGAGGTAGGCGGGCAGGTAGACCGAGAACGCGACGTAGCCACCGAAGGCGACGGCGTAGAGGATGCACGCCTGCCACGTGATCGGCAGCCGGGCGTTGGCGTTGCAGCCGGCTCACGAGGCTGGTGGTCGGCACCACCCGGCCCGGGCGCGTCGCGCAGCAGGACCCAGGCGAGGACGGCGTAGACCGCGAGCACGACCGCGGTGATCAGGAACGGCGCCTTCTCACCCACGTTGGTGAACAGCTTGACGGTGGTGAGCGCGCTGATCGCCGTGCCGCCCATGCCGGCGCCGAAGATGCCGATCGCCAGGCCGCGTCGCTCCGGCGGGAACCAGGCGTTGACGAACGGGACCCCGACGGCGAAGACGGTGCCGCGCGATGCCGAGGAAGAAGCCGCCGACCAGCAGGAGGGCGTAGGAGTCGAGCGCGACGAACGCGATGAACAGCACCGGCACGATCGTGACGGCGGAGATCGACCGGGAACATCACGCGACCGCCGTAGCGGTCGGTCAGCGCCCCGACGACGATCCGCCCGAGCGAGCCGACGAGCACCGGCACCGCGACCAGCAGCGCGACGTCGGACTCGCTCAGGTCACCGAGGGCTCCGGAGTCGCGGAACATCGGGCCGAGCGGGCTGATCAGCGCCCACGCCCAGAAGTTGACGGCGAACCCGAGCGTGGCCAGGGCCAGCATCAGGATCGGCGACCCGGACCAGGAGCCGGACCGCGGACGAGGGCCCACTCGATGGGCGGGGCCCGGGGGCCGTGTCACTCGTCATGCTGTCGAGGTGGCCCGGGGCTCACCGATGCGAGGGCAGGGCCAAAGGTCCCGAAGCCGGTGGGACATCTCGTCCGGCGTGTCTCCCGGCTCCCTGGCGCCCACCGGGTCAGGATGTGCGCAGGCCCCGCCCCGTATGAGGTTGCGGGGCCGAATACTTTCCCGGCGCGCTCAGACCGTCGGGTCGACGTAGGCGTCGATCTCGCCCTCGATCCGTGCCTTGACGTCCGCCGGCGCCCACGAGGCGCGGACGGCGGCGCGCGCCAGGTCGGCGACGCCCGACTCGTCGAGGTCGAGCAGGCCCGCCGCGACCTCGTAGTCGTGGTTGAGGGTCGTGGCGAACATCGGCGGGTCGTCGGAGTTGATCGTGACCGGCACGCCGGCCTCGACGAAGGTCCGCAGCGGGTGGTCCTCGATCCTGTCCACCGCGCGGGTGGCGATGTTGGACGTCGGGCAGACCTCCAGGACGATGCCCTCCCCCGCCAGGTGGGCGAGCAGCTCGGGGTCCTCGGCGGCAGAGACGCCGTGCCCGATCCGCTCGGCGCCGAGCAGGTGCAGCGACTCCCAGATCGTCCCGGGCCCGGTGGTCTCGCCCGCGTGCGGCACGGAGTGGAGGCC